>NZ_OLKL01000020.1 GCF_900291015.1 Pseudomonas persica
TCTGAACAGTCAGAATCGGGCATTTAGTCCCACCACCCCTTCAAGTCTAACCATACAAGCGGGTTTACCCGCGAAAGGGCCGGCACAGACCACATCAAACATCGGGCAAATGCGGCCAATCATCAGCCACCAGAAACACCCGCTCGGCCTCCTGCCAGGCCCCATCAACATCCGGCTCCAACCGCACCAGCAACTGCGCCGGTGCCTGCCGCTCCAGCACGTGCAGCCACGCCGCAAACTGCTCCACCGCCCAGCACTCATGCGCTTCGACCCGCGCCGGCGCCAGCCAGGCGTGCCGTTGCAGCGGCTGCCACCGCTCGCCTTCAGCCAGCGCCCAGTCCCGCCGCCGCACCCAGCGCCCGCGCAAATGCTGCGGGTTGGCGCCCTGCGGTGGCTGCGCATGCCCAGGCCACGGGTAGAACAGATAGCCGCCCAGCCACACATGCGCCTGTACCTGCGCTACCCCCAGCTGCGCCAGCACCTCGCGGCTGTGCGCCCCCGCCGACATGGGCAACTGGTGCCGCGCCAGGTGCGCCAGTTTGCTTCCCAGTCGGTCATGGCAGCCCGGTCCCAGCCAGGCGGCGGGGTCCTGCCCGGCGTGTTCCGGGCCCAGGTACAGCTTGATGGCCAGTTCCAGGTGGTGCACGCCGTCGCGGTCGCGCAGTACCACGTCGAGCTCGCCCAGGGTGCGCCCGCCGTCGCGAATCGCCAGGTTGGCCGCCAGCAGTTCGATGCCTGGCGCCAGGCCCAGGGCGAATTGCCACAGGCGTTCGTAGTAATGCCCCAGGCGCCGGCTGCCCAGTTGCGCCAGCCAGTCGCGCAACGGGCGGTCATCGTCATCCAGCGCCCGCAGCCAGTTTGCAAGGTGCTGCGGCTGGTCCGCCCACAGGCTGCCCGCCAGCGGGTGGCGCTGGGGGCAGGGCGGGGCGTTGAGCAACGGCGGCGACAGCAGGGCCCAGGCCAGGTCGCGCACGCTGGGGCGGCGTAGCTGCCGGGGCAGGTGGTGGAGCAGGGCGAATGGCATCATCCTGCGAGCATAGCCGGTTTGCCGCTACCCGGTGGTTTCGCCCATAATCGGCGCATCGTCACCCGCCGCAGAGCCTCGCAGGAGCCCCATGGAGCAATTTCGCAATATCGGTATCATCGGCCGCCTTGGCAGCTCGCAGGTGCTCGACACCATTCGCCGACTGAAAAAATTCCTCCTCGAGCGGCACCTGCACGTGATCCTCGAGGACGCCATTGCCGAGGTGCTGCCCGGCCATGGCCTGCAAACCTCCACCCGCAAGCTGCTGGGCGAGGTCTGTGACCTGGTCATCGTGGTCGGCGGCGACGGCAGCCTGCTGGGCGCCGCCCGCGCCCTGGCCCGGCACAACATTCCGGTGCTGGGCATCAACCGTGGCAACCTGGGCTTCCTCACCGACATCCGCCCCGACGAACTGGAAGAGAAGGTCGCCGAAGTGCTCGACGGCCACTACCTGGTGGAAAACCGCTTCCTGCTGCAGGCTGAGGTCCGCCGCCATAACGAAGCCATTGGCCAGGGTGATGCGCTGAACGACGTGGTACTGCACCCGGGCAAGTCCACACGCATGATCGAGTTCGAGATCTACATCGATGGCCAGTTCGTCTGCAGCCAGAAGGCCGACGGCCTGATCGTCGCCACCCCCACCGGCTCCACCGCCTACGCGCTGTCGGCCGGCGGCCCGATCATGCATCCCAAGCTTGACGCCATCGTCATCGTGCCGATGTACCCGCACACCCTGTCGGGTCGGCCGATCGTGGTCGACGGCAACAGCGAGCTGAAGATCGTGGTGTCCAAGGACCTGCAGATCTACCCGCAAGTATCCTGTGACGGCCAGAACCACTTCACCTGCGCCCCCGGCGACACCATCACGGTGAGCAAGAAACCGCAGAAGCTGCGCCTGATCCACCCGCTGGATCACAATTACTACGAGGTCTGCCGCACCAAGCTCGGCTGGGGCAGCCGGCTGGGAAGCAGGGACGACTGATGCTCGATCCGGCGCGAAGTTTCGACATCATCGGTGACGTGCACGGTTGTGCGCTGACCCTTGAACGCCTGCTCGACGCCCTCGGTTACAAGCGTGTGGCCGGCGTGTGGCGGCACCCGCGGCGCCAGGCGCTGTTCCTTGGCGACATCGTCGACCGCGGGCCACGCATTCGCGAGGCGCTGCACATCGTCCACGACATGGTCGAGGCCGGCCAGGCGTTCTGCATCATGGGCAACCACGAGTACAACGCCCTGGGCTGGGTCACCCCGGCGCTGCCCGGCAGCGGCAAGGCTTTTGTGCGCGAACATACGCCGCGCCACGCCCGGCTGATCGACGAGACCCTGACCCAGTTCGCCAACCACCCCGCTGACTGGCACGACTTCGTCAACTGGTTCTACGAATTGCCACTGTTCGTCGACGCCGGGCGCTTCCGCCTGGTGCATGCCTGCTGGGACCCGCGGCTGATCGAGCCGCTGCGCCAGCAGTACCCCGACGGGCGCATCGACGAGCACTTCATCCAGGCCTCGGCGGTGAACAGCAGCTTTGCCGCCACCGTGTGCAACCGCCTGCTGCGCGGCACCGACATGCGCCTGCCGGACGGCCTGACCCTGACCGGCGGTGACGGCCTGACCCGCGCCTTCTTCCGCACCAAGTTCTGGGAAGAAGACCCGCAAACCTACGGCGACATCGTGTTCCAGCCCGACGCCCTGCCTGCGGAAGTGGCCAGCACCCCGCTCAGTCACAGCCAGAAGAACGCCTTGCTGCGCTATGCCGAAGACGAGCCCATGCTGTTCGTCGGCCATTACTGGCGCAGCGGCCGCCCGGCGCCGATCCGCGCCAACCTGGCCTGCCTGGACTACAGCGCCGTGCTCTACGGCAAGCTGGCTGCCTACCGGCTGGATGATGAAACCCGCATCGACCCGCACAAGTTCGTCTGGGTCGACGTTGACCGCCCACAGGCCAACCAATGAACGTTATCGAAGTGATGCGCCTGCCGCTGTCGGTCGACCTCAGCGGCTTCGTCCAGTTGCTGCAGCGCCTGCAGGTGCCGCACCGGGTCAGCGAGGAAGGCGAGGTACAAGTCCTCTGGGCCCCCGATACCCTGGCCGCAGACGTCCGCGAACTTTACCACCGCTACCCCGACGGCAACGCCGATCTCGAACTTGCACAGGACCCTGTGGGAGCGGGTTTACCCGCGAATAGCCCCACACAACCCTCCCTGGCAGAGCAGGCCAAAGCCTGCAAAGTCACCACTATCACCCTGCTGCTGTGCTTCATCGTCGCCGGCCTCACCGGCCTGGGCGACAACTTCACCACCATCAGCTGGTTCACCTTCCTCGACTTCCGGGTCCAGGGCGCCTACCTGTACTTCAGCCCGCTGGCGCAAAGCCTGGACGAAGGCCAGTGGTGGCGCCTGGTATCGCCCATGCTGCTGCACTTCGGCGTGCTGCATCTGGCCATGAACAGCCTGTGGTACTGGGAACTGGGCAAACGCATCGAACTGCGCCAGGGCCCGTGGGCGCTGCTGGGCCTGACCCTGCTGTTCAGCCTGGTGTCCAACCTGGCCCAGCACTACACCAGCGGGCCGAGCCTGTTCGGTGGCCTGTCCGGCGTGCTGTACGGCCTGCTCGGGCATATCTGGCTGTACCAGTGGCTGGCGCCCGATCGTTACTTCAACCTGCCCAAGGGCGTGCTGGTGATGATGCTGATCTGGCTGGTGGTGTGCCTGACCGGTGTGATCGACACCCTGGGCCTTGGCCAGATCGCCAACGCCGCCCACGTCGGCGGGCTGCTCATCGGATGCCTGACCGGGCTCTTGGGTGGGGCGCTGGCCCGGCGTAAACTGTCGGCTTGAATCAGGAGACACTATGTCCACTTTCGCGCAAATGATCGAAAACATCACCCCGGAAATCTACCAGAGCCTGAAGCTGGCCGTGGAAATCGGCAAATGGTCGGATGGCCGCAAGCTCACCGCCGAGCAGAAAGAGCTGTCGCTGCAGGCGGTCATCGCCTGGGAAATGAAAAACCTGCCCGAAGACCAGCGTACCGGCTACATGGGCCCGCAGGAATGCGCATCGAAGTCCGCGCCGATCGCCAACATTCTGTTCAAATCGGACTCGGTACATTGATCGAACTCGCTCGTGGCTCGTTGAGCAAGATGGCGGTCAGCCTGCAGGCACCGGTGGTGCAGTACAGCTTCCGCCTGGATGACACGCAGGTGCCGGTCAACCCGCTGATCGGCCAGCGCCTGCGCCTGGAATACCTTGGCGCCATCCACTGCAGCCATTGTGGCAAGCGCACCAAGACCAGCTTCAGCCAGGGTTACTGCTACCCGTGCATGACCCGGCTGGCCCAGTGCGACGTGTGCATCATGGCCCCGGAAAAGTGCCACTACGACGCCGGCACCTGCCGCGAGCCGTCCTGGGGCGAACAGTTCTGCATGACCGACCACGTGGTCTACCTGGCCAATTCCTCGGGGATCAAGGTCGGTATCACTCGCGCCACCCAGCTGCCCACCCGCTGGCTCGACCAGGGCGCCAGCCAGGCCCTGCCGATCATGCGCGTGGCAACTCGCCAGCAATCCGGCCTGGTCGAGGACTTGCTGCGCAGCCAGGTGCCGGACCGCACCAACTGGCGCACCCTGCTCAAGGGCGACGCCGAGGAACTCGACCTGGTTGCCATTCGTGAACAGGTCTTCGACGCCTGCACTGATGGCCTGCGCGAACTGCAGGGCCGCTTTGGTCTGCAGGCGATCCAGCCGCTGCGCGACGCCGAAGTGGTACAGATGAAATATCCGGTCGAGGCCTACCCGAAAAAGATCGTCAGCTTCAACCTCGACAAGGACCCGGTAGTGGAAGGCACGCTGCTGGGCATCAAGGGCCAGTACCTGATCTTCGACACCGGTGTGATCAATATTCGCAAGTACACGGCCTACCAGCTGGCCGTGCTCCAGTAAAAGGACCTCTACATGCGTACCGAACAACCGCAAGTGATCTACCTCAAGGATTACCAGGCGCCCGAGTACCTGATCGACGAGACGCACCTGACCTTCGAGCTGTTCGAGGACCACACCCTGGTTCACGCGCAACTGGTCATGCGCCGCAACCCGGCACGCGGGGCCGGCCTGCCGCCACTGGAACTCGATGGCCAGCAGCTGGAACTGCTGCGCGCCTCGCTGGATGACCAGGAACTGCAGCCGGGTGACTACCAGCTCGACGCCGACAGCCTGACCGTGCAGCCCAAGGCCGAACGCTTCACCCTCGACACCAGCGTGAAGATCCACCCCGAGAGCAACACTGCACTGGAAGGCCTGTACAAGTCGGGCAAGATGTTCTGCACCCAGTGCGAGGCCGAAGGTTTCCGCAAGATCACCTACTACCTCGATCGCCCGGACGTGATGAGCACCTTCACCACCACGGTCATCGCCGAGCAGCATCGCTACCCGGTATTGCTGTCGAATGGCAACCCGATCGGCAGCGGGCCGGCCGAAGATGGCCGCCACTGGGCGACCTGGGAAGACCCGTTCATGAAGCCGGCCTACCTGTTCGCCCTGGTGGCCGGTGACCTGTGGTGCGTCGAAGACAGTTTCACCCGCCAGTCCGGCCGTGACGTGACCCTGCGTATCTACGTCGAGCCCGAGAACATCGACAAGTGCGACCACGCCATGGTCAGCCTGAAGAAGTCCATGCGCTGGGACGAAGAAGTCTATGGTCGTGAGTACGACCTGGACATCTTCATGATCGTCGCGGTCAACGACTTCAACATGGGCGCCATGGAAAACAAGGGCCTGAACATCTTCAACTCCAGCTGTGTGCTGGCCCGTGCCGAAACGGCCACCGATGCCGCCCACCAGCGCGTCGAAGGCGTGGTCGCCCATGAGTACTTCCACAACTGGTCGGGCAACCGTGTGACCTGCCGTGACTGGTTCCAGCTGTCGCTGAAAGAAGGCTTCACGGTGTTCCGCGACGCCGAGTTCAGTGCCGACATGAACTCGCGCACGGTCAAGCGCATCGAGGATGTGGCTTACCTGCGTACTCACCAGTTTGCCGAAGACGCTGGCCCCATGGCCCACCCGGTACGCCCGGACAGCTTTATCGAGATCTCCAACTTCTACACCCTGACCGTGTACGAGAAGGGCGCCGAGGTGGTGCGTATGGTTCGTACCTTGCTGGGTGCCGAGGGCTTCCGCAAGGGCAGTGACCTGTACTTCGAACGCCACGATGGCCAGGCGGTGACCACCGACGATTTCATCAAGGCCATGGAAGATGCCAACGGCGTCGACTTCACCCAGTTCAAGCGCTGGTACAACCAGGCCGGCACCCCGCGCCTGGAAGTCAGCGAGGTCTATGACGCGGCCGCACAGACTTACAGCCTGACCTTCCGCCAGAGCTGCCCGCAGACCCCGGACAAGGCCGAGAAGCTGCCGTTCGTGATCCCGGTGGAGCTGGGCCTGCTGGACGCCGCAGGCAACGACCTGGCGCTGCAACTGGCCGGTGAAGCTACGGCGCAGGGCACTAGCCGCGTGCTGTCGGTGACCGAGGCCGAGCAAACCTTCATCTTCCAGGGCATCCAGGCCAAGCCGCTACCGTCGCTGCTGCGTGGCTTCAGCGCACCGGTCAAGCTGAGCTTCCCCTACGACCGCGACCAGCTGATGTTCCTGATGCAGCACGACAGCGACGGCTTCAACCGCTGGGAAGCGGGGCAACAGCTGTCGGTGCAGGTACTGCAGGAGCTGATCGGCCAGCATCAGCGTGGCGAAGAGCTGAAACTCGACCAGCGCTTGATCGCCGCCCTGGGCACTGTGCTCGGCAACGAGTCGCTGGACCCGGCCATGGTTGCCGAAATGCTCTCGCTGCCGGGTGAGGCCTACCTCACCGAGATCAGCCAGGTGGCCGACGTGGACGCCATCCACGCCGCCCGCGAGTTCGCCCGCCAGCAGATCGCCGAGCAGCTGTTCGACGCCCTGTGGGCGCGCTACCAGGCCAACCGCGAAGTGTCGCGCAGCACCGCCTACGTGGCCTCGGCGGAGCACTTCGCCCGCCGCAGCCTGCAGAACATCGCCCTGTCGTACCTGATGCTGAGCGGCAGGCCGCAGGTGCTGCAGGCGACCCTGGAGCAGTTCGAGCACTGCGATAACATGACCGAGCGCCTGACTGCGCTGGCGGTGCTGGTCAACTCGCCGTTCGAGGCCGAGCGGGCCAAGGCGCTGGAAGCCTTTGCCGAGCACTTCAAGGACAACCCGCTGGTCATGGACCAGTGGTTCAGCGTGCAGGCGGCCAGCGCGCTGCCAGGCGGGCTGGCGCGGGTCAAGGCGCTGATGCAGCACCCGGCGTTCACCCTGAAGAACCCGAACAAGGTCCGTGCGCTGATTGGCGCCTTTGCCGGGCAGAACCTGGTCAACTTCCATGCGGCGGATGGCTCGGGCTATCGCTTCCTGGCGGACCTGGTGATCGAGCTGAATGCGCTGAACCCGCAGATTGCTTCGCGTCAACTGGCACCGCTGACCCGCTGGCGCAAGTATGACGCTGCGCGTCAGGCGCTGATGAAGGGCGAGCTGGAGCGGATTCTGGCGTCCGGCGAGTTGTCCAGTGATGTGTATGAGGTTGTGAGCAAGAGCCTGGCTTGAGCCCGTTAGAAACTGGGGCTGCTGTGCAGCCCATCGCCGGCAAGCCAGCTCCCACAGGTATTCCACTGCCGTCAAGGCCTGTACAGTACCTGTGGGAGCTGGCTTGCCGGCGATGGGTCGCACAGCGGCCCCAGCTTCATAAGGCCGACAACAAAACATAACACCCCGCCCGTTGTATTCCCGCAAACATCCCCGCTACGATCCCCTCAAGCTATTGCAGGCTTCTAGCTCAGGCTTTTCGCGGTACCTGCAGTGCATTGACCCGTCAAATAAGAACACCAAAGGGGACAGTCATGAGGGAACAGAGCAGGCGCCTCGCCTGGCCATTGGCAGCCGCAGCGGTACTGGCGCTGACACTTGGCATGTGGGCTGACAGCGTGCAAGCCGCTGCCGCCGACGAATATTCCACCGAATCGGCCAAGGCCAGCCAAAGCCTGCTGATCGACGCCACTCATGCCGGCAAGCGCCTGGTGGTGGCGGGCGATCGCGGTCATATCCTGTTCTCCGACGACCAAGGCAGCACCTGGACCCAGGCCCGGGTGCCCACCCGGCAACTGCTCACCGCGGTGTTCTTCCTCGACGACAAGCGCGGCTGGGCCGTCGGCCATGATGCGCAGGTTCTTGCCAGCAGCGATGGTGGTGCCACCTGGAGCAAGCAGTTCGAAGACCTGTCCCGTGAAGCCCCCTTGCTCGATGTCGCCTTCCTCGATGGCCAGCACGGCTTTGCCGTAGGTGCCTACGGCGCCTTGCTGGAAACCACTGACGGCGGCCAGCACTGGCAGGACGTGGCCGAGCGCCTGGACAACCCCGACCAGTTGCACCTGAACGGTATCGCCCAGGTGCGTGACGCCGGCCTGTTCATCGTCGGCGAGCAGGGCGGCATGTTCCGCTCCGCCGACAACGGCCAGACCTGGGCCAAGGTCGAGGGGCCCTACCAGGGCTCGCTGTTCGGCGTAATCGGCACTGCCCGGCCGCACACCCTGCTGGCCTACGGCCTGCGCGGCAACCTGTTCCGTTCCACCGACTTCGGTGACAGCTGGCAGCCGATCGAACTCAAGGCCGCACGCGGCACCCTCGAATTTGGCCTGGCAGGCGCTACGCTTGTCGAAGATGGCAGCCTGGTGCTGGTCGGCAATGGCGGCAGCGTGCTGCGCAGTACCGATGATGGCCAGACCTTCAGTGTCTACAACCGCGCCGACCGCATTGCCCTGGCCGGCGTCAGCGGCCTGGCCAATGGCGGCCTGCTGCTGGTAGGGCAGGGTGGCGTGCACCTGGCTGACCCGCAGGGTGCTGACCAGGAGGTGCGTCCATGACCAGCAGGGAGAGCATCACCATGCATCCGCATCACCAGGACAAGGCCACGCTGCTTGAGCGCCTGATCTTCAACAACCGCCCCGTGGTCATCGCCCTGTGCGTACTGGTCAGCATCTTCCTGTTCTGGCAGGCCACGCAGATCCGCCCGTCCACCAGCTTCGAGAAAATGATCCCGCTGCAGCACCCGTTCATCGAGCAGATGATGGCGCACCGCAGCGACCTGGCCAACCTCGGCAACACCGTGCGCATCTCGGTGGAGGCGGTCAATGGCGACATCTTCGACAAGGACTACATGGAGACCCTGCGCCAGATCCATGACGAAGTGTTCTACATCCCCGGCGTCGACCGTGCCGGGCTGAAGTCGTTGTGGAGCCCCAGCGTGCGCTGGAGCGAGGTCACCGAAGAAGGTTTCTCTGGTGGCGAGGTGATCCCCAACAGCTACAACGGCTCGCAGGACAGCCTCGACACCCTGCGCGACAACGTGCTCAAGTCAGGCCAGGTGGGGCGCCTGGTAGGCAACAACTTCAAGTCCAGCATCGTCGACGTGCCGCTGTTGGAGAGCTACCCCGACCCGCAGGACCCGGGCCGGCAGGTGAAGCTGGACTACCAGCAGTTCTCGCACCAGCTGGAAGAAAAGATCCGTGACAAATTCCAGGCGCAGAACCCCAACGTGAAGGTTCACATCGTTGGCTTCGCCAAGAAGGTCGGCGACCTGATCGATGGCCTGGTGATGGTGGTGATGTTCTTCGGTGTCGCCCTGGCGATCACCTGGGTGCTGTTGTACTGGTTCACCTGGTGCATCCGCAGCACTATTGCCGTGCTCATCACCACCCTGGTGGCGGTGGTCTGGCAGCTGGGCCTGATGCATGCGGTGGGCTTTGGTCTGGACCCGTACTCGATGCTGGTGCCGTTCCTGATCTTCGCCATCGGCATTTCCCACGGGGTGCAGAAGATCAACGGCATCGCCTTGCAGTCGAGTGATGCCGACAACGCGCTTATCGCGGCACGGCGCACGTTCCGCCAGTTGTTCCTGCCGGGGATGATCGCCATCCTCGCCGATGCCGTGGGCTTCATCACCCTGCTGATCATCGACATCGGGGTGATCCGTGAACTGGCCATCGGCGCCTCCATCGGGGTGGCGGTGATCGTGTTCACCAACCTTATCCTGCTGCCGGTAGCCATCTCCTACGTCGGCATCAGCAAGAAGGCCGTCGAGCGCAGCAAGCAGGACGCCACCCGCGAGCACCCGTTCTGGCGCCTGCTGTCGAACTTCGCCAGTGCCAAGGTGGCCCCGGTGTCGGTGGCTCTGGCGCTGGTCGCCTTCACCGGTGGCCTGTGGTACAGCCAGAACCTGAAGATCGGCGACCTCGACCAGGGCGCGCCGGAGCTGCGCCCCGACTCGCGCTACAACCAGGACAACAACTTCATCATCAGCAACTATTCGACCAGTTCCGACGTGCTGGTGATCATGGTCAAGACTCCACCGGAAAGCTGCTCGATCCACTCGACCATGGCGCCGATCGACGAGCTGATGTGGACCATGCAGAACACCCCGGGCGTGCAGTCGGCGATTTCCCTTGTGACCGTGTCCAAGCAGGTGATCAAGGGCATGAACGAGGGCAGCCTGAAATGGGAAACCCTGTCGCGCAACCCGGACATCCTCAACAACTCCATCGCCCGCGCCGACGGCCTGTACAACGGCGACTGCTCGCTGGCGCCGGTGCTGGTGTTCCTCAACGACCACAAGGCCGAAACCCTGGAACGGGTCACTGCCGCGGCCAAGGCGTTTGCCGACAGCCACAACAAGGAAGGCCTGCAGTTCCTGCTGGCGGCGGGCAACGCCGGGATTGAGGCGGCGACCAACGAGGTGATCAAGTCGGCCGAGCTGACCATCCTGATCCTGGTGTACATCTGCGTGGCGGTGATGTGCCTGATTACCTTCCGCTCGTTCGCTGCCACCCTGTGCATTGTCCTGCCGCTGGTGCTGACCTCGGTGCTGGGCAACGCGCTGATGGCCTATATGGGCATCGGGGTCAAGGTGGCGACCTTGCCGGTGGTGGCGCTGGGTGTGGGCATTGGCGTGGACTATGGCATCTACATCTACAGCCGGCTGGAAAGCTTCCTGCGCGCCGGGTTGCCGTTGCAGGAGGCTTATTACCAGACCCTGCGCTCGACCGGCAAGGCGGTGCTGTTCACCGGGTTGTGCCTGGCCATTGGCGTGTGCACCTGGATCTTCTCGGCGATCAAGTTCCAGGCGGACATGGGGCTGATGCTGACCTTCATGCTGCTGTGGAACATGTTCGGTGCTTTGTGGCTGCTGCCGGCGCTGGCGCGGTTCCTGATCAAGCCGGAGAAGATGGTGGGCAAGGAAGGGGGCTCCATTTTCGCCCATTGAATCGCAGGGGGCCGCTGTGCGGCCCATCGCCGGCAAGCCAGCTCCCACAGGTACAGCGCAAGCCTCAGAATTTGTGTGGCCTCTGTGGGAGCTGGCTTGCCGGCGATGGGCTGCAAAGCAGCCCCGGGGCTATAATGCCAACTCATTTCAGATTGGTACCCCCATGTCCCCCCTCGCCACCGCCCTGCAGTCCTGCGACATGCTCCTGATCGACGGCCTGCACGCCTTCGACTTCAGCTCCAGCGAATCCGGTCTTACTATCGAATGCATGGACGGCCGCCAGCTCCGGCGCTGGTCCTTCACCCCCGAGCAAGTTAATGCTGCCATCGCCGTAAGTGATGAGTGGCAACTCGACGATGCCAACGGCGAGCATCGACTAGTCTGTATGAGTGCCTTTCGTGCCCCGGATGAAGAAGAAGATGAACCGGATCTGGACGAGCCTGCTGACCGCTAGCCTGATGAGCGTGACTCTCCACGGCCACGCCGCCACCTTGCTGGTGGGCAGTTACACCGATGGCGCCAGCCAGGGCATATATCGCTATCAGTTCGACGAAAAGACCGGCCATATCGACCCTGCACCGCAGCAAGTGGTGAAGAGTGTCAGCCCTTCGTGGCTGGTATTGTCGGCCGATCAACGCCAGCTGTTTGCGGTCAATGAAGCGCCGGGCGGCCAGGTCAGCAGTTTCAGCGTCAGTGCCAAAGGCGAGATCAAGCCTCTCAACCAGGTGGCCAGCTTAGGCGACGAGCCGACCCACGCCAGCCTCAGCCGTGACCAGCGCTACCTGTTCGTGGCCAACTACGCGGTCAAGCCCGACCCCGGCGGCAGCCTGGTGGTGGTTCCGGTGGCCAGGGACGGCAAGCTCAAGCCGGTGGTGCAACAGGCCCGGCACAACGCGAGCGGGGTCAACCCCGAGCGCCAGGCCAGTGCCCATGTGCATTCACTGGTGCTGTCACCGGACGGTCGGCACCTGTATGCCAGCGACCTGGGGGCTGACAAGGTATTCATCTACCGCTACGACGGTGCCAGTGCCGACCACCCGCTGACGCCGGCGATCCCCGCGTCGGTGGATTTGCCGCCGGGTAGCGGGCCACGCCACCTGCTGTTCGACGCCAAGGGCCGGCACGCCTACCTGACCCTGGAGATGAACGCCGAAGTGGTGATGTTCGATGTGCAGGAGGGCAACCTGGTCGAACGCCAGCGCCTGCCGCTGACCGAGCGCCAGGAAGCTGCGGCGAAAGCGGCAGGTGGCTTGCACCTGTCGGCAGACGGGCGCTTCCTGTATGTGAGCAACCGCGGCACGGCCAACGAGATCGTGGCGTTCAGCGTGGGCAAGCAGGACGGCCAGCTGACGTTCCTGCAGCGCCGTTCGGTGGAGGGGGATCATCCCCGCGAGTTCGCCCTCGACCCGAGCGATAACTTCCTGCTGCTGGCCAACCAGAAGAGCAACCAGATCGTGGTGATACGCCGCGATCCGCGTAGCGGCAAGCTGTTGGAGACGGTGCAGAGGCTGAAGCAAAATGCACCGTCGGACCTGAAGTTCATCGAGTGATATCGATCGGCGTGATAAACGATACTGCCGCAATGAATTTTTGCCGGCGGCTTCGGCGGCGTAAGTTTGACCCAAGGCCCAAACGGGCCAACGTCAAACCACCGCCGTCGAGGTCAGCCCAGATGAACTTCAATCTCTTCCCGGTCATTGCTGCATCGGCCATTTCCGCTTCGGTCGTATTGCCGACGCACGCCCATGCCGACAGCAGCGGCAAGGCGTCCGCTACCCACAGCTACACCGAGCAGTACCTGCGCCAGAGTGCCAACTTCCATGCGGCATTGAGTGTTAAACACAACCACTGAATCCTGTACTGGCCCTATCGCCGGCAAGCCAGCTCCCACAGGTGCGGCGCTGGACCTGAGGCCTGCTCAACCCCTGTGGGAGCTGGCCGATAGGGCCAGTACAGGAAACAGGGTTCATTTGGCCATTACGGCCTTGAACAGGTCCGAAGCCAGCCACCCCTCCAGCCAGCTCCGCACCCGCGGATAAGCCGCCTCGGCGAACCACTGCGGTTCGACCCCGGCAAACTGGCGCATCAGGGGCAGCAACGCGGCGTCGGCAATGCTCGGGTGCGTGGCCAGCAAGCAGGGCCTGCCTGCCAGCAGGCCTTCGAGCTCCGCTAGCCACGCCTCGGCCTGCTGGCGGTAATGCTCGCGGGTATTCTCAGGATAGCGCTCGGCATACTTGTACAGGTTCACCTGCGCCTTGAACGTGTTGTCGTTGCGCGTAATCAGTGTTTCAGCCTGCTGCGCCGCCACAGGGTCAGCCTGTAGCCGCCAGTCCTGCGGGTCGTTTTGCGCCAGCGCCCAGCGCATGATGTCCAGGCTTTCTTCGAGTACCCCGGCACCGGTATCCAGTACCGGTACCGTGCCCTTGGGCGACAAGGCCAGCAGTTCTGCCGGTTTGTTCTTCATCGCCACCTCGCGAATCTCCACTTCGCAGCCTGCATAGCGCAGGGCCAGGCGCGCGCGCATGGCCCACGGGCAGCGGCGGAACGAGTAGAGGATCACCCGCACACCTCCACGTCACTCAGGCCGTTGCCTTGGCGGCGCACCTGGATCTGCACCGGGATGCGTTCGTGCATTTCCTGCACGTGGGAAATCACCGCTACCTTGCGGCCCTGGGCCTGCAAGCCGTCGAGGGCATCCATGGCCAGTTGCAGCGACTCGGGGTCGAGGCTGCCGAAGCCTTCGTCGATGAACAGCGATTCGATGCGCAGCGTGCTGGAGGCCATCGACGCCAGGCCCAGGGCCAGGGCCAGCGACACCAGGAAGGTTTCCCCGCCTGACAGCGAGTGCACCGAACGCAGTTCGTCGCCCATCTCAGTGTCCAGCACCAGCAGGCCGAGGGCACTGCCGCCGCGCTTGAGGCGGTAGCGGCGGGCCAGTTGGCGCAGCTGGGCGTTGGCGTGGTGTAGCAGCAGGTCGAGGTTGTAGCCCTGGGCGATCTTGCGGAACACATCGCCCGAAGCCGAACCGATCAGGGCGTTCAGGCGAGCCCAGCGTTGCCACTGCTGATGGGCCTGCTCGATTTCCGCGGCCAGCGCCTGGTGCGCCTGTTGGCGACGCTGGTCATCGGCCTGCTGTGCACGCAGTTCGGCGCATTGCTGCTCGTGGCTGGCCAGGCGTTCGCGCAGTTCGGTCAGGGCCTGTTCCAACGCGTCGGCCGAGGTGTCTACGGTCATTTGCGCAGCATGTTGCTGCAGGCGTTGTTCACGTTCCTGCAGCAGCACGCGGCCCTGTTCGATGGCTTTTTCGGCGTTTAGCAGGCGCTGGCGCAGTTCATTGACCTGCGCGTCATCCATGCCCAGCAGGCGATCCAGGCCGGCGTCGTCCAGCTCCGGGTGCTCACCGCGCCACTGGGCGATCTGGCCCTGCAACTGCTGGCGCTCGGTGTCCAGCGCCTGCTGCTGTTGGGTGTTGGCCTTGAGTTCGCTGGCCAGTTGCACGCCTTGGGTGCGCAGGTCCTGCAAGCGCTGGGCAGTATCGGCGTCGAGGGCGCGGGCCTGCTCCAGCGCGGCGTCCATGTGCTGTTGCCAGGCTTCGGCGCTGGCGTGCTCGCCAAGCAGTTCGCCGAGCGAGGCCTGGGCTTGTTGGCGCTGCTCGTCGAGGACGGCACGTTTCTGCTGCAGCTGCTGCAGGGTCTGCACGCGCGCCTGTTGCTGGTCGCGTAGTTTGTCCAACTGGGCCTGGCGGGCTTGCTGTTCGTCCTGTTCGTCCTTGCGCTGCTCCAGTTGCTGCAAGCGCTGGGCGATCTGCTGGTCCAGGGCGAGGAAAGCATTGGCCGGGTCGTCGTTCAAGGCCTTGAGAGCCTCTTCGGGCAATACGCCGGCCAGGTCGTCAAGGCCTTGCTGCAACTGCTGCTCGTCGCTGGCCAGGGCCTGGTGCTGTTGCTCCAGGTGGCGCTGGGCCTGCTGTTGCGCCTGCTGGGCGGCCTGCAGTTGCTGGTTGAGACGGGCTGCATCTCTTTGCAGGGCGAGCAGGGCGCTCTGGCGTTTCTCGTCCAGGCCGATTTCGTCGTCCAGGCGCTGCAGCTGGCTGTCGAGCCAGGCACTGCGGGCCTTGTCGTCCTGCGGGGCGAGGGCAGGCCACAGGCTGTGCGCCTGCACCTGGGCCACCAGCGGTTGCAGCTGTTCGCCCAGTTGCTGCTGTTGCTGCTGGTAGTCCTTGAGCTGGGCATTGACCACACCCAGCTGGGTGCGCAGCTCCACCAGCGTGCTGTTGAGGGTTTCGACCTGCTTCTGCGCGGCGTCTTCCTCGGCCTGGTCATGGCGACCCAGGCTTTGCAGCAGCGCTTCAGGCTGGTGGAACGGGTGCTCGGCGCTGCCGCATACCGGACAGGGTTCGCCGTCGCGCAATTGGCCGCGCAACTCTTCGACGCTGGTATTACGTGCCAGGCGCTGGCGTTCCAGCAACTGGCGGGTGAGGTTGAGCGCTTGCTCGGCGGCTTCCAGCTCGGCCTTGGCGGCGGTGCCTTCGGTAATCAGCTGCTGGCGTTGCTGCATGGCCTGCTGTTGCCGCTGGCGCACGGCCTCCAGCTGCTGGCGCAGTTCCAGTTCACGGCCATGCAGGCGGGACAGTTCTTCCACGGCGCGCTGCTGCTTGCGGTTGTCCTGCAGCATGCCACCCAGCAGGTCGATCTGCTCTGCCAGGGCCTGGGGTTCGGCCTTGGCTTCGCGGAACAGCAATTCGAAGGCATCGCGCTCGGCCTGCAAGTGCGCATTGGCCTGGCTGGCCTGGGCTTGCAGGCCCGGCAGTTCTTCACGGCCCTTGGCCAGGCGGGCACCGATCAGCATCACCTGCTTCAGTTGCGGCAGGTACGCGTGCCAGGCATTGGCCAGGCCCGCCAGGTGCTGGCTGTCGGCAAGCGCGGCGTCGATCTGCGCCAGTTGCTGCAGGCTGCGCTGCTGGTTGTCTTCCAGCTGCTGCAGGTGCTGCTGGCCTTCGGCGACCTGTTGCTCGGCCTGTTGGCTGGCGCTGCGCTGCGCTGCCAGCTCCTGGTCCAGGCGGGCCAGGTTGTCCTGGGCGGCAAAGGCCTGGCGCAGACGAGGGGCGTTTTCGCTGTGTCGGGCCTGGCTATCGGCAAGCGCCTGACGCGCGGCGTGCAGCGCCTGTTCGAGCTCACTGGTGCGCACCAGCAGTTCGGCTTGCTGCTGCTGTTGCTCGGCGATCTTCGCAGCCACCGGTGCCAGTTGCGCGGTCAGTGTCTGTTGGCGGTGGAACTGGTGGCGTTGCGGAGCCAGGCGCTCCAGGCGCACGAGGTCCAGACGCTGGTCAGCCAGTTGTTGCCAGTCCTGTTCGGCGGCCTGCAGCGCGGTGCCGGCTTCGGCGTGCTGGGCCTGCAGCTGGCGCTGCTCGTTCAGCCAGTTGCGTTGCTGTTCCAGCTGGCGCTCGCCGGCCTGGTCGGCCTTGAACTGCTGCTGCGCCTGCTCCAGGCGCCGGTCGAGCTCGGCACGGGCTTCGGCGGCCATCGGCAGAAGGTGGCTGGCACGCTCCTTCAGGGCATTGTGGGCCTCGCCAGCTTCGCGGGCCTTGCTGAAGGCGCGCTGGCCAAGGCGGGTGTAGATGGCGGTATTGGTGAGCTTTTCCAGTAGCTCGCTGCGCTCTTTGTCGTCGGCCTTGAGGAAGGCGCCGAACTCGCTCTGGGCCAGCATCACCGCGCGGGTGAATTGTTCGAAGTTCAGGCCCAGGCGGGCTTCGACCAGTTGTTTGTATTCGTTCTTGCCGCTACCCAGGACCTGCTCGCTGTCCAGGTCGTAGAAGCTCTGGCGGCTGTGCTGCAGCTTGCCGTTGGCCTTGTCGCGGGCGCGGTTGGCTTCCCAGCGGGCGCGGTAGCGGCGGCCATCGATGCCGACGAAATCGACTTCGGCAAAGCCGCTGCCGGTGCCGCGGCGCAGCAGGTTGCGTGGGTCGGAGGTGGGGATTTCACCGTCGGCGTCCGGCACCTTGGCTTCGCGGCCAATGTCGTTCAGCCGTGGCACGGTGCCGAACAGTGCCAGGCACAGGGCATCGAGCAAGGTGCTCTTGCCGGCACCGGTGGGCCCGGTGATGGCGAACAGGCCGGCGCTGGCCAGCGGCTCGGCGGTGAAGTCGATGTCGACCGGGCCGGCCAGGGATGCCAGATTCTTCAGGCGGATGGCGAGAATCTTCATGGCTGTTCCTCTTCCTGCTGCACGTCCTGCAACAGCAGGGCGAAGTCGGCCAGCGCCTGTTCGTCGGCAGGGTTGCCATAGGCCTGCTCCCAGGCGCGGCTGAACAGGTCTTGCGGGGTCATCTGGGCCAGTTCGACAAAGGCCAGGTCATCGTCTTCGGCGTTGTTGCGGCCAGCGTATTCGGCGCTGATGCGGATCAGGCGCACGGCCTTGCCTTCCAGTGCGGTTTCGATCTGCTGGCGCAGGTCGGGTTGCGGCTCGTCCAGTATCACTCGCACTTCCAGCCAGGGCTGGCGGTTGGGGTCTTCGAGCAGGTCGATCACTGGCAGCTCGGTCAGTTGCTGCAGCAGTTCGCCCAATGGGGCCGGGCCGACCCGTTGCAGGGCCACGGCGCGCGGTACCGGGCGCGGTTCGACGCTGACCAGACCGGTGCCGTCCAGCTCCACTTCCAGCACCTGGTGCGGGTAGTTGATTTCGGCGAACGACAGCGGGATCGGCGAGCCGCTGTAGCGGATGCGCTCTTCGCGGTTGACCTTCTGCGGCTTGTGCAGGTGGCCCAGGGCGACGTAGCTGATGGCCTTGTCGAACAGCTTGGCCGGCAGCGCCTCGGCGTTGCCGATGATCAGGCTGCGCTCGGAGTCCTCCGACACCGCGCCACCGGCCATGTGCGCGTGGCTGATGGCGATCAGCGCCTGGTCCTTCTTGCGTTTTTTCTGCGCGGCGGCGATCAGTTGCTGGTGCACCTGGGTGATGCCTTGCAGGTAGTCGTCGCCCAGTTGCGGGCCGGTCACCTCGGCCGGGCGCAGGAACGGCAGCGCCAGGCACCAGGCGGCGACCTTGCCACGGCCGTTGGTCAGCGGAATCAACAGGCGCTCGGCGTCCAGCTGGCCCTCGTCCAGCCAGTGCACACGGCCCAGGGCATGGGTGCGCAGGCGGCGCATGAGCGCGGCGGGCAGCTCGATGCGCGAGCCGGAGTCGTGGTTGCCGGCGATCATCACGATGTCCAGCTTGGGCTGTTGCTCGTGGGCCTGGACGATGAAGTCGTAGAGGCGCTCCTGGGCTTTGACCGGCGGGTTGACCGTGTCGAAGATATCGCCGGCGATCAGCAGCGCATCCGGCTGGCGCAGGCGCAGCTGGCCGAGCAGCCAGTCGAGGAAGCAGGCGTGTTCGAAGTCGCGTTCCTGGCCGTGCAGGCTTTGGCCCAGGTGCCAGTCGGAGGTATGAAACAGACGCATGGATGACCTGTTGGTGTCGAGTCGAGCAAGCGAGGGCTTGGCTTGGGTGATAGGCGTTGCGCAAGGGCGGTATGGTAACCCAAGCATGGGGCCGCTGTGCGGCCCGATCGCCGGCAAGCCAGCTCTCATAGAACTGCACATAACTCGTTGAATTAGCAGGGCCCCTGTGGGAGCGGCTTTAGCCGCGAACACCGGCGCAGCCGGTGCCATGCACCGCGTTGGATTCTTCGCGGCTAAAGCCGCTCCCACAGGATGCACGGACCGCTTGCGAATTCAGTTCTCTATGCGACAGCGCAGCCCAAAGGGCTGGGGCCATCTGCCACAGGATCTGCGCTGCCCTTGAACTTTGTGCAATTCCTGTGGGAGCTGGCTTGCCGGCGATGAGGCCGGTCGATGCTCATGTCTTACGGCGCTGGGTGGTGGTGGTTGGCACCGGCTGCGCCGGGGTTCGCGGGCATGCCCGCGAAGAGGCCCGAACGGGCAGCCGATTACTTGGGATAGAGCGGCGGCAAGCTGCCATTCTCCCCAGTTGGCAACAACACCTGCTCAGCCGGCGGAATGGTGCCGATCGCCCGCCACAAATCCTCTCCCTGCCAATACTGCCCACTCTCGCTGTACAACGCCCCGTTCAACCCATCCAGCGCATCCGACAGCGGCACGAAGCGCGCCGCCATCTCGGCCAGGGTTTCCGGCTGCTGCCGAGCCCAGGCGTCCAGCGCCTGGCGGGTCGCCTGCGGATCGTTGGCCTGGCACGCGCGCTTGAGATCATCCAGCAAGGTCCGCGGGCTTGGCCCGGCCTGCGCGGCGCGCAGCACCGCTGGTTGCGAGCGGGCGCGCCACCACAGGGCGAAGCCGAGCACGGTGGTGAGGGCAAACACCAGGGTGGCCAGCTGCCACGGCCACAGCAGGTTGCTGACACTGCTGTTGTCGCCCACCGGGGTGTCGGCACTCAGCGCCGGGTTGTCCTGCGCGTTCAGCGTGCGCGCTGGCAGGCTGCTGTGCTCCAGGTGGTCTTCGCGAGTGTTCCACCAGGCCACTTCCAGCACCGGCAGGGCCAGCGCGCCGCTGTGGGTCGGCACCAGGGCTTCGCGCTCTTCGCGGTTGGCGATCATGCCACGCTCGCCAATTTCGTTGCGCAGTAGCGGCTGATCGGGGTAGCGGCGCAGGCCGGTGATTTCGGTGGCAGGCAGCGGCGGCAGCTGGGTGCTGGACAAGCCTTCGGCACGCAAGGTGATGTTACGGGTCAGCGAGTCGCCAATCTGCACCTGCTGGTTGCCAGGGTCGGGGTTCCAGTGTTCTTCCAGGGTCAGGCTGCGCGCCGGTAGCCACGGCACGCCAGCGGGCCAGGCCGGCGGAATCGGCCGTACGGCCAGGCGCAATGGCAGTGAGCCGACCTGCACCTGGTGGCCAGCCCGGGCCGCGCCGTTGGCTTGTGGGGCTTGGTCCGGGCTGGCGGCGGCGGTGGCGGTGAAGGTCAGCGGCGGGATGTCGAGGGTGCCGCTTTGCTGGGGATACACGGCATAGCGGGTTTCGATCACGCCATGGCGGACGCCGTTGATTTCCTTTTCATAGGTGCGCGATTCACCCAGCGGTTCGACCTTGGCGTTTTCCAGTTGCAGCGGGCTGAGGCTGCTGTCGTCGTACAGTGCCACCGAGTGGTAGATGCGCAGGGTCAGCACGGCCTGGGCCTGGACGTAGACCTCGTTGCTGTCGAGCGTGGCTTCGATGAACACCTGCGAGGCACTGTCCTGGCGGCTGGCGTCGGCCTGCAGCACCTGCAGCTCGATGGCCTGGCTGTGCGACTGGCCCAGTTGCAGCTCGGGGATGCGCAGGCTGCCGCTGCGCCGTGGCAGCAGGGTGATGATCCAGCGGGTGCTGGCGCGGGTTTCGCCGTCGAGGCTGTGCAGGCTGTTCAGCTGGCGCGTGCCGCGCACTTCGAAGTCACCCTCCAGGGCGCGCAGGTCGGGCTTGCCGAACTGGGTGACGTCCTGGCTTTCCAGGGTCAGCTCCAGGCTTTCGCCGGCCTCCAGGCGGGTGCGGTCAACGCTGGCCTGCAGCAGCGGTTCGGCGTGGGCCAGCACAGCCCACAGCAGGGTGAGGAGCAAGACGCCGAAGCGACTCATCGTGGGTTTTCCTGATGCAATTGCTGTTCATACCAGAATTTGCGCCGCAGCAGCTCCGCCGGGTTGTCGGGGATCTCCCGCAGCCATTGTTCCAGGGCCTGGCGCTGTTCGGCATCGAGGCTGGTCGATACCGGGCGCTGCGGCGGCTGGATGACGCTGTCATCCGCGCCGGCCTGGTTGCCGGCTGCTACCTGGCTGTTGCTGCTGCCTTCGCCGGGCTGTTCGGCGCTGGCTTGTTCGTCGTTGCCGGGCGTGCCCTGGGCCGGGCTGCTGGCCGAGCTGCTGTTGCCTTCGGTTTCGCTGCCGGGCGTGCCTTGGGCATCGTTGCCGGGCGGTTGTTCCTCGGCCTTGGCCTCGCGCTGTTGCAGCAGTTGCTGCACCAGCGCCTGGTTGTCCAGCGCCGCCTGCAGGTCGGGCTGGCGTTCCAGGGCTTGTTCGTAGGCGTCGAGGGCGGCTTCCAGTTCACCGCTGCGGGCCAGGGCATTGCCTCGATTGTAGTGGGCGGCGGCCGTGTCGCCTTGGGAAAAGGCTTCGGCGGCAGCGGTATAGTCGCCCGCCTGGTACAGGGCCATGCCGCGCCATTGTGGGTCCTGGAACTGGTGCGCGGCGCTGGCTGGGCGGTTTTGCTCCAGCAGACGCTGGCCTTGCTGGTCGGGACGCAACCACAGGTCGTTGAACTCGAAGGCCAGGCTAGGCTGGGGCAGGGCCAGCAGCAGCGGCAGGCAGAACAGCCAGCCGCGTCGGCCGGCACAGGCGGCCAGCAGCAACAGCGGCAGCAGCAGCCAGTGACCCTGGTCGGCCCAGCTGTCCAGTTGCAGGGTCTGGCCGTCATTGCGCCCGGCGCGCGGGTTGTCGAACAGGCCCAGGCCACGCAGGTCGAGGTCGTCGATACGGGCATGCCGGTAGCGCCCGCCGGTGCCGCTGATGAAGCCCTTGAGGCTGGCGCTGTCCAGGCGCGGCAACAGAATGCCGCCCTGGTCGTCCTTGAGGTATTCGCCGTTGGCCTGGCGCACCGGTGCGCCTTCGCGGCTGCCGATGCCCAGCATCAGCAGGCTCGGGCCCTGGCGGCCGAGGGCCTGGGCGATGCCTTGACGCTCCGGGGCGCTGAGCGAAGAGCCGATCAGCAGCAGGCGGCCCTGGCCCAGGCCGCTCTGGGCCAGCAGGGCCAGGCCTTTTTGCACGGCCAGGTCAGCGCGTTGGCCAGGTTTGGGCATGATCGACGGGTCGATCGCCTCGAGCAGGTTGCGGCTGGTGGCCAGGTCATCGGACAGCGGCACCAGGGTGTGCGCGGAGCCGGCATAGACCACCAGCGCGGTCTGGCTGTCGCGGCGCTGTTCCAGCAGATCGAGGATTTTGCGCCGCGCCTGTTCCAGGCGGTTGGGCGGGCTGTCTTCGGCGAGCATCCGAGGGGTCAGTTCGAGCAGGATCACCAGCGGGTCGGCCGGGCGCTGGCGGCTTTCTTCCACGCGCTGCCAACTGGGCCCGAGCAGGGCCAGGATCACCAGCACCCAGGCCAGGCCCAGCGCCACCCACGGCAGCTTGCTGGTGCTGCCGCTGCCACCGCCTAGCAGTACGCCATGGAACGCCGGCGGCAGAATCAACTGCCAGCGCCCGGCGCGCTTGCGCCGGTGCCACAGTTTGTACAGCAGCCAGCCGAGCAGGGGCACGGCCAGCAGCCATAGCGGGCGCAACCATTCGGGCCACAGTTCGATCATCGCCGCCTCCTCAGGCGCAGGCGTTTCAGGCGCTGGCGCCATTCCGGGTGCGGTTGCAGGAAGCGCGGCCTGCGCAGCAGGCGCTGCAGCAGGTTGTCGGGCCATTGCACGGCCACCACCAGCAGCACGCTCAGCAGCAGGGCCAGGGCCAGGGGCCAGGCATACAGGGCTTTGGCCGTGCGCGCCTGGGTCGGCTGCTGGGCCACGGGTTCGAGCTGGTCGAGGGTGTCGCCGATGGCGTTCAGTTCGGCACCGTCATGGGCGCGGAAGTAGGTACCGTGGGTGATGTCGGCAATTTCCTTGAGCGAGGCTTCGTCCAGGTCCAGGCTCGGGTTCAGGCCGAGCAGGCCAGGGGTACCACTGGCCTCGGGGTTGGCGCCGATGCCGATGGTGTAGATACGCACGCCTTCCTGGGCGGCCAGGCGGGCGGCGGTCAGCGGGTGGATCTGCCCGCCGTTGTTGGCGCCGTCGGTGATCAGCACCAGCACCCGGCTTTGTGCCGGGCGCTGGCGCAGGCGCTTGACCGCCAGGCCAATAGCGTCGCCGATGGCGGTATTCTTGCCAGCGATGCCGATCTGCGCTTCGTCGAGGAAGGTGCGCACGGTGCGCCGGTCGAAGGTGAGTGGGGCCTGCAGGTAGGCCTGGCTGCCGAACAGGATCAGGCCCACGCGGTCGCCTTCGCGGTCCTGCAGGAAGTCGCCGAGCAGCGCCTTGACCAGATCGAGGCGGCTGATGTCTTCGTTCTGCCACTGCATGTCGGGGAAGTCCATCGACCCGGACACATCCACCGCCACCAGCAGGTCGCGGCCGCTGGCAGCCACTGGCACCGGGTCGCCCAGCCATTGCGGGCGGGCGGCGGCGCACAGCAGCAACAGCCAGATGATGACAAAGGGCGCCTGCTGGCGCCAGGTCGGCAGGTTGAGCCGCGCGCGGCGCCCGGCCAGGCCTTCCAGTTCGTTGAGGAAGCCCACCTTGAGCACCGGTTCGCCGCTGTCGGCGGCCGGCAGTACCAGGCGCGCCAGCCACGGCAACGGCAACAGGGCGAAGACCCACGGCCAGGCCAGTTCAAACATGCTTGCGGATCCAGGTTTCGACGGCCTGGCTGAGCCCGGCGATGGCCTTGTCATCGAGCTTGCACTCGGGTTTGTAGGCGCCTTCGACCAGCACCATCCAGCGGGTCAGACCGGCGGCCGGGCAGCGGTTGTCGAGAAACGCCAGCCACTGGCGGCCGTTGAGGGTATGGCTGTTGGCGCCCGGGTAGTGGCTGCGGCACAAGCGCTTGAGCAGGGCGTTGATCTGCTGCAGCCAGGCCCCGGCCGGGGCGCCATCATAGGGGCGCGGCAGGCGGGCCAGTTCGGCCAGCGCTTCCACGCGTACCGGGTCCAATGGTTGTTCGGCACGCACGATGCGGCGTTTGCCCGGGCGCCAGCGGCGCACCCGCCATAGGCCCCAGGCCAGCAGCGGCAGCACGGCCAGCAGCAGCCACCAGCCGGGCGCCGGTGGCCACAGGCCGATCGGCGCGGGGGCGATCAACGGCTGCAGTTGGTCAAGCGGGTTCATCGGCCGCTGCCCTTCATGACGCACTCCGTGGCCGCTGGGCGTTCAGGTATTCGCGCAGTTGCTCGATCATTTCGCTTTGGGTGCTCAGTGGCATCAGCAGCACGCGCAGCTTTTGCGCCATCAGCTCCCAGCGCTCGATGCGTGCTTCGGCTTGCTGGCGGTAGGCCTGGCGCAGGTTGGCGTCCAGGGTGTCGAGCTCCAGCTGCGCGCTGCGTTGGGCGAAGCGCAGCAGGCCGGCGGCGGGCAGGGCGTGGTCGAGCGGGTCGGACACCGGCATCAGCAGCAGGTCGCAATGGCGCGAGAGCATGGCCAGGTGCTGCTCCACCTGGGCGGTGAGCGAGCGTTCATCGCAGATCACGATGGCCAGGCTGCCGGGGCGCAGCACTTCGCGGGCGCGGCGCAGGGCGAGGCCGAGGCTGTCAGCCCCGGGGCTGGCTTCGGTGTGCAGCGCCTGGTTGACCTTGGCCAGGCGGTTGAGCAGTTGCAGCAGGCTCTGCTTGCTGCGCCGGGGCTTGATTTCGTGGTGTTCGTTGTCGCCGAACACCAACCCGCCGATGCGGTCGTTGTGGCCCAGCGCGGCCCAGCCGAACAGCGCCGCAGCCTGGGCGGCCAGTACCGACTTGAACATCAGCCCCGAACCGAAGAACAGTCGCTGGCTCTGCTCGACGAGGATGAAGATTGGCCGTTCGCGCTCTTCGTGGAACAGCTTGGTGTGCGGTTCCTGGGTGCGCGCAGTGACCCGCCAGTCGATGTTGCGCACATCGTCGCCGGCCTGGTACACGCGCACCTGGTCGAAGTCCACGCCGCGCCCGCGCAGCTTGGAATGGTGCAGGCCCACCAGCGGGCTGCGCTGGCCGGGCCGGGAGAATAGCTGGATTTCGCGCACGCGGTGGCGCATGTCGATCAGCTCGGCAAGGCCGATGCGGATGCCGGGTTCGGTCAGCGATGCGGTGGGCATGGGCTCAGGCAACGGCGACGACGTCGAGGATGCGCTGGACCACGCGGTCCTGGTCGATCCCCGCTGCCTCGGCCTCGAACGAGAGGATGATGCGGTGGCGCAGTACGTCGAACAGCACCGCCTGGATGTCTTCGGGGCTGACGAAATCGCGCCCGGCCAGCCAGGCGTGGGCGCGCGCGCAGCGGTCCAGCGAAATGGAGCCACGCGGGCTGGCGCCGTAGGCGATCCAGTCGGCCAGTTCGGCGTCGAACTTGGCCGGGGTGCGGGTGGCCATCACCAGTTGCACCAGGTATTCCTCCACCGCGTCGGCCATGTACAGGCCGAGGATTTCCTTGCGGGCGGCGAAGATGGCCTGCTGGCTGACCCGGCGCTCGGGCTTGGTCTCGCCGCCCAGCGCTTCACCACGGGCCTGCAACAGGATGCGCCGCTCTACCGCAGCGTCGGGGAAGCCGATCTTTACGTGCATCAGGAAGCGGTCGAGCTGGGCTTCGGGCAGCGGGTACGTGCCTTCCTGCTCGATCGGGTTCTGCGTGGCCATGACCAGGAACAGCGGCGACAGGTCGTAGGTGCTGCGGCCCACGCTGACCTGGCGTTCGGCCATGGCTTCGAGCAGCGCGGACTGCACTTTGGCCGGGGCACGGTTGATTTCGTCGGCCAGCACCAGGTTGTGGAAGATCGGCCCCTGCTGGAACACGAAGCTGCCGGTTTCCGGGCGATAGATTTCGGTGCCGGTGATGTCGGCCGGGAGCAGGTCGGGGGTGAACTGGATGCGATGGAACTGCGCCTCGATGCCTTCGGCGAGCTCTTTGATGGCCTTGGTCTTGGCCAGGCCCGGCGCCCCTTCGACCAGCATGTGGCCGTCGGCCAGGAGCACGATCAACAGCCGCTCGACCAGTTTCTCCTGGCCTAGGATCTGGGAAGAAAGAAAGGTGCGCAGCGCGATCAGCGCTTCACGGTGTTCCATCGGTGACGGTTCCTGGTATGGGGCCGCAGGCGGCTGGAGGCAGCCGCCCTGGCAAGGGGTGATACTTTAATCCATCCGGGGGGGGGCGACCAATGGCGGTAGGGAAATTTATCCTTGCCGGGGGCCATGCAGGTCCGGAAATGTCCTGCACATGGCTGGCCATTGGCTGATGTTCCGCTGCGGCGTGCTGGCGCCTGCTTGTGCTTTTTGCGCGAGCAGGAGGCACGACGATGGACCTGAACAGCTGTAGCACTGCACGCATTACGCCGGTCACCCTGCGTTTTGGCGTGTTCTTCGATGGCACCGGTAACAACCTGAACAATGTGCTGCCGGTGGATGCACCGGGGGGCGAGGGGGGCAGTTATGCCAATGCCTTGAGCAATGTGGCCCTGCTGCATGCACTGTATCCGGCGCAGGGGGCCAATGCTGATGGGACCATGGCGTTTCTGAGGCGTTATGTCGAAGGCGTGGGCACCCTGGCGGGCGAGGCGGATCATGCCTATGCCTCCGTCACCGGGCGTGGGCGCAGGGGGGCCGAGGCGCGGGTCGCCGAGGCCTTGGCGGGGATTGCCGGGCAACTGCGGGACTGGCGCCAGGCGCATCCACAGGCAAGGGTCGGGCGAGTCGAGTTCGACTTGTTCGGTTTCAGCCGCGGCGCGGCGGCGGTGCGGCATCTGGCCAACCTGCTGCATGATGGCGGTGGCAGGCTGTTGGCTGTGCCCTGTGGCATCGAGATCAACTTCATCGGCCTGTTCGACACGGTGGCGGCGATCATCGCGCCACTGCAGGGAGACTTTGACCCCGCCGATGACCGCAATGGTGGCTTGCGCCTGGGCCTGGGCGCGGGCATAGCCCGGCAAGTGGTGCAGCTGGTGGCGGCGGATGAGCAGCGGCACAACTTCCCGCTGGTGCGCAGTGGCCATGACATCGTGTTGCCGGGCGTGCACTCGAACATTGGCGGGGGTTACCCGGATACCACGCAGGAGCAGGTGCTACTGTGCAAGCCGCAGTCTCAGCGGGTGCCGCTGGGCATGCGCGCCGAGCACACTCGTGTGCATGCCTCGGTCAGTGCGTTGCTGGCGTCGTCGTTTGGCGAAATGGGCGTGCCCAGGCCGCGGGTGCTGGCGTGGGAGGTTCCGATTGCCGGTGGCCGGCCGCGTGAGGCGCAAAAACAGGTATATGCGGCGGTATACCGCGAACGGAAAGTGGCGGGGCAGCTGTCCCGGGTGTACCTGAGCATCATGCGGGAGCTGGCGGTGCGGGCTGGTGTGCCGTTTGCGCAACTGGGCGGGCAGGCCGAGCACCGGCTGCCGGATGAACTGCTGGGCATCAGCCGCAAGTTGCATGCGTTTGCCCTGGGTGAATGCGAACAGCCTGGGTTGACCGAGGATGAACAGCGATGGTTGCGCGACAGGTACGTGCATGCGTCAGCGAACTGGAATGCGTTGAAGGGGTTGCACGGCAGTGTGCTGGACGTGCTGTTCGTCAATCGGCCGGCTGCAGGTGGGCGGGTGGTGCATGCGAACCCGGCAGCTTGATCAGCCTGTACCGGCCTCATCGCCGGCAAGCCAGCCCTCAGGTACTGCACAGGCCTTGAGGGCAGTGCGATCGAGGTGGGAGCTGGCTTGCCGGCGACAGGGCTGCAACGCAGCCCCAGGGTTTATGCAGGGTGTCGACGTTTCCTGACCGAATACGCTTCCTGCGCCAGGGTCAGCAGCACCGTCAGCAGCATGAACGCGATCGACGCCACGAAGACTCCAGTAGGCAGGCGCTGGTCTAGCATCCAGCCAAAGGCCACCGGCCCGAGTGCGCCGCCGATGCTGAAGCCGGTCGAGACCAGCCCGAAGGCTTTGCCCTCGGCCCCGTGCGGTGCTGCCGCCTTGACCAGCATGTCCCGCGACGGGGCGATGACCCCGGTCAGCAAGCCAATGGCACCCAGCACCACGACCAACCCCCAGCCCCGAAGCAGCCCCAGGGCCACCAGCGCCGTCAACGCCGCGGCCAGGGCAAAGGCCAATGCCGCCACCAGGCCATGACGTCGGGTCCGGTCAGCCAGGGCTCCACCGCATAGCACGCCCACGGCACTGCCGAGCAGAAACGCCGTGAGCGCCGTGTTGGCCCAGGCCAGGGTCAGACCTTGGCCCTGGACGAGCGCGGCTACGGAGAACTTCTCGATGGCACTGGTGCTCAGGTTGAGCAACATGAACAGCACAGTCAGCACCCCGAGCATGGGCGTGAACAGTCGTACACGAGCTGTTGTGGCGCTAGCGCTACTTGTGAGTCCAGGCCTGGCGACTTGATAGACGCCACTGCCTGGCACCGATATCAACAGCAAGGCGGCAAGCCCCACTGCCGCGCCTGCCGCCAGGGCTGCCTGCGTGCCGAACACGGCAACAATGCCAAGAACCATTGCTGGCGTTACCGCCGAGCCGAGGAAACCGGCAAAGGTATGGATCGAGAACGACCGCCCCAGGCGGCCTTGTTCGATGCCGTTGGCCAGCAGCGCATAGTTGGCCGGATGGTACACGCCATTGGCCAGGCCGGCCATGGCCATCGCCACCAACAGCAGCGTATAGCCGGGGCTGACAGCCACCAGCAGGAAGCTGAGGCTGCCTAGCAGCAAGCCTGCCTTGAGCACCTTGCGCGCACCGTAATGGTCGACGGCATAGCCCAGCGGCGCCTGCACCAGGGCGGAGACGATGTTGAACACGGCCAGGGCCACGCCGAGTTCGACGAACCCTACCCCCAGCAAGTCGGGGAGCACGGGTAGCAGCGCCGGGATCAGCATGATGTGCACATGGCTGACGAAGTGCACGGCAGCAATTTGGCTTAGAAGCTTGGGGCCAGCTTTGGGCATGTCGATACCTGTTGCAGGGCGTGCGCACCTGGCGCACGGCAGGGTGTTGGAAAGCCCGCTTACCGGGGAGAGTGGCTGAAACCGGGGAGTCGGCCGTTCAGTACGGCATAGGCCAGCAAGCCGATGACCAGCCCCCAGAACGCTCCGCCTATGCCAAACAGGCTGATGTTGGCCGCCGCCGCCAGGAAAGTGATGAGTGCCGCTTCGCGCGAACGGGCATCGACCATTGCGCTGGCCAGGCTGGTGCCGATGGTGCCCAGCAGGGCAAGGCCGGCCAAAGTGGTGATGAAGGTGGCCGGCAGGGCCATGAACACACTGGCCAGGGTGACTCCGAACACCCCCACGAGGATGTAGCAGACACCGGCAGCGATACCCGCGACCCAGCGTTTGTCCGGGTCTTCGTGGGCCTCCTTGCCAGTACAGATGGCGGCGGTGATGGCAGCGATATTGAAGGCGTGCGAGCCGAACGGTGCCATCAGCAACGACCCCAGGCCAGTGACCGCCACGATCGGGTTGGCGCTGGTCTTGAAGCCATCGTTGCGCAGCACCAGCATGCCGGGCATGTACTGGCCGGTGAGGGTGATCAGGAACAACGGCAGGGCCACACTCAGGGCGGCGTTGAGGGAAAAGGTGGGCGCGGTGAACAACGGCGAGGCGAATTCCAGCTTGAGCGTTGCCAGGCCCAGCTGGCCCTGGAGTAGCAGGTAGCCCAGGCCCAGCAGCAGAATGCCTACCACGGCATAGCGGGCGGTAAAGCGTTTGAACGTCACATAGGCCGCGATCAGCAGCCCGGCCAGCGCGGGGTCGACCGACAGGCCGCCGAATGCACCGATGCCGAACTGCAACAGGATACCCGCCAGCAGCCCGGCGGCAATCCCGCCGGGAATGACCCGCACCAGGCGCTCGAAGTAGCCGGTCAGCCCCAGTATCACGAAGCCGGCGGCCGACAGCAGGTAGGCACCGATGGCCTCGCTGTAGGGCACGCTGGCCAGCGCCGTGACCAGGAACGCAGCGGCCGGTGTGGACCAGGCGGTGATCACCGGCTCGCGGCTGTACCAGGACAGGGCCAGGCCACTGACGCCGACGCCGATCGAAACAGCCCAGACCCACGATGAGGTCAGCTCCGGGCTCAGCCCGGCCAGCTTGGCGGCCTGGAACACCAGGATGAAGGTGCCGCCATAATTGACGATGACCGAGACGATCCCCGCCACCATGGGGTGAAGGATGTCTGTCAGCCGCAGCGGGGTTGAAACGGTGTGTGCAGGCGTGTTCACGGGGGCCTCCGGTGTTCTGGCACATAGGGTTGGAAAGCCCGGTTTTTATAGCGCTAGAATGGCCGGTATTGCCCAGCCACTTTTCGATACCTGACCATACCAATGTTCAAACATGCACAGCTGGAGTCGGTGAAAGCCCGGATCGGCGACCCGGCGCGCGGGTCGCAGCCCTTGCACGTACGTATCCAGCGGGCGATACGCCAGCTGATTCTCGAAGGGGCATTGCCCGTGGGTAAGGCCTTGCCCGCCTCCCGTGCGCTGGCGACCTCGCTGGCTGTGTCGCGGGACACGGTCGAGGCCGCTTATGGCCAGTTGCACGCCGAAGGCTTCATCGAGCGCCGGGTGGGCAGTGGTAGCTTCGTTTCACCCCGTGCGCAGCACCTACCGGCGCGCGCCCGGGGCCGGAGGGTGAAAGCCCCGGACGAGCCGCCAGCGCTCAGCCGCCGTGGCCAGGCGCTGTGCCAGGAGGGCGGGGTGCATAACTTCTTCGTCCCGCGCCCGTTTGCGCCGGGGGTGGCCGAAACACGCAACTTCCCGTTGCAGGTCTGGGAAAAGCTGCAGCGACAGGTGTTCAGGGAACATGGCATCCAGGCACTGCAGCACAGTGCCGCGCAAGGCACCGGGCCACTGCGGCGGGCTATTGCCGATTACGTCAATCTTGAACGTGGCGCCCAGGCCACGGCCGAGCGCGTGCTCATCCTCACCAGTTCGCAGCAGGCGTTCAGCCTGTGTGCCCACGTACTGGCCGATGCGGGCGACCAGGTGGTTATCGAAGACCCGGCGTACCATGGCGCCAGGAAGGCGCTGATTGCTGCTGGCCTGCATTGTATTGCCGTGGCCGTGGACCCGGACGGCATGCAGGTCGAGCAGATCCCACGGTTGGCCCCCCATGCCAGGGCTGTTTTCCTGACTCCTTCGCACCAGTTCCCCACTGGCGTGACCCTGTCCCTGGACCGGCGTCTGGCGGTGATCGAGTGGGCGCGGCAACAACGCGCCTGGATCATCGAGGATGACTACGACAGCGAGTTTCACTATGCCGGCAGACCCACCGCGTGCGTGCAAGGCCTGGATGCCCACGACCGGACGGTTTACATCGGCACGTTCACCAAGTCCCTGTTCGCCGGCTTGCGCATTGCCTACATGGTCTTGCCGCCGCAACTGGTCGGGCCGATGACCGCAGCGCGGACGTTGCAGGACGGGCATACGGCTTCGTTGGCACAACTGACCCTGGCCAGGTTTATCGAAGGCGGGCACTTCGGTGCCCATGTGCGTTTGATGCGGGCGATCTATGCCGAGCGCCGCGATGCCCTGGCGGCGCTGGTGCAGGCGCAGTTGTCCGACTTTCTTGTCGCGCGCGTGCCGGCGGGTGGCATGCAGATGCCCTGTGTTTTCACCAGGCCGATGCCTGAAGAACAGGTGGTGAAGGCGGCGCAGGCAGCAGGCATAGACCTGTTGGGGCTCAGTGCCCTGTATGCGTCGTCGAGGGGGGAGGCGGGAGTGTTGATGGGGTTTGCGGCGCATACCCCGGGCGAGCTGGCGATGGCGGTGGCGAAACTGGCGAAGGTATTGCGCCAGGTCGAGGCCAGCCAAGAGGGCGCAAAGCTGTTGCGGTGAGGCCCGGCAGCAGGACGCCGCCGGGCAGTTGTCGTGGTCAGTTGGCCAGCTCTACCAGCAGGCTTTTCAGATAGTCGCTGCCTTGCGCATCCAGCGGCTGCAGGGGCAGGCGTGGAGCACCGACATCCTGGCCGAGCATCTTCAAACCGGCCTTGATGGTGGTGGGCAGGCCACGGCGGGTGATGTACTCCAGCAGTTCGTACTGGCGGTAGAACAGCGCACGGGCTTCAGCCAGGTCGCCTTGCTGCACCGCGTCCCACAGCGCCAGGTTCAGCGCCGGGATCAGGTTGGGCGCGGCGGTGCACCAGCCGGTGGCGCCGGCCACCAGGGCTTCCAGGGTGAGCGGGTTGCAACCGTTGTAGAAGGCCACCTGGCCATCGGTGGCCTTGAACAGGCGGTGCATGCGCTGGATGTCGCCGGTGCTTTCCTTGACCATGGTCACATTGGGCACTTCGTCAAGGATGCGCAGGATCAGCTCCACCGACAGGTCGGTGCCGCTGGTGCCCGGGTTGTTGTAGAGCATGACCGGAATGTCGATGGCCGCGCCCACCGCTTTGTAGTGGGCGACCACTTCGGCTTCGGTGAGCTTCCAGTAGGAGATGGGCAGCACCATCACCGCCGTGGCGCCGCATGCCTGGGCCAGGCGGGCGCGCTGCACGGTGCGTGCGGTGGTCAGGTCGGAGACGCTGACCACGCTGGGCACGCGGCCGGCGATGCGTGCCTGGCTGAAGCGCACCACCGTTTCCCATTCGCTATCGGACAGGTAGGCGCCTTCGCCGGTGCTGCCCAGTGGTGCGATGGCGTGCACGCCGTCGGCGATCAGGCGGTCGATGGACGTGCCCAGGGCATCCAGGTCGGGCGTGCCGTCTGCGGTGAAGGGAGTGATGGTGTAGCCGATAACGCCGCGAATTACAGGTGTAGACATAACCAGGCACCTCTGCCGTTGTTGGGGAAAGATTACAAATTCGATCAGCCCAGGCAGTCGCCATGGGCACGCAAGGCACGGCGCGCGTAGTAGCTGAAGGCGGCGCCATGACGTTTGGGGGTGGAGATCCAGTCGTGGGCTTCCTTGCCCAAGGCATCCGGGATGGGGCGGATGGCACCGGCGCCCATGGCCAGCAGTTGCATCTTTGCTGCGCGCTCGAACAGCAGGGCGAGCACGCAGGCTTCCTCGATCGAGCGGCCGGCGATCAGCAGGCCGTGGTGGGAAAGCAGAATCGCGCGCTTGTCACCGATCGCCCGGGAAATGATTTCACCTTCTTCGTTGCCTACCGGTACGCCGGGCCATTCCTTGAGGAACGCGCAGTCGTCGAACAGCGGGCACAGGTCCATGTGCGAGATGGCCAGTGGCACTTCCAGCATCGACAAGGCGGCGCTGTGCAGCGGGTGGGTGTGGATGATGCAGTTGACGTCGGGGCGTGCGCGGTACAACCAGCTGTGGAAGCGGTTGGCCGGGTTGGCCATGCCGCGGCCTTGCCGCACGTTGAGGTCTTCGTCGACCACCAGCAGGTTGGAGGCCGCGATTTCGTCGAAGCCCAGGCCGAGTTGTTGCGTGTAGTAGGTGCCGGGTTCCTGTGCGCGTGCGGTGATCTGCCCGGCCAGGCCGGAGTCGTGGCCGCCGTCGAACAGGATGCGGCAGGTGAGGGCGAGTTTCTGTCGCGGGGTGTAGGTGTTGTCGGCCAGCGCCGTCAGCATCTGCTGCTGGGCGAGTTTGACCAGTTGGTCCTTGGGGGTCTGCATGGTGGTCGTCATGGGCGCTACCTGCACGGTGAAGGGCGATGGATTGCTGAGCGGCGCGGGGCGTCGTCAGGACACATTGGTGATGATAATGACACATAGTGTCATAAGCAAGCGATGTGTCATCGCCCACACCAGGCATCTGGACTGTGCGGTGGGTGCAGGTGCGGCGGGGTTGTCAGAGGTGGTGCAGGCAAAGATCGGCAGGCCAGCCCTGGTCAGAGGGCTGGCGCGTGTCCTCTCAAGGTGCGCCGAACAGCATCGTCCAGTACACGCCGTTATCGCTACGCGAGTTCTCGGCAAAGGCTGCACCCACCTGGGTAAACAGCGGGTTCATCAGATTGGCGCAATGCCCGGGGCTGGCCAGCCAGCCTGCCATCGCCTTGCTCGCTGAGCCTTGGCCTGCGGCAATGTTCTCGCCGATCTGCCGCCCACGGTAGCCGGCATCCCACGCCCGGTCTGCGGGCAAGTCACCGTCGAGGTCGCGGTGCGCGAAAAAATTGTCGTTGGCCATCGCCCGACTGTGTCGCTGCGCTGCTGTTCCCAGGGCGGTGCTCCAAGTCAGCGGGCGTGCAGCGGCGAAGCGCTGGCGACCGCACAGGCGCGGCTTCGCCCGTGCTGCATTGACCTGTGCCAGTAACGCTTTGCTCGTGGACCGCCCATCGCCGAGCTGAGCATCGAGCAAGGGCCGCGCCAGCAGCACCCGCCACTCGCTGCGCGAGCGACTGACGCCGATATCGGCATATTGGCTATCGAGCAAGGCTGTGCAGTAGTCGCTGCGCAGCATGTCAAAGGCCTCCTCGGCATCTTGCGCGCCGACCAGGCGGATGGCCCGCACCTTCACTGCCTGGTAACCAGCAGCCTTCAACCCTTCCCGCAAACCATCGCCGTAGCCGACCGGCAACGCCAGATTCGACTTCAACACCAGCGGCGTCGAGCCCCGAATCATGCGCCTTTCGCAGCGCTGTGGCTGGGCGCGGTAGTCGTTGATGGCCGCTACCAGTTGCCTTTCTCCGCTGGCATGGGCGGGGCTGACGAACAGGGGGAACAAAGGAAGGAGGCAGAGCGAGACGAAGGGGGAGCGGCGGGCAGCTTGGCGCATGGGCGAACGGCTCTGGTGGATAACGGCGGTAAGGCCAATTGAAGGGCTCGGCTAAGACTGTGCGCCTCAACACAGGTTCACGAGCAGCGGGGACAAATTTTCGCGGGTGCACCCGCTCCCACAGGTGTGCGAATTGCTTGTGAACTCAGTTCTCTGCGCGACAAAGGACTGGGTGATCTCCCACAGGGGCCGCGCCGGTTTCAAGACGTGCGCTTTACCTGTAAAACGGCCCTAGGCATTAATTCGAATGCAACAACTAGGTAAACCGCAATGAAACAAGCTACCGATCAGGCTTTCTACGACCGCGCGGATGCGCATATCGAACTGGCGAACCAGCAGATCGAAAAAATCGAAGACCTGGGCAAGGTCAGTGCCTCACTGACGTTCGGCGCCTCGCGTTTCAACGCCTGGATGAGTGCCCGCAGCTTCAAGACCGGCGCGGAACTGGCTGCCGCCCGGGAGGAGTTGCTGAAGTACTTTTGCGAGCAGTACCGGATGATGCTCGAGGACAACCTGGACGAGCATATCGAGCATTTTGACCGGTATGTGCTGGGCAAAAACGATTGACGATAGCGCGTGCGCGGGCTCTGGGGGAGCGGCCGCGCATGTCTTATCGGGCCTTCTTCTCCAGAATTCGCGCCCCGGTGCCTTCCTTGCCCAACACATCCTCGGGGTTGCGCAGCGGGCATTCCTCCAGCGACAGGCAGCCGCAACCGATGCAGTTGTCCAGGCTGTCGCGCAATGCTTCCAGGGTGCGAATGCGGGCGTTCAGGTCTTCGCGCCAGGCAGTCGACATCTCGCCCCATTGCGCCGCCGTGAGTTTGCTGTTGGGTGCATAGCGGCTGAAGGCCTGCTTGATCTCCTCAAGCGGAATACCCGTGCGCTGCGCCACCTTGATAATGGCCAGCGTACGCAACACCAGCGAAGGATAACGGCGCTGGTTACCCGCCGTACGGACGCTGGCGATCAGCCCCTTGGTCTCGTAGAAGTGCAGCGCAGACACTGCCACGCCGCTGCGTTTGGCCACTTCACCTACCGTTAGCATCCGTGTGTTGTCCGCTGTCATGCTTGTTGACCTCAAGTTAAGTTGAGCTCTTATAGTCCTGCCCGAATTTCTCCGCAACCGCTTTCCCTGGTGATCGGAGCACTGCATGAACCAGAGGGCGTTACGTTGCGGGCCAAGCTGCGTAATGCCTAAGTGGTGCTGCAGCGCAGCCGCAAGCTACGCGCGGTGAACGCCGTGTCACAGGAGCTGCTCGACAATGCCTGACGACGGTGCGCGGGCCGCAGTTGGCGGAGGCCGAACGGGTGGTGGATATGTGAGGGTGAAGCAGGGCTACGCCTTATGTTTGTCGGTCAAGGTCATTGGGGCCGCATAGCGGCCCCGATTGCCCGATCAGGGCGGCGAACGGTCCCGGTGCATCTGGCTAACCAGGGTAAAGCGGTCATCCGGGTGCACCGTCTCGGAAACCGCCATCAGGTCGCCGTTTTCCTCGCGGTAATGGCGAATGATCTTCAGCCCCGGTGAACCCGCATCGGTCTTCAGCACCCGGGCCATTTCCGAGGTCAGCAACACTGCCCGCACCTGCTGGTCGACCACTGCGATCGCCCGGCCATAGTGCTGCTCGATCAACCCCGCAATCAGCTGGTCCGGGTGCTCGCGGGCCAACTCGATGACTTCGGCATAGTCGCGTTGTGCGTACACATCGGCCCAGCACAGCGGCGTTGCGTTGTGCATACGGTCGACGCGGATGCTCGACACACAGAAGTAATGCTCGCCCGGTACCAGCCCCAGCCGCGCCGCCTCGTTCAGGTCGGCGACGAAGTGGCGCACGTTCTGGATTTGCCGTTGCTGGTTTTCTGCCAGGTGCGCCAGATCCTCCACGCTGGCCAGTGACTGCGAGTAGCCGCCACGCGGGCTGCTGGCCTCGACCCGGGTGCCGACGCGCTTGCGCCGCGACACCAGGCCTTGAGTGAGCAACTGGTTGATGGCAGCGCGCACCGTGTGCCGGCTTACAGCGTAAAGGGCACACAGCTCGATCTCGGTCGGCAGCAGGCTGCCTACCGGGTAGCGGCCGCTGGCGATGCCATCGATCAAGTCCTTTGCCACGGTGGCATAGCGTGTCGGGTTCATGCCTTGGCTCTGTCGGGCAGGCTCATGTGCAGCAAGGGGAACGGCCGACCTTCGCCATCCAGCGGCGAGCGGCCTGTCTGGATGAAGCCGTAATGCCGGTAGAAGCCCACGGCTTGAGGATTCTGCTCGTTGACATCGACGCTCATCGTGCTGCGCGACTGGCGGCCGAAATCCAGCAGCGCGCGGCCGATGCCCTGGCCATGATGCTTGGGGTCGACGAAGAGCATTTCCACGTGGCTTTCGTGGAAACCGATGAAGCCCAGCGGACGGTCATCGGTGTCTACCGCGACCCAGAGCTCGACGGCCTGAAAGTAAACGTCGCGCAATTGCGGCAGCAGCGCGTCGATGTCGGACGCTTGCAGAAAGTGATGGGTGGCGCGCACGGCGCGCAGCCAGATGTCGAGCAGCTGCGGGTGGTCTGCAGCGATGCTTTGGCGAATGATCATCGAGTCATGCCTGGGCAGTGTAGGGCAGGGGAGGCCGGAAGGGAGAAAAAGGGTACCCGGATTGTAGGGGGTGGGGCAATGGGCGGTGTGATGGAGCATCAGCTTATGTGTCGCCTGGGCCGGCCCTTTCGCGGGTTGACCGGCGAACACCGGCGAAACCCGTGCCATCGATGGGCTCGACTGTAATCCACATCGATGCTGCAATTGAACCCGCACAACAAGAATGGCGGGAGCGCCAATGAACCGAAACGAACTGCGCAAAGCCGATATCAACCTGATGGTGGTGTTCGAAGCGCTGATGCAGGAGCGCAACCTCACCCGCGCCGCAGAGAAACTGTTCGTCGCCCAACCCACGGTCAGCGCCGCGCTGGCCCGGTTGCGCACGATGTTCAACGACCCGTTGCTGATCCGGGTGGGCAACCGCATGGAGCCCTCGGCCAGGGCCGAGGAGGTAATCAAGTACCTCACTCCGGCACTGGATGCGATGTCCGTCGCCCTTAGCCTGACCCACGATTTCGATCCGCTGACCAGCAAGATGACCTTCCGCATCGGTTTGTCCGATGATGTCGAGTCGGGGTTGTTGCCGCCGCTGCTGCGGGCGCTGCGAGTGGAGGCGCCGCATGTGGTGGTGGTCGTGCAGCATGTCGATTACTGGCGCATTCCGGACTTGCTGGCGGCGGGCGACGTGACGGTCGGAATCAGCCAGACCCGGGGGCTGCCGGCCAATGCCAAGCGCAAGGTGTTGCGCACCATGCAGGGCCGGGTAGTGCGGGCCGACAAGTCCGTCACGCCACTGACGCTGGATGAGTTCTGCGCGCGCCCGCACGTTCAGGTCTCACCCACCGCCAACACCCAGGGTGTGGTCGATGACTGGCTGAAAGAGATCGGCCGTGAACGCAAGGTGGTGTTGTCGGTGCCGCAGTTCAGTTCGCTGCCGGCGATTCTGGCCGGTACCGACCTGCTGGCCTGCTGCCCGGACTATGCCGCGCAGGGCATGGAGCATTGGGGCAACCTGCAGGCCGAGCACTTGCCGTTCGAGACCACGGCACTGGAGCTGGCCATGGTCTGGTTGAGCACCACTGACAACGACCCGGCAGAACGTTGGTTGCGTAGCCGCCTGGAACACTACATGGGCAGTCGAGATTAGACGCCAGCCTCCAGGCTCAGCAGGTCCTGAACTGTCTGCCTACGGCGAATCATCCGTAGCGCCCCGTCCTCGATCAGGAACTCCGGCAGCAACGGCCGGCTGTTGTAGTTCGACGACATCGATGCGCCATAGGCCCCAGCGTCGTGGATCACCAGCAGGTCACCCACCTGCGCCTGAGGCAGGTCATGCGGAGTCAGCTCCTGGTCATCCTGGGTAAATACATCACCCGACTCGCACAGCGGCCCGGCCACCACGGTCGGCTGCCGTGGGCGCTCCACTGGCTGGCCATTGGCGTCGAGCAGGGTCATGCGGTGGTAGGCGCCATACATTGCCGGGCGCATCAGGTCGTTGAAGCCGGCGTCGATCATGACGAAGGTATTGCGGCCCACCTGCTTCACGGCACGCACCTCGGCCACCAGGTAGCCCGATTCCGCCACCAGGAAGCGCCCTGGCTCGATCTCCATGCGCACGGGGTGGCCCAGCATCGCTTCGATTTCCTTGCGCGCCACGGCCCAGGTCTGGGCGTAGCGTTGCAGGTCGACCGGCTTGTCGCTGCTGCGATAGGGGGTGGAAAGCCCGCCGCCGATGGAGAAGGCCTCGATGTCCATGCCCAGGCGGCCAATCAGCTCGATCATCGACCGGGCCACCTGCTCCAGGTGCTGGTAATCCACCCCGGAGCCAATGTGCATGTGCACACCCACCAGGTGCAGGCCATGGGTCTTGATGCACTCCAGCGCTTCGCCCAGCTCTTCGTGCCAGATGCCGTGCTTGCTGTTCTCGCCACCGGTATTGGTCTTGCGGCTGTGGCCATGGCCGAAGCCCGGGTTGATGCGGATCCATACGCGGTGGCCGGGCGAGCGCTCACCCAGCTGGCGCAGCATGTCGATGGATCCGGCGTTGACTTCGATCTTCTCTGCCACCGCCCGCTCCAGGGTGGGCCGGTCCAGTGCGTCGCAGGTCAGCACCACCCCGGCCGGGTCGCCGTTCACGCTCGCACCGGCGGCGAAGGCGCGCTCCATCTCGCCCAGCGATACCGCGTCCAGCACCAGGCCATGGGCGCGCATCAGGCGCAGCACATGCAGGTTGGGGTTGGCTTTCTGGGCGAAGCGCACGGTGTCGAAGACCTTCAGCTGCTCGACCCGCTCGGCGATGGTGCCGGCGTCGTAGGCCCACAGCGGCGAGCCGTGCTGACGGACAGCCTCGGCCAGAAGGGAGAAGGGTGCAGTCATGGTGGCGCTACTCATATAAGGAAGGCCACGAGGATGCGCCAAAGCATGAATTCATAAAAATAGCTATTTTTCTGCAGGCCATTCATATCTGATATACCCATCGTTGTCGTGCAGGGTATTGCCCGTGAAACTGTCCGTCCGCCATATCGAAGTGTTCCGCGCCATCATGGCCGCCGGCAGCGTCACCGGCGCGGCGCGCCTGCTGTTCACCTCGCAGCCCACCGTCAGCCGCGAGCTGGCGCGGCTGGAGCAGGTGACCGGGCTGAACCTGTTCGAGCGTGAGGGCGGGCGGCTGGTGGCGACGGCGCAGGCACTGCTGTTGATCAAGGAGGTGGAGCGCGCCTATGTCGGGCTGGAGCGGATCGACCGCTTTGCCCAGGCCATCCGCAATTTCGAGCAGGGCCGGCTGGCCATAACGTGCCTGCCGCTGTTTTCCCAGACCTTGCTGCCCAAGGCTTGCCAGCGCTTTCATCAGCAGCACCGGGGCGTGAGCGTGAGTATTCTGGCGCAGGAGTCGCCATTGCTGGAGGAGTCACTGGTGGCCCAGCAGCATGACCTGGGCCTGACCGAGGTCGAGCAGATACCGCGCGGTGCCTACGGCGAATTGCTGTTCAGCGCCAACATGGTATGCGTGCTGCACGACGGCCACCCGTTGCAGGCCAGGGCCGAGCTGGAGTTGAGCGATTTTCACGAGGTCGATTTCATCAACCTGGCCAGCCTCGACACCTACCGCCAGCGCCTGGACCAGCACTTCCGTGCGGCGGGGGTGAACCGCCGCACGGTCATCGAGACCACCAGTGCTGCCTCGGTGTGCGCCATGGTCAGGCAGGGCCTGGGGGTGGCGATCATCAACCCGCTGAGCGGGCTGGAGGCGGCGCAGGGCGGGTTGCCGATCCGGCGGTTGCGGGTGTCGGTACCGTATCAGGTGATGCTGATAAGGCCGGACCATCGGCCGGCGTCGGCGGCGGTGGAGCCGTTTTGCCAGGCGTTGCGGCAACAGGCCCGGGAGATGCAGGCAGCACTGATCTGAAGCCGGGTGCGCTCCAAGGGGTGCTCAAAGTTCGCAGACGAAGGTACCGGTCCCGGCCAGGATGTTCTCCAGGGTTTCCTTCACTTCATCCATGTCACTCAACTCGCTGGTCAGGTTGATCTCAAGCACTTCATCCCCCTTCAGCGCATCCCGGTCGCCGGCCGCCACTTCAATCAGCAGGCGCTTGGCACTCAGGGTCACTTTCAGCCCATCCAGCGTCGACGGCTCGTCATCCAGAGTCAGGTCGACGGTGTCTTCGTCCGGGTAGCGGGTCAGCAGGAACATCTGCCCCTTGTCGCTGTGGCAGCACAGGGTCGCCATGTTGTCTTCCTCGTCATCGCAAGGGGTGGCGAACAGCAAGGCAGTATTGATTTGCATGGACAAGGCTCGGATCAAAGGAAACGGAAGGGAATTCTGACAGCCTTGCCGGCAGGCATAAACGTAAATTTACCGGCCCTTGACCGAAATTGTCGCAGCGCTGCAAGCCTTGATGACCGATCAGTCGTTAAGCTTCGGCGAGCCCTGGGCGTGCCTGCGCACGTTCAACGCCTGGTTTTACCGTCCGCCTTGCCACGGGTTGGCTATCGTTGATCCGTACATGGCGCACGCAGCGACGCTTCAACTATTACAAAGCCCAAGCGGAGTACCACAGATGGCGTTCTTCACCGCAGCCAGCAAAGCCGACTTCCAGCACCAACTGCAAGCGGCCCTGGCGCAGCACATCAGCGAACAGTCCCTGCCACAAGTTGCGCTGTTCGCCGAGCAGTTCTTCGGCATCATCTCTCTGGACGAACTCACCCAACGCAGGCTTTCCGACCTGGCCGGCTGCACCCTGTCAGCCTGGCGCATCATCGAGCGTTTCGACCCCGAATACCCGCAAGTGCGGGTGTACAACCCCGATTACGAGCGCAACGGCTGGCAATCGACCCACACCGTGGTCGAAGTGCTGCACCACGACCTGCCGTTCCTGGTCGACTCGGTACGTACCGAGCTCAACCGCCGCGGCTACAGCATTCACACCCTGCAGACCACCGTGCTCAGCGTACGCCGCGGCGCCAAGGGCGAGCTGCTGGAGTTGCTGCCCAAGGGCACCCACGGCGAGGGCGTACGCCATGAGTCGCTGATGTACCTGGAGATCGACCGTTGCGCCAACGCCGCCGAGCTGACGGTGCTGGCCCGCGAAATCGAGCAGGTGCTGGCCGAGGTGCGGGTGGTGGTGGCCGACTTCGAGCCGATGAAGGCCAAGCTGCGTGAAGTGGTGGCGGAAGTGGAACAGACCGCCTTTGGCCCGGCGCAACACGAAAAGGGCGAGGTCAAGGCGTTCCTCGAGTGGCTGCTGGACAACCACTTCACCTTCCTGGGCTATGAAGAATTCACCGTCAAGGGCGACGCCGAGGGCGGCCAGATGGTCTACGACGAGCAGTCGTTCCTCGGCCTGCCGCGCCGCCTGCGTGTGGGCCTGACGAGCGACGAGTTGCGCATCGAAGACTACGCCGTGGCCTATCTCAACGAGCCGCTGCTGCTGTCGTTCGCCAAGGCCGCGCTGCCCAGCCGCGTACACCGCCCGGCCTACCCGGACTACGTCTCGATCCGCCAGCTGGATGCCGCCGGCAAGGTGCTCAAGGAGCACCGCTTCATGGGCCTGTACACCTCGTCGGTGTACGGCGAAAGCGTGCATGCCATCCCTTATATCCGTGAGAAGGTCACCGAAGTCGAGCGCCGCTCGGGCTTCGATCCCAAGGCCCACCTGGGCAAGGAGCTGGCCCAGGTGCTGGAAGTGCTGCCGCGCGACGACCTGTTCCAGACCCCGGTCGACGAGCTGTTCAGCACTGTCATGTCGATCGTGCAGATCCAGGAGCGCAACAAGATCCGCGTGTTCCTGCGCAAGGACCCGTACGGCCGCTTCTGCTACTGCCTGGCCTATGTACCGCGGGAAATCTACTCCACCGAAGTGCGGCAGAAGATCCAGCAGGTGCTGATGGAGCGCCTGAAGGCCAGCGACTGCGAGTTCTGGACCTTCTTCTCCGAATCGGTGCTGGCCCGTGTGCAGCTGATTCTGCGGGTAGACCCGAAAAACCGCATCGACATCGACCCGCAGCAGCTGGAACGCGAAGTGATCCAGGCCTGCCGCTCGTGGAATGACGACTACTCGGCGCTGGTGATCGAGAACTTCGGCGAAGCCCAGGGCACCAACATCCTCGCCGACTTCCCCAAAGGTTTCCCGGCCGGCTACCGCGAGCGCTTCGCCGCGCACTCGGCGGTGGTCGACCTGCAGCACGTGCTGAACCTGTCGGAAAGCAAGCCGCTGGCGATGAGCTTCTACCAGCCGTTGACCCAGGTCGGCGAACGCATCCTGCACTGCAAGCTGTACCATGCCGACACGCCGCTGGCGCTGTCCGACGTGCTGCCGATCCTGGAGAACCTTGGCCTGCGCGTGCTCGGCGAGTTCCCGTACCGCCTGCGCCATGCCAGTGGCCGCGGCTACTGGATCCACGACTTTGCCTTCACCTACAGCGAAGGCCTGAGCCTGGACATCCAGCAGCTCAACGATATCCTGCAGGACGCCTTCATCCACATTGTCCGTGGCGATGCCGAGAACGACGCCTTCAACCGCCTGGTGCTGACCGCCGGCCTGCCATGGCGCGACGTGGCGCTGTTGCGCGCCTACGCCCGTTACCTGAAGCAGATCCGCCTGGGCTTCGACCTGGGCTATATCGCCAGCACCCTGAACAACCACACCGACATCGCCCGCGAGTTGACCCGGTTGTTCAAGACCCGCTTCTACCTGGCGCGCAAGCTCACCCAGGACGACCTGGATGACAAGCAACTGCGCCTGGAACAGGCCATCCTGACCGCGCTGGACGACGTGCAGGTGCTGAACGAAGACCGCATCCTGCGCCGCTATCTGGACCTGATCAAGGCTACCCTGCGCACCAACTTCTACCAGCCGGACGCCAACGGCCACAACAAGTCGTATTTCAGCTTCAAGTTCAACCCCAAGCTGATCCCCGAACTGCCCAAACCTGTGCCCAAGTTCGAGATCTTCGTCTACTCGCCACGGGTCGAGGGCGTGCACCTGCGCTTTGGCAACGTTGCCCGTGGCGGCCTGCGCTGGTCCGACCGTGAGGAAGACTTCCGCACCGAAGTGCTGGGCCTGGTAAAAGCCCAGCAGGTGAAAAACTCGGTAATCGTGCCGGTCGGCGCCAAGGGTGGCTTCCTGCCGCGCCGCCTGCCGCTGGGCGGCAGCCGTGACGAGATCGCCGCCGAAGGCGTGGCGTGCTACCGCATCTTCATTTCCGGCCTGCTCGACATCACCGACAACCTCAAGGACGGTGGCGTGGTGCCGCCGGCCAACGTGGTGCGCCATGACGATGACGACCCGTACCTGGTGGTGGCGGCCGACAAGGGCACCGCGACCTTCTCCGACATCGCCAACGGCATCGCCATCGACTACGGCTTCTGGCTGGGCGACGCCTTCGCCTCGGGCGGTTCGGCCGGTTACGACCACAAGAAGATGGGCATTACCGCGCGCGGCGCCTGGGTGGGCGTGCAGCGCCACTTCCGCGAGCGCGGCATCAACGTGCAGGAAGACCCGATCACCGTCATTGGCGTCGGTGACATGGCCGGCGACGTGTTCGGCAACGGCCTGCTGATGTCCGACAAGCTGCAACTGGTGGCGGCGTTCAACCACCTGCACATCTTCATCGACCCGAACCCGGAGCCTGCCTCCAGCTTTGCCGAGCGCAAGCGCCTGTTCGACCTGCCGCGTTCGGCCTGGAGCGACTACGACACCAGCATCATGTCCGAAGGCGGCGGGATCTTCCCGCGCAGTGCCAAGAGCATCGCCATCAGCCCGCAGATGAAAGAGCGCTTCGCCATCGACGCTGACCGCCTGACCCCGACCGAGCTGCTCAACGCGCTGCTCAAGGCACCGGTAGACCTGCTGTGGAACGGTGGCATCGGTACCTACGTCAAGGCCAGCACCGAGAGTCACGCCGATGTCGGCGACAAGGCCAACGACGCGCTGCGGGTCAATGGCAACGAACTGCGCTGCAAGGTGGTGGGCGAGGGCGGCAACCTGGGCATGACCCAGCTCGGCCGGGTCGAGTTCGGCCTGCACGGCGGCGCCACCAACACCGACTTCATCGACAACGCCGGCGGCGTGGACTGCTCCGACCACGAGGTCAACATCAAGATCCTGCTCAACGAAGTGGTGCAGGGTGGCGACATGACCGAGAAACAGCGCAACCAGCTGCTGGGCAGCATGACGGACGAAGTGGCCGGCCTGGTGCTGGGCAACAACTACAAGCAGACCCAGGCGCTGTCGCTGGCTGCCCGCCGCGCCCGCGAGCGGATTGCCGAGTACAAGCGCCTGATGGCTGACCTGGAAGCCCGTGGCAAGCTGGACCGCGCCATCGAGTTCCTGCCATCCGAAGAGCAGCTGGCCGAACGCCTGGCCGCCGGCCAGGGCCTGACCCGCGCCGAGCTGTCGGTGCTGATCTCGTACAGCAAGATCGACCTCAAGGAACAGCTGCTCAAGTCGCTGGTACCGGACGACGACTACCTGACCCGCGACATGGAAACCGCCTTCCCGCCGTCGCTGGTCAGCAAGTTCGCCGAGGCCATGCGCCGCCACCGCCTGAAGCGCGAAATCGTCAGCACCCAGATCGCCAACGACCTGGTCAACAACATGGGCATCACCTTCGTCCAGCGCCTGAAAGAGTCGACCGGCATGAGCCCGGCCAACGTGGCCGGGGCCTATGTGATCGTGCGCGACATCTTCCATCTGCCGCACTGGTTCCGCCAGATCGAAGCACTGGACTACCAGGTGCCGGCGGAAATCCAGCTAACCCTGATGGACGAGTTGATGCGCCTGGGCCGCCGTGCCACCCGCTGGTTCCTGCGCAGCCGTCGCAACGAGCAGGACGCCGGGCGCGACACCGCACACTTCGGGCCGAAGATCGCGCAACTGGGGCTCAAGCTCGACGAGTTGCTCGAAGGCCCGACCCGCGAGCGCTGGATGGTGCGTTACCAGGGCTTCGTCGAGGCCGGCGTGCCGGAGTTGCTGGCGCGCATGGTGGCTGGCACTACCCACCTGTACACCCTGTTGCCGATCATCGAGGCTTCGGATGTGACCGGCCATGACCCGGCGCAGGTGGCCAAGGCGTTCTTCGCCGTGGGCAGCGCGCTGGACCTGACCTGGTACCTGCAGGAAATCAGCAACCTGCCGGTGGAAAACAACTGGCAGGCACTGGCCCGCGAGGCGTTCCGCGATGACATCGACCTGCAGCAGCGGGCGATCACCATCTCGGTGCTGCAGATGGCCGATGCGCCGGAAGACATGGACGCCCGCGTGGCGCTGTGGGCCGAACAGCACCGGGTGATGGTGGAGCGCTGGCGCGCGATGCTGGATGACCTGCGCAATGCCACTGGCACCGACTATGCGATGTACGCGGTGGCCAACCGCGAGCTGGTCGACCTGGCCATGAGCGGGCAGGCGGCGGTGGTGCCGTCCTGAACCATGAGCTGAAATGAAAAGCCCCGGCAGCGATGCCGGGGCTTTTTTGTATTCCTTGCCGGCCCTTTCGCGGGCGAACCCGCTCCCACAGGGATATCACAAAGCTCGACTGTGGTGAGGTCCCTGTGGGAGCGGGTTTACCCGCGAAGAGGCCGGAACAGACTTACTTGAACCGACGCTCCACACCTTTCTCCACCAGAATCTTCGCCGAAATCTCTTCCACCGAAAAATGCGTGGAATTGATGTTGGGAATGTTCTCCCGGCGGAACAGGTTCTCCACCTCGCGTACTTCGAACTCGCACTGGGCAAAGCTGGAATAGCGGCTGTTGGGCTTGCGCTCGTGGCGGATGGCGGTGAGGCGGTCGGCGTCGATGGTCAGGCCGAACAGCTTGTTGTGGTGCTTTTTCAGCACCGCCGGCAGTTGCAGGCGCTCCATGTCGTCCTCGGTCAGCGGATAGTTGGCGGCGCGGATGCCGAATTGCATGGCCATGTACAGGCAGGTGGGGGTCTTGCCGCAGCGCGATACACCGACCAGGATCAGGTCGGCCTTGTCGTAATAGTGGGTGCGCGCGCCATCGTCGTTGTCCAGGGCGAAATTCACCGCCTCGATGCGTTCCATGTAGTTGGAGTTGCCACCAATCGAGTGCGACTTGCCGACGGAATACGACGAATGGGCGGTCAACTCCTGTTCAAGGGGGGACAAAAACGACGAAAAGATGTCGATCATGAAGCCATTCGAGGTAGCCAGGATCTCACGGATATCCTGATTGACGATGGTGTCGAAGATGATCGGGCGTACGCCATCACGCTCGGCCGCAGCGTTGATTTGCTGGACCATGGTCCGCGCCTTTTCCGGCGAATCGATGTAGGGACGGGTGAGTTTGTTGAACGGAATGCTCTCGAATTGAGCGAGCAGACTCTGGCCCAGGGTTTCGGCAGTGATACCGGTGCCGTCGGAGATGAAGAACGCGGTTCGTTTCATTTGCGATCTGGGCCTTAAGCTGATGACGTTTCTTGGATATGATAAGTTCGGTTTGCCGAATGCGGCTGTCGGCATTCTCACTTATTTTCCAGGTACAGGCCACAAACGCCCGGCCCAGTCATAGAAGACAGGCGGGCGCCTTTTGAGCTTTTCCAACACAGTTAGTGGAGAGATCACCTTGGTAGAGTACGTAGTTTCCCTCGATAAGCTCGGCGTCCATGATGTGGAGCATGTGGGGGGCAAGAACGCATCCCTGGGCGAGATGATCAGCAACCTCGCAGGTGCTGGTGTATCGGTGCCGGGCGGCTTTGCCACTACGGCGCAGGCGTACCGCGATTTTCTCGAACAGAGTGGTCTCAACGACCGTATCCATGCCGCGCTCGACGCACTCGACGTGGATGACATCAACGCCCTGACCAAGACCGGCGCGCAGATTCGCCAGTGGGTCATGGAAGCCGACTTCCCGGCACGTCTTGATAGCGAAATCCGTACGGCCTTCGCCGAAATGGCTGCCGGCAACGACAACATGGCGGTTGCCGTGCGTTCCTCGGCCACCGCCGAAGACCTGCCGGACGCCTCGTTTGCCGGCCAGCAGGAGACCTTCCTCAACATCCGCGGCGTCGACAACGTGATCCGCGCAGCCAAGGAAGTGTTCGCCTCGCTGTTCAACGACCGTGCCATCGCCTACCGCGTGCACCAGGGCTTCGACCACAAGCTGGTGGCCCTGTCTGCCGGTGTACAGCGCATGGTCCGTTCCGAAACCGGCACCGCCGGCGTCATGTTCACCCTTGACACCGAGTCGGGCTTCCGCGACGTAGTGTTCATCACCGGTGCCTACGGCCTGGGCGAAACCGTGGTGCAGGGTGCGGTCAACCCTGACGAATTCTACGTGCACAAGAACACCCTGCAGGCCGGCCGCCCGGCCATCCTGCGCCGCAACCTGGGCAGCAAGGCGATCAAGATGGTCTACGGCGAAGAAGCCAAGGCCGGCCGTTCGGTCAAGACCGTCGAAGTGGACCGCGCCGAGCGTGCGCGCTTCTGCCTGACCGATGCCGAGGTCAGCGAGCTGGCCAAGCAGGCCATGATCATCGAGCAGCACTACCAGCGCCCGATGGATATCGAATGGGCCAAGGACGGTGACGACGGCAAGCTGTACATCGTCCAGGCGCGCCCTGAGACGGTGAAGAGCCGCTCCAGCGCCAACGTCATGGAACGCTACCTGCTGAAAGAGAAGGGCACCGTACTGGTCGAAGGCCGTGCCATCGGCCAGCGTATCGGCGCCGGCAAGGTCCGCGTGATCCACGACGTATCGGAAATGGACAAGGTCCAGCCGGGCGACGTGCTGGTCTCCGACATGACCGACCCGGACTGGGAACCGGTGATGAAGCGCGCCAGCGCCATCGTCACCAACCGAGGCGGGCGTACCTGCCACGCGGCGATCATCGCCCGTGAGCTGGGCATTCCGGCCGTGGTCGGCTGCGGCAACGCCACCCAGGTGCTGAAAGACGGCCAGGGTGTGACCGTGTCCTGTGCCGAAGGCGACACCGGCTTCATCTTCGAGGGCGAACTGGGCTTCGACATCAAGCAGAACTCGGTGGACGCCATGCCCGACCTGCCGTTCAAGATCATGATGAACGTCGGCAACCCGGACCGCGCCTTCGATTTCGCCCAGCTGCCCAACGCCGGTGTCGGCCTGGCGCGCCTGGAATTCATCATCAACCGCATGATTGGCGTGCACCCCAAGGCACTGCTGAATTACGCCGGCCTGCCAGCCGACCTGAAAGACAGCGTCGACAAGCGCATCGCCGGCTACAACGACCCGGTCGGTTTCTACGTCGAGAAGCTGGTCGAGGGCATCAGCACCCTGGCGGCGGCCTTCTACCCGAAAAAGGTCATCGTGCGCCTGTCGGACTTCAAGTCCAACGAGTACGCCAACCTGATCGGCGGCAAGCTGTACGAGCCGGAAGAAGAAAACCCGATGCTGGGCTTCCGTGGCGCTTCGCGTTACATCAGCGAATCGTTCCGTGACTGCTTCGAGCTCGAGTGCCGTGCCCTCAAGCGCGTGCGCAACGAGATGGGCCTGACCAACGTCGAGATCATGGTGCCGTTCGTGCGCACCCTGGGCGAAGCCAGCCAGGTCGTCGACCTGCTCGCCGAAAACGGCCTGGCCCGCGGCGACAACGGCCTGCGCGTGATCATGATGTGCGAACTGCCGTCCAATGCCATCCTTGCCGAAGAGTTCCTGGAGTACTTCGACGGCTTCTCGATCGGCTCCAACGACCTGACCCAGCTGACCCTGGGCCTGGACCGTGACTCGGGCATCATCGCCCACCTGTTCGACGAGCGGAATCCTGCGGTGAAGAAGCTGCTGGCCAACGCCATTGCCGCGTGCAACAAGGCTGGCAAGTACATCGGCATCTGCGGCCAGGGCCCGTCGGACCACCCGGACCTGGCCAAGTGGCTGATGGAGCAGGGCATTGACAGCGTGTCGCTGAACCCGGACTCGGTACTCGAAACCTGGTTCTACCTGGCTGAAGGCCAGGGCGCGGTCTGATGCAGTAGAACGCGGGGGGACGTCTGGCGTACCCCCGCCTGGTTTTTTCCAGGGCGAGCTCCAGCAATGGATCCCGCCCTTTTTTGTGCACCAAGCAACCCTATGCAAAGCAGCAGCACTCTATTCCCCGTGGCCCTGCTCAGTGCCGAACGCCGCGGCGACCTCTGCGAAGACGTGTACCGGATCAAGGCCGGCAACGGCCCTGACCCCAGCGTCGAGCTGGCTGTCACCCGCCTGGGGCTGGCCGATCAGGGCCAGGCCCAAGGGGTGCCGGTCATTCTCTTGCACGGCAGCTTCTCCAACCGCCGCTTCTGGTACTCACCCAAAGGGGTTGGCCTGGGGGCCTATCTCGCCCGTGCCGGCTTCGATGTGTGGATCCCGGAAATGCGCGGCCACGGCCTGTCGCCGCGCAACCATGACTGGAAGCACAACAGCGTCGCCGGCTATGCCCGCGATGACCTGCCGCTGATTGCCGCGTTCGTGCGCGAGCAATCGGGCCAGACGCCGCACTGGGTCGGCCACTCCCTGGGGGGGACGACCCTGGCGGCAGCGCTGGGCGGTGGTTTTCTGGCTGCCGAGCAGGTGGCCAGCGTGGCGCTGTTCGGTACCCAGATCAGCCGTGTGTACTGGCCGTTGAAGGTACCACCGCTGGCCTGGGGGGCGAAGCTGCTACTCAAGCGCTGGGGGCAGATTTCCGGGCCGCGTTTCAAGCGTGGGCCGGAGGACGAGCCGATTGGCCTGGCGCTGGAGAGCATGCGCTGGCATGGCCTGTTCGGGCGTTTTGGCGACAAGCAGAACGACTGGTGGGCGGGGTTGGCCGAGGTGGATGTGCCGCTGTTGGCGGTGGCCGGCGCGGGGGACTTCCAGGACCCGGTGTGGGCCTGCCGCAAGCTGTTCGAGCAATTGGGCGGTGAGCGCAAGCAGTTTCTGCGGTTGGGCCCCGAGGAAGGCTTCGAGGCTTTCGGGCATGTCGACATGCTGGTGAGCAAGGCCGCGCAGGTGCAGGTGTGGCCGTTGGTGGAGCGGTGGCTGCGTGATCCGCTGGTGCCGGTGCATGAATCCACGGTGATGGCGGAGCCTGTGGTTGCTGGTTGATGTGGTTTCTCCTGTGTCGGCCTCTTCGCGGGTAAACCCGCTCCCACAGGTATCCCACTGCCCTCAGGCCATGTGGAATTCCTGTGGGAGCGGGTTTACCCGCGAAGAGGCCAGTACAGGTAAAACACAACTGACTGCCTGGTCCCGGATGACTGCAATGGGCTCTACGGTGTAGCCTTGACCGATACCCGCTTTCGTTGTGACTGACAGGAGCTTCCCATGCAGCATTACGTAACGCCCGACCTGTGTGACGCCTACCCCGACCTGGTGCAGGTGCTGGAACCGATGTTCAGCAATTTCGGCGGCCGCGATTCGTTCGGCGGTCAAATCGTCACCATCAAGTGCTTCGAAGACAACTCGCGGGTCAAGGAGCAGGTCGAGCTCGATGGCAAGGGCAAGGTCCTGGTCGTCGATGGGGGGGGCTCGCTGCGCCGTGCACTGCTCGGTGACATGCTCGCCGAAAAGGCTGCCAGGAACGGCTGGGAAGGCCTGGTGATCTACGGCTGCGTGCGTGACGTCGACGTGCTGATCCAGACCGACGTCGGCGTGCAGGCCCTGGCCAGCCACCCGATGAAGACCGACAGGCGCGGCATCGGCGACCTCAACGTGGCAGTGACCTTCGCCGGGGTGACCTTCCGCCCGGGCGAATACGTGTATGCCGACAACAATGGCGTACTGGTCTCGCCAAGCCCGCTGAAAATGCCTGCGTGATGCGCCGCCCGCGCTGATGGAGCTTTGATGTTCGAGGAAGACAACGCGCAGTGGGGGCTGGTACACGCCCTGGTGCTCGATGGCAAAGGCGGCGCGCGCTCGATTGCCCGTACCGAACTGGACGGCCTGCAGCTGCAACCCGAGCAGAGCCTATGGCTGCACTGGGACCGCAGCCATCCGCAAACCCGTACCTGGCTGCTGCACGACAGCGGCCTGAGCGCGTTCGCCTGCGAGCTGCTGCTGGAAGAAAACACCCGGCCGCGGCTGCTGCCCATGGCTGATGAGCAGCTGTTGCTGTTCCTGCGTGGGGTCAACCTCAACCCGGGTGCAGAGCCCGAAGACATGGTCTCGGTACGCATCTTTGCCGAGGCGCAGCGGGTCATCTCGCTGCGCCTGCGGCCGTTGCGCGCCAGTGACGAGATTCTCCAGCAGCTCGAAGAGGGCAGGGGCCCGAAATCGGCTGCCGAGCTGTTGCTACTGATGGGCGAACTGTTGACCGAAAAGGTCCAGGGCCTGGTCAGTGACCTGTCCGAACTGGTCGACCTGGAAGAAGAAAAGGTCGAATCCGACGAACGGTACACCCCGGAGAACGGCTGCCTGCAGCAGATCCGCCGGCGTGCCGCTGGTCTACGGCGTTTCCTTGCCCCGCAGCGGGAGATCTATGCCCAGCTGTCGCGTAGCAAATGGAGCTGGTTCGTCGATGCCGACGCCGATTACTGGAACGAGCTGAACAACAGCCTGATCCGCTACCTCGAAGAGCTGGAACTGACCCGCGAGCGGGCTGCGCTGGTGCTGGAAAGCGAGGATCGCCGGCGCAGCGAGCGGATGAACCGCACCATGTACCGCTTCGGCATCATCACTTGCATCTTCCTGCCCATGAGCTTCATCACCGGGCTGCTGGGCATCAATGTCGGCGGCATCCCGGGGGCGGAAAACCCCTATGGCTTCCTGTTTGCCTGCATCGTCGTGCTAGGGCTGGCGGTGGGGCAGTGGTGGCTGTTCCGGCGGTTGCGGTGGGTATAGATGCTCATTGACCTGCACCGGCCCTATCGCCGGCAAGCCAGCTCCCACAGGTACACCACAGGTTTCAAGGCTTGTGGTATCCCTGTGGGAGCTGGCTTGCCGGCGATAGGGCCAGCGCAGGCAAACGCTATTCATTTTGAAACATTCGTCCCAATGCGATGTGTGACCCATCGCCCGGCCATCTCGTCTCTGACTGACACTGCGCGAGGTGCCCATGCACGATCCGTTTGAAGAATCCCTGCGCGACCTGCTCAAGGCGTCACCCTCCGGCAATGACCGGGATGACCGGGACGACGCCGCTTGCCTGGGTCGCGTGCTGAAAACCGCCAACCGCCAGGTTGGCGCAGGTGATCTGTTCAGCCTGCTTGGCCGCTGGAGCCAGGCGCTGCTGATCGCCGTGAACAATGGCGCGGCGCATGTTGCGCCGGTACGTCGACACTCTTCCCGCAACGCTGCCAACGGCAGCAAAGCAGATAAGGCCGATTGAATATGGAACTCGATCTCTGGACTCAGAGCCTGGTCACCGCCATGACTGCCCTTTGGACCAAGGTAGCGAACTTCATCCCCAACCTGTTCGGCGCGCTGGTCGTGGTGCTGCTCGGTTTCGTGGTGGCCAAGCTGCTCGACACGCTGCTGTCCAAACTGCTGGCCAAGTTCGGCCTGGACCGCCTGATGGCCGGCACCGGTCTGACCAAGATGCTCGGCCGAGTCGGTATCCAGGTGCCGATCTCGACCCTGATCGGCAAGATCGTCTACTGGTTCGTGCTGCTCATCTTCCTGGTCTCGGCCGCTGAATCACTGGGCCTGGAGCGGGTTTCGGCAACCCTCGACATGCTCGCCCTGTACCTGCCGAAGGTGTTCGGCGCGGGCCTGGTGCTGCTGGCAGGCGTGCTGCTGGCCCAGGTGGCCAACGGCCTGGTGCGCGGCGCTGCCGAAGGCATCGGCCTGGAATACTCGGCAGGTCTGGGGCGCATCACCCAGGGCCTGGTGATCATCATCAGCATTTCGGTGGCCATCAGCCAGCTGGAGGTGAAAACCGACCTGCTGAACCATGTGATCGTGATCGGGCTGATTACCGTCGGTCTGGCCGTTGCACTGGCGATGGGCCTTGGCAGCCGCGAAATCGCCGGGCAGATCCTGGCCGGCATCTACGTGCGTGAGCTGTACCAGGTGGGCCAGCAGGTGCGGATTGGCGAGGTCGAAGGGCATATCGAGGAGATCGGTACGGTCAAGACGACGCTGCTGACCGATGATGGCGAACTGGTGTCGCTGTCCAATCGCGAGCTGCTTGAACAGCGAGTCAATAGCCGCTAACCGCACAAAGCTGTTAATGTATGCCGCCGCGAAAATCGACCCACGGGGTCGCGCGGCGACATTGACCTGACTGTCGGCCAGATCCGTTTTGAATAAAGTTCATTCGCCGCCCATGCGCTATGACCCCCGCGAACTCACCGACGAAGAGTTGGTGGCGCGTTCGCATGAGGAGCTGTACCACGTTACCCGCGCCTATGAGGAGCTCATGCGGCGCTACCAACGGACCCTGTTCAACGTCTGTGCGCGTTATCTGGGGAACGACCGTGACGCGGACGATGTCTGTCAGGAAGTCATGTTGAAAGTGCTGTACGGGCTGAAGAACTTCGAGGGTAAGTCCAAGTTCAAGACCTGGCTGTACAGCATCACCTACAACGAATGCATTACCCAGTACCGCAAGGAGCGCCGTAAACGTCGGTTGATGGATGCCTTGAGTCTGGACCCTGTCGAAGAGGCGTCCGAAGACAAGGCTCCGAAGCCGGAAGAAAAAGGCGGGCTGGATAAATGGCTGGTGCATGTGAACCCGATTGACCGGGAAATCCTGGTGCTACGTTTTGTCGCAGAGCTGGAATTTCAGGAAATTGCCGACATCATGCACATGGGCCTGAGCGCGACGAAAATGCGCTACAAGCGCGCGCTAGACAAGCTTCGAGAGAAATTTGCCGGCCTCGATGAAACTTAGTGGCGTGCAAATATCTCTAACGAACCGGCGAGTTCTGCTAGACTTGCCGTCGAGTTGTCCCCCTTGTTTGTGGTGGGACTGCTTAACTATCACCAGATGGGGATTTAACGGATGAAATTGAAAAACACCTTGGGCTTGGCCATTGGCTCGCTCGTCGCTGCCACTTCGTTCGGCGCTCTGGCTCAAGGCCAAGGCGCGGTCGAAATCGAAGGCAACGTTACCAAGCAGTACTACGACAGCGAGCGTAACTTCAAGAACGACGGCACCAATCCTGGTGTTCGCCTGGGTTACTTCCTGACTGACGACGTTTCCCTGGACCTCGGCTACAACGAGACCCACAACGCTCGTGGTGAAGTCTTCAACAAAGACATCAAAGGTTCCAAGGCCAAGCTCGACGCCACCTACCACTTCGGTACCGTGGGCGACGCTCTGCGTCCGTACGTTTCCGCCGGTTTCGCTCACGAGAGCCTGGGCCAGGCCACTCGTAGCGGCCGCGACCACTCCACCTTCGCCAACGTTGGCGCTGGCGCCAAGTGGTACATCACCGACATGTTCTTCGCCCGTGCCGGCGTAGAAGCCATGTACAACATCGACAACGGCAACACCGAGTGGGGTCCGACCGTTGGTGTTGGTCTGAACTTCGGCGGTAGCCCGAAGCAAGCTGAAGTCGCTCCGGCTCCAGTTGCCGAAGTGTGCTCCGACTCCGACAACGACGGCGTTTGCGACAACGTCGACAAGTGCCCTGACACCCCGGCCAACGTTACCGTTGACGCTGATGGCTGCCCGGCTGTTGCCGAAGTCGTTCGTGTTGAGCTGGACGTCAAGTTCGACTTCGACAAGTCGGTCGTCAAGCCAAACAGCTACGGTGACATCAAGAACCTGGCTGACTTCATGAAGCAGTACCCACAGACCACCACCACCGTGGAAGGTCACACTGACTCCGTCGGCCCAGACGCTTACAACCAGAAGCTGTCCGAGCGTCGTGCCAACGCTGTCAAGCAGGTCCTGACCCAGCAGTACGGCGTGGAATCCAGCCGTGTTGACTCGGTTGGCTACGGCGAAACCCGTCCGGTTGCCGACAACGCCACCGAAGAAGGCCGTGCTATCAACCGTCGCGTTGAAGCTCAGGTAGAAGCCCAGGCCAAGTAATTGGTTTGAAGCTTCATGAAAAACCCGGCCTCGGCCGGGTTTTTCTTTGCCTGTTTTTTGGGTTTGTGTGCCCCTTGTGGGAGCGGCCTTGTGTCGCGAAAGGGCTGCACAGCAGCCCCGGCAATACCTGCGGCGAAGCTGAAAAGCTGGGGCCGCTACGCGCCCCTTTCGCGACACAAGGCCGCTCCCACAAAGGCCGGTGCAGGCAGCGCATCACCCTGCAATTGCCACCGATTCCTGAACCACCTGCTCCCCAACTACCTCACCAATCACCAGTATCGCCGGGCTACGCAAGCCAAACCCCCGCGCATCCGCCACCATCCCCCGCACATCGCTCCTGCACTCCCGCTGTTGTGGCAACGAGGCATTCTCGATCATCGCCACCGGCATCCCCGGTGCCATGCCGCCGTCCAGCAACCCTTGGCGCAGCTGCTCTAGCCTGGCCACGCCCATGTACACCACCAGCGTCGTCCCGCCCTGGGCCAAGGCCGTCCAGTTCAGCTCGCTGTCATCCTGGGTATGTGCGGTGACCAGCGTCACGCCCCGGCTCACGCCGCGTGAGGTCAGGGAGATCCCGCATTGCGTGGCGCCGGCCAGGCCGGCGGTGATGCCGTTGACCACTTCCACCTCGATGCCATGCCCCTGCAGCCACAGCGCCTCTTCACCGCCCCGGCCGAAGATGCACGGGTCGCCGCCTTTGAGCCGTACCACGCAGCGGCCTTGCCGCGCATGGCGCAGCATCAGGCGCTGGATGAACGCCTGCGGCGTAGAGCGGCAGCCGCCGCGCTTGCCCACGGCAATCACCCGGGCCTGCGGGCAATGCTCCAGCACCGCCGGGTTGACCAGGTCGTCGATCATCACCACGGCGGCTTGCTGCAAGGCGCGTACAGCCTTGAGGGTGAGCAGTTCGGGGTCACCAGGGCCAGCACCAACCAGCCAGACTTTTGCATTCATCAGGATTTCCTCATCGGCAAGCTGCCTTCAGCCCTTGAGCAGGGTGAGCAGCAATATCAGGTTGAACAGCAAGGACAGCAGGGCCAGGGTGCGCCAGACCTTCAACGGCTCGCGCTCCAGCAACGGCCGTGGACGGCTTGGCAGTTCCTGGCGGTCGCCTCGTTCGAGCAGCAGCAACCAGTGTTCAGCGGTTTCGAAGCGTTGCGCCGGGTCGGCTGCCAGCGCCTGCTGCAGGTTATGCTGTAGCCATTCCGGCAGGTCGGGGCGGTAGCGTGCGGCGTTGACCGGCTGGCCGAAGCGCGGGCGCTGGAAGGCCTCCACCTCGCCGTACGGGAAGTGGCCGGTCAGCAGGTGATAGAGCGTCACGCCCACCGCATACAGGTCCTGGCGTGGACTGGGCGGCTGGCCGTCGAACGCTTCCGGGGCAATGTATGACGGTGTGCCCGGCAACTCGTGCAGCGGGTCTTCGGACAGGCCCGGGCAGTAGGCCAGGCCAAAGTCCAGCAGGCGCAGCTGGCCATCGCTGCCCAGGTGCAGGTTCTCTGGCTTGATGTCGCGGTGCAGCAGGTTGCGCCGATGCAGTACACCGACCGCCTGCAGCAGTTGCCGGGCCAGCTCCAGCCACTGCGGCATGGGCAGCGGGCCGTGTTCGGCCAGCAGCGCCGCCAGGCTCTGGCCGGGGTATTCGCGCATCACGTAGTACAGGTGCTGGCGCTGGCTGGCGGCGTGCAGCTCGGGGAAGTGCCGGCCAGCGACCCGGCGCAGGAACCACTCTTCCAGCAACAGCCCTTGTGCTGCGCCGGGCTCCTGCTCGCGTGCGGCGGGCAGGGTCTTCAGCAGCCAGGCTTGGCCCTGAGCATCGCGCACCCGGTACAGCAGTGACTGGCGGCTGTGCGAAAGCAGCTTTTCGGCTTGCCAGCCATCGATGACCTGGCCCTCGCGCAGCGGGCCGGGCACCGGCCATTGCTGCAGCTGCGCCAGGGTGTCGCCCAGGTTGGCCGTGCCCAGTTGCTCGACCTGCACCAGCAAGGCACTGGCGTTGTCCTGGCTACCGTTGAGGTGCGCGCTGGCAACCAGGGTGTCGACGGCCAGTTGCAGGTCGGGTTGCTCGCGCAGCACCGCCTGGATGTGCTGGTCGCCCAGGCTGGCCCATACGCCATCGCTCAGCAGCAGGAAGCTCTCGCCCGGCTGCAGCTCGCCTTCCAGATAATCCACCAGCAGGTGCTGGTCCAGGCCCAGCGCGCGTTTCAGCACATGCTGCATGCCGGGCTGGTCCCATACATGGTCTTCGCTCAGGCACTGCAGGCACCCGGCGTGCCAGCGGTAGACGCGGCAGTCGCCTACGTGTGCCAGGGTAAAGCGCCGGCCACGCAGCACCAGCGCGCTGAGGGTGGTCAGCAATGGTTGGCCGCTGCCTTGGGCTCGCAGCCAGCGGTTCTGCGCCAGCAGCAGGCGGTCCAGGGCCTGGGCCACGCTCCAGGTCGCAGGGGTGGCGTAGTAGTCCAGGGCCAGCGCCTGCAGGCTGGCACGGGCTGCCAGGCCGCCATCGGCACATTGGCTGACGCCGTCGGCGAGGGCGAACAGGTAGCCCTTGCTGGCGGCCAGCTCCGGCGCTGGGGTAACCAGGCGCAGGGCGTCCTGGTTTTCCTCGCGCGGCCCGGTGGCGCTGGCCTGGGCAAAGCTCAGTTGCAGGCTCATGGCTGTGTCTCAGACCCGCGCCGCGGTAACCGCAGCCGAGCCCCAGGTGGTGCGCCAGCGCTGTTTCACGCCGTGCAGGCCAAACCAGGCCAGCAAGCCCAGGCTGGCGAACAGCCACAGCCCCAGCTGGTAGTCGCCGGTGTGCTGCTTGATGGTGCCAAGCCCGGCCGCCAGCAGGAAACCTCCGATACCGCCGGCCATGCCGATCAGCCCGGTCATAACGCCGATCTCCTGGCGGAAGCGTTGCGGCACCAGCTGGAACACCGCGCCGTTGCCGGCGCCCAGGCCGAGCATGGCGCTGACGAACAGTGCCAGTGCGGCGGTTGCGCTGGGCAGGTTGAAACCGACCGCAGCGATACAGATGGCCGCCACACTGTACATGCCCAGCAGGGTGCGGATACCGCCGAAGCGGTCGGCCAAGGCGCCGCCGAGTGGGCGCATCAGGCTACCGGCGAACACGCAGGCGGCGGTGTAGTAGCCGGCGGTGACCGGGCTCAGGCCATATTGGTCGCTGAAGTAGCCGGGCAGGGCGCTGGCCAGGCCGATGAAGCCGCCGAAGGTGACACTGTAGAAGAACATGAACCACCAGCTGTCACGGTCGCCCAGGGCCTTGAGGTAGTCGGCCATGGCTTTTGGCTTGGGCCGCTGCGGAGCATTGCGTGCCAGCAGGGCAAACACCACCAGCGTCAGCGACAGCGGGATCAGTGCGAAGCCGAACACATTGTTCCAGCCAAAACCCGCGGCCAGCGCCGGGGCCAGCAGGGCGGCGAACACCGTGCCGGAGTTGCCGGCACCGGCAATGCCCATGGCTTTGCCTTGGTGCTGCGGCGGGTACCATTGCGAGGCCAGCGGCAGCGATACGGCAAACGAGGCGCCGGCAAAGCCGAGGAACACTCCCAGCAGCAGCGCCTGCTCATAGCTGTGCACGCCCAGGTGCCAGGCGGCTGCGAGAGCAACGATCACCACCACTTGGCCGATCAGCCCGGCAGTCTTGGGTGACAGGCGGTCGACCAGCACGCCCATGGCGAAGCGCAGGATCGCCCCGGCCAGGATCGGTGTGGCCACCATCAGGCCCCGTTGTTGTGCACTCAGCTGCAGGTCGGCGGCAATTTGCACCGCCAGTGGGCCAAGCAGGTACCAGACCATGAAGCTGAGATCGAAGTACAGGAACGCGGCGAACAGCGTGGGCACATGCCCGGATTTCCAGAAGCTGGTACTCATCGAACACCTCACTCGGCAATGCAACGGAACGAAAAAGACGCCGCTACCCGCTCCATGGGGGTGGAGGGGAGAGCGACGTCTTTGTCGGGGATTAAGTGGGGCAACCGCCGTTGGCTACCGGTGATATTTGTTCAGCAAGAGATGGGCCAACTGGTGGCAGGGGTCATGAGATTTTCAGCCCCATCACCCCAACATCTCGTGCATGGCGATGATCTGCTCGGCCACCTGGATCAGCTTCTGCTGCCGGCTCATGGCCTGGCGGCGCATCAGCGTGTAGGCCTGTTCTTCGTTGCAGTCCTTCATCTTCATCAGCAAACCCTTGGCCTGCTCGATGCGCTTGCGCTCGGCCAGTTGCTGGTCGCGCGCAAGCAACTGCGCCTTCAGCGCCTGGTCACTTTCGAAACGGGCCATGGCCACGTCCATTATCGGCTGCAGCCGCGCGGCATGGATGCCTTCGACGATGTAGGCGCTTACCCCCGCCTGGATCGCCTGGCGCATCACCACGGGGTCGTGTTCGTCGGTAAACAGCACGATGGGCCGCGGCTGGTCACGGCTGACCAGCACCACCTGTTCCATCACATCGCGGTCCGGTGAGTCGGTATCGATCAGCACCACGTCCGGGCGCACCGTTTCGACGCAGGCCGGCAGGTCGATGGTCAGGCCTGGGGCTTCGATGACCTCGAAGCCGGCCTCGCTCAAGGCCGCCTTGAGGCGGCCGAGTTTGCTCTGGGTGTCGTCGATCAGCAGGATGCGCAACATGGTTGTCCCCCCTTACGCGCCGACACGGGCATCGGGCAGGTCGCCCAGGGCATGCAGGCTGAAACTGCGGGCATATCCGTAGGGGTCGCTGCCATCCCAGCGGCTGCCGTCGATCAACAGGCTGCTGCGCATCGGCTGCTCGGGGCAGGCCACGCCCAGGCTTTGTGCCGCCTCGCTATAGAGTGCCAGCTGCTGGACCTGGCGGGCCACGCCGAGGTAGTCGGGGTCTTCGCGCAGCAGGCCCCAGCGGCGAAACTGGGTCATGAACCACATGCCATCGGACAGGTACGGCAGGTTGGCCCGGCCATGGTCGTGCAGGCGCAGGGCGTGCGGGTCTTGCCAGTAGTTGCCCAAGCCATCGTGGTAGCTGCCGAGCAAGCGCGGTTCGACACTTGCCAGCGGGGTGTCCAGGTAGGCGCTGTTGCTGAGCAGTTGCGCAGTGCTGCGGCGGTTTTCCGGGCTTTGCTCAATGAAGCGGCTGGCTGCGAGGACCGCCTTGATCAGCGCACGGGCGCTGTTGGGGTATTGTTCGGCGAAGGCGCGGGCGCAGGCCAGGACCTTTTCCGGGTGGTCTGGCCAGATCGCCTGGCTGGTGGCCAGGGTGAAGCCTTGGCCCGTGGCCACTGCATCGGCAGACCAGGGTTCGCCCACACAGAAACCGTCGATACGCCCGGCCTGGATATGTGCGGCCATTTGCGCCGGCGGCACCACCACGCTGTCGACGTCGCGCAGCGGGTGGATGCCCTGGCTGGCCAGCCAGTAATACAGCCACATGGCGTGGGTGCCGGTGGGGAAGGTCTGGGCAAAGGTGAGGCGTGCGCCATGCTGGTGCACCAAGCGCGCCAATGCTTCAGGGTTGGTCACGCCTTTGCGTTGCAGGGCCGGGGACAGGTTTATGGCCTGGGCATTCTGGTTCAGCCCCATGAGCACGGCCATGGCACTGGCCGGTACACCGCCGATGCCCAGGTGCACGGCGTAGGCCAGGCCATACAGGCAGTGCGCGGCATCCAGCTCGCCGCTGACCAGCTTGTCGCGTAGCCCGGCCCAGGAGCCCTGGCGCTTGAGGTTGAGGGTAAGGCCGTGCTGCTGGGCGAAGCCCTGGGTGGCGGCGACTACCACCGAGGCGCAGTCGGTCAGGGCCATGTAGCCGATGTTCAGACTGGGCTTTTCCGGCGCGTCGCTGCCGTTGACCCAGGCCAGGGGCGTTGCTCGGGGTGCAGTGTTCACAAGGTTCCTCGCCCGTATTTATAAAGCTGTGGGCTGAACTGGTGCAACCGATGTGCCAAAGGGAATTGGCACCATTTTGCGGCCCTGTGGGAGCGGGTTCATCCGCGAAGCAGGCCGCGCGGTGGATGGCATCGGCTTCGCCGGTGTTCGCGGGTGAACCCGCTCCCACAGAACCCCACGATTTGCTGTCATGCCAGCCTTACGCTGGCTATAATCGCCCCCTCACTCACCCCGAGCCTTGCCCGCCCATGTATACCCTGGCCCGCCAGTTGCTGTTCAAGCTTTCCCCGGAAACCTCCCACGACCTGTCCCTGGACCTGATCGGCGCCGGTGGCCGTCTCGGCCTCAACGGTATGCTGTGCAAGCAGCCGGCGGCTTTGCCGGTTACGGTCATGGGCTTGAACTTCGCCAACCCGGTGGGCCTGGCGGCCGGCCTGGACAAGAACGGCGCTGCCATCGACGGTTTCGCCCAGCTGGGCTTCGGCTTCGTCGAAATCGGCACCGTCACCCCGCGCCCGCAGTCGGGCAACCCCAAGCCGCGGTTGTTCCGCCTGCCGGAGGCTACGGCCATCATCAACCGCATGGGTTTCAACAACCTGGGCGTCGATCACCTGCTCGGCCGGGTGCGGGCTGCGCGTTACAACGGCGTGCTGGGCATCAACATCGGCAAGAATTTCGACACCCCGGTGGAGCGCGCCGTCGATGACTACCTGATCTGCCTGGACAAGGTGTACGCCGACGCCAGTTACATCACGGTCAACGTCAGTTCGCCAAACACCCCGGGCCTGCGCAGCTTGCAGTTCGGCGATTCGCTCAAGCAACTGCTCGATGCCCTGGCCGAGCGCCGCGAGCAACTGGCCGGCACGCATGGCAAGCGCGTGCCGCTGGCAATCAAGATCGCCCCGGACATGAGCGACGAAGAAACCGCCCTGGTAGCCGCCGCGCTGATGGAGTCGGGCATGGATGCAGTGATCGCCACCAACACCACGCTGGGCCGTGAAGGTGTCGAAGGGCTGCCGTATGGTGGCGAGGCTGGCGGCCTGTCGGGTGCGCCGGTGCTGGAGAAGAGCACCCATATTGTCAAGGTGCTGGCGGGTGAGCTGGGTGGCAAGCTGCCGGTCATTGCCGCCGGTGGCATTACCGAAGGCCGCCATGCCGCCGAGAAGATCGCTGCCGGGGCGAGCCTGGTGCAGATCTACTCGGGCTTCATTTACAAGGGGCCGGCGCTGATTCGCGAAGCGGTTGACGCTATCGCTGCGATGCCGCGCTGACCTGACCGGCCTATTCGCGGGTAAACCCGCTCCCCCAGGTGCCCCACAGCTATCAACACCTGTGCGGTCCCTGTGGGAGCGGGTTTACCCGCGAAAAAGCCAGCGCGGATATGGATTCGAAGCCATAAAAAAGGGCCCCGTCAAGGGGCCCCTGGGCCTTCGCCCGCCGCCCGGATAGGGCGTGCATGGTGAATCGAATTCAGTGTCCTCGTTCAGCCAACGGCGTGATTTTCGTTGAGTCTATGGATGCCAGCGGTGCCAGTCATTCCGTCCCAGTTATCACCGCGACCTTCGCGCCAGCCGTTGATCCAGGCTTGGCGAACAGAAGGAAGATTGAAGGGGCAAAGTTCGCGGGATTTGCCGGTGACCCCGTATTGGTAGCCACGTGAATATGCTCTTTCCAACGGATCACGCTTAAGTCTTCTCATAGGGTGTTGCCCTCACTTGTTGACTGTAATGTCCCGTCGGCCTCTCCGAGGCCGGGCAGAGTCTTTCTGCCGGTGTGCGCTCGCTGCCGGCGTGGCGAGCTGAAAGTGCCACCTCGTTGCGAAGCGGCCTGAGACCAGTTCTATCGAATGCGAGTCACGCTGTGAATGATCGATTTGTCATAAGCACGTAACCTTTCCAAGGGTCAGGAGATAAGTAAGTAAATGCGACTCAACCTTGTTTGGCGTTGAGCCCGCTATGATCAGGGTTTGCCGATCATTGACGTCATTTCGCCAGCGTTGCTTGCGGATGACAGAAATAATTTGAAATGCGACGAAGGGTCACATCGGCCCTGGTATCGCCAGAATTTTTCGTACTGCCTGATGATCTAAGCTGTCTTTGCCACCGGGCCAAGCGCAGATCGGTCAGGCGGCCCGGCCTTTCATCGCACGCTGCGTGGCGGGAAAGGCCACCCGCACGCCTGCTGGAAAGGTATGCGGGCAAACATCGCGGGGCGATGCGTCGCCCCGTCAGTCAAATAGCCCAAGGCGCTGGATTACTCATGTCGGACCGTTTCGAACTTTATCTCACTTGCCCCAAAGGCCTGGAAGGCCTGCTTGCCGAAGAGGCCCGCAGCCTCGGCCTGGATGACGTGCGCGAGCACACCTCGGCCATTCGCGGCGCCGCCGACATGGAAACCGCCTACCGCCTGTGCCTGTGGTCACGCCTGGCCAATCGGGTGCTGCTGGTACTCAAGCGCTTCTCCATGAAGAACGCCGACGACCTCTACGACGGCGTGCACGCAGTTGACTGGGCCGATCATCTGGCAGCCGACGGCACCCTGGCGGTGGAGTTCAGCGGCCATGGCTCGGGCATCGACAACACCCACTTCGGTGCGCTGAAGGTCAAGGATGCGATTGTCGACAAGCTGCGCAACCGCGAAGGCCTGCGCCCGTCGGTGGAGAAGATCGACCCGGATGTGCGCGTGCACCTGCGCCTGGACCGTGGCGAAGCCATTCTCTCCCTCGACCTCTCCGGGCACAGCCTGCACCAGCGTGGCTACCGCCTGCAGCAAGGCGCCGCGCCACTGAAGGAAAACCTGGCGGCGGCGGTGCTGATCCGCGCCGGCTGGCCGCGCATTGCCGGCGAAGGCGGCGCGCTGGCCGACCCGATGTGCGGTGTGGGTACCTTCCTGGTCGAAGCGGCGATGATCGCCGCCGATATCGCGCCCAACCTCAAGCGTGAACGCTGGGGCTTCAGTGCCTGGCTCGGCCATGTGCCGGCGTTGTGGCGCAAGGTGCATGACGAGGCGCAGGCGCGGGCACAGGCCGGCCTGGCCAAGCCACCGCTGTGGATCCGTGGCTACGAGGCCGACCCGCGGCTGATCCAGCCAGGGCGCAACAACGTCGAGCGTGCCGGCCTGGGCGACTGGGTGAAGATCTACCAGGGTGAAGTCAGCACCTTCGAGCCGCGTCCGGACCAGAACCAGAAAGGCCTGGTCATCAGCAACCCGCCCTATGGCGAGCGCCTGGGTGACGAAGCCAGCCTGCTGTACCTCTACCAGAACCTCGGTGAGCGCCTGCGCCAGGCCTGCATGGGCTGGGAGGCAGCGGTGTTCACCGGCGCGCCGCAGCTGGGCAAGCGCATGGGCATTCGCAGCCACAAGCAGTACGCGTTCTGGAACGGCGCCTTGCCGTGCAAGCTGCTGCTGTTCAAGGTGCAGCCTGACCAGTTCGTCACCGGCGAGCGCCGCGAGGCGCAGCCTGAAGGCGCGGAAAGCCGCCAGCAGGCTGCGCTGGCCAGCGAGCCAGCGCGTCTGTCGGAAGGGGCGCAAATGTTCGCCAACCGCCTGCAGAAAAACCTCAAGCAACTGGGCAAGTGGGCGCGCCGCGAGCAGGTCGATTGCTACCGCCTGTACGATGCCGACATGCCTGAATATGCCTTGGCGGTCGACCTGTACCAGGATTGGGTGCACGTGCAGGAATACGCCGCGCCACGTTCGGTCGACCCGGACAAGGCCCAGGCGCGCCTGCTCGACGCGCTGGCAGCCATCCCGCAGGCCCTGGGCATTTCACCACAGCGGGTGGTGCTCAAGCGGCGCGAGCGGCAGAGCGGCACGCGCCAGTACGAGCGCCAGGCTACCGAAGGCCGCTTCCAGGAAGTGAACGAAGGTGGCGTCAAGCTGCTGGTCAACCTCACCGACTACCTCGACACCGGCCTGTTCCTTGACCATCGCCCGATGCGCATGCGCATCCAGCGCGAGGCCGCAGGCAAGCGCTTCCTCAACCTGTTCTGCTACACCGCCACGGCCACCGTGCATGCGGCCAAGGGCGGCGCCCGCAGCACCACCAGCGTCGACCTGTCGAAAACCTACCTGGACTGGGCGCGGCGCAACCTGGCGCTCAATGGCTTCTCCGAGCGCAACCGTCTGGAGCAGGGCGATGTGATGGCCTGGCTGGAAGGCAACCGCGACAGCTACGACCTGATCTTCATCGACCCACCGACCTTCTCCAACTCCAAGCGCATGGAAGGCGTGTTCGACGTGCAGCGTGACCACGTGCAACTGCTGGACCTGGCCATGGCCCGCCTGGCGCCGGGTGGCGTGCTGTACTTCTCCAACAACTTCCGCAAGTTCCAGCTGGACGAGCACCTGATGGCGCGTTACGCGGTGGAGGAAATCACGGCCCAGACCCTGGACCCGGACTTCGCCCGCAATAACCGTATCCATCGTGCCTGGCGTTTACAGCTTCGTTAAGGCGACGAGGTACGTTGCGCGGCTAATGGCCAATAGCTATAACTGAGGGCAGGGCAAGATAATCCGCAGGACGCTGACGTGACGAGATGGGTGTATGTCAAAGGGTGGCGTGCGTGCGCGGTTGCTTGGCCTGTGCACAGAGGCGGTGTCCGCCTGGGCGGTCGCGCTGGTCGCCCTGGTCGCGGGCGGCCTGCTGACGGCCTTTCTGGCGCTTGCCGCGCAAACCTTCTACAAGCAGCAGTTGCGCCAGCGCTTCGAGCTGCTGGCCAGCGAGCGTTTCAGCCGTATCGCCGAGCGATTTGACGAACAGCAGCAGCGCCTGGACGGGCTGCGGCGGTTTTTCAGCTTTTCCAACGAAATCACCCCCCACGAGTTCGACGGCTACGCCCGGCCATTGCTGCAGCGGACCCTGGCCTACGCCTGGGCGCCGCGTGTCGAAGCCGCGCAACGCGCCGAGTTCGAGCGCCAGGCCAGTGCACATTCTGGCCCGGGCTATGTGATCCGCGACCAGAATGCGCAAGGCCAGTGGCGCCCATCCCCCCAGCGCGACCATTACTTCCCGGTACTCTATACCCAGTCGGGTGAATTGCCCGGGCTGCCCTATGGGCTGGACCTCGCCGGCCAGGATGTGCCCCTGGCGGCCTTGGCGCGGGCGCTGGGGCCGGGCAGCATGGCGGTGTCCGAGCCACTGGCCATGTTCGATACCAGCTCGGATGCGCGTGGCCTGCTGATGGTGGCGCCGGTGTTTTCCGATGCCAACCCCCGCGGCGCGGCAGTGGGCTATGTGATGGCCTTGCTGAGCATGCGTGAGCTGGTCAGTGACGGACAACCGGTGGCGGCAGACGACAATCTGGTCGTGCGCATCGTCGACCCCACCGGGCTGCATGGCCCCGAAGTGATGTTCGCTTCGCAGAACCCGGTCGCACCCCTGCCGCTGGTCAGCAACCAGCTGTTGCACCTGGCTGACCGCCACTTCCAGCTGAGTATCCGGCCGAGCCTGGCCTTCGTGCGGGCCAATCGTTCCTCCGCGGTGCTGGCGGTGAGCCTGCTGGGCGGTTTGTTGAGCCTGCTGCTCAGCGTTTTGCTCTACAGCCTGTTCAGCCAGCGCCAGCGCGCCTTGGCCATGGTCGAGCAGCGCACCGCCGAGCTGCGGGTCAGCGAGCAGTCCCTGCGTGGCACCCATAACCAGCTGCGTAGCGTGCTGGATGCCGCAACCCAGGTGGCGATCATCGCCACCAACCTCAAGGGCGTGGTCAGCACTTTCAACGCCGGCGCCGAGCGCATGCTCGGGTACCCGGCCAGCGAGGCGATCGGCCAGCTGCGCCTTGAGGATCTGGTGCTGCCCGAAGAGTTGAGCCTGCGTGCCCATGCCTTGAGCCTGCGTTACGGCCGGCCGATTGCAGGTGGCCAGGCCATGTTCGCCGAAACGGTGCAGGAGCATGGCGCCGAGCCGGGGGAGTGGACCTTGTTGCGCGCCGATGGCAGCCAACTGGTGGCCAATATGCTGGTTACCGCCATGCTCGATGAACAGGGGTTGTGGATTGGTTACCTGGCGATCTGCATTGATGTCACTGAACGGCGTCGGGTGCATGAGGCGCTGGCGGCACGTGACCGCCTGCTGGAAAAGCTCAGTGCCGAGGTACCGGGGGGCATCTACCAGTACCGCCTGGATGGTAACGGCCATTCCTGTTTTCCGTACGCCAGCAAGGGCCTGTACGACATCTACGAAGTCGACCTGCAGCAGTTGCGCGAGGATGCCTCGGTGGTGTTCGAGCGCATCCACCCGGATGACCTGGAGCGCGTGCGCCGGTCGGTGCGTGACTCGGCCGAACACCTGTCGCCCTGGCGCGAAGAATACCGGGTCTGCCTGCCGCGTGCCGGGCTGCGCTGGGTGCGTGGCGAGGCGACCCCGGAAGTAGGCGAGCAGGGCTGTACCTTGTGGCATGGCTACCTGACGGACATCTCCGATCTCAAGGGTGTGGAGGAAGAGTTGCGTGCGCTGTCGGTGACCGACTCGCTGACCGGCATCCATAACCGCCGCTACTTCCAGCAGCGGCTCAAGGTCGAACTGGAACGGGCTCAGCGCGACGGCCTGGCCCTGGCGGTGATCATGCTCGACATCGATCACTTCAAACGCATCAACGACCGCTTCGGCCATGCCGTCGGTGACCGCGTGCTGCGCAGCCTGTGCCTGCGGATTGGCCAGCGTTTGCGGCGTACCGATGTGTTCTGCCGGCTGGGTGGCGAGGAATTCATGGTGCTGTGCCCGGGCAGCGATGCCAGGCAGGCACGGCTGCTGGCGCTGGAGCTGTGGCAAGGGGTGCGCGATGTTCCAGTGGAAGGTGTGGGCAAGGTGACCGCGAGTTTTGGGGTGGCGGGCTGGCGACCGGGGGAAGGGGCCGATGCCTTGTTGTTGCGGGCTGATGCAGGGGTGTATGCGGCCAAGCAGGGCGGGCGGGACCGGGTGGAGGGGGGGGTGGCTTGAGCGTTCGCGATTGTCGGTACCGGCCCTTTCGCGGCTAAAGCCGCTCCCACAGGTACATCACAGGTCTTGAACCCTGCGCTGTACCTGTGGGAGCGGCTTTAGCCGCGAAAGGGCCGGGACTGGCTGACGATCAGTTGGCTGCCGTGCTGCCGGCCAGTTTCGGCTGGCGGTACAGGTCCAGCAGTACCTGGTCGAGCACCTGCGAGGCGCCCCACGGTTTCGGGTCGTTGAGGATCGCCGCCACCGCCCAGGTATGGCCGTTGCTGTCACGGCTGAAGCCGGCAATCGCCCGCACGGTGTTCAGCGTGCCGGTCTTGATGTGCCCTTCACCGGTCATGGCGGTGCGCTTGAGGCGCTTGCGCATGGTGCCGTCCATGCCCACCAGCGGCATCGAGCTCATGAATTCGGCAGCATAGGGGCTCTTCCAGGCGGCCTGCAGCATCGCGGCCATTTCCCGGGTGCTTACCCGTTCGGCGCGGGACAGGCCGGAGCCGTTTTCCATCACCAGGTGCGGCGCGGTAATACCCTTCTTCGCCAGCCACTGGCGCACCACGCGCTGGGCGGCGCGGGCATCGTCACCATCGGCATCGGTGCGGAACTGCGCGCCAAGGCTCAGGAACAGCTGCTGGGCCATGGTGTTGTTGCTGTATTTGTTGATATCGCGGATCACTTCCACCAGGTCTGGCGAGAAGGCGCGGGCCAGCAGGCGTGCGCCCTTGGGCACGTTCTCGAAGCGGTCGCCACCCTGGATGCTGCCACCCAGCTCGTTCCAGATCGCGCGCACGGCACCGGCAGCGTAGGTTGGGTGGTCGAGCAGCGACAGATAAGTCTGCGAGTTGCAGCCGTCACCCAACTGGCCGCTGACCGTTACGCTGATGCCATCGGCCTGCTGCACCGGGTTGTAGCGCACATCACCCGCGCACTGTTTGGAGGCCACGGCCTTGACCTGGTTGTCGATACGGATGCTGGCAATCGGTGGCTCGACCGCGATGGTGACCTTGCCGCCATCGTTGCGGGCCACGAAGCGCAGGGCCTTGAGGTTGACCAGCAGCGAGTCGGGCTTGACCAGGAACGGCTTGTTCTCATCGCCGCCGTCGTCGTTGAACTGCGGCAGGTTGGGCTGCACGAAGTGACTGCGGTCCAGTACCAGGTCGCCGGTGATGGTGCGCACGCCATTGGCGCGCAGGTCACGCATCAGCAGCCACAGCTTTTCCATGTTCAGTTTCGGGTCGCCGCCACCTTTGAGGTACAGGTTGCCGTTGAGTACACCGTTGCTCAGGGTGCCGTCGGTGTAGAACTCGGTCTTCCACTGGAAGGTCGGGCCGAGCAGTTCGAGGGCGGCGTAGGTGGTGACCAGTTTCATGGTCGAGGCCGGGTTCACCGAGACGTCGGCATTGAATACGGTCGGTGTGCCGGGGCCGTCCAACGGCAGCATCACCAGCGACAGGGCAGAGTCCTGCAGCTTGTTGGCCTTGAGGGCCTGCTGCACTTTGGCAGGCAGTGTGGTATTGACGGCGGCGGCCTGGCTGGGCAGGGCGAGTGGCAACAGCAGGCCGGCAAGAACGAGGGGACGAAGCGTTTTGATCATAATGAATAAATACCCTACGGCGAGGGAAAAGGGCATTGGGGCTGTAAGGGATGATGGCCCCAGGATGAAAGAATACGCATTATGCCCCAAGCGCAGCGACGATGCGCCACGTTCGACGGAAAAGCACGCCAATGAAAAAGGCCACCCATAGGGGTGGCCTTTTCAGCGATCGAGCCGGGCCGGTATTACTCGGCCTTGTTGATCGGTTTTTCCGGGTACCAGGCGTCCAGCAACGGGCTGACTTCGATCTTGGTCAGTTCGCTGCGGCCTTTGAGCCAGGCTTCAACGGCTGCACGCTGTTCTTCGCTGACCGAGCCGCGTTTGACCGAGCACACCAGGCCGAAATCGTCACCGCCTACATAGTCCAGGCCGTTGGCGTCCATGGCTTCTGCCAGGAACGCGTCGAGGAAAGCATCGATTGCCTGGTCATCCAGATCTTCCTTGAATTCCAGGTTCAGCTCGAAGCCCAATTCCTGAAACTCGTCGACACACAGCTTCTTGCGCAGACGACGGGAGCGGTTTGTGGCCATGAAACAATCCTCTTAGGTAATAACGCCGCGCAGTCTACCAGTTAACACGCCTGGCTGCCTGTCTGTGTGCAGGAACCTGTGGCCAGCTCCTTGGCCAGGGCACGTTCTACCCGGCACATATGCCGCGCCAGTGCCTGGCGTCGCAGGCGCAACTGGGCAGTGGGCAAGTCGCTGGCCTCCAGGGCCTCGCAGGCCGCCATCAGCTTGGGGGCTTCCAGCATCCGCGCGGCGCTGAGCACCTTGTGCGCCTGTTCGGCAATGGCGCCGCTGTCGTGCTGCGGATGCAGCGCCATCAAGGTGGCGAGGTCGGCCTGCAGGCTCTGCTGCAAGGCCTGCAGGAACCGCTGGCGGTCGTTCGGGTCATGCCCGACCACTGCGGCAAGGCCGTCCAGGTGGTACAGCTTGCGCCGCCGTTTTTGCTGGCGGCGCGGGTGGATGTTGGCCAGGCGTTGGCTGAGAGTGCCCAGGCTGATGGGCTTGAGCAGGCAGTCGTCCATGCCGGCGCTCAGGCACTTGCGGCGTACCTCCGGCTGCGCGTTGGCGGTGTAGCCGAGAATGGTGCAGCGCGGCCGATTGCCATGGCGTTCTTCGGTACGCACGGCGGTGGCCAGCTGGTAGCCGTTCATGTGCGGCATATTGCAGTCGAGCACCAGCACATCGAAATCGCCCGCCCGCCAGGTAGCCAAACCTTCGCGTCCGTCGCGGGCGCTGGCGTGCTCCAGGCCCAGGTAGCCGAGCTGCTGTGCCATCAGTTGCAGGTTGGCCGGGTGGTCGTCGATCACCAGCACGTTCAGCCGTGGGTCGGGTACGTCGAGGTTCTCGATCAGCGGGGCTGGCTGCGTTGCGGCATCAACCCGCTGCAGCGGCATCTTGAGACGCACCTGGGTGCCGACATCTTCCAGGCTCTTGATGGTCAGGCTGCCGCCCATCATTTCGCACAGGTTGCGGCAGATCGCCAGGCCCAGCCCGGTACCCGCGCGGGCGCCCTGGCTATGCGGGTTGGCCTGGATGAACGGGTTGAACAGGCGTTGCAGGTCGTCGGCGGGGATGCCGATGCCACTGTCGCGCACTTCCAGCTCCAGCACTGCCGGGGTACTGGTGCCGTCCTCTACCAGGTTGACGCAGATGCGCACCTGGCCATGCTCGGTGAACTTGATGGCGTTGCTCACCAGGTTGGACAGGACCTGTTTGAAACGCAGGGGGTCGAGCAGGGCGTGGCAGCGTGCGGCCGGCGCGATCATCACCTCCAGGGCCAGGCCTTTCTGCCGCGCCTGACCCTCGAAAATGCGCCCCACCGATTCGACCAGGGCCGCCAGGTCGACGGCCTCCGGGGCGAGGGACAAGTGCCCGGACTCGATGCGCACGATGTCGAGGATATCGCCAATCAGGCCCAGCAGGTCCTTGGCCGAATGGTGGGCCAGCTCCAGTGCGTTGCGATCTACCCGGCCCTGGTCGGCACGCTTGACTGCCAGCTCGAGCATGCCGATGACCGCATTCATCGGGGTGCGGATTTCGTGGCTGATGGTAGCCAGGAACGTGCTTTTGGCGCGGTTGGCATCGTCGGCCTGCTGCTTGGCCTGGCGCAGCTCCATGACCAGCTGCCGGCGATCGCTGATGTCGATCCAGCCGCCGATGATGCCCTGCACCTCACCCAGTGAGTCGCGGTACGGCAGAATCCAGTGGTAGATGGTCATCTCGCGGCCCTTGATCCGTAGCGGCCGGTCCATGATCAGCGGCGAACCCTCGGCCATCACCTTCAGATAATCGGCGTGGATCTGCCGGGTCTGCTCGCAATCGGCGAACAGGCTACCCGCCAGGTGTTTGCCGATGACCTCGTCGGAGCGGGCCTGCACGGCTTCCAGGTAGCTGTAGTTGCAGCTTTGCAGGCGGCCCTCGCGGTCTCGCACGTACATGGGGTGGGGGGTGCCATTGAGCAGGGCGCGCATGAACGCCAACTGGTCGTTCAGCGCCCGTTCGGCGCGTTGCCGCTGGCGAATCTGCAGGCGCAGGCGAGCGTTCCATAGCAAGGCCAGCAGCAACAGCACGGCGGTGCCCAGTACCACCTGGATCGCCAGCCGACGGTAGCCCTGGTCGTTGCCATCCTCGTGCAGGCTGAAACCACGCCAGCGGTTGTTGATTACCCCCAGTTCTTCAGGCGAAATGCTCAGCAGCGCCTTGTCGAGGATCGACACCAGCGCCTGTGACGAGGCGCTGGTGGCCATGGCGAAGTCGGCAGGTTCGCTGCCGACGGTGGCCCGGATGACCAGTTCGGGGTTGCCGGCCAGGGCGTGGTTGGCGTCGATCAAGGTGGTGATCACCGCATCGACGGCACCGCTGTTGAGCAACGCGATGGAATAGAACGCGCTTTCGGTCTCGACCCAGCCGATTTGCGGATGGTGCCGCGACAGCATGGCGTCCATGGCACTGTAGCGGGTAATGGCGATGCGATGCCCCTGCAGTTGCTCCAGCGAGGTGAAGGGCTTTTTGTCCTTGCGGCTAACCAGCACATAGGCACTTTCCAGGTAGGGCCGGCTGATTCGCAGGTCGTCTTCGCTCACCCCGCCGGTGGCCAGTGCGGCGATGACATCGGCGCGGCCATCCTTGAGGCGGGCAATCATGTCGGCGAGGCCGCTGGCGCGCTGCACTTCGAAACGCAAGCCGGTGCGCAGGCGAATGAGCTCGAGCAGGTCGGCGGTGATACCGCGAAAGTGCCCCGAACTATCGAAATAGGAGACCGGTGCAGCGGTGTCATCGATCGCCACGCGCATCACCGGGTGGTCCTGCAGCCATTGTTCTTCGGCGTCGGTCAGTTGCAGCCTGCGGTCGGTCAGCAGCAGATCGCTACCGGCGCTCCAGCGCTTGAAGATACTGGCGCGTATGGCCGGGGTCTGGCTGTCCAGGATGGTGTTCACCAGCTCCATCAGCAGCTTGTCCTGGTGGCGCAGGGCAAAACCGAAGCCGATCGCTTCGTGCTTGCCGAAGCTGGCCATGCGCAGGCGCGGCAGGTGGCTGCGATTGAGCTGGTAGTGGGTGGAAATGGTATCGCCGATGAATACGTCGGCCTGGCCGAACGCCACGGCATTCAGGGCCTGGCTGGACGAGCCGAAAGCCAGCAGCTCGGCCTTGGGGTAGGCGCTGTTCACCTCCTGGCGGGGCAGGTAGTGGTAGAGCATGCCCAGGCGCATGTCGGTCAGGCCCATGTCCAGCGCCCGGCTTTCGTCCTCGCGCGTTACCAGCACCGGTTGGTCGATGGCATAGGGATGCGACAGCGCCAGGCCATCGCTGGCCGCTTCGTAGCCATTGGCGCTGCCAAGCAGGTCGATATCACCGTGCCGGAGCGCCTCCACCGCCGCTTGCCGGCTGGAAAAGCGCAGCACCCGCACGGGCAACTGCAGGGCCTTGCCGATCAGGCTCGCGTACTCGGCGGTAAGGCCCTGGTAGTCGCGGCCGCCACTGGTGATGTCGAAGGGCGGGTAGTCCGGTGCCGAGGTCCCCAGCACCAGTTCCTGACGGCTTTCGAGCCATTGCCGTTGTTCGTCCGTGAGCGCAGGCGGTGTTGGCCTGGCCGATGACCGCGCCAGCAAGGCATAGGACGAGGCCTCGTGAGGGGTAGCCTGTGCCACGCCACTGAACAGGAGCAGAGGGAGCAGCAGGCGAACGAAAGGACGGGCCATGACTACCCTCAGACCAGCGCGTTGCGTTTGGCCATTTCGATCAGGTCGACCAGCGTATTGACCTGAAGTTTGTGCATGAGGCGCTTCTTGTAGGTACTGACGGTCTTGCTGCTGAGGAACATGCCCTTGGCAATTTCCTTGTTGCTGCGGCCTTGGGCGAAGAGTTGCAATACCATCAGTTCGCGGTCATTCACCTGGCGGAAAAGTTGCGAGTCGGCATCTTCCGCCTGGTTATGCTTTATTGCCTGGCTGGGAAAGTAGTTGTAACCGGCCAGTACGGCCTTGATTGCACTGAGCAGTTCGCTCAGATCTTCCTGCTTGCACACGTAGCCCGCAGCACCGGAGTGCATGCAGCGCACGGCAAACAATGCGGGAGACTGCGCGGTCAGTACCAGCACCTTCAGGGGCAGGGCCATGGCCTGGAAGCGGGCAAGCACCTCCAGCCCGTCTAGCTTGGGTATGCTGATGTCGAGGATGACGAGGTCGGGGGCGGTTTCGCGAATCATCTGCATGGCGTCCACGCCGTTGTCCGACTCGCCGACAACCTTGTAATTCTGATTTTCCAGCAACATACGGACGGCCAGGCGGATGACGGGATGGTCGTCGACAATAAATATGGAATGCATGTTCAACTTCCCTGCGGGCGATTGAGGGTGACAGGCAAAACCTTATCGCAGTTGGAAGTCATCGGGCATGCGAGGAAGGGCTATTAGCCCTATATGGGAAATGGCTTACAAGATAAAACAAAACGGGCTACGAAACAGGCGTGTTTAACTCGATGTCAAAGCGTGATTGGTAACTTTTCATTTGTTTTTATTCGCGCTGTTTAACTTGCCGTCAGTATATGTAGGAAGTTTCCCACAGTGCGCGGTGCAGCTCCGGGCGATGCCCCGGGCAGCACCGGCAGGGCTCAGGTCGGGCTGGAGCGCCCGGTCATTTCCCGGGCCATTTCGCTGGCATAGCTGTCGGTCATCCCGGCGATGAAGTCGATCATGCGCAGGAACGCACTGTGCAGCGAACCGTGCGGGTCGGGAGCATTGTTGCCGATCAGGTCCAGTACCCGGCGGCTCTTGAACGAGGGCGTGCGCCCACCGTGCTGTTCCAGGGCGGCACCACAGAAGGTGTTCAGCAGAATCTCCAGGGTGGTGTAGGCGCCGATCTCGTGCAGGGTCTTGCGCTTGTCCTGGAAGATCTTGTTGCGTGCCATGTCCTTGGCCTGCAGCACGCAGCGTTTGGCCGGGCCGTGCATGTGTTCGACCAGGTCGCCCGCCAGTTGCCCGGCCAGCAAGGCCTGCTGCTGCTCGACGAAGGCGTGGGCGGCAGCGTTGGTCAGGTGCTCGATGGCCTTGCCGCGCAGGATCGCCAGTTTGCGCCGCCGGGAGTCGCCAGGGCCGAGCTGGCGGTAGGTTTCCGGCAGGTCATCGCCGACCAGGTCGAGCAGCAGCGCTTCGACTTCGGCATATTGCAGCAGCTCCATTTCCAGGCCGTCTTCCAGGTCGATCAGCGCGTAGCAGATGTCATCTGCGGCTTCCATCAGGTAGACCAGCGGGTGGCGCGCCCAGCGCTGGTGTTCCAGTTGCGGCAGGCCGAGCTTGCGGGCGATCTGCTCGAGCAGCGGCAGCTCGCTCTGGTAACTGCCGAACTTGTGCTTCTTGTAGCCCAGGGCGTCGGCGTGGCGTGCGCTCCACGGGTACTTCAGGTAGGTGCCGAGGGTGGCATAGGTCAGCCGGGTACCGCCGTCGAACTGGTGGTACTCCAGCTGGGTGAGTACGCGAAAGCCCTGGGCGTTGCCTTCGAAGTTGAGGAAGTCGGCGCGCTCGTCGCCGCTCATGTCGTCCAGCCAGCCACGCCCGGCGGCCTGCTGGAACCAGTGGCGGATGGCGTCTTCGCCAGAGTGGCCGAACGGTGGGTTACCGATGTCGTGGGCCAGGCAGGCCGACTGCACGATCATCCCCAGGTCGCTGGGGGCGCACCAGTCCGGCAGGCTGTCGCGCAGGGTTTCGCCGACGCGCATGCCTAGCGAGCGGCCGACGCAGCTGACTTCCAGCGAGTGGGTCAGGCGTGTGTGGATATGGTCGTTGCTGGAAACCGGGTGCACCTGGGTCTTGCGCCCGAGGCGGCGGAAGGCACCGGAGAAGATGATGCGGTCGTGGTCTTTGTGGAAGGGGCTGCGTCCGAGTTCATCGGCGCTGTACAGGGCTTTGCCCAGGCGTTCGCGGGTAAGCAGGGTGTGCCAGTCCAAGGCGCGGTCTCCTGTGGATCGAGGGGTATAGCTTCCGGTGTCGGGAAGGGCGGCGCAAGGGGGACGCCTGCAATGGCCCTATCGCCGGCAAGCCGGTTCCCACCTCGATCGCATCGGCCTCAAGCCATGTGCAATTTCTGTGGGCGCCGGCTTGCCGGCGATAGGGCCGGTGCAGTCGACAGAAAACGTTCAGGGGCGGCGGCCTTGCAAGTACAGGCGCAGCAGCGGCAGCAGGCTGCTGCCCAGGCGCAACAGCCGCGCCAGGTTGCCGCTGCGCACGCCCTTGCCGGTGAAGAACCCCAGCGCTACCACGGCGCCAATCCCCCACAGCGGCGCATGCTTGATGCCCAGCCCGTCGTGCAGCGAGCTGCCCATGCCGCGCACGCGACGCAGCGGCTCCAGCAGTTGCGCGGACTCATGGCGGATTTCCTGGCGGTGCATTTCCATGCGCAGGCGCAGCAGCGCCTTGCGCAGTTCGCGCGGGTTACGGGTGTTTGGCAGTTCAGGCAGGCTCATGGCAACAGGCCCTCCCGGTCCTTGGCGAGTTCCTCGAGGGTGGCGCCGAACGGCGACGATTCGTCGAACACCGCTGCCTTCAGGCGCAACCCGCAGTACAGCGCGGCGATGCCGTAGAACACGCACAGGCCGATGATGCCGGCCAGGCGATAGCTGTCCCACAGCAGCACCAGCAACAGCCCGGACAGTGCCGTCAGCAGCAGCAGGGCGAAGACCAGGGCCAGGCCGGCGAACAGCAGCAGGCTCAAGGTGCGGCCCTTCTGCTCCTGCAACTCGATACCGAACAGTTCGATATGGCTGTGCAGCAGGCCCAGCGCAGCCGCGCCCAGGCGCTTGCCCGAGGCGCTGGCGCCGTTGGCGTCATTCTCCATGGGAACCCCTTAGCGCCGGTTGGCCAGCAGGCCGATCAACAGGCCGACGCCAGCGGCAATGCCGATCGCCTGCCATGGGTTTTCCTGCACGTACTGCTCGGCACTGCCCAGTGCGGCCTGGCCGCGTTCACGCACCGAGTCCTGGGTCAGCTGCAGGGTTTCGCGGGCCTGGGCCAGGCGCTCGTGGATCTGTTCACGCAACTCGTCAGCCTGGTCGCCGGCCAGGTTGGCGGTGTCGGCCAGCAGCTTCTCGGTGTCGCGGACCAGTGCCTGGAAGTCAGCCATCAATACCTCTTGTGCAGTCTTTGCCGATTTGCTGGCCATGGGTGTCTCCCTGTCGATGAGTGTTGGTAGTTCGAGTGATAGCACGCACGGAAGGTTCAAGTGCCGGCGCTGGTATGAGCCTTGCTAAAGCTTTGCCACGTTGCGGGGCGCCCCATACGGGTATTGCGCCGATTCAGGGCGCCAAAGCAGCGGATACCGATAAACCTTAACCCAATCCACGACAAACCCAAGAAAAAACCACGCAGGCTCCGCCCGGCTCACCGAAACAGGGCAGGTGGCTGGCACCGATTCGGTGCATGGATGCAGGTTCTTGAACTGTCCTGGTGCCTTTTTCAGCAGGTCTGCCTATTTCATGGAAAACATGCACAGCGCGATGGACTCCCTGGTCCATGGTTCCAACACCCTGTTCATTCTCATGGGCGCCATCCTGGTGCTGGCCATGCATGCCGGCTTCGCGTTTCTCGAAGTGGGCACGGTGCGCTACAAGAACCAGGTCAACGCCTTGTCGAAGATCCTCAGCGATTTCGCCATCTCGGCGTTGGTGTATTTCTTCATCGGCTATTGGATCGCCTACGGGGTCAGCTTCTTCCAGCCAGCGGCGGCGCTGGCGGCCGACCATGGCTATGCGCTGGTCAAGTGCTTCTTCCTGCTGACCTTCGCCGCGGCGATCCCGGCGATCATCTCCGGGGGCATTGCCGAGCGGGCACGTTTCGTACCGCAACTGTGTGCCACGGCGTTGATCGTGGCGTTCATCTACCCGTTCTTCGAGGGCGTGGTGTGGAACGGCAACCTGGGCGTGCAGGCCTGGTTGCAGGCACGCTTCGGCGCGCCGTTCCATGATTTTGCCGGCTCGGTGGTGGTGCATGCCATGGGCGGCTGGCTGGCGCTGGCGGCGGTGCTGCTGCTGGGCGCGCGTCGAGGCCGCTACCGCGATGGCCGGCTGGTGGCGTTTGCGCCGTCGAGCATTCCCTTCCTGGCATTGGGGTCGTGGATCCTGATCATCGGCTGGTTCGGCTTCAACGTCATGAGTGCCCAGACCCTGCAGGGTGTCAGCGGCCTGGTGGCGATCAACTCGCTGATGGCCATGGTCGGAGGCACCCTGTCGGCCTTGCTGGCCGGGCGCAACGACCCGGGCTTTCTGCATAACGGGCCGCTGGCCGGGCTGGTGGCAGTTTGTGCCGGCTCCGACCTGATGCACCCGATCGGTGCGCTGGCCACCGGCCTGGTGGCGGGCGGGCTGTTCGTCTGGACCTTCACTGCGGCGCAGAACCGCTGGAAGATCGACGATGTGCTGGGCGTGTGGCCGTTGCATGGCCTGTGCGGTGCATGGGGTGGCATTGCCTGCGGTATCTTCGGCCAGGCGGCCTTGGGCGGTATGGGCGGTGTCAGCCTGGGCAGCCAGTTGCTGGGCAGCCTGATGGGCATACTGGTGGCATTGGCCGGTGGCTTCGCCGTCTACGGTGCGATCCGCGCGCTGCATGGGCTGCGCTTGAGCCATGAGCAGGAGTTCCAGGGCGCGGACCTGTCTCTGCACCGTATCGGCGCCACCAGCCAGGATTGAGCCAGGTCAGGTGCACGGAGGGCAGGACGGACCTAGAATAGGCTTTCTCCCTGCCAAACCGGACTTGCCCCATGCTGCCTGAATGCCAACTGTTCGGCACCCTCGGCTGCCACCTGTGTGAAGTGGCCGAGGCCGTGCTGATGCCCTTCGTCGATCATGGCCTGCTGGTGGAACTGGTCGATATTGCCGAGAACGAAACCCTGTTCGAGCGCTATGGCCTGATCATTCCGGTGCTGCGGCGCTGTGACAGTGGCGCCGAACTGCACTGGCCGTTCGATGCCGAACAGGTGGTGGCATTTCTCGCGCAGTGATGGCTCCAGGGGAGCTACAACCCTGCTCCAAGGTGATGGATGTGAGCTGATGATCCACTGCCACATTTAGTCATCGGGAGCCCCGCCATGTTGATTACCCCGCATTTCACGCTTGATGAAATGACCGTTTCCCAACTCGCCGCCAGGGACGGGTTCGATAACACACCGCCCCCTGAAGTCAGGGCCAACCTGCAACTGCTGTGTTGTGTACTGGAACAGGTACGCGCACTGTTCGACGCGCCAATAATCGTTAGCAGCGGTTACCGCAGTGAGCGGGTCAACCGGGCGATTGGCGGTGCTTCGAATAGCCAGCATATCCAGGGACTGGCGGCGGACTTCACGGTGATCGAAGTCAGCCCGCGGGAAGCCGTGCGACGGATCAGTGAAAGTGCCTTGCCCTTCGATCAACTCATCCTGGAATTCGACAGATGGGTGCACCTGTCGGTAACGCGCGACACGCCGCGGCGGCGGGTGTTGACCATTCGCAAAGGCAGCGGCTACCTGCCAGGGCTGCAATGAAGCACATTGACGCCGGCAAGGGGATGTTCGTATGCTGTATATAAATACAGTATCAGGGTGAAGCCATGCTCAATGTCGAGCAACTCAAGTACAGCGTCAACCGCATGCCCGTCGAGCGGGTGGCCGACGCCGTTCTGGAACTGCGCCTCGAAGGCCTGGTGACCGATGACCGCACGCCGTTCGGCAAGGTCCACTTCAATACCTGCTTCGCCGAGATCGAGGCCTTGTTCCAGCGTGCCGGCTACCATCGCGGGCTGGATGTGGTGGGTTACCAAGGGTTGCTGTATGCCCTCTACGACCCAGGCCGCTGGGAGCCCGTGCAGGTACTGCGCTGGCTCAAGGAGCGCAGCGAGGCGATGGCCCAGGCTGGTTGAGGGCGCGGGCTTGGGGGATAATGCGCGCCCGTGAATGTTTCGAGCCTTGTCATGACCGCGCCTTTCGACCCCGCCCGCCAGCAAGCCAGCACGGTGTGCCTGCCACCCGGTAACTGGACCACGGTGCTCGACTGCCTGTGTGATCATTTCAAGGCCATCGACCGGGCCCAATGGCTCGACCGCTTTGCCCGTGGCCGCGTGCTGGATGCCGAGGGACGGGCGATTGCGGCCGAGCTGCCTTACAAGCGCGGCATGCGTTTGCACTACTTCCGTGAAGTGCCGAACGAGCGGCCGATCCCGGTACAGGAGGAGGTGCTGCATGTGGATGAGCACCTGGTGGTAGCTGACAAGCCGCATTTCCTGCCAGTGACGCCGACCGGTGAATACGTCGAGCAGACCTTGCTGCGCCGCCTGATCCGCCGCCTGGATAACCCGCATCTGGTGCCATTGCACCGTATTGACCGGCATACCGCCGGGCTTGTGCTGTTTTCTGCCAACCCGCACAGCCGCAGTGCCTACCAACGGCTGTTCCCCGAACGACGCATCGACAAGCGCTACCAGGCCATTGCCGCGGCCATGCCGCAGCATGCATTTCCGCTGGTGCACAAAAGCCGTCTGGTACATGGCGAGCCGTTTTTCCGCATGCATGAGGTTGAGGGAGATGCCAACAGCGAAACCCTGGCCGAAGTGCTGGAGAAGAATGGCGAGCTGTGGCGTTACGGGCTGTCGCCGGTGACTGGCAAGACCCATCAGTTGCGCGTGCACATGGCGGCATTGGGGGCGGGGATCAGCAATGACCCGTTCTATCCGCAGTTGGTCAACGAAGAGGATGACTACCAGCGGCCGCTGAAGTTGCTGGCGCAGAGCCTGCGCTTTGCAGACCCGCTGAGCGGGGAAGCGCGCTACTTCGAGAGCCGCTTGCGGCTGGACTGGTAATGCTCACACGCTCATCGCAGGAACAACTGCTGTAAATGCACTTTGAAAGCTTGCGCGGTCCCCTGTGGGAGCGGGTTCACCCGCGAAGAAGCCTGCGCGGTGGATGGCACCGGCTTCGCCGGTGTTCGCGGGTGAACCCGCTCCCACAGTGACCACGCAATCTTTTAGATCTTGAGCAAGACATTTCTCCCACAAGTACGGCGCACGTAAAAAGTGCATGCCGTACCTTTGGAAGCTGCCCTAGCGGTTGAACCGCTCCACCAGCGAGTACTGGCTACCCGCCGTGCTGGTCAGCTCTTCGCTGAGCAGCGCCGAGTGCTGCGCCTGTTCTGCGGTCTGGTCGGCCAGTTCGGCAATGGTGCTGATGTTGCGGCTGATCTCGTCAGCCACTGCAGTCTGCTCCTCGGTTGCCGCAGCAATCTGGGTGGCCATGTCGGTGATGTTGGCCACCGCTTCGCTGATGCCTACCAGTGCCTCGTCGGCCTGCATCACCCGGTTGACGCCTTCCTGCGCCTGGCGATGGCCGGTTTCCATGGTCAGCACGGCATTGCTCGCGGTTTGTTGCAGCTTGGCGATCAGGCCGTGGATCTGCCCGGTGGACTCGGCGGTGCGCTGGGCCAGCTGGCGTACTTCGTCGGCCACCACGGCAAAGCCACGGCCCATTTCACCGGCACGTGCCGCTTCAATGGCCGCGTTCAGCGCCAGCAGGTTGGTCTGGTCGGCGATGCCCTTGATCACATCGACCACGCCACCAATCTCGTCGCTGTCCTTGGCCAGTTGCGTCACTGTCTGGCCGGTCTCGCCCACCGCCGCCGACAGGCGTTCGATAGCCTCGCGGGTTTCACCGGCAATCTGCCGGCCCTGGCTGGTCAGGCGGTTGGCTTCCTGGGTGGCATCGGCGGTGCGCTGCACGTGGTTGGCCACTTCCTGGGTGGTGGCGGCCATCTGGTTGACCGCAGCGGCGACCTGCTCGGTCTCCACCCGCTGCCGTTCCAGGCCCGAAGAGCTCTTGTGCGCCAGGGCGTCGGACTGACGCGCCTGTTCGCTGAGGTGTTCGGCGCTGTCCTGCAGGCGGGTCAGGCAGGTTTTCATGCGCGCGTCCTGGCTGAGCATGGCCATTTCCAGGCGCGCCTGCACGCCACGGCTGTCGGTGTACATCTGCGCGATCAGCGGGTCGGAGGTGGTCTGTTCGGCCAGGCGCAGCAGGCGCTTGAGGCCGCGCTGCTGCCAGCTCAGGCCCAGCAGGCCCAGCGGTACGGAAAGCCCGGCGGCCAGGGCGAAGCCCCAGGAATGGCCCAGCCAGTTGCCGATCAGGAAGCCCACCTGGCTGATCAGGATGAACGGCAGCCAGTCCTGCAGTACCGGCAGCCACTTGTCCCTGCGCGGTACCGGCGGCTTGCCCTGGTTGATGCGCTGGTATAGCGCCTCGGCACGGCGGACCTGTTCGGCGGTGGGTTTGACCCGCACCGACTCGAAGCCGACTACCTGATTATTGTCGAAGATCGGCGTGACATAGGCGTTGACCCAGTAGTGGTCGCCGGACTTGCAGCGGTTCTTGACGATGCCCATCCACGGCTGCCCTTGCTTGAGGGTTTGCCACATATGGGCGAACACGGCAGACGGTACGTCGGGGTGGCGCACCAGGTTGTGCGGCGCACCGGTCAGCTCCTCGCGGGTGAAACCACTGATCTCGATGAAGGCATCGTTGCAGTAAGTGATCACACCTTTGGCGTTGGTGGTGGAGATCAACCGCTGCTGGGCAGGGAAAGTCCGTTCTCTCTGGGTAATCGGCTGGTTGTTACGCATGGGTTGATAGTCCGCAGGGCTTTCGACAGGTATCGGCAAGCCGCTGGTTTTATTGAATGAATATTTAATGTGCCTGACCTGTAGCAATAAGCCATCATTTAATATGGGTTAGTCGGCGAGCACGTTCAAGCAAGTTGGCGTCATTATTGCGTTTTTACTGCTGTTTAATGACGAATAAGTCGAATGATGACCGATTGGCTAGGCAAGAGCCAACATCGGATAACTGAACAGGGTGAAGTGCACCAGGTTCAGGCCGAAATGGCAGAGCACCGCAGCCGCCACGCCGCCCCAGCGGTACGCCAGGCCGTAGCCGATACCAGCAAGGGTGGCCAGGTACACCCATTGCCAGCCGGCCCCCAGGTGGGCCAGGCCGAACAGCAAGGCGGCGGCGAACAACGCCAGCCCTTGGTGGCGCAGCAGCCGTTGCAGGCCGGCCTGGAGATAACCGCGGAACAACAGTTCTTCGGTCAGGCTTACCAGCAGCAGGTTGTTCAGCAGCCAGAGCCAGGCCTGGTCGGGCCATTTCGGGGCCCAGGCCAGCATGCCCAGTGCCCAGGCGCCGCCCAGGCAGGCAAGCAGGGTCAGGGGCAGGGCACACAGCATACTGGCCGGCAGGCCCTGGCTGCGCCACAGGATCAGCCAAGGGCAGGCCAGCAGCAGCCAGGCGCCGATCAGCGGTTTGTCCAGGTTCAGGTACATCGTGAAGGGCAGAGCGCCGGGGCTGAAAATGACGCCGTCGATGACCCTGGCTGCGTTGAAACCGGGCAGCCAGTGCAGTGCCAGGGCGATGGCCAGCAGCATGAACAACGCATGGCCCAGGGCTTTTAGCCAGCGCTGCGGGCGACGAGCGAGCAGGGCGCTGGTGAGCAGGGCGAGGAAGGTGGGCAGGGTGGCGATACCGAGGTTGCCGTGGCTCAGGGCGAGCATGTAACCGAGGGCCAGGAGTAGGCGTGCGATCAGGTGGAGGGGAGGCACGAGTGGTCCTTCTCGTTGAACAAATTCGGGTCCGCTGCGCGGCCCTTCGCCGGCAAGCCAGCTCCCACAGGTAACGCACTGCCCTCAGGCTTGATGCTATTGCTGTGGGAGCTGGCTTGCAGGCGAAGGGCTGCACAGCAGCCCCAAGCATACCCGCTTCAACCAGCAATCAGCTGGCGCAACACATAATGCAATATCCCCCCCGCCTTGAAGTACTCCACCTCGTTCACGGTATCGATCCGGCACAGCACCTCGATCTGCTCCTGCTGCCCATCCTCGCGGGTGATGCGCAAGGGCAGGCTCATGCCCGGGCGGATTTGCGCGCCGTTCAAGCCCAGCACATCAATCCGCTCCTTGCCGCTCAGCCCCAGTTGCTTGCGGTTGTGCCCGGCCTTGAACTGCAGCGGCAGCACGCCCATGCCCACCAGGTTGGAGCGGTGGATGCGCTCGAAACTTTCCGCCAGCACTGCCTTGACCCCCAGCAGGCTGGTGCCCTTGGCCGCCCAGTCGCGGCTCGAACCGGTGCCATACTCCTGGCCGGCGATCACCACCAACGGGGTGCCTGCCTGCTGGTAGCGCATGGCCGCGTCGTAGATCGACAGCTTTTCGCCGCTAGGAACGTGCAAGGTGTTGCCACCTTCTTCGCCCGCCAGCATTTCGTTGCGGATGCGGATGTTGGCGAAGGTGCCGCGCATCATCACTTCATGGTTGCCACGCCGTGAGCCGTAGGAGTTGAAGTCGCGGGGCTCCACGCCCTGTTCACGCAGGTAGCGTCCGGCCGGGCTGTCAGCCTTGATGTTGCCGGCCGGGGAAATATGGTCGGTGGTCACCGAGTCACCCAGCAGCGCCAGGACCCGTGCACCCTGGATGTCGGTAATTTGCGGGGGGGGGCCGCCGATGTCGTCGAAGAACGGCGGATGCTGGATATAGGTGGAGTCGGTCTGCCACACGTAGGTGGCCGCCTGCGGTACCTCGATGGCCTGCCACTGTGCATCGCCGGCGAACACTTCGGCGTATTCCTTGTGGAACATCGCCGTGTCGACCTTGGCCACGGCGGCGGCGATTTCCTGCTGGCTGGGCCAGATGTCGCGCAGGTACACCGGCTGGCCATCCTTGCCGGTGCCCAGCGGCTCGCAGGTCAGGTCCAGACGCACGCTGCCGGCCAAGGCATAGGCCACCACCAGTGGCGGCGAGGCCAGCCAGTTGGTCTTGACCAGCGGGTGCACGCGGCCTTCGAAGTTGCGGTTGCCCGACAACACCGAGGCCACGGTGAGGTCGGCGCTGACGATGGCTTTTTCGATTGCTTCATCCAGCGGGCCGGAGTTGCCGATGCAGGTGGTGCAGCCATAGCCGACCAGGTCGAACCCCAATTGGTCCAGATAGGTGGTGAGCCCGGCGGCCTTGAAGTAGTCGGTGACCACCTTGGAGCCCGGCGCCAGCGAGCTCTTGACCCAGGGTTTGCGTTGCAGGCCTTTTTCCAGGGCTTTTTTTGCCACCAGCCCGGCGGCCATCATCACGCTGGGGTTGGAGGTGTTGGTACACGAGGTGATCGCGGCAATCACCACGGCGCCATCGCGCAGCGTATGGGTCTGGCCTTGATGGCTGTAGGCGATCTCCCCGGCCTGGTCGGCGTTGCCCACCGCCACGCCGCCGCCACCCTCGCTTTCCAGGCGGCTGACCTCTCTGGCCAGCGGTTTGGGTTGCAGTTCGATGAAGTGGTCGAAGGACTGGCTGACCTGGCCCAGGGCCACCCGGTCCTGCGGCCGCTTGGGCCCGGCCAGGCTGGCCTCGACCTCTTGCATGTCCAGCGCCAGGCTGTCACTGAACAGTGGCTCCTGGCCCGGCAGCCGCCACAGGCCCTGGGCTTTGCAGTACTGCTCGACCAGTTGCACGGTCGCCTCGGGGCGGCCTGACAGGCGCAGGTAATCCAGGGTCACCTGGTCGACCGGGAAGAAGCCACAGGTGGCGCCGTATTCCGGGGCCATGTTGGCGATGGTCGCACGGTCGGCCAAGGGCAGTTCGGCCAGGCCATCACCATAGAACTCGACGAACTTGCCCACCACGCCCTTCTTGCGCAGCATCTGCGTTACCGTCAGTACCAGGTCGGTGGCGGTGATGCCTTCGCGCAGCTTGCCGGTCAACTTGAAGCCGATCACTTCGGGGATCAGCATCGACACCGGCTGACCGAGCATGGCCGCCTCCGCTTCGATGCCGCCCACGCCCCAGCCGAGCACACCCAGGCCATTGATCATGGTGGTGTGCGAATCGGTCCCGACCAAGGTGTCGGGGAAGGCGTAGGTGCGGCCATCGGCCTCACGGGTCCAGACGGTGCGGCCCAGGTATTCCAGGTTGACCTGGTGGCAGATACCGGTGCCCGGCGGTACCACGCGGAAGTTGTCGAAGGCATTCTGCCCCCAACGCAGGAAGGCGTAGCGCTCGCCGTTGCGCTGCATCTCGATGTCGACGTTCTCGCTGAAGGCCTGTGGCGTGCCGTAGCGGTCGACCATCACCGAGTGGTCGATCACCAGGTCCACCGGTGACAGCGGGTTGATCCGCTGCGGGTCGCCACCGGCCTTGGCCATGGCTGCGCGCATGGCGGCCAGATCGACCACGGCCGGCACACCGGTGAAGTCCTGCATCAGCACCCGCGCCGGGCGGTACTGGATCTCGCGGTCGGAGCGCCGCTCGCCCAGCCACTGGGCGAGGGCGCGCAGGTCGTCGCCGGTGACGGTCTTGCCGTCCTCCCAGCGCAGCAGGTTTTCCAGCAACACCTTCAGCGACATGGGCAGGCGCTGCAGGTCGCCCAGCTGGCGGGCGGCCTCGGTGAGGCTGAAGTAGTGGTAGGTCTGCTCGCCGACTGTGAGCGGTTTGAGGGTGTTCAGGCTATCGAGCGAGGGCATTGCCAACTCCTTCTGCACCGGTGCCTGGCAAGGTTTGCCGATGGCACCGCTCTGTATCGGTCCGCACGGCACGGACCTGGCTGAAAGGTCAGGTTAGACCGCTTTGCGTCATCTGACCCTTTTCTGGACCGGCGGGACGTGTCGCAGGTTCCGATCTTCCTTTATCATCGCCGCCCTGCCGGCGCCTGTGGCGCGCCAGCCGTAGTGGAGTGAGAGATGAATACCCTGTTCATGCATTGCCGGCCCGGTTTCGAGGGCGAGGTGTGCGCCGAAATCAGCGAACATGCCGCCCGCCTGGGTGTTGCCGGCTATGCCAAAAGCAAGCCGCAAAGTGCCAGTGCCGAGTTTGTCTGTAGCGAGGAGGGCGGTGCCGAGCGCTTGATGGGGGAACTGCGCTTCAACCAGCTGATTTTCCCGCGGCAGTGGGCTCGTGGCGGTTATGTCGAACTGCCGGAAAGCGACCGTATCAGTGTGCTGCTGGCGCACCTGGCCGACTTCCCTGCGTTCGGCAGCCTGTGGCTGGAAGTGCTGGACAGCAACGAAGGCAAGGAACTGTCCACGTTCTGCCGCAAGTTCGAGGTGCCGCTGCGCAAGGCCCTGGAAAAGGCCGGCCGCCTGGTCGACGATGCCAGCCGCCCACGCCTGCTGCTCACCTTCATCAGCGGCCGGCGGGTATTCGCCGGCGTTGCTCCGGCCAACAACAGTGCGCTGTGGCCCATGGGCATCCCGCGCCTGAAATTCCCCCGCGAGGCACCCAGCCGCTCGACCCTCAAGCTGGAAGAGGCCTGGCACCAGTTCATCCCGCGTGAGCAGTGGGAGCAGCGCCTGGGCGATGACATGACCGGTGTCGACCTGGGGGCCTCGCCGGGTGGCTGGACCTACCAGCTGGTGCGCCGGGGCATGCTGGTGACTGCCATCGACAACGGGCCGATGGCCGAAAGCCTGATGGACACCGGGTTGGTTCAGCACCTGATGGCCGATGGTTTCACCTGGCAACCGAAGCAACCGGTGGACTGGATGGTTTGTGACATCGTCGAGAAGCCGGCGCGTACCACTTCGCTGATCGAAACCTGGCTGGGCGAGGGGCTGTGCCGCGAGGCAGTGGTCAACCTGAAACTGCCGATGAAGCAGCGTTATGCCGAGGTGCGCCGGCTGCTCGACCGCATGGAGACGACGTTCAAGTCGCGCAAGATCAGGGTGTCGATTGCCTGCAAGCAGCTGTATCACGACCGTGAGGAAGTGACCTGCCATCTGCGCCGGATGGACTTGAAACCGCGCTAGCACAGCGAACCGCTTTGCTCTTGCTCTTGCTCTTGCTCTTGCTTCGGCTTTTGCTTCTAAGCGCGCGATAGTTCAGGCGCCGCCGATTGCGACTTCAGGAGGCCGAGCGAAGGGACTGCGGAGGGAGGTGACGGGCATGGATGCCCGTCAAGCGCTGAGGCCCCATGGATGGGGCCTGCAGCGCGTACTCCCGGGAGCAGGCCCGTAGCGAGGGGACCCCGGAGCGAAGCGGAGGGGCCGGATGATGGGAGCCGACGGTTTTTGGTTCCTTTTTGCCACGACAAAAAGGGACCCGCCGTAAGGGCGGAAAGGTGAATAAGCGCCACCTTCGAAAATGAATGTTGACCTTGTTGTTGATGCCCACGCTTGAAAGCGAAGAGCGGAAAAGTACCGGTCTTGATCTCGCGCATAGTCCATTTACGATGGCGACGCTTACTCACCTTTTCGCCCTTACGGCGAGTCACTTTTTGTCAAACGCGACAAAAAGTAACCAAAAAACGCTGCGCTCCCATCATCCGGCCCCTCCGCTGCGCTCCGGGGTTCCCTCGCGCCGGTCTTGCTCCCGGGAGTACGCGCTGCAGGCCCCATCCATGGGGCCTCAGCGCTTGACGGGCATCCATGCCCGTCACCTCCCTCCGCAAGCCCTCTGCTCGGCCTCCTGAAGTCGCGAAGATCAAGATCAAGATCAAGAGCAAGAGCAAGAGCAAGAGCAAGATCAAGATCAAGAGCAAGAGCAAGAGCAAGAGCAGGGCGCGTCTTCACAGGCGGTGCTTGGACCACGTCGCGCGATGCGCGACAATAGCGATCATTTGCGGAGCCCCCCATGACCGATTTCACCCCCGACGCGATCCTCGACGCCACCGGCCTGAACTGCCCGGAACCGGTGATGATGCTGCACCAGCACGTGCGTGACCTGGCCGCTGGCGGCCTGCTCAAGGTCATCGCCACCGACCCCTCGACCCGCCGCGACATCCCCAAGTTCTGCAACTTCCTCGGCCACGAACTGCTGCAGCAACAGGAGGACGCCGGTACCTTCCTGTACTGGATCCGCAAGAAAGCCGACTGAGCCGCTCTGGAACACGCCCGGCGTTGCGCCTACACTGCGCTCCCCAGACAGGAGAGCGCCATGCTGATAGTTGCCGACGAGAACATCCCGCTGCTCGATGCCTTCTTCCAGGGTTTCGGCGAAATCCGCCGTTACCCGGGCCGAAGCCTCGATGCCGCCAGCGTCAAGGACGCCGACATTCTGCTGGTGCGCTCGGTGACCAAGGTCGATCGCCAGTTGCTCGAAGGCAGCCGCGTGCGCTTTGTCGGCACCTGCACCATCGGTACCGACCACCTCGACCTGAACTACTTTGCCGAGGCCGGTATCCGCTGGAGCAGCGCGCCGGGCTGCAATGCCCGCGGTGTGGTCGATTACGTGCTGGGCAGCCTGCTGACCCTGGCCGAGCTGGATGGCGTGGCACTGCCCGAGCGCGTGTATGGCGTGGTGGGCGCGGGTGAGGTGGGTGGCCGCCTGGTGCGGGTACTGCACGGCCTGGGCTGGAAGGTACTGGTATGCGACCCGCTGCGCCAGGCCGCCGAGGGCGGCGATTACGTCAGCCTCGAGACCCTCCTGCAACAGTGCGATGTGATCAGCCTGCACACCCCCTTGCAGCGTGGCGGCGAACATCCGACCTGGCACCTGCTGGGTCAGGCGCAGCTGGCGCAGTTGCGCCCGGGTGCCTGGCTGGTCAACGCCAGCCGTGGCCCGGTGGTGGACAACGCCGCCCTGCGCGAACTGCTGCTGGACCGCGAAGACGTGCATGCGGTGCTGGATGTTTGGGAGGGTGAGCCGCAGGTCGACCTGGAGCTGGCCGACCTGTGCACGCTGGCTTCACCACACATTGCCGGCTACAGCCTTGACGGCCGCCAGCGTGGTACGGCGCAGATCTACCAGGCGCTGTGCCGCTTCCTCGGTGTGGATGAACAGGTGCGACTGGCCGACCTGCTGCCTCGGCCGCCGCTGGCGCAGATCGAGCTGGATGCCAGCACCGACCCGGCCTGGGCCTTGGCCACTCTGTGCCGCGCGGTGTACGACCCACGCCGCGACGATGCCGATTTCCGCCGCAGCCTCAGCGACGACCCGCAGCAGCAGCGTGCAGCGTTCGACCAGTTGCGCAAGCAGTACCCGCCACGGCGCGAGATCGAGGGGCTGGCGGTGCGCTTGCGCGGGGAGTCGCCGCAGTTGGCGCAGTTGGTCAGTGCCTTGGGTGGGGTGCTGGTCTGACAGCCTTTTGAAAACTCTACCGGCCTCTTCGCGGGTACGCCGCTGACCTCTGGGTTTGTGTGGTCCCTGTGGGAGCGGGTTTACCCGCGAAAGGGCCGGCACAGGATTCAGGCAAATAAAAACCCGGCGCAAGCACCGGGTTGCAAGAAATTTGCCGATCAACCTTTGCGTACGCGCTCGACCCGGCTTTCTTCCAGGGCCTTGCAGGCCTGCTGGATCATCTGCTCGGTGATCGGTACTTCGCGCCCCTGGGCGTCGATGATCGAACCGCATACCTGCGGTTGCGGGGTGGTCCGGGGCTTCTGGTTGTCGCTGCCATGCTGCAAGCTCATGTATTGTCTCCTCATCAGGTTCAAGCGCAGGGTAACCCTGTGCCGTGACTGGCCTGTGACAGTGCCTGCAGGGTCACGGCAGACACAGTCCAACAGAAACGGTAATAAAGCTCCATAGCCTGGTTAGACCGATAGGCTATAGCAACCTTGCAAGGGTTCCCCAGGTCTGGATGAGTGGTAGGCTGCAGTATCCCCGCCATTGTGGTCAGCACCATGCCTGAATCGGTTTCCCCGCGCCAACGCCGCGCCTTGCGCCTGGGTTGGCAGTTCGTTCGTCCGTACCGTCGCCAGGTGTTGCTGGCCTTGCTGGCCCTGGTAGTCACCGCGGCCATCACCCTGTCCATGGGCCAGGGCATCCGCCTGTTGGTGGACCAGGGCTTCATGACCCGCTCTGCGCATCAGCTCAACCAGACCATCGGGCTGTTCCTGCTGCTGGTATTGGCCCTGGCGGTGGGTACCTTCAGCCGCTTCTACCTGGTGTCGTGGATCGGCGAGCGCTGCGTGGCCGATATACGTCGGGCCGTGTTCGACCACCTGGTCGGCTTGCATCCTGGGTTTTTCGAAGACAACCGCAGCTCCGAGATCCAGTCGCGGCTGACCGCCGACACCACCTTGCTGCAATCGGTAATCGGTTCATCGCTGTCGATGTTTCTGCGCAACGCGCTGATGGTCATCGGTGGCGTGGTGTTGCTGTTCATCACCAACCCCAAGCTCACCAGTATCGTGGTAGTGGCCCTGCCGCTGGTGCTGGCGCCGATCCTGCTGTTCGGCCGCCGGGTACGCAGCCTGTCGCGGCAGAGCCAGGACCGGGTGGCCGATGTGGGCAGTTATGTGGCCGAGACCCTCGGGCAGATCAAGACCGTGCAGGCCTACAACCATCAGGCGCATGACCGCGAGCTGTTCGCCGGCACGGTCGAAGCGGCGTTTGCCGTGGCCCGGCAGCGGATTGCCCAGCGCGCCTGGCTTATCACCCTGGTGATCGTGCTGGTGCTGGGAGCGGTGGGGGTGATGTTGTGGGTTGGCGGCATGGACGTGATCGCCGGGCGTATTTCCGCGGGCGAACTGGTCGCCTTCGTGTTCTACAGCCTGATCGTCGGCAGCGCCTTCGGTACTCTCAGCGAAGTGATCGGCGAGCTGCAGCGGGCGGCGGGTGCGGCCGAGCGCATTGCCGAACTGTTGGCGGCGCGCAGTGCAATCCTGCCGCCCGCCGTGGCGCAGGTGCTGCCGCAGCCGCGGGCCAGTGGGCGTATCGAACTGCAGCAGTTGGTGTTCGCTTATCCGTCACGGCCCTCGGTGGCGGCTGTCGATGGCCTGAGTCTGGCCATCGAGCCGGGGCAGACCGTGGCGCTGGTAGGGCCCTCGGGGGCGGGCAAGTCGACCTTGTTCGATTTGTTGCTGCGCTTCTACGACCCCCAGCAAGGGCGCATCCTGCTCGATGGCCGGGCGATTGCCGAACTCGACCCCGATCAACTGCGCCAGCAGTTCGCCCTGGTGGCACAAAACCCTTCGCTGTTTCGCGGCACGGTCGAGGCCAACATCCGCTATGGCCGGCCCGAGGCGACCCTGGCCGAGGTCGAGGCAGCGGCCCGTGGTGCCCACGCCGACGCATTCATCCGGCAATTGCCGCAGGGCTACCAGACACCGCTGGGCGAGGGCGGCATCGGCCTGTCCGGCGGGCAGCGGCAACGCCTGGCCATTGCCCGTGCGTTGCTGGTCGATGCACCGATCCTGTTGCTGGATGAAGCCACCAGCGCCCTCGACGCGCAAAGCGAACACCTGATCCAGCAGGCGCTGCCCCGCCTGATGGCCGGGCGCACCACCCTGGTGATCGCCCATCGCCTGGCGACGGTACAGCATGCCGACCGTATCGCGGTCATTGACAAGGGTCGGCTGGTGGCGGTGGGCACGCATCGCCAGTTGATCGAAGAGAGCCCGCTGTATGCGCGGCTGGCGGCCTTGCAGTTCACCACGGGGTAGCTTGTCGTGGCTCTGTAACATTTCTGTAGTATTTGCCTGAGAGTATCTAACTCAACTGTTGCGTAAGTGCTCGACCTGGCTGCCATTGCTTGATGGCAGCCTTTTTTTGGCCTGCCAGTAACCGGGCTGCGTTGCACCTCCTTGCGCAGCTTGCGCGGCCCCCCGGTCTTCCTCCTGTTTTCCGAGATCCAAGATGTTGCGTAAATCCCTCAGAGTGCAAATTCTCTCCCTGCTCGGCGGCAGCCTGGTGGCGATGTTGCTGATCGCCCTGGTGTGTTTCCAGTTTCTCTCGTCCAGCGTGCGCGGCTACGCCGAGCTGGTCGATGGGCCGCTGCGGGCTTCGCAATTGATCGACGAAGCCAACCTGCAGTTCAAGATCCAGGTGCAGGAATGGAAGAACGTGCTGTTGCGTGGGCGCCAGCCAGCTGACATGGACAAGTACTGGCAGCAGTTCCAGGCCCGCGAGCAGCAGGTGCAGCAACTGCTCGGGCAATTGATCGACAGCAGCGACGTCAGGCTCAAGGCGTCGCTGCAACAACTGCGTGACAGCCACCGGCAACTGGGCCTGGCCTATGCGCAGGGGCGCCAGGCATTCCTGGCGGCGGGTGGCGACCCCGTGGCCGGCGACCAGGCGGTCAAGGGCGTGGACCGCGCCGCCAGCGAGCAGATGAGCGTACTGGTCGAGCAACTGCGTACCGATGCCCGGCAGCACGCTGCCAGCCTCAGTGCCGGTGCCGAGCGCACGGTATGGCTGGGCCTGCTGGTGATGTTGGCCTCGGCCATGTTGGTGGGGCTGCTCAGCCTGTGGCTGGTCAACCGCAGCCTGATCGAGCCGATCCGCCAGTTGATCGAGTATGTCGCGCAGCTCAGTCAGGGCCGCTTTGCCGCCCGGGTAGACAGCCGCCGCGAGGACGAACTGGGCCGTCTGGCGCGGGCCGCCAACACCCTGCGCGATTTCCTTGCCGACACGGTCGGCCGGCTGCAGGACAACGCCCAGGAACTGGAAGGCGCCAGCGGCCGGTTGCGCAGCATCGCAGCCGACATGGCCCGTGGCACCCACGACCAGTTCCAGCGCACCGATCAGGTCGCCACGGCCATGCACGAGATGTCCGCCACCGCCCAGGAAGTCGCGCGCCACGCCGCCGAGGCCGCCCGCGCGGCGGACGACGCCGACCACAGTGCCCAGGCGGGCGAGCAGGTGATGCAACAGACCATCGATATCATCGGCGTGGTCAACCGCGAAATTGCCGGCACGGCGGCGGTGATTCGTGACCTGGAGCATGACAGCACGCGCATTGGCAAAGTCCTCGAAGTGATCCGCGGTATTGCCGAGCAGACCAACCTGCTGGCGCTCAACGCGGCCATCGAAGCGGCCCGTGCCGGCGAGGCCGGGCGTGGATTTGCGGTAGTCGCCGATGAGGTGCGCAGCCTGGCCCAGCGCACGGCGGCGTCGATTGCCGAGATCCACCAGATCATCGAAGCGGTGCAGTTGGGCGCGGTGGAAGCGGTCAAGGCCATCGAAAGCGGCCAGCTGCGCAGCGAGGAGGGGGCCGAACAGGTGCAGCAGGCCGGGCAGATGCTGCAGCGCATCACCCTGGCGGTGGAGGCGATCCGCGACATGAACCGGCAGATCGCCACGGCGGCCGAAGAACAGACCAGCGTGGCCGAGGACATCTCGCGTAACCTGATCGAAATCACTCGCATCGCCACGGCCAACCAGGAGGCGGTGCAGCATACCGAACAGGCGGGGCAGCGCCTGCATGGGTTGTCGGGGCAGCTGGGTGAGGTCACCTCCCGTCTCACCGCCTGATCGTCCAAGGGGGGCGCGTAGCGGCCCTTAGGGGGAAACCCGCCATCTGACAGGGGCAAACTGCTCCCCTGTGGCGGATTGTCGCCATGCTCCCCGCCGCCTGCCCCCCGTATCCACGGCTCCAGACTCCGGTTGGCACGTTCCCTGCTCTAGGCGGCGCGCGTGTACACAACAACTGGATAACATCAATGAAGAAATTCCTGCTGACGTTCCTCTGCCTGGGCGTCATCGGCTGCTCCAAACCTGCGGAGCCGGAAAAGACCGTCGACGTGCTGCTGATCGGCGGTGGCATCATGAGTGCCAGCCTGGGCACCTACCTCACCGAGCTGGAGCCGTCCTGGAAGGTCGACGTCTACGAACGCCTGGACCAGGTGGCTGAAGAAAGCTCCAATGCCTGGAACAACGCCGGGACCGGGCACTCCGCGTTCTGCGAGCTGAACTACACCAGCGTCGGCAAGGACGGCAGCATCGACATCAGCAAGGCCGTGGGGGTCAACGAGCAGTTCGAAGTGTCCAAGCAGTTCTGGGCCTACCAGGTCGAGCAGGGCGTGCTGAGCAACCCGAAGTCGTTCATCAACAACGTGCCGCACATGAGCTTTGTCTGGGGTGACGACAACGTCGCCTTCCTGCACAAGCGCGTCGACGCCCTGCAGCACAGTTCGCTGTTCCGCGGCATGGAAATCTCCGAAGACCACGAGCAGATCCGCAAGTGGGCGCCGCTGGTAATGGAAGGCCGTGACCCGGGGCAGAAAGTCGCCGCCACGCGCATGGCCATCGGCACCGACGTGAACTTTGGCGAAATCACCCGTCAGTTGTTCGCCGCAATGACCCGCAACCCCAATGTGTCGCTGAACCTGCGCCATGAAGTGCGCGACATCGTGCGCAACGACGACGGCACCTGGCATGTGCGGGTGGCCGACCTTGCCAACGGCGGCAAGGAAAAGGCCGTCAACGCCCGCTTCGTGTTCATCGGTGCCGGTGGTGGCGCGCTGAAGTTGCTGCAGAAGTCGGGCATTCCCGAAGCCGAAGGCTATGCCGGCTTCCCGGTCGGTGGCCAGTTCCTGATGACCGACAACCCTGACCTGGTCGCCCGCCACCAGGCCAAGTTGTACGGCAAAGCCTCGGTCGGCGCGCCGCCGATGTCGGTACCGCACCTGGATACACGAATGATCGATGGCAAGCAGGTGCTGCTGTTCGGTCCGTTCGCCACCTTCTCCACCAAGTACCTCAAGCACGGCTCGCTGCTGGACATGTTCGCCTCGCTGAACAGCCACAATGTGTTGCCGATGGTCAATGCCGGTATCGACAACATCGACCTCAGCACCTACCTGATGGGGCAGTTGATGCTCAGTTTCGATGACCGCATGAACGCACTGCGCGAGTACTTCCCCAACGCCAAGAACGAAGACTGGAAGCTGCTGCAGGCCGGCCAGCGGGTGCAGGTGATCAAGAAGGACCCGGTACTGGGCGGTGTGCTGCAGTTCGGTACAGAAGTGGTGGCGGCGCAGGACGGCAGCATCGCCGCGTTGCTGGGAGCTTCGCCGGGCGCCTCGACTGCGGCGCCGATCATGCTGACCGTGCTGGAAAAGACCTTCAAGGACCGTATCCAGTCGCCAGCCTGGCAGGCCAGGCTCAAGGAAATCGTGCCGAGCTATGGGCAGAAGCTGAACAACAACCTGGCGCTGACCAACCAGACCCGGGCATGGAGCAGCGAGCGCCTACAGTTGCTGTACGTGCCGGTGCAGGCTGAGGCGGCGCACTAACGCATGCGGAAGCGGCCTTGTGTCGCGAAAGGGCCGCAACGCGGCCCCAGGATGTTTTCCCGGCACAACAAAAAGCCCGCACAAGGCGGGCTTTTTTGATCAGGATTTGGTCGGAGAGACAGGATTCGAACCTGCGGCCTTCTCGTCCCGAACGAGACGCGCTACCTGGCTGCGCTACACTCCGATGAAGGAAATCCTACTGCATCCTTTTTTTGCACGCAAGCCCTTGTTGTTGAAAGGGCCTTTGCAAAAATGCGGGCTGCGATCAGAGCTCTTTGACGGTGCGGATCTGGTCCTTGTTCAGGCGCGTGCGCTTGCCGTCCAGTTGCTCGAATTCGTAGAAGCCCGAGTCTTCATCGTACTTCGGTGTGTCGGTGGCCTGGATTTCGCGACCGTCGTTCAGGGTAATGACGGTCGGCGATGCGCAGCCAGCGAGGGCGCCCAGGCCCAAGGCGAGCAGGAAGGCGGGTAGGGTCCGTTGAATCATCGTGTTTCTCCAGTGCGATGGTGCTAGATGACATTAAGACGCAGGGCGTCCACGCAAGTTCCGTCTACAGTGCAGCATAGCGGCAAAACCGGGGCATTGATCGAGGGCAAGGGCCGCGGGCGTCACGCTGTGATGTGTGCGTGCTGTGTTATAACTGCGGCCATCCTATCTTCTTGTGACGGACCCCCATGAAAGCCAAGGCAGATACCCCCTTCGTGCCGCTGAACATCGCTGTGCTCACGGTCAGCGACACCCGCACCTTCGACACCGATACCTCCGGCCAGCTGTTCGTTGACCGGCTGAGCGCGGCCGGTCATCGCCTGGCAGAGCGCGTGCTGCTGAAAGATGACCTGTACAAGATTCGCGCCCAGGTCGCCACCTGGATTGCCGATGACCGCGTGCAGGTGGTGCTGATCACCGGCGGCACCGGCTTTACCGGTCGCGACAGCACACCCGAGGCCGTGGCCTGCCTGCTGGACAAGCAGGTTGAAGGCTTTGGTGAGCTGTTTCGGCAGATTTCCGTGGCCGACATTGGCACCTCCACCGTGCAGTCCCGCGCCCTGGCCGGGCTGGCCAACGGCACTCTGGTGTGCTGCCTGCCAGGTTCGACCAACGCGGTGCGCACCGGTTGGGACGGTATCCTCGCCGAGCAGCTGGATGCCCGCCATCGCCCGTGCAACTTCGTGCCGCACCTGAAGCAGGCGGCGGCCTGTGACAGCCGTGGCTGAGGTCAGCCAGAGCCGGCCGTTGATGCCGGTGGAACAGGCCCTGGAGCAGCTGCTGGCATTAGCCGAAGCGGCACCGATCGGCGACACCGAGACCCTGCCATTGGCTGAGGCCGAGGGCCGTGTGCTGGCCACCGACCTGGTGGCCTCGCTCGACCTGCCGCCTTGGCCGAACAGCGCCATGGACGGTTACGCCCTGCGCCTGGCCGACTGGCAGGGCGAACCACTGCCGGTCAGCCAGCGGATTTTCGCCGGCCATGTGCCGCAGCCGCTGCAACCGGGCACCTGCGCGCGCATCTTCACCGGGGCACCGCTGCCCGAAGGTGCCGACTGCGTCGAGATGCAGGAAAACACCGAAGTGGCAGAGGATGGCCGGGTACGCTTTCTCGAACCGTTGAAAACCGGGCAGAACATTCGTCCCCAGGGCCAGGAAACCCGCAAGGGCGAACAAGTGATGAGCGCCGGCACCCGGTTGGGGCCGATTGAGCTGGGCCTGGCTGCGACCTTGGGCCACGGCCGCCTGGACGTGGTACGCAAGGTGCGGGTGGCGGTGCTGTCCACCGGTGACGAACTGGTCGAACCCGGCCTGCCGCTGGGGCCGGGGCAAATCTACAACAGCAACCGCCGGCTGCTGGTCAGCTGGTTGCAGCGGCTGGGCTGCGAGGTGGTCGATGCGGGCATCCTGCCGGATGACCTGGCACGCACCCGCAGCTGCCTGGCCGAGCTGGGCGATGTCGACCTGATCCTGTCCACCGGCGGTGTCTCGGTGGGCGAAGCCGACTACCTTGGCGCCGCCCTGCGCGAAGCCGGCGAGCTGGCCTTGTGGAAGCTGGCGATCAAACCGGGCAAGCCGCTGACCTTCGGCCACTTCCAGGGCGTGCCGGTCATCGGCCTGCCGGGTAACCCGGCTTCGACCCTGGTCACCTTCGGCCTGCTGACCCGGCCCTACCTGTTGCGGCGTCAGGGTGTGGTCGATGTCACGCCGCTGCGTTTCGACATGCCGGCCGGCTTTGACTGGCCCAAGCCCGGCACGCGCCGCGAGTACCTGCGGGCCCGCATCGAGCAGGGCCAGGTGCGTATCTACAAAAACCAGAGCTCTGGCGTGCTGCGCAGCGCGGCCTGGGCCGAGGGGCTGGTGGAAGTACGCGAAGGCAGTACGCCGAAGCAGGGTGACAGCGTGCCGTTCATTCCCTTCAGCGAGCTACTTGGCTGAGCGGCCCAGCCAGGCGCTGCCCAGCGGCGCTGCCTCGGCTGGTGCCGCCTGGGCCAGGCGCATGTGCACGTTCTCCAGTTGTTGGGCGGCCACGCTCCAGTCGTGGCGCTGGCGGGCGAACTGGCGCCCGGCATCGCTCAACTGGCTCATGCGCCAGGGCTGGTTGAGCAGCTGGGTGATCAGCAGGGCCAGCAGGTCGCCATCCTCACTGCCCAGGTAGTGCTCACCGTTGTTCGCGGCCAGGCCTGAAACGCCTTTGCCGGTGGTGATCACCGGCAAGCCGGCGGCCATCGCTTCGAGGATTTTCACCTTGGAGCCACCGGCATAGCGCAGCGGTGCGAAGAACAGTGCCGAACGCCGCTGCAGTTCGCGCAGGTCGGGGCGGTAGCCGAACCATTCGATACGCGGGTCGTTCCAGTGCAGTTTCCAGCTGGCCGGCATGGCATGCCCGGCAATCGCCAGGCGTACTGCCGGGTTGCTCAGCCACACCTGCGGTATGATGTCTTCCAGCGCCCATTCGATGGCCTCCAGGTTGGCGCCATACTCGAAGTTGCCAACGAACAGCAGGCGCTGGCTGTGCAGCGCGGGTTGCACGTGCTGGTAGAAATCACAGTCCACGCCATTGACCACCACGTTCACCGGGCGCCCGCTGATCTGCGCGATCAGCTCGGCATCGTGGGCGCTGACCGCCACCAGTTCGGTGGGCTGGCGCAATACCCGCTGTTCCCAGCGTCGATAGCGCCAGCGGTCGAAGGCGTTGAGCGGGCGCAGCCACAGCGGCAGGCGATCGTGGCTGGCGCCACCCATCACCGACTCCAGGGTGTGCTCGCTGAGCATGTACGGCAATCCGCGTGCCTGCAGGGCTTTTTCGAAGGGCTGGAAGCTGTAGCTGTGCTCGATCTGGATCACGTCCCACGGCTCGTCCAGCAGTTGCTCGAAGCGGTGCCGCAGGCAAGGGGCCAGGCCATTGATGATTGCCCGCATGGGGTAGTCGATGATCGGTGAGGCCAGCAGGTTGAGCGGGCTGTGCAGGGGGCGGCGGGGCAGCACTATCAGGCGGTCGAGCAGCGGTTCCAGAGCCTCGCGGGCGGCATCGCCGAGGGGGATCTTCGATTGCACCAGCAGGGTAATCCGGTGGCCCCGCTGTGCCAGTGCGCGTATCAGGTGGTATTGCCGGGTCTTGCTGCCGCTGGTGGTCGGCCAGGGCAGGTACGGCAGTGTCCAGAGAATGCGCATGACCCGGAATCCTCGCTAAAGGCTGCGGACAGCAAGACGCGCCCGTTGGCGGCAGTAGTGAAACCACTGCCGGGGGCGCGTCCATGGCAAGAAAATGTATCTGCTGAGCATAGCTGTGCATTGCCAGGCGTGGGGAAATTGACCGGCCCAGGCGATTAAAAAAGTGGGAGCGGCCTGCTATTTTTCTGGGGGCATGCAACGATCCGCGATTGCAGAGGGTCGAGATCTGCGTTGATCACTTTACGGAGGCGCGCAAATGCGAGGTCGCAAGGCAATGCTGATCCTGCACGGCAAGCAGGCCATGAACGAGGACTTGCGCAATGCCGTGCATGGCCTGCGCGACAGCGGCTGGGTGCTGGATGTGCGGGTCACCTGGGAGGCCGGTGACGCCCAGCGCCTGGTCGCCGAGGCGCTGGCTGCCGGTTACGGCCATATCGTCGCCGGAGGCGGGGATGGCACGCTGCGCGATGTCGCCGAGGCCATGGGGCTGGCGGGTACCGCGGCCAGTCTGGCGTTGTTGCCGCTGGGCACGGCCAACGATTTTGCCAGGGCAGCCGGCATCCCTCTGGAGCCTGCTACGGCGCTGGCCTTGCTGAACATACCTGCACAGCCAATAGACCTGGGCCAGGCCGGTGACCAGTTGTTCCTCAACATGGCCACGGGCGGTTTTGGCAGCCAGGTCACGGCCAGCACCTCTGAAGACCTGAAGAAAGTGCTGGGCGCCGCCGCCTACCTGTTCACCGGGTTGTCGCGCTTCAGCGAGCTGCAGGCGGCATCGGTAGCGCTGCAAGGGCCCGGTTTCCACTGGCAGGGTGACCTGCTGGCGCTGGGGATCGGTAACGGCCGCCAGGCCGGGGGTGGGCAGGTGCTGTGCCCGGAGGCCGTGGTGGACGATGGCTTGCTCGATATCGCCATCCTGCCGGCACCACAGGAGGTGGTCGGGGCGCTGCGTGACCTGTTGGCCGGTGACGGGCTGCTCGTCCGGGCCAGGTTGCCCTGGGTCGAGATCAAGTGCTCGCAAGGGCTGGACATCAATCTCGATGGCGAACCGGTGCAGGCCGACAAGTTGCGCTTCCAGGCCAGGCCCGCTGCACTGCGTCTGCACCTGCCGGCCGGGTCGCCGTTGCTCAGTCGTCCAGGCTGATGATTTTCTCGCGTACGGCGAACAGCACCAGGCCGGCCACGTCATGGATCTGCAAGCGTTTCATGATTTGCGAGCGGTGGGTCTCCACGGTCTTGATCGACAGACCCAGGCCGGTGGCGATTTCCCGGGTGGACTTGCCGCGCACGATCAGGCGCAGGATCTCCAGCTGTCGCGCGGTGAGGTTATGCCGCTCGCCAGCGGGTTGCTTGCACTGCCTGGTGCGCTGCAGCGCCTGGTCGATGACCGTATGGGCGATGGCTGGGCTGAGGTAGCGCTCGCCGTTGCGCACCGCGACCAGGGCCTGCTCCAGTTCGGTGGCGCTGGTGTCCTTGAGCAGGTAGCCGTGGGCGCCGCTTTCCAGGGCCCGCATGATCAGGTCCGGGTCGGTGTGCATCGACAGGATCAGCACCTTGCAGGTACTGCCGCTGGCGCGCAGTTGGGTGAGGGCATCCAGGCCGCTGGTCGAGCGCATGGAGATGTCCAGCAAGACTATGTCCGGCGCCAGCTTGCGTACCTGTTCGAGCAACTGGCTGCCGTCGTCGGCTTCACCGATTACTTCATAGCCGGGGATGTCGCAGACCAGTGCACGCACCCCGGCGCGAATCAGCGAGTGGTCGTCTACCAGTAGCAGTCTACAGGTCATCGGTGGCGGTGCTCCTGGCGCGTTGCTGGGTGCGCGGTGGCCACGGGAACACCGCCTCGATGCGCGTGCCCAGGCCGAGCTGACTGATGATGTCGAGGCTGCCCTGCAGCGCGGTTACCCGCTCCTGCATGCCGGCCAAGCCGCGCTGACCAGCTTCGGCCGGTTGCCTGGCGGGCACGAAGCCACGGCCATCGTCGTGGATCGACAACGCCAGCCCCTCGGGGGTGCGCTGCAGACGGACGACCAGGTTGTGTGCCTGGGCGTGGCGCAGCATGTTGGTCACGGCTTCCTGGGTAATGCGGAATACCGCCATGGCCACGGCCTCGTCGATGCCGCCCAGGCGCTGGTTGCACGCCAGGCTCCAGTGCACGCCACTGTTGCCCAAGGTACGCACCAGGTGCGCGCGCAGGCTGGCTTCCAGGCCAAGGCTGGCCAGCTGTCGCGGGTTGAGCAGGGCGGAGACATCGCGCACGTTGCCCAGGGTGTCATCCAGCGTGCTGCGCAGGGCGTCGCAGTGCCCTTGCAGCTCATCGGGCATGCGCCTTTGCAGCCACTGCAGTTGCAGCTTGGCGGCAGTGAGCAACTGGCCGATGTCGTCGTGCAATTCCCGGCTCAGGTGCTGGCGCTCGTCTTCCTGGACCTTGAGCATGCGCTCGGCCAGTTCCGCCGGACGCAGGCTGATCGACCTGGCGCCCAGGCCCAGATGCACGGCGGCGCCCAGCGTGGCGGCCAGCTGCAGCACCAGCAGGCTGGCCGGGATCACCTGGTCGGCCAGGTACAGCAACAGGTTGGCGACCAGCGAGGTCACGCACAGCCCGACCGTCGCCCAGCGCAGCAGGGTAGTGCGGGAGCCGCAACGCAAAGGAATCTTCAAGCGTGGAAACATAAGTAGGGAAGCCACTGAAGTATTGCTGATGGAGGCCTTGCACAATCCCTGTCAGAGGCTTTGGAGCAGTACTTTCGATTGTTTTTTTCGAACACGAGATCTTGCGACCTTGCTGCAGGTAGCAAGCGTTTGTGGGGGCGCATATTACCACCTTGCACTGCATCGGTCGCGGCTGGGTAACGCTTTGAAACGCCTGTCGGGCGGGTGCTGGCGGGTAGCAAAGTGCCACCCGGTTTGATCGCGCAATACGCACTTGCCGTGAAACTGGCGCGCAATTGATTCAACTTGCCCACCGGAAACTTGGAAACTTCGCGAACTTTCCAGGTGCGACCATGCTGGGCTTGAATAAACGTGCCTGGTTGCACTGTGCGCCGGGTCAATACGTGGGGGATGAGCGGCCGGGGGGCGTGCTGTCTGCCGTCTCGTTATGCGGGTGGATGCACACGCTGCCTTGCTCGCCGCAGGACGTGCAGGGTTCTGCAAAGGGTTGCTGCACGACCTTGGCCAGTTCACCCAGCAGCACCAGTTGCTCGCCGATGTCCAGGTTAAGACGCCCGGTACATGGATCGACCAGTTCCAGTTGCCAGGCCAGCAGGGTCAGGCAGGCCCCTACCGCGGGCAGGGCTTCGCGCTGCAGGCAACCGCCATGGCAGGCCGGGGCCAGCAACTGCTGCAGGGCGGTGGTGTAATGGGCGACTTCGCGCAGGCCCAGGTGTGTGGCCTGCCGGGCGAGGTTGTCGAGCGCATTGTCCAGGCAGTGGCAGGCATCCGGGTCGTTGTCGATCAGCTCCAGGTGCTGCAGGCATTCCTGGGCCTGGGTCAGCAACACCTGGGCATCCAGCAGGAAGCCCTGCAGGGCGTCATCGAACGATAAGGCGCTGTCCATCATGATGCCCCCGCGCGTGGCGCAGGCGCAGGGGGCGGGCACGCCAAAACGATAGCTAGCAAAAGCCTGACTCCATTCATGCAATGAGAATGGCGTCACATTAATGGCTAAAGGATATCGCGAACATCAGGTTGCGCCCGATTGTGGCTAAGGGTTTCCCTGATACCCGGCTCAGGTGGGGAACTTTTGCGTCCCGCTGGCTCACCACGGCTGCTCGCAGTAAAGCATGATGTCAAAGTGATATCAATTGCCTTCATGGCATTTTCCCGCAAGGGTCAAGGTGCGCGTGAAGCCGCCGATACAGGGTGGATGATTTCACTTTTTCCCGACTCAAGCCTGGGGGTTTTCCAATGGCTGGCATTCTCGACACGGTAGACCAACGTACGCAACTGGTGGGTGAGAACCGCCTGGAAATCCTGATGTTTCGACTGGCGGGCCGCCAGCTGTTCGCGATCAACGTGTTCAAGGTGCAGGAAGTGCTGCAGCTGCCCAAACTGACCCTGATGCCCCAGCGCCACGCTTTCGTCTGCGGTGTGGTCAACCTGCGCGGCCAGACCCTGCCGGTGATCGACCTGTCCCAGGCGATCGGCATGCGCCCGCTGCAGCCAGGGCCGGACAGCACCATCATCGTCACCGAATACAACCGCTCGGTGCAGGCCTTCCTGGTGGGCGGTGTCGACCGCATCGTCAACATGAACTGGGAGGCGATCATGCCACCGCCGTCCAGCGCCGGACGCCAGCATTACCTGACCGCCATCACCAAGGTCGATGAGAAGCTGGTGGAAGTGATCGATGTGGAGAAGGTGCTGGCCGAGATCGTGCCGTACAACGCCCGGGTTTCCGGTGACAAACTCGCCGACCCGGTGCTGGCCCGGGCCCGCGGCCGCGAAGTGCTGCTGGTGGACGACTCCAGCGTGGCCCTGGCGCAATTGCGCGACACCCTGTCCCAGCTGGGCGTGAAGCTGCACGTGGCCAGTGATGGCCTGAAGGCGCTGCGCATGCTCAAGGGCTGGGCCGACGCCGGTGAGGACGTGTGCGAGAAGCTGCTGATGGTGTTCACTGACGCCGAGATGCCGGAAATGGACGGCTACCGGTTGACCACCGAGATCCGTGGCGATGCCCGTTTGCGCAAGCTGTACGTGGTGCTGCACACCTCGCTGTCGGGTAGTTTCAACGAATCGATGGTAAAGAAGGTGGGCTGCGACAACTTCCTGTCCAAGTTCCAGCCTGATCGCCTGGTCGACGTGGTCAAGCAACGCCTGCTGCTGGATACCGCCACTGCGTGATCCCGGCCGCTGCCGGGTATAAGCTTGGGCGTTTGGCATGACGCGAGGCGGCAGGGATGTTTCTCAGTGAGCTGTATCGGTACCCGCTGAAGTCGGGGCAGGCGCAACGCCTGAGGGCTTCACCAGTGGGGTTGCTGGGGTTGCAGGGCGACCGGCGCTGGATGGTGGTGGAGGAAGAAAACGGACGCTTCCTGACCCAGCGCGCCTGGCCACAGCTAGGCCAGGTCAAGGCAAGCGATGATGCCAGCGGCCAGTTGCTGCTGGAAACACCTGGGCAGGCACCGTTGCGGGTGCCTGTGCCACCTGCCGATGACGCCCTGCGCGGCGTGACCATCTGGCGCGATACCCTGCGCGTGCCGGATGCAGGCGATGCGGCGGCGGCCTGGCTGAGCGAGCTGCTGGGCAAGGCCGTGCGCCTGGTGCATTGCCCGGAGCCGCGCGCGCGTTATCTGCCCAATGGCTACGGCTTCAACAGTGACCGGGCGGCGTTTCCGGACGGTTTCCCCTTGTTGCTGATCGGCCAGGGTTCGCTGGACGAGCTCAGCCGACGTATCGGCCGGCCCATGCAGATGTTGCGCTTTCGGCCCAACCTGGTGGTGCAGGGGGCCGAACCGTTTGCCGAGGATGGCTGGAAGCGTATTCGTATCGGCAGCCTGGAGTTTCGTGTGCTCAAGCCCAGTGTGCGCTGCATCTTTACCACCATCGACCCGGCTACCGGCGAGCGCAGCGAAGACCGCGAGCCGATGGCCACGCTCAGGACCTTCCGCGAGAAGGAGGGGGATGTGCTGTTCGGGCAGAACCTGGCGGTGGATGGCAGTGGGTGGTTGGAGGCAGGGATGGCGGTGGAAATCCTGGAATAGCTGTGTTGCCTGTGCCGGCCTCTTCGCGGGTGAACCGGCTCCCACGGGTACTCCACTTTCCTCAAGGAATGGGGACCCTGTAGGAGCGGGTTCACCCGCGAAGAGGCCAGGCTCAGCAATAATCACATGTCATCGAAGTACTGCTCATGCCAGTCCACCAGCGGCTGCGGCGAGTTCAGCTTCTGCCCGTAGATCACCGAATACGACAGCACGTTCTGTACGTACTGGCGCGTTTCGTCGAACGGGATCGACTCCACCCACACATCGAAGCTCAGGTGCTTGGCGCCTTTCAGCCACTGGCGCACACGCCCCGGCCCGGCGTTGTAGGCCGCCGAAGCCAGCACCCGGTTGCCGTTGAACTGGCTGTGCACCTGGCTCAGGTAGGCTGCGCCCAGCTGGATGTTCTTGTCCGGGTTGAGCACCTGAGCCGGTGACGCCAGCGGAATGCTGAACTTGCGTGCGGTTTCCTTGGCCGTGGCCGGCATCAGCTGCATCAGGCCGCTGGCGCCCACCGGCGAGCGGGCATCTTCCATGAAGGCACTTTCCTGGCGGGTGATGGCGAATACCCAGCTCGAATGCAGGCCGCGGACCTTGGCCTCGCGTACCAGGGTGTCGCGGTGGGCCATCGGGAAGCGAATGTCCAGGTCGTCCCAGTACTGCGCCTGGCTGATGGTGCGAATGGCCGGGAAGTACCAGCGCAGGTCGTAGCCAAGACGCGCCTGGGCGACCATTTCGTCGCGGTTGAAGTGGCGGCTGACGTGGTACCACTCGCGGCGGCCTTCGACGATCTGGCCACGGGCGTGGAACTCCAGGGCGCGGCGGATGCCCGGGGTGTTGCGCACCTTGTTGACCAGCTGCGGGCTCAGCACCAGCGGCTTGTTGTTCAGCTGGTAAGGCGTCTGTGCGCGGTCAGCGGCGAGGAAGCCGTAGAAGTCACGCTCACGCGCCACGGTCTTGTACAGCAGCGGGATCTGCGGGTTGTTCGGCTGCGCCAGCTCCAGGCTGCGGGCCTGCCAGTACTTCCAGCGGCTGCTGCTGGCCAGGTCCTGGGGCAGGCGGCGGGTCAGCTGGTAGGCGTCTTCCCAGCGGCCCAGGCGCAGCAGCAGGCGCAGGCGCCATTCGCTGACGGTGTTGTCACGTAGCTCGGGGTCGTAGCGGGTCATCAGGTCGAGCGCGCGCGGGTCGTAGCGGCGCGCCAGGGTCAGGCCGATTTCGCGGGCGATGGCCACCTTCTCGTCACGGGAAAAGTGCATGCGCTGGGCGTAGTCGTCGAGCAGCGCCATGGCCCGCTCCGGGTCCTGCCGGGCCAGGCGGCGCAGGCCGAGGCTGACCACGTCGGACATGGCTTCGTTGACCGGGGTGAAACGCGAAGGCTGGTTGAGCAGCTCGGGCTTCTGCGCCACATCGACCAGCAGGCGCCCCTGCGGGCCGAGAGTAGTCAGGGTCTTGACCAGGTTGTTGGCCAGGCCGTAGTTGCGCGCCTGGGCCGCCAGCTTGGTGCGTTGCCAGCGTTTGGCCTCGGTCAGCTGGCCTTCGGCCGCCCACATGCCGAACAGCGTGTCGCAGGTGGCCGGCTGCGACTTGCCGACATTCCACAATTTGTCAGCCGTGGCGTAGCCCTCGGCGCGCAGGCCGTGGCTGAGCTGGTACTGGCCGTTGAGGCAGTCCAGTTCGGTGAAATTGAGCTTGGGGTCGTAGTACTTGACGAAAGTATTCCATTCGCCGCGTTCGGCCAGCCAGCGCAACCAGCGCAGTTTCATCCAGTTGGCCTGGGGCAGGTCGCCATGCTTGGCGAGGAAGCTTTCGATTTCCTGGTTGCTGGCGGTTTTCAGGCGGGCGGTGAGCTCGTCGTAGGCCAGGTAGGGCGTCAGCGGGTAGTCGCTGAGGGCCTGGGCATAGCGCAGGTACGGGCCTTTGTCGCCTTTGGCCAGCGCGCGCTTGGCCTCGTCATAGTACTGGCGTTGCAGGGTAAGGTCGGCGGCCTGCGCCGCGCAGGTGGCGGCGGTGAGCAGCAGGCAGGATGCAATATGTAACAGGCGGCTGCGCATGATACGTCCGGGCAGTTGAACCATGGGGAAGTGACGGCGGAGCCAGCACTGTTGGAAGCTATTGCCTTAGCTTAGCTGTTTGCCGGCGGCGGGTGAAAGCGCTGTGCTTGTATCGGGATATTAAGTTCGACCAGATGTCGCAATGCCCTCGCCGGGTGGCCAGGCGGATGCCGTCGGGGGCCAAGTCAGGTAGAATGCGCGCCCGATTTATGGAGACCAACATGACCCTGCTCAAATTCAGCGATGTGTCCCTCGCATTCGGCGCCATGCCGCTGCTGGACAACGTGTCCTGGCAGATCGCTCGTGGCGAGCGGGTGTGCATCATCGGCCGCAACGGCACCGGCAAGTCGAGCATGCTGCGCCTGGTCAAGGGCGAGCAGAAGGGCGACGACGGCGAAATCTGGCGTGCCCCGGGCCTGAAGATCGGCGAGCTGCCGCAGGAGCTGCCGGTGGCCGACGAGCGCACGGTGTTCGACGTGGTGGCCGCAGGCCTGGATGGCGTGGGCGAGTTGCTGGCGCAGTTCCACCACCTGAGCCTGAACATCCAGGGCGATGAAGACCTGGAAAAACTCATGCACGTCCAGCACGAGCTGGAAGCCCGTGATGGCTGGCGCCTGCAGCAGGTGGTGGAAAGCACCCTCAGCCGCCTGCAGCTGCCGGCCGACAAGACCCTGGCCGAGCTGTCCGGTGGCTGGCGCCGCCGCGTGCTGCTGGCCCAGGCGCTGGTGTCGGAGCCCGACCTGCTGCTGCTCGACGAGCCGACCAACCACCTGGACATCGGTGCCATCGCCTGGCTCGAAGAGGCCCTGCGCGGCTTCAACGGTGCGGTGCTGTTCATTACCCACGACCGTTCCTTCCTGCAGAACCTGGCCACCCGCATCCTCGAACTGGACCGCGGTGGCCTGATCGACTGGAACGGCGACTATGCCAGCTTCCTGGTGCACAAGGAGGCCGCGCTGGCCGCCGAGGAGACCGCCAATGCGCTGTTCGACAAGCGCCTGGCCCAGGAAGAAGTGTGGATCCGCCAGGGCATCAAGGCCCGCCGTACCCGCAACGAAGGCCGCGTACGCGCGCTGAAGGCCCTGCGCGTGGAGCGCAGTGAACGTCGCGAGCGCCAGGGCAAGGCCAATATCCAGATCGAGGCGGCGGAAAAGTCCGGCAAGCAGGTGATGGTGCTGGAGAATGTCAGCTTCCATCACCCCGACGGGCCCGTGCTGGTCAAGGACTTCTCCATGGTCCTCCAGCGTCAGGACCGCATCGGTCTGCTGGGTGCCAACGGTACCGGCAAGACCACCCTGCTCAAGCTGATGCTCGGCGACCTGGAGCCGACCGCAGGCAAGGTCGAGCGTGGCACCAAGCTGGAAGTGGCCTATTTCGACCAGATGCGCCACCAGCTCGACCTGGAAAAGACCGTTATCGACAACCTGGCCGAAGGCCGCGACTTCATCGAGATCGACGGCCAGAACCGCCACGTGCTGAGCTACCTGGGCGACTTCCTGTTCAGCCCCCAGCGTGCCCGCACGCCGGTCAAGGCACTGTCGGGTGGCGAGCGCGCGCGCCTGTTGCTGGCCAAGCTGTTCAGCAAGCCGGCCAACCTGCTGGTGCTCGACGAACCGACCAACGATCTGGACGTGGAAACTCTCGAGCTGCTCGAGGAAGTGCTGTCCAACTACAAAGGCACCGTGCTGATGGTCAGCCACGACCGGGCCTTCCTCGACAACGTCGTCACCAGTACCTTGGTGTTCGAAGGCGAGGGCAAGGTGCGCGAGTACGTCGGTGGCTACGAGGACTGGATTCGCCAAGGTGGCTCGCCGAAGCTGCTGGGGGTGACCGAGAGCAAGGGCGGCAAGTCCGAGCTCAACAGCGCGGTGGTGGAGAAGGTCGAGGCCAAGCCAGCGCCTGAGCCTGTTGCAGTGGTGGCCGATGGTTCGAAGAAGAAGCTCAGCTACAAGCTGCAACGTGAGCTGGAAATGCTGCCGGGGCAGATCGATGAGCTGGAGCAGCGCATGGCCGAGGCCCAGGAAGAAGTGAATGCGGCGGGCTTCTATCAGCGGCCGATTGCGGAGACCTCGGCAGTGCTGGCCAAGATCGAGAAGCTGCAGGGCGAGCTGGATGTATTGGTAGAGCGCTGGGCCGAGCTGGAAGGCTGATCGGCGTTGGCCTGTACCGGCCTCTTCGCGGGTGAACCCGCTCCCACAGGTACTGCGCCGCGTTCAACAGCGGTGCGGTCCTTGTGGGAGCGGGTTCACCCGCGAAAGGGCCGGTACAGGTTGAATCATTCCTTCTTCAGCAACCGTACCGCCAACACGTCGCACGGCGCGCCATGCAGCACGTCATTGGCCGTGGAACCCAGCAGCAACGCCAGGCCGTGGCGGCCATGGCTACCGACCACGATCAGGTCGCACTTCTGGTCCTTGGCCAGCTGGTGGATTTCCTGGCGCGGCTGGCCATAGGTCAGGTGCGAGTCGCCGCGGTGGATGCCCGGGTATTTGTTGAACAGGCGGTCCATGCGCTCCTTGGCCTGGTCGAACTGCTGCTGTTGCAACTGTGACAGGTCCATCGGCACGTCACCGCCGAACGCCATGGCCATCGGCTCGACGATGTGTACCAGCGAAACCTTGGCATTCGACGGCTCGGCGAGTGCCATGGCACGTTTGATCACCGGGTCGCATTCTTCCGTCAGGTCGACGGCGACCAGAAGATGTTCGTAGGACATGAGCGGAACTCCTGACAATCGCGATAGAAGAAGTATGGTCGCTTTCGGGCGGGTCTTCCGTGAAAAATGGCTAACCAGCTCATTTGCAACGTTTTATGGGAACTACTGATATGACGGTATTGCTGGTGGTGTCAATCCTTGCGCTGATTCTCAGCCCGCTTTCCTGGCTGCGCACCTCGCGCAAGCAGAGCGAGCAGATGAAGCTGCGCCTGGAAGCGCGGCGCATGGGCCTGGCCATGCAGCTGGCGCCGCAGCAGTGGCCGCACTGGCTGGAAAAGGAGCCACCAAGCCCGTGCCCGCAATACCACCGGGCACGCCGCCGCGGGCATGAGGATAGCTTCAGCTTCTGGCAGGTCACCCCGGGGGTGTGGTGGAACCAGTGGCGTGAACCCTGTGAGGACCCGCGCTTCATGGAACCCCTGGCGCGCTTGCCGGCGAGTGTCTACAAGGTCGAGGCCGATGCCCGGATGATCGCGCTGTACTGGACCGAGCGGGGCGATACGGCTGTATTGCAGGATGTTGCCTACGTCCTCGAAACCTTGGCCTGAGGCCTGCCTTTGCGCTCCCACAGGGCCCCGCTAAGCCCTTCCATTGGAAGGCAAGCACAAAACGACAAAGCGGCGGCTTGGCAGAACCCTGAAGGGGTGGGGTACCAAGTCGCCGCTTTGCGTTCTGCTGCGCAGAAAAGGCCAGGCAGGCCGGATTGCATTCAAGCAAGTGCCAGTGTAGCCGTTCGAGGTCGCCGCGCAAGGCAAAAGCTGCAGCATTCTCCTGCGGTTCATGGTCAATCGCCGACATGAATGGCCAGCAATCACCGTCATCATGTTTAGTACCTGGACGCTACAAAATGACCGGAAAGTCGTGTTTTCACCTTGCTTGCGAGCATTTGACAACGCCGATCTTTTCGGAGAATGTGTGCACACCCAAATCAAACGGGCGTATGAATTGAGCGTTTGTATGTCATGACGCCAAGCCATACTTCCGACTAGCGCGCTGACGGGTGTGCCTGGGGCAGGGCAGCTAGGGCTGCTTTTGCTGCAGCGATCGGCGTGTACAGTTCAGCTTCCATATCGTGGAGATCAGTTGATGATTTACGAAGGTAAAGCCATCACGGTTAAGGCTCTTGAAAGTGGCATCGTCGAGCTCAAGTTCGACCTCAAGGGTGAGTCCGTCAACAAGTTCAACCGCCTGACCCTGAACGAGCTGCGCCAGGCCGTCGATGCCATCCAGGCCGACGCCTCGGTCAAGGGCGTGATCGTCAGCAGTGGCAAGGACGTGTTCATCGTCGGCGCCGACATCACCGAGTTCGTCGACAACTTCAAGCTGCCCGAGGCCGAACTGGTCGCCGGCAACCTGGAAGCCAACCGCATCTTCAACGCCTTCGAAGACCTCGAAGTGCCGACCGTCGCCGCCATCAACGGCATCGCCCTGGGCGGTGGCCTGGAAATGTGCCTGGCCGCCGACTACCGGGTCATGTCCACCAGCGCCAAGATCGGCCTGCCGGAAGTCAAGCTGGGTATCTACCCGGGCTTCGGCGGTACCGTGCGCCTGCCGCGCCTGATCGGTTCGGACAATGCCATCGAGTGGATTGCCTCCGGCAAGGAAAACCGTGCCGAAGACGCCCTGAAAGTGGGTGCCGTCGACGCCGTGGTCGCGCCTGAACTGCTGCTGGCCGGTGCCCTTGACCTGGTCAAGCGCGCCATCAGTGGCGAGCTGGACTACAAGGCCAAACGCCAGCCCAAGCTGGAAAAGCTCAAGCTCAACGCCATCGAGCAGATGATGGCCTTCGAGACTGCCAAGGGCTTCGTCGCCGGCCAGGCCGGCCCGAACTACCCGGCCCCGGTCGAAGCTATCAAGACCATCCAGAAGGCCGCCAACTTCGGCCGTGACAAGGCTCTGGAAGTCGAAGCGGCAGGCTTTGCCAAGCTGGCCAAAACCTCGGTTGCCGAGAGCCTGATCGGCCTGTTCCTCAATGACCAGGAACTCAAGCGCAAGGCCAAGGCGCATGACGAAATCGCCCACGACGTGAAGCAGGCCGCCGTGCTCGGCGCCGGCATCATGGGTGGCGGCATCGCCTACCAGTCGGCGGTCAAGGGCACTCCGATCCTGATGAAGGACATCCGCGAGGAAGCCATTCAGTTGGGCCTGAACGAGGCCTCCAAGCTGCTCGGCAACCGCGTCGAGAAGGGCCGCCTGACCCCGGCCAAGATGGCCGAGGCACTCAACGCCATTCGCCCGACCCTGTCCTATGGCGATTTCGCCAATGTCGACATCGTCGTCGAGGCCGTGGTCGAGAACCCGAAAGTCAAGCAGGCCGTGCTGGCCGAAGTGGAAGGCCAGGTGAAGGACGATGCGATCCTCGCTTCCAACACCTCGACCATCTCCATCAACCTGCTGGCCAGGGCGCTCAAGCGCCCGGAAAACTTCGTCGGCATGCACTTCTTCAACCCGGTGCACATGATGCCGCTGGTGGAAGTCATCCGTGGTGAGAAGTCCAGTGAAGTGGCGGTGGCCACCACCGTGGCCTACGCCAAGAAAATGGGCAAGAACCCGATCGTGGTCAACGACTGCCCGGGCTTCCTGGTCAACCGCGTGCTGTTCCCGTACTTTGGTGGTTTCGCCAAGCTGGTCAGCGCCGGTGTCGACTTCGTACGTATCGACAAGGTCATGGAAAAGTTCGGCTGGCCGATGGGCCCGGCGTACCTGATGGACGTGGTCGGCATCGACACCGGGCACCACGGCCGCGACGTGATGGCCGAGGGCTTCCCGGACCGCATGAAGGACGAGCGCCGCTCGGCCGTTGACGCCCTGTACGAGGCCAACCGCCTGGGCCAGAAGAACGGCAAGGGCTTCTACGCCTACGAAACCGACAAGCGTGGCAAGCCGAAGAAGGTCGCCGACGCCAGCGTGCTCGACGTACTCAAGCCGATCGTCTTCGAACAGCGCGAAGTTACTGACGAAGACATCATCAACTGGATGATGATCCCGCTGTGCCTGGAGACCGTGCGCTGCCTGGAAGACGGCATCGTCGAAACCGCCGCCGAAGCAGACATGGGCCTGGTCTACGGCATTGGCTTCCCTCCCTTCCGCGGTGGTGCGCTGCGCTACATCGACTCGATCGGTGTGGCCGAATTCGTGGCCCTGGCCGATCAGTACGCCGACCTGGGGCCGCTGTACCACCCGACCGCCAAGCTGCGTGAAATGGCCAAGAACGGCCAGCGCTTCTTCAACTGAGCGGTCAACGAGCTAGAGCGAGAGATTTGATATGAGCCTGAATCCAAGAGACGTGGTGATTGTCGACTTCGGTCGCACGCCGATGGGCCGCTCCAAGGGTGGCATGCACCGCAATACCCGCGCCGAAGACATGTCGGCGCACCTGATCAGCAAGCTGCTGGAACGCAACGACAAGGTCGACCCGAAAGAAGTCGAGGACGTGATCTGGGGCTGCGTCAACCAGACCCTCGAGCAGGGCTGGAACATCGCGCGCATGGCTTCGCTGATGACCCAGATCCCGCACACCTCGGCGGCGCAGACCGTCAGCCGCCTGTGCGGCTCATCGATGAGCGCGCTGCACACCGCTGCTCAGGCGATCATGACCGGCAACGGTGATGTGTTCGTGGTCGGTGGCGTGGAGCACATGGGCCACGTCAGCATGATGCATGGCGTCGACCCCAACCCGCACCTGTCCCTGCATGCCGCCAAGGCTTCCGGGATGATGGGCCTGACCGCAGAAATGCTTGGCAAGATGCACGGCATTACCCGTGAGCAGCAGGACCTGTTCGGCTTGCGTTCGCACCAGCTGGCCCACAAGGCCACGGTCGAAGGCAAGTTCAAGGACGAGATCATCCCGATGCAGGGCTACGACGAGAACGGCTTCCTGAAGGTATTCGACTTCGACGAAACCATTCGCCCGGAAGCCACCCTCGAAGGCCTGGCGTCGCTCAAACCGGCGTTCAACCCCAAGGGCGGCACCGTCACTGCCGGTACCTCGTCGCAGATTACCGACGGTGCATCGTGCATGATCGTCATGTCCGGGCAGCGCGCGATGGACCTGGGTATCCAGCCGTTGGCAGTCATCCGCGCCATGGCGGTGGCCGGTGTCGACCCGGCGATCATGGGTTACGGCCCGGTGCCATCGACCCAGAAAGCCCTCAAGCGTGCCGGCCTGACCATGGCCGACATCGACTTCATCGAGCTCAACGAAGCCTTCGCTGCACAGGCCCTGCCAGTGCTGAAAGACTTGAAAGTACTCGACAAGATGGATGAGAAGGTTAACCTGCACGGCGGCGCCATTGCCTTGGGCCACCCGTTCGGTTGCTCCGGGGCACGGATTTCCGGCACCCTGCTCAACGTCATGAAGCAAAATGGCGGTACCCTGGGGGTGGCGACCATGTGCGTCGGCCTCGGCCAAGGTATCACCACTGTCTTCGAACGCGTCTGATCGCGTAGCGGGACAGCGACCGGGGCCTTGTGCCCCGGTTTTGTTTTTTCAGGTTTTTTTTCAAGAGGGTGGGCAACATGCAGATACAACCAGGCGTTTATCGGCATTACAAGGGGCCGGAATACCGAGTGTTGGGTGTTGCGCATCATTCGGAAACCGATGAGTTGCTGGTGGTCTACCAGTTGCTATACGGTGATTACGGTTTGGGTGTGCGTCCCCTGGACATGTTCAAGGAAACTGTCGAGGTTGACGGCGAGCAGGTGCCACGCTTTGCTTTGGTCAAGGCCGAAGAGGGGCTACCCAGGTCGCTGGGCAAGTCGCACGAGTGATAGTCCGAACTTGACCTGACACTTTTGCCACTATATATAGCGGTGCCGCGTCTGGCACCTGACGCGTTTTTCATCTTCAGATTCAGGAATACTCCGATCCATGGGCAAATCGCTGGTCATTGTGGAATCCCCGGCCAAGGCCAAGACCATCAACAAGTACCTGGGCAACCAGTACGTGGTGAAGTCGAGTATCGGCCATATCCGAGACCTCCCCACCAGCGGTTCGGCCAGCGCCAGCAAAGAGCCGGCCGCCAAGCGTGGCAAGGCCGCGGGTGAGGCTCCGGCCCTGTCGCCGAAGGAAAAGGCTCGCCGCCAGCTGGTGGCACGCATGGGCGTCGACCCTGACCACGGCTGGAAGGCCAAGTACGAGATCCTGCCTGGCAAGGAAAAGGTGATCGAAGAGCTGCGCCGCCTGGCCAAGGATGCCGACACCATCTATCTCGCAACCGACTTGGACCGCGAAGGGGAAGCCATTGCCTGGCACCTGCGCGAAGCCATCGGCGGCGACGACACCCGCTACAAGCGCGTGGTGTTCAACGAAATTACCAAGAAAGCCATCCAGGATGCCTTCTCGCAGCCAGGCGAGCTGGATATCGACCGGGTCAACGCCCAGCAGGCGCGGCGCTTCCTCGACCGCGTGGTCGGCTACATGGTTTCGCCGCTGCTGTGGGCCAAGATCGCCCGTGGCCTGTCCGCCGGCCGCGTACAGTCGGTGGCGGTGAAGCTGGTGGTGGAGCGCGAGCGCGAAATCCGTGCGTTCATCCCGGAAGAGTACTGGGAAATCCACGCCGACCTCGGCACTGCCAAGAACGCCAAGGTGCGCTTCGAAGTGGCGCGCGAGAAGGGCGAGGCCTTCAAGCCGCTGAACGAAGCACAGGCCATGGCGGCGCTGGTGAAACTCAAGGCTTCCAGCTACAGCGTGGTCAAGCGCGAAGACCGCCCGACCAGCAGCAAGCCGTCGGCACCGTTCATTACTTCCACCCTGCAGCAAGCGGCGAGTAACCGCCTGGGCTTCGGTGTGAAGAAGACCATGATGATGGCCCAGCGCTTGTACGAAGCCGGCTATATCACCTACATGCGTACCGACTCGACCAACCTGTCGGCCGACGCGCTGGACATGGCGCGCAGCTACATCGAGCGCGAGTTCGGCACGCAGTACCTGCCCGAGGCACCGCTGGTGTACGGCAGCAAGGAAGGCGCCCAGGAGGCACACGAAGCGATTCGTCCTTCCGACGTGAACACCCACCCGACCAAGCTCAGTGGTATGGAGCGTGACGCCGAGCGCCTGTACGAGCTGATCTGGCGCCAGTTCCTGGCCTGCCAGATGCCGCCGGCGCAGTACCTGTCCACCAGCGTCACCGTGGCTGCCGGCGACTTCGAGCTGCGTGCCAAGGGCCGCATCCTCAAGTTCGACGGTTACACCCGTGTGTTGCCGCAGCAGAGCAAGCCGGGCGAAGACGACGTGTTGCCGGAAATGGTCCAGGGCGAAGCGCTGAAGCTGATCCAGATCGACCCGAGCCAGCACTTCACCAAGCCACCGGCGCGCTTCACCGAAGCCAGCCTGGTCAAGGAAATGGAAAAGCGCGGCATCGGCCGCCCGTCGACCTATGCGGCGATCATCTCGACCATTCAGGACCGTGGTTATGTAACCTTGCACAACCGCCGCTTCTACTCGGAAAAGATGGGCGACATCGTCACCGAGCGCCTGTCCGAGAGCTTCTCCAACCTGATGGACTACGGCTTTACTGCCGACATGGAAGAGAACCTCGACGACGTGGCCCAGGGCGAGCGTGACTGGAAGAACGTGCTCGACGAGTTCTACGGTGACTTCAGCAAGAAGCTGCAGACCGCCGAGTCCAGCGAAGACGGCATGCGCGCCAACCAACCGACCATGACCAACATTCCGTGTAAGGAGTGTGGCCGGCCGATGATGATTCGCACCGCCTCCACCGGCGTGTTCCTCGGTTGCTCGGGCTACAGCCTGCCGCCGAAAGAGCGCTGCAAGGCCACCGTCAACCTGGTGCCGGGCGACGAGATTGCCGCCGACGACGAGGGCGAATCGGAATCCCGCGTGCTGCTGGGCAAGCACCGCTGCCCGATCTGCGCCACGGCGATGGATGCCTACCTGCTGGACGAGAAGCACAAGTTGCACATCTGCGGTAACAACCCGGATTGCACCGGCTACGAGATCGAGGAAGGCAACTACCGCATCAAGGGCTACGAAGGGCCGAGCCTGGAGTGCGACAAGTGCGGCAGCGAGATGCAGTTGAAGACTGGCCGCTTCGGCAAGTTCTTCGGTTGCACCAACCCAGCGTGCAAGAACACCCGCAAGTTGCTCAAGAGCGGCGAGGCGGCGCCACCGAAGATGGACAAGGTGGACATGCCGGAGCTCAAGTGCGAAAAGGTCGACGACACCTACGTACTGCGTGATGGTGCTTCGGGGCTGTTCCTGGCCGCCAGCCAGTTCCCCAAGAACCGCGAAACCCGTGCGCCACTGGTGCTGGAGATCGTGCCGCACAAGCACGAGATCGATCCGAAGTACCACTTCCTGTGCGATGCGCCGCAGAAGGACCCGGAAGGCCGCCCGGCGGTGATCCGTTATAGCCGCAAGACCAAGGAGCAGTACGTGCAGTCCGAAGTGGATGGCAAGCCTACCGGCTGGAAAGCGTTCTACGACGGCAATGCATGGAAGGTTGAAGACAAGCGCTGATCTGGCAGTGCTTTGAATGGGGCCGCTTCGCGCCCCTTCGCGGGTAAACCCGCTCCCACAGGTACGGTGACGCTCTGAAGGCTGGTGCGTTTCCTGTGGGAGCGGGTTTACCCGCGAAGGGGCGCAAAGCGGCCCCAATCATTTATGATGCAGCTATCCGCCTTGCAGCCTTATGGGAGGGCACTGAGATGGCCCAGGAACTCTACACCCGCACCAACCAGAAACTGTTCTTTGCCGGCCTCGCTCTGGAGTCCATGGCCAAGGCCGAACAAAGCCAGGCCATGAATGCCCAGGGCCTGGTCCAGGCCGAACGCGAGTCGGCGCTGTTCCACCTGTACGGCGCGCTGCTGGGCTTGTGCCATGAGATCGGCGGCTTTTACCGCCTGCCGGTTGTGGCAACGGTCGAGCAAGCACTGGCTGATGACGCCCTGAACGGCATCGCCATCCCGGAGGTGGCCGAACTGCTGGAGCTGGCCCGTCAGCGCGAAACCTGGCTTGCGCAAATGCTCAGTGCTTATGCCGATTTGTTCCGACCACCGGTCGCGAAAAAAACACCGAAAACAGACGTCACCCAGCCACTGATCCAGGCGGTCAATCTCGATGAGCCCGAGCATCCGGCGTTGTCACGTGCCGAACTGGAAAGCTGGCGTAGCAACCTCAAGGGCCTGGTGAGACGTTTCCGCGACGCGTTGAGTGAGTGCTGATAGCCGCTACGGCTGGTACAATGCTGGCCTTTCGCGGAGAACTGCCATTTATGTCTACGTCGTTTCTGGAAATTGTCGAGTTGCCTGATGGCCGCATCGAACTGCGTCGCGCCGAGGATGAGGGCTCTCTGGTAACCCTGGATTTCTCGGAGGACGCCAAGGTGTTCCTGCAGGGTCAGCATGTTGAAGTGGCCAAAGCCATGCTCAGTGTGGGCGTGCAGATGGCCGGGCGTCTGATGGACGGCGAGCTGGAGCGTGATGAAGGGCCGCGTGTGCTGCACTGAGGTGCAGCAGGGCATCAGCTTTTATGCAGTGACAGGCAAAGCCTGAACATCAGCCGAGGCGGATGTTCAGGCTTTGTGCGTTTCCGGCACTGGCAGCGCGCAGCAATTGCTGGCGTGCAGTGGCGTTGATATTGCCCAGCCAGCTGACCACGGTGTGGCTGCGGCCCAGGCGCAAGGCCTCGCAGGCCAGTTGCAGTGGGCTTTGATTGCCGCGAGGTTGCAGCAGCAGAATGCGTTCACGGTTGAGCCCGGCATCGCGTAGCCATGCTTGGGTCAGGCTCGACGGCGGGGCGATCAGGGTCAGCCAGCGGGCGTCATCCTCCTCGCTCAGCTCGCGCAGCACTGGTGCCAGCAGGCTTTGGCAGTGCCCGGGGGCGCCGCACAGCGACAGTTCGCTGAAAAGCTCGGGTTGGCTGCTCTTGCGCGCCAGTTCGCTGGCTTTCAGCCCTGGCAATACGGGCTGGGCGAGGAATGCTTCGAACAATGGCAACTGGGCTTGCTCGGGTGCGTGAATGAACTGCTGCATGACGCCTCCTGGATCAGCGGCGAATGACGCCGACGCTCAAGCCCTCGATCACCAGTTCCTGTTCTTTCAGGTCGACTTCGATGGGGGCGAATTCGGGGTTTTCGGCAAGCAGCCAGACCTTGCTGCCTTCACGCTTGAAGCGCTTGACGGTGACTTCGTCGCCGATACGGGCAACGACGATCTGGCCATTGCGTGCTTCGCGACAGGTGTGTACCGCCAGCAGGTCGCCATCGAAGATGCCGACGTCCTTCATGCTCATGCCGTGTACGCGTAGCAGATAGTCGGCTTGGGGGTGGAAGAAGTCGGGGTTGATGTTGCAGGATTGCTCGATGTGTTGTTCAGCAAGGATCGGTGCGCCGGCGGCAACCCGGCCGATGATTGGCAGGCCGCTTTCTTCGGCCTTGGCCTCCAGACCGGGGATGCGGATGCCGCGGGAGGCGCCCGGTGTCATCTCGATCGCACCTTTCCGCGCAAGCGCCTTGAGGTGCTCCTCGGCGGCGTTGGGCGACTTGAAGCCCAGCTCCTGAGCGATCTCGGCGCGCGTCGGCGGGAAGCCGTTGTCTTCCAGGCAGCGCTTGATGAACGCAAGAATTTCGGCTTGGCGTGGCGTCAGTTTCAACATGGTGAGCGCTCTGTCTTTTTGTACAGTGACTGGAATTATATACAGTACTGTGTGCGCTGCAAGCCATAACGCGCAATTAACAGCAGGTTTGGCGCTTGCAGCGGCCGGCCTGGCGCTTTTAAATGGCGACCGACCGGTCACCGAGCCTTGACAGGCGCGGAGCTGAAACGTATGTTTCAAACACCTGTTTGTCTGGCGGAGTAGTCATGGCCCAATCGGAAACCGTTGAACGCATTCTCGATGCTGCCGAGCAGCTGTTCGCGGAAAGGGGGTTCGCAGAAACCTCGTTGCGGCTGATTACCAGCAAGGCCGGGGTCAACCTGGCGGCGGTCAACTATCACTTCGGCTCCAAGAAGGCCCTGATCCAGGCGGTGTTCTCGCGCTTCCTCGGGCCGTTCTGTACCAGCCTCGAACGTGAGCTGGAGCGGCGCCAGGCCAAGCCGGAGCACAAGCCCAGCCTTGAAGAGCTGCTGGAAATGCTGGTGGAGCAGGCTTTGGCCGTGCAGCCACGCAGCAACAACGACCTGTCGATCTTCATGCGCCTGCTGGGCCTGGCCTTCAGCCAGAGCCAGGGCCACCTGCGGCGTTACCTGGAAGACATGTACGGCAAGGTGTTCCGCCGCTACATGCTGCTGGTCAACGAGGCAGCACCGCGCATTCCGCCGCTGGAACTGTTCTGGCGCGTGCACTTCATGCTCGGTGCCGCCGCCTTCAGCATGTCCGGCATCAAGGCCCTGCGGGCGATTGCCGAGACCGATTTCGGCATCAACACCTCGATCGAGCAGGTGATGCGCCTGATGGTGCCGTTCCTGGCTGCGGGCATGCGTGCCGATAGCGGTGTTACCGACGACGCCATGGCCACCGCACAACTGCGCCCGCGCACCAAGACCAGCGCAAGCGCCACCACCGCCAAGGCCTGAAGGCTGGGCGGGGCAGGGCGCTTCGGCTAAGCTAGCGCCATGCCTGACCTCGACTTCCTGCACATTTCCCTTGCCGATCAGCGCCTTTATGGCTTTGTCCATGGCCAGCTGCGCGTGCGCCTGCCGGTTTCCACGGCACGCAATGGCGCCGGCGAGCGCAATGGTTCTGGCTGTACGCCGCGTGGCTTGCACCAGGTGCGGGCGAAGATTGGTGCGGGCTTGCCGCTGAATGCGGTATTGGCTGGGCGGCGCTGGACCGGCGAGGTGTGGTCGCCCGCCTTGCATGCGCAATACCCCGGCCGGGACTGGATCCTTACCCGCATTCTCTGGCTCAGTGGTTGTGAGCCGGGTGTCAACCGGCTGGGCGCGGTCGACACCTTCCGCCGTTATATCTACTTGCACGGCACCCCGGATACGGAACCCATGGGCGTAGCGCTGTCCCATGGTTGCATACGCCTGCGCAACACCGATTTGCTAAGCCTGTTCGAGCAGGTGCCGGCCCATTGCCCGGTACGCATCGAGCAGGCCGCCTGCCCCCAGTGGGCGTCTCTCAGTCTTCTATGAAGGATTACCCATGACTGTCAGCCTGCAAGGCTCCCTGATGGTGGATATCGCCGGTAAATGGCTGACCGCCGAGGACCGTCACCTGCTGCGCCAGCCTGAAGTGGCCGGCCTGATCATCTTTGCCCGCAACATCGACAGCCCGCGCCAGGTGCGTGAGCTGTGCGCGTCGATCCGCGCCATCCGCCCTGACCTGATCCTGACGGTGGACCAGGAGGGCGGCCGCGTGCAGCGCCTGCGTCAGGGCTTTGTGCGCCTGCCGGCCATGCGTGCGCTGGCCGACAACGCCAACGCCGAGTACCTCGCCGAGCAGTGCGGTTGGTTGATGGCGACCGAGGTGCTGGCGGTTGGCCTGGACCTCAGCTTTGCCCCGGTACTTGATCTGGACCACCAGCGCAGTGCCGTGGTTGGCAGCCGCGCCTTCGAGGGTGAGCCGCTGCGCGCCACGCAACTGGCCGGGGCGTTCATCCGTGGCATGAATGCGGCGGGCATGGCTGCCTGCGGCAAGCACTTCCCGGGGCATGGCTGGGCCGAAGCGGACTCGCATGTGGCCATTCCCACCGATGAGCGCAGCCTCGAACAGCTGCGCCAGGCCGATCTGGTGCCGTTCACCCGTTTGAGCGGGCAGCTGGCGGCGGTGATGCCGGCACATGTCATCTACCCGCAGGTCGACAACCAGCCGGCCGGCTTCTCGCGGCGCTGGTTGCAGGACATCCTGCGTGGCGAGCTGGGCTTTGACGGGGTGATCTTCAGTGATGACCTGTCGATGGCTGGTGCGCATGTGGTCGGCGATGCGGCCAGCCGGATCGAGGCGGCGTTGAGCGCTGGCTGTGACATGGGCCTGGTGTGCAATGACCGGGCGGCGGCGGAGCTGGCGTTGAGTGCGGCGCAACGGATGAAGGTCAAGCCGTCGCCGCGGATTGCGCGGATGCGTGGGCAGGGCTTTGCGCGGACCGATTATCGCCAGCAGCCGCGGTGGCTTGAGGCGTTGGGGGCGCTGAAGGAAGCTCAGCTGGTCGATTGACCTGGTTGCGTCTGTCTTGAGGTTTTTGTCGCTTGTGAGATCGAGCGCGACCGCCTTGTTTGCCCCAGATATCCAGGTGAACGCCAGAGGGCCGCGCGCCCCTACCTCAGGAATAACTGGTCCGAAACAAACGTAGGAGCGAGCGACAGCTCGCGATGCGCCGCGCGGGCGGCGCTCGATCTCACAGGCGACAAAACCCCCAAGTCATGCACCCCAGGACAATCACCGCCGAGGCTTACCAGGCAACGGCGCAAACAGCGCTTCGATTTCTTCATCCCCCAGCCGCCAGTGTCCGACCTGCCCGCCATCCAGCAGGCTCGCCGCCAGTGCCGCCTTCTCCTGCTGCAACAGCTGGATCTTCTCTTCCACCGTCCCCCGGGTGATCAGCTTGAACACGAACACCGGCTTGTCCTGGCCGATGCGGTAGGCACGGTCGGTGGCCTGGTTTTCGCTGGCCGGGTTCCACCAGGGGTCGAAGTGGATCACCGTATCTGCGGCCGTCAGGTTCAAGCCCACGCCACCTGCCTTGAGGCTGATCAGGAACACTTCGCTATCACCCTGCTGGAACTGTTGCACCGGCGTACGCCGGTCGCGGGTGTCACCGGTCAGCAGGCTGTAGCGGATCTTGCGCTTTTCCAGCTCCTGCTCGATCAACGCCAGCATCGAGGTGAACTGCGAGAACAACAGCACCCGGCGACCTTCGCTGAGTAGCTCTTCGAGCATCTCCAGCAGCGCACCCAGCTTGCCCTTGTCCGCCTGGCTACCCTTGGTCTCGACCCCTTTGACCAGCCGTAGGTCGCAGCACACCTGGCGCAGCTTGAGCAAGGCATCAAGGATGACGATCTGGCTGCGCGAGGCCCCGTTGCGGGCGATTTCATCGCGAACCTTCTTGTCCATGGCCACCCGCACGGCCTCGTAAGTATCGCGCTGGGCGTCGCTTAGCTCGACCCAGTGCACTACTTCGGTCTTGGCCGGCAGTTCGGTGGCCACCTGTTCCTTGGTGCGGCGTAGCAAAAACGGGCGAATGCGGCTGACCAGGTGGGCCAGGCGCTCGGCGTCGCCATGGCGTTCGATCGGCGTGCGGTAGTCCTGGTTGAAGCGCTTCTGGTCACCCAGCCAGCCTGGCATGAGGAAGTGGAAGATCGACCACAGCTCGCCCAGGTTGTTTTCCATCGGTGTGCCGGTCAGGCAGACGCGTTGGGTGGCTTGCAGCTCGCAAACCGCCAGGGCGGCCTTGCTGGTGCTGCTCTTGATGTTCTGCGCCTCGTCCAGTACCAGCACGTGCCAGGCTTGGGCGCGCAGGTGCTCGAGGTCGCGCGGCACCAGGGCATAGGTGGTCAGCACCAGGTCGTATTCGTGCAGCTTGGCGAAATGCTTGCTGCGCCCCGGGCCTTGCAGGGCCAGCACGCGCAGCTCGGGGGCGAAGCGCTGGGCTTCGTCCAGCCAGTTGGGTACCAGGCTGGTTGGCATCACCGCAAGGGCCGGTGCGCTCAGGCGCCCGGACTGTTTCTCCAGCAGCAGGTGTGCCAGGGCCTGCAGGGTCTTGCCCAGGCCCATGTCATCGCCAAGGATGCCGCCGGTGCCCATCTCGCGCAGCGCCTGCAGCCAGTTCAGGCCCTGTTGCTGGTAAGGGCGCAGGCTGGCCTGTAGCCCTGTCGGCGGCTCTACCTGCAGGTCGCGGGCATCGCGCAGGCGACGGCCCAGGTCGCGCACATGCTCGCCACCCTGCCAATGCAGCGGCAGGCCTTCGATGTCGTTCAGGCGTGCGGCATCGGCACGGTCCAGGCGCAGGGACGGGCCTGCGGCGTCTTCGTGCAGGTACAGCTCGCCCAGGGTGCCCATCACTGCCTTGATGCGGCCATAGGGTAAGGCAACGCGCAGGGCCGGGGCATCGAGGCGGCCGCGGTTGAGGTCGATCAGCAGGTGCTCGTCGTCATTGCGCCGGGCCAGTTCGCTGGGGCGCAGCAGTTCCGGGTTGCTGCGCAGCAGTTGCAGCACGATCGGCAGCAGGCTGTGGCGCTGGCCATCGACCACGATGCCCAGTTCCAGGTCGAACCATTCATGGCCGGGCGCTTCATCGATGGTCGCGTACCAGTCGTCCACCTCCTGCAGGTTGAAGGCAAAGTCACGGTGGATGTCGATGTTCCAACCGGCTTCGCGCAGGCGCGGCAGGCCTTCGCGGGCAAAGCGCAGCCAGGCTTCGTCATCGGGCAGCTGGTACATTTCGCCGGCGCTGTCGGGTAAAGCCTTGCTCTGCCGGGTAGCAGCCTTGAAACCCAAGTCGCGTAGCGCCTTGCGCAGCGCCTGTTCGGCCTGGGGCTGGCGGCGAATACGTTGACTGGTGGCGTCCACCAGGCGGGTCAGTGGCTTGTCGTCGTTGCCTATGGCGCGCAGGCCGTCGTAGTCGAACGCCAAGGCGGCACGGTGTTGCATCTGCCGTTGCATGCGGCCGGTCTTGGGCATGTAGGCACTGAATTCGAGGCTGCCAAGGGTCAGCTGGGGCCTGGGCTGAATATGCTCGATCACTTCACTGCGCACACTTGTGGGAGTTGGGACCTGGCGGTTCAGCGCGTTCAGCCGGTGGCTCAGCGGAATGATCAGATGCTCCGGCACCGTCGGTGCGCTGGCAAGCTGGCTGGCAACGAAGGGGTCAAGATCATGCAGCAGTTTGCCGGTAAGCCCCGTCTGGGTATCAATGTAGTAGAGCGGGTCCAGTGGCAGTGCCATATCGTGCACTTTGTCAGCGTTCTGCCAGGCGCCACGATAGCTACCGTTGTCGAGCCTCACCCAGCGGAATTCGGCATGGAGTGCTGGCCCGGGGGATAACAGCGTTTGGTGGCCCAGCAGCAAGCGTCCGCTAGCCAGTGCGAACTCGTACAACTCGGCGCCTTTTTTACCTTCCAGCCTGGCAATGGGCAGGCTGTAATCTTTGCCGAGGGCGTCAACCAACCTCAGGATGCGCAGGTCTTCATCCGTTACATAGCGTGGCGTGTAGTAGAGCAGTTCAGGCAGCGAGCTGGGGCGCCCCAGATTCAGCTGCCCATCAGCTTGCCGGGTGCCTTTGAAAACGCTGAGCATGCACCGGCCTTGCTCGTTGCTGAGCAGATAGTAGAGCGAGGGGCCTTTGCGTTTGGTGGGCTCTACAGGCTCTGCCGTAACCTCCAGTGCTTCGACCCAATGGGCGAGTTCAGGGGGCAGGTCAAGCGACTGCTGTGCGGCTTCGGTGGGGGGATGCGAAGGTTCTTGAGTGCCTTCGGGGCAATCCGGTCCCTGTTCCAGCAGGTAAAGAGCGGCGGCGCAATGCTTGCAGTTCTCGCCTACCGGGCAAGAGCACGTGCCCTCGCATTCCAGGCCATCTTCAGTCATTTCCAGGGTGATGCGCTGATAGTAGGTGCGTCCTGCCGAGCCTGTGCATTGAGCGCGGATCGTCAGGCCATGGATCGACACGATTTCGCTTCTACCTTCTTCGGCATATTCCTGGCCACGGCGCAGGGTCTTGCGATCAAACGCAAGGGTCCAGCCGTTGTGCCCGCGCACGAAGAACTGCGCATCGCTCTCGCTCACATCACTGCTCCATCATCTTCGGGTCCATCACCGGCATTTTCGGTGTGCCCGGTGGTGTCACTTTCAGCAGCAGCGCCAGGTGCCCGCCGTCGAGGAAGGTCAGTTGGCCGCCCTTGACGTTGCTGTTGCTCTGCTTGAACTGCTCGCTCTGCAGCACGCTGCCGTTGCCGTCCAGCTGGTTGACCCAGAAGTTGGCGTCGACCGCGATGAAGCGGCCTTCAGTGATGCTCAGGTTGCCTTCGATGGGGAAGTGGCCGAACTGTTCGGCACCTTCGCCCAAGGCGATGCGGCTGGGTTCGCTGCCAACCTGCTGCTGCCAGGCCTTGTGCATCAAGACGGTGTAGTCGGCGGTGGCTTCCAGGCGGGTGGCTTCGTCTTCCAACGCCGGGCGGCGCTCGGCGTCCTTTTTCAGGCGCGGGGCGCCGGCGCTCCAGTTTTCCGGGGCGAACGGGCTGGTGAAGGCGGGCACGCTGTTCTGCCGCACCAGAATCATTTCCACCTGATACAGGCCTTCGGCGAAGGCGGCCGGGGCGAACAGCGCCAGCAACAGGGTCAGGCAACGGATGGCACGCATGGGTCTTCCTTAGGCAGGCTGTGGGGTCAGGCGCTCGAACAGCGCCTCCAGGGTATTGAAGCGTTCGTCGGGGCGTTCCATCGGTACCAGGAAGCGGAACTGGGTGGCGCCTTCGAACTTGTAGCGTTTGGGCTGGCCCTGGATCAGCTTGATCAGGGTCAGCGGGTCGACCGGGGTCTCGGCCTCGAACTCGAGCTTGCCGCCGTTGGGGCCGGCGTCGACTTTCTTGATGCCGAGCTTTTCCGCGTGCAGCTTGAGCGAGGTCAGGCGCACCAGGTTTTTGGTCGGCTCGGGCAGCAGGCCGAAGCGGTCGATCATCTCCACCTGCAGGTCCTTGAGGCCTTCTTCGTCGGCGGCCGAGGCGATGCGCTTGTACAGGATCAGGCGCGCGTGCACATCGGGCAGGTAATCCTCGGGGATCAGCGCCGGCAGGCGCAGGTTGATCTCCGGGCCGCCGCCCAGCGGTTGTTCCAGGTTGGGCTGGGTGCCCTTGCGAATCGCCTTGACTGCGCGTTCGAGCATTTCCATGTACAGGGTGAAGCCCACTGCCTGGATCTGCCCGCTCTGGCCTTCGCCCAGCAACTCGCCGGCGCCGCGGATTTCCAGGTCGTTGGTGGCCAGTACGAAGCCGGCACCGAGGTCCTGGGTGTTGGCGATCGCCTCCAGGCGTTTCTCGGCATCGGCGCTGACCTTCTGCCGGGTCGGCGTCAGCAGGTAGGCGTAGGCCTGGTGGTGGCTACGGCCAACCCGGCCGCGCAACTGGTGCAACTGGGCCAGGCCGAACTTGTCGGCACGCTCGATGACGATGGTGTTGGCGCTGGGCACGTCGATGCCGGTTTCGATGATGGTCGAGGCCACCAGCACGTTGAAGCGCTTGTGGTAGAAGTCGCTCATCACCTGTTCCAGCTCGCGCTCGCGCATCTGCCCGTGGCCGATGCCGATGCGCGCCTCGGGCACCAGTTCGGCAAGGTCGGCGGCGCATTTCTCGATGGTTTTCACATCGTTGTGCAGGTAGTACACCTGGCCGCCGCGCAACAGTTCACGCAGCAGCGCCTCCTTCACCGTGCTCTTGTTCTGCTCCATGACGAAGGTGCGCACCGACAGGCGCCGCGCCGGTGGCGTGGCGATGATGGACAGGTCGCGCATGCCCGCCACGGCCATGTTCAGCGTGCGCGGAATCGGTGTGGCGGTGAGGGTGAGGATGTCCACCTCGCTGCGCAGGGCCTTGAGTTGTTCCTTCTGACGCACGCCGAAGCGGTGTTCTTCGTCGATGATGGCCAGGCCCAGGTCCTTGAAACGCACATCGTCCTGCAGCAGCTTGTGGGTGCCGATAAGGATGTCGATCTTGCCTTCGGCCAGCTCGGCGGCTGCGGCGGCCACTTCCTTGGCCGATTTGAACCGGCTCATCACTTCCACGGTCACCGGCCAGTCGGCAAAGCGGTCGCGGAAGCTGTTGTAGTGTTGCTGGGCGAGCAGGGTGGTGGGCACCAGCACAGCCACCTGGCGGCCGCTGTGCACGGCGATGAACGCTGCGCGCATGGCCACTTCGGTCTTGCCGAAGCCGACGTCGCCGCACACCAGGCGGTCCATCGGCTTGGGCGCCAGCATGTCGGCGCGCACAGCTTCGATGGCAGCCTGCTGGTCCGGGGTTTCCTCGAACGGGAAACCGGCGCTGAAAGTGGCGTAGTCGGCGGACGGGTCGGCAAACGCATAGCCCTTGCGCGCGGCGCGGCGGGCATAGATGTCGAGCAGTTCGGCAGCCACGTCGCGCACCTGTTCGGCGGCCTTGCGCTTGGCCTTTTGCCAGGCCTCCGAACCCAACCGGTGCAGCGGTGCCAGGGCGTCGTCGCTGCCGGTGTAGCGGGCGATCAGGTGCAGGTTGGCCACCGGCACGTACAGCTTGGCGTTCTCGGCGTATTCCAGGGTGAGGAATTCGGCGGCCTGGTCGTCGATTTCCAGGGTGGCCAGGCCCAGGTAGCGGCCCACGCCATGGTCGATGTGCACCACCGGCGCGCCTTCGCGCAACTCGGTCAGGTTCTTGATCACCGCGTCATTGGCGGTTTCGCCGCGCTTGTCGCGGCGGCGGCGCTGCATGACCCGCTGGCCGAACAGCGGGCTTTCGGCGACCAGGGCCAGGCCTGGGTCGTCCAGCAGCAGGCCGTCGTCGAGCGGGGCGATGGTGATCGCCAGGCGCTCGCTGCCGGTGATGAAGTCGGCCCAGCCGTCAACGGTGTGCGGGCGCAGTTTCAGCCGATCGAGCAGCTCCAGCAGCACTTCGCGGCGGCCCGCCGATTCGGCGGTGAACAGCACGCGGCCGGGGAACTGGTCGAGGAAATTGGCCAGTTCGGCCAGCGGCTGGTTGGCCTTGGCCTCGATCGCCAGGTTGGGCAGGGCGCGCGCCGGGAAGCGCTCGCGGCCCACGCCCGGGTCGAGGTCTTCAGTGCTGACCACCACCCGTGGCCATTGCTTGAGCCGGGCGAAACAGTCTTCCACTGGCAGGAACAGCTCGGCTGGCGGCAGTAGCGGCCGGCTGAGATCGCCACGGCGGTCTTCATAACGCCCGCGCACGTCGTTCCAGAAGTGTTCGGCGGCCTGTTCCACGCCGGGCAGCGAGAACACCTGGGTGTCGGCCGGCAGGTAGTCGAACAGGGTCGAGGTTTCTTCGAAGAACAGCGGCAGGTAGTACTCGATGCCGGCGGGGATGATGCCGCTGGCCAGGTCCTGGAAGATCGCGCTGCGGCGGAAGTCGACGTCGAAGCGTTCGCGAAAGCGCGCCTTGAAGCGGGTCACTTCCTCTTTCTGCATCGGGAATTCGCGCGCCGGCAGCAGGCGCACCGAACCCACCTTGTCGATCGAGCGCTGGGTCTCGGGGTCGAAGGTGCGCAGCGTCTCGATCTCGTCATCGAACAGGTCGATGCGGTAGGGCAGCTTGCTGCCCATCGGGAACAGGTCGATCAACGCGCCGCGTACGGCGAACTCGCCATGCTCGTAGACAGTGTCGACGCAGCGGTAGCCACTGGCCTCTAGGCGCAGGCGCATCTGCTCCACGTCGATGGTCTGGCCCACGTCCAGGACCAGGCTGCTGCCTAGCAGGAAACGGGTCGGCGCCAGGCGGTGCAGGGCGGTGGTGATCGGCACCACGAGGATACCGTGGCTCAGCTCCGGCAGGCGGTAGAGGCTGGCGATGCGCTGGGAAATGATGTCCTGGTGCGGCGAGAACAGGTCGTAGGGCAGGGTTTCCCAATCGGGGAACGGCAGCACCGGCAGGTCCGGGGCAAAGAAGCGAAGCTCCTGTTCCAGACGGTCGGCAGCCTGGCTGTCGGCAGTCAGCAGCAGAGTGAAGCGGCCTGCGCTGCTGGCGGCCTCGGCGATGGCCAGGCTGAGGGCGGCACCGGGTAGATTGCCCCAGGTTTGTTTGCCGGCCGTAGCCGACATTTGCGGAAGGCGCAGAACTGACACGGGAGAATGCACTCCAAGCGTTGCGGCAAAGAGATCGATTGTACCGGTGACGGTGCCGGCTGTCAGGCTCGAAAGGGCATGAACGCTGGCTTGCGTGGCCGCGACAGGCGCTCATTGCCCGTAACGCGTTGGGGCGTCATAATGTAGCCCCTTTTTTCTGTCCCTACATGTGGAAGGTTCCCGTGACTCAGAAGCCCGACCAGTGTCTTGGTGAGTGGATCGATCGTGAAGCCCTGGCTGAAGCGATGATCCCGCTTATCGGTCAGCTCTACCGCAACAACAACGTGGTGAGCTCGATTTATGGCCGTAGCCTGATCAACCGTTCGGTTATCTCGATCCTCAAGGCGCACCGCTTTGCGCGTCATCGTCAAGCCGACGAAACCGAACTGTCCGTCCACGAGACATTCCCCCTGCTCAAGGCCATGAGCGAGCTGAAACTGGGCGCCGCTTCGGTCGACCTGGGCAAGCTGGCCAGCAAGTTCAAGCAGGAAGGCAATGGCCGTACTGCCGAGCAGTTCGTCCGTGAAGAACTGGCCGAGGTGGTTGGCCAGCAGAACGCTTCGGCGCGCAAAGGCACCGACGTTGTCCTGTATGGCTTCGGCCGCATCGGCCGCCTGCTGGCGCGCATCCTGATCGAGAAGACCGGTGGTGGCGACGGCCTGCGCCTGCGCGCCATCGTCGTGCGCAAAGGCGCCGAGAACGATCTGGTCAAGCGTGCCAGCCTGCTGCGCCGTGACTCGGTGCATGGCCCGTTCGATGGCACCATCACCATCGACGAAGCCAACAACACCATCACCGCCAACGGCAACCTGATCCAGGTTATCTACGCCAAGAGCCCGAGCGAAGTCGACTACACCCAGTACGGCATCAAAAACGCGCTGATCGTCGACAACACCGGCGTATGGCGTGATGCCGACGGCCTGGGCCAGCACCTGGCCTGCCCGGGCGCTGCCCGCGTGATCCTCACCGCACCTGGCAAGGGCGCGCTGAAGAACATCGTGCACGGCATCAACCACGGTGACATCGCTGCCGATGACAAGATCATCTCGGCCGCTTCCTGCACCACCAACGCCATCGTGCCGGTGCTCAAGGCCATCAACGACCAGTACGGCATCGTCAACGGCCATGTCGAAACCGTTCACTCGTTCACCAACGACCAGAACCTGATCGACAACTTCCACAAGGGCAGCCGCCGTGGCCGTGCCGCGCCGCTGAACATGGTCATCACCGAAACCGGCGCCGCCACTGCTGCCGCCAAGGCACTGCCAGTGCTGAAGGGCAAGCTGACCGGCAACGCCATTCGCGTACCGACGCCGAACGTTTCGATGGCCATCCTCAACCTGAACCTCGAGAAGGCCACCAGCCGCGACGAGATCAACGAGTACCTGCGCCAGACCGCCATGCACTCGGAGCTGCACAAGCAGATCGATTACGTCAGCTCGCAGGAAGTGGTGTCGACCGACTTCGTAGGTTCCCGCCACGCCGGTGTGGTTGACGCCGAAGCGACCATCTGCAACGACAACCGCGTTGTTCTGTACGTCTGGTACGATAACGAATTCGGTTACAGCTGCCAGGTGGTTCGTGTGATGGAAGAAATGGCCGGTGTGAACCCGCCAGCGTTTCCGCACTGATACGCTTGTAAGGCAATGAAAAAACGGGAACCTTCGGGTTCCCGTTTTTTTATCCAGAATTTGTGTTGCCTGGGCCGGCCTCTTCGCGGGTAAACCCGCTCCCACAGGGGTATCACATACTCTCAAGGCTGTGACATCCCTGTGAGAGCGGGTTTACCCGCGAAAGGGCCGGCACTGTCAACCGAGAAGTCAAACCTTGCGCACAGTCTTGATGCTCATCCTGATGCTTCTGACCGCCTGCAACCAGGGCCCTACCATGGAGCGCCTGGGCGGCCCGACCATGGGCAGCAGCTACAGCATCCAGTACGTGCGCGAGCCCGGCGGCCCGGCGCCGGTCCAGGTGCAGGCGGCAGTCGAAACCATCCTGCACGACATCGACCAGCACTATTCGACCTACCGCGGCGATTCCACCGTCAGCCAGTTCAACCAGTTGCCCGCCAACCAGTGCTTGGCCTTGCCGCCCGACATGTTCGAACTGCTCAGCCTTGGTCAGCAGTTGGCCGAGCAGAGCAGCGGCGCCTTCGATCTCACCGTCGAACCCTTGCTCGACCTGTGGGGCTTCGGCCCCCAGGCCCGTCACGAGCAGGTACCCGATCCATTGGCCCTGGCCCAGTTGCGCCAGCGCGTGGGCTACCGGCATTTGCACATCCAGGGCCAGGCCCTGTGCAAGGACGCCGCGGTACAACTCGACTTCAACAGCATCGCCGCCGGCCATGCCGTCGACCTGATTGCCGCGCGACTGCAGGCCATGGGCGTGGCCAGCTTTCTCGCCGAAGCCACCGGCGAGCTCAAGGCCGTCGGCCGCAAGCCCGATGGCAGCCCCTGGCGCATCGCCCTGGAGCTGCCCCGCGAAGACCGCCAGATCGCCCGCCAGATCATCCCGGTCAATGGCCTTGCAGTATCAACCTCGGGTGACTATCGGCACTATTTCGAGGAGAATGGCCGGCGCTATTCGCACACCTTCGATGCCCGCCTTGGGCGCCCGGTGCGGCACGACCTGGCTGCGGTCACCGTGCTCGATGCCTCGGCGCTGCTGGCTGACGGCTATTCGACGCTGCTGTTGATCCTCGGTCCGGAACGTGGCTGGGATTTTGCCGTGGCGCATGGCCTGGCCGCGGTATTGGTGACTCGGGCCGAGGGTGGCTTCGTCTCCCGAACTACGCCCGCATTCGAACGGGCAGTGAAAGGCGAGTGAAAGCACAAGCAGGGATGATCGCTGCCAGGGAATGGTTCACACATGTAGTGCGGGCAAAATTGGCCTACGACGCGACCAAGGGTTAATGTGCGCGGCGTTCACGCTTGATTAGACTGCACCCGAATTTTCTCATGGCGCCCCGGCGGCATGATCGCGCCCCGCGAGCGACCGTGGCTTGCGGGCCAGTTCTGAAGGAGTACGCATGGCTGTCTACAACTACGACGTAGTGGTGCTGGGGTCCGGCCCGGCCGGAGAAGGTGCGGCAATGAACGCCGCCAAAGCAGGGCGCAAGGTGGCGATGGTCGATAGCCGTCGTCAGGTCGGAGGCAACTGCACCCACCTGGGCACCATCCCGTCCAAGGCACTGCGTCACTCGGTGCGGCAGATCATGCAGTTCAACACCAACCCGATGTTCCGTGCCATCGGTGAGCCGCGCTGGTTCTCGTTCCCGGACGTGCTGAAAAGCGCCGAGAAGGTCATCGCCAAGCAGGTAGCATCGCGCACCGGCTACTACGCCCGTAACCGCGTCGACGTGTTCGTCGGCACCGGCAGCTTCGCCGACGAGCAAACCGTCGAAGTGGTCTGCCCGAACGGTGTGGTGGAAAAGCTCAACGCCAAGCACATCATCATCGCCACTGGCTCGCGCCCGTACCGTCCGGCCGACATCGACTTCCACCACCCGCGTGTCTACGATAGCGACACCATCCTCAGCCTCAGTCACACCCCGCGCAAGCTGATCGTGTACGGTGCCGGCGTGATCGGTTGCGAGTACGCCTCGATCTTCAGCGGCCTGGGTGTATTGGTTGAGCTGGTAGACAACCGTGGCCAGTTGCTGAGCTTCCTCGACTCGGAAATATCCCAGGCGCTGAGCTACCACTTCAGCAACAACAACATCACCGTACGCCACAACGAAGAGTATGAGCGCGTCGAAGGCCTGGATAACGGGGTGATCCTGCACCTGAAGTCGGGCAAGAAGATCAAGGCCGACGCCTTGCTGTGGTGCAACGGCCGTACCGGCAACACCGACAAGCTGGGCCTGGAAAATATCGGCATCAAGGTCAACAGCCGTGGTCAGATCGAGGTCGACGAGGCCTACCGCACCAGCGTGCCGAACATCTACGGTGCCGGCGACGTGATTGGCTGGCCGAGCCTGGCCAGTGCCGCCCATGACCAGGGCCGCTCTGCCGCCGGCAGCATCGTGGATAATGGCAGCTGGCGCTTCGTCAACGACGTGCCGACCGGCATCTACACCATTCCGGAGATCAGCTCGATCGGCCGGAACGAACAGGAACTGACCCAGGCCAAGGTGCCTTACGAAGTGGGCAAGGCCTTCTTCAAGGGCATGGCTCGCGCGCAGATCGCCGGTGAGCCGCAGGGCATGCTGAAGATCCTGTTCCACCGTGAAACCCTGGAAATCCTTGGCGTGCACTGCTTCGGCTACCAGGCTTCGGAGATTGTCCACATCGGCCAGGCGATCATGAACCAGCCGGGTGAGCAGAACAACCTGAAGTACTTCGTCAACACCACGTTCAACTACCCGACCATGGCCGAAGCCTATCGGGTAGCTGCCTACGACGGCCTGAACCGGCTTTTTTGAGCGGCTCCGACCGGTGGCCTGAGCCGGTCGGAGAGACCGATTTCAACCCTGCCCGAGGGTGGTCTTGGCCAAACCGGGAAAGTCTGTAATCAGGCTGTCCACGCCAAAATCAGCGAGCCGGCGCATCAGTGCCGGTTCGTTGACCGTCCACACCGACACGTGCAAACCCTGGCTCTGGGCTTTCAGCAGGCGCTCGGGGGTACACAGTGTCCAGTTCAATGCCAGCAGCTCGCAGCCGTAGTTCTGTGCCACCTTCAACGGGTCGAGCCAGGCGTATTCGGCCACCAGACCGCGTTTGACGTCCGGCACCAGCTCCAGGGCGGCACCCAGCACCTCGCGTGAGCTGGAGGTGATGGTCACCTTGTCCAGCAGGCCGTACTGCTGGGCCAGTTCGCGGATCGCCAGCACGGTGGTGGCGGCACGGGTACGCGAGGCGCTTTTCACTTCCAGCTGCCAGTGCTCGAACGGGCATTTCTCGAACAGTTCTTCCAGTTTAGGGATCGGGCACCGCTGGACATGGCCCGGGCCACCTTTGCGGGCATCGATCTTGACCAGTTCGGCGGCCGGGTGCTCGACCACCTTGCCGCGTTTGCCGGTGGTGCGCTTGAGGGTGGGGTCGTGGATCACCATCAGCTCGTTGTCGGCCGACAGGTGCAGGTCCAGCTCGCAGCGGGTTACGCCATGGGCGAGGCATTGCTGGAAGCTCTTCAGGGTATTCTCGGGCGCTTCGCCCTTGGCACCGCGATGGCCGTAGATCAGGGTCACGTTCGTTCCTTCAAATCAGAGAAAAATGGGCTCAGGAGGCCGGGTCGTTCTGTTCCAGCTGCTGGCGCCGTTGTTGCTGCTGGCGCTGCAGGATGTAGCGTGCCAGCAGTTGCCGTTGGGCGTCGGTCATGTCGATGAATTCGGTGCCCAGCTCGAAGCCGCCCTCCGGGTGCGGGGCGCAATGAGTGACCTTGCCGCGCAGCAGCAGGCCATGGGCGCGCGGCATCAGCACCATCTTCACCTTCACCCGGGTGCCGGGGGCAACCGCTGTGGCTTGCGTGAATTCGATGCCGCCTTCGGAAATGATCACCGGCTGGGGCTGGCCAACTTCGCCGATCAGGGTCTGGGCAACCACCGCGCTAAGCAGGTCGAGGCGTTTGTTCTGCGCGCGCAGGAAGGCGGCGAGGGTGCGGTCCTTTTCGCTCAGCTGGCGCAGCAGGTGCTGCGACTCGAAGTCGGACAGGTGCAGCTCGCTGAGCAGGTTGAATAATGGCGAATCATCTTGCAACACATCTGGGTCAAGGGCTTCGGCCGCGCTGAGGGGGCTGATTTGAAGTGCGATCCGATCTTCGATGCGGTAGTATTCGCGGCGATCTTCTTCGTCTAATGTCGTCATGGCGAACCCAAGGTAGCGGCGGTGGTCCGAGTGTAAAGCCGCCGTAGGCGCCTCGCCACAAGGACGTTCCCTTTCATCCGAACAAGCCCCGACATGTTCAGACCTCTTTTCGCATTCATCGGCACGCGTTATACCCGTGCCAAACGTCGCAATCACTTCGTCTCGTTCATTTCCCTGACCTCGATGATCGGCCTCGCCCTGGGCGTGGTGGTGATGATCGTGGTGCTGTCGGTCATGAACGGTTTCGACCACGAGATGCGCACCCGCGTGTTGGGCATGATCCCCCATGCCACGCTGGAGAGCGGCCAGCCCATTGCCGACTGGCCGACCCTTGCCCAACAAGTAAAGCAGAATCCCCAGGTGGTGGCGGTTGCGCCCTTCACCCAGATGCAGGGCCTGCTGACCCATGAAGGCAAGGTGCAGAAGGTGCTGCTCAACGGCATCGACCCGGCCCGCGAGCGCGAGGTGTCGATCATCGACAAGTTCGTCCTGCAAGGCCGCCTCGACCAGCTGGCACCGGGCGAATGGGGCATCATGATCGGCGACAAGGCCGCGGCCAAGCTGGGCGTGGGCATTGGCGACAAGCTCACCTTCGTCGCCCCCGAGGTCAGTGTGACCCCGGCCGGCATGTTCCCGCGCATGAAGCGCTTCACCGTGGTCGGCACCTTCCACGTGGGCGCGGGCGAGATCGACGGCTACCTGGGGCTGACCAACATCAGCGACCTGTCCCGCCTGCACCGCTGGAAGCCCGACCAGGTACAGGGCCTGCGCCTGAAGTTCGACGACCTGTTCCAGGCGCCGCGGGTGGCCTGGGACATCGCCCAGCGCCTGGGTGACCAGGAGTTCTATAGCCGTGACTGGACCCGTACCCATGGCAACCTGTACCAGGCGATCCGCATGGAAAAGGCCATGATCGGCCTGCTGTTGCTGCTGATCGTGGCGGTGGCGGCGTTCAACATCATTTCCACCCTGGTGATGGTGGTCAACGACAAGCGTGGCGACATCGCCATCCTGCGTACCCTGGGCGCCACGCCGGGGCAGATCATGCTCATCTTCATGGTCCAGGGCACGGTGATCGGGGTGATCGGTACCCTGATCGGCGCCGTGGTCGGGATCGTCGCCGCGCTGAATGTAAGCGCGGTGATCGCCGGCATCGAGAAACTGATCGGGCACAAGTTCCTCAACGCCGATGTGTACTTCATCGATTACCTGCCGTCGCAGATCCAGGCCCAGGACGTGTACATGGTCTGTGGTGCGGCGCTGGTCCTGAGTTTCTTCGCCACCCTGTACCCGGCCTGGCGTGCGGCCCGCACCCAGCCTGCAGAGGCGCTACGTTATGAGTGAGTCGCGCATGAGTGATAAAGCCGTTTTGAGTTGCCGCAACCTGGGCAAGTCCTACGACGAGGGTCCGGAGTCGGTGCAGGTGCTGTCCGGGCTCAACCTCGAGCTGCATGCCGGTGAGCGGGTAGCCATCGTGGGCAGCTCCGGCTCGGGCAAGAGTACCTTGCTCAACCTGCTGGGCGGCCTCGACCGGCCGACCCAGGGCAGCGTCTGGCTGGCCGGCGAGGAGCTGTCGGCACTGGGCGAGCGTGCCCGTGGCCTGCTGCGCAACCGCGAACTGGGTTTTGTCTACCAGTTCCACCACCTGCTGCCGGAATTCACTGCCATCGAGAACGTGTGCATGCCGTTGCTGATCGGTCGCACGCCCATCCCCGAGGCCCGTGAGCGTGCCGAGGCGCTGCTCAAGCGCGTGGGCCTGGCCCACCGCTTCAACCACAAGCCGGCCGAGCTGTCCGGTGGTGAGCGCCAGCGGGTGGCGATTGCCCGGGCACTGGTCAATCGCCCCGGCCTGGTAATGCTCGACGAGCCGACCGGCAACCTCGACCACCACACTGCCCAGGGCATCCAGGAGTTGATGCAGGAACTGTCCAGCGCATCGCGCACGGCGTTCCTGGTGGTCACCCACGACCTCAACCTGGCGCGCCAGATGGACCGAGTATTGAAGCTCGACGACGGCCACCTGGTGGCGATCTGATCGACTGCACGGGGTGGCTGGTGCCGCCCCGTTTTCCTGTTTTCTTTGGGTGTTTTCGTACATGTTCAGACCCTTGCCCATCTTCATCGGCGCGCGCTACACCCGAGCCAAGCGCCGCAACCACTTCATCTCGTTCATCTCGATGACCTCGATGATCGGCCTGTCGCTGGGCGTGCTGGCGATGATCGTGGTGCTGTCGGTGATGAACGGTTTCCAGCGCGAAATGAGCTCGCGCATCCTCGGCCTGGTGCCGCATGCCGCCATCCTCGGCGTGCAGCCGCTGGACGACTGGCACAAGGTGGCCGATGCGGCCATGCGCGACCCGGCGGTGATGGCGGCGGCGCCGATTACCGAAATGGAAGGCATGCTGTCGTACAAGGGCGCGATGCAGCCGATCCAGGTCGGCGGTATCGACCCGGCCGAAGAGGGCAAGGTTTCGATCGTCGGCCAGCACATCGTCCAGGGCCGCTTGCAGGACTTGCAGCCGGGTGAGTTCGGCGTGGTCATCGGTGAGCTGACTGCGCGGCGCTTCCGCCTGAACACCGGCGACAAACTGACCCTGATCGTGCCGGAAATCAGCAAGGAGCCGGGCGGCATCACCCCACGCATGCAGCGCCTGACCGTGGTCGGCATCTTTAAAGTCGGCGCCGAGCTGGATGGCTCGCAGGCTTACATTCATGTGGCCGATGCTGGCGCCATGCAGCGTTGGGCGCCGGGCCAGGTGCAAGGCGTGCGCCTGAAGCTGCACGACCTGTATGCCGCGCCGCTGGTGTCCAAGGCTATCGCTGCCGGGTTGGGCGATGCCTACCGTGCCGATGACTGGTCGCATACCCAAGGCAGCCTGTTCAGCGCCATGAAGATGGAAAAGACCATGATCGGCCTGCTGCTGATGATGATCATTGCGGTGGCAGCGTTCAACATCATCGCCACCCTGGTGATGGTGGTGAACGACAAGGGGCCGGACATCGCCATCCTGCGCACCCTGGGTGCCACGCCGGCGCAGATCATGGGCACGTTCATGGTCCAGGGCAGCCTGATCGGCATTGTCGGTACGCTGATCGGTGGCGTGCTGGGGGTGATTGCGGCATTCAACGTCAGCCAGATCGTCGGTTGGCTGGAGCGGGTGAGCGGGCAGCACATCTTTACTTCGGATGTGTACTTCGTCAGCAGCTTGCCGTCGCAGTTGCAGTGGGGTGATGTGGCGATCATCTGCACTGCCGGGTTGGTGATGAGCTTCCTGGCGACCATTTACCCGGCTTATCGGGCATCGCAGGTGCAGCCGGCGATTGGCCTGGCTGTCTGATGTTTGCTTCAGGTTACTGAGGGATTCTGTGGGAGATGGCCCAGCCCTTTGGGCTGCGCTGCCGCATAGAGAACTGAATTCGCAAGCGGTCCGTGCATCCTGTGGGAGCGGCTTTAGCCGCGAAGAATCCAACGCGGTGCATGGCACCGGCTGCGCCGGTGTTCGCGGCTAAAGCCGCTCCCACAGGGGCCCTGCTAATTCAACGAGTTATGTGCAGTTCTATGAGAGCGGGGTTACCCGCGAAGCAGGCACCGCGGTGTCTGGCACCGGCTTTGCCGGTGTTCGCGGGTAAACCCGCCCCACAGGGATCGCGCCAGCCTGATATCACCGGTCTTCAGTGAACTCGATCACGAATCGCGTCCAGCCATCCGCACACTCCGCCCTGATGTGCCCGCCATGGGCCTGCACGATCGACCGGGTAATCGCCAACCCCAACCCGGCATGCTCGCTACTGCCTTCCCGCCGTGCCGGGTCGACCCGGTAGAAGCGGTCGAACAACCGCGGTAACGCAGCCGCTTCGATAGCCGCCCCGGTATTGGCCACACCAATCCTCGGCCCTGGTCCCAAGGTCACCCGTATCTGGCCACCCGCCGGGGTAAAGCGCAAGGCATTGTCCAGCAAGTTGGACAGCGCCCGGCGCAGCATATGCCGGTCGCCCTGCAGCAGCGCCTCACCCTCGCGCAGCATCTGCACACCGCTGTCCTCTGCCAGCGGCGCGTAGTACTCCATCAGCGCATCCACCTCGTCATGCAGCACCAGCGGTGTTTGCCCCGGCACCAGCAGGCCATGGTCGGCCTTGGCCAGGAACAGCATGTCGTTGATCATCTGCGCCATCCACTGCAGCTCTTCGAGGTTGCCGTGCAGGGCCTCGCGGTACTCTTCGAGGCTGCGCGGGCGGGTGAGGGTGACCTGGGTGTGGGTCAGCAGGTTGGACAGCGGCGTGCGCAGTTCGTGGGCGATGTCGGCAGAGAATGCCGACAGGCGCTGGAAGGCATCGTCCAGGCGCTGCAGCATCGCGTTCATGCTGCCGGCCAGCTCGGCCAGCTCTTCGGGCATCTGTGCCACCGGCAGGCGGGTGGTGAGCGAGCGGGCCGATACGCTGGCGGCTACCTGACCCATCTGCCGCAAAGGGCGCAGCCCGCGGCGTGCTGCCCAGGCACCGAGCAGCGCGGTGGTCAGTGCCGACAGGCCGACCGTCAGCCAGATCAGCCGTTGCATGCCTTGCAGGAAATGCTGGTGGTGGGTGATGTCGAGGTACAGGGTCAGTTGTGGCGACTGCGGGGCGCCTTGCGCCAGGTGTACGGCCAGGCCCCGGTAGTCGGTGCCTTGCGCATGCAGGGTTGCCAGCCCGTCGGGCAGCGGTGCCTGGGGCAAGCCAGTGCGGCTTTCGAACCAGGTGGCGCCGTCGTTGCCGTTGATGCGCAGGGCCAGGTCGGCGTGATGGCCCAGTTCATCGCGCAGGGCGGGCAGGCGCGCCTGCAGTTCGGCCGGGGTGGCGATACCGGCCAGCTGGGTGCGGAACAGCGACAGGCGCGAGTCCAGCAGTTGCTGGTCCAGTTCGACGAAGTGCTGCTCGCTGGCCCGGCTGAATATCAGGCCGGCGCCGAGCGAGACAGCGGCGGTGCAGGCGGCGAACAGCAGGGCCAGGCGGCTGCCGAGGGAGACCCGGCGCATCACTGCGCGCGCTCTTCGAGTACATAACCCATGCCGCGTACGGTGTGGATCAGCTTGTTGGGGTGCGGGTCGTCGATCTTCAGGCGCAGGCGGCGGATCGCCACTTCGATCACATTGGTATCGCTGTCGAAATTCATGTCCCACACCTGTGAGGCGATCAGCGATTTGGGCAGCACCTCGCCCTGGCGGCGCAGCAGCAGTTCAAGCAGGGCGAACTCCTTGGCGGTCAGGTCGATGCGCTGGCCGGCGCGCTCGGCGCGGCGGCGGATCAGGTCCAGGCGCAGGTCGGCCAGGCCCAGGGTGGTGTCCTGGCTGGGGCTGGTGCCCCGGCGCAGCAGGCTGCGCACCCGGGCCAGCAGTTCGGAGAAGGCGAACGGCTTGACCAGGTAATCATCGGCGCCCAGTTCCAGGCCGTGTACCCGGTCTTCCACAGCATCGCGGGCGGTGAGGAACAGCACCGGGGTGTCCAGGCCGGCCTGGCGCACGGCCTGGAGGATTTGCCAGCCGTCACGGCCGGGCAGCATCACGTCGAGAATCAGCAGGTCGTGCTCACCGGTCAGGGCGAGGAACTGGCCGGTCTCGCCATCAGTGGCCAGTTCGGTGGCGAAGCCGGCCTCGTTCAGGCCCTGGCTCAGGTACTGGCCGGTACGGGCCTGGTCTTCGACGATCAGCAGTTTCATTGGGGGACTTGACTCCAGCAGGCGGCGCGAAGCCCTGTGGGAGCGGGTTTACCCGCGAAGCATTCAACACGGTGCATGGCACCGGCTTTGTCGGTATTCGCGGGTGAACCCGCCCCTACAGGGAACGAGTGATGCCGAGATGATACGTGACGATGCGCCCGCTCGCCCCAAACTGACGAAGTTGTAATCCTGCTGACTTGCGCTCCAAGGCGAGGTGCAAAACCGGTAGACTAGGGGCAATTTCGAACCTTCAGGTCAGTTTCCATGCATCCCGCTGCCGAACATTCCCCGCTGGGCAAGTCCAGCGAATACATTGCCACCTACTCCCCGGAGCTGCTGTTCCCCATTCCGCGTACCGCCAAGTGGGCCGAGCTGGGTGTTACCGCCCAGACCTTGCCCTGGCAGGGTGTGGATTACTGGAACTGCTTCGAGCTGAGCTGGCTGCTGCCGTCGGGCAAGCCGGTGGTGGCGATCGGCGAGTTCGCCATCCCCGCCGATTCGCCGAACATCATCGAGTCCAAGTCGTTCAAACTGTACCTGAACTCGCTGAACCAGACGGTGTTCGCCTCGCTGGGTGAGCTGCTGGCGTGCTTGGAGAAAGACCTGTCCGCCGCCGCCGGCAAGCCGGTTGGCGTGAAGGTGCGCACCCTGGCCGAGGTCGAGGCCCAAGGCGTGGTGGCCTTGCCAGGGCAGTGCATCGATGTGCTGGACGTTGCCATCAGCAACTACCAACAGCCGCAGCCAGAGCTGCTGCACTGCAACCCGGAGCGGCTGGTGGAAGAAACCCTGCACAGCCATCTGTTGAAGTCCAACTGCCCGGTCACCGGCCAGCCGGACTGGGGCAGCGTGGTGGTCGAGTACAAGGGCAGGGCGCTGGACCACGCCAGCCTGCTGACCTACCTGATCAGCTTCCGCCAGCATGCCGACTTCCATGAGCAGTGTGTGGAACGGATCTACCTGGACTTGAAGAACCTGCTGCAGCCGGAGCATTTGACGGTGTATGCACGCTATGTGCGCCGGGGTGGGCTGGATATCAACCCGTATCGCAGCACTGGGGTGATCAGCCCTGATAACACGCGCCTGGTTCGCCAGTAAGGCTGAAACAGGACCCTGTGGGGGCGGGTGTACCCGCGAATGCAGTGGTGATGCCACCGACGAATTTGCGGGTAAAACCGCTCCCACAGAGGGCTCGGGGCAGATTAGATGCCCATGCTGTGCAGCGAGTTGGCAATGCTGCGCAGGGTGGCGGTGAGGTCGGGGTGGTCGGCCTCGAAGCGTTCGATCGCCAGGTTCACGCCGTCCACCAGGTTATGGTCTGGTGTGGCTTCTTCAAGCTTCAGTTGCGCCTCGATCTGGCGCGCTTCTTCGTGTAGCGCGGCCAGTTCTTCGTCCGAAAGCGGCACGTTGCGTTCCAGTTGCTCGCGCAAGCTGTTCAGGCGCTCTTGCAATTCGCGGGCAGGCATTGGCAGTTCTCCATCAATGGCTTGGCAAACCATGGACCTCAGCGAAGCGGCAAAGGTTCTGGCCTGTCTTCAGCGTAATCCACCTGCCGTTGCTTTGCATGATCCGCGTCAAAGGTGCTGTGTCAGGGTTTTTCGCCCTTGCGTCGGCGCTGGGCGATGTCCTGCAGGCAGGTGTCCAGCGCTTCCAGGTGGTCGATCACCGAGTGCACACCCAGGCTGAACAGTTCCAGCGTCGCCTTGCCACGGGCCAGGTCCTGCTCCTGTGGGGGCATGGCTTGCCATTGCCGCGAGCTGCGGTCGCAGAACGGGCTGCAGGCGGCCAGCCCCACCGTCCACAACCCCGCGTTCAAGCCAGACTGCAGCAGGCGTGGGTCGCCGCTGACCAGCACACAACCGTCCAGGCGTTCGCTGTCCAGCGTCATCAGAGCCTGCCAGCAGGCGTTCGGTGCCGGCCAGCGTACGCCGTTCACCGAATGCCCCGGCAGCCAGGCGGGCAATACGTGGGCCAGGCGCTGGCTTTGGGTGGCGTCGAGATCATCCAGCCAGATGCATGGCACCTGGCGCTGGCGCAGGCTGGCGAGGGTTGCGAGTGCCCCGGGGGCAGGCGAGGGGGCGCCACCATTGGCGGCTTGCACCAGGCAGCCGCGCAAGCCAAACAGCACAGCGGTGAAGGCGGGTGCAGCGTCCATGGCAACTTCCCTCAAATAGTCCGCAGGCTATTCGGCGATTGTTACCAGCCTGTGACGGCGGGTGCCGTGCAACAGTTGTTCACAAATTATTGAGCAGAGATGTGTAAAGCTGTTTATCAGCCCGCAAGCCTCTATACTGCCGCCGTACAGCAGCGCGACCCGTTTGCGCTTGCGGCCGAGAAATTCGATGGAGAAACACCTATGCGTAGGATCGGTGCCAGTGTGATCGAACGAGTCACCCAGGCCTGTGTCTGCGCCAGCATGCTGCTGGCGCCCGTGGCAGCCACCCAGGCCGCCACCGAGGAAGATCCCTGGGAAGCGGTCAACCGCCCGATCTTCCGTTTCAACGATGCCCTCGACACCTATGCCCTCAAGCCGTTGGCCAAGGGCTACCAGGCGGTCACCCCGCAGTTTCTCGAAGATGGCATCCACAACATCTTCCGCAACCTGGGTGACGTTACCAACCTGGTCAACGACCTGCTGCAGTTCAAGCCCCATGCGGCGGGCGTGGACACTGCGCGGCTGATCGTCAACACCACCTTCGGCCTGGGCGGCTTCTTCGACGTCGGCACCAGGATGGGCCTGCAGCGCAACGACGAGGACTTCGGCCAGACCCTCGGCTACTGGGGCGTGCCGAGTGGTCCGTACGTGGTCATCCCGCTGCTGGGCCCGAGCACCGTGCGTGACGGCGTGGCCAAGTACCCGGACACCTACACCGAACCCTACCGCTACATCGACCATGTGCCGACGCGCAACTCGATCTTCGCCCTGGACATCATCGACACCCGCGCCGACCTGCTGTCGGCCGAGAAGCTGATCCAGGGTGACAAGTACATCTTCATTCGCAATGCCTACCTGCAGAACCGCGAGTTCAAGGTCAAGGATGGCGAAGTCGAAGACGACTTCTGATCCTGCGCGGTCCGTGTGGGAGCGGCCTTGTGTCGCGAAAGGGCTGCGTAGCAGCCCCCTGACTCAGCATCCCCGCGTGCATTGCCGGGGCCGCTTTGCGGCCCTTTCGCGACACAAGGCCGCTCCCACAGGGCCAATCAGTGCATCGCCAGGATCCGCAATCCGAACTTCTGTTGCCCGCCCGGCTGGTCGGCGATCCACACCACCGCGGTGCTGGCGTGCAGCCCCTTCAGTGCCGGGTGCTCGGAGTCGATCCGCACCTCGATCTGATCCCCCACCTGGAAGCGCTGCGGTGCCTGCACCTGCATGCCGCTGCTGGACAGGTCCAGGCACACCGCAGCGATCACCTGGCCTTCGTGCAAAAGGCTGACCTCGGTGTCGATGCGCATGCGGATGAAATCGCGTTTCTCGCCATGGCTGGAGGGCGTGTGGGGCATGCTGCATCCTTCCCGTCGGGTTGCGCTGGTCGAGTTTCTTATAACTCCCGGTGATTTGCCCTGTAAAGTGCGGCGAGGTCGACCCTTGCATGCTTGAAACGCCTGCCGGATGGGAGTACCGTCTGCGCCTTACAAGGTAGCTCTCACAGTTGCCGGACAGTTGCCGGACAGGTGTTCTTGTCCTACAACTCAAGTAGAGTGTGACCACAAAGAATTCCCGTAGCTGGCCGTCTGCCTTGCCGACACCGCTGCACCAACCCAAATCGGCGCCGTTCGCCCACATGCAGAAAACCAGTGCAACGCTGCTGATCATCGATGACGACGACGTGGTCCGTGCAAGCCTCGCCGCCTATCTTGAAGACAGTGGCTTCAGCGTCCTCCAGGCCGGCAATGGCCAGCAGGGGCTTCAGGTCTTCGAAGAACACCAGCCCGATCTCGTGATCTGCGATCTGCGCATGCCGCAGATGGGCGGCCTCGAACTGATCCGCCAGGTCAGCGAGCGCGCCCCGCAGTTGCCGGTGATCGTGGTGTCCGGTGCCGGCGTCATGAGCGATGCGGTGGAAGCGTTGCGCCTGGGCGCCGCCGACTATCTGATCAAGCCGCTGGAAGACCTCGCCGTGCTCGAACATTCGGTGCGCCGTGCCCTCGACCGTTCGCGCCTGGTGCTGGAAAACCAGCGCTACCGTGACAAGCTCGAAGCCGCCAACCGCGAACTGGAGGCCAGCCTGCACCTGCTGCAGGAGGACCAGACCGCCGGTCGTCAGGTGCAGATGAACATGCTGCCGGAAAGCCCTTGGGTCGCCGGCGAGTTCGCCTTCGAGCACCAGATTATCCCGTCGCTGTACCTGTCGGGTGATTTTGCCGATTACTTCCGTGTGGACGAGCGGCGCATCGCTTTCTATCTCGCCGATGTCTCCGGGCATGGCGCTTCGTCAGCGTTCGTCACTGTGCTGCTGAAGTTCATGACCACACGGCTGTTGTTCGAATTCAAGCGCGGCAGCAAAATGCGCGAGTTCAAGCCCTCACAGGTGCTCAGCCACATCAACCGCGGGCTGATCAACTGCAAGCTGGGCAAGCACGTGACCATGGTTGGCGGGGTGATCGACGAAGACACCGGCCTGCTGACCTACGCCGTTGGCGGCCATCTGCCGCTGCCGGTGCTGCACACCCCTGAGCACACCCGCTACCTGGAAGGCCGCGGCCTGCCGGTGGGGCTGTTCGACGAGGCTACCTACCAGGACCTGGTGGTGGAGTTGCCGCCGCAGTTCAGCCTCAGCCTGATGTCCGATGGCATTCTGGACCTTTTGCCGGGTGACACGCTCAAAGATAAAGAAGCCGCCCTGCCGGAAATCGTCAGGGCCGCAGGTGGCAGCCTGGATGGGCTGCGTCAACGATTTGGATTGGCTACGCTTGGGGAGATGCCGGATGATATCGCCCTATTGGTATTGAGCAGGAACCTTCAATGAGTACCGGTAGAATCCAGTTCGCCGAGCAGAGCGGTACCTTCGTCCTGAAATTCGTCGGTGAAGTGCGCCTGACCCTGTGTTCGGCGCTGGATGCGACGATCGAGAAGATTTTCACCGCGTTGAACTTCTCGGCGATTGTCATCGACCTGACCGAAACCGAGAGTATCGACAGCACCACCCTGGGCCTGCTGGCCAAGCTGTCGATCCTGTCGCGCCAGAAGGTGGGCCTGCTGCCGACCGTGGTTACCACCAACCCGGACATTTCCCGGTTGCTGCAGTCGATGGGCTTTGATCAGGTGTTCAACATTGTCGATCGCCCGATTCCGTGCCCGGAATGCCTGACCGATCTGCCGTCCCAGGACCAGAACGAAGACGTGGTGCGCTCCAAGGTGCTGGAGGCGCACAAGATCCTCATGGGCCTGAATGACTCCAACCGCGAAGCTTTCCATGACCTGGTCAATGCGCTGGAGCGGACCTGATCTTTAGCCTGCTCCGGCCTCTTCGCGGGTAAACCCGCTCCCACAGGGATCTCCACAGTTCTGAAAGCGGAGTTGTACTTGTGGGGGCGGGTTTACCCGCGAAGAGGCCGGCAAGGCCTACACAAGCATTACCTGCCCAATCACTCCCGCCGCGCAAACTCGGTCGCCTCACCCCCACCCGCATCCAGCTGATATACCCGCGTCGGCCGCCCCTGTTCATCGAAGAACACCTGCCCCAACCCCGCCCCATTCCACAACCGTTCGCCCGCCTTGCTATGGCTGGGCGTACGCGGCACCACCTCCATTTCCCGCCGCCTGGTGAACCAGTTGAGTGGCGAGCGCGGCGCATACAGCCAGCGGTTGAGCCGGTCGAGCACATCCAGCAGGCGCCGTGGGAATTCGTTCTTGATCCCGCTACTGGTCACCTGCCACAAGTGCGGGCTGCGCTGGCGGTGGCGGATCAGCACTTCATAGACGAACGAGTAATGCACATCGCCGGACAGCACCACGTAGTGCCCCGGCGTGCGCGAGTGGCGGAAGATGTTGAGGATGACCTGCGCCGCACCGCGGTGGGCCATCCAGTTCTCGGCATCCACCAGCAGCGGGTAGCCCAGCCAGCTGAACAGTTTCTGCACTGTCTCGATCAGTTTCACGCCAAAAATCGGCGCAGGCGACACGATGATCGCTGACGGGTGGTCCAGCAGTGCTTGCTGCAACTCGCTCAGCGCCTCCCAGTCGAGCAGGCCGGACGGCTTGGCCAGGCTGCTTTCGCTGCGCCAGCGACGGGTGCGGGTGTCCAGCACCAGCAAGGGCGGGTTGCTGGGCAGGCTGAACTGCCAGCCCTGGAAGCGCAGCAGGGCGCCGATCAGCTCATCCTGGGTCTGGCTGTTCAACGCCTGGCATTGCCCGAGCAGTGGCTTGCAACCCTGCGGGTCGTTACCCCAGGCCTGGCACAGCAGGTAACCGAGCAGGGCATTGCCGATGATCCGCCGCGAGAAGGGGTGGCCGTAGGCGGTTTCTTCCCACTGCGCCGAGAGGTTCCAGTCGTCGGTGATGTCGTGGTCGTCGAAGATCATCAGGCACGGCAGGTGGGCCATCACCCGCGCCACCTGGCCGAGGTTGCCGGCAAACGCCTGGATCAGCGGCAGCTCCTCCCGGTAACGGGTCTGGCGCGGGGCGGTGAGCCCGTTGGGCATGTCCAGGTTGACCAGCTGCCAGGGCAGCGGTGACCACACCAGCAGGTACATGGCCATGACCTCGGCGAAGGTCACCAGGTGGTTGTCGGCATTGCTGGACGAGAAGATCGGCTTGCGTTTGCCGCCGAAAAAGCGCTCGCGCAGGGTTTCGTTGCGTTCCTGCGCCGGCAGCAGGTCGGCGCGGTGGTAATAGCAGGCCGGGTGCTGGTACAGCGCCTGGCTGTCGGGTACCACCGCGCCCTCCAGTTGCTCGTCGAACAGGCCCAGGCGCGCAATCAGGCTGTGGATGGCGCGCAGCATCGGGCCGGCGACGTCGTCGGCATAGACCTGGTCGCCGGTCATCAACAGCACGGCGGGGCGCTCTGCGGGTTTTTCGCAGGCCTGCAGCAGGCGGTCGGCGCATAGCAGGCCGTCGGCGGCCGGATAATGCGGCTTGCGGCACGAACCGTGCAGCAGGTGGTCGAGCCGATCGCGCAGTACCAGGCCTGGGCGCCGGGCGCCGGGGTAGAGCAGGTGCGGCGCCCAGTCGACGATGCCCTGGCCGTTGACGAGCAGGTCATAGTCGAGCAGCTGGTTGCAGGGCAGGGGGTGGGTGAAGTGGATGTCCAGCAGGTGGATGAAGGCGTGCTGGCCCACCGCGACCACCTGGCAATCGACCTGGGCCTCGCTTGCCGGGAAGATGAATTCGGGTTGCAGCGGTTGCGTGGCGACCAGCCAGATGGCCAGGCGCTGGGCTTCCAGGCGGCGCAGTACCGGGCCGGCGAGTACGAGGGGTAATGCGCTAGAGGAGGTCATCGACAGCTCGGGTTATCGGGCCTTTTCGCGGGTAAACCCGCTCCCACAGGAATACCCACAAGTCTGAAGGTGGCGCCGTACCTGTGGGAGCGGGCTTACCCGCGAAGAGGCCCTGGAATTCAATACACAACTAAGGCCAGGGAAACAAAACGGGCGGAAAATGCTGAACACTTCCCGCCCGTCAGGCAATCCCGATATGTATCAGGCCTTTTCAGCCATCAACTTCTCCAGCTTTTCCTGGTCCCGCGCGAACTGGCGAATACCCTCGGCCAGCTTCTCGGTACCCATGGCATCTTCGTTCATGGCCCAGCGGAACTGGCTTTCGCTCAGCTGCTGCTTGGGCTCGCCGGCATTGCCTGGCTTCAGCACCTGCGGCAGGTCGCCCTGGTCATCGCTGAGCTGCTGCAGCAGCTCTGGGCTGATGGTCAGGCGGTCGCAGCCGGCCAGCTGCTCGATCTGGCCGATATTGCGGAAGCTGGCGCCCATGACCACAGTGTTGTAGCCATTGGCCTTGTAGTAGTTGTAGATGCGGGTGACCGACTGCACGCCCGGGTCTTCGGCACCTACGAATTCCTTGCCGGTGCTCTTCTTGTACCAGTCGTAGATACGGCCCACGAACGGCGAAATCAGGAACACCCCGGCATCGGCGCAGGCCTGGGCCTGGGCGAAGGAGAACAGCAGGGTGAGGTTGGTCTGGATGCCTTCCTTCTCCAGCTTTTCGGCGGCGCGGATGCCTTCCCAGGTGGCGGCCAGCTTGATCAGCACGCGCTCGCGGCCAACACCGGCGGCTTCGTACAACTCGATCAGCTTGCGCGCCTTGGCCAGCAGGGCGGGTTCATCGAACGACAGGCGGGCATCCACCTCGGTGGAGATACGCCCCGGGATGACCTTGAGAATGCCCGAGCCCACGGCCACCGCGAACTTGTCGCAGGCCAGGTCGACATTACCCTTGGCATCGGCCTTTACCTGCTTGAGCAGCTCGGCGTAGCCCGGGATGGCCGCAGCCTTGAGCAGCAGTGACGGGTTGGTGGTGGCATCGACCGGTTTCAGGCGGGTGATGGCGTCCAGGTCCCCGGTGTCGGCGACCACGGTGGTGAACTGCTTGAGTTGTTCCAGCTTGGAGGTCATGGGCGTGCTCTGTCCTGTGCAATGACTCGACATTACCCGAGCCCCGACGGCCACTCAAGGGCCTGTGGGAGTGGGCTTGCCCGCGAAGGGCGGTACGAGAGGTGAAGATTCGAGTCTCAAGCCGTCACGAGGTTCCGCATGTGCTTGCCAGGGCCGCTGTGGATACAACTGGCTTACACAAAATCCGGAAGTTTGCGCGATTCCTGTGGGAGATGGCCCAGCCCTTTGGGCTGCGCTGTCGCATAGAGAACTGAATTCGCAAGCGGTCCGTGCATTCTGTGGGAGCGGCTTTAGCCGCGAAGAATCCAACGCGGTGCATGGCACCGGCTGCGCCGGTGTTCGCGGCTAAAGCCGCTCCCACAGGGGCCCTGCTAATTCAACGAGTTATGTGCAGTTCTATGAGAGCGGGTTTACCCGCGAACACCGGCGAAGCCGGTGCCATGCACCGCGTTGCCTTCTTCGCGGGGGGCTGGCTTGCCGACGATTACGCCCGCCTGCCAAATCACCGCCCCTGCAACAACTCCACCGCCTGGTCGAACACCGCCAACGGCTCCGCCGCCTTGTGAATATCCGCCGACAGCAGTTGGCGGAAGCGCCGCGCCCCCTTGAAGCCTTGGGCCAGCCCCAGAATATGCCGGGTGACGTGGTGCATCGCGCCACCACTTTCCATATGCGCGACAATATAAGGCCGCAACTGCGCCAGCGCCTCGCTGCGGCTGACCACCGCGGCCTCGCTGCCGAACAGCTGCTGGTCCACCTCGGCCAGCAGGTAAGGGTTGTGGTACGCCTCACGCCCCAGCATCACCCCATCGAAGGTTTCCAGGTGCGCCTGGCATTCGGCCAGGGTCTTGATCCCGCCGTTGAGCACGATCTCCAGGTCCGGGAAGTCCGCCTTCAACTGCGCCGCCACGTCATAGCGCAGCGGCGGAATCTCACGGTTCTCCTTCGGCGACAGCCCTTCCAGAATTGCGATGCGCGCGTGCACGGTAAAGCTCCGGCAGCCTGCATCGCGTACCTGGCCGACGAAGTCGCACAGCTCGGCGTAGCTGTCGCGGCCATTGATACCGATGCGGTGCTTCACCGTCACCGGGGTCGATACCGCGTCACGCATGGCTTTCACGCAATCGGCCACCAGCGCCGGGTGGGCCATCAGGCAGGCGCCGATCATGTTGTTCTGCACCCGGTCACTCGGGCAGCCGACGTTGAGGTTGACCTCGTCGTAGCCGGCTTCCTCGGCCAGGCGGGCACAGGCGGCCAGGTCGGCCGGCTCACTGCCGCCCAGTTGCAGCGCCAGCGGGTGCTCGGAGACGTCGTGGCGCAGGAAGCGGTGGGCATCGTTGTGCAGCAGGGCACCGGTGGTGACCATTTCGGTGTAGAGCAGGGTTTGTTTGGAGAGCAGGCGCAGGAAGAACCGGCAGTGGCGGTCTGTCCAGTCCATCATCGGTGCAACGCTGAAACGACGGGAAGGCTCAGGTTGCGTGGTTGCTGGGTTAGAGCCTGGTTCAGTGGTCATATCGTTCAACGTTTTCAGTACCGAATTCTGGATTTTTGGGGCGTTGTAGCCAATTGCAGGGGCGGCGTAGTAAATGCCGGCAACAAAAAGGATCTGCGTTTGTCTGGGCTGTCAGCTAGTTTACCAAGGCAGCCTGGTATCCGTCAGGCGTCAGGTCGACCGCTCGCTTTTATGGTTCTGGGAGAGTGAGTCAAACTGATGCATGTGTGTAGACGTTAGCTACACGGGCTGCTACCGTTGCTGTGTGGAGATCGCTCCACAGCCATGGAGAAACAGTCATGTCGGCTCAAACCAATGAGCGTGAAAAGCCCGTACCGATCAACATGCGGGTAGATATCAGGAAACGTAGCCTGATCGATGCGGCTGTCGAGCTGCTAGGAACAGACAGAACCAGCTTCATCGTCGATGCTGCCTGCAAGCGAGCGGAAGAGGTGATCATGGACCGCCAATTGTTCCTGCTTGGCGACGAGGCCTTCGATCGCTTCGAACAGGCACTGGAGCAGAACGCGTTAAAGGATAACAAGTGCCTACAGAAACTCATGTCCAAACCCGCCCCGTGGAGCTAAGCAAGCCGGTAAAGCTGAATGAGGCCCATGATTTCTCGGGTTTTGACTGTGGCGAGCGCTCTATCAACGAGTACCTTCACAAGCGGGCAAGAAAGGCCCAGCAAGAAAAACTGGCGGTGGTGTATGTGACATGTTTCAAGGGTACCCGACAAGTTGCAGGGTTTTACACCTTGTCCAGCGGTTCGATTGCGCGGCAGTCGGTGTTGCCCAGGAAGCTGCAACGCAATACGCCGTCCGTACACCCCGTGACCATTCTGGGTCGGATGGGGGTGACCCTTGTGGCTCAGAGGTACGGGTTTGCCGAAGGGTTGTTGCAGGATGCGATTTTTCGGGTCATGGCGTCCACAGAGCTGGTGGCTTCATCGGCGATTCTGGTTCATCCGCTTAATGAAGCGCTTGCAGACTTCTATGCCAGCAAGGCCGGGTTTGTAAGGTGTCCCGATTTGTCGCCGCTGACCATGATGTTGTCCTTGCGCTAGGTCATGGTGGCCGTCTCTGCCCACCAGCCAACTTACTTCAGCGGCACGTAGATATCCGTTTGCCATTGCTCCAGCGGCGTTTCCGGATACACGCTCAAGTAGTGAAAGAACAACGGATGATCACGCAGTTCCTCGTGACTCGAAGGCAACCAGTCCCGATAAAGCGGATAGATGGTTTCACCAATGTAGTCAGGCGAGCCGGTATGCCGGATCACGGCGCAGCGGCCTGCCGGGATGACGCGTTCGTGCACGCCGAAATCATTGGGCTGCACGGCTTCGTCTATCTCGCCACACACGGCGAAGCGAAAGGCGTGCGCCGGGGTGGTGTCGGGGTTGTCGTAGGGAATGCCGAAGGTTCGGCTGCTGGCCACCGGTGACTGGCCGCTGTGAATGCGCCATTGGCGAAAACGCGCGACGCTTTCACTGACCAGGCCGGGCGCCCCTTGGTGTTCGAGCGCGGCCACATGGGTTTCGGCGAAATCCACGATACGGATCTGCATGGTGATGCTCCTGGAAAGGTGGGGAACAACGAAAGCCGCACTCCAGGCCTGCCAGTTCGGGGCCTTGGCGAATACGCTCGGCGCCATGCCAAAAGCACGCTTGAAGGCCCTGGAAAAGGCTTCGGGGCTTTCGAAGCCGGCGCCGAAAGCTGCTTCCAGCACGGAGATGGCAGGCGAGGCGACCAGTTGATGCGCTGCGCGTCGAAGCCTCATCAGTTGCACATACCGTGAAACCGGAACGCCGATGTATGCCGTGAACTGCCGATGGAAGTGAAATGCCGAGAAGTGGGCGATGCGGCTCAGGGCATTTACCGACAGGTCACCTTCCAGGTGGCTGTCGATATAGACAAGCACGGCTTCGAACCGTTTTGCGTAGGTTGGGTTGTGCTGTGAGTCAGTCAACGAACGGAATCTCCGGAAGGTGCGGTAAGCGCTAGCATCCGTTGTTCAGGCACGGAGGTGCCTAGCCGTGATTGCTCTATCGGGGATTGTCTTGACCGTGCTGTGGATGGTACCGGCGTTGCCGATGTTCGCAGGGGAGGGCAGGAGGGTGAGTACGATCACTGGCGCATCCGTGCAGGTCGAAAGCGCCAGCGTAACTGCCCCAGCATGATCAGTCGACCGGGCGCAGCAGAACTGCGACCAGTCTCTGCGGCTGGCTCAGAACGCGTACACCAACGTGGCCGTGGCGCTACGCGGGCTGCCATACCAGCCACGTGAGCCGATTGCCGTGTAGTAGGTCTTGTCGAACACGTTGTCGAGGTTCAGCGAGACGCTGGTATGCGGCGTGAAGGCATATTGCGCCATGAGGTTGACCACGCTGTAGGCGTCCTGGGTGAAGGTTTCGCGGTGGGGGCCTGCGCTTTTTTTGTACTCTGCGCCCTGCCAGCGCACACCACCGCCCACTTTCAACTGTGGCAGTGACTGCAGGCGGTAGCTGGTGAACAGTTTGAGGGTGTCGCGCGGCACTTCGGTGAGCAGGCGGTCGCCATCCGCGTTCTTGCTCACGGCATAGGTGTAGCTGGCCGACACTTGCCAGTCAGGCAGGACCTCGCCCGCCACTTCCATCTCGAAACCGCGGGTCTTGGTGTTGGACTCGGCACGGTAGGCCTGGTTGCCGTCCGGCGCCTTGTTGTCGCCGTCCGCCACGGCCAGGTTGTCCTGGTGCACTTCGAACACGCTGAGTGCAGCAGTCAGGCGCTTGTCCCAGAACTCGCTCTTCAGGCCCAGCTCGTAGTTCACGCCCTCCAACGGGTCGATGTAGCTACCCGTTGCGGTCTGTTTGTCTTGCGGATTGAAGATGGTGGTGTAGCTGGCATAGGCCGACCAGTTGTCGTCAATGTCGTAAACCAGCCCGACGTAAGGGGTGACGATCCCGGTTTCGTTTTGCGAGGTGCGTTCGGTTTTACCGCTCGCCAGCTTCTCGTGGGTTTCGTCACGTTGCCAGTCGATCACCCGTGCGCCGGTAATCAGCGACAGGTCGTCGGCCAGGCTCCAGCGTACCGAAGCCACCAGGCCGTCCTGGGTTTCATCCAGCGCATCCTCCGTCGTCTTGTTGTAGATGGCGTCAGGTATTGGCAACGAGCCATCCCAGTCATGGATGTTGTCGATATCCTGATACGTCCACAGATCGTAGCCATTGTTGCGGAAGTAGGCCCGGTAGTGGCTTAGCCCGACGTACGCCTGGTGCTCGCGCGACAACAGTTCGAACGGGCCCGTAGCCGACAGGTCGAACGAGGTCTGCCGAGGTTCGCCTGCCCAACGGCCAGTCCAAGTCTGGATGCCGCTGCCATCAGGTTTGACGGTGCCGCTGGCGGCGGTGGCAAATACGTCGTCATAGCTTCGGCGACTGTGCTCAGCGTTGAATTTCAGGTGCCAGCCGTTGGCCAGGTCGTGATCCAGCGTGGTGAACAGCGTCTTGGTGCGACGCTTGTGGTAGCTCCAGTCAGAGGCCGAATTGAACGAGCGGGAAGGGCTGAAGTGACTGCCATCGGAGTTGTACATCGGGAAGCCGTGGTTACCGGCGCCGTCGTTGTCCATTTCCTGATACTCCGCCCCCACGGTCAGCATCGTGCTGTCGGTGATGTCCCATTCCAGCACCCCGTATGCCACTTGCCGTTCCAGGGACTGGCGGTCGACGTAGCTCTGGCTGTCGGTGTTCGAGGCGACCAGGCGCCCGCGTACATGGCCGCTTTCCGACAACTTGCCGGACACGTCCAGCTCGGTGCGGTAGGTGTCCCACGAGCCTGCTTTCAGGGTCAGCTTGCGTTGCGTTTCAAACGTCGGCTTCTTGCGAATCAGGTTGACGGTCGCACCGGGGTCACCGGTACCGGACATCAGCCCCGTGGCCCCGCGTACCACCTCGACGCGGTCATACGAGACCATGTCGGCAAGGTCATCGCGAAAGCCAAAACTGTCGGGCCGGTTGAGGCCGTCGACCTGGATGGTGCCGACCTCGAAGCCACGTACGTAAATATGGTTGGCGTCGCTGCCGGCCGGCCCCATGCTGTCGACGACCACGCCTGGGGTCTGTTCCAGTACTTGGGCAACATCGTTCAGGTTCTGGTCTTCGATCTGCTGGCGGGTCACCACGCTGATCGACTGTGGTGTCTCGCGTGCCGAGAGGCGCAGCCCGGTTGCCGTGCTGGCCGAGCCTGTGGTGTAGCTGCCAGTGCCTTCGCTGGTGGCACCCAGCCCCACGCTGGATACCGTCGTTGCAGCGAGCTCCATCGTGCCATCCTGGCTGGGGCGGGTCAGCATGTAGAGCTTGGCTCCCGCTTGCTGCACCTGCAGGCCACTGCCTTGCAGCAGTTGCGCAAGGCCTTGCTCCAGCTCGTAACTGCCCTGCAGTCCCTCACTGCGCAGGCCAGCGACTTCTTCGTTGCCGAAGCTGACAATCACCCCGCTCGCCGTGGCGAACTGGTTGATGGCAGCCCCTAGCGGCCCCGCCGGGATGCTGTAGCTGACAGGCACGGCCCAGGCGTTGGCACTGGCCAGCAGCGAGCCCGAAAGGCTCGCCACCAGCGCGGCTTGGCGAATGCTGAAGGCGGGGGGAGAAAAACAGGCGGACATCCATTGGCTCCTTTCGATGGATTATGCGGGCACCATTATGAGAAGCGTATTGATAATAATAATGCTTCTCATAAATTCGGCCGGATAGTTATCTTTCCTCCTGCAGATGTCAATCGGTGCCTTGTGTTTTTGCGGGCAGGGGCAAGCCATTGCCAGGTGCTTGAAGCACTAGGCCATGTATAAAACCACTTGAGTAAATCAATCTGATTTACAATTGCGTCCCTTTTGCCGAGGCTGTCGTTTCGTGGATGCCCTGTCGCTTGTCTATGAGCACCTGACCGAGTGGGTGATCGCGCCTGTTACCGAGCAGTTTCTCGGCATTTTCAATCTGAACGGCCGTTTCGGGGTCTTGTTCCTGTGCATTTCCTATAGCGTCGCCTATGGCCTGTTCCGCTTCAGGAAGCCGCGCGGCCTGAGCGACGCCCATTCGTTCTGGCAATTCATCGGCGGCGCCCGGGTACACCTGCATGCCTCGGCACTGCTGGATTACCGCTACTACTTCGTGCGCGCCATTCTCAAGGTCGCGCTGGTGCTGCCCATCGTCCATCTGGTCGACCCCTACATCCTGCGCTCCGGCGATTACCTGGCCTTTTTCAGCCACCTCTGGGGCGCCCGCCCGCGCCTCGGCGAGAACCTCGTACTGTCGCTGCTCTACGGGTTGGGGGTGTTCCTGCTCAAGGACTTCATCCATTACTGGGCGCACCGGGCCTTTCACTCCCGCTGGCTCTGGGCCTTTCACAAGGTTCATCATTCGGCACCCGTGCTGGTGCCGGCGACGGCGAGCCGGGTGCATTTCGTGGAAAAGATCGTCGAGAAGCTGAGCACCGGCATTGGCATCGGCCTTTACGCCGGTTGCTTCTGGTACGTTTGCGGCGGTGAAGTCAGCCGCTACACCCTGTTCGGCGTGACCTACCTGGTGTTCATCTTCAACAGCCTGGCGGCCAACCTGCGGCATAGCCATGTCTGGCTGTCGTTCGGCCCGCAGCTGGAACATGTGTTGAACAGCCCCGCCCAGCACCAGATCCATCACAGTGACGCCCCCCGCCATTTCAACCGCAACTTCGGCACCAACCTGTCCCTCTGGGACTGGATGTTCGGCACGCTCTATGTCACCACATCAACGCCCGAAAACATCCGCTTTGGCATCGGAGCACAAGACCACCAGCGTTACCTGACGGTCTATAGCCTAATCGTCACGCCCTTTGTCGATACAGGCCGTAAGGTCCTGGCGAAACGCCAGCGCAAGGCTGTGCTCGGCGCGTCCGGCAGGGCGGGCCGTTAGCTGATCCCGCTGTTGGCAAATTCGTCGCCAAGGAAGTCCAGTAGCGGCTCTCCAAAAGAACTGATTTCGCAAGCGCTCCGCGTACCCAGTGGGAGCGGCTGATTCAATAAGTTATGTGCGGTTCTGTGGGACCGGGCGTGCCCGCGATGACGCCAGCCCAGGCATTGATAGCGAGCGACCTATGAATTGTTGACTTTACGTGCTCTCAGGAACATTTATGACTCTGTAGTGATTTATCTTCGAGGTGAGATCATGGCGGCGCAAACCGACGTTCTCATTGTTGGAGCTGGTCCTACCGGGCTGGCTTTGGCGCTTTGGCTCACCAGACAAGGCGTCGCCATAAGGATCGTCGACAAGAGCCGTGGTCCAGGCGCAGCCTCCCGCGCCATGGCTGTTCAAGCCCGCACGCTCGAGCTCTATCGCCAACTCGATATGGCCGATGCAGTGATAGATGCTGGTTATAAAACACCTGCCATGAACCTGTGGGCCCGAGGCAGCCGCAGAGCGCGCATCCCCTTGAAGGATGCAGGTGCAGAGATTTCAGCGTATCCCTTCGTGTTGATCTATCCCCAGGACCGCCATGAGCGATTACTGGTGCAGCAGCTCCATTCACTTGGCGTGGACGTGGAGTGGCAGACCGAACTGCTGTCCTTCGAAGAGGGTGAAAGCCATGTCACCGCCATTCTGAAACAGGCTGATGGGCGGGAAGGGGCCTTGACTGCGGCTTACCTGGCGGGATGTGATGGCGCTCGGTCGCTCGTTCGGCATCAGATCGGCAGCGGTTTCCAGGGCGGCACCTATAAACACCTGTTCTATGTCGCGGATGTCAGGGTAACCGGCGTCGAACCTGCGGGTGAGGCACATATCGCTTTTGACAAGTCCGACTTTGTGCTGCTCCTGTGCTATGGCGAAAAGGACCAATACCGCCTGATCGGCACCGTGCGAGACGAGCGTGCCGAGCATCCTGAGCATCTGACGTTCGCGGACGTTGCCCACGATGCCATCAACGGCTTGAACCTCAAGATTACCGAGGTGAACTGGTTTTCCACCTACCGGGTTCATCATCGTGTCACGGATCATTTCCGCCGTGGAAGAGCGTTTTTGCTCGGCGATGCTGCGCATGTCCACAGCCCGGCAGGTGGGCAGGGCATGAACACCGGCATTCTGGACGCGAACAACCTGGCCTGGAAGTTGGCAGCGGTGGTGAAAGGCAAGGCGCCCGATACGTTACTCGACAGCTATCAGCTCGAGCGCCAGGCATTTGCCCGCAAGCTGGTGGAGACAACCGACAAACTGTTCAGTTTCGTTACCGCTCAGGGCGGCTTCGCTGACTTTGTGCGCACGCGCATCGCGCCGATCTTCGCCAGCGTTGCGTACAAGAGCGGGAACGTGCGTGAGTACCTGTTCCGGGTGGTTTCGCAAACCTCCCTTGATTATCGCGACAGCCCGCTGAGTCAAGGTAAGGCAGGTGAGGTGCAGGGCGGCGATCGTCTGCCTTGGCTGCCAGGGGGCATGGCAGACAACTACGATTCACTGACAGCTATTGAGTGGCAAGTGCACGTTTATGGCGAGGCCAGGGCAGACCTGGTCCAATGGTGCTCAAAGCACGGCATTGCACTGCATGTTTTTGCTTGGGAGCATGCGTACGAGAAAGCCGGGGTTGCCAGAAATGCTACTTATCTGTTACGGCCGGATACCTATGTCGCGCTGGCTGATCCTGAGGGGGAAGCATCCACATTGAGCCGATATTTCGAGGAGCACGGAACCTTTATCAAGGATGTCACATCATGGATGTAGCACGGGTTCATGAAATTGAGGCTGCTGAAAGCGAGTATTTATGTTCACGCGTTGAGACGCTGCTAGGTATAAGCGGAAATCCCTACGATGCGCACGTTTTTTTCAACGTAGACTTCCCGTGCTTTCATGTAAAAGCTTATCCCAGCCCAATGCTGAATCGCATCTACGGTGACATCGCTCGCGCACCTTCGGCGCTCCTGAGGCTGCTTGACGAGTCAGCGCAGCTCTCAACGGTAACCCCCCTTGTTGGAAAACCTTCGGCGTTGGGGCGATACGCTTTTGTGGGAGACGTGCGACTTGAACGTTTAAGGGGATGGAGTCACTTGCAATTTGCTTGCGCCATTGAAAAAGTGGTGCTGAGTCGTCACCCATTCGAGATCGAAGAAGTCACGTCGCAGACCCTGGCTCTGTTCGCTGATGTACACGCAGGTGCCTTTCATACCAAACCGGAACACCGGCTGCTGAATCAGGCCTCTTTTGCCGGGATGGGGGCAGGTGGACGTCTGAGGCTCTACGTGCTCAGCGTGGACGGGAACGTCGTAGCAGGGGCATCAATGTTCCTGGCCAGTAATGGCATCGCCTACCTTGGCACGGCTGCAACCCAAAGGGACGCGCGAGGCTTCGGCTATCACGGAGCGCTAATCTCTCACCGTATAGAGCAAGCAAAGAAGCACGGTTGTCACTGGGTTGCTGCAACCGCACTGGCCGGTTCCCAAAGCCGCCGAAATTTGCTGCGTGCAGGCTTGGCGGTATCTCATGCCCAAGCACTCTATCGTCTGTCAGATGTTTGAGATAACTGGCTGGATGCGACTGTCCGCTTCTGGCCGTTAGCTGCCCTTCCTCCATCTGAGAATCCTGAAATTTTTGCAGAGGCACTCTTTCAATCTGTACTGTATTTATATACAGTTGCTGTTCATTTTTGAGGAAAACCCATGCTTAAAGGTAGTTGCTGCTGCGGAGCTGTGAGGTTCCTGGTGTCGAGTCCTCCAACAATGATGGGAACATGTCATTGCTCTCGTTGCAGAAAGGTCGGGGCGAGTACCTTCGTCTTCGTAAAGCGCTCATCGTTCGAGCTGATTTCCGGCTCAGATTCCATCACCACCTTCAAGCCTGAAGCACCTTACAAGTACAACCGTTGCTTCTGTTCACACTGTGGAACAGCATTGGGCGAGGTGACGTCAACCGCCGAGTCGTTTCCCGTGGCTGCGAACTGCATCGATGACGCATTGACAATCACCAATCTCTTCCATGAATTCGTCAAGGAAAAGCCAAGCTGGTACGACATCTGCGACAGCGCGAAGCAGTTTCCGGAACATCCACACCAATAAGACGGTACGCGCCCCGACGAAGGATCGAATGTGGCAACTCAATCTAACCTGACTTATTGGCGGCGACTGGCTCTGGATCATCAAGGACTAGGTTCGAGCAAGGCATTTGGCCATGGTCTTGAGGGCACGCTCCGCGCTATAGAGCATTTAGGGTATGTGCAAATCGACACGCTGTCTGTCGTTGAGAGAGCACATCATCACATCCTGTGGAGTCGCGTCCCCGGGTATTCCTTGGACTATCTCAACCAGCTGACGTGTACTGGGCAGGTTTTCGAGTATTGGTTTCACGCTGCCGCTTATCTGCCGATTCAAGACTACCGTTTTGCATTGCCGCGCATGCTGTATTTTCGGCGTGGTGAGAGTCCCTATTTCAGGAATGTAAATGCCAAGTTGATGGCGGAAATCCTGGACCGGGTGCGAGGTGAAGGCATGCTGCGCACACGCGACCTCAGAGAGTGGGGCAAAGGTAAGGGTTCATGGTGGGACCATGGGCCTGGCCGACGTGCGCTTGACAAGTTGTTCATGCAAGGCGATTTGATGATCCGCGAGCGCAGAGGCATGGAAAAACTCTATGTATTGCCTGAGCAGTTGTTGCCAGATGGCCTGGATCTTCGAGAACCGTCAGCCGGTGAGATGGCTGCCTATCTGCTTGACAACGCAGTCCGTGCCCATGGAATCGTCACCTGGAAGCAGCTTATGCACTTGCGCACCGGACAACCATTGCGTAATGCAATGCGAGAGCTATTGCAGGCCCGTGTGGAGACCGGCGAATTGGCCCGCGTGAATGCTCCTGGGATGCCCGACGCTTATGTCATCGCACAGGCGGGCGCGGGGTGTGATGCCAAAGCCAGTGCGCAAGTCCATCTGCTCTCGCCGTTCGACAACGCAGTGATCCATCGAGAGCGCTTAGCGCAATTGTTCGGTTTTGACTACCGGCTCGAAAGTTACACCCCTGCGGCTAAACGCGGATACGGCTATTTTTGCCTGCCGGTCCTTTGGCAAGGGAATTTTATTGGTCGAGTCGACTGCAAAGCTGACCGAGCTGCAAATCGCTTTGAGGTCATCAGCCTGCATTTTGAGAGTCGTGCAAAGCATACCGTCCGGCTTACAACATTGCTGAATGACGCATTAAACAAGCTCGCCAGCTTCTGTGGCTGCGCTTATGTGCCGCGCGACTTTAGATGAAGGGCTCTGATGGTTTACCTTGAAGAGCTTCTGGCCGACAGCTGACATGCACGAATGACCGCTATGGGGCGGTCGAAAGCTGCAGCTCCTATCGACCTACGACGGCCATGAATCAAGGGCTGCAATGCGGGCAATACCCTTGGCGACAACCCAGACGGTGGCCTTCCTTGTGTTAGCCTAGTGAGCGCAACAACGGCCCGATTCGCTCAACCAGGAAGTCGATAAAGACCCGTACGCGCTGCGGCATGTAGCGTTGACTATTGAAGATCGCGTGGATCTCTTCAGTGTCACCTGGATTGAAATCAGCGAGCAGTTCGACGAGCCGGCCCGCCTTCAAATCGTCGGCGATATGAAACAGCCCTAGCCGACTGATCCCCAACCCATTGATCGTCATCTGGCGCATGGTTTCGCCATTGTTGGTCAGCATATCGCCGCGCACCGCCAGGTACTGTGTTTGCTGGTTGACTTTGAACGGCCACTCGTCGCGGGATCGGCGGAAGTTGAAATTGAAGCAGCGATGACTCTCCAGTTCCTGCGGTGTTCTCGGTACACCATGGCAAGCCAGATACGCCGGTGAAGCCACCACTGCCCGGCGGCTGCTACCCAATGCGCGTGCGCGGAAGCTGGCGTCGTCCAACGGCCCCATACGTATCGCTACATCCATGCGTTCACGCCTCAGATCTACCAACGCGTCTGTCAGCGACAGGTCGAGGGTAATGTTGGGGTACAGCAGGTTGAAGTCACTGATAATCGGCAATAGCTGATGCGTGCCGAAAGGCACCGAGGTATTGATCCGCAGGACACCGCTGGGGGTAGCAGAGGAGCCGACAGCGTTGTTCTCTGCTTCTTCGATGTCGTTGAGTATGCGCACGCAACTGTCGTAGAAGCCTCCACCCTCACCCGTGATTGCCAATTGTCGAGTGGAGCGCTCGAAGAGCAGCACGCCTAAGCGCTCCTCAAGTCGGGTGATGAGTTTGCTGACTGCTGAAGGGGACAGCTTCAGAAGCTTCCCTGCCGCTGAAAAACTACCGGTTTCAACGACCTTGGTGAATACCAGCATCTCTCCGCTGCGACTGTCCATGACTATCTTGCCTGTGAATTTTATTCCGCAATGCTATGCCATTACCTGCACTAATCAAAGCAATCCAAGCCCCTCATACTGCCCCAGCGAATTGATCCACACCTCAAATACCTCGTCGGAGAAGAGAATGAACCTTGGGTTAGAAGGCAAGACTGCGTTGGTAAGTGCCTCCACTGCAGGCATCGGCTTGGCCATCGCCACACAGCTACTGGAAGACGGCGCCCGCGTGATCATTAACGGACGTAGCGAAGCTGGTGTGCTACAGCGAGTCAGCGAGTTGAATAATCGGTTTGGTGAGGGGCGTGCCCTACCACTGGTGGCAGATGTCAGCCAAGCTGGCGGTGAGTCGGTCGCTGCCGCCGCATATCCGCACATCGATATTCTGATCAACAACATGGGTACCTACGCGCTGAGCGACTTCTTCAGTACCAGCGACGAAGACTGGCAGCGCATGTTCGAGACCAACGTCTGGAGTGGGGTGCGGTTGGCCCGGATCTACATGAAGGGCATGCTGGAGCGCGGCCATGGTCGGGTGATTTTCATTTCAAGTGAAGTCGCGCTGACGCCAATGGCTGCGATGGCTCATTACAGTGCGAGCAAGGCGACGCAATTGTCGGTCTCCCGCAGTCTGGCTGAGCTGACCAAGGGAACATCGGTCACCGTCAATGCGGTGCTGCCAGGGCCTACCGAAACAGAAAGCCTGAAAAGCTTCATCGAGTCTGTGAATCCGGGACTGCCTTACGCTGAAGCAGAGAAGAAGTTCATGGCAGAAAATCGTCCTTCTTCGCTGATTTATCGCCTGGCCAAACCTGCCGAAGTGGCAAATGTGGTGGCTTTCCTATCCAGTGAGCGCGCTGCTGCGATCAACGGTGCGGCGATTCGTGCAGAAGGCGGGACAGTCCAAACCATCGCGTGATCCGTTGCGTTAAAAGCCTGCTCTCTGACAAAGGCTGAAACGGCTTCGTCGCAGGCAGGCTCAACAGTACACGGGCTGCTCGGCTTTGCGCTGTTGAAAGGGAATGGAGCTTCGATCACCAGCGGCTACAATGCATGCCTGAACCACTGGCAACTGCCTGTCCCAATCAAGCACAGGCTCATGAAAAGGATGTCAAGCAAATGGATGTACGTTGCACCTCTCTGGACGAGGTCCGCCAACGGATCGATGAAATCGACCGCAGCCTCGTTTCTCTTCTCGCCAAACGTGGGAACCTCGTGACGCAAGCTGCGGGCTTCAAGAAAACCACCGATGATGTGCGTGCGCCTGCTCGGGTCGAGCAAGTGATCAAGAAGGTTCGTGAAATGGCCGACGAAACCGGTGCCTCGGCTGAGGTCGTGGAACAGGTCTATCGGGCGATGATCTCGGCCTTCATCGCTGAAGAGCTGGCTACCCATGCGAAGCTGAGCAACGAGCCTTCAGCATCTTGCTGACAACGCGGGGCTCATCCGCAGCCCCGCCGCTTTGTCACTCCCTCTATCTCTGGCTCGACGCCGCAATCGAAACGCCAGCGACGACCAAGGTGAGACCTGCGCCCACGTTCAGCCCATTCACCACGAACAAGCCCATGATGCTTGCACCAGCTCGCCAATGCCGACATCGAGCAGGCGGAAAAGGCCATGAAAGCGTTGGTTGCATTGCTCCACGCCGTCCTGCGGTCGATTTACATGGCAGAGGACATGCTTGCGTTGCAACGGCAAACAGAGATGAATCAGACTGAATTGCTGAAGGCTGTGATCGCGCGTATCCAGGCGGATGTGCTGCAGAATCGGGATCAGGAGGTGATTCAAACTTCGCAGCGACTGGTGCGGCTGGCGTTGTAGTGAGCAGTCAAAGAAGCGCAGCGTACCGCTAAGCATTGTGCTCTCGCCTGCAACAGGCAAGGCTCATGCGCTGCCGCGAAACTCGGTTCCTACAAGAATTGATCAGATTTTCCCCCTTCCTCGTAGTCCATTTCTGAATCATCCTTTTCAAGCCGTTTCACCATTGCGATGGAAACCTGAGCCCCCTAGTCTCGCCTTGTCGTTGCAAATTCAACGACCGGGTCTGCAAGCTTGGGGAAGTATCGAAAGCGTGCTCATCATCGAGCCGTTGGTCTATGCCAATGGTTGTGCTTAATGGTGGCTGCGTACGGGTGACCTTCGGGGCAGCCGGGTTTTTCTCGATCTTCCCCGGTCTTGCAGGCCCGTACGCAGCCGCCACCCATTCTCTGCAAGGGATGGGGCGTGGTTTTCTCTCACGATGCCGGGGATCAACTGTTGTGGGAGATGGCACGGGCTGCGCCCGTGTTCGCGGGCGCGCCCGCTCCCACAGAGATCACGCAAGCTGTTGGATTTTGCGCAAGACAGTTGTTCCTATCGGGAAACGCACTGGCCGGCAGATTCAAAAGTGGGTTTCAGATCGACAAGGAATTGGATGACGACACCGGCACACTGGGCCTGACCGTAGGTTCAGCCACGTTCCTCGACGGTGTGCTGGATGGCAAGAAACTGTCCCGCGTAGAAGCGGGAAACTGCTGTGACCATCCATCGAACAAGCGTCGGTATTGATGGGCTGCTCTCGGCGAGCGTCGTTCATCGGGGTGATGGATAACGAACCGGTGCTGGTCTGGGCTTCGCACTTTCTCTGCGATATGGCCAAGGCGCTGCTGGATGACGCGCATATGGGCATGCGCAAGCACCGATGACCTAACCATGGGCGGCGATGTTGGGCCCCCGGCGTTGGCAGGGTGGGCTTGGCACCCTGCCAGTATTGTCTGATTGTCATGTAGGGGTTAGGTTGCTGGGCTCTTTTCAAGGAAGACGACCGATGAAACGGACCCTACCGCTGGTATTCGCCTGCGCGCTTTTTCCCCTGCAAGCCTGGTCGGCGCTGGAAGTCGGCCAGTTCACCCTGGGCATGCCCAAGCCCCAGGCCATGGCCATTCTGCAGCAGCAGTTCGGCGAGGTTGAGCATTTCACCGGCTATCACTACCAGATGCCCACCGAGTTCTTTCAGGGGCGCAACCCGAAGGGCAATTACAACCTGGGTGGTATTGCCATCACGCAAGTGAAGGCGTCGTTCAACCAGGCCGACCAGCTTCGCCAGGTGGAGGTACGGCTGGCCAGCACCGACGAGGCGCGGGTCCAGCAACTGCTGCCGATGACCAGGCAGGCCAAGCCTGTGCCAAATAGCGGTGGCCGGCTCGAGGCGTTTTCCGCGGACGGTGAGCTGGTGTACTGGGTATCCAAGGACCGCGAGTGGACGGTGGTAACCATCGCCGACAAGGCCAGCTCGGAGAAGAATATCAAGGCGCGGGCCGAGAGTGATGAGCGCTTTGTCCAGAGCAACCGCAAGTTCGACAAGCTGATCGAGACGGCCAAGGCGGTGGAAGGCAAGCACTGATCGAGAAAGCCGCGCAGCTTTGAAGCCTTGCGCATACCATGCATTCATGGGACTGCACATAACTCATTGAATTAGCAGGGGCCCTGTGGGAGCGGCTTTAGCCGCGAACACCGGCGCAGCCGGTGCCATGCACCGCGTTGGATTGTTCGCGGCTAAAGCCGCTCCCACAGGGTACGCGGACCGCTTGCGAATTCAGTTCTCTAAGCGACAGCGCAGCAGACTGCATAAGGCCAGAAACAGCCCGCGTCGGTTTCAGGATGCGCCTGGTCGTTCGCACGCAACCCCCCGACGCCACAAGTGCCATGCTTGCAGGATGCCTTCGGACCAGCGCGCGCAGACGTGCGGCCGTAGGCAAGGAGGCCGCTGGCACCACGCAACCGTGACGTGACCGGCGCGCCGCAGCAGAACACGCCGGATACCTGCCCTCACGACAATTCAGGCAGGGTCCGTGATGCCGAGGTCCGCTGTATGCCTGATGAATTGCTCCACCTGCCTGTGATCCACCGCATTCTGGACCGTGACAAGGATACCCCCGGCGCCCTGTTGCCGATCCTGCATGCCATCCAGCACGACATCGGCTACATCCCCGATGCCGCTGTCGCCGAAATTGCCCATGCCTTGAACCTCAGCCTGGCCGAGGTGCGTGGGGTGATCAGCTTCTACCACGATTTTCGCACCACGCCGCCGGCGCGCCACACCCTGCGCCTGTGCCGCGCCGAGTCGTGCCAGAGCCGTGGCGCCGAGGCCCTGGCCGCGCAACTGCGCGACCAGCTGGCGCTGGACGACCATGGCACCAGCGCCGACGGCGCCATCAGCCTGCGTCCGGTCTATTGCCTGGGGGCCTGCGCCTGTTCGCCGGCGCTGGAACTGGACGGCCAGGTGCATGCACGCCTTACCCCTGAGCGTCTGCGCGCACTGGTCAATGCTTGCCAGGAGGACGCAGCATGCTGAAGCTGTATATCCCCTGCGATTCGGTAGCCCGTGCCGTGGGCGCCGACCAGGTCGCCGATGCTTTGCAGCGTGAGGCCGAGCGCCGTCAGCTATCGCTGGACATCCAGCGCACCAGCTCCCGCGGGCTTTACTGGCTGGAGCCGCTGCTGGAGTGCGACAGCGCGCAAGGGCGCCTGGGTTTCGGCCCGGTCACCCCGGAAGACGTGCCGTCCTTGCTCGACGCCTTGGCCGGTGAAGCCGGTGGCCACTCGCTGGCGCTGGGGCCGGTCGAGGACATCCCGTACCTCAAGACCCAGCAACGCCTGCTGTTCGCCCGTGCCGGCATCACCCGCCCATTGTCGCTGGACGACTACCGCGCCCATGGCGGTTTCGCCGGCCTTGAAGCAGCCGTGGCCCTGGACGGTGCCGAGGTGGTCGCCGCCGTGCTCGATTCCGGCCTGCGCGGCCGTGGTGGCGCGGCGTTCCCGGCCGGCATCAAGTGGCGCACCGTGCGTGACGCCGGGGCCGGGCAGAAGTACGTGGTGTGCAACGCCGACGAGGGCGACTCCGGTACCTTCGCCGACCGCATGCTGATGGAAGGCGACCCGTTCCTGCTGATCGAGGGCATGATCATTGCCGGCCTCGCCGTGGGTGCCGACAAGGGCTACATCTATGTGCGTTCGGAATACCCCGATGCCATCCGCGTGCTCGACCAGGCCTTCGCCATCGCCCGTGACGCCGGCTACCTCGGCAGCGACGTGGCCGGCAGCGGCCAGGCCTTCGACCTGGAAGTGCGGGTCGGTGCCGGCGCCTATATCTGCGGCGAAGAAACCGCACTGCTCGAATCCATCGAAGGCAAGCGCGGCATCGTCCGCGCCAAGCCACCGCTGCCCGCGCTGCAGGGCCTGTTCGGCCTGCCGACGCTGGTGCACAACGTGCTCACCCTGGCCTCGGTACCGATCATCATGGCCAAGGGCGCGGCGCATTACCGCGACTTCGGCATGGGCCGCTCGCTGGGCACCATGCCGTTCCAGCTGGCCGGCAACATCCGCCAGGGCGGCCTGGTGGAACGCGCCTTTGGCCTGACCCTGCGCGAGCTGGTGGAAGGTTATGGCGGCGGCACGGCCAGTGGCCGGGCGCTGAAGGCCGCCCAGGTTGGTGGCCCGCTTGGTGCCTGGGTACCGCCCAGTCACTTCGACACGCCGCTGGACTATGAAGCCTTCGCCGCCATCGGCGCGATGCTCGGCCATGGTGGTGTGGTAGTGGCCGACGACACCCTGAACATGGCCAGCATGGCGCGCTTCGCCTTGCAGTTCTGTGCCGAAGAGTCCTGTGGCAAGTGCACCCCGTGCCGCATCGGCTCGACCCGGGGTATGGAAGTGGTCGACCGGTTGATCGCCACCAGCGACGTGACCGAGCGGCATGACCAGGCCCTGTTGCTGCGCGACCTGTGCGACACCATGCAGTACGGCTCGCTGTGTGCCATGGGCGGCATGACCGCTTATCCGGTGGCCAGCGCCCTCAAGTATTTCCCCGCCGATTTCGGGCTTACCCACACGGAGGCCGCGCAGTGATCAATTTCTTCGACCCCGCTTCTGATAAGAGCAGCGACCTCGGCACCCCGGCCCGTGACAGCGAGGTGCAGGTCAGCCTGAACATCGATGGCCGTGCCATCACGGTGCCCGCCGGCACCTCGGTGATGCGTGCCGCCGCCATGCTCGGCACCAGCATCCCCAAACTGTGCGCCACCGACAGCCTCGAAGCCTTCGGCTCCTGCCGCATGTGCATGGTGGAAATCGAAGGCATGCGCGGCTACCCGGCCTCCTGCACCACCCCGGTCAGCGAAGGCATGGTGGTGCACACCGAAACTCCGCGCCTGGCCGGCCTGCGCCGCAACGTGATGGAGCTGTACATCTCCGACCACCCGCTGGACTGCCTGACCTGCTCGGCCAACGGCAATTGCGAGCTGCAGACCGTGGCCGGCAAGGTGGGCCTGCGCGAGGTACGCTACGGCTACGACGGCGCCAACCACCTGGCCGAGAAAAAGGACGTATCCAACCCGTATTTCGACTACGAGCCGAGCAAGTGCATTGTCTGCAGCCGCTGCGTGCGTGCCTGCGAGGACATCCAGGGCACCTTCGCCCTGACCATCACCGGGCGCGGCTTCGAATCGCGGGTGGCGGCGGCGGGTGGTGACAACTTCCTCGCCTCCGAGTGCGTGTCGTGCGGCGCCTGCGTGCAGGCCTGCCCGACCGCGACCCTGACGGAAAAGAGCCTGGTGCAGCTTGGCCAACCTGAGCGTGCGGTCATCACCACTTGCGCCTACTGCGGCGTCGGCTGCTCGTTCCGCGCCGAAATGAAGGGCGACCAGCTGGTGCGCATGGTCCCGGACAAGAACGGCGGCGCCAACCATGGTCACGCCTGCGTCAAGGGCCGCTTCGCCTGGGGCTACGCCACCCACCCGGACCGCATCACCAAACCGATGATCCGCAAGCGCCTGGAAGACCCGTGGCAGGAAGTCAGCTGGGATGAGGCGGTGACCTACGCCGCCAGCGAGTTCCGCCGCATCCAGCTCAAGTACGGTCGCGATTCCATCGGCGGCATCACCTCCAGCCGCTGCACCAACGAAGAAGCCTACCTGGTACAGAAGCTGGTGCGTGCGGCGTTCGGCAACAACAACGTCGATACCTGCGCACGGGTATGCCATTCACCCACCGGCTATGGCCTGAAGCAGACCCTGGGTGAGTCGGCCGGTACGCAAAGCTTCGACTCGGTGATGCAGGCGGACGTGGTGCTGGTGATCGGTGCCAACCCCACCGATGCCCACCCGGTGTTCGGTTCGCAGCTCAAGCGCCGCCTGCGCCAGGGTGCACGGCTGATCGTGATCGACCCCCGTCGCATCGACCTGGTCGATTCGCCGCACGCCCGCGCCGAGCTGCACCTGCAACTGCGCCCGGGCACCAACGTGGCCATGCTCAATGCCCTGGCTCACGTGATCGTCACTGAAGGCCTGCTGGCCCAGCGCTTCATCGATGCCCGCTGTGAAACCGAGGACTTCGCCCGTTGGCGCGACTTCGTCAGCCTGGCGGAAAATGCCCCTGAAGTGCTCGGCCCTGTTTGTGGCGTGCCCGCCGAGCAGATCCGCGCCGCTGCCCGCCTGTACGCCACCGGTGGCAACGCGGCCATCTACTACGGCCTGGGCGTTACCGAGCACAGCCAGGGCAGCACCGCGGTGATGGGCATCGCCAACCTGGCCATGGCCACCGGCAACATCGGCCGTGAAGGGGTAGGGGTGAACCCGCTGCGCGGGCAGAACAACGTGCAGGGCTCGTGCGACATGGGCTCGTTCCCCCACGAACTGCCCGGTTACCGGCACATTTCCAACGAGGGGGTGCGCGCCGAGTTCGAGCGTGCCTGGGGCGTGACCCTGCAGCCCGACCCGGGCCTGCGCATCCCCAACATGTTCGAGGCGGCGCTGGACGGCAACTTCAAGGCCCTGTACTGCCAGGGCGAAGACATTGCCCAGAGCGACCCCAACACCCAGCACGTCACCGCGGCCCTGCTGGCCATGGAGTGCGTGGTGGTGCAGGACATCTTCCTCAATGAAACGGCCAAGTTCGCCCATGTGTTCCTGCCGGGCAGCTCGTTCCTGGAGAAGGATGGCACCTTCACCAATGCCGAGCGGCGGATTTCGCGGGTGCGCAAAGTCATGGAGCCACTGGCCGGCAAGGCCGACTGGGAAGCGACCGTAGCCCTGGCCAATGCCTTGGGCTACCCGATGAACTACCGTCACCCGTCCGAGATCATGGACGAGATCGCCCGCCTGACGCCCACCTTCCACCGCGTCAGCTACGCCGAGATCGACCGCCACGGCAGCCTGCAGTGGCCGTGCAACGACGCCGCGCCGGATGGCACGCCGACCATGCACATCGACCAGTTCGTGCGTGGCAAGGGGCGCTTCATGCTCACCGGCTACGTGCCCACTGACGAGAAGGTCAACAACCGCTACCCGCTGCTGCTGACCACCGGGCGTATCCTCAGCCAGTACAACGTCGGTGCCCAGACCCGGCGCACCGGCAACGTCGCCTGGCATGACGCCGACCGCCTGGAAATTCACCCGACCGATGCCGAAAGCCGTGGCATCCAGGACGGTGACTGGGTCGGCATCGGCAGCCGAGCCGGGCAGACCGTGCTGCGTGCCAAGGTCGGTACGCGGGTGGCGCCGGGGGTGGTGTACACCACGTTCCACTTCCCCGAATCGGGGGCCAACGTGATTACCACCGACAACTCCGACTGGGCCACCAACTGCCCTGAGTACAAGGTGACGGCGGTGGAGGTGGTGAAGGTGTTCCAGCCTTCGCAGTGGCAGAAGCGCTACCAGGACTTCAGTGACGAGCAGCGACGCTTGCTGAAGGAGCGCCGTATCGCCGAGAAAACCGAGGTGCGCCGATGAGCACTGAGAACCTGGTCAAGATGGCCAACCAGATTGCCCATTACTTCGACAGCGAGCCAGACCGGGCGCTGGCGGTGCAAGGGGTACGGCAGCATCTGCAAAGCTACTGGACGCCGGCGATGCGCCGGCAGTTGGCGGAGTGGATCGAGGCCAATGCAGGGGAGGGGCTGGACCCGAAGGTGCGCGAGGCATTGGCCTAGCTTTTGTGTTGCATGGGGCTGCTGCGCAGCCCATCGCCGGCAAGCCAGCTGCCACAGTACTGCACATGACTTGAGGTCAATGCGGTCGATGTGGGAGCTGGCTTGCCGGCGATAGGGCCCTGACAGGTTGAACTCAGCCGCGGGCCAGCTCAGCCTGGTGGGCAATTGCTTCCTCGCTCTTTAGCACCAGCACATCCCCCTCCAGCGTATCCAGCACCACCTCCGAGGTATTACCAATCAACGCCCCGGAAATCCCCGTGCGGCACACCGTGCCAATCACTGTCACCACGGCATCAAGCATCTTCTCGGTATGCGGGATCAGCACATCCGCCGGCCCTTCGGCCACATGCAAGCGGTCTTCGCCGATGTCGTACTCGGCCTGGAATGCCTTGCACGCCTCGCGGTAACGCTTCTCGATAGTTTCGGTCAACTGGTACACCGGGTCCGAAGCCGACAGCATCGGCGACGGATGGGCGCTGATGACATGCAGTTCGCCCTTGGCCAGTTTGGCAATCTCGAAACCATGGTCGATGATGCTGGCATGCAGGCGGCGGTGGTCCTCGTCCTGGTTGCCCACATCCACCGCGGCCAGGATCTTGCCGCCGGTCCACGGCCGCTCGCTCTTCACCATCAGCACGGCACACGGGCACTGGCGCAGCAGCTTCCAGTCGGCGGGGGTGAGCAGGGCCTTTTTCAGCGGGTTGTCCGGGCGGTGCTCCTTGATCACCAGCTCGCAGCCTTCGGCCTGCTGCACGTAGATGATGGTGTCGTGCAGGTTGTCGCGCCAGGCTTCTTCATGGGTGACATTGTCGTACCCGTCATCATGCAACTGGCTACTCAGCAGGCTCAGCAGCGCGCTGTGGTCATGCCTTTTGTCGCACATCAGCAGGTGCAGGCGCGCGCCGGTGAGGCCGGCGATCAGCTTGGCCCGGGTCAGCGCCCGGCTGTGGGCATGTTCGGGGTCGAGAACGACAAGGATGCTGCGGACGGCTTGCATGGGCGTTAACTCCCTTCAAAGGTGGCGACCAATGCCTGACTATAGTCGGCGCTTCCCCCGCTGGCGCTTGATGTACATCAAGCATAGTCACTGGCGCCGCCCGCCGCCGCCGGTATAATCGCCGGCCCTGCCTGTTCTGTGTGGTTGTACGCTTATGTCGCTGATCCCCGAAATCGACGCCTTTCTTGGTTGCCCGACCCCAGACGCCTGGATCGAAGCGGCGCTCGCCGACCAGGAAACCCTGCTGATCGACCACAAGAATTGCGAGTTCAAGGCTGCCAGCACCGCCCTGAGCCTGATCGCCAAGTACAACACCCACCTCGACCTGATCAACATGATGTCGCGCCTGGCCCGCGAGGAGCTGGTGCACCACGAGCAGGTGCTACGCCTGATGAAGCGCCGCGGCGTGCCGCTGCGCCCGGTGTCGGCGGGGCGTTATGCGTCGGGGCTGCGGCGCCTGGTGCGTGCCCACGAGCCGGTCAAGCTGGTGGATACGCTGGTGGTGGGGGCGTTTATCGAGGCGCGCAGCTGCGAGCGCTTTGCTGCGTTGGTACCGCACCTGGATGAGGAACTGGGCCGCTTCTACCACGGCCTGCTGAAGAGCGAAGCGCGCCACTACCAGGGTTACCTGAAACTGGCGCACAACTACGGCGATGAGGCCGACATCGCCCGCCGCGTAGAACTGGTGCGCGCAGCGGAGGTCGAGCTGATCCAGTCACCGGACCAGGAGCTGCGCTTCCATAGCGGTATCCCGCTGGCGCAGGTCGCCTGATTCGCACCAGGCGGCCCGGATGTCAGTGACGGCGGCCCAGCAGCAGGCCGACCACCAGGCCGAGGCCCGCGGAAATGGCCACGGTCTGCCACGGGTGGCCGCCGATGTAGTCCTGGGTAGCCTCCACCACCGGCTGCGCCTTGCTGCGCACCTTGTTGGCGGCATGGCGCGCCTGGCGTAGCTTGAGGCTTACCTGCGCGCGCAGGGTTTCGGCCTCGTCGCCCACCAGGGCGGCGCTGTCGTTCAGCAGCTTTTCCGATTCTTCGATCAGCGCCTGCAGTTCGCTGAATACCTGGTCCTTGATCTGATCGCTGTCGGCCAGCGCGGTGTTTTTCCGGGCCATGAACTCGTCCTCGTCGATGCTGTGGTTCGAACAATGGATGCCGGCGCGTCGGGAAAGTTGCGGCGGCTTTGGGCTGTTGCAGTACCTGGGTGTAAGATAGCGGCCATTTTCAAACCTGCAGGTACCTTCATGAGTTTCAATCTGGCCAACATGAGCTTCGAGGAACGGGCGCAGATCGAGGCAGAGAAGGCCCGGCTGTTCGAGCTGTGGCAGAACAACCTGGGCAAGGCCAAGGGCGAAGCGGCGCGGCTGATCGCCGAAAAACCCCGGCGCAAAGGCAAATGGGCCGAGTGGGTGCGCACCGAACTGGATGGCATGTCGCCGCCCGAATACGCCAGCATGGTGCGCAGCGAAGTCAACAAGCTGATGGCCGCGGCCAGCGCCAACCGCTGATCACACCCCTCCAGGCGCTTACCAGTAGGCGCTTTTGGGCAGGTCCAGCTTGCCCTCGTCGGTAAAGCGCACGGTCCCCAGCAGCCCGCCGGCCAGCTTGCCGCGCAGTACATAGGGCAGGCCCTGCAGCGAACCCACCTGGCCCAGCCCATAGGCCTGGCGTAGGAAGGAAAACGCCGTGATGCTCACTGGCACCACGATCACCGCTTCGCCATAACGGCCAATGTGCCCCTGCTGGTCGCTGACCCCGGCCGCCAGCGGCTGGCCGTTCACTTCCAGGTTCAGGGCGATGCCGTTGTAGTCGATTGGCGCCTCGTTGGGGTTTTGCACCCGCATCTTCACCGCCATGCGCAGTTCCAGCTCCTGCCCGGGTAGCGGCTCGATACCGATCACGCTGATATTGACCGGGTCGCGTCCTTGGAACAGCGCACAGGCCCCCAGGCCGTAGGCCATCAGCAGGACCAGGAACAGGCGGGCGTAGCGGTGCAGACGGGTAGCCATGGAGTGCGACCTTGCCAGAGTGGGCGAATGGGCAGTGTGGCAAATGCGCGTCGGCGTTGAAAGTCTCCCGTCAGATGAAAGATACTGTTTCTCATTAACGCCCGATAAACTTTCCTACTGGCCATTCCCAAACCCATGCTGACCTCACCCGTGTCGGGCCTGCTGGCGAGTTTCCAGGAGCACTACGACGACCTGCTGCAGTTCCTGACCCGGCGCATGAGCGACCGCCAGCGCGCTGCCGACGTCGCGCAGGAAACCTACCTGAAGCTGGTGAACATCGACCAGCAGGCGGTGCCGGTGCTGCACGCGCGCAGTTTCATCTTCCGCGTGGCCGGCAACCTGGCGATCGATGCCTTGCGCCGCGAGCAGCGCATTGCCGCCAGCCACGACGACAGTGCGCTGGCAGGTGAAGTGGCCTGCCCGGCGCCGGCACCCGAGGCGGCGTTGCTGGCCCGGGAGCGCCTGCAGATCCTTGACCAGGCGCTGCTGCAGCTGTCCGACAATGCCCGCCAGGCGCTGTTGCTCAACCGTGTCGAAGGCCTGACCCAGGCACAGATCGCACGACGGTTGGGTGTTTCCGAAAGCATGGTGGCGAAATACATTGGCCAGGCCCTGCGCCATTGCCGCAACTGGCTCAAACAGGCGGGTGTGGCTGCTGCACTGGTGTTGACCGCTGGTGTGGCTGGTTGGCAGCAGGCGCCGGTGCTGTTGGCGGATTACCGCACCGGGATGGGTGAGCGGCAAGTGGTGACCCTGGCCGATGGCACGCGGGTGACGTTGAACAGCGCCAGTGCCCTGAGCGTGGTGTTCAGCGACCGTGAGCGGCGGGTGGTGCTGGAGTCTGGTGAGGCCTTGTTCGAGACCACGGATGATTCACGGCCGTTTGTGGTCGAGACGGACGGTGAGCGGGTGCAGGGGAGCGCGGCCACCTTCAGCGTGCGTCGCGATGGCCGCGTGGTGTTGGCACATGGCGAAGCCAAGGTTGGCGAGCATGCACTGGCAATAGCGGCCGATGCCGGCACGCAGATGGCCTGGCAGCGCGGCAAGCTGATCTTCAACGGCAAGCCGCTGGGGCAGGTGCTGGCGGAGCTTGAGCGTTACCGGCATGGGCGCATCGTGCTGTCGGACAGCAAGCTCGCGGCGATGGAGGTGAGCGGGGTGTTTGACCTCGATGAGCCGGAGGCCCTGTTGCGGACCCTCGAGCAGCGCTATGGGCTGAAGGTGACCTACCTGCCGTGGTTGGCCGTGGTGCATTGACTCGCCTGTGCCGGCCTCTTCGCGGCTAAAGCCGCTCCCACAGGTACTGCACAGGTCTGGAAGGCTGTGGAGATTCCTGTGGGAGCGGCTTTAGCCGCGAAGAGGCCGGCACAGGAAAAATTTTTCATCTTGCACTGCAAGTTCCTGGCAGCCAGATCGTCGTAGTGGGACTGATCAGCAACTCATTCTCATTTACGACTTGTCAGGAAGCTCATTCGTGCCTCTGATGCTCAAGCCCTTGCTTCGCCGCCGCGTTCCTCTTCACCATGCTCTGATGTCCTGCAGTGCCCTGGCCCTGCTGTTTGGCCCGCTGCAGGCGTCGGCCTCGACCGCCACCGAACAGGCCCAGACTCACGCTCGCCAGGTCCAGCTCGACCTGCCGGCCCAGCCTTTGGACCAGGCCCTGACCACGTTCGCCGACCAGGCAGGCCTGCACCTGCTGTACACCACCAGCGATGTCGCCGGCCAGCCCAGCCCGGCCTTGCAGGGCAGCTACAACATTGAGCAGGCCCTGCAGCAGTTGCTGGCCGGCAGCGGCATGAGCTGGCACTTCAGCGATGCCCGCACGGTGACCCTGCGCAAGGCCGAGGCCGCGCCGCAGGCGGTCAACCTCAAACCGATCGAAGTCAGCGTGGCCTCGCGCACCCGCACCGCGATCAGCGAAATCCCCGGCACCGTGTGGGTGGTCGACCAGCAGCAACTGCGCGAGCAGATCGACAGCGGCGTCAGCCTCAAGGAAGCCATCGGCAAGCTGGTGCCAGGCCTCGACCTGGCGCCGGAAGGGCGCACCAACTACGGCCAGAACATGCGTGGGCGCAACGTGCTGGTGATGATCGACGGGGTCAGCCAGAACAGCTCGCGCGGCCTGTCGCGCCAGTTCGACAGCATTTCGCCGTTCAACGTCGAGCGTGTCGAAGTGCTGTCCGGCGCCAGCGCCATCTACGGCGGCGGCGCCACCGGCGGCATCATCAACATCGTGACCAAGAAGGGCGAACCTGGCCCGGTGCGTTTCGAGACCCAGCTCGGTGCCAGCAGCGGCTTCAACAACAGCGACGACCTGGCCACCCGCTTCGCCCAGTCGATCAGTGGCGGCAACGAGCGGTTCAACGCCCGGCTGGGGGTTTCCGGCGAGCAGAACGAAGCCTTCTACGACGGCGCCGGCGACCAGATCTTCATCGACAACACCCAGACCGACCTGCAGTACAACCGCACCATCGACGTACTCGGCACCTTGGGGATGCAGCTGAACGACCAGCAGAGCCTCGACCTGCTGGCCCAGTACTATGATTCGGGCAACCACGGCAGTACCGGCATCTACTTCCCCAACCTGAACTACAACGCCCCATCCGACCTGGAAGATGCCGAACTGCGCGGTGGCTACTCGTCGGACCTGGAGCCACGCACCCGGCGCCTGCTGCTGAATGCCAACTACCACCACACCGATGTGTTGGGCCAGGACTTCTACCTGCAGGCCTCGTACCGCAAGGAAGACAACAACTTCTACCCGTTCCCCTACTACAATCGCGCCACGCCCACCGGCTCGCGCGGCGTGTACTTCGCCGCCTCGCAGCAGAACTTCGAGGTCACCAGCCTCAAGGCCTTGTTCGCCAAGCAGTGGGACACGCTGAAGCTGACCTACGGCGTCGACCTGGACCGCGAGCGCTTCAACGCCGAGCAGACCACGTTCAACGCCCGGACGTCGTCCGAGTCGGGTGGCCTGGAGCTGGAAAAGGACAGCAAGGCCGCACGCTACCCCAGCTACCGGGTCGATGGCGTGTCGGTGTACACCCAGCTGGACTGGCATGCCACCGATAACCTGACCTTGTCCGGCGGCGCCCGGCGCCAGCAGATGGACGTGGACGTCAGCGACTTCAAAGGTGTGCCGGGCGGCAGCAACGATTACCAGGTCAACCTGTTCAACGTCGGTGCCATCTACGACTTCAAGAATGGCCACCAGGTATGGAGCAACTACGGCGAAGGCTTCGACCTGCCCGACCCGGCCAAGTATTACGGCAAGCCCGGCCTGAGCGTGGCCGACAACCCGCTGGCGGGCATCAAGAGCCGCCAGGTGGAGCTGGGCTGGCGCTATGCCGACCTGGAGTGGGATGCCCAGGCGGCGCTGTACTACATCTGGTCGGACAAGATCATCAACGTCGATTCGCAGACGCTGACCATTGATGTGGAAGCGCAGAAAAGCCGTGACTTCGGTTTTGAAGGCGCGCTGACCCGGCACTTCCAGACTGGCTGGGAAGCCGGTGGCAGCGTGCACCTGACCCGCTCCGAGGAAGAAGATGCCGATGGCGGCTGGATCAAGCGTGATGCCCGCTATGCCTCGTTGTCCAAGGCGACCGCGTTCGTCGGCTGGAAGGGCGATGGCCGCAGTGCGCGGCTGCAGGCCAACCATGCCTTCAGCCTGAAGGACGATGCCGACCACGAGATCGACGGCTACACCACCTTCGACCTGCTGGGTAGCCAGGATACCGGCTTCGGCACCCTCAGCGCCGGCATCCAGAACCTGCTGGACAAGCAATACAGTACGGTCTGGGGGCAGCGTGCGACGCTGTTCTACTCGCCGACCTACGGGCCGGCGTACCTGTATGACTACCAGGGGCGTGGGCGCACCTACACCCTGAGCTGGAGCATGGCTTACTGACTGTCGTTGCCTGGACTGGCCTCTTCGCGGGTAAACCCGCTCCCACAGGAGGCGGCGCCTTACCCGCGAAGAGGCCAGTTCAGGCAAACGCTGCCAGCAAATCCTGCGCAAACGCCTGCTGGGCCTCGCCAACCGCCTGCGCCCGGTGCCTGGCCAGGGTAAACGGCACCACAAAGTCCAGCCCCGGGTCCAGCGCCCATAGCAGCCCCTCAGCCTCCCACGTTTGCGCGCAATGGCACGGCAGATAGCCAATATGCCGCCCCGACAGAATCAATGTCAGCACACTCTCGATCTGCTCCGCCACCGCCATGCTGCGCTGGCTCTGGAACGGCTCGCCGCCCTTGAGAAACCGGTACGGATGGCGTACCTGATCCATCGCCAGCAACCGCTCCCGCCCAACGCCAGCCTCCCCGAACAGCACATGCCCCTTGCCGCAATACAGCCGTTGCCGCTCCTCGAACAGCGGCTGGTAATCGAAGGCTGCCTGGTTGCCGGAAAAGTAGCTGATGGCGTAATCCAGCCGCTGCTCCAGCAACAACCGCTCCAGCTCTGCCGGCGGCGCACTGATCAGCTCCAGTTGCACCGCCTCCTCGCGCCTGCGAAACGCCGCAATGGCCGCCGCCAGCTTCAGGCTCACCGCCTTGTCCTGGTTCTCCGCCATGCCTATGCGCACGGTCCCCAGCAGTCGCCCGGCAACGCCATTGGCTTGCTGGCGAAACTGCTCGATGTTCAGCAGCAACCCACGGGCTGCGTCGAGCAATAACGCACCTTTTTCCGTCAGCTGAAAACCACCCTTGCCCCGGCTGCACAGGCGGTAGCCCAGCCGCGCTTCCAGCTGCGCCATGCGCTGGCTGATGGTGGGCTGGCTCAGGCCCAGCACGCCTTGCGCGGCGCTGAAGCCACCGGCCTCGACTACAGTGACGAACAGCCGCAGCAGGTGCAGGTCAGGGTCGTGCACTTGTCCGAGCATTACATTGCTCCTGCTCAATGTCAGCTTTGCAAACTTGCCATTCCTGCAATGTAACCCGGCTGGCATGCTCGCGGCATCCACCCATTTGCCGAGGTGTTCGTCATGCGTCGATCGTTGTGCCTGCTGTCCCTGGTCCTGGCCTTGCCGCTGCAGGCTGAAGAAAAGGTCGTCAACCTTTACAGCTGGGCCGACTACGTCGCCCCGCAAACCCTCCAGCGCTTCGAGCAGGAAACTGGCTACAAGGTGCGCTACGACACCTTCGACACCACCGAGGTACTGGAAACCAAGCTGCTGACCGGTGGTAGCGGCTATGACGTGGTGGTGCCGTCATCGGCGGTGCTGGCCCGGGCGCTCAAGGCCAACGCCCTGCAGCCGCTCGACCCCCAGGCCATGCCCGGCTATGCCAACCTCGACAAGGACCTGCTGGCCAAGCTCGCCGAGGCCGACCCCGGCAACCGCCATGCGGTGCCCTACACCTGGGGCACCCTGGGCCTGGGGGTGAATGTGGAGGCAGTGCGCCAGCGCCTGGGGGATGTGCCGCTGGACAGCCTCGACCTGCTATTCAAGCCCGAGTACGCCAGCCGGCTGAAGGACTGCGGCATCGCCATGCCCGACTCGCCGCAGGAGGTGATCGGCGTGGCCCTGAACTACCTGGGCAAGGACCCTTACAGCCAGAACAAGGACGACCTGGCCGCCGCGCAGAACCTGCTGAGCCAGCTGCAGCCATCTATCAGCTACGTCGCCAATGGCCGGCAGATCAGCGACCTGGCCAACGGTAGCGTGTGCCTGGCACTGACCTACAACGGTGATGCGGCGATGGCCGCCGACCAGGCGCGCCGCGCCGGCAAACCGTTCGAGCTGATCTACCGCATCCCCCGCGAAGGCACGCTGGTGTGGCAGGACAACCTGGTCATCCCCAAGGACGCCCCGCACCCCGAGGCCGCGCGGGCGTTCATCGCCTTCATGCTCAAGCCCGAGTCGGTGGCCGCGCTGACCAACACGCTGTTCTTCGCCAATGCCAACCAGGCGGCCACGCCGCTGGTGGACGAAGCGGTGCGCAACGACCCGGATATCTACCCACCGGCCGCGGTGCGCCAGCGCCTGTATGCCGACCGCAGCATGGCGCTGGCCGACCTGCGCCAGCGCAACCGCCTGTGGGCCGCGTTCCGCAGCCGCCAGTAACCCATAACGATAAAGGAGTCCGACCGTGGAGCAAGCCGCAAACAACGACCAGGCGATGACCCGCGACAGCCTGTATGGCACCGCCGCGGAAAGTACTTATGCCGGCATTGCCAGTTTCTCCCGCCGCCGCTACAGCCGTGACCTGCGTGGTGTCGATGTGGTGGTCAGCGGTGTGCCGTTCGATACTGCCACCAGTAACCGCCCCGGTGCACGCTTCGGCCCACGGGCGATCCGCGCCGCCTCGGTGCAGCAGGCCTGGGCCCGGCACTGGCCGTGGGCGTTCGACCCGTTCGACCATCTGGCGGTGATCGACTATGGCGATTGTGCCTTCGACAGCGGTACCCCACAGTCGGTACCGGACAGCATCGAGGCCCATGCCACGCATATTCTGGAAGCGGGCTGCGCCATGCTCACCCTGGGCGGCGACCACTTCATCAGCTACCCGCTGCTCAAGGCCCATGCCCGCCGCCATGGCCCGCTGGCGCTGATCCACTTCGATGCGCACAGCGACACCTGGCCGGACGAAGACTGTGGGTCAGTGTGCAAGCGCATCGATCACGGCACCATGTTCTGGCATGCCGCCCGCGAAGGCCTGGTGGACCCGGCCAGCTCGGTGCAAATCGGCCTGCGCACCACCAATGACGACAGCCAGGGCTTTGCCATCCTCGACGCCCGCCAGGTGCACCGGCAGGGCACCGAGGCGGTGATCGCGGCGATTCGCCAGCGGGTGGGCGAGCGGCCGGTGTACCTGACTTTCGATATCGACTGCCTCGATCCGGCCTATGCGCCCGGCACCGGTACACCGGTGTGCGGCGGGCTGAGCACGGTGCAGGCGCTGGAGATCCTCGGCGGGCTGCGCGGCATCAACCTGGTGGGCATGGACCTGGTGGAGGTGGCGCCAGCCTATGACCATGCCGACATCACCGCGCTGGCGGGGGCGACCCTGGCGATGGAGATGCTGTGCCTGTATGCGGCGCGGCACAAGGTGGACAAGGACCAGTAATTCGGCGTCCGCAGGATCTTGTGGGAGCGGCCTTGTGTCGCGAAAGGGCTGCCCAGCAGCCCCCAAGGCCCATACTGAAACATCAGGAATCATCTCCACCCGCATTCACACTTTTGCCGCGAACCCCTCGCGCCTTAGGCTATCAAACCCACCAGGCGCGGCATTTTCGTTCAGGAGGTGAAGCATGACCCCGACATTGCCCATGCTGACCCTCGGCCTGGTGCTGTGCCTGCCCGCGCAAGCGGCCTCCGAGGCGCCCTTGCAGCTCGCCGCCGGCAACAACAACCCCTACAACAGCCCGATCCAGCGCGCCAACCCCAACAGCCGCCAGGGCAGCATCCCGGCCACGCCGCCGGTGCGCGGCCCGTCCACTGACCCGTACCAGCGCCCGCCCACGCTGGACAACCGCGGCATCGGCAACGGCGACAACCTGCGCCGCCAGCAGCAAACCCCGAACCTGGAACCCACCCGGCCACCGCGCGGCAACCCGCGTGCGCCGTGACCCCTGACGAAAGGAATCCTGCATGCTTCGAGCACCCTGGCTTGTCACCCTGACCGCCGCCGCACTGCTGCCCTTGCTGGCGCAGGCGGCGGCCGAACAGCAGTTTCGCAGTGAAGAAGGCACCGTGACTGTCAGCACTGTGGCCGACGGCCTGCGCAACCCTTGGGCCCTGGCGTTCCTGCCGGGCGGCAAGGACATGCTGGTCACCGAACGTGCCGGTAACCTGCGGGTGGTTAACGCCGAAGGCAAGGTCGGCCCGCCGATCAGCGGCGTGCCCAAGGTCTGGGCCGAGGGCCAGGGCGGCCTGCTGGATGTGGTGCTGTCGCCAGAATTCGCCAAGGACCGCACGGTCTACCTGTCCTACGCCGAGGAGGGCAGTGATGGCAAGGCCGGCACGGCGGTCGGCCGTGGCCAGCTGTCCCAGGACCGCGCCCGGCTGGAAAACTTCAGCGTGATCTTTCGCCAGCAGCCCAAGCTGTCGGACGGCAACCACTTCGGCTCGCGCCTGGTGTTCGACCGCGACGGCTACCTGTTCATAGCCCTTGGCGAGAACAACCAGCGCCCGACTGCTCAGGACCTGGACAAGCTGCAAGGCAAGATCGTGCGGATTTTGCCGGACGGCGAGGTGCCCAAGGACAACCCCTTCGTCGGCAAGGACAACGTGCGGCCGGAAATCTGGTCGTTCGGCCATCGCAACCAGCAAGGTGCCGCGCTCAACCCCTGGACCGGCAAACTGTGGACCCACGAGCACGGCCCGCGCGGCGGCGACGAGATCAACATTCCCGAGCCCGGCAAGAACTATGGATGGCCGATTGCTACCCACGGCATCAACTACTCGCTTCTGCCCATCCCCGAGGCCAAGGGCAAGCATGTGCAGGGCATGGTCGACCCGCACCATGTATGGGAGAAGTCGCCGGGTATCAGCGGCATGGCGTTTTACGACAGCCCCACCTTCAAGGCCTGGGACCATAACCTGTTCATTGGCGCGCTGACCACCCAGGAGCTGATCCGCCTGCAGCTGGATGGCGACAAGGTGGTGCATGAAGAGCGTTTGCTGGGTGAGCTGAAGGCGCGTATCCGCGATGTACGGGTGGGGCCGGACGGGTACTTGTATGTGCTGACCGACGACAAGGACGGCGCACTGCTGAAAGTCGGATTGGGAGATGGCACCTGACGCAATACAGGACTTGTGGGAGCGGCCTTGTGTCGCGAAAGGGCCGCGCAGCGGCCCCAGCAATATTCGCCGTGACGCGAAAATCCTGGGGCCGCTCTGCGGCCCTTTCGCGACACAAGGCCGCTCCCACAAGGTATGTGTAGAATGCCGCATGGCTATCGATCCCCGTTCCCTCTACCAGCAGGCCCTGACCACCCAGGGCTATGTCGCCGACCCGGCACAGGCCCGCGCCGTCGAGGCCTTGCAGACCTGTTTCCAGGCCGTCGAACAAGGCCGCCCCACCCGGGGTATTTACCTCTGGGGCCCGGTCGGTCGTGGCAAGACCTGGCTGATGGACCAGTTCCACCGCTGCCTGCGGGTACCCAGCCGGCGTCAGCACTTCCACCACTTCATGGCCTGGGTCCACCAGCGCCTGTTCCAGCTCAACGGCACCGCCGACCCGCTGCTGGCGCTGGCTGGGGAACTGGCCGGGCAGATTCGCGTGCTGTGCTTCGACGAGCTGTTCGTCAGCGACATCGGTGACGCGATCATCCTCGGCCGCCTGTTCCAGGTACTGTTCGACCAAGGCGTGGTGATCGTCGCCACCTCCAACCAGCCGCCCGAGCAGCTCTACCGCGACGGCTTCAACCGCGAGCGTTTCCTGCCGGCCATCGCCGCCATCCAGCGGCACATGCAGGTACTGCCGGTCGTCGGCGAGCAGGATCACCGCCTGCACCCCGGCGCCGAGCGCCAGCGTTACTGGGTGGCGCAAGCGGGGCAGGCCAGCCAGCTGGGCGAGGTGTTCCGCCAGCTCAGCCCGAGCGATGCGGGCCACGATCAGCCCTTGGCCATCGGCCCCCGGCAGGTGCAGGTGGTGCGGCGCAGCGCGCAGGCCATCTGGTGCCGCTTCACCGACCTGTGCGAACAGCCGCTGGCGGCCATGGAGTTCATGGCCCTGTGCGACCGTTTCCCGGCCATCCTGGTATCGGGCATCCCGGCGTTGGGTGGTGAACAGCGAGCCGGGCGCATTGCTCGCGGCACCGAGGATGCTGCGGCGCGGGTGGTGGCGGGCGACCGCGAACTGCCGGCGCTGTCGCCCAAGGACGACGCGGTGCGCCGCTTCATTGCCCTGGTCGACGAATGCTATGACCGCCGCGTGGCGTTGTACCTGGAGGCACAGGTGCCGCTGGATGCCCTCTACACTCAAGGGTATCTGGCGTTCCCGTATCAACGGACCCTGAGCCGGTTACGGGAGATGCAACTGCAACGCTTCGCCTGAAAAGGAGCCTGACCATGGAGCCGTTGTCGCATCATCTGCTGACCCAGGCCTACAACAATGGCTGGGCCAATCACCGCCTGTACAAGGCCTGCCTGCAACTCACCCAGGATGAATTCGTCGCCCCGCGCTGCAGCTTTTTCCCGTCGATCAAGGCCACCCTCAACCACCTGCTGACGGTGGACTGGTTCTACCTGCACATGCTCGAGTGCGAGCAGCGCGGCGAGCTGCCCGACGCCGACGGCGAGCGCTTCTTCGAGCCGGAGCAGCCGTTTGCCACCTGCACCGACCTGCATGCCGAGCAGGCTCAGGCCGATCACCGGCTGATCGCCTATTGCCGTGGGCTGCGCGATGGTGAACTGGGGCGCTATGTGAGCATCGTGCGCCCCGAGCGGGTGCAGCGCGAGCAACGGCTGCGCCTGCTGGCGCACTTGTTCGAGCACCAGGTGCATCACCGCGGGCAGGTGCATGCGATGCTCAGTGATACGGCGGTGAGGCCACCGCAGCTGGATGAGTTTTTCTGCGAGGAGGAGGCGGGTCTACGGGCGGCGGACTTTGCCGAGCTGGGCTGGACCGAGGAGCTGCTCTGGAAAGTGTAGGAGCCCCCTGTGGGAGCGGGTTCACCCGCGAACACCGGCGCTTGGCCGGTGCCATACACCGCGTCGCATTCTTCGCGGGTAAACCCGCTCCCACAGGGGCCAATTACTGGATCACTTACCCAGCCAGTGGACCACGCGGAACGTGAAAGGTGTTACCAGGCGTGAAACCAGCCCAGGGTAATCATCGCCAGTACCCCATAGCGGCCGGCCTTGGCCAGGGTCACCAGCAGCAGGAAGCGCCAGAACGGCTCACGCATGATGCCGGCTATCAGCGTCAGCGGGTCGCCGATCACCGGCATCCAGCTGAGCAGCAGCGACCATTGCCCCCAGCGCTGGTAGCGCTGTTGCGCACGCTCCAGCTGGGCAGGGCTGAACGGGAACCAGCGCTTGTCACGCAGGTGTTCGATGGCCCGCCCCAGCACCCAGTTGACCACCGAGCCCAGCACATTGCCCAGGGTAGCCACCAGCAGCAGGGTGGCCCAGGCCTCGGGCTGGCGCAGCAAAAGGCCGACCAGAACGGCCTCCGATTGCAGCGGTAGCAGGGTGGCGGCGCCGAAGGCGCTGAGGAACAGCGCCCACAGGCTGAGCATCAGTAGTTGGCGACCACGGTGTCCTTGCCGTCCTGGGTCACGCCGATGACCTGGTAGGCATCCTTGTGGTCACCCATTTCCATGCCGGGCGAGCCCATCGGCATGCCCGGCACGGCCAGGCCTTTGAGGTCGTTGCGCTTGGCCAGCAGGCGCACCTGCTCGGCCGGCACGTGGCCTTCGACGAACTTGCCGTCGATCACCCCGGTATGGCATGACGCCAGGCGTGGTGCCACGCCCAGGCGTTGCTTGACCGCGCTCATGTTCGGTTCGACATGGTCGTTGACGGTGAAGCCGTTGTCGCGCAGGTGGCTGATCCAGGCCTTGCAGCAGCCGCAGTTGGGGTCGCGGTAGACGTCGATGGTCTCGGCGGCCTGGACCAGGCCGGTGACGGCCAGCAGGCCCAGGGTCAACAAGTGTTTGCGCAGCATGGTGAAGCACTCCTTACAGCGGTAGGTCAGCAGCATAGCGTAAGCGGCTTGCATGATGTTCGCCGCTGGCACCTGTCAGGTAGCTGAGGCGCACGTTACAGGATTGTCAGCTGGCCGCCTCGTCGGCGCTGAGGTCGCGCATCAGCAGGGCGTAGTCGAGCGCGACCTGTTCCGGGATCGGCAGGTACACCACGTGGCCGTCACCCGGCGCCACCTCGATGGCCTGCTGCTGGCGGTCGTGCAGGCGGTGCAGGTCGAAGTGGTAGTTGCCGCGCGGGGTCATCAGCTCCAGATGGTCACCCACGGCAAAGCGGTTTTTCACTTTGACTTCGGCCAGGCCGTCGATACGCACTCCGGTCAGTTCGCCGACGAACTGTTGGCGCTCGGAGACCGAGTTGCCACGCTGGTAGTTCTGGTATTCGTCGTGCACATGGCGGCGCAGGAAACCTTCGGTGTAGCCGCGTTGGGCCAGGGATTCGAGGTTGTCCATCAGCGTGCGGTCGAACGGCCGCCCGGCCACCGAGTCGTCGATCGCCTGTCGGTACGACTGCACTGCGCGGGCGCAGTAGAAGTGCGACTTGGTGCGCCCTTCGATCTTCAGCGAGTGCACGCCCATCCCGGCCAGGCGCCCGACGTGCTGGATGGCGCGCAGGTCCTTGGCGTTCATGATGTAGGTGCCGTGTTCGTCCTCGAACGCCGGCATTTCGGTGCCGGGGCGGTTGCTCTCCTGCAGCAGGAACACCTGCTCGGTCGGCGCACCCAGACCCAGGGTCGGCTGCACTTCGCGCACGATGTCGCCGCTGGCGTTCTCGGTGGCTGGGGTGGCGTCGTACTTCCAGCGGCAGGCGTTGGTGCAGGTGCCCTGGTTGGCATCGCGCTTGTTGAGGTAGCCCGACAGCAGGCAACGGCCGGAGTAGGCCATGCACAGGGCGCCGTGGACGAACACCTCCAGTTCCATGTCCGGCACCTGCTGGCGGATTTCCTCGATTTCTTCGAGCGACAGCTCGCGCGACAGGATCACCCGGCTCAGGCCCAGTTGCTGCCAGAACTGCACACTGGCCCAGTTGACCGTGTTGGCCTGCACCGACAGGTGCACCGGCATCTGCGGGAAGTGCTGGCGTACCAGCATGATCAGGCCGGGGTCGGACATGATCAGCGCATCCGGTGCCATCTCTATCACCGGCGCCAGGTCCTTGAGGAAGGTCTTGAGCTTGGCATTGTGCGGGGCAATGTTGACCACCACGTAGAAGCGCTTGCCCAGGGCATGCGCCTCCTGGATACCCAGGGCCAGGTTGGCATGGTCGAACTCGTTGTTGCGTACCCGCAAGCTGTAGCGCGGCTGGCCGGCGTAGACCGCGTCGGCGCCATAGGCAAAGGCGTAGCGCATGGTCTTGAGGGTGCCGGCGGGGGCCAGCAGTTCGGGCTTGGCGGTAGGGTTCATGTGCGCACCGGGGCAAAAGGCGCGGATGCTAGGGCTGACAGACACGGCGCGTATTGATTTGCATCAAGGGAATAGCGGCACTTTTGCCCAGGCGCGGCGCACTAATAACGCATAAGCCATGCGAGGACCCGCGATGAACCAGACCGCCCTGCAGAACAAAGCCCTGGCAGTACTGCTGGCGCTGGTGACCATCGCCTTCATCTGGATTCTGCTGCCGTACTACGGTGCGATCTTCTGGGCGGTGATACTTGGCATCCTGTTCGCCCCGCTGCAGCGCCACCTGTTGCTGCGTTTCGGCCGCCGGCGCAACCTGGCCGCGGCGACCACCTTGCTGGTGTGCCTGCTGGTGGCGATCCTGCCGGTGATCATCACCAGCGCGCTGCTGGTGCAGGAGGGCGCCGCCCTGTACCAGCGTATCGAGCACGGGGAGCTGGATATTGCCGGTTATGTCGAGCGCGGCAAGGACATGCTCCCGGCGTTCGCCCGGCAGGGCCTGGACAGCATGGGCATGGGCAACCTCGACGGGCTGCGCGACAAGATCAGCAAGTGGGCCACCCAGGGGAGCCAGGTACTGGCCAGCCAGGCATTCAACTTTGGGCAGGACACATTCCAGTTCATGCTCAGCTTCTTCATCATGCTGTACCTGTTGTTTTTCTTCCTGCGCGAAGGCGCGGAGGTCGCCCGGCAGGTGCGTCTGGCGGTGCCGCTGCCCGAGCAGCAGAAGCGCCGCTTGCAGCTGAAGTTCAACCGTGTGGTGCGGGCGACGGTGAAAGGCAATGTGCTGGTGGCCATTACCCAAGGGGCGCTGGGCGGTTTCATCTTCTGGGTGCTGGATATCCCGAGTGCGCTGGTGTGGGCGGTGCTGATGGCGTTTCTGTCGCTGTTGCCGGCGGTAGGGGCGGGGATCGTGTGGGCACCGGTGGCGGCGTATTTCCTGCTGACCGGGGCGATATTGCCGGGGGTGATCCTGACCGCGTTCGGCGTGCTGGTGATCGGCCTGGTGGACAACCTGCTGCGGCCGATCCTGGTGGGTAAGGACACGCGCATGCCGGACTACCTGATCCTGGTGTCGACCTTGGGTGGGTTGGCGGTGTTCGGGCTCAACGGCTTCGTCATCGGGCCGTTGATCGCGGCGTTGTTCGTGTCGAGCTGGGCGATCTTTGCGGCGACCAAGCCGCAGGTGCAGTTGCCACAATAGGGCTTTACCGGCGAACTTGTCGGGTTCAGTGTAGGCGCGACACAAGGACGCTCCTACAAAAAGCCGTGCATGGATCAGGTTATGGAAAACAGGCCGAACAACAACCCCGAATACACCTACCAAGCGGTTTACCGCTACCTGCTCGAGCGGATCGAGGCAGCCCCATGCGACGTGGAACAACGCCTACCGTCGCTGCGCGAGCTGGCCCAGCGCCTGAGCGTTTCGGTGTCCAGCACCAAGTACGCCTATGCGCTGCTCGAAGATGAAGGGCGGGTGTATGCACGACCCAAGCTGGGCTACTTCACCCGCACTCGCCCATCTGCGTTGCGCGGACATTCCCCGGGCCTGCTTGACACGGTATTCGCCAGCGCCCGTCAGCCGGGTATGCTCGCCTTGGGCAGTGATGCGCCAGCCATGCTGCTGTCGCTGGAGCAGCCACTGCTGATGATCGAGCGCGAACTGGCGCGCCAGTACCCCCGTGCACAGACCCCCCTGTACCAACCGTTCGGTGAGCCGGAGCTGCGCAGCGTGCTGGCCGACCGCTACACCCATTCGGCGCAGCACTACTGGCAGGCCAACCAGGTGTTCATCGGTGCAGACCTGCGCAGCGTCCTTGAGTTGGCATTGCGCGCCCTCGGCCTCGAGGGCCAGGTGGCGCTGGTGGAGTCGCCTTGCAACTGGGCGGTATTGCGGCAGTTGCAGGCGGCAGGCATGACCATCATTGAAGTGCCATTGGGTGAAGACGGGCGTTTCGACCTGCAGCACTTCCACCAACTGCTGTGCGATCAACCGGTTCGCCTGGCCGTGCTGTCGTCGGCGGCCAACGTGCCACAAGGTGGGCTGATGCCGGCAGCAGACAAGCAGCAGATCTGCCACTGGCTGGCCGAGTGCAATGTGTGGCTTTTCGAAAACGATGCTTACGGCGAGTTGTGTTTCCATCCGGCAGCGCCACGCTACCGCGACTTCGCCGACCCCGACCGGCTGCTTGTGTTTTCTACCTTCGACAAGCTGATTGGTGCGGAGGCGCCCTTTGGCTATCTGCTATGCCGGCATCATGTCGAACGCTTGCAGCAGCTCTTTCTCGAGCGCGCCTTCCGCCTTTCACCCATTCGCCAGCGAGCGATCGCCAGGCTGTTCACCTCGCGCCGGCTTGAGCAGCATCTACAGCGGCTGCGGCCCATGTTGCAGGAGCGCCTGCAACAGATGGCGGCGCTATTGCAGAACCACGGCCAGGGTCGCCTGTATATCGCCGAGCCGCAGGGCGGGGCCAGCCTGTGGTTGCAGGCGACCTGCCCGGTGGACATGCGCCGGGTCTTCGCCCGGTTGCTGGCACAGCGCATCGTCATTGCCCCAGGCGAAATCTTCAGCCAGTGCGGCCTTTGGCGCAGCCACCTGCGGCTGTGTTGCAGCGTGGACTGGAGCAAGGATATTGCCCTGGCCCTGCAATGCCTGGTCAAGGCCATCGAGGATGAAGCTCATACGCCGTAGCAGTGTTGCAAGGTTGGAAACATGCCGTTGCGTACTTCCTGCGCATAGCGGCCACAGGCTTCGCGGATTACCTGGCTTACGTCGGCGTACTGCTTGACGAAGCGCGGTACATGAGCGCTGCCCAGACCTAGCAGGTCTTCGGTCACCAGCACCTGGCCATCGCAGGTGGGTGAGGCGCCAATACCAATGGTCGGTTTGGTGCTGGCTTCGGTGATGGCGCGGGCCACCGGCTCGGCCACGCCTTCGAGCAACAGGCTGAAAGCGCCGGCGCGCAGGTTGGCCTGCGCGTCGGCCCGTAGCGTAGCAGCACTGTCCTCGCTCAGCCCCTGGGCCTTGTAACCACCCATGGCATTGACGAACTGCGGCATCAGGCCGATGTGCGCCATTACCGGGATGCCACGGGCGACAAGGAACTCGATGGTGCTCGCCAACGCCTGGTTGGCCTCCAGCTTGACGGCATCGCAGCCGCTGCTGGCCAGTACCTTGGCGCAGTTGCGAAACGCCTGTTCATGGGACTCCTGGTAGCTGCCGAACGGCATGTCGGCGATCACGCAGGCCAGGCGGGTGCTGTCGACCACGGCGCGGGTATGGGCGATGGTCTCGTCCAGGCGCATGCCGAGGGTGGACGGTCGACCGTAGCCGACCATGGCCGTGGAGTCGCCAACCAGGATGAAGTCGACCAGCGGGTCGATCACTTGAGCGATGGTGCTGGAGTAGGCGGTCAGCGAGACGATCTTCTGCTGACCTTTCATGGCCACCAGTTGCGGGATTGTCAGGCGGCGGGTGCGGGTGTGTGTGCTCATTGGGGCTGGGCATCTCAGGACAGGGAGGGCCCATGTTTTGGCAATTTCAGCGGCAACTCAATGTACAGATTCGGGCCAGATCGCAACCCAGAACAAGGGGCCGCAAAGCGACCCCAATGCCGGCTCAGGAGGCTTGCGGCATCTCGCCCTTGGCCAGGCGCCGGTTGATGTCGGCGATCACTTCGGGCAGTTCGTTGATGGTGTCGATCAGGTAGTGCGGGCGGGAACCGGCGAACAGGGCGTGGATGCGCTGGCGCTCGCTTTCCAGCTTCTCGGTGCTCAGCGCACGGTAGCCTTCCCAGGTCAGCCCCAAGGCATTGCCCGAGCACACCAGGGCCACGGTCCACATGCCGGCGCGGCGGCCTTCGAGAATGCCCGGCACGGTGTCGTCGACCTTCACGCACGCCGCCACATCGTCGATACCCAGCGCAATCACGTTGGCCAGGGCCTGGGCCGGCCATGGGCGGCCGTTCGGGGTTTCGTCGGTGGCCACCACATGGTCGGCCACGTAGCCATTCTGCGCGGCCAGCTCCACCACCTTGTCCATCACCACCTTCGGGTAGCCCGAGCACGAGCCGATCTTCAGGCCGTCCTGGCGCAGCCCGGTGAGGGTGTCCAGGGCGCCGGGGATCAGCGCCGAGTGCACGGCGATCTTCTCGATCTGCAGCGGCATGAAGCGGTTGTAGATGGCGGTGACATCATCGTCGGTCGGGGTGCGGCCGAATACCTTGCGGTAGCGCTCGGCAATTTCCGGCACGTCGCACAGGGTGCGGATGTGGTCCCACTTGCCCATGCCCATCGGGCCGCGGGCTTCTTCGATGGACACCTGTACATCGAATTCGGCAAAGGCTTCGACAAAAATCTGGGTCGGGGCGAAAGAGCCGAAGTCGACCACGGTGCCGGCCCAGTCGAGGATGGCGGCTTGCAGCTGGGTGGGGTTGCTGTAGTTCATGTGCGCTTGTTCCTGAAGTCGGGTAGGCAAAGGGTCAGATGTCCAGCACTTCCATTTCCCGCAGCACCTCGGCCACGGCATTCACGGCGGCCTGCATGCCGTCCGCTCCGACCACGCCGATGCAGCCGACGCGGAAGGTTTCGACCTGGGTCAGCTTGCCCGGGTAGAGGATGAAGCCCTTGGCCTTGACCCGCTCGTAGAAGTCCTGGAACTGGTAGCGGGTGTCCTTCGGCGCGTGGAAGGTGACGATGATCGGCGCCTGAATCTCGGCGGGCAGGAAGCTGCGCAGGCCGAGGGCGGCCATGCCGTCGAGCAGGGTCTTGCAGTTGTCGGCGTAGCGTTGGTGGCGCGCCGGCAGGCCGCCTTCCTCGTTGTACTGCAGCAGCGCTTCGTGCAGGGCGGCGACCACGTGGGTCGGCGGGGTGAAGCGCCATTGGCCGGTCTTGGCCATGTAGGTGTGCTGGTCGTGCAGGTCCATGGCCAGCGAGTGGGCATTGCCCTCGGCGGCGCCCAGGGCGGTTTTCTCGGCGAACACGAAGCCCATGCCCGGCACGCCTTCCAGGCATTTGCCGGAAGCCGCTATCAGTGCTTCGAAGGGGATTGCGCGGGCATCGATCAGCAGGGCGCCGAACGAGCTCATGGCATCGATGATCAGGCGTTTGCCGTGGCGTTTGATGACCTGGGCGATTTCTGGCAGCGGGTTGAGGATGCCGGTACTGGTTTCGCAGTGGATCAGCGCCACGTGGGTCACGGCCGGGTCGGCGGCCAGCAGACGGTCGACGTCGGCGGCCGTGGTCGGCTGGTCTTCGGCGGTTTCGAAGGTGCTGTAGGCGCGGCCCAGCACCTTGCAGATCTTTGCCAGGCGCTGGCCGTAGGCGCCATTGATCAGCACCAGGACCTTGCCGTCACGTGGCACCAGGGTGCCGATTGCCGCTTCCACGGCGAAGGTGCCGCTGCCTTGCAGGGGCACGCAGTGGTGGCTGGCACTGCCGTCGATGATCGCCAGCAGTTGCTCGCAGACGCTGGCGGTCAGTTGATTGAAGTCGCGGTCCCAGGAGCCCCAGTCCACCAGCATGGCTTGGCGGGTGCGGGACGAGGTGGTCAGTGGACCGGGGGTCAGCAGGATCGGGGCGTTGCTCATTCCGGTATTCCTCACATGCGGTGGCGTGAAACTACGGGGCCTAGGTTGCAATTCGCGTTGCTATCAATCAAATTGTTTGTTGTTATCTCAGCTATAAGTAGGGCCGATAGGTATGAACTTGTTCCAGTTGCGCGCCTTCGATGCCGTGGCCCGCGAAGGCAGCTTCACCCGTGCCGCCGAGCGGCTGTTCATCAGCCAGCCGGCGGTGACCGGGCATGTCAAGGCGCTGGAGGAGCACTATCAGATCACCTTGCTGCGACGTACCGCGCGGCGGGTGGAATTGACCGAAGAGGGCACCCGTCTGGCGGCCATCACCCGCGCCATGTTCGGCCTGGCCGAAGAGGCGCAGGCCATGCTCGAGGCCAACCGCCAATTGCTGACCGGGCGCCTGGAGGTGGCGGCCGACGGCCCGCACCGGGTCATGCCGATGCTGGCCCAGTTGCGCGAGCGCTACCCGGGCATTACCGTCAACTTGCGTCTGGGCAACGCCCAGGAAACCCTGGCCGCGTTGCTCAGCGAGCATGCCGACGTGGCCGTGCTGACCGAGATCGAGCCGCGCAAAGGCCTGCATTTGCAGAACCTGTGCGAGTCGCGGCTGTGCGCCTTGCTGCCGGCGGGGCATGCCTGGGCCAGCGGCGCGGGCGACTTGCCGCTGGCTGAACTGCACCAGCAGATCATGGTGTTGCGCGAACCCGGTTCCACCACCCGGCGCACCTTCGACAAGGCCTGCAACAAGGCCGCCGTGCAACCTCGGGTGCTGCTGGAGCTGGATAGCCGCGAGGCGGTGACGGAAGCCGTGGCTTCGGAACTGGGGATTGGCGTGGTGTCGTCCACCGAAGTAGCCAATGACCCGCGGGTAGTGGCACGGCCGCTGGCCGGTGACGGTCTGGTCAACCAGCACCTGATCGGCTGCCTGGAGCGGCGCCGCGAACTGCGCCTGATCCAGGCGTTTCTCGGCCTGGCGGCGGGGCTGTGATGGCTGTTTTCAACGGGGCGGCCTAAGATGGCCGGCATTGAGCCGACAGGACCGTCGATGAGCGAGAAAGACACCATTTCCATGCAGCTGGTGCGCGAGGCGCTGTTGCAGACCTGCCCTGCGGGCGAGCCTGATACCGGCTTGCTGGCCCGGGCGGGTATCGCAGTCGAACAGTTGCACCTGCCCGCAGCGCGGGTCAGTGCCGAGTCTTATGCCCGGCTCTGGCGTCTGCTGGCGCGGCGCTGCAATGACGAGTTTTTCGCCATGGACCCGCGCGGTCTGCGCAGCGGCAGTCTGGCGTTCATGTGCCGAGCCAGCATGGGCCAGCCGACCCTGGGCGCTGGCCTGGAAACCGCGCTGGCGTTCCTGTCGCTGATGCTCGAAGACCTGCAGCCGAGCCTGGTGCGCCAGGAAGGTCTGGCCGAGATCGTCATCAACGAACCGCGTGACGCGCCGCGCCGGGCTTTCACCTACTTCACCTTCTGGATGATCGTGCACGGTGTGGCCTGCTGGTTAGCCGGGCGGCGCATATCGATCCTGGCCATCGACCTGCGTTGTGCCGAGCCTCCGTTCTGCGATGACTACCGGGTGATGTTCTCCGAGAACCTGCAGTTCGGCCGCCCACGCACCCGCATGATCATTGCCGCTGACTGCCTCGACCTGCCGCTGCGGCGCACGGCGGATGACCTGCAACGCTTCCTGGCCGAGGCGCCCGGCAACATCCTGGTCAAGTACCGCGACCCGGCCAGCCTGGGCCGGCGTATTCGTACCGACCTGCTGCACCTGGACCCTGGCCTGTGGCCCGATGCCGACGCTCTGGCGCGACAGTTGAGCCTGTCGCCTTCCACCCTGCGTCGGCGCCTGGCGGAGGAGGGGCAGACCTACCAGGGCCTGAAGGACAGTGTACGCCGCGAGTTGGCGATTGCCTGGCTGAGCCAGGCCGAGCCGCCGATGGCCGAGCTCGCCGAGCGCCTGGGCTTTGCCGATACCAGCTCGTTCTACAAGGCGTTCCGCAAATGGTTCGGCTGCAACCCCGGGCACTACCGTGCGCTGATCCAGGCGCGTGACGCCGGGCGCTAAGGGGCGCTTCGGCTTCGGCCTGCTGCTGTTGCAGCAGCCAAACCGGTCATCCAGATTGACAGCTTTGGCCATTGTCGCCACGCCTGGGCGGCGCGAACATCATCGGACCGATGGTTCAACTCCAAAAACAAGAAACCAGGAGTCCGACGATGCGCGATTACACCGAGGCCGCTCGTGCGTTCGACCATGACCAGGCTGCTGCGGCGGCGCTGCATGGCAACCTCGAAACCCTCAATGCCTGTGTCGAATGCTGCGACCGCCATGCCGGTGAGGGCAAGACCGCACTGGTCTGGGAAGACCGCGAGGGCAACAGTGCGCGGTTGAGCTTCGATCAGTTGCAGGTGCTGGCTGCCCGTTTTGCCAATGTGCTCAAGGCACAGGGCGTGGGGCCCGGCGACCGGGTCGCTGGCCTGATGCCACGTACCCCGGAATTACTGGTTACCATCCTCGCCACCTGGCGCCTCGGGGCGGTGTACCAGCCACTGTTCACCGCGTTCGGCCCCAAGGCCATCGAGCACCGTGTGGAACAGTCCCGCGCCCGCGTGGTGGTCACCGACAGCCACAACCGCGCCAAGCTGGACGATGTGCACGCCTGCCCGACCATCATCACCGTCAACGCCCGCAGTGGAGAGCTGGACTTCCAGCAGTGTCTGGAGAGTGCCGCAGACGGGTGCGAACCGGTGATGCGCTCGGGCAACGACCCGTTCCTGCTGATGTTCACCTCCGGTACCACCGGCCCGGCCAAACCGCTGGAGGTGCCGCTGCGGGCCATCGTCGCATTCCAGGGCTATATGCGCGATGCCATCGACCTGCGCCCCGAGGACAACTTCTGGAACCTGGCCGACCCGGGCTGGGCCTATGGCCTGTATTACGCGGTCACTGGCCCGCTGTCGCTGGGCCATGCCACCACCTTCTACGATGGCCCGTTCAGTGTTGAAAGTTGCGCGCGGGTGATCGAAAAACTGGGCATCACCAACCTGGCCGGCTCGCCCACCGCATACCGCCTGCTGATTGCCGCCGGGGATGACTTTGCCGCGCCGATCAAGGGCCGCCTGCGAGTGGTCAGCAGCGCCGGAGAGCCGCTCAACCCTGAAGTGATCCGCTGGTTCGCCGTCCAACTGGGTGTGACCATCCACGACCATTACGGGCAGACCGAACTGGGCATGGTGCTGTGCAACCACCATGGCCTGCAGCACCCGGTACACCTCGGCTCGGCCGGTTTCGCCATCCCCGGCCACCGCATCGTGGTACTGGACGAGCAGGGCAACGAACTGCCCCCCGGCCAGCCGGGCATCCTCGCGGTCGACCGCGAGCAGTCGCCGCTGTGCTGGTTCGCGGGCTACCACGGCCTGCCGACCAAAGCCTTCGTCGGCAAGTACTACCTCAGCGGCGACACCGTCGAGCTGAACCAGGACGGCAGCATCAGCTTCGTCGGTCGCAGTGACGACGTGATCACCACTTCCGGCTACCGGGTCGGCCCGTTCGACGTGGAGAGCGCACTGATCGAGCACCCGGCGGTGATCGAAGCGGCGGTGATTGGCAAACCGGACCCCGAGCGCACCGAGTTGATCAAGGCCTTCGTGGTATTGGCCAGCGGTTACCAGGGCAGCGCCGAGCTTGAAGAGGCTTTGCGCCAGCACGTGCGCCAGCGCCTCTACGCCCATGCCTACCCAAGGGAAATCGAATTCGTCAGCGAGCTGCCCAAGACCCCGAGCGGCAAGCTGCAACGCTTCATCCTGCGCAACCAGGAAGTCGCCAAACAACAAGCGCAACAGGCCACCCCTGCCAGCGCCTGAAAGGAAACCGATCATGCAAATAGCCAACAAACACTTCATCGTCAGCGGCGCCGCCTCCGGGTTGGGTGCTGCTACCGCACAGATGCTGGTCGAGGCCGGCGCCAAGGTCATGCTGGTGGACCTCAATGCCCAGGCCGTAGAAGCCAAGGCCCGTGAACTCGGCGACAACGCCCGTTTCGCGGTGGCCGACATCAGCGACGAGCAGGCCGCCCAGGCGGCGGTCGATGCGGCTGTCAGCGCCTTTGGCAGCCTGCACGGGCTGGTCAACTGCGCCGGCATCGTCGGTGCCGAAAAGGTCTTGGGCAAACAGGGCCCGCATGGCCTGGCCAGCTTCGCTAAGGTCATCAACGTCAACCTGATCGGCAGCTTCAACCTGCTGCGCCTGGCTGCTGCGGCCATGGCCGAAGGGGCTGCCGATGAGGGTGGCGAGCGCGGGGTGATCATCAACACCGCCTCCATCGCCGCTTATGACGGCCAGATCGGTCAGGCCGCCTACGCAGCTTCCAAGGGGGCCATCGCCAGCCTGACCTTGCCGACCGCCCGTGAACTGGCGCGCTTCGGCATCCGTGTAATGACCATTGCCCCTGGCATCTTCGAAACGCCGATGATGGCCGGCATGACCGAGGAAGTGCGTGCCTCGCTGGCTGCCGGCGTGCCGTTCCCGCCGCGCCTGGGCCGCCCGCAGGAATACGCCGCGCTGGCCCGTCACATCATCGAGAACAGCATGCTCAACGGCGAGGTGATTCGCCTCGACGGTGCACTGCGCATGGCTGCCAAGTAAGGAGAACGAACATGACCCTCGCCAATGACCCGATCGTTATCGTCAGCGCCGTGCGTACGCCCATGGGCGGCCTGCAGGGCGACCTCAAGAGCCTGACCGCACCGCAACTGGGCAGCGCGGCCATCCGTGGCGCCGTGGAGCGCGCCGGCATCGATGCCGCCAGTGTCGAACAGGTGCTGTTCGGCTGCGTGCTGCCGGCAGGGCAGGGGCAGGCGCCGGCGCGCCAGGCCGCGCTGGGTGCCGGGCTGGACAAGCACACTACCTGCACCACACTGAACAAGATGTGCGGTTCTGGCATGCAGGCGGCGATCATGGCCCATGACCTGCTGCTGGCCGGCACCGCCGATGTGGTGGTGGCCGGTGGCATGGAAAGCATGACCAACGCCCCGTACCTGCTGGACAAGGCCCGTGGTGGCTACCGCATGGGCCATGGCAAGATCATCGACCACATGTTCATGGACGGCCTTGAGGACGCCTACGACAAAGGCCGCCTGATGGGCACCTTTGCCGAAGACTGCGCCCAGGCCAACGCCTTCAGCCGCGAAGCCCAGGACCAGTTCGCCATTGCCTCGCTGACCCGCGCCCAGGCCGCGATCAACAGCGGCCGGTTCGCCGCCGAGATCGTACCGGTGGAAGTCACCGAGGGTAAGGAAAAACGCGTCATCAAGGACGACGAACAGCCGCCCAAGGCGCGCCTGGACAAGATCTCGCAGCTCAAGCCGGCCTTCCGCGAAGGCGGCACGGTGACCGCCGCCAACTCCAGCTCGATTTCCGACGGCGCTGCGGCGCTGGTGCTGATGCGCCACTCCGAAGCCGACAAGCGCGGCCTCAAGCCGCTGGCGGTGATCCACGGCCACGCCGCCTTCGCCGACACCCCGGCACTGTTCCCGACCGCACCGATCGGTGCCATCGACAAGCTGATGAAACGCACCGGCTGGAACCTGGCCGAGGTCGACCTGTTCGAGATCAACGAGGCGTTCGCCGTGGTCACCCTGGCGGCCATGAAGCACCTCGACCTGCCGCACGACAAGGTCAATATCCATGGCGGCGCCTGTGCCCTCGGCCACCCGATCGGCGCTTCCGGCGCGCGCATCCTGGTGACCCTGCTGTCGGCCCTGCGCCAGAACAACCTGCGCCGTGGCGTGGCAGCCATCTGCATCGGCGGTGGCGAGGCCACGGCCATGGCTGTCGAATGCCTGTACTGAGGTGAACCATGCTGGTAACTGACGAGCAACAACAGATCGCCGACGCGGTGCGTGCCTTTGCCCAGGAACGCCTGAAGCCGTTTGCCGAGCAATGGGACAAGGCGCACCGCTTTCCCACGGAGGCCATCGAGGAGATGGCCGAGCTGGGCCTGTTCGGCATGCTGGTGCCGGAGCAGTGGGGCGGCAGCGACACCGGCTACGTGGCCTATGCCATGGCCCTGGAGGAAATCGCCGCCGGTGACGGCGCCTGCTCGACCATCATGAGCGTGCACAACTCGGTGGGCTGCGTGCCGATCCTGCGTTTTGGCAGCGAACAGCAGAAAGAGCAGTTCCTCACCCCGCTGGCCAGCGGTGCGATGCTCGGTGCCTTCGCCCTGACCGAACCGCAGGCCGGTTCCGACGCCAGCAGCCTGAAGACCCGTGCACGTCTGGATGGCGACCACTACGTGCTCAATGGCAGCAAGCAGTTCATCACCTCCGGGCAGAACGCCGGGGTAGTGATCGTGTTCGCCGTGACCGACCCGGACGCCGGCAAGCGCGGCATCAGCGCCTTCATTGTGCCCACCGATGCGCCCGGCTACCAGGTGGCCAGGGTCGAGGACAAGCTCGGCCAGCACGCCTCCGACACCTGCCAGATCGTCTTCGACAATGTGCGCGTGCCGGTGGCCAACCGCCTGGGCGCCGAAGGCGAGGGCTACAAGATTGCCCTGGCCAACCTCGAAGGCGGCCGCATCGGTATCGCCTCGCAGGCGGTGGGCATGGCCCGTGCGGCGTTCGAAGTGGCGCGCGACTACGCCAACGAGCGGCAGAGCTTTGGCAAAGCGCTGATCGAGCACCAGGCCGTGGCCTTCCGCCTGGCCGACATGGCAACGAAAATTGCCGTGGCCCGGCAGATGGTGCTGCACGCCGCCGCGCTGCGTGATGCCGGGCGCCCGGCATTGGTGGAGGCGTCGATGGCCAAGCTGTTTGCCTCGGAAATGGCTGAAAAGGTCTGTTCCGATGCCTTGCAGACCCTGGGCGGTTATGGCTATCTGAGTGACTTCCCGCTGGAGCGGATTTACCGCGACGTTCGGGTTTGCCAGATCTACGAAGGCACCAGCGACATTCAGCGCATGGTCATTGCGCGCAATCTTTGAAGGAGCAGACTGCATGGCATTCGAAACCATCCTGTTGGACATCCACGGCAAGGTCGGCCTGATCACCCTCAACCGCCCGCAGGCGCTGAATGCGCTGAACGCGCAGATCGTCGGTGAGATCAATCAGGCCCTGGACCAGCTCGAGCGCGACCCGAACATTGGCTGCGTCGTGCTGACAGGCTCGGCCAAGGCCTTTGCCGCTGGCGCCGACATCAAGGAAATGGCCGAGCTGCAATACCCGCAAATCTACGTTGACGACCTGTTCAGCGATGCCGACCGCATTGCCAACCGGCGCAAGCCGATCATCGCTGCGGTGTCCGGCTTCGCCTTGGGCGGCGGCTGCGAGCTGGCGATGATGTGTGACTTCATCCTGGCGGCGGATAACGCCAAGTTCGGTCAGCCGGAGATCAACCTCGGCGTGCTGCCGGGCATGGGCGGCACCCAGCGCCTGACCCGCGCGGTGGGCAAGGCCAAGGCCATGGAGCTGTGCCTGACGGGTCGCCTGATGGGGGCCGAGGAAGCTGAGCGTGCTGGCCTGGTGGCGCGTATCGTGCCGCAGGCGGAGCTGGTGGAAGAAGCGCTGAAGGTGGCGGCGACCATTGCCAGCAAGTCGATTCCGGTGAGCATGATGGTCAAGGAGAGCGTGAACCGTGCGTTCGAAGTCACCCTTAGCGAGGGGGTGCGCTTTGAGCGGCGGGTGTTCCATGCGGCTTTTGCTACCGAAGACCAGAAAGAGGGCATGGCTGCGTTCATTGCCAAGCGTGAGGCGCAGTTCAAGGATCGCTGATTGGAATCGGCATTGCCGTTGCTTTTGCTTCTAAGCGCGCGATAGTTCAGGCGCCGCTGATTGCGACTTCAGGAGGCTGAGCGAAGGGCTTGCGGAGGGAGGTGACGGGCATGGATGCCCGTCAAGCGCTGAGGCCCCATGGATGGGGCCTGCAGCGCGTCCTCCCGGGAGCAAGCCCGTAGCGAGGGGACCCCGGAGCGCAGCGTAGGGGCCGGATGATGGGAGCGGACGGTTTTTGGTTCCTTTTTGCCACGACAAAAAGGGACCCGCCGTAAGGGCGGAAAGGTGACTTGGCGCCCCCCGCTTGAATGAATGTCTACTCGATGTGAATGCCCACATCATCCAGAAAAGCCAAAAAGCTTAAGTGTCGGTCTCGATATAGCGAACAGTTCGTTTGCGATGGCGACGCTTACTCACCTTTTCGCCCTTACGGCGAGTCACTTTTTGTCAAACGCGACAAAAAGTAACCAAAAAACGCTGCGCTCCCANCCCTTACGGCGAGTCACTTTTTGTCAAACGCGACAAAAAGTAACCAAAAAACGCTGCGCTCCCATCATCCGGCCCCTCCGCTGCGCTCCGGGGTTCCCTCGCGCCGGTCTTGCTCCCGGGAGTACGCGCTGCAGGCCCCATCCATGGGGCCTCAGCGCTTGACGGGCATCCATGCCCGTCACCTCCCTCCGCAAGACCTCTGCTCGGCCTCCTGAAGTCGCGAAGATCAAGATCAAGATCAAGATCAAGATCAAGATCAAGATCAAGATCAAGATCAAGATCAAGATCAAGATCAAGATCAAGATCAAGATCAAGATCAAGATCAAGATCAAGATCAAGATCAAGATCAAGATCAAGATCAAGAGCCAGAGCCAGAGCCAGAGCCAGAGCCAGAGCCAGAGCCAGAGCCAGAGCAGAGGGCGCCGACTGGCGGAATGTGGGCAGCGGAAGCAAATTCGCACCCAATTGCAGTTGCTCCACGCGACGTGGCGCCTTAGACTGCCGCCCCCTGTAAAAGAGTGCCAGTTGGCGCTTGAAGAATTCCGCTGCCGATGCCAAGGCGCCGGCGGCACCCGAATCGCCCAAATGCACATTTTTTCATAGAGAAATCGATGACCAAGGAACAGTTGCTGGCCATGTCGGCCGATGACTACATGAACGCTGACCAGCTGGCTTTCTTCGCTGGCCTGCTGCAGGCGATGAAAGTCGAAACCCATGAACGCATCGAGCTGAGCCGTGCCACCATCGAAGGCCTGGACACCCCGTCGGATCCTGCCGACGTGGCTTCGGTCGAAGAAGAGCGTAGCTGGCTGGTGAATGCCATCGACCGCGACCAGCGCCTGCTGCCGCAGCTGGAAATGGCCCTGGACCGTATTGCCGACGAAAGCTTCGGCTGGTGCGATGACAGCGGTGAGCCGATTGGCCTGAAGCGTCTGCTGATCAGCCCGACCACCAAGTACTGCATCGAAGCCCAGGAGCGCCACGAGCAGCTCGACCGCCACCAGCGCCAGGTGTAACCCCGCGCGCTGTGCCAAGCCCCACGGAGCGATCCCTGGGGCTTTTTGCGTTTCTTGCCGGCAGCGGTTTTATTGCCCTGCATGTAACACTGCTGTACCGGGATGCACTGTTTCCATGCCGCGAGCAGGGGTATCATGGCTTTATCGTTAGGGTGCTAATTAAATTCCGGAGGGAATTATGAATAGCCGGGTCGATGTAGCCGTGATGATTGGTTCGGGTGTGCCGGCCACACTGCGGGCGCTGGGTAAACGCATCTGCTGGGTGGTGCTGGTCAATGGCGAACGCCGTGGTACCGCATTCGCCACGCGTGAAGAGGCGCTGGAGTGCCAGGCAGCTTGGCAGCAGTTGAAGAAGGGCCTGGCCGCCTGAACCTATTGAATGCTACCAGCGAGCGAACGGAGTGTTGTTCGGGCCGTTCCCCTGCAAGAAATGCACTTTGCCTCTCGACGGATTTCGGTGTTTTCGTGCATATTCTTCCCCCAGTAATGCGCTGATGAGTTGCAGGGCCCGCTCTCACGTGCGCTCTGGCATGGCCTGCCGCATCTTTTCTGGCGGTCTTGCTGTCAGACATTACGCTTCCCGAATCGGGAATATGCCGAAAGCCTGTACTTGAGGCCAGATCTGGCAAGCCAGAGTAAAGATTCCTGCACGCTGCATCGCCAGCGGGTGCAGACATTTCGCATATCGCTCTATTACTCTTTTCGCCTATCGATAAGAAATGGCCGTGCCTCACCGAGCTTGGGTGAGGGCGGGTTGTAACCGGTTGAGGATTACTCCATTGGCAGTCAGCACTCTTGATACCCATGCGTTGTTCGCCCTGGGCGACTTGCGCGGTAAATTGGCCCAGCTGTTTCAGGGCCGCTTTGTCTATGTCACCGAACAGAATCCCGAAGGCCTGTACATGGCCGAAATCGACACCGAAAGCGCATTGGTGGTCGATGACAAGCAGCGTTTGGAACTGAAGGTCGGCGACCACTTTCGCGCCGCCGTACTGCCCAGCCGCGAAGGCGGCAAACTGGAAATGCGCTTTCGCGAAATCAAGCTGAACGTATATGGCGTGGGCGACTACGCCTTCGTGTCGGTGCCCGAAGGCGAGGGCATTGTATTTCGCGAAGGCCACGGTGTGATGCTGGTGTTCGCCGCGCAGCAACAAGTGCAGGAAGGCTTGGGCAAGTTGCTCAAGGCGGTGACCGGCAAGGTTGCCAAATGGCGCAAAGGTGAGCTGACCACCTTCAAGGCCAGTGAATGACCCACAGTGACGACGCGCCTGCAACGCGTGCCGAGTTCCATCGCCAGCACCAGGCGGATGCCGTGGCCGAGGCCGAGCGTTTGCTGGCCAGGCGCGAAGAACTGCAAGGCGCCTGGTTGAACTGGGTGGCAGGCGAATTATACCGCCTCGGCCCGCCGCCTTATGTGGCCATGGTCCGGCGCGAGTTGCAGCGCCTTGGCCAAGGGTGAGGTGGCGACCCTCAGTTACCGTGATCGCTGCCGCTGCTGACCTCTTCAGGTACCGGCTCATTCGCCATACGCTTGCGGAACAGCGCCGCCCGCGCCAGCAACAGCGTGGTCACCGGTACCGTGATCGACAGCAGGATCGGAATCAGCCAGGCGTGCAGCACCAGCGCTTCCTTGAGCCAGGAAAAGTAGACGATCGAGGCCAGTGCCACGCACCATGCACCAATGGTCGAGGCCAGTGCCGGCGGGTGCATGCGCTGGAAGTAGTCCTTCAGGCGCAACAGGCCCACGGCACCGATCAGGGCGAACAGGCTGCCGGTCAGCAGCAGCGCGGCAGTGACCAGTTCCAGCCAGAAGGGGAGTTGCAGGGTTTCAGTCATTCGATCACCTCACCGCGCAGCAGGAACTTGGCCAGGGCAAACGAGCCAACGAAACCGAACAGCGCAATCAGCAGCGCACCTTCGAAGTAGGTGTCACTGGCATAACGGATTCCCAGCACCAGCATGGTCAGCATGGCCAGGATGTACAGGTAGTCCAGCGCCAGCACCCGGTCCTGGGCGGACGGGCCGCGGAACAGCCGGACCAGCGTCAGGCTCATAGCCAGGGCGAGGATGAACAGGCTGGCGAGGACAGCATGGGCGAGCAGGCCGGTCATTGGAAAATCTCCATCAGCGGGCGTTCGTAGGTGGCCTTGAAGTGCTGGATGAATGCCGCCTCATCGTCCAGGTCGAACACATGCAGCAGCAATACGCTGCGGTCGAGCGCCAGTTCGGACCAGATCGTGCCGGGTACCACCGTGGTAATCATCGACAACGCCGCCAGGCCGTGGGGGTCGCGCAGGGCCAGCGGGATGTGCACGAACGCCGAGCGTGGCGGCTGCTTGCCGGCACGCAGCACGCCACGGGCAACCAGCAGGTTGGACACGATTACGTCGATCCCGACCCGGCCAATCAGCCGGGCGATGGCCAACGGCCGCCGCACATGGGCATGCTGCGGGCGCAGCGGTGCCATCAGCAGCGGCGCCAGCACGCTGAGCGCGGCAGCCAGTAGCAGGTTGCCGGGGCTGAGCGAAAGGTTCAGCGACAGCCACAGGCCGAACAGAGAAACCGATAACAGCGGTGCGGGGAACAGTCGATTCATGGCTGCACTTGTCTGTCGAGCATGGTGGGGCCAGGAATCGGCCGGGCGGCCATCACGGCTTCGATATAGGTGTCAGGGGCCTGCAGGCTGGCGGCGGTGTCCTGGGTGTAGCGCAGCAGCGGTTCGGCCTTGAGGCTGAGGATGATGCACAGGCCGAGCAGGATGACGATGGGCAGGCATTCATAGCGGCGCAGCACTGGCGACGGGCGCTCCTCGGGCTTCCAGAAACGCTGGATGCCGACGCGACCGAAGGCGATCAGCGAGGCCATGCCAGAGAGGATCAGCAATGCCACCAGGCCCCAGCCCGCCGTGCCCAGCGGTTGCTCGGGTGGCACGCCCAGCCCCTGCGGGTTGAACAACGCGCTGATCAGGTTGAGCTTGCCGACAAAGCCGGACAGCGGCGGCATGCCGATGATCAGCAGGGCGCAGGCGATGAAGCTGAGGCCGAGGAAGGCCATGGTCCACGGGATGATCTGGCCGATCACCACCTTTTGCTCATCGTCGAGGTTGATGCCCTTGGGCGGGTGCAGTGACTCCAGCGGTGGCGGCATGGCGCCTTCTTCGTCCTCAAGTGGCGCTTCGTTGGCCGAACGCGAACGTTCGACCAGCTCGGCGAGCAGGAACAGCGCGCACAGCGCCAGGGTCGAGTTGATCAGGTAGAACAACGCCGCACCGGTCAGCGCCGATTGAGCAAAACCGACGGCACCGAGCAGGGTGCCGGCCGAGACCAGGATGCTGAGCGCGGCCATGCGCTCCAGGCGCTGCGCGGCCAGGATCGACACCGCCGCCACCGCCAGGGTGACCAGGCCACCGTACACCAGCCATTCACCACCGAAGTGCGCCGAGGCCCCGGCCTGCCCGGAGAACAGCAGCGTCCACAGGCGCAGCACGGCATACAGGCCGACCTTGGTCATGATGGCAAACAGCGCCGCCACCGGCGCGCTGGCCGAGGCATAGGCCGGCACCAGCCAGAAGTTCAGCGGCCAGATGCCGGCCTTGACCAGGAAGGCCATGGCCAGGATCGCCGCGCCAGCGTGCAGCAAGCCACGGTCGGCCTCCGGCACCAGTGGAATCTTCAGGGCCAGGTCGGCCATGTTCAGGGTGCCTGTCACGCCATACAGCATCGCTGCGCCGATCAGGAACAGCGACGAAGCGAACAGGTTGACGGCTATGTAGTGCAGGCCGGCACGCACCCGGGCGCGGCCCGAACCATGCAGCAGCAGGCCATAGGAGGCGGCCAGCAGCACTTCGAAGAACACGAACAGGTTGAACAGGTCGGCGGTGAGGAAGGCGCCGTACAGGCCCATCAGCTGGATCTGGAACAGCGCGTGGAAACTGGCCCCGGCACCGTCCCAGCGGGCGCGGGCAAACAGCAGGGCGCTGAAGCCGATGATGCCGGTGAGGGTCAGCAGCAGGGCCGACAGGTGGTCGACTACCAGCACGATGCCGAACGGCGCCGGCCAGTTGCCCGGCAGGTAGACACCGATCGATTCCGCCTGGCCCTGGGTGCGCACCCACAGTAGCAGGCTGACGGCGATGGCCAGGCCGGCGAAGGTCGACAACAGGTTCAGACGGGCCTTTGCCTGCCGGTGTTTTTCGCCCAGCAGCAACATCACTGCCGCGGTCACCAGCGGAAGCAGGATAGGCGCGATGATCAATTGGCTCATGCCACTCATTCGTCACGCTCCCGGCCATCCACGTGGTCGGTACCGGTCAGGCCGCGCGAGGCCAGCAACACCACCAGGAACAGCGCGGTCATGGCGAAGCTGATGACGATGGCGGTGAGCACCAGGGCCTGCGGCAGTGGGTCGGTGTAGTGCAGCAGGTCCTGGGGCACGCCGTCCTTGATGATCGGTTCCTTGCCGATGAACAGGCTGCCCATGCTGAAGATGAACAGGTTGACCCCGTACGACAGCAGGCACAGGCCCATGATCACCTGGTAGGTTCGCGGGCGCAGGATCAGCCAAACCCCCGAGGCGGCCAGGACGCCGATGGCGGTTGCAATCACTTCTTCCATCAGGCGGCTCCTGCTTGGCTGGTTTTCGCCGGGTTGCCCGGGCGGTAGGCGCGCACCGACTGGTGCGCCAGGGCAGTGAGGATCAGCAGGGTCGAGCCGACCACTACGGTGAACACGCCGACATCGAAGAACAGCGCGCTGGCCACGTGTACATCGCCGAGCAACGGCAGGTGCAGGTGGGCGGTATGGGTGGTGAGGAACGGGTAGCCCAGCAGCATGGCGCCCACCCCGGTCAGGGTTGCGCACAGCAGGCCGGTGCCCATCCAGCGCAGCGGGCGCAGGCTCATCTGCGCCTCGACCCATTGGGTGCCGGCCACCATGTACTGCAGGATGAAGGCCACCGACATCACCAGGCCGGCAACAAAGCCGCCACCGGGCTGGTTGTGGCCACGCATGAACAGGTACATCGACACCACCAGGGCGATCGGCAGCAGCAGGCGCACCAGCACCGCGGGCACCATCATGAAGCCCAGGGCGGTGTCGGTGGCATGCCGCGGGTTGATCAGGTCGGTGACCACGTCGGGTGCCAGCTGGCGCTGCTGCGCCGGCAGTTGCATGCTTTCCTTTGGCGGGCGGAAGCGCCGCAGCAGGGCGAACACGGTCAGCGCCACGGCCACCAGCACGGTGATTTCACCGAGGGTATCGAAACCACGGAAGTCGACCAGCATGACATTGACCACGTTGGTGCCACCGCCCTGGGGCAGCGCCCGGCTCAGGTAGAACGAGGAAATGTCGTTGGGCGTCGGCCGGGTCAGCATGGCGTAGGACAGCACGGCCATGCCGCCACCTACCAGCACCGCCAGCAGCAGGTCGCGCAGGCGACGCATGCGCGCGCGCTCCAGGCTACCCGGCAGTGGCGATACGCCTTCGATCCGCCGTGGCAGCCAGCGCAGACCGAGCAGGATCAGCACGGTGGTGACCACTTCCACGACCAGCTGGGTCAGGGCCAGGTCAGGTGCGGAGAACCAGACGAAGGTGATGCAGGTCATCAGGCCGCAGACGCTGACCATGATCAACGCCGCCAAGCGGTGGTACTTGGCCTGGTAGGCGGCGCCGATGGCGCAGGCAATGGCGATCAGCCACAGGGCGACGAACACGCCCGAGCCTGGAATCTTCGGCCGGTCGCCCCAGCTCAGGCCGCTGTAGAGCATGGGGGTGAGGCCGGCGAGAAAGGCGGCGAGCACCAGCATGAATAGCTGCGACTGCAGGCGGTGGCTGGTGAGCAGGCGCTCGATGCGCCGCGCCAGCAGCATCAACTGCACCTGGCCACGCTCGAACAGGCGCTTGCCGTTGAAGCGCTCGATCAGCGGCGGGTGGGGGAAGCGGCCCAGGCGCAGTTGCTTGCGCAGCAACAGGTACAGCACGATCCCGCCGCTCATGGCCACCAGGCTCATGATCAGCGGCGCGTTCCAGCCATGCCAGATGGCCAGGCTGTATTCCGGCAGGGTGCCGCCCACCACCGGCAGGGCGGCGGCGGCCAGCAGCGGGCCGACCGACTGGGCAGGGAAGATACCCACCACCAGGCAGGTGAGCACCAGCAGTTCGACTGGTGCACGCATCCAGCGTGGCGGCTCGTGCGGGGTATGCGGGAGGTCCTGTGCAGTGGGGCCGAAAAACACATCGACGGTGAAGCGCAGGGCATAGGCCACGCTGAAGGTGCCGGCCAGGGTGGCGATCACCGGCAGCGTGGCCTCGACCCAGGCGGTGGAGCTGATGAACACCGTTTCGGCGAAGAACATTTCCTTGGACAGAAAGCCGTTCATCAACGGTACGCCGGCCATCGAGGCGCTGGCCACCATGGCCAGGGTGGCGGTGTATGGCACCAGGCGGATCAGCCCACTGAGGCGGCGGATGTCACGGGTGCCGCTTTCGTGGTCGATGATGCCGGCGGCCATGAACAACGAGGCCTTGAAGGTGGCGTGGTTGAGAATGTGGAACACCGCTGCCACGGCGGCCAGCGGGCTGTTCAGGCCCAGTAGCAGGGTAATCAGGCCCAGGTGGCTGATGGTCGAATACGCCAGCAGGCCCTTGAGGTCGTTCTGGAACATGGCGGCGAAGGCGCCGAGCAGCAGGGTGAGGGCACCGGCACCGCCGACGATCCAGAACCACTCCTCGCTGCCCGACAGCACCGGCCATAGGCGCGCCAGCAGGAACACCCCGGCCTTGACCATGGTCGCCGAGTGCAGGTAAGCCGATACCGGGGTGGGCGCTGCCATGGCGTGGGGCAGCCAGAACTGGAAGGGGAATTGTGCGCTCTTGCTCAGGGCGCCGATGAGGATCAGTGGCAGCAGCACCGGGTACAGCGCATGCTGGCGGATGGTGTTGCCGGCAGCCAGGACCTTGTCCAGGTCGTAGCTGCCGACCACATGGCCGAGCAGCAGGGCACCCACCAGCAGGCACAAACCGCCTGCACCCGTGACCATCAGCGCCATGTAGGCGCCGCGGCGGGCGTCGGCACGGTGGTGCCAGTAGCCGATCAGCAGGAAGGAGAACAGGCTGGTGAGTTCCCAGAAGAACACCAGCTGGATCAGGTTGCCGGAGATCACCAGGCCGAGCATGGCGCCCATGAAGGCGAGAAAGAAGGCGAAGAAGCGCGGTACCGGGTCTTGTGGCGACATGTAGTAGCGGGCATACAGCGACACCAGCGCACCAATGCCCAGCACCAGCAGCGAGAACAGCCAGGCGAAGCCGTCCATGCGCAACACCAGGTTCAGCCCCAGGCTGGGCAGCCAGAGGAACTCTTCGCGAATCACGCCACCGTGGGCAACCTGAGGGTACAGCAGTGCTACCTGGACAGTGCCGACCAGGGCCACGAGCCCGGCGAGAATGGACTCCGCGTTACGTGCGTTGTGCGGCAGCAGGGCTGCCAGGCAACTGCCCACGAACGGCAGAAGCAATAGCACTATCAATGACATAGCGGCCTATTCTGGAGAAGTTTGCAAAGAATCATACGTGCCGAGGGGGGGATCACCAACACGCAAGCTGTCGCAGAATCCTACAAACAGGCTGTGACAAGCGGTTTTTTTATAACAGTTTTTTACAAAGCATAGCCGTAGTTTGCGGCTTTACAGCCCGGCTTGGCGTTCGCCTTCATCCGGCACTGCGCGGGCCTCGGTTGCTTCGCGAGGGCGGCGTACCTTGAGTTCGCTGACCACCACGGCGATCACGATCAGCAAGCCGCCGAGCAATGCCACGCCTGGCAGGCGCTCACCGGCGATGCGCCCGACGATCCCGGCCCACACCGGTTCGCCGGCATAGATGAGGGTGGCGCGGGTGGGCGAGACCGACTTTTGCGCCCAGTTCATTGCCACCTGGATCACCGCGCTCATGGCGCCCAGGCCCACGGCGCTGAGCAGCAGCAGCCAGGAGAAGTCGGGTATGCGTTCCTGGGTCGGCACGATCATCAGGAACGCCAGCAGCGAGGCGGTTGCCAGTTGCACCACGGTGACCCGGCGCACATCGACCTGGCCGGCGTAGCGGCTGATCAGGATGATTTCGCCGGCAATGGCCACGGCGCTGACCAGAGTCACCAGTTCGCCCTCGCTGAAGTGCAGGCTGCCGCCCTGCGGCCCGGCCAGCAGCGTCAGGCCGGTGAACGCCAGGCAGATACCGATGCTGGGCATCAGGCCGGGGCGCCGGCCCAGTACCAGCCACTGCAGCAGCGGCACGAACGGCACGTACAGCGCGGTGATGAATGCCGACTGGCTGCTGCTGATGGTTTGCAGGCCCATGGTCTGCAGGCCGTAGCCGAGCATGATTGACACGCCTATCAGCATGCCGGCCTTCAGTTCGGTGAAGGTCAGCCCCGGTAGCGCCCGCGCCGCAACCACTCCAACGAACAGGGCGGCTGCAGCGAAGCGCAGGCCGACGAAGAACATCGGGCCGCTGACGGTCATCACGTTATGCACCACCAGGAAGGTGCCGCCCCACAGCATGGTGATGAAAACCAGTACCAGTTCGGCCTTGCTCAGGCGAAAGGTAATGGCCGGGGTCGGCTTGCTGCTGGGCTGGTTCATGGTCTTGCGCACTCGGAGGGGGCGGCGCACAATCGCCGCAAAGTGGGCAGTATACTGCGCAATCTCGATCAGTGAGCAATATAGTGCACAATGATTCCTTGCACCGGGCATCGGTGCTGCAACATGTCAGCTTCAATGTACGCAGCCTGCGCAACGCTGCGGGTATGAGCCAGACGGCGCTGGCCGAGCGCTCCGGGGTCAGCCGGCGCATGCTGGTGGCGATCGAGGCGGGCGAAAGGAATGTCAGCCTGACCACCCTTGACCTGATTGCCGAAGCCTTGGGCGTGGCTTTCAGTACCCTGATCCAGGCACCTGACCAGCGTGACCCCGGGCGCATCGAAGAGTTGGCCTGGGCCGGTGAGCACCCGCAGAGCAAGGCGGTGCTGCTGGGCAGCAGCGTGGCGCGGCGCGAGGTGGAGCTGTGGGAATGGACCCTGGCACCGGGCGAATGCTATTCCAGCGAGGCTGATGCCGAGGGTTGGAGCGAGCAGATCTATGTGGCTGAAGGGCAACTGACGCTGATTATCGAAGGGGCCGAGCATCGTCTGCAGGTCGGGCAGTTCCATGTGTTTCCCAGCAATTGCCGGTATGCCTATCGCAACGATGGGGCGGTGGCAGTGCGGTTTGTGCGCAATGTGGTGATTTGATCGAGAAGTGTGTGCTGCCTCCAGGGCCTCATCGCCGGCAAGCCAGGGTTCGCGGTCAGTCTCCTATCAACTCATCAGTCTTGACTACCTTTGCATAGGCAAACGCCAACGCCGCCATCGCCGAATCATGTACCTGCGCCGCCGGCACCCGATTGCCATCGAACTCCAGTGGCAGCGTGGCACAGGCATCGTGCGCCACGGTCACGTCATAACCCAGGTCGGCCGCCGCACGGGTGGCGGCGTCGACGCACATGTGGCTCATGCTGCCGACGATGGTCAGGGCTTCGACGCCATGCCGGTCCAGCGTGTGCTCAAGGTCAGTGCCGAGGAAGGCGTTGACCTTGTGCTTCAGCACCACCGGCTCGCCCGCCTCCGGCTCGACCTTGGTGTGGATGGCCGCACCCTGCGAGTCTGGCGCGAAGAATGGCGCATCGGCGCTGTCGAACTCATGCCGCACATGCACCACCAGGTCGCCCCGCCGACGCGCCGCCGCCAGCAGGCGGGCGGCATTGTCGGCCGCCTGGTCGGCGCCATCGAGGGCCCATTTGCCGCCCGGGAAGTAGTCGTTCTGGATGTCGATGATGATCAGCGCCTGCTTGCTCATGCTGCCTCCTGTGGCAGTAGTCGTTGGATGACGTTAGTTATAGGCTGTGTGCACTGACCTGAGGATTGGCGCGAACGACACTATGCGGGCAAAAACTGACAACCCCGGCAGCCTGGACATCGGCCTGCTGCTGTACCCCGGTGCGCAGCGTGCTGCCGTGCATGGGCTGGCCGACCTGTTCCTGGTGGCCAACCGGGTGGCTGCCGAACTGGGGGCCGTCGAGTTGCCGCCGGTACGTATCAGCTTCTGGCAGGCAGACGAGGCCGGGCAGTTGCAGCCTGCCCCTGAGAGCCCACCTGCCGTCGCGTGCGATCTGCGGGTGCTGATCATTCCGCCGAGCCTGGAGTCGGCACCGCAGGGTGAGCTGCTTGAACGCCATCGTGCGTCGTTGTGCCAGTTGCACGGGCACGGCACGGTGCTGGCGTCGGTGTGCATCGGGGTGTTTTTCATCGCCGCCAGTGGCCTGCTCGACGGGCGCCCGGCCTGTACCCACTGGAACTACGTCCATTCGCTTGCCCAACGGTTTCCCAAGGTGCGGGTCGAGGCCCAGCAACCGTTGCTGGACGATGGAGACATCGTCACCTCGGCCGGGTTGATGGCCTGGACCGAGTTGGGCTTGCGCTTGCTGGAGCGCTTCATGGGCGCGACGGTGGCGCGGGAAACTGCCCGCTACCTGGCGGTTGATCCGGTCGCGGCGCCGCTGCCCGGTGCAGTGTTCAATCCGCGCCTGGATCATGGCGATGAGGCGGTGCTGAAAGTGCAGCACTGGTTGCAGGGCAACGGAGGGCAGGATGCCGACCTGGCCGGCATGGCCGCATGCGCGGGGCTGGAGGAACGCACCTTCCTGCGGCGTTTTCGTGCTGCCACGGGGCTACGGCCGACCGAATACTGCCAGCAGGTGAGGGTGGGGCGGGCGTGCCGCTTGCTGGAGTTCACCCGGCGCAATGTCGAGCAGATCGCCTGGGGTGTCGGTTACCAGGACCCGGGTGCGTTTCGCAAGGTGTTTCAGCGCATCACCGGTCTGACCCCGAGTGATTACCGGCGGCGCTTCGCAGTATCGGGTTAGGGCGCGCGGGGTGTTCCCGGGGTGGAAAACGGCTTGACCTTGACATAACTTGAGGTTTTACCCTGCTCGGCATCGCGCTGCATGCGTCCGTTGCAAGGAGACCGTTCATGACGGCAACACCTCATCCGCTGTGGTTTACCCAGATGATCGAATATGAAGTGCCCGGCGGCTGCCAGCAGGCGTTGGCCCAGGCGCTGGTGGCACGCAGCGAAGAACTGGCCGCGCGCTGCGAAGGGCTGCAGGGTGTCAGCATCCAGGCCAGTGACGATGGCAGCCGGGTGCTGCAGTACCTGCAATGGCGGTCTCGCCAGGCGTGGGCGGCGGCGGCCGTGCTTTTCGTCGAGGAATCGTTCCTTGAACTGCTTGGTCAGCATCAGGCGCGTAGCGTCAATTTTGCCGCCTACCAGACCCTGCGCAGCCTGGTACGCGGCGCCGATGGCGGCCTGCATTGCCAGGTGGGTGAGCTTCAGGCATACCAGGGCGCGTAGTGCGGGTAACGATCCAGGCGCGCGCCGATGACCATTTCGCTGACCCATGCCGTCAGAATCGAGCTGTAGGCCTTCTGGCTCTCTTCGCTGGACAACGCGTGGTCGGCACCGTCGACGATACGGTGGGTGAGCGAATGGGCGCTGACGAATGCCGAGCGGTAGCTCATCAGCGTGCTGTGCGGCACGTAGTCGTCTTGCTCGGACTCTACCAGCAGTACATCGCCACCGAACTCGGCACAGGCTGCCAGTGCACGGTTGTCCGTCGGGCCGAGCGGGCGCTGGCGGTAGGCGTTCAGCCGTTGCCGGTCGAGGGTTTGCTTGGGAAGGTTCCATTCGTCGTCCCAGTACATGGCGGGTACCCGCAAGGCCAGCCATTTGACTGGCCGCTCGCGGGTCAGCAGGGTGGCCAGGTAGCCGCCATAGCTGCTGCCGATGATGGCGATGGCACTGCTATCGACGACCGGGTGGCTTACCAGCCGGTCGTAGGCTACCAGCAGGTCGGTCAGGTTTTGTTCGCGGGTGACCGTCAGCCGTTGGCTTTCGGTCTTTTCGTGGCCGCGCAGGTCGAAGGTCATGCACACGCAGCCCAGCCCGGTGATATGCCGGGCACGGGCCAGGTCGCGTTGCTGGCTACCACCCCAGCCGTGGACGAAGAGGATGCCCGGCATCTTGCTGCCGGGGCTGACCAGGGTGCCGACGATGCTGTCATCCTCGACCTGCAGTTCAACGGTTTCACTCTGAATGGTCATGTTCGCGAATCCGCGCAAATTTGCTGAGTTGTCCGAGTTCACTGTCGTTTCCTTGGTAATAGAGGGTGGCGTCAGTGGGCAGTTCGGGGGTGCCGAATACTTCATGGGTGGAGGCACGCACCCGTTGCAATGCCGGGTCGTCGGCAAACGCCTGCAAGGCCAGTAGCTCGGCACTGCTGGCGCCGCCCAGGCGCCAGGATTGTTCGAGTACGCCGCTGCGCAGGTGACCCTGGGGGGTCACGCCGCGGGCAATGTCGTAGTTGCGACGCGAGGCGATGAAGCCGGGGAAGTTCCGCTCGGCGGCCTGTTCGTAGGCCATCGCCTGGTTGATGGCCAGGCGCAGCGGGTCGTCCAGCGGCAGTTGCAGCAGTGCCTGGTAGTCACCGCGCACCACCACGAGGTCGGAGCCGCCGTACACTTCCGTGCCCTGATGGTCACGGGTCAGTTGCTGGGTGCCGTGATAGCTGCAGGTCAGGCCGGCGACGCGTACCTGGCCGACGCTGAAGGTTTGCACCTCGCTCAGGTCTTCTTCGAGCACCAGCCCCCATAGCGCAAGACCTTGGTCATCCATGCCGGCCAGCAGTGGTTCCAGTTCTTCCATCGTAGTGATGACCTGTTGCCCACGGCCTGCACAGGCCAGTACCGGCTTGACCCGCAACGGGCCGTCCACCAGCAACAGCTGTGCGGCGGTGCGTGCATCGGCCTTGCTGAACACGGTGTAGCCACGCAGCAGGGCGTCGCTGGCTTGCCGGGCGAAGGCATCGGTCCAGCCTGGCGGGAAACTGGCTCCGGCCGGTAGCGGGTGGGAGATTGCCTTGGTCGCCATGTAGGGGTATGCGACCAGCCCGCCGAACAGGTCCTGCTCGCTGCAGATGCCCAGGGCTGCATGGCGCTTGGGGTCGATCAGGGTTTCGGTGGGCAGGTAGTAGTAGCCATCGGCAGCGCTTGGTGGCTGGCTCGGTTGCACGTGCGGGCAGCCCAGCAGGCGGGCCAGGGCGGCGGCAAGCTTCAGATGCACGGCATGCTCGTGGTCAGGGGTGTGCGCGCGGGTGTCGAGCAGCACCACGCCGCTTTTCGGGGCGCAGGCATTGGGCATGGTCATTTGCCTGTGTGTAATGAATGTACTGCGTGTGAAGCCGGTGCTTTGTGGAAGTTCAGCCGAACTTGATCGGTGGTCCTGGCCATGCTGTAGGAAATGTCCGGTTTGCGCAGGGCTTGGCGGGCAATGCATGCCGTGTGTCAGTCGCCACGATTGCAGGGCTACGGCGGCTGTTCCATTATCGGCACACTGGATCAACCGTGATGTAGCCGCAGGAGAGCGCATGAACGTTCAGACCACCCTTGGGCAAAGCGTGCCGCAGCGCCTGGCGCAGGTGCGCCAGGTCATGGCTGCAGAGGGCATTGAGGCTTTGCTGGTACCCTCGGCCGACCCCCATCTTTCCGAATACCTGCCTGGTTACTGGCAGGGGCGCCAGTGGCTGTCGGGTTTTCACGGCTCGGTTGGCACACTGGTGGTCACGGCTGGCTTTGCCGGGTTGTGGGTCGATAGCCGCTACTGGGAACAGGCGGAGCACGAGTTGGCAGGCAGTGGCATCGAGTTGATGAGGCTGCTGCCGGGCAAGCCTGGCGCGTTGGAATGGCTGGGCGATCACGTCGAGCCCAACGGCAGCGTGGCGGTGGATGGTGCGGTCATGGCCCTGGCTTCGGTACGCCAGCTGGGCGACCGGCTGAAAGCGCGGGGGGCGCGCCTGGTGACTGACAAGGACCTGCTGGGCCAGGTCTGGGAAGGCCGCCCGACGCTGCCGGGCAACCCGGTTTACCAGCATTTGCCACCGCACGCCACGGTGAGCCGGGCGGAAAAACTGGCGCAGTTGCGTCAGAGTGTGCAGGCCAAGGGGGCTGACTGGCACTTCATCGCCACCTTGGATGACATCGCCTGGCTGTTCAACCTGCGCGGCAGTGATGTGTCCTACAACCCGGTTTTCGTGGCATTTGCCCTGATCAGCCAGCAGCAGGCCACCCTGTTCGTTGGCCAGGACAAGCTCGATGAGCATCTACGCCAGGTTCTGGCGGTCGACGGCATCGAGGTGCGCGACTACGCCGAAGCCGGCAAGGCCCTTGGGGCCTTGCCGGCCGGCAGCCGATTGCTGGTCGACCCGACCCGGGTAACCTGGGGCCTGCTGGACAACCTGGCGGCCGGGGTGGAACTGGTCGAGGGGCTCAACCCCACCACCCTGAGCAAATCGTGCAAAGGTGACGACGATCTGGTGCACATCCGTCAGGTCATGGAACAGGACGGCGCGGCCTTGTGTGAGTTCTTCGCCTGGCTCGAGGCCAACCTCGGTCGGGAGCTGATTACCGAGCTGACGGTCGACGAACAACTGAGTGCCGCGCGAGCCCGCCGCCCGGGCTTCGTGTCGTTGAGCTTCTCGACCATTGCCGCCTTCAATGGCAATGGCGCGATGCCGCATTACCGTGCCACCGAGCAGTCGCATGCGGTGATCGAGGGCGATGGTTTGCTGCTGATCGATTCGGGCGGGCAGTACCTGGGCGGCACCACCGACATCACCCGCATGGTGCCGGTGGGCAACCCCAGCCTTGCGCAGAAGCAGGATTGCACGCGCGTGCTCAAAGGCATGATCGCCCTGTCGCGCGCCACCTTCCCGCGAGGCGTGCTGTCGCCGTTGCTCGACGCCATTGCCCGGGCACCGATCTGGGCTGACCAGGTGGATTACGGCCACGGTACCGGGCATGGGGTGGGTTACTTCATGAACGTGCACGAGGGGCCGCAAGTAATTGCCTACCAGGCGTCACCCACACCGCAGACCGCGATGCAGGCGGGCATGATCAGCTCGATCGAGCCGGGCACGTACCGCCCGGGGCAGTGGGGGGTGCGCATCGAGAACCTGGTGGTCAACCGCGAGGCTGGCAAGAGCGCCTTCGGTGATTTCCTGAACTTCGAAACCCTGACGCTGTGCCCGATCGACACCCGCTGTCTGGTGCCCGAGCTGCTGGCCAAGGAAGAGCTGGACTGGTTGAACGGCTATCACGCCAGGGTGCGCGAGCGCCTGGCGCCCTTGCTAAAGGGTGACGCGCTGGCCTGGCTGGAGGCGCGTACCGTGCCGTTGTAAGGCAAATGAAAAGGGCAGCTTGCGAACTGCCCTTTTTTCTACTTGCAGATGACGATCATGCTACGGCTGGTGTAACCCGCCGGGTTGATGCCGAACAAGTAGTCACCGGGTTCTTCATCGCTATCGCCCGAGCGTGCAATGACCCGGTAGCCGCGCGTGCTGCAGGAGCTCGCTGCCTTGCTGTAGCAGTTGTCCCATGAGGAAGAAAGGCCGGAGCAATTGATATGCAGGCCCTTCTTGCCCCTTTTGACCTCGGTCTTGGCCGTGGCGGCGCATCCAGCAATAGCCAAGATGGCCAGGATGAGCAAAATACGTTTCATTCCTGTCCTTAAATGCAGGGCGGATCAACTGTCTGGCCCCGTCGTTATCGCTTTGGTTCTTCCTGAAATTTCCCCAGCGTCCGTGTTCGGTCCAGTAGATAGCGTAAAGATGATGATTCTGTGACAGCTTAATCAGCGAGGCGGGTCGCTACAATCACTATTCCTGTCTCAAATGAAAATATTTCTCATATCAGTCTGCCGCCATCGCCGGGCTGGGCTCCTTGCGCATGGACAAAGTGGTGCCGATCGACGCAGTAATGATCGCCAGAATCGCCAGCCATTGGGTGAGCGTCAGCACCTCACCGAGGAACAGCAGGCCGGACAGCGCGCCGAACGCCGGCTCGATGCTCATGAGGGTGCCGAAAGTGCGCGCCGGGATGCGCGTGAGGGCGACCATTTCCAGGCTGTAGGGCAGGGCGGTGGACAGCACTGCGACGCCCAGGGCCATGGGGATCACGGCGGGCGTGAGCAGTGTGCTGCCAGCATGGACGATGCCGATCGGGGCGACGAACAGGGCGGCGACCACGACGCCCAGTGCTGCGCTCTGGATGCCGTGCTCGGCCCCGGCACGTTGTCCGAACAGGATGTACAGGGCCCAGCACACTCCGGCGCCCAGGGCATAGGCGGCGCCGACCGGGTCGAGTGCCTGCCCGCCATGGCCGGCCGGCAGCAACAACAGCAGGCCGACGATGGCCAGGGCAATCCACAGGAAGTCGATTGGCCGGCGCGAGGAGAAGATCGCCACGGCCAGTGGTCCGGTGAACTCCAGTGCCACGGCGATGCCGATAGGCACAGTTTGCAGGGCCATATAAAAGAGGAAGTTCATGCCGCCCAGCGCCATGCCATAGATGATGACGTTGCGCAGGGTGTTGGTGGTCATGCGTACACGCCACGGGCGCAGTATCAGCAGCATGATGATGCTGGCGAAGATCAGGCGCAGGGTGGTGGTGCCCTGTGCGCCAATGATGGGGAACATGCTTTTGGCCAGGGAGGCACCGGATTGTATCGATGCCATGGCGATGAGCAGCAGGCCGATCGGGAAGAGGGTAGCGGCCAGGCTGCGGGGTTGGGTGTTCATTTCTGTGCGGCAATCCTTGGGTGGGTTTTGGGTGAGCAATATAGTGCGCAATTGCCGGGGTATGGAGCAAGGTGCCTGCCGCTGTTATTTCGGCGGTTGTGAGATCAGGCAAGGCGGTCGTGCGCGCCAGGCACAGGAGGGACTGGCCCGAAACAAACGGTAGGAGCAACCTTGTACTGCGAAGCGCCGCACGGGCAGCGCTCGATATTGCAGGCGCTGCAAGGCTTGTGGCGAGCACCTGGCGCGGTCTTTTTCAAAAAGATTCTAAATTGTTGAAATTAAAGGTTGACCTCCCGAAAAGCCGCCCTATAATGCGCACCACTCCAACGCGGTAGCGAAGCAAAGCCAGCCACCCTGTTGAGTCAAGTGTTTGAAGCCAAACGAGTTTCTCGCAAAAAACTTCAAAATAAACGCTTGACAGCAAATGAGGAAAGCGTAGAATGCGCGCCTCGGT
>NZ_OLKL01000021.1 GCF_900291015.1 Pseudomonas persica
GAGTAGGCCATCGCCATCAATACCAGTACCGCCGGCGCCCATAGCGGTGTCAGGCCTATGTTCTGAGCCCGCAGCAGCAAGAACGCCTCGCTGAAACGGGCGAGGGTGAACAACGTGGCCAGACCGATCAGGCGCCAATAGACCGGCCCGAGGCGCCGCAGCTCGTGCAGTGCCAACGGTGAGCGCACCGGACGCCCCATCGCTGGGGCCGCAGGTTCGTGAACGAAGGCAATCAGGATATACACCGCCACGAACGCCGGGATAACAGCTACCCAG
>NZ_OLKL01000022.1 GCF_900291015.1 Pseudomonas persica
TCGCCGATGGTAGTGTGGGGTTTCCCCATGTGAGAGTAGGTCATCGTCAAGATTCATTTCGCAAAACCCCTATCTGCGCAGGCAGGTAGGGGTTTTGTCTTTCTGGCGGAAAAAAATTTCAGCCCCACCCAGATCCCCTGTGGGAGCGGGTTCACCCGCGAACACCGGCGCAGCCGGTGCCATCCACCGCGTCGCCTGCTTCGCGGCTAAAGCCGCTTCCACAAGAACCGCATAGCTCTGACAAGCAATCATGAAATGTGCGTCATTTATGCCTGAAGAATCACAGGGCAATGCTACGCTCGCGGAAATACTCAGCACGGATACCCATCATGGAAATGAACTGGCACCAGGCCCTGCAAGAGAGCCTGAGCTGGCTGGCAATCGCCTCGTTCATCAGCCTTGTCTGCTTCACTGCAGCCGCCACACTGGCCGTACGTTGTACGCGCTGGGGCAGCCAGTTCTGGCAGCTTGCCGGGCCTTATTTCAGTTTCAGGCGCAGTTGGCGGCCGTTGCTGGTGTTCGCCCTGCTGCTGGTATTGACGCTTTTCTCGGTGCGCCTGAACGTGCTGTTCTCGTTCTGGTACAACGGTTTCTACAGCGCCTTGCAGGGCCTTGACCAAGCCGCCTTCTGGTACCTGCTCGGCGTCTTTGCAGTATTGGCCACCATCCATGTGCTGCGTTCGCTGTTCACCTTCTATGTAAGCCAGGCGTTCAGCATCCAGTGGCGGGTCTGGCTGACCGAGCGCCTGACCCACGACTGGATGCACGGTGATGCCTACTACCGTGGTCAGTTCCTTGCCGAGCCGGTGGACAACCCCGACCAGCGTATCGAACTGGACGTCAACGCCTTTGTCAGCAACTCGGTGACCCTCGCCCTGGGCGCGGTCAGCGCGCTGGTGTCGCTGGTGGCGTTTACCGGGATCCTCTGGGGGCTGTCGGCACCGCTGGCTGTAGCCGGTGTGGAGATCCCCCGGGCAATGGTGTTTGCCGTGTACCTGTATGTCATCGTCGCCACCTGGATCGCCTTCCGTCTCGGGCGACCGCTGATCCGCCTGAACTTCCTCAACGAAAAACTCACCGCCAACTTCCGTTATGCGCTGATGCGCCTGCGCGAGAACGCCGAAAACATCGCCTTCTACCAGGGCGCGCAGGTCGAGCGTGGCACCTTGCTGGGCCGCTTTGGGGCGTTGATCGTGAATGCCTGGGCGCTGGTGTTCCGAAACCTGAAATTCAGTGGTTTCAACCTGGGCGTGAGCCAGGTTGCGGTGGTGTTCCCGTTCATTCTCCAGGCGCCGCGCTTCTTCAGTGGGGCGATCAAGCTGGGCGATGTCATGCAGACCTCCCAGGCCTTTGGCCAGGTGCAGGATTCGTTATCGTTCTTCCGCGAGTCGTATGATGCGTTTGCCCAGTACCGGGCCACTCTTGACCGTCTGACCGGGTTCCTCGATGCCAATCAGCAGGCGAGCGCTCTGCCGCGTGTCATCACCGACGAGCAGGCAAATGCCTTGGCGATCAGCCGCCTGCAGGTGCTGCGCCCTGACGGGCATGCCCTTATCGCCGATCTGGACCTTGACCTGCGCGCCGGCGAGGCGCTGTTGATCAAGGGGCCGTCGGGCAGTGGCAAAACCACGCTGCTACGTGCGCTGGCGGGCCTCTGGCCGTACGCCGAGGGTGAGGTCAGGCGACCGCTGGGCCACCAGGCGCTGTTCCTGTCGCAACGGCCGTACCTGCCGCTGGGCGATCTGCGCACCGTTATCGCCTATCCGGCGGCCAGCAAGCCTGAAGACGAAACTCGGATGCAGCAGGCCTTGCGCCAGGTCAACCTGGCCCACCTGGCCGAGCGGCTGGACGTCAGTTGCGACTGGTCACACATTCTCTCGGTCGGTGAACAGCAGCGTCTGGCGTTTGCCCGGGTGCTGTTCAATCGGCCTCAGGTGGTGTTCCTCGACGAGTCCACCTCGGCCATGGACGAAGGGCTCGAGCATGCTCTGTATTCGCTGTTGCGCACGGAAATGCCGGGGGCGTTGCTGGTCAGTGTCGGGCACCGCAGCACGCTGGCAGGGTTCCATACCCATCGGCTGGAGGTGGATGGGCATGGCGGCTGGTCGTTACTGGAACAGCAGCCAGCGCTGGCCTAGTTCGGCTTGCCGGTGATCGGGCCTGATCTGAGCAATGCGACCCCGACCAAGGTGCCGCCGGCACACGTTGCGCCAAGCAGGAATGTCGCCTGAAAGCCGACCCCGTCCCACAACAGCCCGGCCACCACGCTGGCCACCAGCAGCGCTACCCCGGTCAGCAGGTTGAACAGGCCGAAGGCCGTACCGCGCAGGTCGACGGGGGCGCTGTCGGCGATCATGGCGGCAAAGATGCCTTGGCTGAAGCCCAGGTGCAGACCCCAGGCGGCCACCCCCATGGCCAGCCCGGGCCAGCCCGGCAGCAGGGCCAGCAGCAGGTCGGCGACGACCAGCAGCCCCAGCCCGGTCATCAGCACGCCGCGGCGGCCTACGCGGTCCGAGAGCACCCCGGCGGGGTAGGCCGACAGCGAGTAGGCCAGGGCCATGAGCACCAGCACTGCCGGTGCCCACAGCGGCGCCAGGCCCATGTCCTGGGCGCGCAGCAGCAGAAACGCCTCGCTGAAGCGGGCGAGGGTGAACAGCGTGGCCAGGCCGATCAGCCGCCAGTAGGCCGGGCCCAGGCGAGCCAGCTCGTGCACTGCCAGCGGTGAGCGCACTGGCCGGGTGGTGGCCGGCGTTTCAGGTTCGCGCACGAAGGCGATGAGGATGTACACCGCCACGAACGCCGGGATCACCGCCACCCAGAACACCGTCTGGAAATGGCTCGCGGTCAGCCACATCAACAGGATCGCCAGCAACGGCCCAAGGAAGGCACCCACGGTGTCCAGCGCCTGGCGCAGGCCGAAGGCTGCACCACGCAGTTCAGCGGGCGTGACATCGGCCACCAGTGCGTCGCGCGGCGCCCCACGAATGCCTTTGCCGACCCGGTCGACGAAGCGTGCCGCGGTCAGCCACTCCAGCCCGGAGGCCATGGGGAACACTGGCTTGGTCAGCGCCCCCAGGCCATAGCCCAGCACCGTAAGCAGCTTGCGTTTGCCCAGCCGGTCGCTGAGGGCGCCGGAGCATACCTTGGTGATCGAGGCGGTCGCCTCGGCGATACCTTCGATAAAGCCCACCGCCACTACCGAGGTGCCGAGCACGGTGACCATGTACAGCGGCAGCAGGGCGTGAATCATTTCCGAGGAAATGTCCATGAACATCGACACGAAGCCCAGCGCCCAGACACTGTGAGGGATCTTCGCCAGGGGCCGGGGGGTGTTCGCGGGGCGGCTTTCTTCGTGGCTGCGCATCGGGGGGCTCGGCAGAGGGGCTACGTTCGAAACTGTAGGAGCCCTCAGGCAGGATGCAAATCGGACAGGTGGAGAGAGGCAGCCTCGACAACTCCATCATTGCAGCAAATGTCGTTGCAAACACACCGGCGACCCGGACATCGGTGGAGGCGACGTCGAGTTCGTGACGGGTTCGTCGCTTCAGCTCCCACCTCGAGCGCATCGACCTCAAGCCGTGCGGCTATCCCTGTGGGAGATGGCCCAGCCCTTTGGGCTGCGCTGTCGCATAGAGAACTGAATTCGCAAGCGGTCCGTGTATCCTGTGGGAGCGGCTTTAGCCGCGAAGAATCCAACGCGGTGCATGGCACCGGCTGCGCCGGTGTTCGCGGCTAAAGCCGCTCCCACAGGGACCCTGCTAATTCAACGAGTTATGTGCAGTTCTATGAGAGCTGGCTTGCCCGCGAACACCGGCGCAGTCGGTGCCATATTGTTGCGGCAAAAAGTGCCGCAGCATGCTAAACCTAGCGCCCCAACCCGCCCCGAGAGACACCCGGTGAAAGTCGTCCGCCTGACCCTGATCTGCCACGCCCTTACCCAGGCCCAGAAGACGGGGCGCCTGCACCGTGCCGACGACGGCATCCTGCCGTTGGGCCAGCAGCCTTTCGCCGACCTTTCCGGTGTGCCGGTGCTGACTGCACCAGAGCGGCGAGCCTGCGAGACGGCGGCGTGGTTTTCGGGGCCGGTGCAGGTCGAGCCGGCCTTGGCCGATTGCGACCTGGGGCGTTGGCAAGGGCTGACGCTGAAGCAATTGCAGGCCGAGCAACCGCAGGCGATGGCCGAATGGCTGCAGGCCCCGGCCAGTGATGTGCACGGCGGCGAGTCGTTCGCCGTGCTTTGCCAGCGCATCGCCGCCTGGTTGGCGGCCTTCGACAGGCCGGGGGAATGGCTGGCGGTTACCCACCCGATGGTCATGCGCGCCGCGCTGGTGCACGTACTTGGCTGCCCGATGAGCGCCAGTCAGCGGGTCGACGTGTTGCCGCTGTCGCGCCTGGAGCTGAGCTTTACCGGGCAGTGGCGCCTGCGCCTGGGCTGAAGGTCAGAACGCCAGCTTGTAGCCGATCAGCAGCAGCATCGCCGCCAGGCACGGACGCAGCACGCGGTCGGAAATCCGCCCGGTGAGGTGGCTGCCCAGGTAGATGCCTGGCAGCGAGCCCAGCAGCAGGTAGCCCAGCAGCGACCAGTCCATGTTGCCCATGCCGGCATGGCCCAGGCCCGCCACCAGGGTCAGTGGCACGGCGTGGGCGATTTCGGTACCGACCAGGCGGCGGGTGACCAGGAACGGGTACAGCAGGAACAGCGCCACGGTACCCAATGCGCCAGCGCCGATGGAGGTAAGGGTGACCATCACCCCCAGCACCACGCCGGTGAGCACGGTAAGGGTGTTCAGGCTGCGGTCGCTGAGGTGGTAGTGATCACCAGCATGGCGGCTGGCGAAGGCCTGCAGGCGCGATTTGAACAGGATGGCCAGCGCGGTCAGGATCAGTACCACCGCCAGGCCTTGCTTGATGACGGCGTTAAGCGCCGAGGTGTCGGTGTGCAGGGTGCTGAGGAACCACAGGGTCAGCGCCGCTGCGGGCACGCTGCCCAGGCTGAGCAGGCCGGTGATCTTCCAGTCGACGTTCTTGTTGCGCGCATGCACCCAGACGCCACTGGCCTTGGTGATGGCGGCATAGAGCAGGTCGGTGCCGACGGCCGTTGCCGGGCTGATGCCGAACCACAACAGGATCGGGGTCATCAGCGAGCCGCCACCGACGCCGGTCATGCCGACGATGAAACCCACGACCAGGCCTGCAATGGTGAAACCGAAAGAACCTACATCCATACGCTACTCGACTGCCCAACTTTGCCCGTTATCGGATGCAGCCAGCATATAGATTTTTTTATAGCCAAATAGACTTGTTCGTTATTAGGTTATAACCGGGTGCCGCCTGTCAGGGCCCTGTCGCCGGCAAGCCAGCCCACAGGGGCTGCACAGGCCTTGAGGTTGATGCGGTCGGGGTGGGAGCCGGCTTGCCGGCGATAGGGCCCTGGCAGGCAGCCCCGGTCAACGATCAGTCATCACCACCATCACATGCGCATCGCCGCCGTCGTCACTTTCCGACAGGTAGATATGCCCCACCTGGCTGTCGAAATACGCCGTCTCCTGCGGGCCGATGCTCACCGCTTCGCCGGTTTCGAACTCGATTCGGACGCGCCCGCTCAGCACCAACGCGAACTCTTGCCCGGGGTGGCGGATAAAATCGTCGAACTGGCCGCGTTCGCGAGCAATGATGCGAGCATAAGCCGGGGTCATGCGCCGTTCGGGGAAGTCGCCGGCGATTGGGTGATAGTCATAAGTGCCGGTCGAGTAGCCCGCCGCCGCCGGCAGTGAATCGACCACCACGGTCACCGGCACAGGCGCGGTGACCGTGCCGCTGGCGCGCAACAGCTGGGCAATGTCGACATTCAGCGCGCGGGCGGCGGCGGCGAGTTTTTCATAGCTGACCGAGACTTGCGCCAGCTCCATCTTCGACAAGGTGGACAGCGGTACGCCACTGGTTTCGGACAATTGCTTGAGGGTCATCTGGCGCGCCTTGCGCACCTGGCGCAGGCGCTGGCCGACTACGGCACGGTCCAGCAGGGGTAGGGCAGCGGGCATTCGGGGATCTCGGCATGCGGCGTTGGTCGGGCATCTTACCTTGGACCCTTGCGTATTGATAAATTCTCATATATTAGAATTCTCACAAATGATAATTTGCCAGGTAGGAGCGTGCATGACCCCGATCTACGACACCCTGATCATCGGCGCCGGCATTGCCGGTGCATCCCTGGGCTATCGCCTGGCCGGCCAGCAGACGGTGCTGCTGCTCGAGCGCGAGGCGCAGCCTGGCTACCATTCCACCGGGCGTTCGGCAGCCATGTTCATGGAGGCCTACGGCACCCCGCAGATCCAGGCGCTGACCCGCGCCAGCCGGGCTTTCTACGAAGCACCACCGCAGGGTTTCTGCGAGCACCCGCTGCTGGAACCGCGCGGCTGCCTGTACGTCGCCAGCCTGGAGCAGCGCGCGCTGCTCGAGCAGACCCATGCGCAGAACCTGGCCAATGGCACCGAGGTCAGCCTGCTCGACCGCGACGCTGCCCTGGCCCTGGTGCCGAGCCTGCGTAGCGAGACCCTGGCCGGCGCGGTGCTCGAAGCGGGCGCCATGGACCTGGACGTGCATGCCCTGCACCAGGGCTTCCTGCGCGGCTATCGCGCCGCTGGCGGTGAACTGCGCTGCAACGCCGAGCTGATCCAGGCCCGGTACCTGGATAACCTGTGGCAGGTGGAGCTGGGCGATGGCAGCCGCGTGCAGGCGCGCCAGCTGGTCAATGCCGCAGGCGCCTGGGCCGACCGCGTGGCCGAGCAGTGCGGTGTGGCGCGTATCGGCCTGCAACCCTGCCGGCGCAGTGCCTTTACCTTCCCCGGCCCGGCAGACCAGGACTTCGCCCGCTGGCCGGCGGTGATCGGCGTTGACGAAAGCTTCTATTTCAAGCCCGACGCCGGCCAACTGCTGGGGTCGCCGGCCAATGCCGACCCGGTCGAACCCCAGGATGCCGCGCCCGAAGAGCTCGACGTGGCGTTGGGCATCTACAACATCGAAGCCATGACCACCCTGGCGATCCGTCGGCCGAGCCACACCTGGGCCGGGCTGCGTTCGTTCGTCGCCGACGGCGACCTGGTGATCGGTTTCGATGCACACGCGCCAGCGTTCTTCTGGTTGGCGGCACAAGGTGGCTATGGCATCCAGTCGGCTGCGGGCGCCTCGCGCCTGGCCGCCGACCTGCTACTGGGCCAAACCCTGTGTTCCAGCCTTGTCAGTCAGGGGGTGGCGCCCGAGCGCCTGTCCCCGGCCCGTTTCCAGCAACCCTGAAAGGAGCATTCCATGAGCAATGATATCCAGCGTTTCCCCAGCAGCCTGCCATTCCCGTTCTCCCGCGCGGTGAAAGCCGGCGGCTTCCTGTTCCTCTCCGGCCAGGTGCCGATGAGTGCCGGCGGCGAAGTGGTGCGCGGTGACATCCAGACCCAGACCCGTGCCGCCTGCGAGCGCATCGCCGAAAGCCTGGCGGCCTGTGGCGCGCGTTTCGATCAGGTGGTCAAGGCCACGGTGTGGCTGTCGGACATGAGCCACTTCGCCGGCTTCAACGAGGTGTACAAGGAATTCTTCGGCGCAGCGCTGCCGGTGCGCTCGACCGTGGCCTCGGCATTGGCGCTGGGGGTGGATGTGGAGATCGAAGTGCAGGCGTTTGTCGGCGATTTGTGACCGAACAAAGAGCCCATGTGGGAGCGGCCCTGTGTTGCGAAAGGCCGCCCCTGAAAAAGCAATGCGATGCCAGTGACACAACAACAATAAATCCAGAGGTTCACATGCAAGAGCAGCTGAAGATTGCCGGCGCGTTTGTCGGCGTGATCGTGGGGGCGGGGTTCGCTTCGGGGCGGGAACTGTTGTTGTTCTTTGTCGATTTCGGTGTGTGGGGGCTGGTCGGTGCGCTGGTCAGTGCGGCCTTGTTCACCTTCCTCGGCATGGCCCTGGCGGGGCTGGGCAATCGCCAGCAGGCTACCTCGCACAAGGATGTGATCCAGGCCATCTGCGGCCGTCACCTGGGCCGGTTCGTCGACTGGCTGATCACCTTTTTCATGTTCGCCGTTACCGTGGTCATGCTGGCCGGTGGTGGCGCCTTGCTGGAGCAGCAGTTCGGCATCCCGGCGCTGTCGGGCAGCGTGCTGGTGACGCTGGTGGTGGTGGGCATCGTGTGCCTGGACGTGCGTAAGGTGATCCTCGCCATTGGCGCCATCACGCCGCTGCTGATTCTGGTGGCGTCGGCGATTGCTCTGTACGCAGTGTTCACCCGTGAGCAGAGTTTCGCCCAGCTTGACCAGCTGGCCAGCCAGCAACAGGCCGGCACCCGTCACTGGCTGCTGGGGGCGTTCTTGTACGTGTCGTACAACATCGTTGCCGGTGCGCCGATCCTGGCCATTCTGGGCGGTTCGGCCAAGGGTGAGAAAGCTGCGGTATGGGGTGGGCTGCTCGGTGGTGCAGCACTGGGTGGCCTGATGCTGGTGATGAGTGCCGGGCTGTTGTCGCGTCTGGACAGCGTGGCTGACCTGCCGATGCCGATGCTGTCGATTGCCAACGAAGTGTCACCGCTGCTGGGGCTGGTGATGTGCCTGGTCATCTTCGGCATGATCGTCAACACCGCGGTGGGTACGTTGTTTTCGTTCCTTTCACGGCTGATGCCAGCGGGCACGGCACAGTTTCGCTGGGGCTCGGTGGTGACCGGGGTGGTGGCGTTCGGCTGCAGCCTGGTGGGGTTCATCAGCCTGGTGGGCGAGGTGTACCCGTTGTTCGGCTATCTGGGCTTCGTGCTGATGGCGGCGGTGCTGCTGGCCTGGGTGCGGCGGGGCAGGGCGGTTAAAGCGGCGGTGGCATAGGGGCTGCTGTGCAGCCCAATCGCCGGCAAGCCAGCTCCCACAGGAATATCACATGGCTCAAGGGCATTGCTGTACTTGTGGACGCTGGCTTGCCGTTGATTGGGCCGCTACAGGCGGCAACGGGGATTGGCCGTTACCGCCTGTTTCCAGTGCTTAGATCCTGAAGCTGCCCACCAGCTGTTTCAGGCGCCCGGCCTGCTGGGCCAGTTGGTCGCAATGGCGCAGGGTCTCGTTGAGGTTCTCCACCCCTTGCTGGTTCAGGGCGTTGATCTGGGTGATGTCCAGGTTGAGGCTCTCGACCACGGCGGTCTGCTCTTCGGTAGCGGTAGCCACCGACTGGTTCATGCCATCGATCTCGCCAATGCGCTGGGTCACGCTGGCCAGGCGCTCGCCGGCCTGGTTGGCCACCTGCACGGTCTGCTCGCTGGAAACCTGGCTGGTGTTCATGGTGTGCACCGCTTCGCGCGAGCCCACCTGCAGGCTGGTGATCATGCGGTGGATTTCTTCCGCCGATTCCTGGGTACGGTGCGCCAGGTTGCGTACCTCGTCGGCCACCACGGCAAAGCCACGGCCGGCTTCACCGGCCCGGGCCGCTTCGATGGCGGCGTTCAGCGCCAGCAGGTTGGTCTGCTGCGAGATGCCCTTGATCACGTCGAGGATCTTGCCGATTTCGTCAGTGCTGGCGTTGAGCGTTTCGATTTGCGCGCAGGACTCGCTGATGCGCTGCGACAGGGCGGTCATGGCGCTGATCGCTTCTTCGACCACTTCACGGCCGCCGTGGGCCTGCTCGCTGGCACCGCTGGCATGCTGCGAGGCATCGGCAGCGTTGCGGGCAATTTCCTGGGTGGCGGCACCCAGCTCGTTGATCGCTGCGGCCACGCTGTTGGTGCGCATGCTCTGCTCTTCAGAGCCGATGATCGAGGCGTTCGAGGCGTGGATCACTTTCTCCGACAGGTCGTGCACCTGGCGAGTGGCCGAGGACACTTCGCTGATCGAGGCGTGAATGCGCTCGACGAAGCGGTTGAACGAACTGGCCAGCTCTCCGAACTCGTCCTTGTTCTGCACGGCCAGGCGACGGGTCAGGTCGCCTTCGCCCTCGGCAATGTCACGCATGGCGCGGCCCATGGTGGTCAGCGGGCTCATCAGCACCGGAATCAGCAGGCCAAGCAGGCCGGCGATAACGGCCACGGCGATCAGCATGGCGATGATCGCCGAGGTGCGGAACTGGCTGAGCGCGGCGTAGGCCTTGTCCTTGTCGATCGACAGGCCGATGTACCACTGTGCCGAAGGCAGGCCGGCCACCGGGGCGAAGGAGATGATGCGGTCCTGGCCATTGAGGGTGACATCCTGCATGCCGGCGGCGACCCGCAGGTTGCTGCCGGGGTAGATGTCCTTGAGGTTCTTCATTACCTGGTCTTTGTCGGGGCTGACGATCACCTGGCCATTGCTGTCGGCCAGGAAGGCGTGGCCGATGCCGCCGAAATCGACCGAGTTGATGATCTCGACCAGGGTGTCGAGGGTGACGTCACCGCCGACCACACCCATCAGTTCGCCATTGCCCTTGCTTTTCACAGGCGTGGCGATGGTTACCATCAGGCCACCGACAGCGCCTTGGTACGGGGCAGTCAGCACGGACTGCCCGGCGCTGGCCGCGGCGCCGTACCACGGGCGCTGACGTGGGTCGTAACCGGCGGGCATCTGCGCATTGGGGCGCTGGGTGAACGCACCGTTGGCCTGGCCCAGGTAGGTGAACAGGAAATTACGCGTGTAGGACGGCTGCTCGATCAGCCCGGCCAGGGTGTCGCCAGCGCCTTGCTGGGCGATGTCCTGGGCCAGGTTTTCCAGGACCAGAATGCGCCCGCTCATCCAGTTCTGCACACTGCTGGCGGTCAGTGCACCGGACTGCTGCACCGAAGCTTCGATGTTCTGGCGGATGGTGTTGCGTTGCAGGTAGTCGTTGTAGAGCGTGAACAGGGCAAATGCCAGGACCACGACGCCGCAGGCGCTGAGCAGGATCTTGTGGCGAAATTTCAGGTTCATGTTTCGAGACCTTGGGCCAATGAGGGGAGGGCGCAGCGCGCTCATGACGCATTGCGGAACCTATCGACCGGGATATCGGCTCAAGGGGTAAAAGATTGATGCTCTTACAGAAAATTCTTACGGTCGTTTCGACAGACGGTATTCACGGGCTACACAGCTGCTCTATCAATAGGCGTGCAGCCTGCTGCAACGGTTGTTGCTTGCGCCACAAGATGTGTACCGGCAACTGCAGTTCGTTGCGGGTGTTGCGAAAATCCAGGCGCACCAGGCGCCCGTTGGCCAGTAGTGGCGCGACCCGCGACAGCGGCAAGTCACCCCAGCCCAGGCCGGCTTCCACCATCTGCAGGGCGAGGTCGAAGCTGTCGGTAGACCAGTGCGTGGCGCCGATCAGCGGGCGTGGGTCGGCCAGCGGCAAATCACGGCTGCGCACCAGGATCTGGCGCACCCGGGTCAGGTCTTCGAGGTAGTGGATACGCCCCTCGCGCAAGGCCGGGTGGGCGGGAGACAGGGTGGCTACCAGCGACTCCATGCCGATGTGCTGGAAGCCGCGACGGGCATCGACCTGCAGCCCGGCAAAGGCCACGCAGAGGTCGGCGTGGCCGCTGTCCAGCAAGTGCACGGCCTCTTCCTGTGGGGCGCTGAGCAGGGCGATGTCCAGCAGTGGGTGGCGCTCACCGAGGCGAGCGATGGCCGCCAGCAGCGGGCGGTGGTCGATGTCCGGCACCACGGCCAGGGTCAGGCAGCTCTCCAGCCCCTGGGACAGTTCCAGGGCATGCACCTGCAGCAGCCCCAGTTGCTCGGCGATCAGCCGGGCATGGGGTTCCAGCGCCATGGCCTGCGCGGTCGGGCGGACTTCGCGCGGGCCGCGCTCGAACAAGGTGTAGCCCAGTTCGGCTTCGAGGTTGCCGATGGCCATGCTCACGGCCGAAGGTACCCGCTGCAGGGCGCGCGCGGCGGCGGAAAACGAACCGCGGTCGAGCACGGCGAGAAACAACTGGATATTGTCGCTGGAAAAGTTCATGGCAGCCTCCTGTCAGTGAATCTGACAGCTGCTGACTTTTTCTGTCAAGAAAGATGAAGCATGCTCGCGCCCCTTCGCTTTTGTCATTGGAGGTAACCCCGGGTGCAGGGACTCAAACGCAAACTGGTCTACGTGACTTTCTATGAACTGATCGGGCTGTGCATGTCGACCCTCGGGCTGGCCTACCTGTCGGACACCCAAGCGTCGCATACCGGGCCTTTGGCGGTGATGATCACCACCATCGCCATGCTCTGGAACCTGATCTACAACACCCTGTTCGAGTGCTGGGAGAGCCGCCAGGCCAAACGCGGGCGCAGCGTGGCGCGGCGGGTGGCGCATGCCATCGGTTTCCAGCTGACCCTGGTGGTATACCTGATCCCACTGATTGCCTGGTGGCTGGACATGACACTGCTGGAGGCGTTGCTGGTGGACATGGCGTTCATCGTGCTGGTGCCGTGCTACACCTTTGCCTACAACTGGGCGTTCGACCGGGTGTTCGGGTTGCCCTGCTCGGCAATGGCGACAGCCTGATTCAGCCTGTACCGGCCTCTTCGCGGGCTCGCCCGCTCTCATAGAACTGCACATAACTCGTTGAATTAGCAGGGCCCCTGTGGGAGCGGCTTTAGCCGCGAACACCGGCGCAGCCGGTGCCATGCACCGCGTTGGATTCTTCGCGGCTAAAGCCCCCACAGGATTTCCATAGTAATCAAGACCTGTGATACCCCTGCGGGCGAGCCCGCGAAGAGGCCGGTACAGAAAATAGCTAAGGCGGCAGGCGAATGATCAGAGGCTCCTGCTGTTGCTTCACCTGCGGCTCAACCGGTTGCTCCGACGGTCGCGGCGCACTGGCCAGCAAACTGTCCTCGACCTGCCCTGACAGGTAATACACCCCCGCCATGGCCCCACTCTGGCGATTCTCCATCAGCTCCTGCCATTCCTGGCTCAGCGCCACGTTGAGGATCACCCGCAACTGCTCGACCATCTGCGGGTGTTCGCGGTCGTGGGTCATGATCCCGTAACCGGCCGCCGCGATCGAAATCATCGCTCCCGCCACCTTGCCCACCGCCGACGCCACGGCACTGGCGACGCCGCGCGGGGCCAGGGTGGCGCCGAGCTTTTCGCTGGCCTGGTTGGCCACCGAATTCAGCCCGACATCGGTTTTGCCGGGGCCTTTGCTGGCCTGCTGGTGCAGGTGTTGGCGCATGGCTTGCCAGGCCGGTTGTTGGGCCAGCGATTTGGCCCGCAGCAGTTGATACAGGCTGGCATTGCGCGCATCCGGTGGCCCCAGGGCGATGGCGGGAATGCGGTTGAGGCGCTGGCTGAACTGCTCGGGGGGCGCGTTGTAGCGGCTGATGATGGCCGGCAGCTGCTGGCCGAGCAGTTGCAGGTACAGCTCGCAGGCACGGTCGCGGATGCCTTCGGGGTTGATCTGTTCGGCCACCGGTTCGATCACCCGTTTGTGGTACTGCTCCTGCAGGTACAGCGCCAGGCGTTTCTCCGCCGGCTCCCGGCCTTCGCCGCTGTCGATCTTGTACCAGGCCACCTTGAGGGTCAGCCACTGCTGGGTCCAGTAGCCGGTGAACCAGGGGATGAAGTCGCTTTCGGTGCGCTGCTGCACCTGTTCCTTCCACACCCGCATGGAGCGCCGGGCATAGTCGTTGGCCGAGCTGGCGGCGCCGACCGAGGCGTCGATCAGTTCCTGGTCGATGCGTTGCCAGGTGGCGGTGGTGAGCACCACGGGTGGCGGCGGGACAGGTGGGGGCTTGCCTGCGCAGCCGGCCAGGGCCAGCAGCAGGCACAGCAGCAGGAGGACTCGAGTGCTCACGCAACCGCCTCCCTGATAGAGGCTGGGGTGGTTCTCGGAGTATAGGGTGGGGTTGAGGGGGCTGCCGTGCAGCCCATCGACGCGGTTCGTCGCCACGACAAGCCAGCTCCCACAGGGACCGCGGTGACCTCAAGAGCAGCGCAGTATCTGTGGGCGCTGGCTTGCCGGCGATGGGCCGCGCAGCGGCCCTGGTCATTCCAGCTCGAGCTTTTCTTCCAGGCGGTCGAGGTGCTTGTGCATCAGCCCCAGCGCCGCCTCGGCATCACCGTGCTCCACGGCATCGATGATCGCCGCATGTTCCTCCCACGCGCAGTGGTCGCAGCACGGCGACTCGTAGCGGGCGATGATCAGCGAGGTCATCGGCACCAGGCCATTGAGAAACCGCGCCAGTGGCGCATTGGCGGCCACCTGTGCCAGTTTCAGGTGAAACTCGCCGCCCAGGCGGATCGCCGCACAACGCTCGCCGTTTTCATGGTGCTGGCGCTCACGCTCCACCAGTTGCCGCAACTGGCGAATCTGCACCGGCCGGGCGCGTTGCGCGGCCAGGGTGATCAGCGTGGTTTCGGCCAGACGCCGGGCGCTGAGCACCTGGCGTGCCTGCTCCGGGTCGGGCGCGGCCAAATGCGCAGTGTGGCTGGGGCGCTGCACCACCACCTGCTGGTCGGACAGGCGCCCGAGCACGCGGCGGATCACTGTACGGCTGACACCAAAGGCATGGCCCAGCGCCTGTTCGGGCAACAGGCTGCCAGGTGGCAGGCGCTGTTCGAGGATGGCATCGAACAGCCGCGGGTAGATCTGCTCGGCCGACAGGCGGGTTTCGCCGGCCGCGAGCAGGGCCGGCAAGTGAGGGGCGGCGTTCATGGTCGCTCTCCTGGGGTCATGGATGCGGGTGTTCGTCCGGGATGTTCAACGGGATGCCCATGCGCAAGCCTTCGGCGAGGATGTGCTGGCGCATCTGGGCACTGGCCTGGGCGCTGCTGCGTTCACGTATGGCGCGCACCACCGCTTCGTTTTCCTTCAGCCGTGCGGCCAGGTGCTCTGGCGAATTGCGCAGCATGTCGGCGCTCTGCTTGAGGGCATTGCCGGTCTGTTGCACCACGCTCTGGAAGATCGGGTTGGTGGTCAGGGCGAACAGCGCTTCATGGAAGGCGATGTAGGCCCTGACTCCGGCTTCGCTGTCATCTGCCTCCAGCGCTTCACGCATGTCCATCAGGGTCAGGCGCAACTGGCCGATGTCCTGGCTGTTGGCCGACTGCGCCACCAGGCCGACGATGAAGGGTTCAAGGGTGTAGCGCAGCTCCAGCACATCGGCCAGGCTGGCTGCGGCGCCGGTGTCCAGGCCCGGCTCCTGGCCGGCGGCATCGGCGTCCAGCACCAGTACGCCCTTGCCCGGCAGCGAGCGCACCAGGCCCAGGGTTTCCAGCACGGTCATCGCTTCGCGCAGGCTGGGGCGGCTGATGCCCAGCTGTTCGGCCAGCTCGCGCTGGCCTGGCAGCATGTCGCCGGTACGCCATTGGCCGCGGGCGAGGGCCTGGCGCAGTTTTTCCACCACTGAGTTGACGACGGTCGATGAGCTGATCACGGTGCGCTCCTGGAAGGGCCGGCATCAGTGCCGGCCACGTTCGCTCAGAATTCCTGTTGATGGGGGTTGGGCTGCTTGCGTGGCGTGGGGGCGAAGCCGGGCTTGCCGTCGAGCACGTTGTGCGCACGCTCCAGGTCGATGTCCTTCTCCCAGCGGGCGATGGCCACGGTGGCCACGCAGTTGCCGATCAGGTTGGTCAGCGCCCGGCCGATGCCCATGAACCAGTCCACCGCCAATACCAGCACCAGGCCGACCACCGGGATCGCCGGTACGGCGGTCAGGGTAGCGGCGAGGATCACCAGCGCCGAGCCTGGGATGCCGTGAGCGCCCTTGGAAGTCACCAGCGACACCAGCAGGATGGTCAGCAGGTCGGTCATTGCCAGTGGCGTGCCGGTGGCGTTGGCAATGAACACGATGGCCAGGGTCAGGTAGATGGAGAAACCATCGAGGTTGAACGAATAGCCGGTGGGGATCACCAGGCCGACGGTGGAACTGCCGATGCCCAGGTGCTCCAGCTTGCGCATGATCTGTGGCAGCACGGCGTCGGACGAGGCGGTGCCCAGCACGATGGTCAGCTCTTCACGCAGGTACTTGATCAGCGGCAGCAGCTTCAGGCCCGACAGGCGCATGACCGTACCCAGCACGATCAGTACGAAGCCGGCGCAGGTCAGGTAGAACAGCGCCACCAGCCCGCCCAGGTGTTGCAGCGATTCCAGGCCGTACTTGCTGGTGGTAAAGGCGATGGCGCCGAACACGCCGATGGGGGCCAGGCGCACGATCATGCCCATGATGCGGAAAATCACGTGGCTCAGTTCGTTGATCAGCCGCGAGATGCCGGCTGCGGAGTCACCCACCAGGTTCAGTGCGCTGCCGAACAGTACCGAGAACAGCAGCACCTGGAGAATGTTGTTGTCGGCGAAGGCGCCGATTACCGAGGTGGGGATCAGGTCCATGAAGAACGCCGTGGCGCCATGGATGTGCTGGCCGCGCTCGGCCAGGCTGCTGGCGTCGGCGCTGGACAGTTGGTCCAGGTGGATGTTGGCGCCGCTGCCGATGCCGCTGGTGAAGGCGAATACCAGGCCGATCACCAGCGCCAGGGTGGTCAGCACTTCGAAGTAGATCACCGACTTCAGGCCGATGCGCCCGACCTTTTTCAGGTCGCCGGCGCCCGAGATGCCGCTGACCACCACGCAGAACACGATCAGGCCGATGAGCATCTTGATCAGCTTGATGAAGCCATCGCCAAGGGGTTTGAGTTGCAGGGAAAGGTCGGGGAAGCTGAGACCGCAGGCGATGCCGAGGGCAAGGCCGAGCACGACTTGCAGGAAGATCGAACGCGAGCACCATTTGAGCATGGGAGGGATCTCTGATCGGTGTCCTTGCTTCGGTAGCCGCACGGGGCGAAAGAGCGCAGGACTTAATTATTGTGGTCTTACCGGTTTGTTCAGCGCCAAGCCATGAAAGCGCGGAAAATCCGACATTGCAAGGTTTTTTGGCCTTACCGGTCTGACCAGTTGTGGGGCAATCCGGCCGCCCGGGCTCTAGTTCGGTGCATGCGGCTGGATCGGCCGTTCGTAGGCGAACCGCCGCTGCCACAGGGACTGCGCACAAGAATCAGAACAGGCTTTGGCCAGTGCCTGGGGGAGCGCTGCAATCAGCTTGCCAAACGCCAAGCCGACTTCGATTTTTCGATAACGCCATGATTCATAAGGTTTATTTGCATTATATGGCTGACCTCGTAGAATCCGCGCCCGACCGGGAAGTCACTAAAGGGGCGATTGCAGGGTATTCACCCAGCAATCGCCCACAAGCAGGCTCCTGGCGTTTAAACGAATGGAGTCTCATAGTGCGTCTCAACCTTCCGGTCACCCCGGTCGAGCAACGTTTCCCACCTGATCAACGGCTGATTTCCGCTACCGACACCGCCAGCCTGATCACCTACTGCAACCCCGAGTTCGCCGCCATCAGCGGCTACAGCGAGGCCGAACTGATCGGCAGCCCGCACAATCTGGTGCGCCACCCGGACATGCCGCCGGCGGTGTACGAGTTGATGTGGCGCTACCTGAAGGCCGGCAGGAGCTGGATGGGCATCGTCAAGAACCGCTGCCGTAACGGTGACTACTACTGGGTCAATGCCTATGTCACGCCCATCCTCGAAGCCGGGCGGGTGGTTGGCTATGAGTCGGTGCGGGTCTGCCCCACGCTTGAGCAGGTGGCCCGCGCCGAAGCCCTGTATGCGCGCCTGCGCAATGGCCAGGCTGTGTTGTCGTGGCCACATCGATTGACGTTGCTGGCACAGGCCCTGGTCTTGCCGCTGGCGAGCGGGTTGCTGGCGCTGGGCGCCAACCTGCTGTGGCCAGGCCTGGTGGGGCAGGGGCTGACCGTGGGGCTGTTCGTGGCCTATGGCCTGTGGGCGCGCGATGCCGTCGGGCGGCAGATGCAGCAGGTTGTGCGGGGCGCCGCCAGCACATTCGCCGACCCGATCGCGGCCTTGACCTACAGCGACCTGCCCGGTACCGCCGGGCAACTGCAACTGATGCTGATCAGTGAGGAGGCGCGGCTGAAAACCGCGCTGACCCGGTTGAGTGACCTCGCGGCGCAAATGGCCGTGGCCGCCTATGATGCCGGGCAGTTGTCACGCAGTACCGAGGCGGCCTTGCTGGAGCAGCGTGTGGAAACCGACCTCAGCGCCACCGCCATGAACCAGATGGCAGCGTCCATCGGCGAAGTGGCCAGGCATGTCCAGCTAACCGCCGCCGAGGCCCATACCGCGCATCTGCTGGCCGAGCAGGGTCGCCAGGTGGCCGATGCCAGTGGCGCGGCGATTCGCACCCTGGCCGGTACCGTGGCCCAGATCAACCAGGCGGTCAGCCACCTGGCTGGTCAGACCGGTGCTATCGCCGAGGCCACCGGGATGATCCGCGGCATTGCCGAGCAGACCAACCTTTTGGCCCTCAACGCGGCCATCGAGGCGGCCCGCGCGGGCGAGCAGGGCCGCGGCTTTGCCGTGGTCGCCGACGAAGTGCGGGCACTGGCCGACAAGACCCGGCAGTCGACCTTGCACATCCAGGCCATCATCGATGCCCTGCGCAGTGGTGCCGAGGAAGCCGTGGCGATCGCCAGCCAGGGCATCGACGGCGCCGAACAGGGCGTTGCCCAGGTGCAGGAAGCCCGGCAGGCGCTGCATGGCATTCGTGACGCGGTGCAGCGCATCAGCGACATGAGCCAGCAGATGGCCACGGCCTCGCAGCAGCAGTCGGCAGTGGCCGCAGACGTTTCCCGGCAGATCAACGGCGTGGCCGGCATTGCCCAGCACAGCGCCCACAGCGCCAACGCTGCCGCTTCGCGCGGCGCCGAACTGGAAGAGGTGTGCGCCGGATTGCGCGCCCTTGTGGAGCGCTTCAACCGCTAAGGCAGGATGCTTTATGGATGATATCTATCGTGCGGCCGTGGACGCGGCCGCGATTTTTTCCGAAACCGACCTGCGTGGGACCATCACCTACGTCAACCAGCAGTTCTGCAGCATTTCGGGCTACAGCCGCGAGGAGCTGCTGGGCGCCAACCATCGCATCCTCAACTCCGGCCTGCACGAGCCGGAGTTTTTCGTCGGCATGTGGCGGGCGCTGGCCGCCGGCCGGGTATGGAAGGGCGAGATCTGCAACCGCGCCAAGGACGGCTCGCTGTACTGGGTCGACAGCACCATGGTGCCGCTGGTCGATCCGCTTACCGGCCTGGTGCGCAAGTACGTGTCGATCCGTTTCGACGTCACCGAAAAGCGCCAGTTGCTGCATACTTTGCAATGGCGGGTGGGTCACGACGTGCTCACCGGCCTGCCCAATCGCGCCTACTTGTCCGACCTGCTGAACCAGGCCCTGGCCTACTCGCGCCGTGAAGACATTCCGCTGGCGGTGTGCATGCTCGACCTGGATGGCTTCAAGGCGGTCAACGACGGCTACGGGCATGCCATGGGCGACCTGCTGCTGGTCGAGGTGGCGCAGCGGCTGAAGCACATCCTGCGCGATGGCGACGCGGTGGCCCGGCTCTCGGGAGACGAATTCGTGCTGATCCTGCGCGACGTCGACGAAGACCGCCAGGTGCATGCGGCGCTGCGCCGGGTGCTGCGGGCACTGGCGGCGCCCTACGTGGTGCGCGAACACCGTCTGTCGCTTAGCGCCAGTATCGGCGTGACCCTGTACCCGCAGGACGACGAAGACGCCGACACCCTGGTGCGCCATGCCGACCAGGCCATGTACGTGGCCAAGCAGCGTGGGCGCAACCGCTATCACCTGTTCGACGTGTCCCAGGAACAGGAGCTCAAGGCTACCCACCAGACCGTGGCGCGGGTGCGCCGGGCCCTGCGCAACGGTGAGCTGTGCCTGTATTACCAGCCCAAGGTCAACCTGCGCAGCGGCCAGGTGCTGGGTTTCGAGGGCTTGTTGCGCTGGCAGCGGCCAGGCCGTGGTCTGGTGCCGCCTGGTGATTTCCTGCCCTGGGTGGAGCAGACCGACCTGATCGTGGAAATTGGTGAGTGGGTGCTCGACCAGGCGCTGAACCAGCTGCAGGTGTGGCAGCGTCAGGGGCGGCCCTGGTCACTGAGCGTGAACATCGCCGCGCGGCATTTGCAGCGCAGTGACTTTGCCGAACGCCTGCAGCTGTTGCTGGCGGCGCACCCGGAGGTGGACCCGGCGCGGCTGGACCTGGAAATCGTCGAGTCGGTGGCCATCGACAACCTGCAGCATGTCAGCCGCTGCCTCGATGCCTGCCGCGCGCTGGGTGTGCGTTTCTCCCTGGACGACTTCGGCACCGGCTATTCGTCGCTGAGCTACCTGAAGCGCTTGCCGACCCAGACGATCAAGATCGACCAGTCGTTCGTGCGCGACATCCTGCATGACCAGGACGACCTGGCGCTGACCCGGGCGGTGATCGGCCTGGCGCGGGCGTTTGGCCGCGAGGTGATTGCCGAAGGGCTGGAGAGCGTCGAGCACGGCCGGGTGCTGATGGGCCTGGGCTGCGAGCTGGCGCAGGGTTACTGCATCGCCCGGCCTATGCCGGCCAGTGCGGTGGAAGCCTGGGCGCAGGCCTACCGGCAACCGGCGCAATGGCGCGACCCTTGATAGCGGTCCCACAGGTGCGCGAATGGCTTGTGAGCTCGGTTCTTTGCGTTGTCGCGCAGCTGAGGCCAGTACCGCCCAGGGCGATCATCGTTCACGCAGTCGCTTGTACAGCGTGGTGCGGCTGATCCCAAGCTCGCGCGCCACCGCCGAAAGGTTGCCGTTGGCTTGCTCCACCAGCGCGTGCAGGTCGGCCTCTTCGGGCGCGACCGGCACGGGCACTTGCGACTCGGCGAGAAATCCCGCAGGCAAGTGTTCCAGGCCGACAGGGCCATTACCCGCCAAGGTCAGCGCCACCTGCAGCACACTCACCAGTTCGCGCACATTACCTGGCCAAGGGTGCTGATCGAAAAGCTCGATAATGGCCGCAGGCAGCCGTGCAGGTTGCCCGGCTTCGCGGTAGCGCGCATGCACCTGCTCGATCAGTTGCCGGCGGTCACTGCGCTCGCGCAGCGGCGGCAACACCAGCGCCAGCCCGGCGATGCGGTAATACAGGTCCTGGCGAAAGCGCCCGGCACGCACCTCTTCAGCCAGGTCACGGTTGCTCGCCGACACCACGCGGATATCCACCGCCACCGGTTCGCCGCTGCCCAATGGCTGGATACTGCGCGACTGCAGCACGCGCAGCAGACGGGCCTGGGTGGGCAACGGCATGTCGCCGATTTCATCGAGGAACAGGATGCCGTGATGGGCCTTGCGGATCAGCCCCGGGTTGCCCTTGTGGTGGGCGCCGGTGAACGCGCCCTTGTCGTAGCCGAACAGCTCCGACTCCACCAGCTCGGCCGGGATCGCCGCGCAGTTGACCGCGACCAGCGGCTGGCTGGCGCGGCTGCTGGCTCGGTGCAGGGTGTCGACGAATACCTCCTTGCCGACGCCGGTTTCACCTTGCACCAGCACCGGGATGTCCTTTTCCAGCAGCAGGCCGGCCTGTGCCAGGGCCTTCTCCAGGCGTGGCTCAGCGCTGTTGGCGGCGCGGCGGCTGGAAGCCTCGCGTGGCGGCTGCCACTGGCAATGAAAGCGGTTGCGCCCGGTGGCTTGCAGGGCGAAGGGCTGTTGCCGGGGATGGCTGAGCAGCTGTTGCAGGGGCAACTGGAACAGTTGCTCGATATTCTGCCGCAGCGGATTGCCGCCGAGCAGGCTGTCGGCCCGGTGATTGGCGGCCAGCACCTGCCCGTGCTCATCGAACACCAGCAGGCCGGCCCATGGGCTGTCGAGGTTGTCGGAGGCGCTGTTGAAGATCAGCTGCGCGTGCTGGTCGGCATGCTCGGCAAGGATCAGGCGGTTCTCCAGGCTCTGGCTCATCATGCGCACCAGGCCTAGCGTCTGGCTGGCGGGCAGATAGCCGTCGCTGGCGACGTCGAGCACCCCGACCAGCTGCCGCGCAGCGTCGAACAGTGGCGCGGCGGCGCTGGACATATAGCGGTTCTGGCGCAGGAAGTGCTCGTCCTGGCCCACGTGGATCGCCTCGGCGCAGACCAGCGCGGTGCCAAGGGCATTGGTGCCGACACCGCGCTCGTGCCAGTGGGCACCGGCGCTGAAGCCATGCTGCTGGCGCGGCTCGATGAAACGCCGCGAGCCCCAGCTGTCGAGCAGGCAGCCGCTGGCATCGGCCAGCATCACCAGGTAGCTGGCATTGCCCAGCAGGTGCGCATGTTGCGGCAGCACCACTTCACCGGTCAGGCGCAGCAGGGCCTGGCGCCGCTCCAGCAGGGCGCTCAGTTCGGCACGGGTCAGGCAGTCGAAGTCCGGGGCGTGCTGGGGTTGCAGGCCGTGGTCGCGGCAGCGGGCCCAGGAGGCCTGGATCACTTGGGCATGCGTCGAAGCGGTTGCGGCCATGGGTCTGTCCTGTGTGATTGTTGTCATGGGGCCGACCGCTGTTCAGTGTTGTGCACGGTTGTTCAATGTCAAACCGGCAAGTGTTCAGTTGTTCAGTGCTTGTGTTCACTGGTGAACCTGCGCTTGGCCGGGGCTTCCTGCCAGGCCCCGGACCAGACAGTCGCGGTGCAACTGGCACGAAACTGGCTGTGCCCGGCAGACAATAACCACAAGAAGGCCACGCCATGACCCTGGTGCTGGAACAGGTCAGTCGCAGCGTCGACAACCAGGCCTGGATCGTCGATGCCTCACTGCGTTTCGAGCCGGGCTCGTTCAACGTACTGCTGGGCCGCACCCTGGCCGGCAAGACCAGCCTGATGCGCCTGATGGCCGGGCTCGATCGCCCGGACCGGGGGCGGGTGCTGATGGATGGCCAGGACGTGACTGGCGTACCGGTGCGCCAGCGCAATGTGTCGATGGTGTATCAGCAGTTCATCAATTACCCGACCCTCAGCGTTTACGAGAATATTGCGTCGCCGCTGCGCCAGGCACGCATGGCCGAGCCCCAGATTCGCCGGCGGGTGCAGGAAACCGCCGAGATGCTGCGCATCGAAGCCTACCTGCAGCGCCTGCCGCTGGAGCTGTCCGGTGGCCAGCAGCAACGCACGGCGATGGCTCGGGCGCTGGTCAAGGATGCCTCACTGATCCTGTTCGACGAGCCACTGGTCAACCTCGACTACAAGCTGCGCGAGGGCCTGCGCCAGGAACTGCGCGAACTGTTCGCGAAGCGCCACTGCATTGCCGTGTATGCCACCACCGAGCCCAACGAGGCACTGGCACTGGGCGGCACCACCACCCTCGTGCATGAGGGCCGTATCGTCCAGAGCGGGCCCACCGCCGAGGTCTACCAGCGCCCGGGCAGTGTGCTGGCTGCCGAGCTGTTTTCCGAACCACCGATCAACCTGGTACCTGGCCGTATCAGCGGCAACGACGTGAGCCTGGCCCAGGCCGTGCACTTTGCCCGCAATGCCGACTTGCAGCCGCTTGCCGAGGGTGACTACCGCTTTGGCGTACGGCCCAGCCACATCAGCCTGGTGCCGGCCCACGACGATGACCTGGAATTGTCGGTAATGGTGGAGCTCGCCGAGATCAGTGGTTCAGAGACCTTCCTGCATGTGCGCAACGAACACTGGCGCATGATCCTGCACCTGCCCGGGGTGCACGAATACCAGGTGGATACGCCGATCCGCGTGTTCATCCCCACCCACAAGCTGTTCGTGTTCGACAGCACCGGGGCGCTGGTGCAGGCCCCGGGGCTGCGCCAGGCAAGGAGAGGGTGATGGCCGAAATCCGCCTGCGCCAACTGGCGCACAGCTACAGCCGCCAGCCTGCCAGTGAGGCGGACTATGCCCTGCAGGCGCTGGAGCATGTGTGGGAGCAGGGCGGTGCCTACGCCTTGCTCGGGCCGTCGGGCTGCGGCAAGTCGACCTTGCTCAACATCATTTCCGGGCTGCTGACACCATCCCATGGCGAGGTGCTGTTCGACGGCAAGCCGGTCAACCAGCTGTCACCACAGGCGCGCAACATCGCCCAGGTGTTCCAGTTCCCGGTGGTGTACGACACCATGACGGTGTTCGACAACCTGGCGTTTCCCTTGCGCAACCAGGGGCTGGACGAAGCCCGGGTGCTGGCCCGGGTGGAGGAAATTGCCGAGGTGCTCGACCTGTCGGCAGTGCTGCGCAAGAAGGCGCGCAACCTCAGTGCCGACGAAAAGCAGAAGGTCTCCATGGGGCGTGGCCTGGTGCGCGATGATGTGTCGGCGATCCTGTTCGACGAGCCGCTGACGGTGATCGACCCGCACCTGAAGTGGAAGCTGCGGCGCAAGCTCAAGCAGATCCATGAGCAGTTCAACATCACCATGATCTACGTCACCCACGACCAGCTGGAGGCCTCGACGTTCGCCGACAAGATCGCGGTGATGCACGGCGGGCGCATTGTCCAGTTCGGTACCCCGCGCGAACTGTTCGAGCGGCCGCGGCATACCTTCGTCGGTTACTTCATCGGTAGCCCGGGGATGAACCTGATCGAGGTGCGCGCTGAAGCGCACGGGGTGGTGTTCGGCGATATTCACCTGGTGCTGCCCGGGTATCTGCGAGAGCACCTGCGCGAGCGTCTGGCGGCGACAGGCGGTGGTCGCCTGCAGGTGGGCATCCGCCCGGAATTCGTGCAGCTGTGGGACAGCCCGCTCGATGACGCCTACCCGGCACGGGTACTGGACGTCGAGGACCTGGGCACCTACCGCATCGTCACCCTCGAACTGGGCGGTGTCGCGCTCAAGGCGCGCCTGGGCGAGGACCGCCCGCTGCCGGTGGGCCAGGCCTGGGTCAGCCTGCCGGCGCAGTGGTTAATGCTGTACCTCGACGATGTGCTGCTGGAGGCCGGGCCATGAACAAGGTGCCGAACAACAAGGCCTGGTGGCTGGTGCTGCCGGTGTTCCTGCTGGTGGCATTCAGTGCGGTGGTGCCGATGATGACGGTGGTCAATTACTCGGTGCAGGACATTTTCGACCAGTCCAACCGCTACTTCGTCGGCGCCGACTGGTACCGCCAGGTGCTGCGCGACCCGGCGCTGCACGATGCGCTGCTGCGCCAGTTCATCTATTCCGCCTGCGTGCTGCTGATCGAGATTCCGCTGGGCATCGCCATTGCCCTGACCATGCCGACCAAGGGGCGCATAGCCTCGGTGTGCCTGATCGTCATGGCCATCCCCTTGCTGATTCCGTGGAACGTGGTCGGCACCATCTGGCAAATTTTCGGCCGTGCCGACATCGGCCTGCTCGGCGCCACCCTGGCCAAGCTCGGGGTCAGCTACAACTACGCCGGCGACCCGTTCGACGCTTGGCTGACCGTGCTGGTGATGGATGTGTGGCACTGGACGTCACTGGTGGCGCTGCTCTGTTATTCGGGGCTGCGCGCCATCCCCGATGTGTACTACCAGGCCGCGCGCATCGACCGCGCCTCGGGCTGGGCGGTGTTCCGCCATATCCAGTTGCCCAAGCTGAAGAACGTGCTGCTGATTGCGGTGATGCTGCGCTTCATGGACAGCTTCATGATCTACACCGAGCCTTTCGTGCTGACCGGTGGCGGGCCCGGCAACGCCACCACCTTCCTCAGCCAGACCCTCACGCGCATGGCCGTGGGGCAGTTCGACCTGGGCCCGGCGGCGGCGTTCTCGCTGGTGTACTTCCTGATCATTTTGCTGGTGTCGTGGCTGTTCTACACAGCCATGACCCACGCCGACAAGGACTAGGCCATGAGCACGCGCAAATCGCTGGCCCTGCTGTTGTACTTCTTCTTCCTGCTGGTGCCGATCTACTGGCTGCTGAACATGTCGTTCAAGAGCAATACCGAGATCCTCGGCGGCCTGACCCTGTGGCCACAGGCATTTACCCTCGACAACTACCGGGTGATCTTCACCGATGCCAGCTGGTACAGCGGCTACATCAATTCGCTGTACTACGTGTGCCTGAACACGCTGATTTCGCTGCTGGTGGCGCTGCCCGCGGCGTATGCCTTCTCGCGCTACCGCTTTCTCGGTGACCGGCACCTGTTCTTCTGGCTGCTGACCAACCGCATGGCGCCACCGGCGGTGTTCCTGCTGCCGTTCTTCCAGCTGTATTCATCGATCGGCCTGTTCGATACCCATATTGCCGTGGCCCTGGCCCACTGCCTGTTCAACGTACCGCTGGCGGTGTGGATCCTCGAAGGGTTCATGTCCGGTGTGCCGAAGGAAATCGACGAAACGGCTTACATCGACGGTTACAGCTTCCCGCGCTTCTTCGTGAAGATCTTCATTCCGCTGATTGGCTCCGGCATCGGCGTGACGGCATTTTTCTGTTTCATGTTCTCCTGGGTCGAGCTGCTGCTGGCGCGCACCCTGACCTCGGTGAATGCCAAGCCGATCGCCGCGGTGATGACCCGTACCGTATCGGCCTCGGGCATCGATTGGGGCGTGCTGGCGGCGGCGGGGGTACTGACCATCTTGCCGGGCATGCTGGTGATCTGGTTCGTGCGCAACCATGTGGCCAAGGGCTTCGCCCTGGGCCGGGTGTGAGGAGGGCAAGGCATGGAGTGGATGGCCTGGACCTTGCCGACGGCGCTGTTCTTCGCCGCCGTTGGCGTGCTGCTGCTGGGCATGACCCTGCTGGAATTGCGTCGCCCCTGCGTGGAACGACGCGGCTTCTTGCCACTGGTCACCAGCCGTGGCGACCGCTTGTTCATCGGCCTGCTGGCCAGCGCCTACCTGCATTTGCTGGTGGTTGGCGTCAGCGAGTGGCCATTGTCGGTGGCCTCGCTGCTGTCGCTGGCGTGGCTGGTGGTGGTGTTGCGCTGGGGCTGAGCGAGCGGCCCTGTGGGATAACTGAAACGGGAGATCACAATGTTCGACAACAAGTACAACAGGCGACATTTGACCCTGGCCGCGTTGCTGGTACTGGCCAGTGTGCAGGGCACCGCCTGGGCCGACCAGTACGAGGACGCGGCAAAGAAGTGGCTCGGCAGTGAGTTCAAGCCTTCGACCCTTACCCCTGAACAGCAGCTGGCCGAGTTGAAGTGGTTCATCAAGGCTGCCGAGCCGTTCCGTGGCATGAAGATCAACGTGGTGTCGGAAACCATCACCACCCATGAATACGAGTCCAAGGTGCTGGCCAAGGCCTTCAGCGAGATCACCGGTATCCAGCTGACCCACGACTTGCTACAGGAAGGCGACGTGGTGGAAAAGCTGCAGACACAGATGCAGTCGGACAAGAACATCTATGACGGCTGGGTCAACGACTCCGACCTGATCGGTACGCACTTTCGCTACGGCAAGGTGGAGTCGATCACCGACCTGATGGCCAATGAAGGCAAGGACTACACCTCACCGACCCTGGACCTGAAGGACTTCATCGGCATTTCCTTCACCACCGCGCCGGATGGCAAGGTCTACCAACTGCCTGATCAGCAGTTCGCCAACCTCTACTGGTTCCGTGCCGACTGGTTCGAGCGACCCGAGCTGAAGGCCAGGTTCAAGGAAAAGTACGGCTATGAGCTGGGCGTGCCGGTGAATTGGTCGGCCTACGAGGACATTGCCAAATTCTTCACCGAAGACGTCAAGGAGATCGACGGCAAGCGCGTCTATGGCCACATGGACTACGGCAAGAAAGACCCATCGCTGGGCTGGCGTTTCACCGACGCCTGGTTCTCCATGGCTGGCGGCGGCGACAAAGGCCTGCCCAATGGTTTGCCGGTGGACGAATGGGGCATCCGTGTGGAGGACTGCCACCCGGTGGGCTCCAGCGTGACCCGAGGCGGCGACACCAACGGCCCGGCCGCCGTCTATGCCACGCAGAAGTACGTCGACTGGATGCGTGCCTATGCACCCAAGGAAGCCCAGGGCATGACCTTCTCCGAAGCCGGCCCGGTGCCGGCCCAGGGCAACATTGCCCAGCAGATCTTCTGGTACACCGCGTTTACCGCCGACATGACCAAGCCGGGTTTGCCAGTGGTTAATGCCGACGGCACGCCGAAGTGGCGCATGGCGCCTTCGCCGAAGGGGCCGTACTGGGAGGAGGGAATGAAGCTGGGCTACCAGGACACCGGCTCGTGGACCTTCTTCAAGTCCACCCCCGAGAAGCAACGCCTGGCGGCCTGGCTGTACGCCCAGTTCGTCACCTCCAAGACCGTGTCGCTGAAAAAGACCATCGTCGGCCTTACGCCGATTCGTGAGTCGGACATCAACTCCCAGGCCATGACCGAGCTGGCGCCCAAGCTGGGCGGGCTGGTGGAGTTCTACCGCAGCCCGGCGCGGGTACAGTGGACGCCGACCGGTACCAACGTGCCGGACTACCCGCGGTTGGCGCAGTTGTGGTGGAGCCACATCGCCGAAGTGGCCAGTGGCGAGAAGACCCCACAGGAAGCGCTGGACGGCCTGGCCCGCGACCAGGACCGGATGATGGAGCGCTTGCAACGGTCCAACGCCCAGGCCACCTGCGCACCGAAGCTGAACCCGGAGAAGGACGCCCAGTACTGGTTCGACCAACCCGGGGCGCCGAAACCGAAACTGGCCAACGAAAAGCCCAGGGGCGAGACGGTCAGCTACAGCGAACTGCTGAAGTCGTGGGAGGCGGCCAGGAAGTGATCGGCTGAGCACCGCGCTGGCTTCTTCGCGGGTAAACCCGCTCCCACAGAGCGATCGCCATCTTCCGGGGCGGCGTGCATCCTGTGGGAGCGGGTTCACCCGCGAAGAGGCCGGGTCAGCCATCGACAAGATTCAGGTAAAAAAAACGGCACCTGCCAGAGGTGCCGTTTTCATGTCACGCGGTATTACTTGTGCAGCTCTTCCGCCGCATACAGCGTGTTTTCCAACAGGCATGCCCGGGTCATCGGCCCGACGCCGCCCGGCACCGGCGTGATCCAGCCGGCGCGCGGCAGGGCGGTCTCGTAGACCACGTCGCCGACCAGCTTGCCGTCTTCCTGACGGTTGATGCCCACGTCGATGACGATGGCACCTTCCTTGATCCACTCACCCTTGACCAGGCCTGGCTTGCCTGCGGCTACTACCACCAGGTCGGCGCGGCCGACGTGGCCGGCGAGGTCCTTGGTGAAGCGGTGGCAGACGGTCACGGTGCAGCCGGCCAGCAGCAGCTCCATGGCCATCGGGCGGCCAACGATGTTGGAGGCACCGACGATGACCGCGTTCATGCCGTACAGGTCCTGGCCGGTGCTTTCCAGCAGGGTCATGATGCCCTTCGGTGTGCACGGGCGCAGCAGCGGAATGCGCTGGGCCAGGCGGCCGATGTTGTAAGGGTGGAAGCCGTCCACGTCCTTGTCCGGGCGGATGCGCTCGAGCAGCAGCGAGGCGTCCAGGTGCGCCGGCAGCGGCAGTTGCAGCAGGATACCGTCGACGGCCGGATCGTCATTGAGGCGATCGATCAGCTCGGTCAGGGCCTGCTGCGAGGTTTCGCTGGGCAGGTCGAACGCCTGCGAAATGAAGCCGACCTCTTCGCAGTCCTTGCGCTTGTGCGAGACATAGACTTGGGAGGCGGGGTCGGTACCGACCAGGATCACTGCCAGGCCCGGCGTACGTAGGCCCTGCTGGCGACGCTCCACGACACGTTGAGCGATCTGCTGGCGCAGGCTGGCGGCGATCGCCTTGCCATCGATTAGGTGTGCAGTCATAGACGCGTGATTAACCATCGAGAAGGAAACAATTAAAGAGGGCGCATTCTCGCACGACACGGGCCAAGGGCAAAGGCGGGTGGTCGGGCAAATCCCCTAAGCCCTTAAATAATTTAAATTTTTTTGAGAAAGGTGTTGACGACTATCAGGCTCGCCTATAAGATTCGCCGCACTTGTCGGGCACAGCCTAGCACTGGTTGGCGAAGTCGGGCAGAATGAGTGGTTTGGCAGTTATCTGTTAACATCTCGTTCGGTTAGGCTTCAAGCTTAAGCGCCCGTAGCTCAGCTGGATAGAGCATCCGCCTTCTAAGCGGATGGTCGCAGGTTCGAGTCCTGCCGGGTGCGCCATTAGGCAGCTTTGGCAAGCAAGTAGGTTGTAATGCAATATGGTGGGCGTAGCTCAGTTGGTAGAGCGCTGGATTGTGATTCCAGTTGTCGTGGGTTCGATTCCCATCGTCCACCCCATATTCTTCAAAGGCGCCTCGATAGCATCTGGCGCCTTTGTTTTAAGCGTTACGCGGACGTGGTGAAATTGGTAGACACACTGGATTTAGGTTCCAGCGGCGCAAGCTGTAAGAGTTCGAGTCTCTTCGTCCGCACCATGCTTCTGTAGGGTTGTACCGCAACATCGCAAGACCGCAATATGGTGGGCGTAGCTCAGTTGGTAGAGCGCTGGATTGTGATTCCAGTTGTCGTGGGTTCGATTCCCATCGTCCACCCCATATTCTTGAAAGGCGCCTTGGTCGTGAGATCGGGCGCCTTTTTGTTTTTGGGGTTGTGTGGCTGCGGTGCGCATGCCTTGAGTGCTCTGCGCCTGGGAGATCGAGCGCCGCCCGCGCGGCGCTCGATTTCACAGCCGCTGAAAATGTCGTGGCTACCACCTGCCCGTCAAATCGTGCCCGTCGCCTTGCAATCCTCTGGTGACACCCCAATAAAAGCTGTTAGATTTCAGCTGGTTGAAACACTGGCCCATTTGGCCGGCAGAGGAACCGCCCGATGATCGCAAAAGAATCCCGTCAGGCCCTGGCGCTACAGCGCTTTGCCGAGGCCAGCCCGCAGCTGCTCGAAGAGATCCGCGAGCTGGATGCGCGCGAGCAGGCCCAGCAGATCGAATGGGCGTTCGAGGATGCGGCCGAGGAGCAGGGTATCCAGCCTTGGGAGCTGGCCCTGCAACTGATCGCCGAAACCCCGGAGCAGCTGCAGGCCATGCGCCTGGAGACGCACCGCGAGGTAGCCGAGGCGCTGGGGATGGCGTGGGAGGAGTACTGCCAGTTCAACGAGATCGACCCTGAATAAAGGAAGCGAGTTCGTGGCAGTTGTTTGACAAGGTATTTCGGCTGCAGGTCGCCCCGGGCGTCCTGCGGCCCCCATTGAAGCAGGCCCGGCGCTATGTCGTGCGGGCCTTGAAAGTTAATCGACCGGCGTGGTTTCCCGTCGTCCCGAGTGGGGTGACTTCTGCTGCGCGACTCACTAGAATGCTTGCCCTTGATTCTGGAGTCGGGCTAACGCCGGCTAACGTCTGTGCAACGAGGAATATCCATGCAAGTTTCTGTTGAAAACACTTCCGCTCTTGAGCGCCGCATGACCATCGCCGTTCCGGCCGAGCGCGTCGAGAACGAAGTCAACAAGCGTCTGCAGCAGACTGCCAAGCGCGCCAAGGTTGCCGGCTTCCGCCCAGGCAAAGTGCCGATGAGCGTGATCCGTCAGCGCTTCGAGGCCGATGCCCGTCAAGAGGCTTTCGGTGACCTGGTCCAGGCTTCCTTCTACGAAGCCATCGTCGAGCAGAAGCTGAACCCGGCTGGCGCCCCTGCGGTAGAGCCCAAGTCCTTCGAAAAGGGCAAGGACCTGGAATTCGTCGCCATCTTCGAAGTGTTCCCGGAGTTCACCGTTGGCGGTCTCGAGTCGATCAACGTCGAGCGCCTGAGCGCCGAAGTGGCTGACGCCGACCTGGACAACATGCTGGAAGTGCTGCGCAAGCAGAACACCCGCTTCGAGGCTGTCGAGCGTGCTGCGCAGAACGACGACCAGGTCAACATCGACTTCGTCGGCAAGGTCGACGGTGAAGTGTTCGCCGGTGGTTCGGCCAAGGGCACCCAGCTGGTACTGGGCTCCGGCCGCATGATCCCGGGCTTCGAAGACGGCCTGGTTGGCGCCAAGGCTGGCGAAGAGCGCGTTGTCAACGTGACCTTCCCAGAGGACTACCAGAACCTGGACCTGGCTGGCAAAGCCGCCGAGTTCACCATCACCGTCAACAGCGTTGCCGCTCCTGTGCTGCCAGAGCTGAACGAAGAGTTCTTCGCCCAGTTCGGTATCAAGGAATCGACTCTGGAAGGCTTCCGCGCCGAGGTTCGCAAGAACATGGAGCGTGAACTGCGCCAGGCCATCAAGGCCAAGGTGAAGAACCAGGTCATGGACGGTCTGCTGGCCGCCAACCCGATCGAAGTGCCGAAAGCCCTGCTGGAAAACGAAGTCAACCGTCTGCGCGTGCAGGCTGTTCAGCAGTTCGGTGGCAACATCAAGCCTGAGCAACTGCCGGCCGAACTGTTCGAAGAACAAGCCAAGCGCCGTGTGGTCCTGGGTCTGATCGTGGCCGAAGTGGTCAAGCAGTTCGAACTGAAGCCGGACGAAGGCAAGGTTCGCGAAATGATCGAAGAAATGGCTTCGGCTTACCAGGAGCCCGAGCAGGTCATCGGCTGGTACTACAAGAACGACCAGCAACTGAACGAAGTCCGTTCGGTTGTGCTGGAAGAACAAGTTGTAGATACTGTTCTGCAGAAAGCGACTGTGACCGACAAGTCGGTCTCGTACGAAGATGCCGTTAAACCAGCACAGGCTCCAGCCGCCGCTGAGTAACAGGCTTCTCTCGTAGGAAACCCCCACAAGCCAGCCTTCGAGCTGGCTTGTGCGTATTCAAGCCATGACTATTTGGGAGTGAGCGCAGGACATGTCCCGCAATTCTTATATTCAGCAGAGTTCTGACATCCAGGCCGCAGGCGGCCTGGTCCCGATGGTTATCGAGCAGTCCGCCCGTGGCGAACGTGCTTACGACATCTACTCGCGCCTGTTGAAGGAGCGTGTGATCTTCCTGGTTGGCCCGGTAGAGGACTACATGGCCAACCTCGTCGTGGCGCAACTGCTGTTCCTTGAAGCGGAAAACCCGGACAAGGATATCCATCTGTACATCAACTCGCCGGGCGGTTCCGTCACCGCCGGCATGTCGATCTACGACACCATGCAGTTCATCAAGCCGGACGTCTCGACCATCTGCATCGGCCAAGCCTGCAGCATGGGCGCCTTCCTGCTGGCTGCAGGTGCCAAGGGCAAGCGTCACTGCCTGCCGAACTCGCGCGTGATGATCCACCAGCCACTGGGCGGCTTCCAGGGTCAGGCCACCGATATCGAGATTCACGCCCAGGAAATCCTCAATATCAAGGCTCGTCTGAACGAACTGTTGGCCTACCACACCGGTCAGGAGCTCGAGACCATCAAGCGCGACACCGAACGTGACAACTTCATGAGCGCCTCGCGCGCGGCCGAGTACGGCCTGATCGACTCGGTCTACGACAAGCGGCAACTGGCCTCCTGAACCGGGGTGCCAGAGCAGGCGGGCGCGGAAAGCGCCTACCTGCGGACTTGAAAAAGCCCGCAATTGCCTTCATCTTGTGTTGCAAGCCTACCGGATTGGATCGATCGAATGACTGACACCCGTAACGGCGAGGACAGCGGCAAATTGCTTTATTGCTCCTTCTGCGGCAAAAGCCAGCACGAAGTGCGCAAACTGATTGCCGGGCCCTCGGTATTTATCTGCGACGAGTGCGTCGACCTGTGCAATGACATCATCCGTGAGGAGGTGCAGGAAGCCCAGGCCGAGAGCAGCGCGCACAAATTACCTTCGCCGAAAGAAATCAGCGGTATCCTGGACCAGTACGTCATTGGTCAGGAACGCGCGAAGAAGGTGCTTGCCGTAGCGGTGTACAACCACTACAAGCGCCTGAACCAGCGTGACAAGAAGGGTGACGAAGTCGAACTCGGCAAGAGCAACATCCTGCTCATCGGGCCGACCGGCTCGGGCAAGACCCTGCTCGCCGAAACCCTTGCACGCCTGTTGAACGTACCGTTCACCATTGCTGACGCCACCACCCTGACCGAAGCCGGTTACGTGGGTGAGGATGTCGAGAACATCATCCAGAAGCTGTTGCAGAAGTGCGACTACGACGTGGAAAAGGCCCAGATGGGCATCGTCTACATCGACGAGATCGACAAGATCTCGCGCAAGTCGGACAACCCGTCCATCACCCGTGATGTCTCGGGCGAGGGCGTGCAGCAGGCACTGCTGAAGCTGATCGAAGGCACCGTGGCCTCGGTTCCGCCGCAAGGCGGCCGCAAGCACCCGCAACAGGAATTCCTGCAGGTCGATACCCGCAACATCCTGTTCATCTGCGGTGGCGCCTTCTCGGGCCTGGAAAAGGTCATCCAGAACCGCTCCACCAAGGGGGGCATCGGTTTTGGCGCCGAAGTACGCAGCAAGGAAGAGGGCAAGAAGGTTGGCGAGTCCCTGCGTGAGGTCGAGCCGGACGATCTGGTCAAGTTTGGCCTGATCCCGGAATTCGTCGGCCGGCTGCCGGTACTGGCAACCCTCGACGAGCTGGACGAGGCTGCGCTGATGCAGATCCTCACCGAGCCGAAGAATGCCCTGACCAAGCAGTATGCCAAGCTGTTCGAAATGGAAAGCGTCGACCTCGAGTTCCGCAGCGATGCGCTCAAGGCCGTAGCGCGCAAGGCCCTGGAGCGCAAGACCGGCGCCCGTGGCCTGCGTTCGATCCTCGAAGGCGTGCTGCTCGACACCATGTACGAGATTCCTTCGAAGAAGGATGTCAGCAAGGTGGTGATCGACGAGAGCGTCATCGATGGCACCTCGCAGCCGCTGATGATCTACGAGAACAGCGAGCCGCAAGCCAAGGCCGCGCCGGACGCCTGATCCAGGCCATGGCCGGTTACGGTTGCAAGCAAGAAGGGGCCTACGGGCCCCTTTCTGCTTTTCCTGCGCTAGCGCTTGTAATTTCCCAAGCGTGCCCCCACATTAGGTCCAAGCATCATTTCCACCGGTTTCCGGCCATAAGGCCGCTGTAGAGGCGAAATCATGAAGACCACCCTCGACTTGCCTCTTTTGCCATTGCGCGATGTCGTTGTTTACCCGCACATGGTCATCCCGCTGTTCGTGGGGCGCGAAAAGTCCATCGAAGCCCTTGAGGCGGCGATGACGGGCGAAAAGCAGATCCTCCTGCTGGCCCAGAAAAACCCGGCCGACGATGACCCGGGCGAGGACGCCCTGTACCGCGTCGGTACCGTTGCCACCGTGCTGCAATTGCTGAAACTGCCCGATGGCACCGTCAAGGTGCTGGTCGAGGGCGAGCAGCGCGGCGCTGTCGAGCGTTTCAGCGAAGTAGAAGGGCACATCCGTGCCGAAGTTTCCCTGATCGACGAAGTCGAAGCCGCCGAGCGCGAGTCGGAAGTGTTCGTGCGCACGCTGCTGTCGCAGTTCGAGCAGTACGTGCAGTTGGGCAAGAAGGTCCCTGCCGAAGTGCTGTCTTCGCTAAACAGCATCGAAGAGCCAGGGCGCCTGGTCGATACCATGGCCGCACACATGGCCCTGAAGATCGAGCAGAAACAGGAAATTCTCGAAATCGTCGACCTGCCGGCCCGTGTCGAGCACGTACTGGCGCTGCTGGATGCCGAAATCGACCTGCTGCAGGTCGAAAAGCGCATTCGCGGTCGGGTCAAGAAGCAGATGGAGCGCAGCCAGCGCGAGTACTACCTGAATGAGCAGATGAAGGCCATTCAGAAAGAACTCGGCGATGGCGACGAAGGCCATAACGAAGTCGAAGAGCTGAAAAAGCGCATCGAAGCCGCTGGCCTACCCAAGGACGCGCTGGCCAAGGCCCAGGCCGAGCTGAACAAGCTCAAGCAGATGTCGCCGATGTCGGCCGAGGCCACCGTGGTCCGTTCCTACCTCGACTGGCTGGTGCAGGTGCCGTGGAAGGCCCAGAGCAAGGTGCGGCTGGACCTGGCCAAGGCCGAGGAAATCCTCGATGCCGACCACTATGGCCTGGAAGAGGTCAAGGAACGCATCCTCGAGTACCTTGCCGTGCAAAAGCGCGTCAAGAAAATCCGCGGCCCGGTACTGTGCCTGGTCGGCCCGCCCGGCGTCGGCAAGACCTCGCTGGCCGAGTCGATCGCCGCTGCCACCAACCGCAAGTTCGTGCGCATGGCCCTGGGTGGCGTGCGTGACGAGGCCGAGATCCGTGGTCACCGCCGTACCTACATCGGTTCCATGCCCGGCCGCCTGATCCAGAAGATGACCAAGGTGGGGGTGCGCAACCCGCTGTTCCTGCTGGACGAAATCGACAAGATGGGCAGCGACATGCGGGGTGACCCGGCCTCGGCACTGCTCGAAGTGCTCGACCCGGAGCAGAACCACAACTTCAACGATCACTACCTGGAGGTCGACTACGACCTCTCGGACGTGATGTTCCTGTGCACCTCGAACTCGATGAACATCCCGCCGGCGCTGCTCGACCGGATGGAAGTCATCCGCCTGCCGGGCTACACCGAGGACGAGAAGATCAACATCGCGGTCAAGTACCTGGTGCCCAAGCAGGTCAAGGCCAACGGTTTGAAGAAGGACGAGCTGGAAGTCGACGTCTCGGCGATCCGCGACATCATCCGCTTCTACACCCGCGAAGCCGGTGTGCGTGGCCTGGAGCGGCAAATCGCCAAGGTCTGCCGCAAGGTGGTCAAGGAGCATACCGGGCAGAAGCAGGTCAAGGTCAAGGTGGCCAGCGAGCAGTTGGAGCACCTGCTGGGCGTGCGCAAGTTCCGCTACGGCCTGGCCGAGCAGCAGGACCAGATCGGCCAGGTTACCGGCCTGGCCTGGACCCAGGTGGGCGGCGAACTGCTGACCATCGAAGCCGTGGTCATCCCCGGCAAGGGCCAGCTGATCAAGACCGGCTCGCTGGGCGATGTCATGGTCGAGTCGATCACCGCCGCGCAGACCGTGGTGCGCAGCCGTGCCCGCAGCCTGGGGATTGCCGCCGACTTCCATGAGAAGCACGACGTGCATATCCACATGCCTGAAGGCGCCACGCCAAAGGACGGCCCAAGTGCCGGTATCGGCATGTGCACCGCGCTGGTATCGGCGCTGACGCAGATTCCGGTGCGTGCCGACGTGGCCATGACCGGCGAAATCACCCTGCGTGGCCAGGTGTTGGCCATTGGCGGGTTGAAGGAAAAACTGCTGGCGGCACACCGTGGCGGGATCAAGACGGTGATCATTCCCGAGGAGAATGTTCGCGATCTGAAGGAGATTCCGGAAAATATCAAACAGGATCTGCAGATCAAACCGGTCAAATGGATTGACGAAGTCCTGCAAATTGCGCTGCAATACGCCCCGGAGCCCTTGCCAGATGTGGCTCCGGAGATTGTCGCGAAAGATGAAAAGCGCGACGGCGATGCTAAGGAAAGAATCAGCACGCACTAGTAGTTTTTGGCTGGGGGGCTTTCCTTGACAGTTTTTTCGGGGCCTTGCTATAAAGCGGCACGCTATTGTCATCAGGCCACCCAGCGCACGTTTCATAAGCTTTTCATTACATACTTAGAAACAAACTCAATTGAGAAATAAGGGGACTTAGAGTGAACAAGTCGGAACTGATTGACGCTATCGCCGCATCTGCTGACATCCCGAAAGCTGTAGCCGGCCGTGCGCTGGACGCAGTCATCGAATCCGTCACCGGCGCCCTGAAGCAAGGTGACGATGTGGTACTGGTCGGCTTCGGTACCTTCTCGGTCAAGGAGCGTGCAGAGCGCACCGGCCGCAACCCGCAAACCGGTAACGCGATCAAGATCGCTGCCGCCAAGGTTCCAGGCTTCAAGGCTGGCAAAGGCCTGAAAGACGCCGTCAACTAAGTCGTCTCTTTCAGCCGGACCCGGCCTGGCCAGGTCCGAGCACGGTGATGGCGGGGCGCAAACGTTCCCGCCTGACACGTTTGCTAAGAAAAGGCGCATCCTCGGATGCGCCTTTCTTTTATCAGGTTTCTACCCACGCTCCGCGGTTGTCGACGCAGTGGTACAGCCGTTTCTGGGGGACGCATGCTGCAAAATATCAGGGACAATTCACAAGGTTGGATTGCCAAGACCATCATCGGCCTTATCGTCGTGTTGATGGCGTTGACCGGCTTTGAAGCCATTTTCCAGGCCGCCACCCATAGCCAGGACGCCGCCAAGGTGAACGGCCAGACCATCAGCCAGAACGAGCTGAGCCAGGCGGCCGACATGCAGCGCCGTCAGCTGATGCAACAGTTGGGCAAGGATTTCGACCCGGCGCTGCTGGATGACAAATTGCTGCGCGAAGAGGCGCTGAAGGGCCTGATCAGCCGCAAGCTGCTGCTGCAAGGTGCCGAAGATGCCAAGTTCGCCTTCTCCGAGGCTGCACTGGATCAGGTGATCCTGCAGACGCCGGAATTCCAGGTGGATGGCAAGTTCAGTGCCGACCGTTTCGACCAGGTCATTCGCCAGATGGGCTATGGCCGCATGCAGTTCCGCGACATGCTCGCCGAGGAAATGCTCATTGGCCAGCTGCGCACCGGCCTGGCCGGCAGCAGCTTCGTCACCGACCCGCAGGTCGATGCCTTTGCCCGCCTTGAGAAACAGACCCGAGACTTCGCTTCCCTGACTTTCAAGGCCGACCCGGCCGCGGTCCAGGTCAGCGATGAAGAGGTCAAGGCGCACTACGAGCAGCATGCCAAGGAGTTCATGTCGCCAGACCAGGTGGTGATCGACTACATCGAGCTGAAGAAGTCGGTGTTCTTCGACCAGGTCAAGGTGACCGACGAAGAGCTCAAGGCTCAGTACGAGAAGGAAATCGCCAACCTCGCCGAGCAGCGCCATGCCGCGCACATCCTCATCGAGGTCAACGGCAAGGTCACCGACGCCCAGGCCAAGGCCCGCGCCGAAGAGATCGAGCAGCGCCTGGCCAAGGGTGAAGACTTCGCCGCGCTGGCCAAGGAGTTCTCCCAGGATCCGGGTTCGGCCAAAAGCGGTGGTGACCTTGGCTTCGCCGGCCCGGGCGTTTACGACCCGGCGTTCGAGGATGCGTTGTACAAGTTGCAGGATGGCCAGGTCTCGGCGCCGGTGCGCACCGAGTTCGGCTACCACCTGATCAAGCTGCTGGGTGTGCAGGCGCCGGAAGTGCCGAGCTTCGCCAGCCTGAAGGACAAGCTGACCCGTGACCTGAAGATCCCGCTGGTCGAGCAGCGTTACGTTGACGCCAGCAAGCAGCTGCAGGATGCCGCCTACGAGGCTTCCGACCTGGCCCAGCCGGCCCAGGACCTGAACCTGAAGGTGCAAACCTCCGTAGCCTTCGGCCGCGAGGGTGGTGAAGGCATCACAGCCAACCGTTCGGTAGTGCAGGCCGCATTCTCCGAAGAAGTGCTGGAGGGGGGGGCCAACAGCACCGCCATCGAGCTCGACCCGGAAACCACCGTGGTACTGCGCGTCAAGGAGCACCGCAAGCCAGAACAACTGCCGCTGGAAGCCGTGGCCAAGAACATCAGCGAACACCTGGCCAAAGAGAAGGCAACTGCCGAGCTCAAGGCCAAGGCGGACAAGCTGATTGCCGGTCTGCGCGACGGTTCCATCGCAGCAGGCAGCGTGCACGAAGGGCAGGGCTGGCAGGCCTATGAAGCAGTCACCCGTGGTGAGGACGGTATCGACCCGGCCGAGCTGCAGGCGCTGTTCCGTCTGGGCAAGCCGCAAGCCAAGGACAAGCCGGTATATGGTAGCGTGGTGCTGCGCGACGGTAGCCTCGTGGTACTGCAGCTCAAGGGTGTCAACGAAGGCGCTACTGCCACCGACGAAGAGAAGCAGCAGATCCGCCGCTACCTCGCGTCGCGTGCTGGCCAGCAGGACTTCGCGGCGTACCGCAAGCAGCTGGAAGCCAATGCGGACATCACCCGTTACTAAGGTGATTGCCGCATGAGAAACAGGCCGCTTTGAGCGGCCTGTTTCGTTTTTGTTGTCTGTGCCGGCCCCTTCGCGGGTAAACCCGCTCCCACAGGTCCAACACAGGTTTCAAGTACTGTGGTGAACTCTGTGGGGGCGGGTTTACCCGCGAAGAGGCCAGTGCAGGCAGCACAAGGCCTAACGCTTCACCCCTTCATAGTTATCCAGCGTATCCCGCGCGATCTCCCGCCCCAGGGCAATCAGCTCCGGCGCCTTGTAGAACTCGAAAAAGCGACACACCCGCTTGGGCACGTTGATCAGCACATCCGGCGGATAGCCGGCGATCTTGTACTGCGCCAACGAAGTCTGCATGACCTCGAAACTCTGGTTGATCAGGTCCAGCAGCGAAGCGGGCCCCACGTTGTCGATGATGAACGAGCCGGTCGCCGACTTCGGCGCGCCCTCGTGCTCCGGCGCCGCCGCCGGTTGCTGGCCTTCCGGGTCGGCGGCATCGGCCAGCCACGGGTTCGGCGGCGCCAGCCCTTCGGCGACGATTTCCTGCTCGATGCGGATCAGCTCTTCCGCCGGCTTGCGCCGGAACGGCAAGCGCGACCCCAGCGAACTCAGCAGGGCATCGAAACGCATCTTGAACGCCGCCGGGCGTTCGATCACCGGCAATTGGTATTGCTTCTGGTTGGTGGCGTTGAGGTTGACCGCAATGATCAGGTCGCAGTGGCTGGACACCACCGGCACGATCGGCAGCGGGTTGAGGATGCCGCCGTCAACCAGCATGCGGTTGCCTTGCACCACCGGCGTGAACAGGCTGGGGATGGCCGCCGAGGCGCGCATGGCCTGGTGCAGGCAGCCCTCCTGGAACCAGATTTCCTGCTGGTTGGTGAGATCCGTTGCAACCGCCGTGTAGGGGATGCGTAATTGCTCGATGTTGACCTCGCCGACGATCTTGCGGATTTGCCCGAATACCTTGTCACCGCGAATCGCGCCGAGGCGAAAGCTGACATCGACCAGGCGCAACACATCCAGGTAGTCGAGGCTTTCGATCCAGTTGCGGTAGTCTTCCAGTTTGCCGGCGGCATAGATGCCGCCAATCACCGCGCCCATGGAGCAGCCGGCGATGCAGGCGATGTCGTAGCCGCGGCGCTCGATTTCCTCGATCACGCCGATGTGTGCATACCCCCGGGCTCCGCCCGATCCCAGTACCAGTGCCACGCGTTTGCTCATGAACATTCCCCGGCCAGTGCAACCATGGCCCTACAATGCACCCATCGCTGCCTGTGCTTCAATGTACATCGCGCTGAGCTACTGTAATAAAACTGGCCAGGCAAAGCTGGCTGGCAGGGCACTTTTCAGCTGCCGGGGCGTCGAACAGCCACCGTTTTTTCCATTGAGGTATTACCGATGAAAGCCTGGATCTGCCTTCCACTGATTGCCTTGGCCCTTGCTGGCTGCGCGGGCAAGACGGCCTACCGCGAGAGTTGTGCGACCCAACTGGATGCCGCCTGGAAGGAGCTGGACCTGGCCAAGGCCGAGGGCTTTGCCGGTGCCGTGAGTTACTCCAAGGCGTTATCGCTGCTGACCGGGGCCAAGACCCAGCAGCAGTTCGAAGGTTATGAAAGCTGTACCAACAAAGCCGAAAAGGCGCGTTTTTACATTCGTGAGTCTCGCGCCGGGCGCTGACCAGGGAGCGTCTTTCAATGTCTGCCATGCTCGATCATGTGGTTGCCCGGATAGTGGCCTTGCAGGTGCGCCTGCTGGCCTGCCGCGAACGCCTGGCTGCCGACACCGACAGCGAGGCCTTGCACGACCTGCGCACCACCCTGCGGCGCCTGCGCAGCCTGCTGCGGCCGCTGCGTGGGCTGCCGGGGGTGGAGCAACTGGAGGAGGCTGCCAAGTCGTTGGGTACCCTGACCACGCCGTTGCGTGACCGCGAGGTGCTGGCGGCCGAACTGATCGGGCGCGGTTTTGCCGAGGCCGGGCAGCAGCGTCTGGAAGGGCGTGCCAGGACCTTCGCCAGTGTTGCCGCCAGCCCGCAGCTGGCGCGGGTGCTGGCGATTGTCGACGCGTTTCCGCTATTCCTGCGTGCAGCCGGCCGCGAGGGCCTGGTCAAGGCGCTGGAAAAACGTATCGACAAACGCTTGGTCAAACAGTGGCGCAAGTTGCACCAGGCGCTGCAGGACCCGGCCCACGACCGCCATCGCCTGCGTTTGCTGATCAAGCGTGCGCGCTACGGTGACGAGGCCTACCCGCAGCTCGACCATGCGGGCAAGCAGTTGCGGCGCTTGCTGAAGCAGGCCCAGGGCGACCTGGGCGACTGGCATGATCGCCTGCAATGGTTGCTGCAGGCGCGCGATCATGTCGACCTGGAATCGTGCAAGGTCGCCTGGGAGCAGGAGTTGCACGAGGCCGAGCGCCAGTCGGATGTGACGCTGGATGCCCTGCAGCAGGCGCTGGCGCGGCGAAAGCCCGAAAAATGACCGATATGCGGGCTGATCGGCAAGGGTTTGCTGGCTAGGATGGGCAGACCTTTTTTGCTGTAGGCAGGAGCCGGCCAATGAATTTCAATCAACTGCTCGACGCCGTGCGGGCCAACCCCGATGCTGTCAGCATTCCGCCCAGCTGGGCCCAGGGCCGCGCCGCCTTTGGCGGGCTGATGGCGGCGATGGTGTATGAGGCCATGCGCCAGAAAATCTCCGATGACCGCCCTGTGCGTTCGTTGGCCATCAGCTTTGTGGCGCCGGCTGCGGCGGATGTGCCAATCCGCTTCGACGTGGAGGTGCTACGTGAAGGCAAGGCAGTCAGCACCTTGCTGGGCCGCGCCGTTCAAGACGGCCAGGTGGTGACCCTGGTGCAGGGCAATTTCGGCGCTGGGCGGCCGTCAGTGGTCGATGTGCCGGCGTTGCCGGCCATGGAAATGAAAGCGCTCGAAGAGGCGGCCCCCGAGCTGCCCCATATCAAAGGCGTTACCCCGGCGTTCATGCAACATGTGGCCTTGCGCTGGGCGGTGGGTGGGTTGCCGTTCAGTGGCAATCAGTCGCGCCAGATGGGCGGCTGGGTGCGTTTGCGTGGGTTGCCCGAAGAACCGGTCAACGAGGCGCACCTGCTGGCGTTGGTTGATGCCTGGCCACCGAGCCTGATGCCATTTCTCAAGCAGCCCGCTGCCGGCAGTACGTTGACCTGGACCATCGAATTCATGCAGCCCACGGCGCAGTTGTCGACCCTGGACTGGTGTCGTTACTGCGTGGAAACCGAACATGCGCGGGATGGTTATGGGCATGCCGCCGCTGCGTTGCGCACGGCAAGTGGCGAGTTATTGGCCCTCAGTCGCCAGACGGTTACCGTATTCGCCTGACCGATTCTGCGAGCGCTGTGCGCTCCTATCGCGACACAAGGCCATCACCGTCGATGCTTGTGCCGCTCTCGCCAGGCCCTCCACCAGGCCCCGCTCATCACGAAGCGCGGAAAGGTGATGAACTGCTCGGTCAGCAAGCGTTGCACGGCGTCCTTGCGGTTGGCGAAGGGTTCGGGTTGCTCGGCTTCCAGGCGATGGCCCTGGCGCTGCAGGCCCAGGCCGGCGATCAACGCAATGATGCCAACGGCAATCTGGCCCGGATCCAGGCCGAACAGGCCGGACAGAATCAGCAATGCGCCAATAATGAACAATGGCACGGCGATCAGGTGCAGCACCAGGTTGGTCGGGTGGCGGTGGTTATGGTGGTAGCCGCGCCATTGCCAGGTGGGCAGGTTGGGCAGACGTTTGCTCATGGGCATTTCCTCTCGGTCATGCCCAAAGCTTAGTGCGACCCCGGGGTGGGGGCCAATCGAGGCTGGCTATGGTGACTATAGCTTGAGCTGGCCAATGGCCTTGTTCAGTTCGCCGGCCAGGGTCGCCAGTTCGCTGCTGGTGGTCGCCGAGCCCACGGTCTGCTGCACGGTCTGTTCGGTGACATCGCGGATGCTCACCACGGCGCGGTTCATTTCCTCGGCCACCTGGCTTTGCTGCTCGGCAGCCACGGCAATCTGGGTGTTGCTTTCGCGCATCTGCGCCACGGCACCGGTAATCTCGGCCAGTGCTTCGCCGGCCTCCTGGGCCTGCCTGACGCAGTCATCGGCCTTGTACGAGCTTTCCTGCATGAACTCCACCGCATCGCGGGTGCCCGACTGCAGGGCCGAGACCATGGTGGTGATCTCGTCGGTGGAGGTTTGCACGCGCTTGGCCAGGTTGCGCACTTCGTCAGCCACCACGGCAAAGCCGCGGCCCAGGTCGCCGGCGCGCGCTGCTTCGATGGCGGCATTGAGCGCCAGCAGGTTGGTCTGCTCGGCGATGCTGTGGATCACACTGACCACGCCGTTGATCTTCTGGCTGTCTTCGGCCAGCTGACGAATCATCTCGGCGGTTTGCTGCACGCCACTGGACAGCCCGGAAATCGAATCCTGAACCCGGCTGACCACCTCCTGGCCGCTACCGGCCAAGGTGTCGGCGGTTTGTGAAAGGTCACGGGTGGCGCCGGCATGCTGGGCGATGTGGTGCACCGTCGCCGACATCTCATTGATGGCGGTAGCGGCCTGGTCGGTCTCGCTCTGCTGGCCGAGCATGCCGTGGCGCACGTCGCTCATGCTCGCTGCCAGGCGCGCGGCACCGGAGTCCAGTTGTGCAGCGGTGTGGGCGACGGTGCTGACCACGCGGTGATAAGTCGCCTGCATGGCGTTGAAGGCCCCGGCCATCTGGCCGACCTCGTCGCCACAGGCCAGCGGCACGCAGGCCGACAGGTCGCCGGTCTTTTCCACGTGGAGCATCACGTCCTTGAGGGTGTTGAGCTGGCTAAGCAGGAAGCGGATCAGCAGCTGCGAGGCGCCGAGCATGGCCAGCATCAGCACCAGTACGCACACCGCGTAGTTGCTGAAACGGTCGAAGAACACCTGGCGCAGGCTCGGCGACTGGGCCAGCACGGCCATTTGCTGATCGCCGTTGCGCAGCACCTGCGCGCCATGTAACGGGTTGTTGCCGAAGAGCCGGGCGGCGGGCAGTTCGACCCAGCCTTGGGCGTTGCGCAGGGCCTCGAGGGGCTCACCGGCGAAGGTCGGCGTTTGCCCGTCCGACCAGCTGATGACGTTGCCCGGGCGGGGTAGCGGCTGCCCGGCCGGCCAGGCAGCCAGCAGTTGGGCCTGCGCGGCCGCCTGGGCCTGCGCGGCCTCGGCGCGGGCGCGCTGCTCCAGGTGCACGGCATAGAGCACCAGCAGCAAAGTCGTGACAAAGGCCACCGCGTTGACGGCCCAGAACTTGTACTTCAAGGAAACATTGCTAAGCCAGGCACCCATGGGCAGGTCTTCTCTGAGTTGAGCGGAAACAATATCGGCAAGGTGCCATCATTGTGCCTGCATTCGTCAGGGCCTTTCTTGATGTGTATCAAGAAAATTCCGCTGCCTGTGATGGCCCTATCGCCGGCAATAGGGCCGTTACAGCTTCAGGATATCTGGAAAAACGCCCGCGCCGTTGCCGTGGTATGCGCGGCCGTATGCTCGGCCGACTCACCCCGGTGCAAGGCCACTTCGCGCAACACCTCCGGCAGGAACGCCGGCTCGTTGCGCCCGTTCTTCGGCTTGGGTCGCAGGCTGCGCGGCAGCAGGTAGGGCGCATCGCTCTCCAGCATCAGCCGCCCCTCGGCAATGTTGGCCACCAGCGGATGCAGGTGGGTGCCGCGGCGTTCGTCGCAGATCCAGCCGGTAATACCAATGTGCAGGTCCATGTCCAGGTAGGCGAACAGCGCGTCGCGCTCGCCGGTAAAGCAGTGCACCACCGCGCCGGCCAGATGGTCCCGGTAATCCTTGAGGATCGCCAGCAGGCGTTCGCTGGCGTCGCGTTCGTGCAGGAACACCGGCAGGCGCAGCTCGGCAGCCAATGCCAGCTGTGCCTCCAGGGCTTTTTCCTGCAGCGGGCGAGGGGAGAAGTCGCGGTTGAAGTCCAGGCCGCATTCGCCCACGGCACGCACCCGTGGTTCATTCAGCAACTGGCGCAACTGGCGCTCGCTGGCGGCAACCCAGGTCTTGGCATCATGGGGGTGTACGCCTGCTGTAGCGAACAGGTGCGCGCCGCTCGCATCCAGTTGCTGGCACAGCTGCAGCGCCTGTTCGCTGACCGCCAGGCTGGTGCCCGTCAGTATCATCTGCGTGACCCCGGCCTCGAGGGCGCGCTCGACGATTGCCGCCTGCTGGTCGTGGAAACTGCTGTTGGTCAGGTTGACGCCGATATCGATCAGTTGCATGGTGCTACCTCGTGCCGCGGGGCGGCCAGCATAGCAAAAGCCGTGCTTTTCTGAAAAAACCAAGAACTTCATGCTGTTGCCGTGGTCTTTTACCGTCATTTCTCTCTTGGCGGTGCAACCCATGGATGCCGCCCACCGACCACGGACACGTTTTCGCATGCTGCGATGCTGGCTCATTTTCCTGCTGACGCTTGGGCTGGCCTTGACAGGGCCTGCCCAAGCGCGCGTGCCAGGACCGCAGCAGAACATCCCGCCGGCCAAGGTCCGTGACCTGCAACAGATTCGCACCAGCCAGGTGCTGCGGGTGCTGGTCAACCAGAGCCGCAACAGCTCTGGTGAGGTCAAGGGCGAGCCGGTTGGCATCGAATACTATCGCCTGCGCGCCCTGGAACATTACCTCAATGCCCGCGCTGCCGACGGCCAGGAGATCCAGCTCAAACTGGTTCCGCGGGCCAAGGAGCAGTTGTTGGGCGCCCTGGCCCGTGGCGAGGGTGACCTGGCCGCGCCGGGCGAGCTGCTCGACCCCGGCGTGGTGCGCGGGGTCAGCAGCAGCGCACCGGTGCTCGACCAGGTGCCGCTGCTGCTGGTGGGGCGCAAGGGCGAACGCAGCTTCAGTCATGTCGAGCAGTTGTCCGGGCGTACCGTGGCCTTGACCAGCGCCAGTGCCGCCGGCCCTTTGATCCAGCAGGTCAACCAGCAACTGGCGCTACGCAAGCGCGCACCGATCAAGGTGGAGTGGGTCGACTCGACCCTGGCGGTGGAGGATGTGCTGGAAATGGTCCAGGCCGGCATCTATCACCTGACCGTGGTCGAGCAGCCGATTGCCCGGCGCTGGGCGCGGGTGATGCCGAGGCTGCGCCTGGACAGCCGCGTGAAGTTGGGGGCACCGCAAGCCATGCGTTGGTATGTGGGGCGCGACGCGCCGCAGTTGCTGGCCACGGTCGATCGCTTTCTGCAGGGCTATCGCGCGCCGGACAACCAGGACGCGGCGTTCGAGCGCATCTACCGCCGCCAATACCGGGTGCACAACCCGTTGGCCAACAAGAATCGCCAGCGCCTGAGCGCGCTGCGGGCGGTCTTGCAGAAACACGGTGAGGCGCAGGATATCGACTGGCTCAACCTGGCCGCGCTGGCCTTCAAGGAGTCCACGCTCAACCCGGTGGCGCGCGGTACCGGCGGTGCCCATGGCCTGATGCAGATCACCCCTTCGGCAGCGCAGCGCGTAGGGGTGAGCAACACCGCCACGGTGGATGGCAATGTCCAGGCCAGCGCCCGCTACCTGGCGCTGATCCGGCGCAAGTTCTTTGCCAGCGCCAAGATCAACGAGCGCGAGCGCATGGCCTTCGTACTGGCGGCCTACAACCTGGGCCCCGAGCGGGTCCAGGCCATGCGTGCCGAAGCGCGGCGGCGCGGGTTGAATGGCGACCAGTGGTTCTTCCAGACCGAACGCATCGCCATGGAGCAGGTGGGCATGGGGCCAGTCAACTTCGTCAACAGCGTCAACAAGTACTTTGTGGCGTTCAACCGGGAGCGTGCCGCGCTGGAGCGTGTGACGAAGCGCTAATAAATCGATTTTATCGATTGTTATGTTGGGTTTTTTGCGGTTTCAATATCTATTGAATTGATTATTATGGCGCCCATCCCAACCCAACTTCCCCCGCTTGAAGGACGCTTCCACATGAACAACACTACCCTCAACGCTCTGTTCTCCACCCGTGCCGGCGCTGGCCTCAGTGTCATCCGCATCCTGGTTGGCATCATCTTCATGGCGCATGGCGCGCAAAAGCTGTTCGGCCTGTTCGGTGGCTATGGCCTGGAAGGCACCGGCCAGTGGATGGAAAGCATCGGCCTGGCTCCGGGTTACCTGATGGCCCTGTTGTCCGGTAGCGCCGAGTTCTTCGGCGGCCTGGCCCTGGTGATCGGCTTGCTGGCCCGCCCCGCGGCCCTGGTTTTGACCGTGACCCTGGTGGTGGCGATCTTCTCGGTGCACATCGGCAACGGCCTGTTCATGTCCAACAACGGCTATGAGTTTGCCCTGGCCCTGCTGGCCGGTACCGTCGCGGTACTGATCGAAGGCGCTGGCCGCTTCTCGCTGGACCGCCTGATCGCCCGCTGATACACCGCAAGCGGCAAGATACAAGCCTCAGGCCGATCACTTTCGGGCTGAGGCTTGTATCTTGCCGCTTGTAGCTCTAGCATACCGTCTGCGCCGATTTAAACAGCTACTTGCGGGGCGCAGGAAAGCCCCTTTCCGGGTCATCCGAAATACCGCTAAAGCGCTGGTTCGGTGACGCCTCCCACCGCTGCCCAGCGGGATTCGCGAGGCGGAGAGAAGCTCCATGAGTTGCCCACGTACCAGTGTCTGTTTGAGCCCTTTGCCTGCCAGCCAGGCGTCCCGCACACCGCGCATCCTGCTCGGTGGCCAGCATCAACCCACTCTTTTACGTCACCTCGAAGGCATGTCCCGACGCAAAGGCCAGGCGCGTGCCTTTCTGATCCAGTTCGTCGATACCGCCTGCCACCTCGCGCAGTATGGCAATGACCGTTTCGACCTGGCTGTGATTCAGGCCCCGGCGCCGGACGAGGCCGCCGAAATCATCGGCCACCTCACCCGCATCGCGCGCCAAGGCCTTATTACCCGCCGCTGAGGAGCGCGCTGTTGAGCACCAACATCATCACCACGCAAGGCCATGAGGCGCTGAAGAAAGAACTCGACCACTTGTGGCGGGTGTACCGCCCGGAGATTACCCAGAAGGTTACCTGGGCGGCGTCGCTGGGCGACCGCAGCGAGAACGCCGACTACCAGTACAACAAGAAGCTGCTGCGCGAGATCGACCGTCGGGTGCGTTACCTGCGCAAGCGTCTTGAAGATGTGAAGGTGGTGGCTTACTCGCCGCAGCAGGAGGGCAAGGTGTTTTTCGGTGCCTGGGTAGAGATCGAGAACGATGAGGGTGAGACCATGAAGTTTCGCATTGTCGGCTATGACGAGATCTACGGGCGCAACGACTACATCTCGATCGACTCGCCCATGGCTCGTGCCTTGCTGAAGAAGGAGGTGGGTGATGAGGTGGTGGTGCACACGCCTACCGGTGAAGCGACCTGGTATGTGAACAGCATCACTTACGGCCAGTGAGTTGATATTGCCTGTGCCGGCCTCTTCGCGGGTAAACCCGCTCCCACAGGTCCGACACAGGTTTCAAGTTATGTGGTGAACCTGTGGGAGCGGGTTTACCCGCGAAGAGGCCGGCACAGGCTGTCATCAACCCTCGCGTAAAACCGCCAACGGGCTGGCATTCAACGCCCGCCGCGTCCCCAGTACCCCCGCACCGCCCACCAGCAATGCCCCTGCCAGTGGCAATACCAGCAACCACGCATGCGGGCTCCATTGCAGGTCGAAGGCATAGCGGTACAACACCAAGGTAATCAGTTCACACCCTACAGCGGCCAATAGCCCGCTCGCCGCCCCGAGCAAGCCGAACTCGATCCGCCGCGCCCTCACCAGCAATGGCCGCGCCGCGCCCAGTGCACGCAGCAAGGCGCCCTGGCGGATGCGCTCGTCCAGCGTTGCCTGCAAGCCAGCGAACAGCACCGCCAGCCCGGCCGCCAGCACGAACAGCAACACATACTCCACCGCCAGGGTGACCTGGGCGAGGATGCTGCGCAGTTGATCGAGCAAGGCGTCCACCTGCAGGATGGATACCGCCGGGAATGCCCGTGATAGCGCCACCACATCCAGGTCATGGCCAGGTGCCAGGTAGAAGCTGGTCAGGTATGTGGTCGGCAGCCCCTGCAGCGTGCCGGGTTGGAAGATCATGTAGAAGTTCGGCTGGAAGCTGTCCCAGTGCACGCTGCGCAGGCTGCTGACCCGGGCCTGGCGCTGCTGGCCGCCGATATCGAAGGTCAGCAGGTCGCCCAGTTGCAGCTTCAGGCTGCTGGCCAGTTCCGCCTCCACCGACACACCGGGGATTGCATCTTCGGCGGGCGACGCCTGCCACCAGTTGCCCGCCGTCAGAGCATTGCCTTCGGGCAGCTCGGCCGCCCAGGTCAGGCTAAGGTCGCGCTGCACGGCGCGCTCGCCTGCCGAGTCCTTGCTGACCACCTGCTGCACCGGTTGCTCATTGATTCGCACCAGGCGGCCGGGTGTCACCGGGTACAGCGGCGCCGAGGTGGCGTTGACCTGTTGCAGGCGTTGGGCGAAGGGCTCACGGTCATCCGGCAGGATGTTCAGGGCGAAATGGTTGGGCGCATCCTTGGGCAGTTGCGCTTGCCAGGTGTCGAGCAGTTCCGCGCGCAGCAGGGCGACCAGGGCCATGGCCAGCAGGATCAGGCCAAAGGCCAGGGCCTGACCAGCGGCGGCCATGGGGTGACGCAGCAGTTGGCCCAGCCCCAGGCGCCAGGTCAGTGGGGCCCCGGCCAGCAACTGGCGCAGGCTGCGCAAACCGAGCAGCAGCAGGCCACCGAGCAGCAGCGCGGCGACCAGGCCACCACCGAGCAGGGCGAAGGTGAGCAGCAGGTCGAGGCTCAGGCGCCACATGATCAGGCCCAGGGCGAACAGGGCCGCGCCGTACACCAGCCAGCTGCTGGGCGGTATCGGCAGCAGGTCGCGGCGTAGCACGCGCAGCGGCGGCACCTGGCCCAGGGCGGCTATTGGCGGCAGGGCGAAGCCGGCCAGGGCCACCAGCCCGGTAGCAATGCCGGCCAGCGCCGGGATGATGCCGCCTGCAGGCACCACGCTTGGCAGCAGGCCGTGCAGCAGGCGGAACAGGCCTAGCTGGGCCAGCCAGCCGAGCAGGGCGCCGGCCAGCGCGGCGACCAGGCCAAGCATGGCCAATTGCACGCAGTACAGGCCCAGAGCCTGACGGCGCGATAGGCCCAGGCAGCGCAGCAGGGCGCTGGCGTCCAGGCGGCGTGCGGCATAGCGGCTGGCCGACAGGGCCACGGCGACGCCGGCCAGCAGCACCGCCACCAGGCTAGCCATGTTCAAGTAGCGTTCGGCCTTGCCCAGGGCTCCGCCGATCTGCTGGTTGCCATCGCGGGTGTCGCGCAGGCGCTGGTTGGCGGCCAGGTTCTTTTTCAGTGCTTCGCGGTACTGGGCCAACGCTTCGGCATCGCCGCGCCACAGGTCGCGGTAGGTGACCCGGCTACCCGGCTGGACGACGCCGGTGGCTTGCAGGTCGGCCAGGTTCATCATTACCCGCGGGGTAAGGCTGTAGAAGTTGTTGGCGCGGTCCGGTTCGTAGGTCAGCACGCGGCTCATGCGCAGGCTTTTCATGCCCACGTCGATGCTGTCGCCAACCTTCAGCCCCAGTGCCGCCAGCAGGCGCGGTTCGACCCATGCCTCGCCAGGTGCCGGGCCACCGCCCGGGGTTTCTGCGGCATAGGGCGCCATGGCACTGCGCACTTGCCCGCGCAGCGGGTAGGCGCCATCAGCAGCCTTGACGCTGGACAGCTGGATGCCGTTGTCGCCGCCGACCACGCTGGTGAACTCGACCACCTGGGCGTGGCGCAAGCCAAGCGCCTTGCCAGCATCAATCTGCTGCTCGTGGGCCGGGGCGCTGCCCTGCAGCACCAGGTCGGCACCGAGGAACTCGCTGGCGCGCAGTTGCATGGCGCCGTTGAGGCGGGCGCCGAAATAGCCGATGGCAGTGCTGGCCGCGACTGCCACCAGCAGGGCGAAGAACAGTACGCGCACTTCGCTGGCGCGGATGTCGCGCAGCAACTGGCGCAGGGCCAGGCCACACAGGCGGGACAGCGGCATGTGGGTCATCAGGCCTCCACCGGGGCCATCAGGCGGCCCGCATCCAGGCGGATCTGGCGGCGACAGCGGCGGGCCAGGCGTTCGTCATGGGTAACCAGCACCAGGGTGGTGCCGCGCTCCTTGTTGAGTTCGAACAGCAGGTCGCTGATGCGCTCGCCGGTGTGGCTGTCGAGGTTGCCGGTGGGTTCGTCGGCGAACAGCACTGCCGGCTGCGCGGCGAAGGCACGGGCAATGGCCACCCGTTGCTGTTCGCCGCCCGACAGTTGGCGCGGGGTGTGGCTCAGGCGCTTGCCCAGGCCGACCCGCTCGAGCAGGGTGCGCGCGTGTTCGCGGGCATCGCGGCGGCCGTCCAGCTCCAGCGGCAGCATGACGTTTTCTAGAGCGTTGAGGCTGTCGAGCAGCTGGAACGACTGGAACACGAAGCCCACATGTTCGGCGCGTACCCGTGCGCGCTGGTCTTCATCCAGCGGCCCCAGGTCGTGGCCAGCGAGGATGACCTTGCCGGCACTGGGCTGGTCGAGGCCGGCGAGCAGGCCGAGCAGGGTCGACTTGCCCGAGCCCGAGGCGCCGACGATGGCCAGGCTGTCGCCCTGGGCCAGGTCGAGGGACAGCGCGTGCAGGATGGTCAGGTCACCTTCCGTGCTAGGGACGACTTTGCTAAGGTTCTGCGCAACGAGAATGCTGGGGCCCATGGAGAATCCGATGCGAGTGTGGTGGTTGAGTGCCGGTCTGGCCCTGTATTGCCTGGCCCAGAGCGCGGTGGCGGGAACACTGCTGGTTGTCGGCGATAGTATCAGTGCCGGTTTTGGCCTGGATAGCCGCCTGGGCTGGGTGTCCCTGTTGCAGGCCCGCCTGCGGGACGAAGGTTTCGACGACAAAGTGGTCAATGCATCGATCAGCGGCGACACCAGTGCCGGTGGCCAGGCGCGGCTGCCGGCGCTGCTTGCAGCGCACAAGCCGAGCCTGGTGGTGCTGGAACTGGGTGGTAACGATGGACTGCGCGGGCAGCCGCCCGCGCAATTGCAACAAAATCTTGCCTCGATGATCGAGAGTTCGCGCAAGGCCGGTGCCAAGGTGGTGCTGCTGGGCATGCGCCTGCCACCCAATTATGGCGTGCGTTACACCACCGCCTTCGCCCGGGTGTATGAACAGCTGGCGGCAGAAAAGCAGGTGCCGTTGGTGCCGTTTTTCCTCGAGGGGGTAGGGGGCGTGCCTGAGTTGATGCAGGCGGATGGTATTCACCCGGCCCAGGCCGCCCAGCAGCACCTGCTGGAAAATGCCTGGCCGGCGATAAAACCCTTGCTGTGACGCTTTAAACGGCGCCGGCTTTCGGCTAATGTTGCGCCCCCCGTTTCGAGTGCCACCGATGCCGCGCCCCGCCTGGTCCCTGTATGCCTACCAATTGATCGAGCCTGATGAGCAACTCGACCTGTTCGCTTGTCAGGAAATCCGCGTGCACCTGGTGGCGCGCCAGCTCGAGCTGGGTGTGCCGGCCGACCGTACCCTGTGCGGTGGCCTGTTGCCGGCGCAACCGCGCTGGTCGGGGGTGCCGCGCTCGATCTACCGCGACGGCCGCCTGTGCGACCTGTGCCGGGCCATCCTCGATGCCCAGCGGCGCGGCATGCGCCCGGTGTGGCCAGAGCTGCAGGGCGGCTGAACGCCGCACCTTTCATCATCTGAAACGCTTGCATGGCGCCAATGCCTCCCGCTTGCATCGGCGCGGGTGTACAATCGATTCTCTTGACCCACCTTTCGAAGGATTTACCGGATGTTGCCGCGCTTTCCTGCCGTCACCCGTAGCCTGTCCCTGGCCGCCCTGCTGGTAGCAGGCCCCGCTGCTGCGCTGGAGCTGCCACTGCCACCACCCGGTGAAGACATCATCGGCCAGGTGCAGGTGATCAAGGCAAAGTACGAGGACACGTTCGCCGATATCGGCACTGCCAACGACCTCGGCTACCTGGAAATGATCGCCGCCAACCCGGGCGTAGATCCATGGCTGCCAGGTGCGGGCACCGAGATTATCCTGCCGACCCGCTATATCCTGCCGCCGGGCCCGCGTGAAGGCATCGTCATCAACCTGGCCGAATACCGCATGTACTACTTCCCGAAAGGGCAGAACGTGGTGCATACCTTCCCGCTGGGCATTGGCCGTGAAGGCTGGGGTTCGCCGATCGCCAACACCAAGATCACCGCCAAGACGCCGAACCCGACCTGGACCCCGCCGGCATCGATCCGCGCCGAGCACGCGGCTGATGGCGACATCCTGCCGAGCGTGGTGCCGGCCGGCCCGGACAACCCGCTGGGGCCGTTCAAGTTCACCTTGGGCGTGCCGGGCTACCTGATCCACGGCTCGAACAAGAAGTTCGGCATTGGCATGCGTACCAGTCACGGTTGCTTCCGCATGCTCAACAACAACGTGCTGGAACTGTCGAAGTTGGTGCCGGTGGGGACGCCGGTGCGCATCATCAACGAGCCTTACAAGTTCGGTATCAGTGGTGGCAAGGTCTATCTGGAGGCGCACACGCCGCTGGACGACCAGGGTAATCCGTCGGTAGTCGATAAACACACCGCTGTTATCAACGCCTTGCTCAAGCGTGAAGACCTGGCCAATAACCTACGCATGAACTGGGATATGGTGCGTGACGTGGTGGCCGCGGAAGATGGCATGCCGGTGGAAATTGCCGTGCCGACCGAAAACCAGGGTGGCGCACCAATGGTTTCGAGCATTCCGCCCGAACTGCAGTAAGGTATTTGCGACACACACGGGCCTGCCTTAGTGCAGGCCTTTTCGTTTCTGCCCGGCGCGTTTGCCTTGTGCACAGGCAATAAAAAAGCCGACCCACAAGTGGGTCGGCTCCATAACAATCCGTGAGGATTATTACTTGCGGCTGGCTTTGTCCAGCATACGCAGAGCGCGCTCGTTGGCTTCGTCAGCGGTCTGCTGAGCCTTCTGAGCGGCTGCCAGTGCGTCGTCAGCCTTACGGTAGGCTTCGTCAGCACGAGCTTGAGCGCGAGCTGCTGCGTCTTCAGTCGCAGTCAGACGAGCTTCGGTTTCTTTGGATACGCTGCTGCAACCGGTAGCCAGAACTGCGGCCAGAGCCAGAGCAGAGAATTTCAGAACGTTGTTCATCGTGTTCCCCTTCAAGGACTTTCTATTAAATAGCCATCTCTCGGAAAAGAGAAACTGGCCGGCGTACATAGTACCCATTACTTGTAGTAAGTAAACTGACTAAGCGCAAGAACTGCAAAAAAAATGTTGCTTGACGCCTTTCCGACAAGATTTGCGACACGGCTGTGAAAAAAACGTACAGGGTTCGCAAGCGGTTGTAGCACAGGAACTTTTTTGTTGAACTAACGGTGACTTTAACTGTCCTTCAGCGTCTTAAGCCCTAGTACATCCGGTGGCTGCTGGCGTGCAAGCAAGAGTCGCTCTGGCTGCGTTTTCGCCATTTTTAACCGCCACCACCTTGAGCAATCCCGCCTGCGGCGCCTACTATCTTGTGAGTGCCAGAGGATCCGAACGATTGCAATCGTCCAGTGGTCCAAGGGGGCAACAGGTGGCATAGAGGATTCTGTGCCGGATAAACCACCATCGGTTAAGGTATGGGTCTGCCGAGAAGACCTGCGAGGAGTAGTGATGAGCGAAGCGCTGACCATCCACCATGACCAGGCCGGTCATCAGTTCGAGACCAGTGTGGACGGTCATCGTGCCTATCTGACGTACATGGATCTGGGTAAGCAGACGCTGGACATCTATCGCACCTTCGTACCCAACGCCCTGCGAGGCCGCGGGATTGCTGCCGCCCTGACCGAACGGGCCCTGGAGTACGCTGAACAGATGGGCTACACGGTGATTCCGTCCTGCTCGTATGTGGAGCGCTACATGGAGCGCCAGCAGCGGCATTCGAGCAAGGTTTAAGTTTCTGAATTAAAAAAAGCGGGGCCGCTGCGCGCCCCATCGCCGGCAAGCCAGCTCCCACATTCAAAGCATTACGCTGTACATGTGGGAGCTGGCTTGCCGGCGATGGGGCGCGCAGCGGCCCCGTTTTTTGGGATCAATCAGCCGCGCTTACGCTGCGGCAGAACATCCTTCAGCTTGGTGCGCATGCTGCGCAGGGTCTTCTCGGTAGCCGACCAGTCGATGCAGGCATCGGTGATCGACACGCCATACTGCAGCTCGTCCAGGTTCTTTGGAATCGACTGGCAGCCCCAATTCAGGTGGCTTTCGACCATCAGGCCGATGATCGACTGGTTGCCTTCGAGGATCTGGTTGGCGACGTTCTCCATCACCAGCGGTTGCAGGGCCGGGTCCTTGTTGGAGTTGGCGTGGCTGCAGTCGACCATGATGTTGGCCTTGATCTTGGCCTTGGCCAGGTCCTGCTCACAGAGGGCGACGCTGACCGAGTCGTAGTTCGGCTTGCCGTTGCCGCCGCGCAGTACCACGTGGCCGTACGGGTTGCCCTTGGTGGTGACGATCGACACGCCGCCTTCCTGGTTGATGCCGAGGAAGCGGTGCGGCTTGGACACCGACTGCAGGGCGTTGATGGCGACAGTCAGGCCGCCGTCGGTGCCGTTCTTGAAGCCGACTGCCGAGGACAGGCCCGAAGCCATCTCGCGGTGGGTCTGGGATTCGGTGGTGCGGGCGCCGATGGCCGACCAGCTGATCAGGTCTTGCAGGTACTGCGGGGAAATCGGGTCGAGCGCTTCGGTGGCGGTCGGCAGGCCCATTTCGGCCAGGTCCAGCAGCAGCTTGCGGCCGATGTGCAGGCCGTCCTGGATCTTGAACGAGTCATCCAGATACGGGTCGTTGATCAGGCCTTTCCAGCCGACAGTGGTACGTGGTTTTTCGAAATATACACGCATGACCAGGTACAGCGTGTCGGACACTTCCTCGGCCAGCACTTTCAGGCGCTCGGCATACTCGTGGGCGGCCTTGATGTCGTGGATCGAGCAAGGGCCGACCACGACGAACAGGCGATGGTCCTTGCCGTCGAGAATATTGCGCACCACTTCACGGCCGGCAGTCACGGTCTGCAGGGCCTTGGCGCTGAGGGGGATTTCCTTCTTGAGCTGATCGGGGGTGATCAGGGTCTCGTTGGAGGCAACGTTCAAGTCATCGATCGGTAAATCAGCCATCGTGTTACTCGTCAGGTCACGGTGCCGGCCGCCAACTATCCCCGTGCGGCCCAGCAGCAAGAATAATCGCAGCGGGGAGCCGAACCTTAGCGCGTTACAGGTGGCGCGACAATGGGCTGGGCCCAGTCCGTGTGGGGTTTTTCCAAGATGGCAGGTGTTTGCCGCGCATGGGCTGCCCAGCGCTGCACAACCTGTGTAATAAAGAGGGCTGACTTTTACCTGGAGATCGGCATGCATCCACACGCACCACGTATCGGCATCATCGGCAGTGGCGCCATCGGTGGCTTCTATGGGTTGATGCTGGCCCGGGCCGGCTTCGATGTGCATTTTCTGTTGCGCAGCGAGTACGGGGTTGTTCGCGAGCAGGGGGTGGCGCTGGACAGTGCCGTGCATGGCACCTTGCAGATGAAGGTGCAGGCTTATGCCAGTGTCGCCGACATGCCGCTCTGTGACTGGTTGCTGGTGGGGGCCAAGACCACCAGCAATGACCAGCTGGCGCCGCTGATCGTGCAGGCAGCCGCACCGGGCGCCAAGGTGGTGCTGCTACAGAACGGTCTGGGCATGGAGGAACAGTTGCGCCCGGCCTTGCGCAGCGACATGCACCTGCTCGGCGGCCTGTGTTTCATCTGCGTCAACCGCCAGGCGCCAGGTGTGATCCGCCACCAGGCGCTGGGTGCGGTCAACCTCGGCTACCACAGCGGGCCGGCCAGCGACGGTGGTGTCGCGCTGGTCAATGAAGGTGCGGGGCTGTTCCAGGTCGCGGGCATCGACTCGCAGGCCATGCCCAATCTGGCCCAGGCACGCTGGCAGAAGCTGGTGTGGAACGTGCCCTACAACGGCCTGTCAGTGCTGCTCGGCGCCAGCACCGCGCCGCTGATGACCGACAGCCATAGCCGCGCCCTGATCCAGGCCTTGATGGCCGAGGTGGTGCAGGGCGCGGCGGCGTGTGGCCATGTGTTGCCCGAGGGTTATGCCGAGCACCTGTTCCAGGTGACCGAGCGCATGCCCGACTACTGGCCTAGCATGTACCACGACCATGTCTACAAGCGCCCGCTGGAGCTGCGGGCCATCTATGCCGAGCCGTTGGCGCAGGCGCGTGCGGCAGGCTGCCGCTTGCCGTGCATGGAGATGCTGTACCAGGCGCTGGCTTTCATCGACCGTGGCGAGCTGCCCTGCTAAGGGTGGCTTTGGCCTGGCCGGGGCTCTCCAGCCCGCGCCAGCAGCACGCCGGACGGCAAAGCGCGTGTCCGGCGCGCTGCTAAGCTGAAGCTTGCTCTGCCGCAGCGGCAGTCGAGGAGGTCGAATGATTCACTCCATGCTGTACGCCACCGACCTCGGTGTCTACGCCCCTTTTGTCATGCAACACGCGCTGGCGCTGGCGCGCACATTCGGCGCCGAGTTGTATGTGATCCACGCAGTAGAGCCCATGGGCCAGTTCGCTGAATCTCTCCTGCAAAGCTACCTCGATGAACAGACGCTCGACCAGCTGCACAGCCAGGGGGTGAACACGGTGATGGCCAATATCGAGCAGCGTGTGCTGGAAAATTTTCGCGACGAACTGGGTGAGGAGGCCGATCTGGCGGTGATCAAGGCCGTGCGGGTACGTCAGGGCGATCCGGCGCAGGTGATCCTCGACCAGGCGCAGCGGCTGAGCGTCGACTTGCTGATTTTCGGTAGCCACAGTGCTGGCGCCGGCGTGGATGTGCCATTGGGACGCACGGCGGTAAGGCTGCTGCAGCTGTCGCCAGTGCCGGTGTACATGGTGCCGCTGGCGCAGCATTTGGGGCGTAGGAAAGCATGAAGATGGCCGTAGGCTATTTCCGGGGGCATGTAACAAAATAGTTCTAGATTTATTTCCGAAACCACTAATATAGTTATATATCGTCGCTGCCTGCTGCCGCGGACTCATCGCTGAACCGAGGGGAACCTATGAAGCTTCAACAACTGCGCTACATCTGGGAAGTGGCGCACCATGACCTCAACGTCTCCGCGACGGCGCAGAGCCTGTATACCTCCCAGCCAGGTATCAGCAAGCAGATCCGCCTGCTCGAGGATGAACTGGGTGTTGAAGTCTTTGCCCGTAGCGGCAAACACCTGACCCGCGTCACCCCGGCCGGTGAGCGCATCATCAATACCGCCGGCGAAATCCTGCGCAAGGTCGAAAGCATCAAGCAGATTGCCCAGGAGTTCTCGAACGAGAAGAAGGGCACGCTGTCCATCGCCACCACCCACACCCAGGCGCGTTATGCCTTGCCGCCGGTGATCAGCAGCTTCATCAAGCAGTACCCGGAAGTGTCCTTGCACATGCACCAGGGTTCGCCCATGCAGATTGCCGAGATGGCCGCGGACGGTACCGTCGACTTCGCCATCGCCACCGAGGCACTGGAGTTGTTCGGCGACCTGATCATGATGCCGTGCTACAAGTGGAACCGCTGCGTGGTGGTGCCGCAGGGCCATCCATTGACCAAGCTGCCGAAGCTGACCCTGGAAGCGGTTGCCGAATACCCGATCGTTACCTACGTGTTCGGTTTCACCGGGCGCTCGAAGCTGGACGAGGCATTCAACCACCGCGGCCTGACGCCGAAAGTGGTGTTCACCGCGGCTGACGCCGACGTGATCAAGACCTATGTACGCCTGGGGCTGGGCGTGGGGATCGTCGCCAAGATGGCGGTGGACACCAAGCTCGACAGCGACCTGGTGGCGCTGGATGCCAGCGAGCTGTTCGAAGCCAGCATCACCAAGATCGGCTTCCGTCGTGGCACCTTCCTGCGTGGCTTCATGTGCGACTTCATCGAGAAGTTTGCCCCGCACCTGACCCGTGAAGTGATGGCCAAGGCCATTCAGTGCCATAACAAGCAGGAACTGGAAGAGCTGTTCGAAGGCGTCGAACTGCCGGTGCACTGATCCGGAATTGCAGGGGCCTCACGGCCCCTGTGGGAGCGGGTTTACCCGCGAAGAAGGCGACGCGGTGTATGGCACCGGCTTCGCCGGTGTTCGCGGGTGAACCCGCTCCCACAACCACTCCGGCTATCTCAAGCCTTGCTGATAAGGTTGCCAGCGTGCAACCCGCATTCCTTCTGCGTCGACTCTTCCCACCACCAACGCCCTTCGCGCTCATGCTGGTTTGGTAGCACCGGACGGGTGCAGGGCTCGCAGCCAATGCTGATGAAGCCGCGCTCATGCAGGCTGTTGTACGGTAGCTCCAGCATGCGGATATAACCCCACACTTCCTCGCTGGTCATCTGCGCCAGCGGGTTGAACTTGTACAGGGTGCGCTCGGGTGTGGAGAAGGCGCTGTCGATTTCCACTGCCGCCACCTGGCTGCGGGTGCCCGGGCTCTGGTCGCGGCGCTGGCCGGTGGCCCAGGCACTCACGGTGGCCAGCTTGCGGCGCAGCGGCTCGATCTTGCGGATGCCGCAGCATTCGCCGTGGCCGTCCTTGTAGAAGCTGAACAGGCCCTTTCCCTTGACGAGCGGGTCGAGCTTGGCGCGATCGGGGCTGAGGATTTCGATCGGCAGGTTGTACTGCTCGCGGACCTGGTCGATGAACCGGTAGGTCTCCGGGTGCAGGCGGCCGGTGTCGAGGCTGAACACCTTGACCTGCTTGTTCAGCTTCCAGGCCATGTCCACCAGCACCACGTCCTCGGCGCCGCTGAAGGAGATCCACAGGTCATCACCGAAGTGCTCGAAGGCAAGCTTGAGGATGTCCTGCGGGGACTTGTTGGCATAGGCCGCGGCCAGGGCGGCGGCGTCGAAGGGTTGGCTCATCAGGCGGTTTCCATCGTGGCTGTGGCGCTGTGCGCTCGTAGTAAGGTGATGGTAACAAAAAATGGCGGGGTAGACGGGCCGATCTCGGTGGTGCCTGCTTCGCGGGTACAGCGCAGCCCTTCAGATATGCACAGAACCTGTGGGAGCGGGTTTACCCGCGAAGAATCCACCACCTATCACAAGCCCTGCAGCGTCTCCATCAACACCCGCACCTTGGCAATCGACTCTTCATACTCGGCCTGCCACTCGGAGTCGGCCACCACCGCGCCGCCACCCCAGCAACTGACCTGCCCACCCTTGACCAGCAGGCTGCGGATGGCAATCGAGCTGTCCATCTCCCCGCGCACATCCACGTACAGCAGCGAGCCGCAGTACAGCGCCCGGCGCGCCGGCTCCAGTTCGTCGATGATCTGCATGGCGCGGATCTTCGGCGCGCCGGTGATCGAGCCGCCGGGGAAGCTGTCGCCGATCAGATCCAGGGCGTCCTTGTCGCCGGCCAGCCGGCCGGTGATGCTGCTGACCAGGTGGTGCACGTTGGGGTAGCTCTCCAGGCTGAACAGCTCCGGCACCTTCACCGAGCCGATCTCGCAGGTGCGTCCCAGATCGTTGCGCAACAGGTCGACGATCATCAGGTTTTCCGAGCGATCCTTGGGGCTGTGCAGCAGCTCCTCGGCATTGCGCGCGTCCTCAGCCGGGTTGCTGGCGCGCGGGCGGGTGCCCTTGATCGGCCGGGTTTCCACCTGGCGCTGGCTGACGCGGATGAAACGCTCGGGCGAAAAACTCAGCAGGGCGCTGCCGTCAGCCAGTTGCTGGTAGCCGGAGAAGGGTGTGGGGCAGGCTTTGCGCAGGGCCTGGTAAGCGTGCCACGGGTCGCCCTGGCAGGGCGCGCGGAAGCGCTGGGTAAGGTTGATCTGGTAGCAGTCACCGGCCTGGATGTAGCGCTGTACCTGGTCAAAGGCAGCTTTGTACTGCTCGGGCTGCAGGTCGCCGGCCATCGGTGCAAGTAGCTGGAAGCTGCCGCTTTCAGCGTTGTCGACACCTTCGAACAGGGCGATCAGGCGTTCGCGTTCGCTGCCTGACAGGCTCGGGTGGAACACCAGTTGGCTGGTCATGCGCTGATGGTCGGTGACCAGCGCCCAGGCATACAGGCCCAATTGCGCGTCTGGCAGGCCGAGGTCGTCCACGGCCAGGCTGGGCAGGTGCTCCAGGCGGCGGCCGAAGTCATAGCTCAGGTAGCCGAGCAGGCCGCCAGCGAACGGCAGTTCGCTGCCTGCGGGCAGCTGCGCGTGGCCCAGTTGCGCCAGGCTGGCGCGCAGGCGCTGAAGGAAGGCGCGGCCATCTTCGTCGGGGTGCGCCTGCAAGTGTTGTAGCGGCCAGGCGCTGAGCAGGTCGAAGCGGCCGCGCTCGGCGCCGGGGCGGGCGCTGTCCAGCAGGATCGCACCGGGGGCCTGGCGCAGGCGGGCGAAATAGGCGGCAGGGTCGGGCTGGTAGGGCAGGGGGTGGAGCGTACAGGTCGGCATCAGTGTGGACGGCGATGTAAAAGCGAGGAGGGCGATTGTAGACCTGTGCAGGAAATGCGCCTAGCACTGGGCGCGACATTCAACATTGTGTTAAGCCCCAATCGCCGGCAAGCCGGCTCCCACGGGTACGTCACAAGCCTTCAGGGTAGTGATATTCCTGTGGGAGCCGGCTTGCCGGCGATTGGGCCTTGAAGGGTCAGCGCGGATGCACGTGCCCGAACAACCCTTGCGATACCCGCACGCGCTGTTCGGCATCCTCGCTAATGCCATCCTTGGCCAGCGCTTCGATGTGCGCTTCGATGGCGTGGGTGCGCTGGGTCAGGCCGCAGTCGTTGGCGATCTGGATGTTCAAGCCCGGGCGGGCGTTGAGTTCCAGAATCAGCGGCCCCTTGTCCTGGTCCAGCACCATGTCGACACCGATGTAGCCCAGGCCGCACAGCTCGTAACAGCCGGCGGCCAGCTTCATGAAGCCGTCCCAGTTCGGCAGTTGCACGCCATCCACCGCGTTGGTGGTGTCCGGGTGCTTGCTGATGATGTTGTTCAGCCAGGTGCCGCGCAGGGTCACGCCGGTGGCCAGGTCGACACCCACGCCGATGGCACCCTGGTGCAGGTTGGCCTTGCCGCCCGACTGACGGGTCGGCAGACGCAGCATGGCCATCACCGGGTAGCCCATCAGCACGATGATGCGGATGTCCGGCACGCCTTCGTAGCTGATGCTCTTGAAGATCTGGTCGGGGGTGACCCGGTACTCGATCAGCGCGCGGTCGCGGTGGCCGCCCAGCGAGTACAGGCCGGTGAGGATGCTTGAGATCTGGTGCTCGATTTCCTCGTGGCTGATGATCTTGCCCGACACCGTGCGGTAGCGGTCCTCGAAGCGGTCGGCGATCACCAGGATGCCGTCACCGCCGGCGCCTTGCGCCGGCTTGATGACGAAATCGCTGCGCCCGCCGATGATCTGGTGAAGCTTCTCGATCTCTTTTTCGGTCTCGATGATGCCGTACATTTCCGGCACATGGATGCCGGCCGCCAGGGCGCGCTCCTTGGTAATGATCTTGTCGTCGACGATCGGGTACAGGTGGCGCTTGTTGTACTTCAACACGTAGTCCGCGTTGCGCCGGTTGATACCCATGATGCCCCGGGCCTCCAGGGCTTTCCATGTCTTGATCAGGCCAAACATCAGGCGTCAGCCTTCTTCAGGAATGCCTTGAAGCGCACGAGCTCGGTCAGGCGGTAGCCACGGTAGCGGCCCATCGCCAGCATGAAGCCTACCAGGATCAGCAGCACGGCAGGGAAGGTGAACACGAAGTAAACCAGCTCCGGCACCATCATCAACAGGTGCGCCAGGGAGGCGGCGAACAGGGTGCCGATGGCCACTTTCATGGCATGGCCGCCGCCACGCTCTTCCCAGGTGATGGACAGGCGCTCGATGGTCATGGTCAGGATCACCATCGGGAACAGCGCTACCGACAGCCCGCGCTCCAGGCCCAGCTTGTGGCTGAACAGGCTGATGGCTGCGATCAGCACCACGACGAAGGTCAGTACCACCGACAGGCGTGGCAGCATCTGCAGCTTCAGGTGTTCAAGGTACGAGCGCAGCGACAGGCCCAGGGCGGTGATTACCGTGAACAGCACGATACCGAAGCCCAGCTGGGTCTCGCGGAAGGCCAGGGCGATCAGCACCGGGGTGAAGGTACCCAGGGTCTGCAGGCCGACCAGGTTGCGCAGCACCAGGATCACCAGCACGCCGATCGGGATCATCACCATGATCATGAAGGTTTGCTGGGTCTGCAGCGGCAGGCCGTACAGCGAATATTCGAGGAAGTCGGCGTCGGTATTCTCGTCGGTCAGCTTGGCCAGGCGGATGGCGTTCATCTCGCTGTTGTTCATGCTGAAGGTAACGTTGGCCTTCTTGCCGCCATCGACGGTGATCAGGTTGTCGTCACCGGTCCACCACAGCAGGCGATCGCTGGGCAGGCCCTGCTCGCCGGTGTCCGGGTTGAAGTACAACCAGTCGCTACCGTTGAAGCTGCGCAGCCACAGTTCCGGGGTTTGCGGGGTGTCGGCCACCAGGCGGATGGTGTGCACCTTCTCCATCGGTACGTGGGCGATCGACAGCAGCAGGTCGATCACCTGGGCCTTCTTCATGGCCGTGGTGTCGCCGGCCAGCAACAGCTTGACGTTGTCGTCGTTGAGGTTGTTGACCCGCTTGATGGTCTCGCTGACGAAGGTCTCGACGTCGGCCGAGTGCTGGCGGATCGGCGCCATCAGGGCCTCGGCGGCGATCTTCTCGGGGCCTTCCACTGCCAGGCTGTCACGGAAGGTCGGGCCTTTGACCGTGGTCTTTTCTTTGCTGTAGCGCTTGGTCAGCACCAGACGGTAGTAGAGGGTCTGGTTACCGCTGGCGCGGCGGGCCGACCAGGTGACCTTGCGGTTGCCGTCGGCACGGTTGACGCTCACCCCGTAGTTGTTGGAGATGAAGCTCTCGTTGAGGCTGACGTAGTCGCGGTTCAGTGGGGGCACGAACATCTGCACCTTGACCGGGTCCTTGGTGCTGGCCACGAACTCGACCTTGGCGTCGATGTTCCACAGGTCGTCGGTTTCATCCTCGGTTACCGGGATGCCGAGTACGAAGATCTGATAAGCCGTGACCGCCACGCCCAACAGCACCAGCACGGTGATCAGGACTTTCAGATGGAGGGTAAGAGAGCGCATCGGGATTACTCTGCTTTGGGAGCGTCGGTGGCACAGGCAGGTTTGCCGGCCGCATATTTAAGGCTTGGGTCGACCAGCGCGTCGAAGTGCTTGAGCGCCTCGGAACCGATCAGCAGCGGGAACTGGAAGGCGCTGCGGTCGGTGAGGTTGACTTCGATGGTGCGCAGGGCCTGGCCCATGCAGATTTCAAGTTCGATGACCGGGCGTGCGGTGTAGGCCTTGCCCGATTCGGCATCATAGTCGCCGGCCCGGCGCTTGATCTTGCTTACGCGTGCCAGCGGGCGTTCGATGGGGTGCGAATGGGCGGCGTCGATCGCCAGGTAGAAGCGCACCCAGCTTTCGCCGTTGCGCTTGAAGCGCTTGATGTCGCGGGCGCTGAGCGACGCGGTCTTGGCACCGGTGTCGAGTTTGGCGGCCACTTCCAGGTTCAGGTCGCCCAGGCGTGCATATTCGTTGAGACCGTACACGGTCTTGCCCGCGGCCTGGCCAAGGGCCGGCAGCAGGGTGAGGCAGAGCAGCAATGGAACGGGTGTAAGTCTCATATTCCTGGCGCGATGCAGTGCAAGGTTCGGGGCTATTTTCAGAGCCATGTTCAGAGCCGTGTTCAGGGCAAGGCGACTGGCAGCGACTGCGCAAGCTTCCTCGTTCATCTGTCAACAGCATGAATGGATGACAGACAGGCTATCCATACTCCAACGGAGGCGCGGCATTCTATCACGCCGACGTCTTGACGCCAGCGGTGCGCGATCTGACAGCGGCGGGCCGACGTTAGTTCGCTCTTAGACGATTGTCGACAATATTCATTTTGTCTTTGACTGCTGCGGTCGAATTAGCTAATTTCTGGCAAAGAGATTTGCTAGGTGTCGACAATATGCAGGAAGTATCCACCCTGGGCCCAGCGCTGGCAGACGAAACGGAAACCTTGTCCGAAAACGTCTTCCGGCGCATCCAGGCGGCCATCGTCAAAGGTGATATCGCCCCCGGCAGCAAGATCTCCGAGCCGGAGCTGGCACGCACCTATGGCATCAGCCGCGGGCCGCTGCGCGAGGCTATCCACCGCCTCGAAGGCCAGCGCCTGCTGGTGCGCGTGCCGCATGTGGGGGCGCGGGTGGTGTCGCTCAACCACGCCGAACTGATCGAACTGTACGAAATTCGCGAATCGCTGGAAGGCATGGCCTGCCGCCTGGCTGCCGAGCGCATGAGCCAGGCCGACATCGACGAACTGCGCCGGGTGCTCGACACCCACGAGCGCGATGCCGCATTCCAGGCCGGCCAGGGCTATTACCAGCAGGAAGGCGACTACGACTTCCATTACCGGATCATCCAGGGCAGCGGCAACCAGACCCTGGTCAAGATGCTCTGCGGCGAGCTGTACCAGCTGGTGCGCATGTACCGCATCCAGTTCTCGGCCACGCCCAACCGGCCACGCCAGGCTTTTGCCGAACACCACCGTATTCTCGACGCCATCGCCGACCGTGACGGCGAGCTGGCCGAACTCCTGATGCGCCGCCACATCGGCGCGTCCAAGCGCAATATCGAGCGTCACTACCTGGACGCCCACAACAACAGCCCACGAGGTGAGAAATGACTGTGAAGAGCACCCCCGGTCAGCGTTTCCGCGACGCCGTTGCCGCTGAACATCCGCTGCAGGTGGTTGGCGCCATCAACGCCAACCATGCCCTGCTGGCCAAGCGCGCCGGCTTCAAGGCCATCTACCTGTCCGGTGGCGGCGTCGCCGCAGGTTCCCTGGGCCTGCCGGATCTGGGCATCAGCGGCCTGGACGACGTACTCACCGACGTGCGCCGCATCACCGACGTGTGCGACCTGCCGCTGCTGGTGGATGTCGACACCGGTTTCGGTGCCTCGGCCTTCAACGTCGCCCGTACCGTACGCTCGATGAGCAAGTTCGGCGCTGCCGCGATCCATATCGAGGATCAGGTTGGCGCCAAGCGCTGCGGCCACCGTCCGAACAAGGAAATCGTCAGCCAGCAGGAAATGGTCGACCGTATCAAGGCCGCAGTCGATGCCCGTACCGATGACAGCTTCGTGATCATGGCGCGTACCGACGCCCTCGCCGTCGAGGGCCTGAATGCTGCGCTGGATCGCGCCGCCGCCTGCGTCGAGGCCGGTGCCGACATGATCTTCCCGGAAGCCATCACTGAACTGCAGATGTACAAGACCTTCGCCGACCGGGTGCAGGCACCGATCCTGGCCAACATCACCGAGTTCGGCGCCACGCCGTTGTACACCACCGAAGAGCTGGCCTCGGTCGACGTGTCGCTGGTGCTGTACCCGCTGTCGGCGTTCCGTGCCATGAACAAGGCGGCCGAGAACGTGTACACCGCGCTGCGCCGCGACGGCACGCAGAAGAACGTGATCGACACCATGCAGACCCGCATGGAGCTTTACGATGCCATCGGCTATCACGCCTTCGAGCAGAGCCTCGATGCGTTGTTTGCCCAGAAGAAGGGCTGAAGGTCAAAGAATTGCGTTGGAGCGGCTGGCCCCTTCGCGGGTGAACCCGCTCCCACAAGTACGGCGTGATATTCGATGCCTTTGGAACCCTGTAGGAGCGGGTTTACCCGCGAAGGGGCCGGCTCAGGTTTCAACGATTAGCCAGACTTCCAAAACAAGTTCAAGAAAGGAGAAACACCATGGCCGAAGCAAAAGTACTCAGTGGCGCAGGCCTGCGCGGCCAGGTGGCCGGCCAGACCGCGCTGTCGACTGTGGGCCAGGCCGGTGCCGGGCTGACCTACCGTGGTTACGACGTGCGTGACCTGGCCGCCGGTGCCGAGTTCGAAGAAGTCGCCTACCTGCTGCTGTACGGCGAGCTGCCGAGTAAGGCCGAGCTGGCCGACTACAAGCGCAAGCTCAAGGGCCTGCGTGACCTGCCGCAAGCCCTGAAGGAAGTGCTCGAGCGCATCCCGCGCGATGCCCACCCGATGGACGTGATGCGCACGGGCTGCTCGGTGCTGGGTACCCTGGAGCCCGAACTGACCTTCGAAGCCCAGCGCGAGAAGACCGACCGCCTGCTGGCGCTGTTCCCGGCGGTGATGTGCTACTGGTACCGCTTCACTCACGACCGCGTGCGCATTGACTGCACCAGTGACGAAGACACCCTCGGTGGCCACTTCCTGCACCTGCTGCACGGCAAGAAACCGAGCGCGCTGCACGTCAAGGTCATGAACGTGTCGCTGATCCTCTACGCCGAGCACGAGTTCAACGCCTCGACCTTCACCGCCCGCGTCTGTGCCTCGACCCTGTCCGACCTGTACTCCTGTGTTACCGCCGCCATCGGTTCGCTGCGCGGCCCGCTGCACGGTGGTGCCAACGAGGCAGCGATGGAACTGATCGAGCGCTTCCAGAGCCCGCAGGAAGCCACTGCCGAGCTGCTGCGCATGCTCGAGCGCAAGGACAAGATCATGGGCTTTGGCCATGCCATCTACAAAGAGTCCGACCCACGTAATGAGGTGATCAAGGGCTGGTCGAAGCAGCTGGCTGACGAAGTGGGTGACAAGGTGCTGTACCCGGTTTCCGAGGCCATCGACAAGACCATGTGGGAGCAGAAACGCCTGTTCCCGAACGCCGACTTCTACCATGCCTCGGCGTACCACTTCATGGGCATCCCGACCAAGCTGTTCACCCCGATCTTCGTCTGCTCGCGCCTGACCGGCTGGGCGGCGCACGTCTTCGAGCAGCGCGCCAACAACCGCATCATCCGCCCGAGCGCCGAGTATGTCGGTGTCGAGCAGCGCCAGTTCGTGCCGATCGAACAGCGCTGAGTCATAGATCGCTGGGGCTGCTGCGCAGCCCTTTCGCGACACAAGGCCGCTCCCACAGGGACGGCGCAGTACCTGTGGGAGCGGCCTTGTGTCGCGAAAGGGGCGCGTAGCGCCCCCGAGGCCTGAGCCGCACCTGCCCCCGAATACCGTGACCGAGCCTGATAAAGATATGAACACTGCATTCCGCAAGCACCTGCCAGGCACCGACCTGGACTACTTCGATGCCCGCGCGGCGGTCGAGGCAATCAAGCCCGGCGCCTACGATGGCCTGCCTTACACCTCTCGCGTACTCGCCGAAAACCTGGTGCGCCGCTGCGACCCGGCCACTCTCGACGCCTCGCTGGGCCAGCTGATCGAGCGCAAGCGCGACCTCGACTTCCCGTGGTTCCCGGCGCGCGTGGTGTGCCACGACATTCTCGGCCAGACTGCGCTGGTCGACCTCGCCGGCCTGCGTGACGCCATTGCCGACAAAGGCGGCGACCCGGCCCAGGTCAACCCGGTGGTGCCGGTACAGCTGATCGTCGACCACTCGCTGGCCGTCGAGTGTGGTGGTTTCGACCCGCAGGCCTTCGAAAAGAACCGCGCCATCGAAGACCGCCGCAACGAAGACCGTTTCCATTTCATCAACTGGACCAAGAAGGCGTTCAAGAACGTCGACGTGATCCAGCCGGGCAACGGCATCATGCACCAGATCAACCTGGAGAAGATGTCGCCGGTGATCCACAACGACCGTGGCGTGGCCTACCCGGACACCTGCGTCGGCACCGACAGCCACACTCCGCATGTCGACGCCCTGGGCGTGATCGCCATTGGCGTGGGTGGCCTGGAGGCCGAGAACGTGATGCTCGGCCGTGCCTCGTGGATGCGCCTGCCGGAAATCGTCGGCGTCGAGCTGACCGGCAAGCTGGCGCCGAACATCACCGCCACCGACCTGGTGCTGGCCCTGACCGAATTCCTGCGCAAGCAGAAAGTCGTCGGCGCCTACCTGGAGTTCCACGGCGAGGGTGCCCGTGCCCTGACCCTGGGCGACCGCGCCACCATCTCCAACATGGCCCCGGAGTATGGCGCTACTGCGGCGATGTTCGCCATCGACCAGCAGACCATCGACTACCTGCGCCTGACCGGCCGCGAAGAGCAGCAGGTCAAGCTGGTGGAAACCTATGCCAAGACCACCGGCCTGTGGGCCGACAGCCTGGGCGGCGCCGTCTACGAGCGCACCCTGGGCTTCGATCTGTCGAGCGTGGTGCGTAACATGGCCGGCCCGTCCAACCCGCATGCCCGCGTCGCTACCAGCGACCTGGCGGCCAAAGGCATCGCCGGCAGCTGGGAAGAAGTGCCGGGGCAAATGCCTGATGGCGCGGTGATCATTGCCGCCATCACCAGTTGCACCAACACCAGCAACCCGCGCAACGTGATTGCCGCAGGCTTGCTGGCGCGCAATGCCAACAAGCTGGGCCTGGCCCGCAAGCCGTGGGTCAAGTCGTCGCTGGCGCCTGGCTCCAAGGCCGTGCAGCTGTACCTGGAAGAGGCGGGGCTGGAGAAGGAGCTGGAGCAGCTCGGCTTTGGCATCGTCGCCTTCGCCTGCACCACCTGCAACGGCATGTCCGGCGCCCTGGACCCGGTGATCCAGCAAGAGATCATCGACCGTGACCTGTATGCCACTGCCGTGCTGTCGGGCAACCGCAATTTCGACGGGCGTATTCACCCGTATGCCAAGCAGGCCTTCCTTGCCTCGCCGCCGCTGGTGGTGGCCTACGCCATCGCCGGTACCATCCGCTTCGACATCGAGAAGGATGTGCTGGGTGTGGTCGACGGCAAGGAAATCCGCCTCAAGGACATCTGGCCCAGCGATGAAGAGATCGACGCTGTGGTGCGTGCTGCGGTCAAGCCGGAGCAGTTCCGCAAGGTGTACATCCCGATGTTCGCCATCGAGGAAGACCGTGGGCCGAAGGTGGCGCCACTGTACGACTGGCGCCCGATGAGCACCTACATCCGCCGCCCGCCGTACTGGGAAGGTGCCTTGGCCGGTGAGCGTACCCTGCGCGGCATGCGCCCGCTGGCAGTGCTGCCGGACAACATCACCACCGACCACCTGTCGCCGTCCAACGCCATCATGCTCGACAGCGCTGCCGGTGAGTACCTGGCGAAGATGGGCCTGCCGGAGGAGGACTTCAACTCCTACGCTACCCACCGTGGCGACCACCTGACCGCCCAGCGCGCCACTTTCGCCAACCCCAAGCTGTTCAACGAAATGGTGCGCCAGGAAGACGGCAGCGTGAAGCAGGGCTCGCTGGCGCGTATCGAGCCGGAAGGCAAGGTCACTCGCATGTGGGAGGCGATCGAGACCTACATGGAGCGCAAGCAGCCACTGATCATCGTCGCCGGTGCCGACTACGGCCAGGGTTCGTCCCGTGACTGGGCGGCCAAGGGCGTGCGCCTGGCCGGTGTCGAGGCGATTGTCGCCGAAGGCTTCGAGCGTATTCACCGTACCAACCTGGTGGGCATGGGCGTGCTGCCGCTGGAGTTCAAGCCGGGCACCGACCGCAAGACCCTCGGCCTGGACGGCAGCGAGACCTATGACGTGCTGGGCGCGCGTACGCCGCGGGCGACGCTGACCCTGGTGGTTACCCGCGCCAACGGCGAGCGCCTGGAAGTACCGGTGACTTGCCGCCTGGACACCGCCGAGGAAGTGTCGATCTACGAGGCCGGCGGAGTGCTGCAGCGCTTTGCCCAGGACTTCCTCGAAGCGACCGCCTAATCAAGAGCAGCGCGGTCCTCTGTGGGAGCGGGTTTACCCGCGAATGCGTCAGCAGATACAACATTGTTTTCTGATCGGACGCTTTCGCGGGTGAACCCGCTCCCACAGGGGCTGCGCAAGACAGGAATTGAACATGGCACATGTACCGCAAGTAAAAATCCCCGCCACCTACATCCGCGGTGGTACCAGCAAGGGCGTGTTCTTCCGCCTGCAAGACCTGCCTGAACAGGCGCAAATCCCCGGCCCGGCCCGCGATGCACTGCTGCTGCGGGTGATCGGCAGTCCCGACCCGTACGGCAAGCAGATCGACGGTATGGGCGGTGCCACTTCGAGCACCAGCAAGACCGTGATCCTGTCGCAAAGCATCAAGCCTGAACACGATGTCGACTACCTGTTCGGCCAGGTCAGCATCGACAAGGCCTTCGTCGACTGGAGCGGTAACTGCGGCAACCTCTCCGCCGCGGTCGGTTCGTTCGCCATCAGCAGCGGCCTGGTCGACCCCGCGCGCATTCCGCGCAATGGCATCGCCACCGTGCGCATCTGGCAGGCCAACATCGGCAAGACCATCATCGCCCATGTGCCGATCACCGAAGGTGAAGTGCAGGAAACCGGCGACTTCGAGCTGGACGGGGTGACCTTCCCGGCCGCCGAGGTGCAGCTGGAGTTCCTCGACCCGGCGGCTGACGAAGATGGCGACGGCGGGGCGATGTTCCCCACCGGCAAGCTGGTCGATGACCTCGAGGTGCCGGGTGTCGGTACGTTCAAGGCGACCCTGATCAATGCCGGTATCCCGACCATCTTCGTCAACGCGGCGGATATCGGCTACACCGGCACCGAACTGCAGGACGCCATCAATGGCGACCCGCAAGCGCTGCTGCGCTTCGAGACGATTCGCGCCTATGGCGCCGTGCGCATGGGCCTGATCGAAAACGTCGACCAGGCTGCCGGGCGTCAGCACACGCCGAAAGTGGCTTTCGTCGCGCCGCCGAGCACCTACACTGCGTCCAGTGGCAAAGCGGTGCAGGCGGGTGATATCGACCTGCTGGTACGGGCCTTGTCGATGGGCAAGCTGCACCATGCAATGATGGGGACGGCCGCGGTGGCTATCGGTACCGCGGCGGCCATTCCGGGCACGCTGGTCAACCTCGCCGCGGGCGGGGGCGAGCGCAGTGCCGTGCGTTTCGGCCACCCCTCGGGCACCCTGCGGGTGGGGGCCGAGGCGCGCCAGGTGAATGGTGAGTGGACAGTGACCAAGGCAATCATGAGCCGCAGTGCTCGCGTGCTGATGGAGGGCTGGGTTCGCGTGCCTGGCGATAGCTTCTAACGCACCATTGGCGCTCGGCTTCAAGAGAAGGCTGCACAGCAGCCCCAATTCACAGGAGCTGCATATGAGCGCCAACGTAGACCTCAACGCCCGCCCGGACTACGACCGGGTGCTGCAAATCCTCGCCGATTACGCCCTTACGTACCGGGTCGAATCCGCCGAAGCCCTGGACACCGCGCGCAACTGCCTGATGGATACCCTCGGCTGCGGCCTGCTGGCCCTGCGCTTCCCCGAATGTACCAAGCTGCTCGGCCCTCAGGTGGAAGGCACGCTGGTGCCCAATGGCGCCCGCGTCCCCGGCACTGCCTACCGCCTCGACCCGGTCAAGGCCGCCTGGGATATTGGCTGCACGGTGCGCTGGCTGGACTACAACGATACCTGGCTGGCCGCCGAATGGGCTCACCCCTCGGACAACCTCGGCGGCATCCTGGCGGTTGCCGATCACCTGTCGCAAAAGCGCGTGGCCGCAGGTGAAGCACCGCTGCTGATGCGCGATGTGCTCGAAGCCATGGTCATGGCTCACGAGATCCAGGGCGTGCTGGCGCTGGAAAACGCCTTCAACCGCGTTGGTCTCGACCACGTGATACTGGTCAAGGTGGCCTCCACCGCCGTGTGTGCCAGGCTGATGGGGGCCAACCGTGAGCAGATGCTGAGTGCCTTGTCCCACGCCTTTGTCGACGGCCAGGCGCTGCGTACCTACCGCCATGCGCCCAACGCCGGTTCGCGCAAATCGTGGGCCGCCGGTGATGCTTCCAGCCGTGGCGTGCGTCTGGCCGATATTGCCCTGCGTGGCGAGATGGGCGTGCCGGGCGTGCTCACCGCGCCACAGTGGGGCTTCTACGACGTGCTGTTCAGCCACACCAACAAGGACCTGGCACTCAAGCCTTCCGCGCAGCAAGAGCTGCGGGTGCCGCAAGCCTTGGGTAGTTACGTGATGGAAAACGTACTGTTCAAGGTCAGTTTCCCTGCCGAGTTCCACGCCCAGACCGCCTGCGAGGCGGCGGTAACCCTGCATCCACTGGTGCGAAATCGCCTGCACGAAATCGACCGTATCGTCATCACCACCCAGGAGTCGGCTATTCGCATCATTTCCAAGAGCGGTTCGCTGGCCAACGCCGCCGACCGCGATCACTGCCTGCAATACATGGTGGCGGTGCCGCTGATTTTCGGTCATTTGGTGGCCGAGCAATATGAAGACACCTTCCATGCCAACCACCCAAGCATCGACCGCCTGCGCGAGAAGATGGAGGTGGTGGAAGACCCGTGCTTCAGCCGTGAGTACCTGGAGCCGGACAAGCGCTCGATTGCCAACGCGCTGCAGGTGTTCTTCAAGGATGGCAGCAGTACTGAGCAGGTGGTAGTGGAATACCCGATCGGGCATCGCCGGCGGCGAGGGGAGGGCATACCGTTGCTGGAGGCCAAGTTCAGGGCCAACCTGGCGACGCGCTTTGCGCGGCAGCGGTGCGGGGCGATTCTTGAGGTGTGCAAGGATCAGCAGAGACTGGAACAGATGGCAGTGCACAGGTTCGTGGACCTGTTTGTAATCTGAGTTGGCCTGTGCCGGCCCCTTCGCGGCTAAAGCCGCTCCCACAGGGACCCCGCAGGCCTTGAAAACTGTGGGGTCCCTGTGGGAGCGGCTTTAGCCGCGAAGAGGCCGGCACAGGGCAAACAAAAAAAGCCCCGGCATCGCTGCCGGGGCTTTCTTTTACATCTTACAACTCAGCTTACGCCTGAACCACCGGGATCTTGGCGTTGGCTGCCGCTTCGCGGAACTCGGCGATCTGGTCGAAGCTCAGGTAGCGGTAAACGTCGGCAGCCATGCTGTCGATGTCTTTCGCGTACTGCATGTACTCTTCGACGGTCGGCAGCTTGCCGATGATCGAAGCGACAGCAGCCAGCTCGGCCGATGCCAGGTACACGTTGGTGGCGTCGCCCAGACGGTTCGGGAAGTTACGGGTCGAAGTGGAGACCACGGTCGAACCGGTCTGCACACGTGCCTGGTTACCCATGCACAGCGAGCAGCCTGGCATTTCCATGCGCGCGCCGGCCTTGCCGTAGATGCCGTAGTAGCCTTCTTCGGTCAGCTGGTGAGCGTCCATCTTGGTTGGCGGAGCCAGCCACAGACGGGTCGGGATGCCGCCCTTGACCTTGTCCAGCAGCTTGCCGGCAGCGCGGAAGTGGCCAATGTTGGTCATGCACGAACCGATGAACACTTCGTCGATCTTCTCGCCCTGTACCGAGGACAGCAGGCGGGCATCGTCCGGGTCGTTCGGCGCGCAGAGCACAGGCTCTTTTACGTCGGCCAGATCGATTTCGATGATTTCGGCGTATTCGGCATCAGCGTCGGCCGACAGCAGCTCAGGCTTGGCCAGCCAGGCTTCCATGGCCTGGGCACGGCGCTCCAGGGTGCGGGCATCACCGTAGCCTTCGCCGATCATCCAGCGCAGCAGGGTGATGTTGGACTGCAGGTACTCGGCGATGGCCTTTTCCGGCAGCTTGATGGTGCAACCGGCAGCGGAACGCTCGGCCGAGGCGTCGGACAGCTCGAAGGCTTGTTCGACGGTCAGTTCGTCCAGGCCTTCGATTTCCAGGATGCGGCCGGAGAAGATGTTCTTCTTGCCCTTCTTCTCGACAGTCAACAGGCCCTTCTGGATGGCGTAGTAAGGGATGGCGTGGACCAGGTCACGCAGGGTGATGCCTGGCTGCAGTTTACCCTTGAAACGCACCAGCACGGATTCTGGCATGTCCAGCGGCATGACGCCGGTGGCGGCGGCGAAAGCCACCAGGCCGGAGCCGGCCGGGAACGAGATGCCGATCGGGAAGCGGGTGTGCGAGTCGCCACCGGTACCCACGGTGTCAGGCATCAGCATGCGGTTCAGCCAGCTGTGGATGATGCCGTCGCCCGGGCGCAGCGACACGCCGCCACGGGTGCGGATGAAGTCTGGCAGGGTGTGGTGGGTGGTGACGTCGATCGGCTTCGGATAGGCCGCGGTGTGGCAGAACGACTGCATCACCAGGTCAGCGGAGAAGCCCAGGCACGCCAGGTCTTTCAGCTCGTCGCGGGTCATCGGGCCAGTGGTGTCCTGGGAGCCGACGGTGGTCATCTTCGGCTCGCAGTAGGCACCTGGGCGCACACCCTGGCCTTCCGGCAGACCGCAGGCACGGCCGACCATTTTCTGTGCCAGGGTGAAGCCCTTGCCCGAATCGGCAGGCTGCTCTGGCTTCTTGAACAGGTCGGAAGTACCCAGGCCCAGCTCGGCGCGGGCTTTTTCGGTCAGGCCACGGCCGACGATCAGTGGGATACGGCCGCCAGCGCGGACTTCATCCAGCAATACTTCGGTTTTCAGCTCGAAGTTGGTGACCAGTTCGTCGCTACCGTGGCGGCGCACTTCGCCCTTGAACGGGTAAACGTCGATGACGTCGCCCATGGCCAGGTTGGTGCAGTCGAATTCGATCGGCAGGGCGCCGGCGTCTTCCATGGTGTTGTAGAAGATCGGGGCGATCTTGGTGCCGAAGCAGAAGCCACCGGCGCGCTTGTTCGGCACGTACGGGATGTCGTCGCCGAAGAACCACAGCACCGAGTTGGTGGCGGATTTACGCGAGGAACCGGTACCGACCACGTCACCGACGTAGGCAACCGGGAAACCCTTGGCCTTGACGGCTTCGATCTGGGCCAGCGGGCCGACCGAACCAGGCTGCTGCGGCTCGATGCCGTCACGGGCCATTTTCAGCATGGCCAGGGCGTGCAGCGGGATGTCCGGGCGCGACCAGGCGTCCGGGGCAGGGGACAGGTCGTCGGTGTTGGTTTCGCCAGGCACCTTGAACACGGTCAGGGTGTACTTGTCGGCGATGGCCGGACGCGAGGTGAACCACTCGCCTGCAGCCCAGGATTCCAGCACGGCCTTGGCGTGAGCGTTGCCGGCCTTGGCCTTTTCGGCCACATCGTGGAAGGCATCGAACATCAGCAGGGTGTGCTTGAGCTGTTCGGCCGCGACGGCGCCCAGTTCGGCGTCATCCAGCAGTGCGACCAGCGTTTCGATGTTGTAGCCGCCCTGCATGGTGCCCAGCAGTTCGGTGGCGTGCTTGCGGTCGATCAGTGGCGACTTGGCTTCGCCCTTGGCGACGGCGGAGAGGAAAGCGGCCTTGACGTAGGCAGCTTCGTCGACTCCTGGCGGTACGCGGTTGGTGATCAGGTCTACGAGGAAGGCTTCTTCGCCGGCCGGCGGGTTTTTCAGCAGCTCGACCAGGCCTGCAGTTTGTTCGGCGTTCAGCGGCTGGGGCACGATACCCAGGGCGGCACGCTCTTCGATGTGTTTGCGGTAGGCTTCAAGCACAGTTATTTCCCTCATCAGTGGTCCCTAAAGGGGGTCCGGGACGCTCATCCAGCATTCAATGCACCCATGCGCTGCCACGGCTTTGTGGGCCGCCCAGCCAGAGTCGCAAAGAATCCTTACAGAAGCTGCTTTCAAAGTTTTACGCCTGCAGAACGGGGAGCTGATGAGGGCTGGCACGGGCATGCGAGGGATGCATGGCCCGGGCCAACGCCGTTCTACCGGATGAACTGTGCTCGTGACGCTTTGAAAACAGCTTCCAACGGACATTGTTGCCTTTGAAAAGGCCGGTTGATTCTACGGCAAAAAAAGCCCGAAGGTAAGGCGGCGAAGATGACTTTAACGAGTGACCCTGGTTAGACAAAGGGCTAACATGGCCCCGTGTTCCACCGCCAAGCTGTTGTTTTTCATGTCCAACAAGTCCATCAAGACCCCTTGCGTCGGCCTGTGCTCCACGGTGTACGGAGACACGGTGTGCCGTGGCTGCAAGCGCTTCCACCACGAGGTGATCAACTGGAACGGCTACGACGATGCGCAGAAGCGCGCCGTGTGGCTGCGTCTGGAGCAGTTGCTGGTGCAGGTGATGATGGCCAAACTGGAAGTGTTCGACAAAGGCCTGCTGCGCCAGCAACTGGAGCAGCGTTCCATCCGCTTTGTCGAGCAGCAGTCGGAGTATTGCTGGGCCTACCAGCTGATTGCCCGTGGGGCGCGGATGATCCGTGACCTGGAAGCTTACGGTATGGTGCTGCTGCCGGAGTTTCGTGACTGGGAACTGCCGCAGTTGCGCGACGCCATCGACCGCGAGTTCTTCTTGCTGTCCGAAGCGCATTACCAGCGCTATATCGCCCCCGGCTTCCTGCGCGATGCCTTGGAGGCGGGGCAAGGCTGAAGCCTTGTAATGATTCTGCCGACCTCTTCGCGGGTAAACCCGCTCCCACAGGTACAGCACTGCGCTCGAGTGCAGAGGGAACCTGTGGGAGCGGGTTTACCCGCGAAGAAACCAGCAAATGACTTGAATCAGTCGCCGGTATATTCGCAACCGCTGGTGCAGGTTTCATGGATGCGCACCTTCGACAACTCCGGCAGCAGCGGCTTGACCTGGTCCCAGATCCACTTGGCGATCACTTCGCTGGTGGGGTTTTCCAGGCCAGGGATGTCGTTCAGGTAGTTGTGGTCCAGTTGCTCGTAGATCGGCTTGAAGATTGCCTTGATCTCGGCGAAGTCGCGGATCCAGCCAGTATGCGGGTCGAGCGGGCCGGTCAGGTGCAGACCGACCTTGAACGAATGGCCGTGCAGGCGGCCGCACTTGTGCCCGGCAGGGACATGGGGCAGGCGGTGGGCTGATTCGAATGTGAACTCTTTGAAAATTTCCACGCGGGTTTAGCTCTTTATGAATCAAGAATGCGCGCAGTTTACCAGTTCGCCTTGATATCTTCAGCGCCTATCAGATCGGGCGGCGCCCGATCTGAAAGTCACCACCTCTCCTGCGCCATGCACCTGGCCGCTCATCGCCTCATTGCACACCGGCTGGGCTATCATGGCGCCAGTTGTTTTCAGGTTGAATTAAGGACCGGTGGTTAATCTTAACCCCGTAGACAACTTGCACAGTTCTCAGGAGAGAAGAACGATGAAACCATTGACTGCCCTGTTCACCGTAGCCGCTGCCCTTGCCTTGGGCGCCCATTCCGCCATCGCCAAGGACGTGCAGCCCGACGAAGTGGTCAAACTGGTCAACGCCAAGACCGTCAAGTCGCTGGACGAACTCAAGGCCGCCGCCGTGGCCAAGCACCCGGGTGCCACCGTCACCGACTCCGAGCTTGAAGACGAGTACGGCCGCTACATCTACAAAGTCGAGCTGCGCGACACGCAGAACGTCGAATGGGACGTGGCGCTGGACGCCAAGACTGGTGAAGTGTTGAAGGACGAGCGGGACAACTGATGACCCACGTACCGCGGCCGGCGCGCTACCTCGCGTTGGCGCTACTGGCGGTCTGCTCCCTGGCCGTTGCCCGCGACCTCGACCAGGACGAAGCTCTGGAACTACGCCAGAAGGGCATCATCCTGCCGCTCGAACACCTTTTGGAAACCGCCCTGGGGCGTCACCCCGGGGCGCGTTTGCTGGAAGCCGAGCTGGAAGAAGACGATGACCGCTACGAATATGAAGTCGAACTGCTGACGGCTGAAGGCGTGGTGCGCGAGATCAAGCTCGACGCCAGCAGCGGCGCCCTGCTCAAAGACGAGGAAGACGACTGAATGCGCCTGTTGCTTGTCGAGGACAATGTGCCGCTGGCCGATGAACTGACCGCCGGCCTGCAGCGCCAGGGTTACGCCGTGGACTGGCTGGCCGACGGCCGTGACGCGGTGTACCAGGGCCAGAGTGAACCTTACGACCTGATCATCCTGGACCTCGGCTTGCCGGGCTTGCCAGGCCTGGAGGTGCTGGCCCAGTGGCGCGCTGCCGGCCTGGCCACGCCGGTGTTGATCCTTACCGCCCGTGGCTCGTGGGCCGAGCGTATCGAAGGGCTGAAGGCCGGGGCCGATGACTACCTGAGCAAACCCTTCCACCCCGAAGAACTGCAGCTGCGCATCCAGGCGTTGTTGCGCCGTGCCCGTGGCCTGGCCAACCAGCCGACGCTGGAAGCGGCCGGCCTGCAGCTGGACGAAAGCCGCCAGTGCGTGAACCGTGACGGTATGGATATCCAGCTGACCGCCGCCGAGTTCCGCCTGCTGCGCTACTTCATGCTGCATCCGCAGCAGATCCTGTCCAAGAGCCACCTGGCCGAACACCTCTACGACGGTGAAACCGAGCGCGACTCCAACGTGCTGGAAGTGCACGTCAACCACTTGCGGCGCAAGCTGGGCCGCAGCGTTATCGAGACCCGCCGCGGACAAGGCTACATCTACGCCGGGAGCGCCGCGTGAAGTCGATCCAGGCGCGCCTGAGCCTGGGCCTGGTGGCGGTGCTGGTGGTGGTCGGCCTGGTGCTGGCGCAGCTGACCTTGTGGCTGTTCGAGGTCGGTCTGCAGCGCTATCTGGAAAACGGCCTGCGCAAGGAAAGCGAAAACCTGCTGGTGGCCCTGGTGCGTGGGCCTTCCGGCCTGCAGCTGGATGAGCGGCGGATCTCGGCCGCCTACCAGCGGCCGTTTTCCGGCTATTACTTCCGCATCGATTTCGATAGAGGCAGCTGGCGTTCCCGCTCGCTGTGGGATCTGGACATGCCCAAACCTGCCGCGCCGGGCCTTTCCGACCGCCACGAGCTCGGCCCGGAGGGCCAGCAACTGCTGGCCCTGCGGGCCGACTACCGGCGCCTGGGCCAGGACATCTCGATCAGCGTGGCACAGGATTATTCGCCGGTGCGCGAAGGTTTCCGGCGCCTGCAACAGATCGGCCTGGGCATGGGCCTGGTGGCGCTGATCCTGGTGCTGGTGTTGCAGCGCATCACCGTGACCCGATCGTTGCGGCCATTGGAGCGGGCCCGCCAGCAGATCGCCCAGTTGCAGCAGGGCCAGCGCTCGCAGCTGGATGCCGAAGTGCCCAGCGAACTGGCGCCGCTGGTGGGGCAGATCAACCATTTGCTGAGCCATACCGAAGACAGCCTGCGCCGCTCGCGCAATGCCCTGGGCAACCTGGGCCATGCGCTGAAGACGCCGCTGGCGGTGTTGCTGAGCCTGGCCTCCAGCGAGCGCCTGAAGGACCTGCCTGATGTTCGCGCGCAACTGCGCGAGCAGCTGGAGCAGATTCAGCAGCGCCTGACGCGTGAGCTGAACCGTGCGCGCCTGGCGGGGGATGCGCTGCCTGGTGCGCAGTTCGACTGCGACGTCGAGCTGCCGGGGTTGCTGGGGACACTGGGCATGATCCATGGCGAGGGCCTGCTGCTGGCCAGCGATGTGCCGCTCGGGCTGCTGCTGCCGTGGGACCGCGAGGACTTCCTGGAGCTGCTCGGCAACCTGCTGGACAACGCCTGCAAGTGGGCCGACAGCGAGGTGCGAGTGGGTATTGCGCCACATGCCGAGGGTTACCAGGTGTGGGTCGATGACGATGGCCCCGGTATCCCCGAGGGCCAGCGGCAACAGGTGCTGGAGCGCGGTTCGCGGCTGGACGAGCAAGTTGACGGGCACGGCCTGGGACTGGGTATCGTGCGCGATATCGTCGAGGCCTGGGGTGGGCGTCTGGCGCTGCTGGATAGCCCTCTGGGCGGGTTGCGGGTGAGCATCGAACTGCCGCGCAAGGCGCGGTAGTACCGGGGCCCTGTGGGAGCGGGTTTACCCGCGAACACCGGCGAAGCCGGTGCCATGCACCGTGTCGCATTCTTCGCGGGTGAGCCCGCTCCCACAGGTTGTGCGGCGCGCTTGAGAAATTTGCTCTCTGCGCTACGGCGCAGCTCAAGCCCCTAGGCCATATCACCACTGCAAAAAAATTGCAGTACAGCCGCATTTTTTTGAATTAGCCCAATCTCACCCCGCCCGGCAAAATTCCCCCCACGAAACCCTGCGGTTTCCATCTCTCCACGGACGGAGCCCCTTGTGCTATTGCAACCGCAATACGAGGCCCAGGCCACCTCGGCTGGGCTTTCTTTTTAACCAGAAAAACTACAGATTCCGATTACCTACATGTCTGCCTCGCGTTCCGAAAGCCGTCTACGGCGGCTGTTGCCAGCGTCACTGAATATTCCCCCCAAAGAATGGTTGCGTGCCGGTATCGGCGCGCTGCTCGGCCTGTTCCTCGCCGGCTGGCTGACCAGCATGGCCTATGGCCCCAGCGTTGCCTTGCACCTGCTCGGCCCGCTGGCGGCTTCGGCCGTACTGGTGTTCGCGGTGCACTCCGGCCCGTTGGCCCAGCCCTGGCCGGTGCTGGGCAGCTACGTCCTGGCCGGCGCGGTCGGTCTGGCCATGCGCCAGGGTTTTGGCCAGGAGCTGTGGGTGGCGGCCGCCGCCCTGGGCATCTCGATCCTGGTGATGTGCCTGCTGCGTTGCCTGCACCCACCGGGTGGCGGCGTGGCGGTGAGTGCCGTACTGGCCGACTCCGGGCTGACCGCCATGAGCGACCACCTGCTGGAGCCGGTGCTGCTCAACGCGCTGATCCTGGTAACGGTGGCGATCCTCTACAACCGCCTCACCGGCGTGCGTTACCCGAAAGGCGTGGTGCCGCGCAAGGACCTACACCACACCCATGACCCGCTGCCCAGCGAGCGGGTCGGCATCCGCAGTGAAGACCTGGATCAGGCCCTGGAAGAACTGGGCGAGTTCGTCGACGTCACCCGTGACGAACTGGAACGCATCATCCTGGCCACCGAGCAACACGCCCTGCAGCGCAGCCTCGGCGGTGTCACGGCCGCGTCGGTGATGTCCCGCGACGTGCAGTTCGCCACGCCCGATACCACCCTGGAGCAGGCCTGGAAGATGCTGGCCAGTCACCACCTGAAAACCCTGCCAGTGCTGCAGCAGGGCAAGCTGGTGGGCATCGTCAGCCTCAGCGACCTGGTCGGCCCGGCCATGCAACGTGGCCGCTTCAGTTGGCGCGGGTTGTTCGGCCGCAAGGCAGTGCGCATGGAGCAAGTGATGAGCCGCCGGGTGATCAGCGTCAGCAGCCAGCACCCGCTGGAGCGCTTGCTGCCATTGCTGTGCGAACAGGGCCTGCATTGCCTGCCGGTGCTCGATGCCGACCAGTTGGTGGGGGTGATTACCCAGACCGACCTGATCGCCGGCCTCAAGCGCCAGCTGCTCAGCAAAGCCGAGGCTTCAGATAACCGGGTCCCAGCGTTGTGACCAGTCGCTGGCACCGGCGGCCACCTGCCGGCGCAGGATGGCGAAGGCTTGTTGCAGGGCTTCGCTGTCGCGTTTGCGCGGGTATACCAGGAAGGTCGGGTAGGTGAACTCCGGTGCCTGCGGTACCCGCTCGAACACCCCGCTGTCCAGATAGGCCTGCACCACCCGCGTGCGGAAGTAACCACTGCCGCCCTGGTCGAGGATGAACTGCAAGGCCAAAGGGCCCAGGTTGAAGCTCAGCGCCGGGCGCGCGCAGTCGGGCAGGGCGGCATCGTGCTGGCGACGGAAGGCCTCGCCCCAGTCGATATAGATGTACGGGGCTGGCTGGTCGACCCGGCGCACACGGATCAGCTTCTCCTCCATCAACTGCTCCACCTGCAGGCCCGGGCCGTAGGTCGGCTGGTAGACCAGCGCGGCGTCCAGCAGGCCCATCTCGACCTTGCGCAGCAGCGATTCGCCGTCGCTCACCTCGCTGCGGATGGCATGGCTGGGCAGCTCGCGGTGCAGGGCACTGACCCAGTCGAGCATCATCGGGTTGCCCAGGCTCACCTCACCGCCCACGTGCAGCACTTGCTGGCAGCCTTCGGGCAGCGGCAGGTCGCGGCGCGCCGCTTCCCAGGTTTGCACCATCTGGTTGGCGTAACTGACGAATGCCTCGCCATCGCTGGTCAGGCTGGCGCCGTTGCGGCTGCGCACGAACAGCTGGCAGCCCAGTTGCTGCTCCAGGCGCTGCACCCGTGCGGTGATCGCCGTCTGTGACACGAACAGGCGTTCGGCGGCGGCGACCAGGCTACCGCAACGCACGATTTCCAGGAAGGTACGGGCCTGATCGATGTCCATGAGCTGCTCGGTGGCTGAAGGGGTGGCCTATTCTAGAGGCTTTGCACCGTTGTGGGGCGTTTTTGCGTTGTCTGCAAATTTGCAGGTCGGTTGTGACTTTAGTCCCATGGCGGCGCGGGTGTAGCGGTCCATACTCAAGTTTCGCCCTTCAATAACAACAAGTACCGGGTTTCTTTCGATATGAGCTACCAGCACAGCTACGCCCACTCCATTTCCGACCCTGCCGCGTTCTGGGCGGAACAGGCCGCGCACCTGGCCTGGCACCGCAAGCCTGCCCTCACGCTGCAAGACAATGCCGACGGCACCCACCGCTGGTTTGCCGATGGCCGCCTGAACAGCTGCTACCTGGCCCTCGATCACCAGATCGAGCAGGGCCGTGGCGAGCAGCTGGCGCTGATCTACGATTCGCCGGTGACCGGCGTGCAGCAGGCCTACAGCTACCATCAACTGCGTGACGAAGTGGCGCGTCTGGCCGGCTTGTTGCGCCAGTTGGGGGTGAGCAAGGGCGATGGCGTGGTCATCTACATGCCCATGGTGCCGCAGGCGGCCATGGCCATGCTGGCCTGCGCGCGGATTGGCGCAGTGCACTCGGTGGTGTTCGGTGGCTTTGCCGCCAACGAGCTGGCCTTGCGCATCGACGATGCCCGGCCGACGCTGCTGCTGACGGCGTCCTGCGGGCTGGAGTTCGACCGGGTAATCGAATACAAGCCGCTGGTCGACCGTGCCCTGCAACTGGCCCGCCACCAGCCGCGCAACGTGCTGGTGCTGCAGCGCCCGCAGGCGCGTGCCGAACTGCAGGCGGGCCGCGACCTGGACTGGCAGGCGGCATTGGCCGGCGCCGAGCCGCTGGCCCCGGTCGAGCTGGATGCGGGCGATCCGCTGTACATCATGTACACCTCGGGCACCACCGGCAAACCCAAGGGCATCGTGCGGGAAAACGGCGGCAATGCCGTGGCGCTGTGCTATGCCATGCGCCATATCTACGGCATGCAGGCCGGCGATGTATGGTGGGGTATTTCCGACGTAGGCTGGGTGGTTGGCCATTCACTGATCGTCTATGGGCCGTTGATGAGCGGCTGCACCACGGTGTTCTACGAAGGCAAGCCGATTCGCACCCCGGACGCCTCGGCCTACTGGCGGGTGGTGGAGCAATACAAGGTCAACGCGTTGTTCTGCGCGCCCACTGCAATGCGCGCCATCCGCAAGGAAGACCCGGACGGTGAGCTGATCCGCAAGCATGACCTGAGCTCGTTGCGCCAGTTGTTCCTGGCTGGCGAGAAACTGGACTCCAGCACCCACGAATGGCTGGAACGGGTCAGTGGCAAACCGGTGCACGACCATTGGTGGCAGACCGAAACCGGCTGGCCGGTCACCGCACCCTGTGTAGGGCTGGAAGGCAGTGCGGCGAAACCGGGGTCGAGCAACCGGGCGGTGCCGGGCTACCACGTGCGCGTGCTGGATGACGAGGGGCACCTGCTGGGGCCGAACCACCAAGGTTCGATCGTCATCGCTCTGCCATTGCCGCCCGGGTGCAGCCAGACGCTGTGGGGCGACCACGAGCGTTACCTGCAGGCTTATCTGCGGACCTACCCAGGGTATTACCACACTGGCGATGGCGGCTACCTGGACGAGGACGGCTTCGTCTACATCATGGGGCGCACGGATGACGTGATCAACGTGTCCGGGCACCGGCTGTCCACTGGCGAGATGGAAGACCTGGTGGCGCGCCACCCGGCGGTGGCCGAGTGCGCGGTGATTGGCGTGCATGACGAGATCAAGGGGCAGGTGCCGTTGGCCCTGGTGGTGCTCAAGGACGGCGAGTGCATTGCCGAGGCGCAGTTGCTGGTGGACCTGGTGGGCAGCGTGCGCGAGGAGATTGGCGCACTGGCCTGCTTCAACCGGGTGCGACTGGTGAAGCGGTTGCCCAAGACCCGCTCGGGGAAGATCTTGCGTGCGGTGCTGCGCAAGATTGCCGACGGGCAGGACTATGTACCGCCATCGACCCTGGATGATCCGGCGGTGCTGGGGGAGATCGAGGCGGTGCTGGCGGATTTGCCCAGAGCTGGCTGATGGCTTGCCGGCCCTTTCGCGGGTAAACCCGCTCCCACAGGATGTCACAGGCCTTGAAAGCTGTGCCTACCTGTGGGAGCGGGTTTACCCGCGAAGAGGCCGGTCCTGTCAATACAGCTCTAAGGCCCTGCCTGATGCAACTGCAACAATCGGCTGCGCGTGCGCATCAGGTCGGCAAGCGGCCCGCCCAGACTCTCTTCCAGCGGCCGCTTGCCTATCACTATCACTTGCTTGTCCTGGTCATACAGCACATCCACCAGGTTGACGAAGCGCTGCTGCGCGGCCAGTGAACATTCCGCCAGATCATCCAGCCCATCGATGATCCACTCATCGTACTGTCCGGCCAGCACCAGATAGTCGATGACCGCCGTGGCCTTCTCGCACAGGTCGTCAAAGGCAAACACCACCCGGCGGCCATCGATGGCCAGCGCGCGCAACGGGCGTTTATTCACGTCGAGCATTACCGGCTGAGCGTCCGGTACCCTCAGCACCTGGCGCTGTGCCATATTTCCCGGCCATACATAGTGGCCCTGGGTAAAGCGCTGATGCTCACGGTTGGCCGGCAATCTGCGGAAATCGGTGTCGCCAGCCACTTCGAGCACTTCCATCGCGCTGTTGATCAGGTGGATCACCGGCAGGAAGCGCTCGTGGTACAGCGGGTTGGGCAACAGCCCTTCGGGCGCATAGTTGGAGGTCACCAGCAAGAACACGCCACGGGCGAACAGGGCGTTGAACAGGCGGGTGAGCAGCATGGCATCGCCAATGTCGTGCACATGGAATTCATCGAAGCACAGCACCTGGCAATTGCCCACCAGCTCGTCGAGGGTCGCGCCCAGTGCGTCGTCCAGCGCCCGGTGGCGGTGCATGCCCTGGTGCAGGCGGGCAAAGAAATCATGGAAGTGCAGGCGCCGCTTGGCCTGCACTGGCACGGCCTGGAAAAAACCATCGAGCAGCCAGCTCTTGCCGCGGCCCACCGAACCGTACAGGTACAGGCTGCGCGGCTGGCCTTGTTCGAGCTGCACCAGTTGTTCGGCCATGCAGTGGATGACCCGGCGTTGGCCGTCGCTAAGCTGGTAACCGCGGCTGCGTGCCTTGTCCTCGAACCAGCCGGGCAGTTCGCTCTGGTTGGCGGCGCCGCGCAGGCGTTGGCCAAGCTGGCGTAGCGGGGTAGGGATCCAGGCAGACAAATGCAAAGCTCCTTGGACGATGGCGGGGTAGCGTGCAGCTTGCCCGAGGGTGGCGATTTTGACTAATACGGAAAGTGCGCGGCAATGATCGTCTGACGAGATAGGTGGGTCATGCAGGCGTACAGTAAAGGCTGCAACCGATGCGAGGAGGGGCGAGCATGCACACCGACTTTGATCTGGAGCGCTTCGTCGAGGCGCAGAACCGGGTGTACGACCAGGTGATGCAGGAGCTGCAGGCCGGGCGCAAGCGCAGCCACTGGATGTGGTACGTGTTCCCGCAGCTCGATGGCCTGGGCCACAGCGCCATGGCCGAACGTTATGCGCTGGCCGGTATCGACGAGGCCCTGGCTTACCTGGCTCATCCGTTGCTTGGCCCGCGCCTGGAAGCCTGCGTGACCGCACTGTTGCAGCACAGCGACAAGAGTGCCGGTGAAATCCTCGGTAGCCCCGACTACCTGAAGTTGCGCTCGTGCCTGACCTTGTTCGCCCGGGCGGCGCCCGGCAACCCGTTGTTCCAGCTGGCGCTGGTGCAGTTCTACGACGGTGAGCCGGACGCGCTGACCCTGGCCATGTTGCCGGGTTAGCTCAGGCCTTGTGCTCCAGTTGGCGCTCGATCATGTACTTCACGGCCAGCCGGCGTTCCTTCAGGTGGCGCAGGTCTTCATCCTCGAAGTTGCCAGCCGAGATCGACTCGGCGGCCAGCACCTGGTTGTCGATGTCCATGTACTCGTCCAGCAGCCGGTCCAGCGCCTTGTCCTCCTGACGGCGTTGCTGGACGATTTCCCGCGGGTAGTGCAAGTCCTGGTAAAGATCGTGAGAGACAGGCATGGGGTCCTCCTTGGTCAATGCAGTTGGCTCATCTGATTGGAAGGGAGGAATGCGATTGTGTTGAAGCCAAGCGGCCGGAAAACGACGGATGGTCGCTGCGCCAACCGCGAAAATGACTAACTCGCTGTTTTTTGGTAATTTTTTTTCATCAGGGGGTTCACAGAGCGAAAGTTTGTTGTTAAAGTGCCGCGCATTCCAAGACAACAACCCGGTTGTCACTCAGTTGGAATTGTCAGAGCAGCAAACGCTGCATCCGATACAGGGGCGTCGCCAAGCGGTAAGGCAGCAGGTTTTGATCCTGCCATGCGTTGGTTCGAATCCAGCCGCCCCTGCCATTTTCCTGCTTCAAACGTATCTCGGTCCGGTGCTTGGAAAGACAAGCGCTGGGCTTTGTCGTTTCCGCCTTTTGCATCCGTCATGCAGCCCTTTCCCCCGTTTTATCGCTAATACAAAAATATGGCATGATGCCAGTGCCGTGATGCCCTGTTGGGCCTCATGCTCGGCGCTTGCATCGGGCATGACGGGGCACAGGCTACACCGCCGGCGGCGACCTGTGCCGACAGTGTGATTCTGGATGTGCGGTTCTGAGTGCAGGATTGCAATCGGGCGAGGGACCTTGCGGGAGCGGGCTTGCTCGCGCATACCGGCGCAGCCGGTGCCATGCACCGCGTTGGATTCTTCGCGGGCACGCCCGCTCCCACAGGGATTTCACTGCTCTCGAGGGAGACGCTGTACCTGTGGGAACCGGCTTGTCGGCGATGAGGCCGTCTCAGTCAACGCAAATCGTCAACCATCTTCGCCAATGTCTCCAGCACCGCCCCCGCCAGCGCCTTCGAGCGCGCCCCCGACCAGCCGGTTACCGCATCTGGCGCGTCGTCATGGTCCTTGAACGGCATTTCCAGGGTCAGTGACAGGCAGTCATGCGCCATCCCCACCGCATTGCAGGCCAGCGTCGTGTTGGCTTGCCCCGGTTCATCGCGGGTGTAGCCATGCACGGTCTGGAAGTCGCGAGTCAGGCTGCACAGGGTACTGCGGAACTGCTCTTCCAGCTTGGCCAGCCGCGGCGTATAGCCCGGGTTGCCCTCGCAGGCCGCGGTGAACACATGGGGAATCTCCTCATCGCCATGCACGTCGATGAACGCATCCACGCCGTATTGCTTCATCTGTGCCTGGGCGAAAAACACCTCGGGGCTGAGCTCGACGCTGGCGTCCTGCCAGGCACGGTTGAGGTCCTTGCCTTTGAAGTTGGTGCGCAGGTGGCCGAGGAAGGCACCATCGGGGTTCATGTTGGGGATCAGGTACAGGTCGGCCTTGGCCAGCAACTGCTGGATCATCGCGTCGTTGGCCTGCAGGCGGTCGATCACGCCTTCCATGAACCACTCGGCCATGTGTTCGCCCGGGTGTTGCTGGGCAATCAGCCACAGCTTGCGCTTGCCAGCGGCACCATCACCGGCACGTAGCAGGGGGATATCGCGGCCCTGTACGCTGCGGCCATTGGCGAGCAATTCGACCCCTGGCAGTTGCCGGGCACGTTCGATCAGCTGGTTGTGGCGCGCGCGCGGGTAGGGCTCGAAGTAGGCGAACCAGATGTGCTCCTGCTCGGCCTTGACCTCGAACGACAGTGCTGTGCCATCGAACTGGCTGGGGACGCGGAACCAGGTTTGCTGATCGTAGGAGGCCACGGCGTTGTAGCCGCTCCAGGCGTTCTTGTAGGAGGAGCCGGAGGCGTTGTCGAGGCTGAAGCGATGGGCCTGGCCTGGCGTCAACCCGCTGACCTTGAAGTGGAACCACTGGTAGTGGCCGCTGTGGGTGTCCGGGCGGATGGCCAGGTGTACCTGGGTCGGGTTGCTGGCATCCAGCACCTGGATGTTGCCGGAGTCGAAATCGCAGTCGATCTGCAGGGGGGACAGCGTCACGCTCATGTGCCGGGCTCCTTCTGGGGCTTTGTCGTGAGGGTACTGTACACGGCTTGGCGGGGTTGTTGCGTGATTGCTTGTGATGCCCGTGAAGAGCCTGCAAGCCCTGACACAACGCTGGCTCTCATGTCGCAGCCCGGCTATTTGAAGAACTGACTCGGCGTGATGCCGAACTGGCGCTTGAACATGCTGGCGAAGGCACTTGGGCTGTCATACCCCAGCGTCCCCGCCACATCGATGATCCGCTCGCCCAGGGCGATCCGCTCCAGGGCCTGCATCAGTCGCGCCTGCTGGCGCCACTGGCCGAAGGTCATGCCGGTTTCCTTGCGGAACAGGCGCTGGATGGTCTTCTCGTCCACCCCCAGCTGCTGGCCCCAGTCAGCCACGGTGGCGTTATCGTCAGGCCGCTCATGCAATGCCGAGCAGATCGCCTGCAGGCGCTTGTCGCCGGGCTGCGACAGCTTCAGTGGCAAGGTCGGCAGCACGCAGATCTCGTCGAGGATCAGGCGCATCACCCGGGCTTCACGCGAGTCTTCGGCAAATGGTGCGGTAAAGCCTACGGAGGCCTTGATCAGTTCGCTGAGCAACGGCGAGATGCTGATGGCCTTGCTCTGCACGGGCAACTGCACTGCCGCGTCGGTGCGCACGAACACACTGCGCATCTTCACATCGCCCACGCAGCGGATCGCGTGCACCTGGCCGCAAGGCATCCAGACGCCGCGGCTGGACGGCACGGTCCAGCGCTCGTTCCCGGACTCGACGATCATCAGGCCTTTGATGGCATAGATCAGTTGATGCTTGGCATGGCTGTGGGGCTCGATGAACCAGTCAGTCGGGTAGTCCGTCGCACGGCTACCCACTTCCCAGGTCCACTCATCGACCTCCACCAGTAATTCACGCTGCGGCTTTAGCATTTCGACCTCTTGTACAGGCAGCCTGGCACGCCCACTTTAACAGCAGCGGCTGGGGCGGGCTTGCGCGCGGGTCGCCGGCAGCAGTGCGGTGGCCAGCCCCAGCAGCGGCAAGAACGAGATGATCTGGTACACCCACTCGATGCCATGCCGGTCGGCCAGTTCACCGAGCCCGGCGGCGCCGATGCCGCTGATACCGAACATCAACCCGAACATCACCCCTGACACCATGCCGACCCGGCCCGGCACGGCCTCCTGGGCATATACCACCAGGGCGGCGAAGGCCGAGGACATTACCAGGCCGATGGCTACCGCCAGTACCGCCGTCCAGGCCAGGTTGGCGTAGGGCAGGGCGAGGGCGAAGGGCGCCACGCCGAGGAACGAGACCCAGATCACCGCCTTGCGCCCGATACGGTCACCCACCGGGCCTCCGGCGAAGGTGCCCAGTGCCACGGCCGTGAGGAACACGAACAGGTACAACTGGCTGTGCTGCACGCTCAGGCCAAAATGCTCGATCAGGTAGAAGGTGAAGTAGTTGGTGAACGAGGCGATGTAGACGAACTTGGCGAACATCAGTACGGCTATAACCCCCACGGCGCGCCACATGGCGCCACGCGACAGGCCAGGTGCCTGCTGGCCGGCGAAGGTCTTGAGCCGGGTCTGGCCGTGGCGCACGGTCCAGCCGGTTACCCGCAGCAGCACGAAGACCGCCAGTGCGGCCACCAGCATGAACCAGGCAATGGCCGGCTGGCCGTGCGGAATGACGATGGCAGCGGTCAGCAGCGGACCGAGGGCCGAGCCTGTGTTGCCGCCGACCTGGAAGGTCGATTGCGCAGTGCCGAAGCGCCCACCGGAGGCCATCCTGGCCACTCGCGAGGCTTCGGGGTGGAAGGTCGCCGAGCCTACGCCGACCACCGCCGCGGCCATCAGCAGCATTTCATAGCTGTCGGCGAAGGCGAGCAGGGCGATGCCCACCAGAGTCACCAGCATGCCAGCCGGCAGCAGGTAGGGTTGCGGGTGCTTGTCGGTGTACAGGCCGACCCAGGGTTGCAGCAGGGACGCGGTAACCTGGTAGACCAGGGCGATCCAGCCGATCTGGGCAAAGCTCAGCGCGAAATCGTTCTTGAGCATCGGGTAGATCGACGGCAGCACGGCCTGGATCAGGTCGTTGAGCAGGTGGGCGAATGCGGCAGCGCCGACGATGCGGACCAGAAAGCCCTGGGGTTGGTCTTCAGGTGTGGTGGTGGCCATGGAGGCGGCGGAGGTCGTCATGGGCAAGGTTCTTCTGTGGCAAGGGAGCAAGGCATTGCCGCAGCAGGTTAGCCAGTGCCCAGGTTGCCTGTCTCACGCCGAACAGGCAGGTACTGTCGTGTTTCGGACATCTCCAACGAGGCTGCGGCTTTATTGGGGCAGATCAGAGCCCCAGTTCGCTGAGCCCGGGGTGATCATCCGGGCGCCGGCCCAGCGGCCAGTGGAACTTGCGCTCGGCTTCGCTGATAGGGTGTTCGTTGATGCTCGAATGGCGGTTCTGCATCAGCCCGTCGTCGGCAAATTCCCAGTTCTCGTTGCCATAGGCGCGGTACCACTGGCCGCTGTCGTCGTGGTACTCGTAGGCATAGCGTACGGCAATGCGGTTACCGGTGAAGGCCCACAGCTCCTTGATCAGGCGGTACTCCAGTTCATGGTTCCATTTGCGCGTCAGGAACGCCTCGACCGCGGCACGGCCGCGGGGGAACTCCACGCGGTTACGCCAGACGGTGTCGACGGTATAGGCAAGCGCGACCTTGGCCGGGTCGCGGCCGTTCCAGCCATCCTCGGCCAGGCGGACCTTTTCGATGGCGCTTTCGCGGGTGAAGGGCGGCAGGGGTGGGCGGGACATCGGGGTACTCCTCAGTCGATTGGCTTGTACGAGAGTAGTAGCCGATGGCCGAACAGAGAATGGATGTACCTGGCACTTCATAATTGCAGGGTGTGGAACAATCGGCGATGGCCTGGCCGGTGAGGCGGAAGGTGCCGAGGCCGAAGGTTGGAATGCTCACGGATCTGCTGCGGGGTTGTGACTGTGTTGCTGGAATATCGGGTTAGTCCTGTGCCGGCCTCTTCGCGGGTAAACCCGCTCCCACAGGGATCGCACCGCTCTTGAGTACGGTGCGGTCCCTGTGGGAGCGGGTTTACCCGTGAAGAGGCCGGCACAGCAAAACGAAACGGCCCGCCATGAAGGCGGGCCGTCAGGCATTGCAGAGAACGATCAGCGGCGGCGGAACAGCGGCAGCGGCTCGTCGGTGGCGGCCTGGTAGGTCACCGAGAAGTCTTTCAGGCTTTGCAGTGCGTCTTCCGGGTCCTTGTCGGCACGGATGGCGAACGCGTCGAAGCCGCAGCGGGCCATGAAGAACAGCTGGTCGCGCAGCACGTCGCCAATGGCACGCAGTTCGCCCTTGAAGCCGTAGCGGTCACGCAGCAGGCGCGCATTGGAGTAGCTGCGCCCGTCGGTGAAGGCCGGGAAGTTCAGGGCGATGACCTGGAAATGCTGCACGTCTTCGCCGATTTCTTCCGCCTGCTCGTCACTGTCCAGCCACACGCCCAGGCCGCCGTCGCGGGCCTTGAGCACGTGGGCATGGTCACGCCACATCTGCAGCGGGACAATGTAGTCGTCGCAGTTGGTCAGCTCGTCGAACGAGGTTTCCTTGGGCAGCAGGTGCCAGGTTTCGTCGACGATCTGGTTGTTCTTAATGATTCGCTGCATAGACGCGTTCCTTGAAGGGGTCGATGCCGATACGCTGGTAGGTGTCGATGAAACGCTCTTCCTCGGTACGTTGCTCGACGTACACGGCGATCAGCTTCTCGATCACATCGGCCATGTCGTCCTGGGCGAAGGACGGGCCGAGGATCTTGCCCAGGCTCGCTCCACGCGCGGCATTGCCGCCCAGCGACACCTGGTAGAACTCCTCGCCCTTCTTGTCCACGCCGAGAATGCCGATGTGGCCCACGTGGTGGTGGCCGCAGGCGTTCATGCAGCCGGAGATGTTCAGGTCGATCTCGCCGATGTCGAACAGGTAGTCCAGGTCGTCGAAGCGGCGCTGGATGGATTCGGCGATCGGGATCGACTTGGCGTTGGCCAGCGAGCAGTAGTCACCACCCGGGCAGCAGATGATGTCGGTCAGCAGGCCGATGTTCGGGGTGGCGAAGCCGTTTTCACGCAACTCCAGCCACAGGGCGTGCAGCTGGCGCTGCTCGACGTCGGCGAGGATGATGTTCTGCTCGTGCGAAGTGCGCAGGAAGCCGAAGCTGTAGCGTTCGGCCAGATCGGCCACGGCGTCCAGCTGCTTGTCGGTCAGGTCGCCCGGGGCAACGCCGGTGGGCTTCAGCGACAGGGTCACGGCCACGTAGCCAGGGCGCTTGTGGGCGCGGGTGTTGCGCGAGCGCCAGCGGGCGAAGCCTGGGTACTCGGCGTCCTGGGCGGCGTAGTCGACGTTGTCCAGGGCCAGGTAGGCCGGGTCGACGAAGTGGCGCGATACACGCTGCACTTCGGCTTCGGTCAGGGTGGTGCTGCCGCCACGCAGGTGGACCATTTCGGCCTCGACCTTCTCGGCGAACACTTCCGGGGTAAGGGCCTTGACCAGGATCTTGATCCGCGCCTTGTACTTGTTGTCACGGCGACCGTAACGGTTGTACACGCGCAGGATGGCGTCGAGGTAGCTGATCAGGTCCTGCCACGGCAGGAACTCGTTGATGAACGAGCCCACCACCGGGGTACGGCCCAGGCCGCCGCCGACCAGCACACGGAAGCCCAGTTCGCCAGCGGCATTGCGCACCGGCTCCAGGCCGATGTCATGCACTTCGATGGCGGCGCGGTCTTCCTGCGAGCCGTTGATGGCGATCTTGAACTTGCGCGGCAGGTAGGCGAATTCCGGGTGGAAGGTGGTCCACTGGCGGACGATTTCGCACCACGGGCGCGGGTCGACGATTTCGTCTGCGGCCACACCGGCGAACTGGTCGGTGGTGGTATTGCGCAGGCAGTTGCCGCTGGTCTGGATCGCGTGCATCTGCACGGTGGCCAGTTCGGCGAGGATGTCCGGGATGTCTTCCAGTGCCGGCCAGTTGAACTGCACGTTCTGGCGGGTGGAGATGTGGGCGTAGCCCTTGTCGTAGTCGCGGGCGATCTTGGCCAGGGTGCGGACCTGGGTGGCGTTCAACTGGCCGTACGGCACGGCGACACGCAGCATCGGCGCGAAACGTTGGATATAAAGGCCGTTCTGCAGGCGCAGAGGGCGGAATTCTTCTTCGCTCAGTTCACCGGCCAGATAGCGGCGGGTCTGATCACGGAACTGCTTGACGCGGTCCTCGATGATCCGCTGATCGTACTCGTCGTATACGTACATAAAAGTCCTGTCTCAGGCATGCAGCTATTCGCGCGCACGGCCGCGCACTCCGCTTCGGAGCCGGGGAACGATAGCAGGTTGCGTTTATGCGCTAAAGTGATGTTTTTGCATATGAAAAGAACCAAATGGACTATGTGAGATTGACTGCCATTTGTACGCTGGGCGTGGCCTGGCGTTTATAATCCGACATTTGCCTCGCAGAGATGTAACCCCATGCTCAAGGCGTTGTGCCAAAGCTTGTGTCTTGCCTTGCCGCTGGCGGCGAACGCGCAGCCGGTTTCGGTGGTTTTCCTCAACCCGGGGCTTTCTACCGAGACGTTCTGGACCAGCTATACCCGCTTCATGCAGGCCGCCGCGGACGAGCTGGGCATGACCCTGCGTGTGGAATACAGCGAGCGCCGCGCCGACCTGGTGCTGACCCAGGCCAGGGCGATCCTGAACGGCCCGCAGCGACCTGATTACCTGGTGCTGGTCAACGAGCAGTACGTGGCGCCAGAGATCATGCGCCTGTCACGTGGCTCCGGGGTCAAGCTGTTCCTGGTCAACAACGGCCTTACCATCAGCCAGGTTCGCAGCATCGAGGCTCAGCCAGACAAGTATGCCGAGCCACTGGGTACCTTGATGACCAACGACGAACAGGCGGGCTTCCACATGCTGCGCCAGATGGTTGCGCAATTGCCCCGCGACAGCGGTCCGGTGGACCTGGTGGCTTTTGCCGGGATCAAGACCACCCCGGCCTCGCAGCTGCGCGAGGAGGGCATGCGCCGCGCCCTGGCCGACTTCCCCCAGGTGCGCTTGCGCCAGGTTGTATACGGCGGCTGGAACCGCCAGCGCGCCTACGAGCAGGCGCAGCAGCTGCTGGAGCGCTACCCGGCCACCCGGCTGGTGTGGTCGGCCAATGACGAGATGGCCTTTGGTGCCATGCAGGCGTTCGAGGAGGCGGGGCGCAAGCCGGGGCAGGATGTGCTGTTCAGCGCCGTCAACAGCTCGCCCGAGGCCTTGCGCGCGCGCATCGACGGGCGCCTGAGCGTGCTGATGGGCGGGCATTTCACCCTCGGCGGTTGGGCCATGGTGATACTGCACGATGACGCCAAGGGGCTGGTGGTGAACCGTGACGGCCTGCGCGAGCACCGCACGCCGGTGCTGCAGCCGATCGACCAGGCCAAGGCAAAGCGTTGGCTGAAACTGCTGGAACGGGCTGACTACGGCGTCGATTTCCAGCATTACAGCGCCGAAGGGCGGCCTTCCGGTTATCAGTACCCATTTCTGACGTCACCGATCAATTATTGAAAGACCCTGCTTGAGGGAAGGGCATTGCTCGTCTTAACTGCTGGTGGCGAAGTGCATTCCCATAACCACTACAAGAGGCAATGCAATGGGAAACTCAACCAAAGTCCGCAAAGCTGACAGCAGCGTCGATGCCTGGGCGATCCTCTGCCTGATCGTTCTGGTGGTGGTCACTGCCGTGTATTGGGTCAGCCACCAGTAGACTTGTCTTCAAGACCATGATGCAGCCAGGGCGCCTGCGGGAGGGAATCCCGCAGGCGTTTTTGCTTTGCCTGTGCCGGCCCTTTCGCGGGTAAACCCGCTCCCACAGGTACTGCACAGGCCTTGAGAGCTGTGGTGTCCCTGTGGGAGCGGGTTTACCCGCGAAGAGGCCGGCACAAGCTAGCGAGCAAGGTGCAGGGCCAACTGCACCAGGCCGATCAGCACGGCGATGAACACCAGGGTGAACAGTGTCCCCAGCGCAATGAAATGGCTGGCCTTGCCGTGGGTGAAGTCGCGGGCGCGGTTCTTGCCGCTTTGCACGCCGAAGGCGGCGGCAAGGATGCTGTGCAGCATCTGCCAGAAGGTAGGGGGTTTGCCCTGGCTGGAATCGTCCATGGTGGCTCCTGAAGAAATCAGAGGCAATCAGGGACAGTGTAGGTGGCTATTGGGGCTGCGCAGCAGCCCCAAAGGTTTTAGCTGTCGTACCCGAGGTTAGGCGCCAACCAGCGCTCGCTGACACTCACATCCTGGCCCTTGCGCACGCTGTAACGCTCGATCTGGTCCTTGTCGACCTTGCCCACGGCAAAGTACTGCGCCTGTGGGTGGGCAAAGTACCAGCCGCTGACCGCCGCCGCCGGGAACATTGCGAAGTGATCGGTGAGGAACACGCCGCTCGGTCCGGTCTCGCCGATGGCGGTGCCATCGAGCAGGCGGAACAGGGTTTCCTTCTCGGTGTGGTCCGGGCAGGCCGGGTAGCCTGGGGCCGGGCGAATGCCGCGGTACTGCTCCTTGATCAGCGCCTCGTTGTCCAGGTGTTCGTCGCGGGCATAACCCCAGTACTCTTTGCGCACCTGCTCGTGCAACCATTCGGCACAGGCCTCGGCCAGGCGGTCGGCCAGGGCCTTGACCATGATCGAGCTGTAGTCGTCGCCCTTGTCCTGATAAGCCTTGGCCACTTCTTCGGCACCAATGCCGGCGGTGGTGATGAAGCCGCCGACATAATCGGTGACGCCACTGGCCTTCGGTGCGACAAAGTCGGCCAGCGACCAGTTGGGCTTGCCGTCCGGCTTGATGGTCTGCTGGCGCAGGTGGTGCAGGGTGGCCAGGGCCTGGCCGTTGTCGCCATAGACTTCGATGTCGTCATCGGCCACCTGGTTGGCCGGCCAGAAGCCGAACACTGCGCGGGCGCTGATCAGTTTTTCGTCGATCAGCTTGTCGAGCATCTCGCGGGCATCCTTGTACAGCGCCGTCGCAGCCTCGCCGACCACTTCGTCGGTGAGGATACGCGGGAACTTGCCGGCCAGGTCCCAGGAGATGAAGAACGGGGTCCAGTCGATGTACTCGGCCAGGGTGCGCAGGTCGATGTCCTGCAGCACCTTGACGCCGGTGAAGGAGGGCACCGCTGGCTGGTAGCCGGCCCAGTCGTACTGCGGCTTGGCGGCGATAGCCTGGGCGTAGCTCAGGCGCTCGGTACGGGCGCTGCGGTTGGCGGTGCGCTCGCGTACTTCCTCGTATTCCTGGCGGGTCTTCTCGACGAAGCCGGCTTTCAGCTCCCTGGACAGCAGCTGGGTGGCCACGCCCACCGCACGCGAGGCGTCGGTGACGTAGACCACGGCGTCGTTGCTGTACTTGGGCTCGATCTTGACCGCGGTGTGCGCCTTGGAGGTGGTGGCGCCGCCGATCATCAGCGGCAACTGGAAGCCCTGGCGCTGCATTTCGCGGGCAACGTGGACCATTTCGTCCAGCGACGGGGTGATCAGGCCGGACAGGCCAATGATGTCGCACTTCTCGTCGCGGGCGGTTTGCAAAATCTTCTCGGCCGGCACCATCACGCCAAGGTCGACGATGTCGTAGCCGTTACAGCCCAGCACCACGCCGACGATGTTCTTGCCGATGTCGTGCACGTCGCCTTTTACCGTGGCCATCAGGATCTTGCCCTTGGCTTGCGGCTTGTCGCCTTTTTCGGCTTCGATGAACGGGATCAGGTGTGCTACCGCCTGTTTCATCACGCGGGCCGACTTGACCACCTGGGGCAGGAACATCTTGCCCGCGCCGAACAGGTCGCCGACCACGTTCATGCCATTCATCAGCGGGCCTTCGATCACCTCGATCGGGCGTGCGCACTGCTGGCGGCATTCTTCGGTGTCTTCGACGATGAACGCGGTGATGCCCTTGACCAGCGCGTGCTCCAGGCGTTTTTCCACCGGCAGTGAGCGCCACTCTTCGTTTTCCACTTCCTTGGTTGCGCCGCCGCCCTTGTAGTCGTCGGCGATGGCCAGCAGGGCGTCGGTGCCATGCGGGGTACGGTTGAGTACCACGTCCTCGACCTTTTCACGCAGTGCAGCCGGGATCTCGTCATAGATCTCCAGCTGGCCGGCGTTGACGATACCCATGCTCAGGCCGTTCTGGATCGCGTGATACAGGAACACCGAGTGGATCGCTTCACGCACCGGATTGTTGCCCCGGAACGAGAACGACACGTTGGACACACCGCCCGAACTCAGGGCATGGGGCAGGTGGTCGCGGATGTAGGCACAGGCCTCGATGAAATCGACGGCGTAGTTGTTGTGCTCTTCGATGCCGGTGGCGACGGCGAAGATGTTCGGGTCGAAGATGATGTCTTCCGGCGGGAAGCCCACTTCATTGACCAGGATGTCATAGCTGCGCTGGCAGATTTCCTTCTTGCGCGCGGCGGTGTCGGCCTGACCGACCTCGTCGAAGGCCATCACCACTACGGCAGCGCCATAGCGCTTGCACAGGCGGGCGTGATGCTTGAACTGCTCGACGCCTTCCTTCATGGAAATCGAGTTGACGATGCCCTTGCCCTGGATGCACTTCAGGCCGGCTTCGATCACTTCCCACTTGGACGAGTCGATCATGATCGGCACGCGCGAGATGTCCGGTTCGCCGGCGATCAGGTTGAGGAAGCGGACCATGGCGGCCTGGGAGTCGAGCATCCCTTCGTCCATGTTGATGTCGATCACCTGGGCGCCGGCCTCGACCTGCTGCAGGGCGACTTCCAGGGCTTCGGTGTAGTTCTCTTCACGAATCAGCCGGGCGAACTTGGCGGAGCCGGTGATGTTGGTCCGCTCGCCGACGTTGACGAACAGCGACTGGCGGTCGATGGTGAACGGCTCCAGGCCCGACAGACGGCAAGCCTTGGCGATTTCCGGAATCTCGCGCGGCTTGTACTTGGCCACGGCCTCGGCGATGGCCTGGATGTGGCCCGGGGTGGTGCCGCAGCAGCCGCCGATGATGTTGAGGAAACCGCTGGCGGCGAATTCCTCGACCACCACGGCCATTTCCGCCGGGGTTTCGTCGTATTCACCGAAGGCGTTCGGCAGGCCGGCGTTGGGGTGGGCCGAGACATGGGTGTCGGCTTTGGTCGCCAGTTCCTCCAGGTACGGGCGCAGGTCCTTGGCGCCAAGGGCGCAGTTCAGACCGACGGAAATCGGCTTGGCGTGGCGCACCGAGTTCCAGAATGCTTCGGTGGTCTGGCCCGACAGGGTGCGGCCGGAGGCATCGGTGATGGTGCCGGAGATCATGATCGGCAGTTCGATGCCGTCTTCCTCGAACACCTGCTGCACGGCGAAGATCGCCGCCTTGGCGTTGAGGGTGTCGAAAATGGTCTCGATCAGCAGCAGGTCGGCGCCGCCCTCGATCAGGCCGCGGGTGGCCTCGATGTAGTTTGTTACCAGCTCATCGAAGGTGACGTTGCGGTAGCCGGGGTCGTTGACGTCAGGGGAAATCGAACAGGTGCGGCTGGTCGGGCCGAGTACGCCGGCAACGAAGCGCGGCTTGTCCGGGGTTTCCAGGGTCTTGGCGTCGGCCACCTGGCGGGCGATACGGGCGCCCTCGACGTTCAGCTCGTAGACCAGCGACTCCATGCCGTAGTCGGCCTGGGAAATCTGCGTGGCGTTGAACGTGTTGGTTTCGAGAATATCGGCACCGGCATCCAGGTAGGCTTTCTCGATGGCAGCGATCACATCCGGGCGGCTGAGCAGCAACAGGTCGTTGTTACCCTTGACATCGCTTGGCCAATCGGCGAACCGCGTGCCACGATAGTCGTGTTCCTCGAGACGGTAGCTTTGGATCATAGTACCCATGCCGCCGTCGAGGATCAGGATGCGCTCTTTGAGTGCGTTCTGGAGTGCTTGGAGACGAGCGCTGCGGTCGGACATAGGAACTACCTGGTCGGGCAAATATCAGAGGGTGCTGATCATAACAAAGCTGCGCGGTTTTTAGGTGTATCGCCCATTTGCATGAAAACTGCTCATGTTGGCGCTCGCTGGCAACCCACGGCACCCAAGGCGACCAGGCAACAATTCGTGATGGCTTTCAAGAACCAGGACTTTCCGCACATGGTGCATCGTATCCTTGCCGGCGCCTTCGCCCTGCTCATCAGCGGCGTGGTGTTCGGGCAAGCCCTCCCGTCGAGCCCGGCTATCTCCTACACCCGGGACATTCAACCAATCTTCACCGAGAAATGCGTGGCCTGCCATGCCTGTAACGACGCCGCCTGCCAGCTCAAGCTGGAAAGCCCCGAAGGTGCAGTGCGCGGGGCCAGCAAGGTCCCGGTGTACCAGGGCGAGCGCAGCACGGCGGTGCCCACCACGCGGCTGTTCTACGACGCCCACAGCGAAGGCGAGTGGCGCAAGAAGGGCTTCTACTCGGTGCTCGACAACCAGGGTAGCCAGGCCGCGCTGATGGCGCGCATGCTCGAACTGGGGCACAAGACCCCGCTCACGCCCAACGCCAAGCTGCCCGAGGAAATCGTCCTGGGCCTGAGCCGTAACAACATGTGCCCGTTGCCGCACGAGTTCGATGCCTATGCCGGCGCCCACCCCAAGGAGGGTATGCCGCTGGCGGTGACCGGGTTGACCGACAAGGAATACGACACCATGCGCCGCTGGCTGGTCGCCGGCGCGCCGGTGGAGTACCAGCCGATCAAGCCGAGCGCCGCTGAGGCCAAGCAGATTGCCGACTGGGAAGAACTGCTCAACCGCCCCGGCTCCACCGAGGCACTGGTCGGCCGCTGGTTGTACGAGCACCTGTTCCTGGCGCACATCTACTTCGTCGGTGGCGAGCAGGGCCACTTTTTCCAGTGGGTACGTTCGCGTACACCGAGCGGTCAGCCGGTCGACCTGATCGCCACGCGCCGCCCCAACGACCCGCCGGGCACCGACTTCTATTATCGGCTGGTCCCGGTGCAGGGCGTGATCGTGCACAAGACGCACATCACCTTCCCGATGGGGCCGCAGAAGCTCAAACGCATCAAGCAACTGTTCTACGCTGGCGACTGGCACGCCGCCGCGCTGCCAGGCTACGGCCCACGCCACCGGGCCAACCCGTTCGAAACCTTCGAGGCGATCCCGGCGGTGGCGCGCTACCAGTTCATGCTGGATAACGCCGAGTACTTCGTGCGCACCTTTATCCGTGGCCCGGTATGCCGTGGGCAGATCGCCACCGACGTGATCCGCGACAACTTCTGGGCGCTGTTCCAGGAGCCGGCCCACGACCGCTACATCACCGATGCCAAGTACCGTGGCGAGGCCACGCCGCTGCTGGCCATGCCTGGGCAGATCGATGACGTGGGCAGTGTGCTGAGCCTGTGGCACGCCTACCGTGACAAGCGCAACGAGTACGAAAAACTGCGCCGCGAAGCCTATGCCGACATGCCGGCGCCGGGCTGGGCGACGCTGTGGGCCGGTAACGACAACGCGTTGCTGAGCATCTTCCGCCACTTCGACAGCGCTTCGGTGAGCAAAGGCCTGATCGGTGATGTGCCGCTGACCGTGTGGTTGTTCGACTATCCGTTATTCGAACGTACCTATTACCAGCTGGCGGTCAACTTCGATGTGTTCGGCAACGTCTCGCACCAGCTGCAGACACGCCTGTACTTCGACCTGATCCGCAACGGCGCCGAGGTCAATTTCCTGCGCCTGATGCCGGCCGACCAGCGCAAGGCGATCCTCGGCGACTGGTACCAGAACAGCGGCAAGGTGAAGATGTGGATGGATTATGAAGACATCGACACCGACACCCCGAGCGGTATCCGGCTCGACCCGCGCAACCCCAAGCGTGACTTCGGCCTGAAACTGTTGCAGCGCACCGGCAGCCTGAATGCCGCGCCTGACCCGATCAACCGCTGCCAGGGGGCGTTCTGCTCACGGCCGCAGATGAGCGAAGAGTTCCGCAACGCCGAGCAGTCGCTCAGCCGCCTGGTGTCGCGCCCGGCTGCCGGGTTGAAGGTGATCAACCAACTGCCCGAGGCGACCATGCTGCGCATCGCAGGGCAGGGCGGCCAGCGCCAGGTGTACAGCCTGCTGCGCAACCGCGCGCACAGCAACGTGGCGTTCCTGCTGGGCGAGGCGTACCGCTACCAGCCGGGGCTGGATACCCTGACCCTGTACCCGGGCGTGCTCAGCAGCTACCCCAATTTCATCTTCAACATCCCGGCCAACGATGTGCCGGAGTTCGTCGAGGACATGGAGTATGCGAAAGATGACCCGGCCAGGTTCGAGCGTATCGTCATGCGTTGGGGCGTGCGTCGCAGTCACCCAGAGTTCTGGCGCTACTTCCATGACCTGAACAGCTTCATCAAGGAGACCGAGCCGGTCGAGGCGGGCGTGCTGGACATGAACCGCTACGAGAACCTCTGATCGGTTGGGCTGACCTTTCCGATTACCCTGCGGTCGGACCAGGTGGGTGGTCCGGGGGCTGCTTTGCAGCCCAATCGCCGGCAAGCCAGCTCCCACAGGGGCCGCACATGCCTGAAGGCTACGCAATGCCTGTGGGAGCTGGCTTGCCGGCGCTGGAGCGCAACGCGCTCCCAAAGGCCTCAATGCACCGGCAAGCGCAGGGTACTCCATGCTGTATTCGCTTCAGGCACTGCGGGCGTTCGCCGCCTGGGTGGTGGTCTGCCACCACTTCATGCAGATCTTCTTCGACTTCCATGCCTCCGGCCCCATCGGCCAACTGCTCACCGACCGTGGCGCCACAGGCGTCGACATATTCTTCGTCATCAGCGGGCTGGTCATCTACCTGTCGACCCGCGACAAAGCCATCGAACCGCGCCAGTTCCTGCTCAACCGCGCGCTGCGTATCGTTCCGACCTACTGGTTCTATACGGCACTCATGGCAGCGCTGCTGCTGGCCTTCAGTCAATGGATGCCGCATCAGGCGTTCGATTGGCGACACCTGCTGCTCTCGCTATTGTTCATCCCGGCCGAAAATCCTGGTGGCTATGGCCTGTACCCGACCCTGAACGTGGGCTGGACGCTGAACTTCGAGATGTTCTTCTACCTGCTGTTCGGCCTGGCTTTCCTGGTGCGTCAGCGTCACCATCTGCTGTTGGTTACCGCTGCGCTGCTGGTCGGCGAAGTGCTAGGCCGGCTGGGGGTGCTCAGCCGCTTCTACAACAACGACATCATCTACGAGTTCCTGCTGGGTATCGGCCTAGGCGTGATCTACCGCCGTGGCCTGATTCGCGAGGGCTTGTGGCTGCCGCTGGCGCTGTTGGCGGTGGCGGGCTATGCGCTCTACCACCTGGATGCCTCCCGGCGCCTGCTGCACTGGGGCGTGCCGAGCGCCATGATCGTGCTGGCGTTCGTCTCCCTGGAGCCCTGGTTCAAGGGGAATCAGCTACTCAAGGTTTTGGGCGACTGTTCGTACTCGGTCTACCTGATCCATGTGCTGGTCCTCTATGCGGGCTGGTTTGCCAGCGAGCACCTGGGCTTGAACCCCTATCTGGTGTTCGCCCTGTGCGTGCCGTCGATTGGACTAATGTCGTGGTTCAGCTACCAGTGGCTGGAGCGCGGCCTGTACCGGCGCATGCAGGCCTGGCTGGCGGCGCCACGCGGGGTGGCCCCTGAATATGCGCTTTCCCGAGTCAAATACTAGGACTTTGTTCGAGGGCCGGGTTGGCGTACACTTGGCCGCAAGTCTGTGAGGAACCTACATGAGCGCTATAACCATTACCGACGCCGCCCATGACTACCTGGCTGATCTGCTCTCCAAGCAGAATACGCCTGGCATCGGCATTCGCATTTTCATTACCCAGCCGGGCACCCAGTATGCCGAAACCTGCATCGCCTACTGCAAGCCGGGCGAAGAGAAGCCTGACGACACCGCCGTGGGTCTGAAGAGCTTCACCGCATACCTGGACGCGGTCAGCGTGCCGTTCCTGGAAGACGCACTGGTCGACTACGCCACCGACCGCATGGGTGGCCAGCTGACCATCAAGGCGCCGAATGCCAAGGTGCCGATGGTCAACGAAGACAGCCCGATCAACGAGCGTATCAACTACTACCTGCAGACCGAGATCAACCCCGGCCTGGCCAGCCACGGCGGCCAGGTGAGCCTGGTGGATGTGGTCGACGACGGCATTGCCGTGCTGCAGTTCGGTGGTGGTTGCCAGGGTTGTGGCCAGGCCGACGTGACCCTGAAGGAAGGCATCGAGCGCACCCTGCTTGAGCGTATTCCCGAACTGAAGGGCGTGCGTGACGTGACTGACCACAGCCAGAAAGAGAACGCCTACTACTGATGTAGAGGCAGGCAACGACCGCGCAACCTGGTCAGGCCTTAGCAACAAAGTGTTACTGTTTCAACCCCTGCGACAACAGGCCGCAGCCCGTATTCAAAGGGCTGCAGCTGATCCTCGCCTTCGTCGGGTAGAACCCCTCGGGGTGTCGTGCCAGAATGCCCCGGTTTTTCGACCGGCCCGTCCCGAGGGTCGGCATCCTCCCTTTACAGGATGGTTTCATGAATGATCTTTTGACCCGGCGCGCGGTTGTCGCCGGCATGGGCGTTCTCGGGCTTGGCCTGCTGGCAGGCTGCAGCCCGGCCCGGGGGCTCGAGTTCAAGTACGGCAAGAACATGAGCAACGAAATCCTTGGGCGCAAGTTCAGCCTCAAGGACACCCAGGGCAACGTGCGCACCCTGTCGAGTTTCTACGGCAGCATGCCGATGATCTTCTTCGGTTTCACCCAGTGCCCGGCGGTGTGCCCGACCACCTTGGCGCGTGCGGCGCAAATCCGCCAGTTGCTGCGCGGCCGCGATCGCGACCTGTTCCAGGTGGTGTTGATTACCCTGGACCCGGAGCGCGACACCCCCGAAGTGCTCGATGCCTACGTCAAGGCGTTCGACCCGTCGTTCACCGCGCTGACCGGCACCCCCGAGGAGATCGCCGCGGTGGCCAAGGAATTCAAGGTGTTCTACGAGAAGGTCCCGGCCGGTGACACCTATACCGTCTCTCACTCGTCCACCAGCTACGTCTACGACACCCGTGGCACCCTGCGCCTGAACCTGGGCCATTCCCTGACTGCCAAGGAATGCGCCGAGGACCTGGTCACCCTGATGGAGATCTGCTGAATGTCGATGCATCCGATCAAGCACGGCCTGGCTGCCCTGGTCCTGATGGGCCTGGCGCTACCGGCCCTGGCCCAAACCACCGTGAGCGATGCCTGGGTCCGTGCGACTGTGCCGCACCAGCAGTCCACCGGTGCCTTCATGACCCTGACCGCCAGCAGCGACAGCGAACTGGTGGGCGTGGCTTCGCCAGTGGCCAAGACCGTGCAGGTGCACGAAATGACCATGAACGGCGACGTGATGGGCATGCGTGAGGTCAAGGCGGTCAAGTTGCCAGCCGGCAAGGCGGTGACCCTCGACCCGAATAGCCTGCATGTGATGCTGATGGGCCTGAACAACCAGGTGAAGGAAGGCGACAAAGTGCCGCTGACCCTGACCATCGAGGATGCCAAGGGGACCAAGGAAACCCTGGACGTGCAGGCCGACGTGCGTGCGCTCAACGCCGAGGCGGGCGGTGGGCATGATCACATGCACATGAAGCACTGACAGGCTGAACCCTTTGCGGGCGCTTTGCGCCCCATCGCGCACAAGGCAGCCCCCGGTTCAATCAGCTGCGAAACCTGGGCAGCGGCCTGTCGAGGGTCAGCGAGGTCAAGGTCTTGCGGACCTGGGCCTCGTCGGCCTCCAGGGCCTTGAGACTTGCGCGGATCTTGCCGGCGGCGGGCATATCGCCCTGCCGGTCGATCCAGTCGGCTATCTCCTTGCAGGCACTGCTCAGGCAGGCCTGGCGCTGGTTCATCAGCGACAGGAGGGTGGTGAGCTCTCTTTCGGACATGGCAGGATCCTCCATTCAACCCTGTCAGTGTAGCAGAGGGCTGGCGGGGCTCGGCTGCCTTTGCATGAGTCGCTGAGCGCAGCGGAAAGTGGCTGCGCTGGAGGCGCAGTAATGACTCGTAACTTTTAAACAGCATGTTTAAAGCCGATGGCGTTGCGTTGGGTGCGACATGAGGTTCGCTTTTGAAAAGCACTGTGCTGAATCGCTCTATTTCGCCGCGTGCAAGTTGCGAGCATGTCTGTGCTCAACAGTGAGCGTATGTAGGAGTATTCCCAGGCTCTGATTTGCACCTGTCACGGGAACTGGTGCTGTTACAATTTGGGTGTTGAGTGTGCTTCCCGGCGAGTCTTAGATTGCGATGGCCTGAGCAATGCAAGGGCAATTCCAGATGTTCTACCTGATGCCGGCAAGTGAGCAGGACATTCTCAGGAAGCTGGTTTTCGAGCGACTTGATGTGCCTGGGCGGGACATCACCGAGCACGAGCTGATCTATGCCGCTGGCTGAGGAAACATGGATTATGCAAGCGTTGAGTCTTGACTACGGAACACGAGCGCTGGCGTTGGGGTATGGTTTTTCAAAATGTGGTGAATTTGCCTTCGAAGCCGCGTTCGCCGTGGCAATCGTGTCCATGACCGATGCTGATTTGCTGTTGATCGGCATCGCCTATTTTTTCGTTACTTGCCGAGTTTAGTGTTTTCTCCGTTGGGTGGCTGGTTGGCGGATAACGCCGACAAGAAGAGAACCTTGTTAGCAGTCGAGGTTGCCAAAGGCACTCTGGCACTTGCCTTCTTTGCCTTCTTTGCCTTGTTCAGCCTGTTCACACCGGTATTACCCGCATTGGTTGGCCTCGCGATGGTCATGACGGCGCTCGAATGCCTTTATGTGCCAACGTTCCGCGCGTACTTTCCGGACATTGTCGCAAGGGACCAGTTGGCCTCGGTCAACAGCGGCGTCCAGGTGATCGAGGATGCTGCCTCGATTATCGGCCCGCTGGTTTTTTCAGTATGCGTGTTATTGCTGTCTCGCGAAGCAACTTTCTTGTTTTTTGCGACATGTCTGGTGTTGTCGGCCATTTCCATCGCGACCTTGGGGCCTGCCAGGCAAGGCGTCCGGCAGGCATTCGATGGGCGTACCATAGTCCGCGATGCTGCGCGCAGTGTAAGCCTGCTAAGGGCCAGCAATGCGCCGTTGTTTGCCATTATTGGTTGCACCACGCTCTGCGCGATGTTTGCCACGTCGGTGATTCGCTTCATCCTTCCGGCTTCGGTGCTTGAACACTTCGCTTCTGAAGCGGCGGTTGGTTACGTATTTTCACTGCTTGCAGCGGGCACCGTACTGGGTGGCGTGCTCTACACGCGCTGCAATCCGAACACAACCGCACGGTTGGTACTGCGTTACTGGCTGTTGTACGGCGCATTGTTTTTGGCCGCAGCAGTGGCGCTGCAATTCAACAGCTGGCTGTTTCTGCTGGTCCTGTTTATGGTCGGCTTCATCGGTGCATTTGTCGATATCGCTATAGTGACCAACATCCAATGCTTGTCGAGTGAGCACGAAGTTGGCAGGAACTTTTCCCTCTATTACTTCACGGCCGTCATTGGTGATGCCGTTTCAGGGTTGGTTGCCAGTTTGGTGTTTGTGCTTGCGGGGCCGGCAACCTTTATCTGGATGACGTTGATGTTGTTCATTGCGCCAGTGCGCTGGAACCTGAAAGGAAATGCCCATGACACCGACAATCGTATATAGCATGGTGCTCGATGTGGGTCGCCCAGGCGTCGCAGCTCAGCCTTGCAGACAGGCATTGCGATAGGCCCCCGGCGTCACCCCGTAGGCCTGCTTGAACTGCCTGCTCAAATGGCTCTGGTCGGCAAAGCCCAGGTCGAACGCCACCTCCGAGGCAGCCCCGCCACGCTTGAGCATTTCCCGCGCACGGGCCAGGCGCCGCTGCTTCAGCCAGGCATGCGGCGGCAGGCCGGTGGCCTGACGGAACACTCGGGCGAGATGGAACGGCGACAGGTTGACCGCCGCGGCCAACGCTTCGAGCGAGGGCGGGTCGGCCAATTGGCTTTCCAGCAGCTCACGGGCGCGGGCCACTGCCAGCGGTTCGTGGCCGGGGGCGGCAGGTTCGGCGCATTGCCCGTGCCGTTGCACCAGGGCCAGCACCGCCTGGCGCCAGGCGGTCTGCTGCTGCAGGGCACTGGCGCCGGCTTCGGACAGCTGGTGCAACTGGCTGAAGGCAATCGCCAGGGCCGGGTCGTGGATCACGCTGTCCTTGAAGCTGGGCATACCGTGGCGGCCCAGTTCCAGCTCGTCGAGCACACCGGTTACCCGCTCATGTTCCGGGTAGAAACCACGGTAGCGCCAGCCCGCTTCGTGGGCAGTAGCGCCGGTGTGCAGCTCGTCGGGGTTGATCAGCACCATGCTACCGACCGGCGCCAGGTGCTCGCTGCCGCGATGCCAGAAGCGCTGGGCGCCCGACTCGATCACGGTGAACACATAGCCTTCGTGCACATGTGGGGCGAAGCGCTGCTGGAAGTAGCGCGCGTGCAGCATCTCGACGTCACCCAGTGCCGGCGCCTGCCAGAGGTGTGTCTGCTCGCGCAGGGGCGTGCTCATGCCAGCCAGCTGCGCAGGAAGAAGAACATCAACATGCTCACCAGCATGCTCAGCAACACGCTGCGGGTCAACAGCACCAGGGCGATGGCCACCAGCGAACCCAGCAGGTAGGGGTTGAGCAGGCTCAGGTTCAGCTGGTGGTCGGGCATGAAGATGATCGGGCCGCAGATCGCGGTGAGCATGCCCGGCACGGCAAAACCGAGGAACTGCCGGGCGTTGGAGCTCAGGCGCAAGGGCAGGCGCGGCTCCAGGAACGCATAGCGGTTGAGGAACACGATGGCGCCCATGGCAAAAATCAGGATCCAGGTCATGCGCGGGCTCCGGCGAATTTCTGGCAGACGAAACCGGCGCTCATGCCCAGCAGGCCTGCGGCCACCAGGGCGGTTTCCCAGTGCCAGTAGCTGAACAGCACCGAACAGAACAGCGACACCGTCACGCACACCAGCGTGGCCAGGTTGCGCACCAGCGGCGCGATCAGGGCGACGAAGGTGGCGACGATGGAGAAGTCCAGGCCAAACTGGTCCAGGTGCGGAATGTTCTGCCCCAGCAAGATGCCGGCCAGGGTGAACAAGTTCCAGGCGATGTAGAAGGTCAGGCCCACGCCCAGGGCGTACCAGCGGTTGAACTGCTGCTGGTCGTACTGGCTGGTCAGGGCGAAGAACTCGTCGGTCAACAGGAAGCCCAGGCCCAGCCGCCAACGCAGCGGCTGGCTGGACAGCACCGGACGCATCGTCAGGCCATACAGCAGGTGCTGCGAGGTCAGCAGCAGGGTGGTCAGCAGGATCGACGCCAGGTTGGCGCCGCCCTTGAGCATGCCGATGGCCACCAGTTGCGCGGCACCGGCGAAGACGATTGCCGACAGCCCTTGCCCCTCCCAGGCGCTGAGGTTGGCCTCGATGGCCATGGAGCCGGCCAGCAGGCCCCAGGGGGCGACGGCCAGGGACAACGGGAGAATGGCGATGGCGCCGTGGAGGAAGGCTTGGCGGGCGATGTGGGGCATGGTGGCTGCAGTGCGTGTCCGTGGCAGGCCAGCATGCCAGACGGGGCGGGGGATGGCTTGAACGATCTTGCTGGTCTTGCTGCCTGCAAGGGCTAGGGATGGCTGGTCAGGTGCTGCTGCGCCGTCACGCAGCCGTTGGTGTCCACCGCTTTCTGCAGCAGGCTCTGACGGTGCTGCGGGTCGAGGTCGCCGAGTAGGCGGTATACCTCGGCCTGGTAGTCACGCTGGCGCCCCCACTGCATCTCCAGACCCTGTGGCCGGCTGCGGTTGCAGGCCAGGCGCGTGGCCGGTTGCGGGTAGTAGGGGGCGTACACGGTGGCCATGTTGGGGATGGCCTCCAGCGCAGTGCGGTACTCGCTGCTGACGTTGTAGGGCGGGCACCAGGTGGCGATGGCTGGCGCCGGTGCGGCAAAGCCCTGTTTGAGGCTGGCTTCGAGCAGCGGGCAGGCGGCATCCGGGATTTGTGCGGCGGGCAGGTAGGTCATGTAGTACAGCGCCAAGCGGTACTGTGCGACCGGGTGGCCCAGCTCCACCGACTTTTTCAGCAAAGCGACCGCTGTCGGCAGGGTGTGGGCCATGGCCTGGCCCTGGCGGCTGAGCTCCGGGTCGCCGCCCACGGCCGTGCGCAGCGTGCTGGCGCTGTCGTCCTGGCTGTCGGCTTGCTCCAGCAGCGGCAAGGCCTGGCGGTAGAGCAGGTCGGCATGGGGGTCGATGCGCACATCCAGCGCGTGCGCGGCCAGCGGCATCAGGGCGATCAGCAGTGGGGGCAAGCGAAGCATGCGGCTCACAGGCAAGCCCCACGGTGTGCCAGGTACTGATGGACGGCTTCGATGTTCATGGCGGTCAAGCGTGCGCCTCGGGCAGATCGGAACGACGGCATATTCTAGCCACCCAAGGGGCCTGGCCGGAAGACCACCCGGCAATTGTCAGACGAGCTTGATCGGCGTGACCTTGCGCTGGGCATGTTTTTCCTGGGCAAGGCCAAGCTTGGCGGTAATGACCTTGGCCAGGGCATTGTTGCCCAGGTCGTTCAGGTGCAGGCGATCGATGAACAGGTCGGCCCCGAACACCGGCGAGCTGCTGAGCATGCAGTTCATGTCGTAGCAGGGGACCGGGTCGGCCTGGCTTTTGATACGGCGGAAGAAGGCCGAGTGCAACTGGCTGTCGAACGCGCCGTCCAGTAGCCGGTCGAAATTCGCCGGTTGCCGCTGCAGCGCGTCCAGCATCGTCTGCTCGCCAGCGGGCAGGCTATCCCGACACCAGGGCAGCAACGGCTGCAGGATGAAGGTGAGGGTGGAGTGGCTGTCTGCCAGCAGTCGATCCCATTGGCGCAAGGTCCGGCCAATGTTGTCGGCGGCACGCGCCAGGCGCTTTTCCGGGGGCGACAGCGGCCAGGTGGCAGGCGTTGCGACCGGGGGCGCGGCCAAGGCCTGGCCGATACGCCGCCACAGCGATTGCCGGCGGGGCGCCGCAGTGGGCTGCATGCCTTCGCTGAAACTGTTGAGAAAGTCCTGGTAGGCCTTGGCGTGCTGCGGGTCGTTCAGGCTGGCGAGGACTTCGCAAAGGGCTTCGTGGGCCAGGCTGTTGAGGCCGCTGAGTACCACCACATGGCCGAGCTGGCCAAGGCGGTGCTGATGGGTCAGGAACATCAGCAGCTCCTGGCTGGCATTGAGCCCGCAGCCGGCCAGGCTCAGCCAGACTTCGCCGGTGAGCATCGACAGGTGCGAGGCCACGGTGTTTTCGTCGGAGCTTGCGCCGATGCCCAGGGCGGTGGAGCCGCCAACCAGCAGGTTGATGCGTGATGCACTACCGCGCTCGGCTGCCGAAAAGCGTTTGCCGGCGCAGTGGCTGTAGCGCAGGCCCAGGGCGTCGGTGTTGATGGTACGTGAGCGGTAGCCGGTTTCGTGCACGTGCACAGTGTGCGGGGCACGCCGGCTGCCCAGCAGCAGGAAACGCTGGTAGTCCTGTTGCAATGGCGAAGGCGACGGGCTCGTGTCACTCGCGGTCATGGTCTCTCCCTCATATTGCAGCACGCACTTTGCATCATTCAGGCCGCCAGTTCCTTGAGGTTATACAGCAGGCCGGCGGCGGCGATCAGCAGCAGGGCGACGCCGGAGGCCAGGCTGATCATGCGGTTGCTGCGCTGCGAGGCGATCTTGCCGATGGCGAAGATGTAAAGGCTGAGCACAGCGAAATCGATGACCACCCACAGCAGCGACAGCACCACCATGCTCTTGCCGAACGACTCGGTTATCTGGATGAACTGCGGGAAGAAGGCGATGAAGAAGATGATGTCCTTCGGGTTGGAAATGCCCACCATGAAGCCTTGCAACAACCCGCTGCGCCCCGGCTTGGTAAGCTCGCCCGGTGCCTCGGCTGCAGGCGCCTGCAGGGCGTCCCTGAGAGTGCTCACGGCGGTGTAGCCGATGAACAGGCAGCCGAGCAGGCTCATGGCACTGAGCCAGGCCTTGTCGATGGCGGCGCTGGTGAGAATGATCCAGGCCGCCGCGCCGATCAGCACCAGTGATGCCCAGTTGGTGCCGACAGCGGTGAACATGGCCTTGCGTGAGCCAGAGGCGGCCGCGGTGTTGACGATCAGTGCCACAACCGGGCCGGGGGTGGCGATCAGTAGCAGGACAGTAAGGGCATAGGTAGCGGTGAGTGCGGCGTTCACGGTCAGGTCTCGATCAGTATGTCGGGGGATGCCGGTTGTGCGGCATGGGCGTGGAATGGGCAGCGGGACGGGTTGAGCGACCCGGCCTCCTGCAGTTGGTACTGCTTCCACTCGTAGTTGTCGGCCTCGCCGAAGAAGCCAAGGGAGTCGGGCATGACGCCGTCGTTGTAGTGGTGCACGCGCTCGCGGATGCGTTCGCGGATGCGGTGGCCGCTTTCGGTGTTGGCGTTGGCTACTTCGTCGAAGTTCGCCCGCGGGTTGATGACGAAGGTGATGTGCGCCCCCAGGTTGCGGCTTTTCATCTGCTGGTGGCCGGGAAAATTCATGTTGATGAACAGCGGCATACCGGCAAAGCAGAATGACCAGGCGTTGTCGTCGGGGTCGGTCGGGATGCCCTGCGGCCAGGGCTGCGGGTCGCGCGCGTGCACGCCACGCACCACCTTCCATGCCAGCGCCTGTTGCTCGGCCAGGGTGTAGTCGGCGGCGGTTTCGAGAAAAACCACCAGCGGGCTGCCGATACGCTGCTTGGGTTGGATCGGTGTGACGGTGCGCACGTAGTCGGCCAGGCCCATGGCGATGTCATCGGCCAGCTGCCCGGCGCGGGCGAAGAGGATGTGGCAGGTTGCGCCGTTTACCGCCTTGCGGCCGAACAGGCAGGGGAACTCGGGGTTGGCGAGGATACTGCGAAAATGTTCTACGGCTTTGTAGGTCCAATGTTGCGTGTTCCGGACATGTTCAGCGGCCAGCTCTAGCGCATCCAGGCGATAGCAAGTTCCATAACCCGTAGACATGATTTCCCCAGGCGTAAATTAAATAAACGTTCCAGTCACATGCAGGCAGGATCCTGGTTATGTTTATTATTTACCTGCATTTTCCGAGACGCTCTTGACGTTGTAAAACGCGTGGAACTATGACCTACTATTAGTCTCACTCATGCTCGGGGCGTCGCCATGTCGGAACGGATTCAGGCCTTGCACGCGCTGCGTGCCTTCGAGGTGGCCTCTCGCTATGGCTCATTTACCCGTGCCGCAGAAGAGCTGGCCCTGACCCAGGGCGCCGTCAGCCACCATATCAAGACCCTCGAAACCATGTTCGGCTGTGACCTGTTCGAACGTCGCGGGCCGAAACTGGCCTTGACCGAGCACGGCCGCCTGCTGGCACAGGAACTCAAGGTTGGCTTCAAGATCATCGAAAATGCCTGTGCCCTGCTGCGCCAGGATCGCTATGGCCTGCGTCTGAAGGCGCCGTCCACGCTCACCGTGCGCTGGCTGCTGCGGGCGCTGGATGCGTTCAAGAAGGTCGAGGACAACTGCAGCGTGCAGCTGTCCAGCGTATGGATGGACATCGACAGCGTGGACTTCTATTCCGAGCCCTACGACTGTGCAATCCTTCTGGCCAGCGGGCGTTTTCCCGCCGATATCGAGAGTTTCAAGCTGTTCGATGAATGGCTGATCCCGGTGTGCCACCCGGACTACATGACCCAGGCACAACCGGACCTGGCCGACCTGGCCCAGTGCGAGTTCCTGCACCCGTCCCCCGACCGACGTGACTGGCGGCGCTGGCTGGCTCGCATGGACGCGCTGGACATCAGCATCGACCATGGGCAGGTGTTCGATACCCTCGACCAGGGCATCTCGGCTGCCCAGCAAGGCTTGGGTATTTCGGTGGTCGACCTGGTGCTGGCCAGTGCCGACCTGTTGGCCGGGCGCCTGGTCACGCCGTTCAAGCACGCGGTGGCCACCGGCGACGGCTATTACATGACTTGGCTCAAGGCCAGCCCCAAGGCGCGGCAGATGCACAAACTGCGCGAGTTCCTGCTTGGCCAGGTGCCGCCGCTGGCCTACAAGGACATCAACTACCTGTACGGTTGAACACGCGTTCGAGCGTGAGGTACGGCGGCGGAGCGGTTTTGTGGCGGGGGCGTTTGTCTTGAGGGATTCCGCGCCTGTGAGACCGAGCGCCGCCCGTGCGGCGCAGCGCTCGCTTGTAGGGTAGGACTTGAAGGGAGGAGGAGGGACACCGCTCGCTTCTGACTGTTCGCGCAGTACAGACCGTGGGAGATCGCCGAGCCCCACAGAGGCCCTGCTAATTCAATGAGTGATGTGCCGTTCCATGAGCGGCCACCCGCCGCCATGGCGCCGCGCTGTCACGCAGCAAATGGACGGTGCATGACTTGAGCTATCTGTTTAGCAAGTTCAATCGACGCCAAGAGGCTGCCCCGGGGGCAGCCTCTTTGATTTAGGATTCAGGTGCACGGGACAGGGGCCGTCGTTCGCACTGGTGGCCAACCACCTGCATGAAAGAGTGACCCGCACGGCATCGGTGTGGAGTCACTGTAGGCACGGCTAGCCATGACCACGTATAGGAGAGTGAACCTTTTCGCCGCCGTGTGGGCCGGGACGATCTTTTTCATGGTCAAGTACTAATTGCCTATGAAGGAACTACCAGCAGAATCAGCCACCATAGCGCTAGAATCACCCCCTAAACACATGATTCAGAGGTCGACGCAGTGGAGTTGCAGCAGGGCTTTGTCCTGACCCGGCATTGGCATGACACGCCCGAAGGCACCTGCGTGGAGTTCTGGCTGGCTACCGATCAGGGGCCGCGGCAGGTGCGCCTGGCACCGCAGGAGTCGGTGGCGTTCATCCCGCAGGCGCAGGCCGAGCATGCTCGCGTGTTGCTGGCCAAGGAGCCTGGGGTACAGCTCAAGCCGCTGCGCCTGAAGGACTTCGACCAGCGCCCGGTGCTGGGCCTGTACTGCCGCCAGCATCGGCAACTGATGCAGTTGGAGCAACGCCTGCGCAGCGCCGGCATCGAGGTATTCGAAGCCGATATCCGCCCGCCCGAGCGCTACCTGATGGAGCGCTTCATCACCGCCGCCGTGCAGTTTACCGGCCAGCCGGATGCCCAGGGTGTGGTCTGCGAGGCTCAGCTCAAGCCCTTGACCGGCTATCGCCCGCCGCTGCGCCTGGTGTCGCTGGACATCGAGACCAGCGAGCGTGGCGAGCTGTACAGCATTGCCCTGGAAGGCTGTGGCCAGCGCCAGGTGTACATGCTTGGTCCGGCCAACGGCAAGGCGGATGGCATCGACTTCGCTCTGCACTACTGTGCTGACCGTGCCGAGTTGCTCGGCTGCCTCAACCAGTGGATGGCAGCGCATGACCCGGATGCAATCATCGGCTGGAACCTGGTCCAGTTCGACTTGCGCCTGCTGCACGAACACGCCAAGTTGCTGCAGGTACCGCTGGTACTGGGCCGCAACGGCGCGGCCATGACCTTGCGCAGCCGCGCCGGTGGCGGCCACGTGTTCGCCGATGCCCCGGGGCGGTTGCTGCTCGACGGTATCGAGGCATTGCGCTCGGCAACCTGGAGCTTCCCGTCGTTCAGCCTCGAGAACGTTGCTCAGACTCTGCTGGGTGAAGGCAAGGCCATCGACACGCCCTACCAGCGCATGGATGAAATCAACCGGCGCTTTGCCGAGGACAAACCTGCCCTGGCACGCTACAACCTCAAAGACTGCGAACTGGTCACGCGCATCTTCGCCCACACCCGTCTGCTGGAGTTCCTGCTTGAGCGGGCTTCGGTCACCGGCCTGGCGGTGGACCGCAGCGGCGGGTCAGTGGCTGCCTTCTGCCATTTGTACATTCCGCAGATGCACCGTCTGGGTTTTGTCGCCCCCAACCTCGGCAGCCGCGCCGATGAAGCCAGCCCCGGTGGATTTGTCATGGATTCGCGCCCGGGCTTGTACGACTCGGTGCTGGTGCTGGATTACAAAAGCCTGTACCCCTCGATCATTCGCACCTTCCTGATCGACCCGGTCGGGCTGGTCGAGGGGCTGCGGGAGCCGGATGATGCGCACTCGGTGGAAGGCTTCCGGGGCGGGCGTTTTTCCCGCACCCGGCATTGCCTGCCGGCCATTGTCGAGCGGGTGTGGCAGGGGCGCGAGGCGGCCAAACGCGAGGGTAACGCAGCACTGTCCCAGGCGCTGAAGATCATCATGAATGCGTTCTACGGGGTACTGGGCTCCAGCGGTTGCCGTTTTTTCGACCCGCGCCTTGCCTCATCGATCACCATGCGTGGTCACCAGATCATGCACCAGACTCGGCTGCTGATAGAAGCGCGGGGCTATGACGTGATCTACGGCGATACCGATTCGACGTTCGTCTGGCTCAAGTGTGCCCATGATGAGAACGACGCGGCCCGTATCGGTCAGCGACTGGTGGCTGAAGTGAACCAATGGTGGCGCGAGCACCTGCGCGATACGCTGAACCTGCAAAGTGCGTTGGAACTGCAGTTCGAAACGCATTACCGGCGGTTTCTGATGCCTACCATTCGCGGCGCGGATGAAGGCAGCAAGAAGCGTTATGCCGGGCTGGTACAGCGCGCCGATGGTAGCCAGTCCATGGTCTACAAGGGGCTTGAGTCGGTGCGTACCGATTGGTCGCCTCTGGCGCGCGAGTTCCAGCAGGAGCTGTATGGCCGAGTGTTCCGTGGTGAGCCTTACCGTGATTATGTGCGTGACTACGTCAAACGCACTTTGGCTGGCGAGCTGGACCCGCAGTTGGTCTATCGCAAGCGCCTGCGCCGGCCCCTGGCGGATTATCAGCGCAACATACCGCCGCATGTGCGGGCGGCACGGCTGGCGGATGAATATAACAGCCGCCTGGCCCGCCCCCTGCAATACCAGAACGGTGGCTGGATCAGCTATGTCATTACCACTGCCGGCCCGGAGCCTTTGGAAAACCTGCAATCGCCGATTGACTACGAACACTATCTGAGTCGCCAGTTGCAGCCTGTGGCCGATGCCATTCTGCCGTTTGTCGGTGATGACTTCATGGCCATGACCGGCCGCCAACTGATGTTGTTTTGAGCGTGTAGTACCCGAGTAGTCCTTATCGTTGGCCAGTGCGGCGTAGCGTTGCCCTTTCGACGAAGTGGGGCAGTTCATGGGTGACGGTAACGATCCCGGCCAGGCGGCGAACCTGGCGGTGGAGCAGGGATTTCAGGATGGGCTGATCGCGCGAGCCTTGCCGGCCTGGATGCGCAAACTGGGTGCCGCCAATGCCAAGCACTTCGCCCCGGCAGCACAACCGGTATTGTCGCCGCAACAAACTGCAGCCCTGCTCGAAGCCTTCAAGACCAGTTTGTCCAGCAAGCAACATCTGGGCGTTGCGCTGCGGCGTATCCAGGGCATCGAGCAGTATTGCAGGCCGCTTCTGCAACGTGCGTTGCGCGAGCACCTGTCAGTGACGGCCGACAGCAGTAGGCTCTACCTGCGCCACCATTACTTCAGCCTTTCGCCCAGGCCTGAGTGGGCGGCGGGCCATGTGCCCCAGCAACAACAGAACGACTTCGACATCCTGCTACTCACCGCCGCGCTTGCCAACTTCACCCAGGACGAAGCCCATGGCAACGGGCTGCCGCGCAAGGATTGCATGGTCACCAGTGATGGCAGCGAATTTGCCGGTATGACTGCGCTGGCGTTTGCCGGCTGTTGTCGCAAGCTTGACCTGGGGGCGCGCTATCAAGAGCATCTTGAGACTGTGCTCGGCAGTTTTGCCGAGGGCGGACCCAGCGGGCCTTGCATCGTTACTTCACTCAAGGCGCTAAAGGCGTCATCAATGCTGGTCGATGCCTGTCAGGCCAGAAGCGAAGGGTTGCTGACTGACGAAGAACTGCAGCTGGTCATCGGCTTGTGCCGCGACGGCCGGCCTGGCGTTTGCACCGGACGCACGGTACACGCCCGGCAATTGACAGCCTTCGGCTGCAGGCTCGAGCAGATAGTCGTGCTCGATATGATCGATGATTTTCTCGGGTTCAAATCCAGTGCGCGGGTGCTGGTGTATATCCCGGACGACCCTGTCAGTCCCTGGGGCGCAGCGGCCGATGTTGATACGTTCATCCGTCGTACGTTGGGCAAGCGACTTGCCAGGCAACCCTATCAGCGTTTTTTCAGCCGGTTCATACGTCGACGCGATCGCCCGGCGTTCTTTGCCCAGGTAAGTGAAACCCTGGTCGATGTTGCTGACTGGGCGGCCCGTGACATGGACCAGCACATGGTGGACTACCCGCTGCCATTGTTTGCCCATCTGGCGCGGGCATGGGGTGAACAGGTAAAGGACGATGCCGCGTTCATCGCCGTGCCGGTGACCACGATCGACCGCATGGTTGAGCAGGAGCGGCACAACCGTCTGGTGAACAGTGCCTTGGTGATCGCTGGTGTGGCAGGGCTGTTCGTGCCCGCTCTCAGTGCTTTTTTGCTGAGTGGCGCAGCCTGGAGCCTGCTCAAGGAGGTGTTCCATGCGGTAGAGACCTGGCGCGAGGGTGATACCCGGGCAGGCACTCGATCACCTGGCCGCGCTGCATGCTGCACGTGCCGGCAGGGCGGAGGAGTCGCTGGAGTTCGCCTTGGCCTACCGTCTGGCACTCGTCGAGCACCTGGATTTGCCCATCGAACACGACGAAATGCTCAACCCTGGCGTTGCTTCGCTGACCGGGGGCGACCTTGCCGAGGCTGCTCGCCAGGTGCGAAGCGCGCAATCGCGTGTCACGCTGGCTGATTTCCTCATAATGCAACGGTTCTGGAGGGAATATCTGACGCAGGCGTTCGCGGCCCGCCTGGATGTACCACAGTCGCTACACGATGAGCTGGAGGCGCTGATCGAACGTAATGCGCCCGAGCAGGAGATCAACCAGTTGAACGATCATGTGCAGGCCAGAACGCGTAACGTGCAACTGCAACTGACCCGCGAAGCGATTGGCAGGCACCTGCCCGCCGTGTCGCTCACGCCATCCGTAGCGCGAAGCTGAACCTGGCCGTGAGGTAGTTATCTAGGTGCTGGTCGGGTGACGCTTCTCTTACTGTCGAACCTTTGTGTCAGACGAAGGTTTACAACGTGACCCTACCCACGCCCGAACAACCGTTGCCCGTCGATGTGCTGGCCATGGAGCAAGCCTACCAGGACAGCCTGATCGTGAAGCGTCTGCCCAGATGGATTCGCCAGTTACGGATCGTGTCGCCGACCGAACAGAACATCCCGATCAATGGCTTGTATGCATCGCAGCATGAAGCGTTGCGTGATGCGCTGAAGGACAGCCTGGCCTGCCGGCAATGGCTCAAAGGTGAGCTGGCGCGCATCGAGGGTATCGGGGCGTTCGCCAGGCCGTTGCTGCAGCGCGCCATGCTTGAAAAGACCGGCAAGGCACATGACACCAGTGCTTTGTACTTCCGCACCTGGTACACCTACTATGCACCCAACCGAGGTATTTGGTGGGGGCGGCACCCGGCCAAGGACAAGGATTATTTCGAAGTACCGCTGATCGAGGCGGCGCTGAACAATTTCACCGAGGGCGAAGGCTTGAATGAGCAGCCCAAGGATAACTGCATCGTCGACAGCCACTCGCAAGCAGTTGATACACTCGCCGCGCCAGCGTTTGCGCGCATGTGTCGTCAGCTGGATCTGGGCGGGCGTTACCAACGGCACCTGGACAGCATACTGAAAGCGCCGGCCAGCCAGGACAGCGGGTGGCAGGACATGACCTCGACGTTCGCCCGGCTGTACCGTTCGACCATGGTGATCGATGCATGCAAGGCCAAGTCCGAGGGGGTACTCACGGGGGCGGAACTGCGGTTTATCCTGGACCTGTGCGAGGAAGGGCGTCCGCGTACCTTCCATGAAAGCAAGGTGGTCGCCAGGCAGCTCAAGGTCTTTGGCTGTGAGCTGCAGCAGATTGTCGTGCTCGATGTGCTGCATGAAGGGTGGATGTTCGATTTCAGTCGCCGGATCATCGTCTATGTGCCTGGCGACCCTGATGGCCCGTGGAGCATTGCCAGTAACCTGGAAACCTTCATCCGTAAGGCGCTTGGCAAGCGCCTGCGCAAGGCGCAGTACCAGAAGTTTTTCAAGCGTTTCGTACGGCGGCGTGACAGTCAGCTGTTCTTCTCCAGGGTGGCCCGTGAGCTGGAGGATGTCGCAGACAGCGCCACGCGGGAGATGGACCAGCACATGCTGGATTATCCGTTACCGCTGTTCGATCACCTTGCCGCTGCACGCATCGCACATATCAAGGACGATGCTGCGCTGATTGCCACGCCCGTTGCCGAACTGGATCGCCAGGCCCAGGAAGCCCATCGCAAGCGCTTGGCCGCCGAGGGTTGGACCTTGCTCAATGTAGCGGGGCTGTTCATTCCGGCACTGAACGCGATTTTGCTGGCGGTGATGGTGTGGGACCTGCTGGGTGAGCTGTTTCACGGCGTGGAAGACTGGCGCGAGGGCGATACCAAGGCGGCAATGGACCATTTGCTCTCTGTCAGCAAGGAACTGGCTGTCATCGGGGTTACGGCAGTGGTATGGCGTGAGGCGAGCCGTGCCTGGGCGGCACTGGATAAATGGGTACCGGCGCGCCTGGAGGACGGAACCCAGAAGCTCTGGAACGGTGATCTGCTGCCGTATCGCAGCATGAAGCCACCGGCCGGCAGCGTGGTGGATGAGGCGGGGATCTACCGGGCGCAAGACAAATGCTGGACGATCATTGACGGGCATTACTATGAAATCGCCCAGCACCCTGAGGGCGGGTGGCAACTGACGCCACGTGGCGGACACGGTCCATCGTTACGCCATAACAACGCCGGTGCATGGCGGCTATGGTTCGAGCAGCCTGCCAGCTGGACGGATGCGCACCATATGTTCCGCCGTCTTGGTGAGCGCTTCGCCCGCCTTGACGATCACCATATCGACCAGGCCATGGCGATCCACGGGTTGGATACGGATAACCTCAGGGCGCTGCATGTGTACGCTCGGGCGCCCGAGGCCGAGTTGCTGGATACGGTCGAGCGCCTGTGGATTGACAGTCAGGTGCAAGGCTTGCTGGACGGTCTTAGGGTGGGACGGGGGCTCGATGATGCAGCCTTGCTGAGCAAGGCCCGTGCATTGCCAGGGGTGACCGAACCGCAGGGGCCCGCATTGGCAGAGCTAGTCTGGGCGAAACGCCGCCAGCTATTTCAGCAACTGTACCTTGAGCGACAAGCGCCCGACGACGCGGCGGTGGCGACATTGCGACGAACGTTCCCGAGCCTGCATCGCCTGGCGGCGGGCGAACTGGTGAGCGGCTTGTCCGTAGCAGGGGAGCAGTACCAGGCATTGCTCGAAGGTACAGTGCCGTTCGGCATGGTCGACAGGGCCAGGCTCAGCGCATTGCGCATACGCGTGGCCCGTGCCTGCGAGGCATTGTTCATCGATACACCTCAGACCCTCGACCTGGCCAAGGCCGCATTGACTTTGCTGCAGAGCCTGGACATTCGGGCAGCTCGGCCACGCTGGCGCCTTTACGATAACGATGCCCCGCGACCGGTACTGACTACAGATGGCAGCGGGGTAACCTACAGGCTGGTGCATAAAGCGGGGTTGTTCGAACTTGAAGATGCGTTGGGTATCGAGCTGGCAGGCCCGGGTGAACTGTTCGAAATCATGGTTGGCGCCTTCGATAATGAAGATTTCGCTGCCCTGGGCATCAGTCAGCCCTATGCGCTTGGGTTGCGAGCATCGTTGGCCCGCCAGGTAAGCGGGCGAAGCAACCTGATTGCACAGGTACTGGGCAAGGATTCGCAGCTACCATGGGTGCTGGCGCCTAAGCGCCTGGTCGACGGCAGGATTGGCTACCCTCTGGGGGGCAGCCAGGGGCGGTTTACTCGGCCTTCATCACGCCCCCGCGCTTTCGCGGTACGGCTGCGCGACTTGTACCCGGCTTATAGTGATGAGCAAATCGACGCATGGCTGGCCAGGCTGCACACCTCGGGACGCGACACTGAGAACGAGCTGGGCATGCTCGAACAGCAGTCACGTCTGCTGGAAAAACATCTGAAAAACTGGGAGTGGCAAGGTGCGCTGGTCGGTGAGAAGGATGAGCGCAAGAAATTTCGCAAGGCAATGATGCTGTGCTGGCGGGAGCTGATTCCCTATCAAACCAGGGTGCCGCCCGATCATATGGCCACCGCTTGGCAATTCACCGGGCATGAATTGCGCTCACTCCCGGAGTTGGGGCCTCAGTTCAGCTTTCCTCATGTGACTGAACTTGCCTTGGGTAGCCTGCTGCTAAAGGCCATGCCAGAGCAATTTTTGCAGTGCTTCCCCAACCTCATCTTTTTGGAGCTGAGCAGTAATCGTCTGGCAACTGTGCCGAGCAGTCTGCCTCAGCTTGGCAACTTGCGTGTGCTGGACTTGTCCGATAACAGAATATTGCTGGACGATGCGCAAGCTGCGGTACTCGGGATCTGCAGCCAGTTGCGTTACCTGAACCTGTCGAACAACGACTTGCATGCAGGGTTCTCCGTCGAGGGCATGCCCCGGCTGATGGAGTTGCGCGTGCGCAATACCCGGCTGACTTCGCTGCCGGCCGGGCTGTTGAACTGCTCGGACTTGTACCTGCTCGATGCTTCAGGCAACGCGCTCACTGCATTGCCAGCAGGTTTTCTGGAGGGTGGGTTATGGCAAACCGGGTACGTCGAGTTGTCCGGCAACCCCCTTCCCGCACATCAGGCAGCTGACATTCAAGCCGAGTGGGGCTTTCCAGAATCGAGTGTGGTGCCTTACAGGCTGCGCTGGCTTGACCGCCTGGAGGGAGAAAGGCGGGAAGATCTGGCAAGCTTGTGGATCGGCATCGCGCAAACGGATCGCTCAGCCAACTTCCTGGCTTTGTTGGCACAACTCACACGGTCTCGGGACTTCAAACACCCGCGGCACGGTGTACTGCTGGCGCTGCGGGTACTCGAGCTGATGGAAAGCATGTACAACGCTCCTCAGTTGGCCGAGGAAATATACGCCAATGCGCTGGTCGAGCATTGTGCCGACAACGCCACGGTAGTGTTTGGCCAGTTAGAAATTCGCAAGTTGGTTTGGGACGCCGAGCATTCTGCCCCGGTCGCGAACCAGGAGGGGGTGCTGGTAAGGCTGGCTCGCCGACTGTGGCGGCAGCGCGAGGTTGACCTGATAGCGTTGCGGGAGGCAGAGGCTGTCGGAGCTGGCAATGAATCGCTGGAATGGGCGCTGGCCTATTCGATCCGCTTGCGGGTCGAGCTGGACTTGCCTGGCAATGCGCAGAGCATGCTTCATGAAGGTATTCCGGAACTGGACGATGCTGCAGTAGCGCGCATGCGTGATCGGGTCGCGGAGAGCGAGACTGCGGATGCATTGGCCACATGGATGGTTGAGCAACCGTTCTGGCGCCGATTCATGGAGAAACATTACGCCAGGCAACTGGAAGTGCCGCAGCACCTGAGAAGCCAACTGGAACCGGATGCCGATGAGAATGCTGCTGCAAGGTTGATGAAGGTCATAAGGCAGTGGACCGAGCAGACTGAGCTGCAACTTGCTACCGAGGCCCTGCAGCGGTGGGTGTGACAGGCGCATTGGACTATGCTCACGGTACCGGTGAGCGTTGCACTTGAAGTGGGCGTGCAGGGGCGACTGGTTGTACTGTAATGGCCAGTTACTTTTCGTTGAAACGCTGATGCCCTGGGTGGTTTACGCTCGCCTGTCGGATCTTTCTCCCTGATCTGCAGTCTTCTGGTTTATCGAGAGAATAAGGAGATACGCATGCTCGTCCGGTCATTGACCCTCGCTGCCTTGCTCGCTGTTACAGCGCCTGTTTTTGCCGCCGACAGTGATGCGCCCCTGGCCAAGGAGCTGGGCAAGGCCAGGCCATTGGTGGTGATTGCCCCAAGCACCGCCGACCCGACCTTGCGCGGTTTGAACAAGGCACTTGAAGACCCGGCTACCCAGGCGGCTTTCAAGGAACGTAACCTGGTGCTGTACAGCGTCGCCAACATGATGGGCAAGCGTGAGGACAAGAACCTCGAGCAGCAGACCACCATGGCCCTGATCCGCGAGTTGAAGCTGGGTGCCAGCAAAGGTACCAAGGTGATCCTGGTGGGCAAGGACGGTGAGCGGCACATGCTCAAGGATGACGACAGTGGCGAGGCCATCGACCCGCAGGTGATCATCAAGGCGGTCGATGAGTTGCCCGCCAGCGAAAAAGCCGTAACAGCGCCCGAGCCTGTGGCCGCGGCGGCACCGGAAACCAAGGCCAAGGACAGCAAGCCCGGCAAGCCTGCCAAGCCCGCCGCGCCACCCAAACCACTGGAAGACTGACCCGGCACAACGGCCCCGGCGCACCTTGGGGCCGTTGTGTATCCCACTGTATCTGCCCACGCCGCAGACCCATTCCCATACAAAACCGCGCCCCACGCGATACATCCACGACATACCGCAACGGCCTAATGGCTCCACATTCCAACCACAGTGGAGCGACACCATGACTCAAGTACGAAACACCCTCGGCCTGCTCGGCGCAGCCCTGATCGGCAGCATGGCATTGAGCAGCAGCGCCTTCGCCGTCGAGCCGTTGGCCCAGGGTTACCAGCTGGCGTCGGCCAAGGTGGCCGGCGAGGGCAAATGTGGTGAAGGCAAATGTGGTGGCAGCGCGAAGGCCACCCAGGGCGAAGGCAAATGCGGTGAGGGCAAATGCGGCGCCAGCGCCAAGGCCGGTGCCGAAGGCAAGTGTGGCGAGGGCAAGTGTGGTGATGCCTCGTTCGCCAAGACCGACAGCAACCACGACGGCAAGGTCTCGCGCGACGAGTTCCTGGCGGTAGCCAAGGACCGTGCCGGTGACTTCGACAAGATCGACAGTAACCATGATGGCTTCATCTCCGAACAGGAGGCGGCGGATCACCTCAAGGCGATCTACCAGGCGAATGGCAAGGCCATGCCCGAGGGCCTGTTCAGCCACCTGACCGGCAAATCCTGACCCTCTACCCCATGAACCGCACAACGCCCCTCCTGCTGGTCAGGCGGGGCGTTGTGCCTGTTGCGGAGACCTGTTCATGCCCCCCACATCTTTGTCCCCTCTGCCTTTACAGGCCGGGCTTGGCCTACGCCGCGGCCTGTTGCCGGAACTGCTGGCCATGGAGGCTGGTGCTGTGGACTTTCTCGAATGCGCACCGGAAAACTGGATTGCCGTGGGCGGTGCCTACGGCAAGGGCCTGGCGCAGTTGGCCGAGCGCTTTGCCATTACCTGCCACGGGCTGTCGTTGTCGCTGGGCGGCAGCGAGCCGCTGGACCGCCATTTCCTTGGCCAGACTCGCCAGTTTCTGGATCGCTACCAGGTGCGCTTGTACAGCGAGCACCTGAGCTACTGCAGCGATGACGGGCACCTGTACGACCTGATGCCAATTCCGTTCACCGACGAAGCCGTGCGCCATGTGGCCGCGCGGATTCACCAGGCCCAGGAATACCTGGAGCGACGCATTGCCGTGGAGAACATCAGCTACTACGCCGCGCCGTACCAGGCAATGAGCGAACTCGAGTTCATCCGTGCGGTAGTCGATGAGGCCGACTGCGACCTGCTGCTGGACGTCAACAACGTCTTCGTCAACGCCTGCAACCACGGCTACGACGCCCGCGAATTCCTTGCCGGCTTGCCCCAGGCGCGGGTGACCGGTATGCACGTGGCCGGCCATTACGATGAAGCACCGGACCTCAAGGTCGACACCCATGGGGCCGCGGTGAAGGAAGATGTATGGGCGCTATACGCCATCGCCTGTGCGCGCTTCGGCGTGCAACCGACCGTGCTCGAGCGTGATTTCAACTATCCGCCACTGGTCGAACTGCTCGCCGAAACGGCGCGCATCCGTGCTGTGCAGCGTGCTTCAGGAGGGCAGGCAAATGAATGAGACCTTGCGTGAGCAGCAGTACACCTTGGCTCGGCACCTGCGTGATCCGCAGCGCCATGCGCCGCCGCCGGGCGTGGAGGCCAGGCGCCTGCAAGTTTACCGCGAGTTGTTCTATGGTGCCATCGAAGGTTTGCTGGCCGGCAGTTTTCCGGTGATGCGCCAGGCGTTGGGCGAACAACGCTGGCATGCCCGTGTGCGTGATTTCTATGCCAGCTATCGCAGCCAGACGCCGTTGTTTACCGAGATCGCCGAAGCCTTTGTCGATTACCTGCAAGGTGTCGAACTGGATGCTCCGTGGCAGCTGGAGCTGGCGCACTATGAGTGGATCGAGGCGCAATTGTACCTGAGTGATGCCGAAGAACCGGCCCATGACCCGGCAGGCGATTTGCTGGAAGGGGAGCCGCTGTTGTCTTGTGTGGCACGGGTATTGGCTTATCGCTGGCCGGTGGAGCGTATCGGGGCGGATTACCAGCCAGCAGTGGCACCAGAGACGCCGACCTTGTTACTGGTGTATCGCGATGCGGAGTTGAAAGTGCGCTTCGCGCGCCTGGCGCCGCTGGCATATCGGTTGCTGGCGCTGGAGCAGGGCAGTGGGCGGGCGCGGCTGGAGGCGTTGGGCGGGGATGTGCAGCAGGGGTTGGCATTGCTGGAGGGGCTGCGCGAGCAGGGGGTCATTATCGCTACAGGTTGAGGCGAGGTACTGGGGGCGCGCTGCGCCCCTTTCGCCGGCAAGCCAGCTCCCACCTGGACAGCATTGACCTCAAACCATGTGCTATCCCAGTGGGAGCTGGCTTGCCGGCGATGGGCTGCAAAGCTGCCCCGGCGATTTCACCTGCAGAATCGCGTCCGCAGCCACTGATCCAGGCTCAGTCGCCCAGCCCCTTTCAGCAGCAGTGGCAGCAACGCCATCAGGTAGATCAGCGGTAACTTGAAGTTGCCAAAGCCCTGGTCGGTAATGGCGTAACCCTGCGCCAGCTCGGCCAGGCTCGACCAGTGCGCCGGCCAATGCACCGCGGCAATCGCCACCACGGTCACCACCATCAGCCCCAATGAGGCCAGCCGGGTACCCAGCCCCAGCAACAGCAATAACGGCAGGATCAGCTCCGCCCACATCGACAGCTGCCAGTTCAGCTCGGCAGGCAGCAGGTTGAAGGGGAACGGGAAGTTCGATTGCAGGTCGGCGAACCAGTTGCTGCCATTGAATTTCTCCCAGCCGGATTCGAAAAATTCCCAGGCCAGGAACAGCCGCAACGGCAGGTCGGCGCTCCAGCTACCGAAACGGTCGAAGGTGGTCAGGGTACGGGTCAAGGTGGTCATGCTGGTTTTCTCTTTTCAGGAAAGGGCGCGGGCGTTACGGCGTTGCTGGCGGGTCAGCTTGGCGGTGAGCTTGACGGCGATGGCGCTGAACATCAGGGCGAACGCCAGCGGGTACCAACCGCCCATGGGGATGCGTTTGTAGAACGACAGGCAGAACACCGTGGCCAGTACCCACATGCCGGTGCTGTGCAGGGCCTGCCAGGCACGGCCGCCCAACAGGCGCATGGGGGCCTTGAACGAGGTGATGGTGAGCAGCAGCAGGAACAGGTAGCCGAGGGAGCCGGGCAGGCTGGAAGTGAGCGTGCGGCCGGCCCAGAACAGCTCGGGGAACTGCTGGGCGTAGCGGTAGATCAGTACGCCATGCACGGTGTGGGAAAAGGCGAATGCCAGCCCCAGGTAGCGCCGTTCCTGGAGGATGCGGCGGCTGCTGGTGCCAGGCCGCAAGGTCACCAGCGACGACGCCAGGAAGGCCAGCAGGAACAGCGCGAACGAGCTGCGCGCGGTGGCGCGGATGGCGCTGCGCAGGCCGTCCGGGTCAGGTTGGCTGGCCAGGACCACGACGGTCATCGTCAGGGTCAGGCCGGCGAGGACGGCGAACAGCTTCCAGCCGGAGGGCAGGGTGAGGGGTTTCATCAGGGAGGCTCCCGGAGTGTGGTGGTGTGGCCGGGAGTGTGTCGGGGTGGGGTATCTGCAGTGTGTCGAGGGGATAGGGGTTATGTATCGGTTTGTATTGATGCCTCAGGCCGCACCCACTCCCACAACCTGTCATTTGAGTTCGATCTGTGCGCACAGCCCGCCGCTTGCGCGGTTGCTCAGGGTCAGTCGGCCGCCCATGGCCTGGATCAGCTGGTGGGTAATCGCCAGCCCCAGCCCGGTGCCGCCGGTACTGCGGTTACGTGAGCCTTCCACGCGATAGAACGGCTTGAGCACTTCATCCAGTTCACCGCCGGGTATTCCGGGCCCGTTGTCGAGCACGCGGATTACGGTCATGCCACCCTCGTGGCACACTTCCAGTTCGGCAGCACCGGCAAACTTGAGGGCATTGTCCACCAGGTTCACCAACACCCGGCGCAAGGCATGCGGGCGGGTTTCCAGCAGGTTGCCGCTGCTGCCATGGCGCTCGACCTGAGCGCCACTGTCCTGGTAGTCGAACACCAGGCTGTCGAGGAAGGCATCGAGGTTGACCCGGCACGGTGCCTCGGTGCTGGTGTCCATGCTGCGTGCATAGGCCACGCCTTCGCGCACCAGGTGTTCCATCTCGCCCAGGTCGCTCCACAGCTTGTCCTTTTCCACCCCGTCGTCCATCACTTCGACACGCAGCTTCATGCGCGTGATCGGCGTTTGCAGGTCGTGGGAAATGGCCGCCAGTAACTGCATGCGTTCCTTGAGGTGGGCAGCGATGCGCGCCTGCAGGGCGTTGAAGGCCACGGCGGCGTAGCGCACCTCGCGTGGGCCGTTTTCATCCAGTTGCACTCCGGGTTTGTCCGGGTCGAGGTTGTCCACCGCGCGGGCCAGGCGGGTTAGCGGGCCGATCGCCAGGCGCACCGCCAGCCAGGTGCACAGCAACAGCACGGCCAGCTGGATCAGCAGCACCACGGGTAGCCAGCGGGCTACCGGGACCAGTGATGGGGTTACGTCGATGGTCAGCGGTGCGCCATCGGCCAGGCTCAGGTGTGCCTGGAAGTGCGTATTCGGGCCGGGGATTTCCTGGAAGGTCAGGCGATAGTCGGTGCCAATGGCCTTGACGATCGAATCGGCGGCCATGGGCGGGTCGCTGCTGGGCATCGCTTCGCCCGCCAGGCCCCGGTCCAGCCGGTAGCGGTAGGTACGCCGCTCCAGGCGTGGCAACCAGGCGGCGCGTTCGGACGCGGGTAGTCGGTCGAGGATGGCTACCGAGGTAGCCACGTCCTGCTCCAGGTTGCTGAGCATCATCGAGCGGCTGCTGATATAGCGCTCGTAGGCCTGCAAGCCGAATGACAGGCCGTAGGCCAGCACCAGGCCGGTGAAGAAGATCAGCGCCAGGCGCGAGGCCAGGGTGCGTGGCCCCCTCATGATGGCGACTCGAGCAGTTGCACCGGCAGCGAGAACACGTAGCCCTCGCTGCGCACGGTCTTGATGCAGCTGGGTTCGCGGGCGTCGTCACCCAGGCGCTGGCGCAGGCGGCTGACCAGCAGGTCGATGGAGCGGTCGAAGATATCAGCTTCGCGGCCCTGGGTCAGGTTGAGCAACTGCTCACGACTGAGCACCCGCTGCGGGTGGTCGAGAAACACCCGCAGCAGGCGGTATTCGGCGCCGCTCAAGGCCACCAGGGTGCCTTCGTTGTCGAGCAGGTGGCGCGCGGTGGTGTCCAACCGCCACTGGCCGAAGCCGAGCAGGCGGCTGCTTTCGCTGATGGTCAGGTTGGGTGGCAGCATGCGTGTGCGGCGCAGCACGGCGTTGATACGGGCCAGCAGTTCGCGGGCCGAGAACGGCTTGGTCAGGTAATCGTCGGCGCCCATTTCCAGGCCGATGATGCGGTCGGTTTCGTCGTTGCGGGCGGTCAGCATCAGCACCGGGGTGTTGCGGTGCTTGCCGGCGCGCAGCTCGCGGCACAACAGCAGGCCGTCGTCGCCGGGCATCATGATGTCCAGGACGATCAGGTCGACGCTGTTGGCTTCGAGAAAGGCGCGCATCTGCCGGCCGTCGGCGACGATGCTGGTGCGCAGGCCGTTCTTCTTCAGGTAGTTGCCGACCAGTTCGCGGATTTCGCGGTCGTCGTCGACGATCAGGATGTGATCGACGTGTTCCATGCGCTGCGTTCCTGTGCAAGAGGGGATGGGCGCAGTGTACCGAGCGTGATCGCGCTTGCCTGCGGGGTTTTGTATTGCAGTGTATCTGGCGCGCGTACAGACACAGGAGGAAGCACATCACCGCTTCGGGCGACACATACGGGATACCTGGGCGGCGTGAAATGGCTCTCGACCGGGGAGCACACCTCCCCACCCGCAAGCGTTACACAGGAGATATGCCATGAACGTCAAGACTTTCGCCAGCGCCAGCCTGTTCGCCGTGCTCAGCTTCGGCGCCATCGCCGCCCAGGCCTCCACGATGCCGATGAACGATACCGGGGTCATGCAGTACCGCTACGGTGACCGACTGGATGTGAAGAAAGTGCTGTCGATACAGGATGACCAGAGCAACGCCTGCGGCCCGGTGAACACCCGCATGGACTACCTCGACTCCAAGGGCCAGCAGCAGAGCGTGCAGTACCGTACCTACGCCACCGGCGGTTGCCATGAGAATTGATCGTCGCTTGTTGTTGAAGGTGGGCGGCTTTGCCCTGGCGCTGACCGGCCTGGGCCTGGCCGGGCACCTGATGGCCCGCGACAGCTACGGCGCCATGCCGTCGCTGTCGGGCGCCAGCCAGTGGCTGAATTCGACGTCACTGGATGGCCCCGGGCTCAAGGGCAAGGTGGTGCTGGTGGACTTCTGGACCTGGGACTGCATCAACTGCCGGCGCAGCCTGCCGCATGTGAACGACTGGGCGCGGCGCTATGCCGACCAAGGCCTGGTGGTAGTCGGTGTACACACGCCGGAGTACGACTACGAGCATGACGTTGGCACCTTGCGTGACAAGGTGGCCAGGCTGGGGATCGGTTACCCGGTGGCGGTGGATAACGACTATAAGGTGTGGAATGCCTGGGGCAACCAGTTCTGGCCGGCACACTACTTTGTCGACCGCAAGGGGCAGGTGCGCCATGTGCACTTTGGCGAGGGGGATTATGGGGGGCAGGAGCAGTTGATACAGGCGTTGCTGGATGAAAAAGGGTGAGTTGTCTGTGCCGACCTCTTCGCGGGCTTGCCCGCTCTCATAGAACTGCGCATAACTCGTTGAATTAGCAGGGCCCCTGTGGGAGCGCTTGCGAATTCAGTTCTCTATGCGACAGCGCAGACCAAAGGGCTGGGCCATCTCCCACAGGGATTTGTCGCAGTGCCTGTGTGGGGCAAGCCCGCGAATAAGCCAACACCGATCTGTCAGGTGAAACTGGCAAAATGCGCCTGCATCCGCGCTGCATCCGCCTGGCGCCCGCTGAACAGCTCGAACGCCTTCACCGCCTGGAACACGGCCATGTTGCTGCCGTCCAGGGTGCGGCAGCCCAGTGCCCGGGCGGCGCGCAGCAGTTCGGTTTCCAGCGGGAAGTAGATGATCTCCGCCACCCACAGGCGCGCATGCAGCAGTTCCACCGGCAGCGGCGTGCCCGGCAGCTTGGCCATGCCCACCGGCGTGGTGTTGACCAGTCCGTCCGCCTCGGCCAGGGCCGTGACCAGGTCAGTGCCGACTGCGGCGCGCCCGGCACCGAAATGGGCATTCAGGTTGTCCACCAGGGCCTGCGCTCGGGTCGCGTCCACTTCGAACAGCACCAGCCGCTCGACCCCTTCACCCAGCAGGGCATGGGCTACGGCGGAGCCTGCGCCACCGGCACCCATCTGCACCACCTGGCGCCGTGCCACGTCGGGCAGGCCACGGCGCAAACCTTCGGCAAAGCCCAGGCAGTCGGTGTTGTGGCCGACCCGCTTGCCGTCCTTGAGCACCACGGTGTTCACCGCGCCGATGCCGCGGGCTTCGTCCGACAGTTCGTCGAGCAGTGGCAGGATCGCCTGCTTGAACGGGTAGGTGATGTTGAGCCCGGTGAAACCGGTGTGCTGTGCGGCGTCGAGCAGGCCGGGCAGGGCGCTGTCGTCCAGTTGCAACTGGTCGGCATCGATCAGCCGGTACAGGTAGCGCAGGGCCTGGGCGTCACCTTCGTGTTCGTGTAGGGCAGGGGTGCGCGACAGCTGGATGCCGCGGCCGATCAGGCCGGCGAGGATGGCTTGCTGGCTCATGCGTGGTGCTCCTGCAAAATTTCGGCGAAGTGGCTGAGGGCCATGCGGTAGCCATGGCTGCCCAGGCCGCAGATGACCCCGACGGCGATGGACGATACGAACGACAGGTGACGGAACGGTTCACGTTTGTGCACGTTGGACAGGTGCACTTCGATGACTGGCAGTTCGCTGGCCACCAGGGCGTCGCGGATGGCCACCGAGGTGTGGGTCCAGGCACCAGGGTTGATCACGATACCGGCGCAGCGGCCACGGGCGGCGTGGATCCAGTCGATCAGTTCGCCTTCATGGTTGGTTTGGCGGAATTCGATTTCCAGGCCGTGGGCATGGGCGGTCTCGGCACAGCCCCGGGCCAGGTCGGCGAGGGTTTCATGACCATATTGAGTAGGCTCGCGGGTGCCCAGCATGTTCAGGTTAGGGCCGTTGAGCACGAGAATGAGGGGCTTCATGACGGGCATCGCTTTGTTGTTGTTGGATGCTTCTAGTTTTGTACTGACCGGTTAGTTTAGTCAATTGGACTAAACCACTGCATCGGGAAAGTGGGCGATTATCGAACTTGATATAGCCTGTACCGGCCCTATCGCCGGCAAGCCAGCTCCCACAGGTACTCCACAGGGCTCCAGCTTGGTCACGGACCTGTGGGAGCTGGCTTGCCGGCGATAGGGCCAGAGCAGACAGCCTGCAGCTCGATTACAAAATTGTAATTTTCCCGCCACCACCCCGATAAGCACGACTTTCTACAGTCCCTTGCCAAAGCTCGCCGACGAGGACCTGTTTCGTGCCCATCCCCCGCAAGACCGCCTTGCTCTGCCTGTTGCTGGCCGGCGCCGCCAGCGCCCAGGCCAGCCAGAGCCTGAGCCTGCCTCAGGCGCTTGACGCCGCCTTTGCCCAGAACCCGGAACTGGCCGCGGCTGGCCGGGAAATCGGCATTGCCGACGGCGAGCGGCGCCAGGCCGGGCTAATCCCCAACCCGGAACTGTCCTGGGAGGTCGAGGACACCCGTCGTGACACCAGCACTACCACAGTCACCCTCAGCCAGCCGCTGGAACTGGGCGGCAAGCGCGGCGCACGCATCGCCGTGGCCGGTGCCGGCCAGGCCATTGCCCAGCTGGACCTGGAGCGCCAGCGCAACGCCCTGCGCGCCGAGGTGGTGCAGGCCTTCCACGCGGCCTTGCGCGCGCAGACCGCGTTGGAGCTGGCACAGCAATCGCAGGCGTTGACCGAACGTGGGCTGCGAGTGGTGCAGGGGCGGGTGATCGCCGGCCAGTCATCGCCCGTGGAAGCCACCCGGGCCCAGGTGCAGTTGGCCCAGGCTCAAGCCGAAGTGCGCCGCGCGCAAACCCAGCGCAGCGTGGCCTACCAGGCCCTGGCACGGTTGACCGGCAGCCCGTTGGTAAGCTTCGACCAGTTGCAGGCAGCCAACCTGTTTCCCGGTGATGCGCCCAGCGCTGACGCCCTGCTCAGCCGGGTCGAGCAGACGGTCGAATGGCGCCTGGCTGCTGCCCAGGTCGAGCGTGGTGACGCGTCCCTGGGGTCGGAAAAGGCCCTGCGCACTCCCAACCTCACCATCAGCCTTGGCAGCCAGTACAGCCGCGAAGACCGCGAGCGGGTCAATGTGGTGGGCCTGTCGATGCCCTTGCCGTTGTTCGACCGCAACCAGGGCAACGTGCTGGCCGCGGCCCGCCGTGCCGACCAGGCGCGTGACCTGCGCAACGCCGTGGAGCTGCGCTTGCGCAGTGAAACCCGGAGCGCCGTCAGCCAGTGGGCCACGGCCATGCAGGAAGTGCAGGCCTATGACCACACCATCCTGCCTTCTGCGCAGCAGGCCGTGGACACCGCCACCCGCGGTTTCGAAATGGGCAAGTTCGCCTTTCTCGATGTTCTCGACGCCCAGCGCACGCTGATCGAGGCACGTGGGCTGTACCTCGAGGCACTGGCCTCGGCGACCGACGCGCGGGCGCAGGTCGAGCGGATCTATGGCGACCTCGATGGCCTGAGCAACAAATTGAACAGCAGGAGCAACAATGACTAATCCACGCAAGATAGCCCTTCTGGCTGCCGCCATTGCCGCGCTTGGCCTGGGTGGCCTGGCCTGGACCGACAACCTTGGCAAGGCGTCGAGCACGCAAGCCCGGCACGACGACCACGGCGAAGACAGCCACGGCCACGGCGAGGAACAGGCCGGCGAAGGCCACGAAGAAGAAGAGGGCAAGCTGCACCTGTCCAGTGCCCAGATCGAAGCTGCCGGTGTGCAACTGGCCAGCGCCGGCCCTCGTGAGCTGGCTACCGCCATCAGCTTCCCGGGTGAAATCCGCTTTGACGAAGACCGTACCGCCCACGTCGTGCCACGCGTGCCCGGCGTGGTCGAGGCGGTGCAAGCCGAGCTGGGCCAGGCGGTCAAGCGCGGCCAGGTGCTGGCGGTGATCGCCAGCCAGCAGATTTCCGACCTGCGCAGCGAGCAACAAGCTGCCCAGCGCCGCCTGGAACTGGCGCGCCTGACCTTCCAGCGTGAACAACAGCTGTGGCAGGAGCGCATCAGCGCCGAACAGGATTACCTGCAGGCCCGCCAGGCGTTGCAGGAGGCCGAGATTGCCTTGGCCAACGCTCGGCAGAAGGTCGCCGCCGTGGGCCCGGCCGGCACCGGCAACCGCTATGAACTGCGCGCGCCGTTCGATGCAGTGGTAGTGGAAAAGCACCTGACCGTGGGCGAGGTGGTCGATGAGACCAGCAACGCCTTCACCCTGTCTGACCTGAACCGGGTCTGGGCCACCTTCGCCGTCGCCCCACGCGACCTGGACAAGGTGGTCACCGGCCGCAATGTCACGGTCAGCGCGCCGGACCTGGGTGCCCAGGTCGAGGGCAAGGTCAACTACGTTGGCAGCCTGCTCGGCGAGCAGAACCGCGCTGCCACTGTCCGCGCCACCCTGGGTAATCCCAACGGCGCCTGGCGCCCCGGGCTGTTCGTCAATGTTGCGGTCAGCGTCGAGCGCTTCAATGCCGCCGTGGTGGTGCCGGAAAGCGCCTTGCAAGCCTGGGAGGAGCAGACCGTGGTGTTTGCCCGCACCGAGGAAGGCTTCGAGGCCCGCCCGGTGAAGACCGGCCGCCGCGACGCCGGCCAGGTGGAAATCACTACCGGCCTTGCCACCGGAACCCAGGTGGCCGCCGCCGGCAGCTTTGTCCTCAAGTCCGAGCTGGGCAAGGGCTCGGCCGAGCACAGCCATTGATCACGGGGACGCCTGCATGTTCGAACGCCTGATCCAATTCGCCATCGAGCAGCGTCTGGTGGTGATGCTGGCTGTGGTCCTGATGGCCGCGGTGGGTATCCACAGCTACCAGAAACTGCCGATCGACGCTGTACCGGACATCACCAACGTCCAGGTGCAGATCAATACCGCCGCGCCCGGCTATTCGCCACTGGAGACCGAGCAGCGCATCACCTTCGCCATCGAGACCGCCATGGCCGGCCTGCCCGGGTTGAAGCAGACCCGCTCACTGTCGCGCTCGGGCCTGTCGCAGGTCACAGTCATTTTCGACGACGGCACCGACCTGTTCTTTGCCCGTCAACTGGTCAACGAGCGCCTGCAAGTGGCGCGCGAGCAATTGCCCGACGGCATCGAAGCGGGCATGGGGCCGATTTCCACCGGGCTGGGTGAAATCTTCCTGTGGACGGTGGAGGCCGGGCAGGGCGCGCTGAAAGAGGACGGCACGCCCTACACTCCGACTGACTTGCGGGTGATCCAGGACTGGATCATCAAGCCGCAACTGCGCAATGTGCCCGGGGTGGCCGAGGTCAACAGCATCGGCGGCCATGCCAAGCAGTACCTGATTGCACCGGAGCCCAAGCGCCTGGCAGCCTACAAGCTCACCCTCAACGATCTGATCGCGGCGCTGGAGCGCAACAACGCCAACGTCGGCGCCGGCTACATCGAGCGCAATGGCGAGCAGTTGCTGATCCGCGCGCCAGGCCAGGTGGCGTCGGCCGAGGACATCGCCAACATCGTCATCTCCAGTGTCGATGGCACGCCAATCCGCGTCAGCCATGTTGCCCAGGTCGGCCTGGGCGAAGAGTTGCGCTCGGGCGCAGCCACCGAAAATGGTCGGGAAGTGGTGCTGGGCACGGTGTTCATGCTGATTGGCGAGAACAGCCGCACGGTGTCCCAGGCGGTCGCCGCCAAGCTGGTCGAGATCAACCGCAACCTGCCCAAGGGCGTGGTCGCGGTGACGGTGTACGACCGCACCAACCTGGTGGAAAAGGCCATCGCCACGGTGAAGAAGAACCTGGTCGAGGGCGCCATCCTGGTCATCGCCGTGTTGTTCCTGTTCCTGGGCAACATCCGCGCTGCCCTGATCACCGCCATGGTCATTCCGTTGTCGATGCTGTTCACCTTCACCGGCATGTTCAGCAACAAGGTCAGCGCCAACCTGATGAGCCTGGGCGCATTGGACTTCGGCATCATCGTCGACGGCGCGGTGGTGATCGTGGAGAACGCCATCCGCCGCCTGGCCCACGCCCAGCAACGCCATGGCCGCATGCTGACCCGCGCCGAGCGCTTCCATGAAGTGTTCGCGGCCGCCCGTGAGGCGCGCCGACCGCTGATCTACGGCCAGCTGATCATCATGGTGGTGTATCTGCCGATCTTTGCCTTGACCGGGGTGGAGGGCAAGATGTTCCACCCTATGGCCTTTACCGTGGTTATCGCCCTGCTCGGTGCCATGATTCTCTCGGTTACCTTCGTGCCGGCGGCCATTGCCCTGTTCGTCACCGGCAAGGTCAAGGAAGAGGAAGGCCTGGTAATGCGCACGGCGCGTCAGCGCTATGCCCCGGTGCTGGCCTGGGTGCTGGGCCGGCGCAAGCTGGCATTCGCTGCCGCCGCCACCCTGGTGTTGTTGTCCGGGGTAATGGCCAGCCGCATGGGCAGCGAGTTCATCCCCAGCCTCAGCGAAGGCGACTTCGCCCTGCAGGCCCTGCGCGTGCCGGGCACCAGCCTGTCGCAATCGGTCGACATGCAGCAGCGTCTGGAACAGGCGATCATTGCCCAGGTGCCGGAAGTGGAGCGGGTGTTCGCCCGCACCGGCACCGCCGAGATCGCCTCCGACCCGATGCCGCCGAACATTTCCGATGCCTATGTGATGCTGCGCCCGCGTGAGCAATGGGTCGATCCGGGCAAGCCGCGTGATGAGCTGATCGCCGAAGTACAACGTGCCGCCGCCAGTGTGCCGGGCAGCAACTACGAGCTGTCGCAGCCGATCCAGCTGCGCTTCAACGAGCTGATTTCCGGGGTGCGCAGCGATGTGGCGGTGAAGCTGTTCGGTGATGACATGGACGTGCTCAACCGCACCGCCGCGCAGATCGCCAGCAGCCTGCAAGGCGTGCCGGGCGCGTCCGAGGTAAAAGTCGAGCAGACCACTGGCCTGCCGGTGCTGACCATCGATATCGACCGCGACAAGGCGGCACGCCATGGCCTGAACGTGGGCGATGTGCAGGACGCCATTGCCATTGCCGTAGGTGGCCGCACGGCCGGCACACTGTACGAAGGTGACCGCCGTTTCGACATGGTGGTGCGCCTGTCGGAAACCCTGCGTACCGATGTCGACGGGCTGGCCAGCCTGCTGATTCCGGTGCCGGCCAGTGCTGCTGCGGGGGCCGGGCAGATCGGCTTCATCCCGCTGTCGCAGGTAGCCACGCTGAACCTGCAGCTGGGGCCAAACCAGGTCAGCCGCGAGGATGGCAAGCGGCTGGTGGTGGTCAGTGCCAACGTGCGCGGGCGTGATCTGGGCTCGTTCGTCGAGGAGGCCGAGCAGACGCTGATCGAGCAGGTGCAGGTACCGCCGGGTTACTGGACACGCTGGGGTGGCCAGTTCGAGCAGCTGCAGTCGGCGGCCGAGCGCCTGCAGGTGGTGGTGCCGGTGGCCTTGCTGCTGGTCCTGGCGCTGTTGCTGATGATGTTCAACAACCTCAGGGATGGCCTGCTGGTATTCACCGGCATTCCGTTCGCCCTCACCGGTGGGGTGCTGGCGCTGTGGTTGCGCGACATTCCGTTGTCCATTTCCGCTGGTGTGGGGTTCATTGCCTTGTCAGGGGTGGCGGTGCTCAACGGGCTGGTGATGATCGCCTTTATCCGTGCCCTGCGGGAGGAAGGGCGCACGCTGCGGGCGGCGGTCGAGGAGGGCGCGCTGACGCGCTTGCGGCCGGTGCTGATGACGGCACTGGTGGCGTCGCTGGGGTTCATTCCGATGGCCTTGGCTACCGGGACCGGGGCCGAGGTGCAGAGGCCGCTGGCGACCGTGGTGATTGGCGGGATTCTGTCTTCTACTGCACTGACCTTGCTGGTGTTGCCAGCGTTGTATCAGTGGGCGTATCGGCGGGAAGAGGTGCAGGAGGGCTGAGATCCTGGGGCCGCTTTGCGGCCCATCGCCGGTAAACCAGCTCCCATAGGTCCTGCACATGGTTTGAGGTCGATGCGGTCTAGGTGGGAGCTGGCTTGCCGGCGATGGGGCGCAAAGCGGCCCCAAATGCTCAAACAGTACGACGAACCCCAGCCCTTACACCCTCGCCCCCCACCTCATCATGCAACGAAATCCGCGAAGTCTCCGGCAACGCCAACCCACCCAACAACGCCACCAGCGCAATCACCACCAGGTAGAACGCCGGTGCCAGGCTGCTGCCGGTCTGCCCGATCAGCCAGGTAGCCACCAGCGGCGCGGTGCCGCCAAACAGCGTGTAGGCCACGTTGTAGGTAATTGCCGAAGCGGTATAGCGGGTACGGGTAGGGAAGCTTTCCGACAGCAACGCCGCCGTGACTACACCACTGCACAACGCCCCCACTGCCAGCAGGATCACCCCCAGCAGCGCGCCAGGCATCGAGCCGGAGCTGGCCAGCCAGTACGCCGGGAACACGCACAGCATCACCCACAGGCAGGTAAAGCCGATGGTCTTGCGCCGCCCTACGCGGTCCGAGAACGCCCCGGCCAGCGGGCAGCCGACTGCGGCGAACAACAGGGCCACGGTGGTCACCAGCAGCGATTGCGCGCGGGTCAGGTTGCCGACCAGTTGCAGGTAGGTGGCGAAGTAGGTGGTGAACATGTAGAACGACAGCGCGGTCAGCGAGATGAAGGCCCCCAGGTTGCGGATCGCCCGACCATGATTGCGCAGGGTTGCCTTGAGCGGCGAATGTTCATGCTCCTTGCCCTGGGCGATGGCTTCGCGGAACGCCGGGGTTTCCTCCATGCGCCAGCGCAGGTACAGGCCGACCAGCCCCAGCGGCGCGGCGATCAGGAACGGGATGCGCCAACCCCAGGCATTCATCGCTTCGGCCGACAGACTGGCTTCCAGGCCATAGGCGATCACCGCCGCGCAGGCAAACGCGGAAAAGGTCGAGACCGGTACGAAGCTGCCATAGAAGGCGCGCTTGTCGTTGGGCGCGTGCTCCATCAGGTAGGCGCAGGCACCGGCATACTCGCCACCGGCGGAAAAGCCCTGCAGGCAGCGCGCCAGGGTCAGCAGTGCGGGGGCTGCCAGGCCGATGCTGGCGTAGGTCGGCAGCAGGCCGATCAGGGTCGTCGAGCCGGCCATCAGCAGGATGGTCAGCGACAGGATGCGCTTGCGCCCCAGGCGGTCACCCAGTGCGCCGAACACGATACCACCCAGCGGGCGCAGGGCGAAGGCCACGGCAAACACGGCAAAAGTCTTGAGCAAGGCCACACTGGCGTCTTCGCTGGCGAAGAACTGGCTGGCGATCAGGGTAGCGAGAAAGCCGTAGACGGCGAAGTCGAACCATTCGACGAAATTGCCGATGGCCGAGGCGGCGATCACCCGGCGCAGGGTGGCGGGGGATACCTCGTGAGGTGCGGGCATGCGAGTGCTCTCCGGTTCCATTGGCAGGCATGATGAAAGTGGCGCGGTCGGGCCGCGCCATCATTGTTGTGCTTGCCAGTAGATAGTCGGCCGCTGGAGGACGCTTTGTCGAGGGCGACCTCGGGATACCTGATTCAACCACCGACTGCAGAGCGGGCGCAGGCCTTGTGAGCGGCGTTGTGTCACGATGGGAAGCAGCGCGCCCCCACGGCGCTGTCAGGCCGCGCGTTCCAGCACATCCAGCAAGTCAACGAACTCCAGCGCCAGCCTGTGCCGTGGCGCCAGGTGCACCAGCGGCACCGAGACCTGGTGCGATTCACGCATCTTGATCGAGCTGCTCAGGTACACCGGCAGCACCGGCATGCCTTCGCTGCGCAATTGTTCGACCAGGGTCTGGTGCAGCGCGGTGCGCCCGGCGAACTGGTTGACCACTACACCTTCCACCTGCAACGCCGGGTTATGGTCCTGGCGCAGTTCTTCGACTTCGGCCATGACGCTGTGCAGGGCCTGGCGCGAGAAGCTGTCGCAGTCGAACGGTATCAACAGCCGCTCGGCCGCCACCAGCGCGCTGAAGGTATAGAAGTTGAGCGCCGGCGGGGTGTCGATGTAGATCCGCTCGTAGTCCTCGCCCAGCTCCACCAGCAGTTTGCGCAGTTTGTTGATCTTGAACTTGCTCTCCAGCTTGCCTTGCAGGTCGCTGAGGTCGGGGCTGGCGGTAACCAGGTGCAGGTTGCTGTAGCGGCTTTCGGTGATCGCCACCCGGTGCTTCTTGCCGGCAGCGGTGACCGGCGACAAGGTCTGGCGGAAGAAGTCGGCAATGCCGGAAGGAATGGCGGCATTGACCAGGCCGGTCAGGTAGTAGGTGGCATTGGCCTGCGGGTCGAGGTCGACCAGCAAGGTCCGGTAGCCTTCGGCGGCACTGGCGGCGGCAAGGTTGCAAGCGATGCTGGACTTACCAACGCCGCCTTTCTGATTGAAAACCACACGACGCATGAGACGCTCATCCATGAAGTGAAAATGTCAGGTTGAGGTCAATCCTATGACTGAAACGCGACAGTTTTATGACAAGGAATGTTACAGCCAGCTAAGTTCATTTCTTCATGTGGCAATGGGGCTGCCTTGAGCGGTGTAGTGTCTGTTCCGGCCCTTTCGCGGGTGAACCCGCTCCCACAGGTTATGCACCACCCTTAAGAGCAGCGGGGTACCTCCCACAGGTTATGCACCACCCTTAAGGGCAGCGGGGTACCTGTGGGAGCGGGTTTACCCGCGAAGATGCCAGAACAGGCAAGCAAGGGCGCTCAGGCAACGACTACTCGATTACGCCCCTCCTGCTTGGCCCGGTACAGCGCCTGGTCAGCCTCGCTCAACACATCCCCCGGTTCGCTCTCGGCCTCGCCATCCCAGCGCGCCACCCCCAGCGACACCGTCACCGCCCCCACCGACTCCATCGGTGTATCCTGCACCGTCACCCGCAGCCGCTCGGCCACCACTGCTGCAATGTCCAGGCTGGCCCCCGGCAGCAGCATCAGGAACTCTTCGCCGCCGGTGCGGCACAGCAGGTCGCCCTCGCGGCAGCAGCGGCGCATCAGCTCCGCGAGCCGGCGCAGTACCTGGTCACCCATTTCATGCCCGTGGCAGTCATTCACCCGCTTGAAATGGTCGATATCCAGCACGATCGCCGCAAATGCCCGGCCCTCGGCTTCCAGCAGCGACAGGTTGAACTCCAGGCTGCGGCGGTTGCCCAGGCCGGTCAGCGGGTCGGTCTGGGCGTCGCGGTTGAGCCGGCCGATACGTTCCTGCAGCAGGTTGAGCCCGAACAGCAGCGCGCGCTTGAGCTCGGCCGCCTCGAAGTACCAGGCCGGTACCCGATGCAGGCGCTCGGCAGTGCCGGCACGGTCCATCGAGCGGGCGCCGGCGGCAAGCCGCCACAGCGGCCGGGCGATGGTCATGGCCAGCCACCACAGCAGCAAGCTGCCCACCAGCGCCAACGGTGCGGAGGTGCCGACCACGTTGAGGATCAGGGCGCGCAGTGGCATCAACGTCTGAGTCAGCGGCTGCTGCGCCACCACGCCCCAACCGGTGCTGGGCACGGTGGCGAACCCGGCGAGCATTTCTACGCCGAGGCTGTTGGTCAGTTGCCGGGTACCGCTGCCCAGGGTCGTCAGCTGGTCGATCAATGCGTTGCCTTCAACCACCGTGCCCACGCGCTGGCTGTCGGGGTGGTACAGCAGACGGCGGTTGCGGTCGACCACGTACAGGTAGGAGCCGTCCTTGTAGAAGTGCTCGCCCAGCAGGCTGTTGAGGAGGTTGTGTTCACGCAGGTACAGGCTACCGCTGACATATCCCAGATAGCGGCCATTGCTGTCGAAAATGGGTTGCGACAGCGCCACCACCAGGTTGTTGGCCGCCGTCACGTAAGGCGTCGACACCAGTGGTCGGCGCGCGTGCAGCGCCTCTTGAACACCGGGCGACTGCATGTGCCTGCCGACCAGGTGCCGCAACGGGGCGGGGGCAATCGCCAGCAGCACCCCGTTGGCATCGATCACGAACGTGGAGTTGAAGGCCTGGCTCTGGCTCAGGACGCGCTCGGTCTCTGCCTGCAGGGCGACGGCGTCACCGAGCTGTCGGCCTTGCACGCCAGCGCTGAACGACAGCTGCTGCAAAGCGTTGTCGATAAAGGTCTCGGTGATGGTGGCCAGCTTCATCGCATACACCCGGTTGGCTTCCAGGGCGTGGTCGATCAGCAGCTGGCGCTGCACCCGGTAGCTGGCGAAATAGCTGGCGCACAGCATGACCACGGCGGTAAGGGCGCAGAGCACCAGAATGAGTGTGCGTAGATCCAGGCGCAATCCGTGCTTGGTGTGTGGCAATCCTGACCTCGGATGATCGAAAAACAGCTATGAAATGGGAATAACCTTACGCGTTATGGCCGCAGTGGGGAACCGCGTTCAGGAGCCTGCCTTTTCCAGCGCTTGCAATTCGTCTTCCACCTGTTGCATGCGCTGCTTGGCCAGGGCCTGTACCTTCGCGTCGCGGGCGGTCTCGCGCATCAGGGCGGTGAGCTTCTCGCTAAGGCGCTTGCCGGCCTCGGTGTCTTCCAGGGCACGGGCCTTGTCCGGGTCCTGGGTGGCCTCGACGATGGTGGCGAACTCGGCATCGCTGAAGTTCTTTTCACTGTACAGCCGGAACAGGTCCTGGCGCTGGTCCTCGACGGTCAGGTGCTTGCGCAGCACACCCAGGATGGTCGCTTGCGACAGCTGCGGGTGCGTGCGGCCGAGCAGCGCTGCCATGCGCTCGATGTTGTGCGTGTAGGCATCCTGCAGCGGTAGCTGGGCCAGGATCTGTTGTTCACGGGAGGGTTTCTGGTCGCAAGCGGTGAGGGCTGCAGTCAGCAGCAGGGGCAGCAGCAACTTCTGGAAGCGAGGCATGGCGTGGCCTGGTTGGGCATTGAGTGCTGCTGATTATACCGATGTCGGCAGTTGTGGCTGCGCTGACAGGTCAGAAAGTGCCTACAAAGGTGCCGCACAGGTAATCGACGCGTTTATTTCAAAACCTGCCCGGCTTGCTTACCGTCCCAGGTGCACGGATTTTTCAATGCACCAAGGGAGATTCACGATGACGCACATGGCCCTGTACAAACTCAAACTGCTGGACGAGTTCGAAGACCGCAGAGATCTGTGGACTTTCGGTGATTTCGAGAACAGGTTGATGGACATGTGGCGCGGGGCGACGCGGCATGACGTAAAAGGCATCATCAATGCGGCGCACAAGGAAAGGCGCTGGCCCAGGACCGTGAAGCGCTACCTGCTGACCAATTACCGGGCGTTTGGCAATGTCAGCTCGGAACTGGAGCAGACCTTTGCCGAGGTGGTGGCGGCGCTGAGTGCGCAGGAACGGGTGGAGTGGGGGTTGCAGCCGGTTGACAGTACGGTTGCCTGATGGATTTTCGGGGCCGCTGTGCGGCCCCGGGATCTCTCAGGCCACGCGATACATCAGAACTCACCCGACAATGGCCATTCCACCGCCAACCGTATCTGGTCCCCATCCAGCTCCGCCTGCGCCGTATTGCCCCGATGCACGTTATGCCGCAGTGAAAATGCGGTGCCCTTGGCCTTGCCATTCTGCACCACATACCGTGCCTCGAGGTCGCGCTCCCAATGCTTGCCCCCCTTGCCATACCCCAGGTACGCATACCCGCCCGCAGGGTCGACATGGGTGCCGTCGATATCGAACCCGCGCACATATAACGCCGTCAGGTTCAACCCTGGCATGCCGTAGGCGCCCATGTTCAGGTCATAGCGCGCCTGCCACGACTTTTCGTTCGGCGCGTTGAAGTCCGACATCTGCACCGCGTTGGCAATGAAGATCGCCCCCCGCGTCACGTAGTCGAATGGCGTGTTGCCGTCCACCTGCTGCCAGCCCAGGCTGAAGCCGTGCGGCCCGTGGTCGTAACGCGAGACCAGGCTCCAGGTGGTGTTGTCGATGCGCCCGGACAGCGCCTTGCCGGTGTCGGTGGTGCGGGTACAGGTTGAGGTCGAGGCTGAGGCTGCGGCGCTCATCCAGGGCGTGGCTGAGGGTGCTGCCCAGGTAATGCTGGTTCCAGCTGTCCTGGTAGCGTGAGGTGTACAGGCTGCCGCTGAAGGCGGCGCCGGGGTTCCACGCCACGCCGGCCAGGTCGAAGCTGTTGCCCTGGCGGCCATTGGAGTAGTTGACCACGAAGCCTTGGTCGTGGCTGGCAGCATTGCGGTCGGTACTCTCGTTGAAGTGCCCGGCCACCAGCTTGAGGTTGTCGAATTCGCTGCTGTCCAGGAACAAGCCGGTGGCGGTCTCGGGCAGCAGGCGGCTGTCGGAGGAGCTGAACACCGGGGTCTTGACCCGTTGCTCACCGTAGGACAGCACGGTATCGGACATGCGCAGTTTCAGTGCCGCGCCGGCACGGCTGTATTCATTTTTCGGGTGCCCCTCGTTATCCACCCCGAGCAAGCGTGCCTTGCCCACGCGCCCGCCGCCGCTGTCGAGTTGCACGCCCAGGTAGGCGTGGGCATCGACGCCGACACCGATCAGCCCCTGAGTGAAGCCGGACCGGAAGGTGCCCATCAGGCCATAGGCCCATTCCTCGGCCTTGCCGCTACGTTCATGGCGTGGCTTGTAGGCGTTGCGCGCGGCACTGTTGCGTCCGCCATGCTTGTAGTCGCGCTGGTCGAATACGCTGCGGTTGAGCAGGTTCCAGCGGCCATCCTCGACAAAACCGTTGCTTTGCGACTGGGCGGAGTCGGCCAGCGCAGCCGGCGTTAGCAGGGCGCTGGCGAGCAGCAGGGCGACAGGGCGCGGAATGGGCAAGACTTCCTGTTCAGGGGGCACGAAAACGCAGGATGCGCGCGCCGTCGAAGGGGTCGGTGAGGTAGTGGGCGTGCACGCCGAAGGTGCTCAGCAGGCGCTCGGGGGTGAGCACCTCGAGCGGTTTGCCGAGGGCGACCAGGCGGCCCTTGTCGAGCATTGCGATGCGGTCGCAGGTGAGCGCCTGGTTGAGGTCGTGCAGGGCCACCAGGGTGGTCACCGGCAGGGCCTGCACCTGTTGCAGCAGACTCAGCTGGTGCTGGATATCCAGGTGGTTGGTCGGCTCGTCCAGCAGCAGCACCTGCGGCCGCTGTGCCAGGGCGCGGGCGATGTGCACGCGCTGGCGCTCGCCACCGGACAGCGACCCCCACAGGCGTGTGCGCAAGTGCAGGGCGTCGAGGTCGGCCAGGGCCTGCTCGACGATCGCGCGGTCTTCCCGGGAGAACGGCGCCAGCGCCGACAGCCAGGGGGTGCGGCCCAAGGCAACGGCGTCGAACACACTGATCGCATCGAGGGTGTCGGCTTGCTGTTCGACCAGCGCCAAGGCCTGGGCGACACGGCGGCGGGGCAACTGGGCCAGCGGCTCGCCCCGCAGTTGCACGCTGCCGCTGCCTGGCTTGCGCAGCCCGGCCAGCACCTTCAGCAGCGAGGATTTGCCCGAGCCGTTGGGGCCGACGATGCCCAGGGTTTCACCGGCGACGACGCTTAGTTCGATATCGCTGAGCACGGTGTTGCCGGCCAGTTGCAGCCCCAGGCTCTGGCAACTCAAGGGGGTTATCTGTACAGCCGGCATGACTGTCATGGGCGCCCCCGGCGGCTGACCAGGATCAGCGCGAAGACCGGTGCGCCGAGCAGTGCGGTGATCACGCCCACGGGGATCACCTGGCCAGGGATCAAGGTGCGCGACAGGGTGTCGGCGGCAATCAGGAACAGTGCCCCGCCCAGAGCGCTGGCGGGCAGCAGGCGGCTGTGCCCGGGGCCGAGCAGCAGGCGCAGGGCATGGGGGATCACCAGCCCGACAAAACCGATGGCGCCGACGATGGATACCATCACGGCGGTCACCAGCGCTGCGCAGCTGATCAGCAGCAACTGGGTGCGCCGCACCGGGATACCCAGCGACGCCGCCGAGTCGGCACCGAAGGTGAAGGCATCCAGCGCACGGCGGTGCCACAGGCACACCACCAGCCCGACCAGCGCCACTGGCACGGCCAGCCACACCGAAGGCCAACGCACGCCACTGAGGTTGCCCAGCAGCCAGAACAGGATGCCGCGCGCCTGCTCGGCGGTAGCCGACTTGGTGATGAGGAAGGCGGTGAGGGCATTGAACAGTTGCGAGCCGGCGATTCCGGCGAGGATCACCTGGGCGTTGTTGCTGCTGGGGCCGGCTGCGCGGGCCAGCACCAGCACCAGGGCGAACGCTGCCAAGGCGCCGATGAAGGCGCCGCCGGACATGCTCAGCGCCAGGCTGCCGAAGCCCAGCAGGCCGACCAGCACCGCACCGGTCGAGGCGCCGGCAGACAGCCCCAGCAGGTAAGGCTCGGCCAACGGGTTGCGCAACAGTGCCTGGAGGATCACGCCGCAGGTGGCCAGGCCGGCGCCGCAGGCCGCAGCGACCAGGGTACGGGTCAGGCGGTAGTTCCAGATGATGCCGGCGTCGATCGGGTCGACCGGGTAGCCCGCCTGCCACAGGTGGTTGGCCAGCACCTGACCGACCACGCCGGGCGACAGGTTGGTTTCGCCGATGGCGGTGCCGGCCAGCAGGGCCGCCAACAGGGCGGTCAGGGCAACAGCGATGCAGGGTAACAGGCGCATCATCACTGGGCTGCTTTGCCGCTGGCGAAGGCGGCGGACAGCGTCTGCAGGCCGCTGAACAAGCGAATGCCGGCCTGCATGGCGTCGGCGTCGAGGATGATGATGCGGTCATGCTTCACCGCGTCCATGTTGCGCGTTACCGGGTCGCTGCGCAGGAATGCCAGCTTCTTCTGGTAGTCGTCGGCGGGGTAGCGGCGGCGGTCCATGCGGGCGATGATCAGCCAGGTGGGGTTGGCCTTGGCCAGGGTTTCCCAGCCTACGGTCGGCCACTCTTCGCTGGACTCGACCACGTTGCGCACGCCGAGGCTGCGCAGCATGAAATCGGCGACCCCCTGGCGGCCCGCTACGTAGGGGTCGATGTGCAGGTCGGCGCTGGAGAACCAGAACAGCGCCGAAGTGGCGGACAGATCCTTGCCGGCCAGTTGTGCCTTGGCACTGTCCAGGCGGCCTTTGAGCTCGGCATTCAGGGCCGTGCCACGGTCCTGCACGTCGAAGATTTGCGCCAGCTGGCTGACGCTCTTGTAGATGCTCTGGACCTGGAACGCCTGCAGGCGGGTACCGTCGGCGCCCACCAGGTTGTCCTTGCCTTCGCAGTCCGACGGCAGCAGGTAGGTGGGTATGCCCAGTTCATCGAACTGCTCGCGGGTGCCGACCACGCCCTGGGCACCGACCATCCATTCGAACTGCACCGTTACCAGTTGCGGGCGCTTGCCCACTACCGCCTCGAAGCTGGGCTCGTTGTCGGCCAGGCGCGGTACCTTGTCGTTCTGCACCTGGTACTCGGGTAGCACGTTGTTGAACCACAGCGAGGTGGCCGCCAGTTTGCCGCCGAGCCCCAGCGCGTAGAGCATCTCGGTACCAGCCTGGCCAATGGTGACCGTGCGTTCCGGTGCCTGGGCGAAGGTTTGCGGTTTGCCGCAGTTGTCCACTGTCAGCGGGTAGTGGGTGGCAGCAGCCTGGGCCAGGCCGGTGAGGCCGAGGCCGGCGAGCAGGGTGGCAATACGGGGCAGCATGCTGGGCGATCTCCTATCGGACAGTTCGGGTGAGGAACGCACGGACAGGCATCGCCGAGCCCCTGCTGGCGGCAGGGGCAACACTGATGGCCAATCCCGGACACCCCGCCGGTTGGTGAATGTAGGCCGGCAGGTCTCCTGACTGGTGCGTCATGGCCTGGCTCCGGCCTTCCCGGGTTGGTGGCCCAGTGGCATCGATGGAGCAGGCTCGGCACCTACAGTTGCGGGGGCAGTTCCGTTTGGCCCGAATTGGCGGGCCTGTGATTCCCTATTGATTCCGTGGTGGAAACCGGCGGCCGGCATGGTAGACCATCGCGCCGCCGGGTGAAAACGCTTTTCAGAAGTACTTCAGCCAGGTGATGTCGCGTCGCCGCGCCTTCAGGCGGGCGAACCAGCGCACCGGCAGGTACAGCGAAACCGCCAGCAGCACCGCCCCCAGCCACACCGCGGCGATGCCGTCGAAGCCGAAGTAGTCGCCATGGTTGCGGCCGAACAGCGCCACGCTGGCCAGGTACAGCAGCTTCAGCACATACAGGTGCAGCAGGTAGAAGAACATGGGGGCCGCACCGAACACCGCCAGGGCGCTGATCCAGCGGGCCTGGCCGGCGCGTTCGAAGGCGCGCAGCAACAGCAGGCCACAGCCCAGGGTCAGGGCGAGGAACAGCAGCGACGGTGGGTACTTGGTGATGTTGAAGAAGCTCATCAGGGTTTGCGTGAGGGTTGGGTAAGCGCTCCACGGCGCCTCGCCGTAGCCGTTGAGCAGGCGCAGCACGACAAAGCCCGTTAGCGAGATCGACCCGGCCAGCAGCAGGCGATGCTGGCGTTGGCCAGCATCGCTGCCACGGGCGAACCACGGGCCCAGGCCGTAGCCCAGGGCGATGACACCGATCCACGGCAGCACCGGGTAGGAGGTGCGCAGGCGCAGGCTTTCGGAGTACTCCAGCCAGCCCCGGTCATGCAGTATCGCCCATGGCACGTGCAGGGCGGATTCGGCGCCGAAGTGCAGGCCATCGAGCAGGTTGTGGCCGGCGATGATGATTGCACCCAAGGCGATCAGGGCGGCACGTGGCAACCACACCAGCAGCGACAGGGCGATCATGCTTACGCCGATGGCCCAGATCACTTGCAGGTAGATGACGCTGGGTGGCAGCTGGAAGGTCCAGGCGAAGTTGACCAGGGTGAATTCCAGCACCACCAGGAACAGCCCGCGCTTGAACAGGAACGCCGAGACATCGCCGCGGCCCTGGTGTTTCTCGCCGTACAGCCAGGCCGACAGGCCGGTCAGCATGACGAACACCGGCGCGCACAGGTGGGCCAGGGTGCGGCTGAGGAACAGCGAGGGCTCGGTGGCATCGATGGCCATCGGGTCGCTGACCTGGCGGTGCAGGAAGAAGGTTTCGCGGACGTGGTCCAGGAGCATGAACAGGATCACCAGGCCGCGCAGGGCATCGATGCTCTGCAGGCGCTGGGTGAGCAGGGTGGGGGTGGCACTGGCGCTAGTCATGGAGGGGTCGCTGATGGGAATTGATGTCAAGTGAAACGTTATCTTATAACTGTATTGTCACCGGGCGGTAGATGTTTTTGTGCTTCCTGTGCCGGCCTCTTCGCGGGTAAACCCGCTCCCACAGAGATATCACAGAGTTGAATATTGTGACGTACCTGTGGGCGCGGGTTTACCCGCGAAGAGGCCGGTGCAGGCAGTTCAGATCAGAAGCTGTAATCCACCGTCGCAAAGTACGACCGTGGCATACCCATCAGCCACTGCTGGCCACTGAACGCCGACTGCACATACTCACGGTCGAACAGGTTGTTCAACTGCAACCCCAGCCGCACATCCGGCAACACCTGCCAGCCGATGTTGGCATCGACCACGGTGTAGCCCGGGGCGCTCTGGGTGTTGGCGGTGTTGGCATGGCGCTCGTCCACATAGCGCGCGCCAATGCCAGCCTCCAGCCGCTGGCCGAAGCCTTTGCTCAGCCACAGGTTGGCGGTACGCCGCGGGACATTGGCCGGGCGATTGCCCGCACGGTCCTGCGCCACGCCACCGACCATTTCGTGGAAGTCGTCATACCTGGCGCGCACGATCGCCGCGTTGGCCGACACCTGCCACTGGTGCACCAGCGCCAGTTCCAGGGTAGCTTCCAGGCCGTCGGATGTCTGCTGGCCAGCCTGTTGCTTCTCGTGCGTGACCGGGTCATCCACCAGCAGCTTGTTCTTGACGATGTGGTAGGCCGCCAATGTCCATTCGCCACGTCCCTCCCAGAAGCGCTGCTTGAGGCCCACTTCGGTCTGCCTGGCCTCGGTCAGGCCGTAGTGCATCTGGTTGGCGCTGAGGCTGATGAGGCTATCGACCCCGTCCTCGCTGGTGGCGTACTGGCCATACAGCGACAGGTCGTCGCTGACCGCAAACACCAGCCCGGCACGCCAGTTGCCACCTTGCAGGCTGCGGTCGCTGCGGCTGTCGCTGGTCAGTTGTTCCTGAACGATGTGGTTCTGGTCGCGGCGCATGCCGGTGACCAGCGACAGGCGATCGCTCAGCTGCAGGCGGTTTTCGGCGAACAGGGCAAAGGTGTGGGTGGTGGACAAGGTTTGCGGGCGCAACGGCGAGGCGCTATGGAACCAACCCGATTGCGGTTGCCACGGGTCGACATAGTCGCCGCCCACATCGTTGTAGGGCGCGTTGCTGTCGACGTTGAAGCGGACCTTGTTGTACTCGGCACCGATCACGGTCTTGCTGGCCAGGCCGAACAGCGTGTGGTCGAGGGTGAAGGTCTGGCGGTCGCCGAACTGTTCCTGGTTGTGCTTGATTTCCAGGTAGCTGCCGCGCAGCAGTTGCTGGCGCTCGGCGTCCCAGCTGTAGTTCTCGGCGTTACGCCAGTGACGGCGGCTTTTGATGTAGTACAGCTGGTTGCTGGCGCTGAGGTGGTCGTTCAACGTCCAGTCGGTGATCAGGCGCGTCCATTCATCGACGTAGTGCTGCACGTCGTCCTGCACGTTGTAGTTCTTGTTGCGCAGGCTGCTACGGTAGCGGCCGTCGATCAGCGGGGTTCCGTAGTAATTGGCAGGCTCCGCATCGCCGCGGTCGTGGGCGAGGGTGAAGCTGAGGTCGTCGCTGGCATCGACGCGCAGTGCAGCGCTCAGCGCCAGGCTGCGTGACGTGGTGCGGTCGACCCAACCGTGACCGGCTTGCTGGTTCAGGGCCAGGCGATAGCTCAGGCGCTCGCCGAGGCTGCCGCCGCTATCCAGGCCGAGCTGCTGGCGGTCCCACGAACCGTAGCCCAGGCGCAGGTGGTTGTGTACCTCGCCGGTAAACGGCTTTTTCGGGATCACGTTGACCACCGCACCGGTGGCACCTTCGCCATACAGCACCGAGGCCGGGCCGCGAATCACATCGATGCGCTCGACCATCCACGGGTCGACCGGGAACGTCTGGGTACCGGCACCGGTGTACAGGCGTGCGCCGTCGAACAAGGTCATCACCGAGCTGTGCCCGGCAAAGCCGCGGGCGGAAAGGCCCGTGCCGCCGTCGCCCGGGGAGCCGACGTAGCTGACACCCGGTGAACGGGTCACCGCGTCCTGTACGGTGAGGTTGTTGCGCTGCTGGATCTGCTCGGCGCTGATGCTGCTGGTGCTGGCCGGTGTTTCCAGGGCGCTGAGGCCCAGGCGCGAGCCAGCCTGGGTCGGGGTGGCCAGGTCGATGGCGTGGCTGCCCTGGGTGTCGGTGATGGTCGTGGCGGGCAGGGCCAAGGGCTGTCGGTCGATGGCATCGGCCGAGGCCGGCAGGGAAACGGCCAGGCAGGCCGCCAGGGGGTGAAGCGTTAACATACGGGACATGTCGTTCCACTACTGCAGGAATGAATGGATCCCGGTGGAGAACACGCAAAGGCGCACCGTGCACGCAGGCGCGCGCACGGATACCGGCCTGCGCCCGCCCACCGCGGGTTGCCAAGTGAAGCTTCAGGCCGGTCTCCGGGCTTGCGAGGGGCATGAAACCTTCACCTTCCCATGCACGTGCACAGTGGTATCTCGAAGGGTTCGCTCGCTTACCGTTGCGGGGGCAGCGCCGGACTTGTCGTGGGTAACACGACGCACCGGCTTCCCGTTTCACCCTGCGCGCGGCGGCGCAGGGCACCTGAAACTGGCGGGCATCTGACCATTGAAACGCGGGGGCGTCAAATTTGGTGAGATCATTGGGGTGAGCTGTGGGCAGGTCTGGCCTCTTCGCGGGTAAACCCGCTCCCACAAGTGCGCGAATTGCTTGGCCGCAGGCCTGTGACATCTCTGTGGGAGATTCTATGGCCGAAGGCAATTTCTCAGTAGAACCGTCTTCGGCCTCTTTCAGCAATCTCCAGGCACAA
>NZ_OLKL01000023.1 GCF_900291015.1 Pseudomonas persica
GCTGCGAACAGTCAGAAGCGAGTTATGACCCTCCTCCTCCCTTCAAGTCCTACCATACAAGCGGGTTTACCCGCGAAGAGGCCAGACCTGCGAAAGAAGCTTAGCGCCCGCGCCGCCGCGACACCCGCGCCTCGATATTCTTGCGGCCGATCAGCAGCGATGGCTTCTCCACCACCGGCTCATCCGCCAGCCACTTGTACATCACCAGGCAGTCCACCAGCCCCAGGCGGGCATGGCGATAGGCCTTGGGCAAGCGGCCAACGGTCTCGAAGCCCAGCTTGTGCCACAGCGCCACCGCCACCTCATTGGCGGCCACCACCGAGTTGAACTGCAGGGCCAGAAAGCCCTCCTGGCGCGCCTGTTTCTGTGAGTGCTCGCACATCAACCGCGCCACGCCCCGGCCGCGTGCCGGCGCACAGACCATGTAGCCGCAATTGCCCACGTGCCCGCCAGGCCCGGCGGCATTGGCCTTGAGGTAATACGAACCCAGCAGCTCGCCGTCTTCCTCGGCCACCAGCGTGCGCATGGGCAGCTCCAGCCACAACTGGCGGGCCTGATCGAAGCTCAGGGCCGGGTCGAATGCGTAGGTTTCGCGGGCCTGGACAACGGCCTGGAAGGTGGGCCAGAAGCGTTCGAAGTCTTCCGGCGTCATGGGGCGGATGTGGATCATGCGGGTTCCTGCAAGGGCTGGGCCGCCCAGTCTGGGTGGCGCGGCGTCGTCGCGCAAGGGCGACGACGCCAATTGCGCTCAACCGTTGGCCTTGCCCACCGCATCCATGGCCCGTGCCGAGTAGACCAGCGCGGCTCCGGCATTCATCGCCACGGCTACGCCAAGAGCTTCGGCGATTTCCTCACGGCTGGCGCCGTGCTTGACGGCTTGCTGCGAGTGCACGGCGATGCAGCCGTCGCAGCGGGTGGTCACGGCCACGGCAAGGGAGATCAGCTCGCGGGTCTTGGCGTCCAGGTGGTTGGTCTTGGCCCCTGCGCCGCTGGCGGTCATGTAGCCGGCAACGGTGTCAGGGGAAAGCTGCTTGAGATCGCCGATGCCGGCCATCAACTGCTTACGGTAGGCGTCCCAGTCCATCATGCTCATCGTCTTCACCTTGGGGAGGTTGCGAGTGGAGCTTTCAGGCTAGTCGAAGAGTGGGAAGTGTGAGACTCGTACTTTGGTTGGTTGCGCGTAGGCCCTTGGGCTGCGCGCTCCCCCACCGATCAGATGTAGATGAACACCAGCACCAACGCCGCGACGAATGCCCATTTCTCGAGGTAATAGCGTGTGCGATTGCGCTTTTTCAGCGCCTTGCCACGTTCGCGGATCTTGTAGATACGGGTGAACAGCCGGTTGATGCCACCAGTCTTGTCGCCGGCATCATTGGGGGCGGCGGCGGCGGCCATGACGTTGCGGCTGAACCAGCGGTTGAACGCGGTTGCCCATCGGTACTTGAGCGGGCGTTCGACGTCACAGAACAGGATGATGCGGTTGTGCTCGGTGGTGTTGGCCGCGTAGTGGATGTAGGTCTCGTCGAAGACCACGCCCTCGCCATCGCGCCATGAATACTTCTCACCGTCCACGTCGATGTAGCAACCGTCGTCGTTCGGCGTGTCCAGGCCCAGGTGGTAGCGGTAGGAGCCGGCATACGGGTCGCGGTGGCGTACCAGCTTGGCACCCGGCGGCAGGGTGGCGAACATGGCGGCCTTGACCGTACCGATGCCTTTGAGCAACTCGGTGGTGCGTGGGCACAGGGTCATCGCCGACGGGTGGCTTTCGCCGTACCACTTCAGGTAGAAGCGCTTCCAGCCGGTCTTGAAGAATGAGTTGAAACCGACATCATCGTAATTGTCGGATTTCTTGATTTCGCCCACATGCAGCAACTGGCGGGCCTCCTCGCGGATCTCCTGCCAGTGGTCCTGCAGCGTCTGCAGTTCGGGGAAGGCCTCCACCGGCAGGTAAGGTTTGGCCGGGTGCCTGGAAAACAGGTACAGGACGCTGTTGACCGGGGCCAGGAAGCTGGAGTGGTCGCCCAGCTGACGTGTCAGCTTGTGGCGAACCCGACCGCGTAGGTGAACATAGGCGATCGAGAGGGCGAAGATGAGTACGAGTGCAATTTTCATGGACGTTTACTTGTCGAAAAATGGCCATGCGCCATGGCATAAGCCCGCCAGCATAAACAATCATGGGGGTAGTTTGTACCTATTGTTACGAAACGACGGGGCGACTTAGGTTCAATGCCCTGCAGCCTTGCGCAAACGTTTCATGTTCAGGAGTTCGTATGAGTCAGGACGTACGCCCCAGCGGTACCCCCTTCAAGCGACTGTTCTTCGCCTTGCCGGTCAGCGATGCCCAGCGCCGCGTCCTGGCCCAGTGGCGACGTGGCTTGAACCTGCGCAACGGTAGGCCAGTGCCGGCTGCCAACTTCCATGTAACACTGCTGTTCCTCGGCGATGTGGACACCGCCCAGGTGCCTGCAATTTGCGCGGCGGTCGACCAGTTGGCGCTACCGGCCACGGTACCTCGGCTGTTACTGGACCGCTTGCAGGTGTGGCAGCGGGCCTGTGCCCTGGTGCTGGAGGCGCAGCAGACGCCACCGGCCCTGTTGCAACTGGTGTACAGCTTGCAGCAGGCGCTGCTGCCGTTGGGGGTGGAAGCGGCCGACCGAGAATATCGCCCGCACCTGACCCTGGCCAGGGATTACCGCGGCCAGCCGCCAGAGGCCAGCAGCGCGCCGGATTTCTACCTCGCCGCCCGCTATTTCACACTGTACGAGTCGCGCAAGGGCGCTTACTGGCCGTTGGCGCAGTGGCCGCTGTCGAGCTGATTCAGGCCGTGACCTCGCAGTCTGCGAACATCCGCTCACCCAGCCTGCGTGCCGTGTGCAGGTGCGGTGCCGGGTCTGCGCCTTCGCTATCGTCAAGCAGGGTGGAACTGAGTACCTCGGCACCGCAGTAGTCGAAAATGCCGTGCTCGATCTGCACGCGCATCGCCTCGCCATAGCCATGCCGTTCGAAGGTGCCGCTATCGGCCCCGGCGACACCGACCAGGTGCACCTTCATGCCGCGCAGCTTCTTGACGGTGATGCCCCCTTCATAGTCGAACGCCCAGCCGTTGCTGAACACCCGCTCGACCCAGCCTTTAAGCAAGGCCGGCAACGACCACCAATAGATGGGGTAGACCAGCACCAGCGCATCGGCGCGTTCGATGCGTGCCTGCTCCCTGAGTACATCCGCCGGCGGGGCTGCCAGCCGACGGTGCACCGCATGGTCGGCCAGGCCGAAGCGTGGGTCGAAACCTTCACTGGCCAGGTCGGCGATTTCGCTGTCGTGGCCGGCATTGGCCAGGCCGCTGGCGATCTGCCGGGCCAGGGCATGGGTGAGGGATTGCGGATCGTGATGACCGACGACGATGAGGGCATGCATGGTGGTTTCTCCAAGACGGGGATGCAGGGTTACCCGGAGCGCTATATACTCAAGGTAAGTTACGTCTAGTAAGTTACTTTTGGTAGGTAATCGATGTCAAGCGATGATCAAGCTCGCTCGCGCAAGCGCCTGAGCCGCGACGAGCGCCGTCGGCAGTTGCTCGATGTGGCCTGGCAGCTGGTGCGGGAGGAAGGCACTGATGCCCTGAGCCTGGGCCGTTTGGCCGAGCAGGCGGGGGTGACCAAGCCGGTGGTCTATGACCATTTCGAGACCCGCACCGGTCTGCTGGTGGCGCTTTACCAGCAATACGATGCACGGCAGTCGCGGATGCTGGAGCAGGCGCTGGCGCGCTGTGACGTCAGCCTGGCCAGCCGCGCCGGGGTGATTGCCGAGGCTTATGTGGACTGTGTGATGAGCCAGGGGCGGGAGATACCCGGGGTGTCGGCGGCATTGGCCGGGTCGCCGGAAATGGAAGCGCTCAAGCGGGCGTATGAGCAGCCGTTTCTGGACAAGTGCCGCGAGGCGCTGGCCGGCTTTTCGCCCAGTGGCAACATTGGGGGGGCTGGCATGCGCCTGTTGGTGGGGGCGGCGGATGCCTTGTCGCAGGCAGCTGCGGCGGGGGAGCTGGAGGTGTGGCAGGCCAAGGCCGAATTGCAGGCAGCAATAGTGGCGATGGTCGAGCGGCAATGAAGCCTTGAGAGTGCCGGGGCTGCTCTGCAGCCCATCGCCGGCAAGCCGGCTCCCACAGGTACAGCGTCAACTCGAAGCCAGCGCAGTCCCTGTGGGAGATGGCCCAGCCCTTTGGGCTGCGCTCCCACAGGGGCCCTGCTAATTCAACGAGTTATGTGCAGTTCTATGAGAGCTGGCTTGCTGGCGATGAGGCCAGGGCAGGCGATTACACCGGCAGGCTCTGATACGGCAACTCATCCGCCGGGCTGCGGCCGAACTGGCGCTTGTACTCGCGGCTGAACTGCGAGGTACTCTGATACCCCACCCGGTGCGCGGCCTGTGCAACCCCCAGGCCTTCACCGATCAGCATCTGCTGCGCCTTCAGCAACCGTAGGCGCTTGAGGTACTGCATCGGTGCCATGTCGGTGCAGCGCTTGAAGTGCTCATGGAAGGTCGAAACGCTCATGTTGGCGCGCGCGGCCAACGCTTCCACGCTCAGCGGCTCGCTGTAGTGCTCGCGCAGGTGGGCAAGGGCGGCGCCGATGCGGGCGAAGTGCCCCTGTTGCTCCACCAATGCCCGCAATACGCCGGCCTGTGGGCCGCGCAAGGCGGTGTACAGCACCTCGCGTATCCGCGCCGGGCCCAGCACCTTGGCGTCCACTGGGTCCTGCAGGCAGCGCAGCAGCCTTTCCACGCATTCGCGCATCGGCGCATCGAGTGCCGCCGAGGTCATCGACTGCGGGGTTTGCGCCTGTACCGCGGTATCCGGCGCCAGGGCCATGCTTTGTACCAGTTCACCCAGCACGCCGCGGTCGATGTCCACCGCCACGCCAAGCAGCGGCTCGTCGGTGGTGGCGAAGGTTTCACACATGAACGGCACCGACAATGCCTGCACCAGGTAATGCCCTGCGCCGTACTCCAGGGTGCGCGGCCCCAGGCGCGCCAGCTTGCTGCCCTGGGCCAGAATCATCAGGCTGGGTTCGTAGATCTGCGGGCTGCTGGCCACATAGTGCTCCCAACTCAGCACCTGCACCTGGGGCAGGTGCGTGGGCACGAAGCCCGGGCGCGTGGCGAGGTTGCGGATCAGTGCACAAAGCAGCGCATTGGCGTCGACGTGGCGGGTCAGTTGCATGATGGACCTGGGCAGAGGATCAGACAGTCTAATCATCGCAGAATGAACGATCAGCGCCAGGCACTGCACGGCATCTTCGGAGAATCAGGCATGGATGCCGGAGAATCAGCTGTGGGCGAGGCGGCGCATGGCGCGCAGAATGCGCAGCCTGAATCGTTTCACTTCATAGCGAGGCCCTGCATGTACACCGCCATCGGTTACGCCGCCCAGACCCCCACCAGCCCCCTGGTCCCCATGACCTTCGAGCGCCGCAGCCCGCGCCCGGACGACGTCGCCATCGAGATCCTGTACTGCGGCGTGTGCCACTCCGATATCCACCAGGCACGCAACGAATGGGGTATTGCCGTGTACCCGTTGATGCCTGGCCACGAGATCATCGGCCGCGTCACCGCAGTGGGCGACAAAGTGACCGCGCACAAGGTCGGCGACCTGGTCGGCGTTGGCTGCATGGTCGACTCGTGCCGCCACTGTGAAGCCTGTGCCAAGGACCTGGAGCAATACTGCCTGGAAGGGCCGACCATGACCTATGCCACCCCGGACCGGGTCGACGGTAGCAACACCATGGGCGGTTACTCCAGCAGTATCGTGGTCAGCGAGCACTTCGTGGTGCGCATTCCGGCCGGCATGGACCTGCCCAGCGCCGCGCCGATCCTCTGCGCCGGCATCACCACCTATTCGCCGCTCAAGCACCACGGTGTCGGCCCCGGTCACAAGGTCGGCATCCTCGGCATGGGCGGTCTGGGCCACATGGGTATCAAGCTGGCCAAGGCCCTGGGCGCCGAAGTGACTCTGTTCACCCGTTCCCCGGCGAAGGCCGAGGAAGCTCGCCGCCAAGGGGCCGACCATGTGATCGTGTCTGCCGATGCCGAGCAGATGCGTGCCGCAGCCGGCCGTTTCGACTTCCTGCTCGACACCATCCCGGTGCAGCACGACCTCAACCCGTACCTGGAAACCTTGAAGTTCGATGGCGTGCACATCCTGGTCGGCCTGATCGAGCCGATCGACCCGGCGGTGCATGCGGCCAATCTGGTGCTCAAGCGCCGGGTGCTGGCGGGGTCGTTGATCGGTGGTATTGCCCAGACCCAGGAAGTGCTGGATTTTTGTGCCGAGCACGCCATTCGTTGTGATATCGAGTTGCTGGATATCCGCAACATCAACCAGGCGTATGAGCGAATGATTGCCGGGGATGTGAAGTACCGGTTCGTGATCGACATGGCCACTTTGCAGGGCTGATTGACTGGTTGCCCGTACTGGCCCTATCGCCGGCAAGCCCGCTCCCACAGGTTCCGTGCTGTACCTGTGGGAGCGGGCGAGCCCGCGAAGAGGCCGGCACAGGCAACAAAGATGCTGGAGCTGTTACCAGGCCAATGCCTTGTCCCAGCCTTTCCAGAACAACCACCGCCGTACCTCGCCATGCGCCCCGGTACCGATCTGCCAGGCCGGTCGCCCGCTGTCCAGGGCAATCACCGAAACAAACCCGGCATGACTCGCCGCCACCAGCGTACGCCCGTCGGCACTGATATCCAGCGCACTGATGGTCGACCCCAGGTAATGCTGCCAATGCTCCACGCCATCTTCGCCAAACGCCCGCAGATAACCATAGGCATCCCCCACGATATACTCACCGTCGCGCGCCACGCCGGCATACACCCGTGCGCCATCCTGCACCAGCGGGGTACGTGGGTCCTGGCTGTAGTAATCGGTATCCAGCCCCGGCAAGTCGGCCACCCTGACCGCCAGCGTGGCACCGCTGTAGAAATGGCAGGCATTGAGTATCAACTGGTCCCCCGCACGGTTGAACAGCGCAAAGTGCGGATATTCGCTCGCCGGGCCGATTGCCGCCACGGGCCTGAGCTGGTCGTCCAGCACCAGGTGACGGCTGCCTTGCTCGCCGACCACGATCAACCGGCCATCCGCCGATACCACACCGTGCTCCATGCTCAGCCCCAGATAGATGTCGTCCGGGTCGGTGCCTTCGTCCAGTTCGTCGAGCACCCGCGCCTGGTGTGGCAGCAGGCGGGTAGCGCCGTGGCGGGTCAGCAGGAAGATACCCCCGGCACTCACCAGCAGTACCCGCTGGCCATCCGGGAAGGGGATCAGCGCGGTCGGAGCGGGCGGCAGGTCGAACGGCTCGAACGGGTAACCTGGCGGCAACCCCTCCAGCCCCGTCGGCCAGGCCAGACGCAGCACTTGCGGGCCGCCCCAGCCATCGGTCACGCGCACGCCCTCGGCATTGGCCAGGGCGAAGTAGCGGCGGGCCGGGCAGCGGCCGAAGTGATCGATGCCGATCACCGGGGTCACCCCGTGGCGGTCGATGCGCACCACCTGGCCTTTGTCATGCGGCATGCCGATGCGTGCCAGCAGGCTGCCGTCGTCCAGCAGCAGGACGTCGCCGATACCTTGGCCGTATTCCTTGATCAGCGGCAGCAATGGGTGGTGGGCGGGTGGCCAGGCTTCGCGGAAAGCCTGGTGCTCGGGGGCTTCGACGTCAGTCCGGTTGGCTGCTTGCAGGGCTTCCAGCCAGGCATCGAGCAAGTGCCCGGTGGCTTGCGGCAGGGGCTCTTCGAGGTCATCCCAGCCTTGCGCGCGGCCCTGCGCGACATAGTCGTTGACAGCCTGGGCATAGGCGGTGACCGCTTGCTGCCACTGCTGCTGGGGGGGCTGCTGGTCCATGAGCGGATCGGGCTCCTTGTTGCTGCTTACGCGTTTCACGCAAAGCACGCATGGTACTCCTTCTACCTGCCTCGCGGTTGTGAGGCCCCGGCTTGACGCGTACCATGCCGGGCATTCCTTCCAATAACAAAGCGTACGTCGACACCCCGGCAAGCAGGTGGCTGGCGTGCGTCCTGTTGCCTTGTCTGCGGAGAACCGGTTTCCATCCATGAACGGACCCACACCCACCAACATGCCACTCACGGCGGGTAGCGGCAGTTGGCTGAGCGTCATCGCCCTGGCCCTGGCGGCCTTCATCTTCAACACCACCGAGTTCGTCCCGGTGGCGCTGCTCAGCGACATTGGCCGTAGCTTCGACATGAGCACCGCGCAGGTCGGCCTGATGCTGACCATCTATGCCTGGGTGGTGGCGCTGGCCTCGCTGCCGATGATGCTGCTGACCCGCAATATCGAGCGGCGGCGCCTGTTGCTGTTCGTGTTCCTGGTGTTCATCGTCAGCCACTTGCTGTCGTGGTTGTCACAGAGCTTTGCCATGTTGCTGGTCAGCCGTATCGGCATTGCCCTGGCACATGCGGTGTTCTGGGCCATCACTGCCTCGTTGGCGGTACGCGTGGCGCCGCCTGGCCAGCAGGCCAAGGCGCTGGGCCTGCTGGCCACCGGCACCACCCTGGCCATGGTCCTGGGCATCCCGCTGGGCCGTGTGGTGGGCGAAGCGCTGGGCTGGCGCATCACCTTCCTGAGCATTGCCGGAGTGGCGCTGGCGACCATGCTGTGCCTGATGAAGTCGCTGCCGCTGCTGCCCAGCCAGAACTCCGGCTCGCTGCGCAGTCTGCCGATCCTGTTCAAGCGCCCGGCGCTGGTCATTACCTATGTGCTGGTAACGTTGGTGATTACCGCGCAGTTCACCGCCTACAGCTACATCGAGCCGTTCGCCCTGCACGTGGCGCAGATCGGCGGAGAGCGCACCACGCTGTTGCTGCTGCTGTTCGGCGGTGCCGGGGTGTTCGGCTCGTTGCTGTTCAGCCGTTACAGCGAGCGCTTTCCGCATCGCTTCCTGGTGGGCTCGACCGGCCTGCTGGCGGGGTGCCTGTTGCTGCTGTTGCCGCTGTCGGGCAACTTCTATGTGTTCGCCGCGTTGAGCATGTTCTGGGGTGTGGCGATCCTCAGTTTCAGCCTGTCGCTGCAGGCCAAGACCCTGAAGCTGGCATCCGATGCCACCGATGTGGCCATGGCGCTGTTCTCGGGCATCTACAACATCGGTATCGGCGGTGGCGCGTTGCTGGGCAGTATTGTCAGCAGCCAGCTGGACCTGGCGGATATCGGCCTGGTGGGCGGCAGCGTGGCGGTGCTCGGGTTGCTGCTGGCTGTTGCCAGCACCCGGCGGTTCCGCGAGGCGCTGGGCGGGGTGCCTGGACATTCCTGAATGATCGTGCCCGCGAAGAGGCCGGTACTGGCGATAGAAGGCTCAAGCCACTACTGCTACTGCCACCTATGTCCGCTGCTCAGTCTGGAACGATTGTGCAGCCGTTGGTCAGCGCCCGGTTACGCAAGGCCTCGAAGCGTTCGCGCAGCCACAGGTGCAGGTGCGCCACCGCGGGCGTGAGTTGCTTGCGATGCGGGCACACCAAGGTGACCGGGGCGGGCTCACCGAGGTATTCGGGCAGGATGATTTCCAGTTCGCCGGCCGCAATGTTGGCGCTTACGTCCAGCCACGACTTGTAGACAATGCCTTCGCCCTGCAAGGCCAGGCGGCGGATCACGTCGGCATCGTCGCTGACCAGCGGCCCGCGTACCTGCACGGTACGGTTGCCCACCCGCCATTTGTCGTAGACCCGGTTGTGCTGCATGTACAGCAGGCAGGTGTGCTGCTGCAGGGCGTCGGGCGTGAGCGGGCGGCCGTGGCGGGCCAGATAGTCGGGCGCGGCGACCAGCACCCGGCGGTTCCAGTTGGCCAGCGGCAGGGCAATGTAGTTGGCGTCCTGATTGAGGCCATAGCGGATCGCTACGTCCACCGGGTCGCGGTTGAGGTCGGCGATCTGGTCGGACAGGAAGAAGCGCAGGTGCAGGGCCGGGTGCTCGTGGCGGAAGGCGCTCAGCCACGGCAGCAGCATGTTGCGGCCCAGGTCGGACGGTGCCGACACCTGCAGGGTGCCGCGCAGCGTGTTGGCGTTGCCATGCAGGTCTTCCCGGCCCTGGCGCAGGCTCTCCAGCACATTCAGGGCGGTCGGCAGGTACAACTCGCCTTCGGCGGTCAGGCGCAGGCTGCGGGTGGTGCGGGCGAACAGGCGCACGTCGAGATCGCGCTCCAGGCGCTTGATCGCGGCGGCCACCTGGCCGGGCAGCAGCTCGGCCTCGTGGGCGGCGGCGGTGAAACTGCCCAGCACGCTACTGCGGACGAACAGTTCGAGGTCGGCAATGCGCAGCATTTTCACTCCGGAGATGAAAGTGTTGCTGAATTATGCCGGTTTTTCTTTTCTGCAGGAAAGATAAGATGCTCGGCAAATCCCCCGTTCATTCCCGGAGTTGTTGCATGGATACCGTCTCGCTGGCCAAACGCCGTTACACCACCAAAGCCTACGATGCCTCGCGCCGTATTCCCCAGGCCACTGTCGATGCCCTGCTCGAGCAACTGCGCCACAGCCCGTCCTCGGTCAACTCGCAGCCGTGGCATTTCATCGTCGCCGACAGTGCCGAAGGCAAGGCCCGCCTGGCCAAGAGCACCGCAGAGCGCTATGCCTACAATTCGCTGAAGATCCTCGATGCCTCGCATGTGATCGTGTTCTGCACCCGTACCGAGATGACCGAAGCGCACCTGAATGCCGTGCTCGACCAGGAAGCTGCCGATGGCCGCTTCCGTGACGAGCAGGCGCGTGCCGGGCAGAACCAGGGCCGCCGGCACTACGTCGACCTGCACCGCTTTGACCAGAAAGACGTGCAGCACTGGATGGAAAAGCAGACCTACCTGGCGTTGGGTACTGCCTTGCTGGGGGCAGCGGCACATGGGCTGGATGCCACGCCGATCGAGGGCTTCGACAGCAAGCTTCTTGATGCCGAACTGGGCCTGCGTGAGCGTGGCTTCACCAGTGTGGTCATTCTCAGCCTCGGCTATCGCAGCGAGACGGACTTCAATGCCGGGCTGAACAAGTCGCGGTTGCCGGCTTCGCAGGTGTTCACCTTCCTGTGAGATTGCGGGGCCGCTTTGCGGCCCCGTCTTCCCGGCAGCTTGCAAAATCCGGCATATACCGCATAATTGTCGGCAAACGCCGGACAGGAGAGAGCCATGCTTGCCGAAGTGCTTCGCGACAACGGTTACCACGAGTACCGGGCGCGTCTGCACGCACTGCTGGAAATCCCCGAACGCGCCAGTGACTTCGAAATCCACACCCGCATCACCCATGGCTTTGCCGCCACCTGGTTGGTGAAACTGACCGAGCTCGGCGTGTTCACCCCCGTGGAGCGTGACCAGATCATTCCCCTGCGCACCCTGAAAACCCGCATCGAACGTGACCAGCCACTGACCGTGGAAGAAAGTGACCGGCTGTTCCGCTCGGCCCATATCACTGCCATGGCCGAAGCCGTGTTCGGCGAAGCGGGCAAGGCCAAGCGCTGGCTGTCCAAGCCCAAGGAGCGCTTCTCGGGGCTGACGCCGATGCAGATGCTCACCACCCAGCAAGGCACCACCCAGGTCGAAGAAATGTTGCTGCAGATCGCCGAGGGTTTTGGCCTGTGATTCTGTGGCGTATCAGCGCCTATGCAGATTTGAGCGGAACGGGCGGCTTGCGTGTCAGCGGCCGCTGGCACCAGGCGGGCCGGCCAGTGGTGTATGCCGCCACCAGTCCGGCCGGGGCGATGCTCGAGGTGCTGGTGCACCTGGAGATCGACCCTGAGGATTTCCCCACCACCATGCGACTGCTTCGTATCGAATTGCCCGACACTGTTTCGCAAGCGCAGTTGCCCGCCTTGCAGCCCGGCTGGTCGACCCAGACCGAACTGACCCGGGGCCTGGGCAACCGCTTTCTGGATGAATGCTCGGCACTGCTGCTGCCGGTGCCGAGCGCGATCATGCCCAGCACCACCAATTACCTGTTCAACCCGCGCCACCCGCAGGCGAACAGCGCCAGGCTCGAGGTCGAGAACTTCACCCCGGACAGCCGGCTGTTCTAGGGCAGGTTTACCATGGCTCGCTCACCAGAGTGCCGCTGATGCCGCTGTCAGCACCCGGCCAAACACTTCGAGCGCCTTGTCCACTTCAGCCACATTGCTGAAACGCCCGATGCTCAGGCGCACGCTGTTGCGTGCCTGGCGTTCATCCAGCCCCAGCGCCAGCAGCACATGCGAGGCTGCATTGCTCGCCGAGTTGCAGGCCGAGGTGGTCGACAACGCCAGCTCGCCGGCCAGCGCCGCACTGTTGAAGCCCTTGCTGTCGATACACAGGTTCAGCGTATGGGGGATGCGCTGGTTGGCGCAGCCGTTGAGGGTGACGCCGGGCAGGGCCAGCAGGCCTTCGCGCAGGCGCCTGGCCAGTTGCTCGAGGCGCAGGTGTTCACTGTCGCCGGGCTGGCCGGCCAGGGCAAAGGCGCTGCCCATGCCGACAATCTGGTGGGTCGCCAGGGTGCCGGAACGCAGGCCCTGCTCATGGCCGCCGCCGTGCATCTGCGCACGCATCAGCGTGCGGGCGCGTGGCCCGACGTAGAGCGCACCGATGCCCTTGGGCCCATACACCTTGTGCGCCGAGAACGACATCAGGTCCACGGTCATCGCGCTCAGGTCGATGGCCAGTTTGCCCACCGCCTGTGCCGCATCCACGTGCAGCAGGGCTCCGTGGGCACGCACCTGTTCGCCAATCGCGACAAAGTCGGTGATCGTACCCAGTTCATTGTTGACTGCCATCAGTGACACCAGGCGGGTGTCTGCGCGTAACGCTGCCTGCACCGCCGCGGGCTGAATCAGGCCGGCGGCATCCGGTGGCAGGCGGGTAACGGCCCAGCCCTGGCGCTCCAGTTCGGCCACCGTGTCGAGCACGGCCTTGTGTTCCAGCTGGCTGGTGATCAGGTGCCCGGGCTGGCCGATACCCTGGGCAATGCCCTTGAGCGCCAGGTTGTTGGACTCGGTCGCCCCCGAGGTCCAGACCAGTGCATCGGCCTGTGCGCCAACGCGTTCGGCCACTTGCTGGCGGGCCTGCTCCACGGCGTGGCGGGCGGCCTGGCCGAAGGCATGGCCACTGGACGCCGGGTTGCCGAAGTTGGCCTGGCTGCCAAGGCAGGCGAGCATGGTTTCGATGACCCGGTCGTCGACCGGAGTGGTGGCAGCGTAATCGAAGTAGAGCGGGGCGCTAGGCATGGGGGCGGGTCCGTGGCTGTCGCCGTGGAATCAGCGATCGTTGGAGTAAGCGTACCCGCTGCTGGCGCGATATTTTTCGCTTCCAGCGCCTATATTCTCACGTTATGTAAGAAATATTTCTCTCTATTAAAGAGTTTGTAGAATATTTTTCTCATGGTTGCGAGAGGCCCAGCAAAGGCCCCCCGGTAGCGTCTTCAGGCCGATTCCAAGGCCTTTTCTTCCTCGGTCACTACGCGCTCGCACAACTCGGTGATCTGCTCACGCATCCAGCGGTTGGCCGGGTCCTGGTCGGTGCTCTCATGCCAGTACAGGTGCGTTTCCAGCGCTGGCACCTCCACCGGCAGTGGCTGGTAACGCAACTGATGGCGGCGGGCGAAGCGCTCGGGGACGGTCATCGCCATGTCGGTCTGTTGTAACACCTGCGAGGCCATCAGGTAATGCTGCGAGCGCAAGGCAACCTTGCGCTGCACGCCCATCTTGCCCAGGGCCAGGTCGACATAGCCCAGGCCGTTGCGGCGGCTGGAGATATGGATGTGGGTCATGCCCAGGTAGTTATCGAGGGTCAGCTTACGGTCGGCCAGCGGGTGGCCCTGGCGCAGGGCACAGACATAGCGGTCTTGCATCAGTTTGACGTGGCGGACCTGCGGGTCGGTGTTCAACGGTGCGTCGATGGCGAAGTCCAGACGGCCGGCGGCGAGCTCCTTGGTGGTCTCGCGACGCTTGCACAGGAAGCTTTCGATCAGTACCGCTGGAGCCAGGCGGCGCAGGCGCTGGAACAGTGGCGGCAGGATCACCGCCTCGGTCAGGTCGGTCATGCTGATGCGGAAGGTCTTGTTGGCCTGTTGCGGGTTGAAGATGCGGCTTTCCTGCACCGACGTACGCAGCAGCGCCAGGGCGTTGCGCACCGGGCCGATGATGTTTTGCGCCATGGGCGTGGGCACCATGCCTTGCGCGGTGCGCACGAACAGCGGGTCGTTGAAGGTTTCGCGCAGCCGCGACAGGGCGTTGGACACCGCCGGCTGGGTGATACCGACAATCTGCCCGGCGCGGGTCAGGTTGGCTTCGGTGTAGATCGCATCGAACACGATGAACAGGTTGAGGTCGACCTTGCTGAGGTTCATGGGCGCCGCTCTTTGTTGGAATTATGGGACGATCATATATCGGTTATGAATGTTTATACACGCGGAAAATAGACTAGGTGGATGGGCCGATGCTGCTCTAGGCTCTGGCCATGTACTTCGAACCGTGAAGGTAGCCCCGATGGATTTCGCCTATTCGCCCAAGGTCCAGGCACTGCGCGAGCGCGTCAGCGCGTTCATGGACGCCCATGTCTACCCCGCCGAGGCGGTGTTCGAGCGCCAGGTCGCCGAGGGCGACCGCTGGCAACCCACCGCGATCATGGAAGAACTCAAGGCCAAGGCCCGCGCCGAAGGGCTGTGGAACCTGTTCCTGCCCGAATCGGAATACGGCGCCGGCCTGAGCAACCTGGAATACGCCCCGCTGGCGGAAATCATGGGGCGCTCGTTGCTTGGGCCGGAGCCGTTCAACTGCTCGGCACCGGACACCGGCAACATGGAAGTACTGGTGCGTTACGGCAGCGCAGCGCAGAAGCGCCAGTGGCTGGAGCCGCTGCTGCGTGGCGAGATCCGTTCGGCGTTCGCCATGACCGAACCGGACGTGGCCTCCTCGGATGCCACCAACATGGCCGCCACTGCTGTGCGTGACGGTGACCAATGGCTGATCAACGGCCGCAAGTGGTGGACCTCCGGCGCCTGCGACCCGCGCTGCAAGGTGATGATCTTCATGGGCCTTTCCGACCCTGAAGGGCCACGCCACCAGCAGCATTCGATGGTGCTGGTGCCCACCGATGCGCCCGGGGTGAAGATTGTCCGTCCGCTGCCGGTATTCGGTTATGACGATGCCCCCCACGGCCACGCCGAGGTGCTTTTCGAGAACGTGCGGGTGCCGTATGAGAACGTGATCCTCGGTGAGGGCCGCGGTTTCGAGATTGCCCAGGGGCGCCTGGGCCCGGGTCGTATCCACCACTGCATGCGTTCGATCGGCATGGCCGAGCGTGCGCTGGAGCTGATGTGCAAGCGCTCGCTGGAGCGTACGGCTTTCGGCCGGCCACTGGCGCGTCTGGGCGGTAACGTCGACAAGATCGCCGACTCGCGCATGGAGATCGACATGGCCCGGCTGCTGACGCTGAAGGCGGCGTACATGATGGACACGGTCGGCAACAAGGTGGCCCGCAGCGAGATCGCGCAGATCAAGGTAGTGGCGCCGAACGTGGCGCTGAAGGTAATCGACCGGGCGATCCAGATTCATGGCGGGGCAGGGGTGAGTGGCGACTTCCCGCTGGCCTACATGTATGCCATGCAGCGCACCCTGCGCCTGGCCGACGGGCCGGATGAAGTGCACCGGGCGGCGATCGGCAAGTATGAGATTGGCAAGTATGTGCCGGCGGAGATGATGCGTAGCGGGCGGTGATTTCACCGGCCTGTTCCGGCCTCTTCGCGGGTAAACCCGCTCCCACAGGTACTGCGCCCCCTCCAAGCCGTGCGCTGTACTTGTGGGAGCGGGTTTACCCGCGAAGAGGCCCTTGAAGGTTCACTGCGTCTTCAGGTCCACCACCAGATTCTCGGCAGCCTTGGTCGCCAGCACACGACCATGTAGGAAAGTTGATTTAAGGGTCTAAGAAAAATCTCTCGATGATCCCTTAAACGAAAGTTCGACTCTTTTGTAGGAAACATCTGAATTTCGACTCAAGCCACTTGAGCCTCCCTTGCTGATGTTAGGTTCTTGACCTCGACCATGCACAGGGAATTTGTATATGCGTGCCAGTCTGGAGGGAAAAGGTCAGGCAGTAGATGGTGACGTCACCACAACGGGGGCTGTCTGTATTGCGACGGACGCCGGCTATCTCGACGAAGGGCGGATGGTGCTCCGCGAAGGCGACCACACCACGCCATGTCCCCTTTGTGGGCAGGTCGGAACGGTCGCTGAAGGGGTGGACCACTTCATTTCCGACGGCCAGCGGGTGGCCATGGACGGCGCACTGGTAGTCTGTGGCTGTCCACCGGGCAGTAATCGGGTGGTCGCACCGTTGGATGAAGCATTTCCGCCCCTGCGTTCCATTGCAGGGCGTGCCAATAGCCACTCTGCCGAGCTATCAGCCGCGGTCTACCCCGAACGTTTCTCCCAACCCGTAGCAGGTGCGTTGCCCGGAACCCTGGAGCCCGGGTTCTACGTAGTGCCCCGGCGCATGTCGTTCGCACAGGTGCTACTGCAATTGGCCGAGCACGATGCGACGTTGCCAATCTCCCGGCTACANATCGGTGACCCTGACAAGGGTGATGCCTGCACCCGCGAGGAAGGCCAGCTGATGGCGGCGGCACAGCACGCACGCCGTGCGCTGGCGGTGCTCGATTTCGCCGAAGCGGACTTCATGATGCAGCACCAGGCCGAAATCGCCGGTTTGCTCAGCAACGCCAGCCAGTCCATGGGCGTGGGCAAGGACATGCTGGAACAAGGTTTGAAACAGGTCGGTAATACGCTGACCAGTATCGAGCAACTGCATCAGCGCGAGTTCATGCGCCATGGCCACTTGAACAGCCCGGGCTTTTTTGCCGAACGGCGACAGCTGCTGCAGCAACTGGATGGTCAGTTGAAAGCGGCGTACCTCAACAAACAGCTTAACCTGGGCAGCTATGAGCGGCTGAAGAAGAGCTTGAACATTTCGACCA
>NZ_OLKL01000024.1 GCF_900291015.1 Pseudomonas persica
AATGCTGCGCAGTACCTGTGGGAGCGGGTTCACCCGCGAAGAGGCCAGACCTGCTTACGCAGATGCTTGTCGGCCGATCATGGCCAGCGCCTTTTCGGCAATCTCCCGGGTCAACTCGCCTGCCGGCATATGCCTCCCACAGGGGCGCCACAATATTCGAATGCTGCGCAGTACCTGTGGGAGCGGGTTCACCCGCGAAGAGGCCAGACCTGCTTACGCAGATGCTTGTCGGCCGACCACGGCCAGCGCCTTTTCGGCAATCTCCCGGGTCAACTCGCCTGCCGGCATATGCCTGCCCAGCCGCAACGCCTGCCCCGACCACAGGTTGCTGAAATCGCTATTACCCTGCGGATCGGTAATCGCCCGCAACGGCATCAACGCCCCACCGGCCAGCGGGAAGCGCGGCGCCAGGTCGCTCATTGGCCCCAGCTCGCGCATGATGCGGTTGTTGATGCCACGCGCTGGCCGGCCGGTGAACAGGTTGGTCAGCGCCGTGTCGCTGGCGGGCGCGCTGTCCAGGGCCTGGCGATGCGCTGGCGAGACCTTGGCCTCGGGGCAGAACAGGTAAGCCGTGCCGATCTGCACTGCCGAGGCACCCAAGGCCAGTGCCGCCAACAGGCCGCGGTGGTCAGCAATGCCGCCGGCGGCAATCACCGGTACGCTGACCGCATCGGCCACCTGCGGCACCAGGGCGAAGGTGCCGATCTGGCTGGTAATGTCGTCGCTGAGGAACATGCCGCGATGGCCGCCCGCTTCATAGCCCATGGCAATGATCGCATCACAGCCATGGCGCTGCAGCCACACGGCTTCCTCTACGGTGGTGGCGCTGGACAGCACCTTGGCACCGCTGGCCTTTACCCGTTGCAGCAGGTCGGCCTGGGGCAGGCCGAAGTGGAAACTCACCACCTCCGGGCGCAGTTGCTCGACCAGCTGGCAGCTCTGTTCGTCGAAAGGCGCGCGGTTGGACACTGGCGTGGGGGCCGCGAAGTCGGCACCCATTTCGCTGTAATAGGGCTCGAGCGCCTGCTTCCAGCGTGCATCGCGCTCGGCATCGGGCGCTGGCGGCTGGTGGCAGAAGAAGTTCAGGTTCAATGGGCGGCCTGGGCAGCCGGCGCGGAAGGCGGCGATCTCGGCGCGCACCTGGTCGCCCGTGAGCATGGCGCAGGGCAGGGCGCCCAAACCGCCCGCCAGGCCCACGGCGATGGCCATGGCCGAGCCCGTCGCGCCGGCCATGGGGGCCTGGAGAATGGGCAACTCGATGCCCAGCAGGTCAAGGATGCGGGGGTCGGCCCAATGGCTCATGCGATTCTCCTTGCGCCGGCGAGCGGTACGGCGGGGGCAGGTGTTTACAAGGCTTTGCTGACCTGGATGTCGCTGATCTTCTCGGCGTCTTCGCCGTGGATCTTGCGCAGGGCTTGCAGGGCTTGTTCGAGGGAGGCATCGGGCATCAGCGCGAAATCCCAGCGGCGCTGGCCGTCGAGCTTGTATTTGATGACGTATTTGGTGGTCTGGGTCATGGTGGTCTTATCTGAGTTTCGACGACGAACGACGGACGATCTTGATCTTGTGGGTCAAGCTTGGCTTGCGGGTGACCGAGATCGGGCGGGTGGTCACGGTATCGATGGTGATGTTCCAGAAACCGGTGCTGGGCACGGTGATCTTTGCCGGGAACTTGTCGAAATGGCCGCCGTGGTAGGCATGACGGCCGCCGTTCTTGAAGCTGCGGAAGTTGGCGTCGTTCATCAGGCGGATATTGCAGCGCTGGGAGCACTCGATGACGACGATGTCGTCCTCGTTCAGGTGCTCGCGCTGGTGTACGAATTTCATGTGATGCTCCGCAAGGATTGGTTCTGCAAAGGCAAACGATACCACGATGTCGGGTTACACTGCCGCGCTGTTCCGCCAGGCGTAGATAAATCTGCCAAAGCAGGGAGCAAAACGGCCTGGCTGTGGTCGAACCGGATTCTTGAAGGCAGAGGTGCTGCAAATGAAGTGGATGGTGGCGGCGTTGGCGGTGACGCTGGGTGGCTGTGTGAGTGTTGCGGAACTGGAACAATCGCGTGAAACACTGGATGTGATTTCCGGCAAATCCCCGCGCGCATATGCCGATTGCATCAAGCAGAAGCTGGCTGATACCCGCGACCCGCTGGTGGAAGAGCCGCGTGGCGATGGCCTGCGGCTGATCGTGCCGCAGAAGATCAGCTCGGGCGTGGGCCCGGCGGCGCTGGTGGATATCGACAAGCGTGGCAGCGGCAGCAGCATCAAGCTGCACGAGCGGCTGAACAACTTCCCGCTGCGCCTGGGCGACGTGCGCACCGCAGCCACCCAATGCATCTCCGGGAGTTGATCCAGGGCAACTGATCGCGCTCCTTTTGCTTATATGTTTTAGGCCTAAGCATATAACAATAGAAAAGGAGGTTCGTGATGACTCCGTTGAGTCGCGTCGTGATCGGCAGTTTGCTGATTCTGGCCTGGCCCGCGGCGCATGCCGCCGATGGCCAGAAAGTCTTCACCCAGGGCGGGGCCAATCCCGCCGCCATGGCTTGCCTGGGTTGCCATGGCCCGGACGGCAAGGGCATAGCCGCTGCCGGCTTCCCGCGCCTGGCCGGGCTACCGGCCGCCTACCTCAGCAAGCAATTGCATGACTGGCGCAGTGGCAGCCGCAAACAGCCGGTGATGGAGCCGCTTGCCAAGGCCCTGACCGAGGATGAGATCAAGGCGGTCAGCACCTACCTGGCCAGCCTGCCGGCAGACCCCGCAGGCGACCTGCGTCGCCAGCAGATTGCCGATGACCCCACCACCCGCATGGCCCTGTACGGCGACTGGAACCGGCAGATTCCTGGTTGCGTGCAATGCCATGGCCCGGGCGGTGGCGGGGTTGGCGAACACTTCCCGCCCTTGGCCGGCCAGCCCGCCAGTTATCTGGTGGCGCAGCTCGATGCCTGGCGTGACGGCAACCGCAGCAATGACCCCAACCAGCTGATGGTCGGCGTGGCCAAGGCCATGACCGATGACGAGATCAAGGCCGTGGCCGAGTTCTTCGCCCGCCCCGCCAGCCAGGAGGTCATGCCATGAAACCGATGATTCCAGCTCTGTTGTTGCTGGCCGTGGGCAGCGCCCAGGCCACCCAGATCGCCATGGAAGACCAGTCGCAGTTGAAAGTGCCTGGCGTGCAGGCTGCACCGCAGTTCGTGCCGCCAGCGGAAAGTGAGTTGCCTGACAATGCCTTTGGCAAGATGGTGCGCGAGGGCCATGCCCTGTTCGTCGACACCCGCAGGCTGATGCCCGAGGCCGTGGGCAACGGCATGAACTGCAGCAACTGCCATCTTGACCAAGGGCGGCTGGCGCATTCCGCGCCGCTGTGGGGGGCGTACCCGATGTACCCCGCGTACCGCAAGAAAAACGACAAGGTCAACACCTACGCCGAGCGTATCCAGGGCTGCTTCCAGTTCAGCATGAACGGCAAGCCGCCTGCGGCCGATAGCCCGCAGATGACGGCGCTGGCGGTGTATTCGTACTGGCTGTCGACCAAGGCCCCTACCGGTGTGGAGATTGCCGGGCGTGGTTACCCGGAGGTGCCGCAGCCCAAGGGCGGGTACGACTTCAAGCGCGGCCAGCAGGTTTATCGCGAGCAGTGTGCGATTTGCCACGGCGACAACGGTGAAGGGCAGAAGGTGGCGAGCGAGTATGTGATGCCGCCGCTGTGGGGCAAGGACGCCTACAACTGGGGCGCCGGCATGCACCGCATCAACACCGCGGCGTCGTTCATCAAGTACAACATGCCGCTGGGCAAGCCGGGCAGCCTCAGTGACCAGCAGGCCTGGGACGTGGCGGCCTGGATCAACCGCCATGAGCGGCCGCAGGATCCGCGGCTGGTGGAAGGCTCCATCGAGAAGACGCGGGTGAAGTTCCATGCCAATGACGGGGTGAACCTGTATGGGCAGAAGGTCGATGGCGTGCTGATCGGGCAGGGGACCGGTAGCTGATGTATTGCCTGTGCCGGCCTCTTCGCGGGTAAACCCGCTCCCACAAGGATCACCACAGGCTATGAATGCTGTGCAGTACCTGTGGGAGCGGGTTTACCCGCGAAGAGGCCAGTACAGGCAACCTTGATTTCTGTCATCCAACTGTCATTGATGACAGCAATATTTACGATCCCCCGGAACTATCTACACTGGGTTATCTCTATCATGGCATCGGTCAGCACGGGCGGGGGCATTGTAAGGTGACTGCCGCCTGATTAGACTGCGCCGAATTCCACAGGCCTAGCCTTTTGTAAGGACGTATATGATCAAAAAATGCTTGTTCCCGGCAGCCGGTTACGGCACCCGCTTCCTGCCCGCTACCAAAGCCATGCCCAAGGAAATGCTGCCGGTGGTCAACAAGCCACTGATCCAGTATGGCGTTGAAGAGGCACTGGATGCCGGTCTGAGCGAGATCTCCATCGTCACCGGGCGCGGCAAGCGTGCTCTGGAAGACCACTTCGACATCAGCTACGAGCTGGAAAACCAGATCAAGGGCACCGACAAGGAAAAATACCTGGTTGGTATCCGTCGCCTGCTCGACGAGTGCTCGTTCTCCTACACCCGTCAGACCGAAATGAAAGGCCTGGGCCACGCCATCCTCACCGGCCGCCCGCTGATCGGTGACGAGCCGTTCGCCGTGGTGCTGGCGGACGACCTGTGCGTGAACCCGGAAGGTGACGGCGTACTGACCCAGATGGTCAAGCTGTACAACCAGTTCCGTTGCTCGATCGTCGCCATCCAGGAAGTCGATCCGCAGGAAACCAACAAGTACGGTGTGATCGCCGGTGACATGATCCGTGACGACATTTTCCGCGTCACCAACATGGTCGAGAAGCCAAAGCCGGAAGACGCCCCGTCGAACCTGGCGATCATCGGTCGCTACATCCTGACCCCGGACATCTTCGACATCATCGCCAACACCGAGCCGGGCAAAGGTGGCGAGATCCAGATCACCGACGCGCTGATGCAACAGGCGCAGAACGGCTGCGTGATCGCCTACAAGTTCAAAGGCAAGCGTTTCGACTGCGGTGGCGCCGAAGGCTACATCGACGCGACCAACTTCTGCTTCGAGAACTACTACAAGACTGGCAAGGCTTACTGATAAGCCCTGCTGGCCTGAAAGCCACCCTTCGGGGTGGCTTTTTTGTTTGCGGCGGCCAACGGCGTTATGCTGGGTGCCTGCCTAGGAGAGTGAATACATGGCCTACGATTTTGATCTGTTCGTGATTGGCGCCGGGTCCGGCGGTGTGCGCGCGGCGCGGTTTGCCGCCGGCTTCGGCGCAAAGGTGGCAGTGGCCGAGAGCCGCTACCTGGGCGGTACCTGCGTCAACGTGGGCTGCGTGCCGAAAAAACTGCTGGTGTACGGCGCGCACGTTGCCGACGAACTGGAGCAGGCTGCTGGTTTCGGCTGGACCCTGGAAGAAGGGCATTTCGACTGGGGCACCCTGATTGCCAACAAGAACCGGGAAATCGAACGCCTCAACGGCATCTACCGCAACCTGCTGGTCAACAGCGGCGTTACCCTGTTGCAGGGCCATGCGCGCCTGACCGGGGCCAATGAAGTGGAAGTGGAAGGCCAGCGTTACACCGCCGAGCACATCCTCATCGCCACCGGTGGCTGGCCGCAGGTGCCGGACATTCCGGGCAAGGAACTGGCCATCACCTCCAACGAAGCCTTCTACCTCAAGGACCTGCCACGCCGGGTGCTGGTGGTGGGCGGTGGCTACATCGCCGTCGAGTTTGCCGGTATCTTCCAGGGCCTGGGGGCGGCTACAACGCTGCTGTACCGTGGCGACATGTTCCTGCGCGGCTTCGACGGTTCGGTACGCACGCACCTGAAGGAAGAACTGGGAAAGCGCGGCCTCGACCTGCAGTTCAATGCCGACATCCAGCGCATCGACAAGCTCGAGGACGGCAGCCTCAAGGCCACCCTCAAGGATGGCCGCGAGTTGCTCACCGATTGCGTGTTTTATGCCACCGGCCGGCGCCCGATGCTGGACAACCTGGGCCTGGAGAACACTGGCGTCGAGCTGGATGCACGCGGTTACATTCGCGTTGACCCGCAGTACCAGACCACCGCGCCGTCGATCCTGGCCATTGGCGACGTGATTGGCCGCGTGCAACTGACCCCGGTGGCTCTGGCCGAGGGCATGGCCGTGGCGCGACGCCTGTTCAAGCCCGAGCAATACCGCCCGGTGGACTACCAGAACATCCCCACCGCAGTGTTCAGCCAGCCGCCCATCGGCACCGTGGGCCTGACCGAGGAGCAGGCGCTGGAGGCCGGGCACAAGGTGCAGGTGTTCGAAAGCCGCTTCCGCGCGATGAAATTGACCCTGACCGACATCCAGGAAAAGACCCTGATGAAGCTGGTGGTCGATGCCGAGACCGACAAGGTGCTGGGTTGCCACATGGTAGGCCCCGACGCTGGCGAGATCATTCAGGGCCTGGGCATTGCCCTGAAGGCCGGTGCGACCAAGCAGCAGTTCGACGAAACCATTGGCGTGCACCCGACGGCGGCCGAAGAGTTCGTGACCATGCGCACCATTACCCGCTGAGCACGTTTCTTGTGGGAGCGGCCTTGTGTCGCGAAAGGGCCGCAAGGCCGCTCCCACAAAAAGCTGCTCCTACAAAAGCCACACACCTCGCAATCCTTTGCTCAGCCCATTCCCTTCTATTAATAAACTCCGGTTATAGCCAAAACCAATCAAAAGCATGAGCTTTGCCAATGAGCCTTTATCGGGACCAGCGGTTAGGATTCTCTCCATCAACTGATTCCAACCCCATGAAGGAGCGTCTCTCATGCCAATCATCAACAGCCAGGTCAAACCGTTCAACGCCACCGCCTACCACAAGGGCGAGTTCGTCCAGGTCAGCGAAGCCGACCTGAAAGGCAAGTGGTCTGTCGTGTTCTTCTACCCGGCCGACTTCACCTTCGTCTGCCCGACCGAGCTGGGTGACCTTGCTGACAACTACGCCGAGTTCCAGAAGCTGGGCGTGGAAATCTACGGCGTGTCCACCGACACCCACTTCACCCACAAAGCCTGGCACGACACTTCGGACACCATCGGCAAGATCCAGTACCCGCTGATCGGTGACCCGACCCACGTCATCTCGCGCAACTTCGACGTGCTGATCGAAGAAGCCGGCCTGGCCGATCGCGGTACTTTCGTGATCAACCCGGAAGGCCAGATCAAGATCGTCGAACTGAACGACGGTGGTGTAGGCCGCGATGCTGCCGAACTGCTGCGCAAAGTGAAGGCTGCCCAGTACGTGGCCGCTCACCCAGGCGAAGTTTGCCCGGCCAAGTGGAAAGAAGGCGAAGCTACCCTCGCCCCATCCCTGGATCTGGTCGGCAAGATCTAAGACTGTGAGCCAGTCGCGGGCGGTAAGCAGCCGCCAAAGCTGAAGTACTTACCGCCCCGTCAAACGCCCGGGCGACCTCGCCTGGGCGTTTTTGTATCCGAGTTTTGAAAAAGGAATCGCCCGTATGTTGGACGCCACGCTTAAATCGCAACTGAAAACCTACCTGGAGCGGGTCACCCAGCCGATCGAGATCGTTGCTTCCCTCGACGACGGCGCGAAGTCCCGCGAATTGCACGACCTGCTGGTGGAAATTGCCGGCCTGTCGAACCTCATTACCTTCAGCGCGGACGGTACCGATGCCCGTCGCCCATCGTTCTCGCTGAATCGCCCGGGTGCTGCCCTTGATGGCAAAAGCATCAGCCTGCGCTTCGCCGGCATCCCCATGGGCCACGAATTCACCTCGCTGGTGCTGGCATTGCTGCAAGTTGGCGGCCACCCGTCCAAGGCCAGTGCCGAAGTGATCGAGCAGATCCAGGCGCTGGAAGGCGAGTTCACCTTCGAAACCTACTTCTCGCTGTCGTGCCAGAACTGCCCGGACGTGGTCCAGGCGCTGAACCTGATGGCGGTGCTCAACCCCAATGTGCGCCATGTGGCCATCGACGGCGCGCTGTTCCAGGCAGAAGTGGAAGCGCGCAAGATCATGGCGGTGCCAAGCATCTACCTGAACGGTGAAGTGTTCGGCCAGGGCCGCATGGGCCTGGAAGAGATCCTTGGCAAGATCGACACCAACGCAGGCAGCCGCCAGGCCGAGAAGATCAACGCCAAGGACGCCTTCGATGTGCTGGTGGTCGGGGGTGGCCCAGCCGGCGCCTCGGCAGCCATCTATGCCGCGCGTAAAGGCATCCGCACCGGCATTGCGGCCGAGCGTTTCGGCGGTCAGGTGCTCGATACCCTGGCCATCGAGAACTTCGTCTCGGTACAGGAAACCGAAGGGCCGAAGCTGGCCACGGCGCTGGAAGAACACGTCAAGCAGTACGACGTGGACATCATGAACCTGCAGCGCGGTGAAGCGCTGATCCCGGCCACCGATGGCGGCCTGCACGAAGTACGGCTGGCCGGCGGCGCCTCGCTCAAGGCCAAGACCGTGATCCTGGCCACCGGTGCCCGCTGGCGCGAAATGAACGTGCCGGGCGAGCAGGAATACCGCGCCCGTGGCGTGGCCTACTGCCCGCACTGTGACGGCCCGCTGTTCAAGGGCAAGCGTGTGGCGGTGATCGGGGGTGGCAACTCGGGTGTGGAAGCGGCCATCGACCTGGCCGGTATTGTCGCCCAGGTGACGCTGATCGAGTTCGACAGCCAGCTGCGTGCCGATGCGGTACTGCAGCGCAAGTTGCACAGCCTGCCGAACGTGAAAGTGATCACTCGCGCGCTGACCACCGAAGTGCTGGGCAATGGCGAAAAGGTGACCGGCCTGCGCTACAAGGACCGCACCACCGACCAGCAGCATGAAGTGGCGTTGGAAGGCATCTTCGTGCAGATCGGCCTGCTGCCGAACACTGACTGGCTGAAAGGCACCGTCGAGTTGTCGCCGCGTGGCGAGATCATCGTCGACGCCAAGGGCCAGACCAGCATCCCGGGTGTGTTTGCGGCGGGGGACGTGACGACTGTGCCGTACAAGCAGATCGTAATTGCGGTGGGTGAGGGGGCCAAGGCGTCGCTGGCAGCCTTTGACCACCTGATTCGGACTTCGGCACCGGCGTAAGCCTGTACCGGCCTCTTCGCGGCTAAAGCCGCTCCCACAGGAATCTCCACAGTTTTCAAAACCTGTGCAGTACCTGTGGGAGCGGCTTTAGCCGCGAAAGGGCCGGCACAAGCAAAGCCTTATCTGGGGTGTCTATGCTTACGGCAGACCCTTCAGGAATTACCCTCATGACCCTGATCAGCCGCGAACCCTGGTGGCTAGTCCCCCCAAAGCCCGGGCAGCAAGAGCAGGACCTGCACTGGGGCTACCTGGAAATCTACGCCGACGGCCGCACCGTGTTCGTCGACCAGCGCCCCAGTGACCGGGAGCTGGCCGAGCGCAAAAGCTGCCGCAACTTCCCCGACCCCGAGCCGTGACGGCTCAGCCTTCCAGCTCGGCCAGGCGTGCCTCCAGCGCCGCGATGCGCGCTTCCAGGGCTTCGATGCGTTCTTCCGACACATTGCCGCTGCTGCGTGCACCACCTTCCTGTTGCCGTGCAGCCAGGATCGCCTCGATCTCTGCCGGGTCGCCCAAGGCATGGGTGTAACGGTCTTCGCGCTGGCCGGCCTGGCGTGGCAGGTGCAAGGCCAGGCCACGCGAGATCAGGCGCTCCAGCTGGTGCTGGATCTGCTCGGTGTCGTCGAAATCATGCAGGCGGTTGCTGCGGGTCAGCAGTTCGTTGAGGGTTTGCGGCCCGCGCAGGAACATCAGGCCCATCAGTACCAGTTGCGCCGGCACCAGCTCCAGCGCCTTGTCCACCCGGTGTTCCCAGCGGTCGGCGCGGCTGCCCATCTGCAGGCGGGTCATGTCTTGTCCTTCGAGGGCGCGCAGGGCCTGGCCGACCTGGCCTTGGGTGAGGTTCATCACCGGCTCGCGGCTGGTCTTCTGGTTGCAGGCCAGGACCAGGGCATTGAGGGTCAGCGGGTAGCTTTCCGGGCTGGTAGCCTGCTTCTCGATCAGCGAGCCGAGAATACGGATCTCGATGCTGTTGAAGCGGCCTTCGCCGGCAGTTTCGTGTTCTGACATGGCCCTGTCTCATTGCTGGGGAAAGGCCACTAGGGTAGGTAATGCCATCGTGTTAGGCAATCGGGACCTGTGGGAGCGGGTGAACCCGCTCCCACACCGGCAATCTCAAGCGGTGCGCCGCTCTTCGGCCTGGCACGCCGCCGCGGTAAACAGCACATCGGTCGAAGAATTCAGCGCCGTCTCGGCCGAATCCTGCAGCACGCCGATGATGAAGCCCACCGCCACCACCTGCATGGCAATTTCGCCAGGGATGCCAAACAGGCTGCACGCCAGCGGAATCAGCAGCAGCGAACCACCAGCCACACCCGAGGCGCCGCAGGCACATACCGCTGCCACCACGCTGAGCAGTACAGCGGTCGGCAGGTCCACCGGAATCCCCAGGGTATGCACCGCCGCCAGGGACAGCACGGTAATGGTAATAGCGGCACCGGCCATGTTGATGGTCGCACCCAGCGGGATCGACACCGAATAGGTGTCCTCATGCAGGCCAAGGCGCTCCGACAGGGCCAGGTTGACCGGAATGTTGGCCGCCGAGCTGCGGGTGAAGAACGCGGTGATGCCGCTTTCGCGCAGGCACAGCAGGGTCAGCGGGTAGGGGTTGCGGCGGATCTTCCAGTACACGATCAGCGGGTTCATCACCAGCGCCACGAACAGCATGCAGCCGATCAGCACCGCCAGCAGGTGCAGGTAGCCGAGCAGGGCGTCCAGGCCCGACTGGGCCAGGGTGGCGCTGACCAGGCCAAAGATGCCCAGCGGGGCGAAGCGGATGACCACGCGCACGATCAGGGTCACGCCATTGGACAGGTCCTCGACCACGGTGCGGGTGGTTTCGCCGGCATGGCGCAGGGCCACGCCCAGGCCGATGGCCCAGGTCAGTACGCCGATGAAGTTGGCGTTGAGCAGGGCGTTGATCGGGTTGTCGACCGCACTCAACAGCAGGTTCTGCAGTACCTCGCTGATGCCGCCCGGCGCGCTCAGCGTAGCCTCGCCGGTGCTCAGCACCAGGTTGGACGGGAACAGCATGCTGGCGACCACAGCGACTACTGCGGCGCTGAAGGTGCCCAGCAGGTACAGCCAGAGAATCGGGCGGATATGGGTTTCCTGGCCGTGGCGGTGGTTGGCGACCGAGGCCATGACCAGGATGAACACCAGCACGGGGGCCACCGCCTTGAGGGCGCTGACGAACACTTTCCCGAGGAAGGCCATGTCGCGGGCGATGGCGGGCGCCAGCAGGGCCAGGGCGATGCCGGCGATCAGACCGATGACGATCTGCATCACCAGGCTGGTGCGATTGAGGAAGCGGAGGACGGGGGTCATGTGCAGCGATATCCCAGCATGTTCGAAAAGGGCGCGACTTTACCATAGACCTTCGTAGAGCAGGGGTGGCCCTTTCGCGAGTAAACCCGCTCCCACAGGACCTGTACAGGTTTCGAATTGGGTGCTGTACCTGTGGGAGCGGGTTCACCCGCGAAGAGGCCCTCAAGGTCACCAGTGAAACAACTCCCGCCGCGCTCCCTCGGTAATCGCCACGATCCCCGGGTGTTTGACCTTGCGCTCCACCGAAATGGCATAAAACGACTCGTGCACGGCCTCGGTCTGCCCGATCAGCTCCACGCCATACTGGCGGCACACTTCCTCGGCGATCACGCTGGGCGCGACGAAGATGCCGCTGCCCGACTGCCCGAATGCCTGCATCAAGGCACTGTCATCGAACTCGCCCACGATCCGTGGCTGCACCTGCTGCTCAGTCAGCCAGCGCAGCAGGCGGCTGCGTACCACGGTTTCCTGCCCGGGAACAAGCAATGGCGCATCCTGCAGGCAGGCGGGGAAGGGGCCTTCCAGGCGTTGCGCCAGCGCCAGGGTGGCGAAGAAGCTCAACCCGCACTCGCCCAGCTTCTGGCTATAGCCCTTGATGTCCAGGTGGCTGGGCATGGGGCTGTCGGAAATCACCAGGTCCAGGCGCTGGATCGCCAGGTCGGCCAGCAGCCGTTCGAGCTTGTCTTCGCGGCAGTTGATGCGCAGCACGTCGTCCAGCTCCATGGTCGGCGCCAGCAGGCGGTAGACGATGGACTTTGGCACCACGTCCGCCACGCCCACGCGGAACAGGATCTGCTCTTGCGGGCCGGCCCGCAGCATGGCTTCCAGTTCGCCGCCCAGCTGGAACATCTGCTCGGCATAGATCAGCGTCTGGCGCCCTGTTTCGGTCAGTTCCAGCTGCCGTCCCACGCGCTGGAACAACTCCAGGCCGTAGGTCTGTTCGAACAGGCTGATCTGCCCGCTGATGGTTTGCGGAGTCAGGTTCAACTGTTCGCTGGCGCGGGCGATGCTGCCGGTCTTGGCCACCGCCCAGAAGTAGTGCAACTGCCGATAGTTGAGCATCGGTGCCTTTCCGGATTCGTAAAAACCGAAGTATAACCGCTGAAAATACGAATTTTCCTGATGTATCGCGCTCTTTAGAATGCGGCTCCATCAGGTGCCCTGTGCGCCGCCGGAATATCGACAAGCGAGGAACCCATGCTGCAACTCAAATCCATCGGCACGCCGCTGGTACTGGCCTTGGCCCTGTTCACCCTGGCGGGTTGCGAGCAGGCCGAGAAATCCGCCCAGCAGATGCTCGACCAGGCCGCACAGTCGGCCAAGCAGGCCATCGACGATACCAACAAGGCCGCACAGCAGGCGTTGAGCGAGGCCATGGGCAGCGAAGGGCACAAGCCAAAAGACGCCGACAAGCAAGAACAAACCCAGGAAATCTGACCCCAACCGCTGCTGCAGGATTTGAACAATGGAATACTTGCTGGAACTCGCCGCTAGCCCTACCGCCTGGGTTGCCCTGGCTACCCTGGTGGCCATGGAAGTTGTACTGGGTATCGACAACCTGATCTTCATCTCCATCCTGACCAACAAGCTGCCGCTGGAGTACCGCTCCAAGGCGCGCCGTATCGGTATCAGCATGGCCCTGGTCATGCGCCTGGCCTTGCTCAGCACCGTGGCCTGGATCGTCCAGCTGACCGACCCGGTGTTCGAAGTGTTCGGCAATGCCTTCTCGTGGAAGGATGTGATCCTGATTGCCGGTGGCCTGTTCCTGTTGTGGAAGGCGACCAAAGAGATTCACGAGAACGTCGACCCGCACGGTGCCAAGGAAGAAGCCAAGGTGTCGTCGACGGTTACCCTGGGCTTTGCCGCGGCGATCTTCCAGATCCTGTTGCTGGACATCGTCTTCTCGGTCGACAGCATCATCACCGCCGTGGGCATGACCGAGCACCTGCCGATCATGATCATTGCCGTGATCACTGCAGTGATCGTCATGCTGGTGGCCGCCGACCCGTTGGCCAACTTCATCAACGACAACCCGACCGTGGTGATGCTGGCCCTGGGCTTCCTGATCATGATCGGCATGACGCTGATTGCCGAAGGTTTCGGCGCCCATGTACCGAAGGGTTATGTGTACGCGGCCATGGCCTTCTCGACGGCGATCGAGATCCTCAACATCCTCGCCCGTCGGGCGCGGTTGAAGCGTGAGGCGGCCGAAGGTTGATGTGAAAAAGCGGGGCGCTTGCGCCCCGTTCGCGGCTGAACCCGCTCCCACAAGTACCCCGCCGCTTTTGAAGGCAGTGGAGGACCTTGTGGGAGCGGGTTCACCCGCGAATGGGCCTCAGGAATTTCTGAAATCAGTGCACCCCGGCATGCCGCCGCGCCCGGCGCACGGGCTGTGGCTTGACGGGGACCTGCGGTGGCAGGTGGTGGTGGGAATGACGCCGCACGATACGCAGTACACCCCACAGCATGGCGGCTGCGACGCTCAGCCACATGCCCACCAGCATGAGGATTGCCATGGTCAGGCTCATCTGTGCCTCCATCTCTACAGGCCGCGTTCGGTCAGCCGACGCTGGCCTTCCAGATACTGCTTCAGTCTAGCCTTTCGCCTGTGACGTTCCATTGACCGAAGGTCTATTGCTTGGTCCGATTTGCTCCTAACCGGTGTCGGACTATACCCGCGCCGCTGTCCGACCTATGATCGGGGCCAGAGCCGGGCGCTGCCTGCCTGGCGTTGGAGCAAGCGAGTGTCCATGCAGCAACATTCCCTCAAAACCACCCCCCGTCGGCTGCTGGCTGCCTGCCTGGTAGTGGCCAGCCTGGCCGGCTGTGCCAGCGCACCCTCCGCCAACCTCAAGGGCCTGCCACAGCGGGTCGAGATCAGCAGCGTGCCGTTCTACCGTGGCAACGCCAACCACAGCGGCGCCATGGCATTGGCGGCGGTGCTGTCGCAACAGGGCGCTCCGATCACCCCGGGGCTGCTGGACAAACCGCTGAATCTGCCTCAAGGCGCCGAGGCGCTGGGCACCGGCATCCCCCGCGTGGCGCGCGACTACGGCATGGTGGTGTATCCGCTGGACAAGCAGCTGGACGCGCTGTTGACCCAGGTGGCAGCGGGCAACCCGGTGCTGCTGCGTTACGAGGATGGTTCTGTCTGGTGGAGCGAGCCACGCTATGCCGTGTTGATCGGCTACGACCGCTACAAGCAGCGGGTGCTGTTGCGCTCGGGCATGCACCGGCGGCAGGTAATGGCGTTCGATGACTTTGCCTCGGCGTGGGCGAAGCAGGGGAGTTGGGCGGTGCTGGTGCAGCCACCGCGGCAACTGCCGGCCCAGGTGGACCGTCAGCGCTGGTTGCAGGCTGCAGATGAACTGGCCCGGGCGGGGCAGGAAATTGCGGCGAAGCAGGCCGTGAGTAGCCTGAACAAATAGCTTTATCTGTGCCAGCCCTTTCGCGGGTGAACCCGCTCCCACAGGCACCCCGCTGCCCTCAGGTCCAGTGCTATCCCTGTGGGAGCGGGTTCACCCGCGAACAGGCCAGGCCTGCCTACATCAGAAGCCCAGGCGATCGCGCAGGCTGTAGTACCAGGCACCAATGGCGCTGAACGGCACGCGCAGCATCTGGCCACCCGGGAACGGGTAGTGCGGCAGGCCGGCGAAGGCGTCGAAACGCTCGGCCTGGCCACGCATGGCCTCGGCCAGCACCTTGCCCGCCAGGTGGGTGTAGGTCACGCCGTGACCCGAGCAGCCCTGGGAGTAGTAGATGTTGTCACCGATACGGCCAACCTGTGGCAGGCGCGACAAAGTCAGCAGGAAGTTGCCGGTCCAGGCGTAGTCGATCTTCACGTTCTTCAGCTGCGGGAAGGCCTTGAGCATCTTCGGACGGATGATCGCCTCGATGTTGGCCGGATCACGCGCGCCGTACACCACACCACCACCGAAGATCAGGCGCTTGTCGCTGGTCAGGCGGTAGTAGTCGAGCAGGTAGTTGCAGTCCTCGACGCAGTAGTCCTGCGGCAGCAGGGTGCGCGCCAGTTCGTCGCCCAGTGGCTCGGTGGTGATCACCTGGGTGCCGCATGGCATGGACTTGCTGGCCAGCTCTGGTACCAGGTTGCCCAGGTAGGCGTTGCCGGCGACGATGATGAACTTGGCGCGGACCTTGCCCTGCGGGGTGTGCACCACCGGGTTGGCGCCACGCTCGATGCGTACGGCCGGGGTCTGCTCATAGATGATGCCGCCCAGCGACTCGACCGCGGCGGCTTCGCCCAGGGCCAGGTTCAGCGGGTGGATGTGGCCACCGCTCATGTCCAGCATGCCGCCCACATAGTTGTCGCAGGCGACCACTTCGCGGATGCGCTTCTGGTCCATCAGCTCCAGCTGGTTGTGACCGAAGCGTTCCCACAGGTGCTTTTGCGACTCCAGGTGGCCCATCTGCTTGCTGGTGAGGGCAGCGAACACGCCACCGTCTTTCAGGTCGCACTGGATGTTGTACTTGGCCACGCGCTCACGAATGATGCGCCCGCCTTCGAAGGCCATATGGCCCAGCAGTTGGGCCTCCCTGGGGCCGACGGTGCGTTCGATGACGTCGATGTCGCGGCTGTAGCTGTTGACGATCTGGCCACCATTGCGGCCCGACGCGCCGAAGCCGACCTTGGCCGCTTCGACGATGCTCACCTTGAAGCCGTTCTCCAGCAGGAACAGGGCGCTGGACAGGCCGGTGTAGCCGGCACCGATGATGCACACATCGGTTTCCACCTCACCCTGCAGCGCCGGACGTGGCGGCACCGGGTTGGCCGAGGCGGCGTAGTAGGACTGGGGGTAGGGGGTGTTAGCCATGCTGCAGGAACCTCGTGTTTTATATTTTTAACGAATGTACCGATGCTATCAATAATAATAAACACCCGCTAGTCGTCTGTTGAAAATCCTTTACTCGGTCCCTGTCAGCGCGTCCTTACTATAAAGAGTTTAAGATTCAGTAGCTTAGCGCGAAAAAAAGTGTTGACAGGGGTTTTGGAATGGGTAGAATGCGCACCACACGACAGGCATATAGCTCAGTTGGTTAGAGCACCACCTTGACATGGTGGGGGTCGTTGGTTCGAGTCCAATTGTGCCTACCAAATCGAAAAAGGGGTGATCCGTAAGGGTCATCCCTTTTTTCATTGGGGTTCTACGGCAGGGCTGCGCGGCAGTCGGCCTATGCACGAATCCCGAAAGTTTTTGATTTTTCTCAAAAAAAAGCTTTACAGGTACGCATTCGATCATTAATATGCGCACCACACGACAGGCACATAGCTCAGTTGGTTAGAGCACCACCTTGACATGGTGGGGGTCGTTGGTTCGAGTCCAATTGTGCCTACCAAATCGAAAAAGGGCGATCAGCAATGATCGCCCTTTTTGCTGTGCGCGCGAAGCAGCGTGTAACATTTGGTCGCGGTTCGGGGTATTGGCCGGCGTGCTAGAATTCGCCCTTCGAATCTGGAGGTACACGCGTGCGCAAACTGGCTGTGGTAATGGCAGTGCTGGCCCTGGCGGGCTGTGAGAACGAGGTCGAAGGCGTGCACAAGCAGGTGGCCGAACACCTGCAAAACCCCAAGACCGCCAAGTTCGGCAACGTCCGGATTGACACCCAGGGCACCATCTGCGGTCAGGTCCGTGGCAAGGATGATGCCGGGCAGTACCAGGCCTACCGCAGCTACGTGGCGATCAAGCGTGATGGCCAGTACGAAATCATCGTCGACGACAGCGGTAACAACCTGCGCATCCGCGAGATGTGCGGCGGCGCCGAACTGCAGCGCCGCGCCGAAGCCCTGGCTGGCCAGCCGGCCCCGCAAGGCTGGGATGTGGAAGTTATCCAGGGGGCCAACATGGGCGCGCTCAGCGACATGACCGCACGCCTGATCGAAAAGGGCATCCCGTCCTCGGTGGAGTACCGCGACGGCAAGCCGGTGGTGCTGATGGGGCCGTTCCCCAGCCGTGAGGAGGCCGAAGCACGCAAGGCCGAGGTAATGGCCAAGCTGGGTACCGATTCGGTGGTCATCCAGCACGGCGCAGCGCGTTAAACCCGGCTCCTGCAGGCGCTGCTTTTTGTGGGGGGCTTCCACAAGTCCGTTCCTGCAAGGTCGGCGCAGCACAGTCACGCGTGCGCTAGACATTGTCCGCACAGTTTTGGCTATGCTTGACAGGAAGAAGCCGAACGGGGAGGGCCTCATGTCTACACTGGAGCGGGCCATTGCCGTGGCCGCCAGGGCGCATGAAGGGCAGTACGACAAGGGTGGGGCTGCTTATATCCTCCACCCGCTACGCGTGATGATGCGGGTTTCCACACCTGAACAACGGATTGTCGCGGTGCTTCACGATGTGATCGAAGACACCCCGCTGACCCTGTCCGACCTGGCGCGCGAGGGCTTCGCGCTGAAAATCCTTGCCGCCTTGCTGGCGCTCAGCCGTCGTGAGGGCGAGGCCTACCAGGACTTCGTGGTGCGCCTGGGCGGTGACCCGCTGGCGCGCACCGTCAAACTGGCCGACCTGGCCGACAACAGCGACCTTTCGCGCATCCCGTGCCCGGGCCCCGCCGACCTGGCGCGGCTGGCGCGTTACCGTGAAGCCAGCGCCTACCTGCAGGCATTGCCCTGAGGTTCAGCCACAGGCCTTGAGGTTGACCGGCCCGACGAACTCATTGCCGCGCCCCATCACGCAGGCCACCTGCTGGTTGCGTTGCCGCTCCCAGGCTTGCGGCGGGTAGGTTTTGTGCCAGGCTTCGAACAACTGGCGGTCCTGCCGGGACAGGCGCAGGTTGTACTGCTTGCTCATGTAAAAGTAGGTGCGTGCGATCATGCCGCGGATGGATGGGCGTGGCATGACCTTCTTGGCCTTGAAGTCGACCTGGGTCAGGCAGCTGCCATACTGGCCACGCTGCTCGGGGAGCCAGCCAAAACTGAAATTGCTGCGGTCGCCATTGACCTCGCCGATGCTTGGCACCAGGTTGTGCAGGTCGGCCTCGGCACGCTTGTACACCTCGTCATGCTGCGAGCACTGCTTGCGCCCGCCATTTTGCCAACACTGGCGCTGATGACCGATCTGCCAGGCCGGCACGATGTGTTCCCACTCGATGCGCGCTGCGCGCTGGGCATTCTTGCGCGGGGTATAGCCGCAGGACGCCAGGTCGACCCTGTTGCCTTTGTACTTGCAGCCGCAATAGAACTCGGTCGATTGCGGCGCATACAGCTTCCAGGCAACCTTCTTGGCCTCCTGGAAGGTCCGCGGGGCGTCGGCTTGAGCGAAGGGGGTGGTCAGAAACAGGCAAACAGCCGCGACAAGCGAAACTCTCATGCGTGGTCAGTCTTCCTTCGGCACGGTCCAGAAAATCTGCACGCCGCCATCATCGCGGTGGGCGAGGGTGACGTTGTCGTTTTCGGCGATTTCCCCGAGCAGGGTTTCCCAGTCTTCCGGGGCTTCCTGTTCCAGACGGAAGATCAGCACCGCGCGGCTGCGCTGGGCGGTGGGGCTGTTGATGATCTTCTGGATGCGCATACCCAGTTGTTCATAGCTGCTCGAGGTGGCGGAGGCGGTGCTGGACACAGGCATTTCCTTGTTTTGCTGTACGCACATACAGTATTTCACGGTAAGTAATTTCGCAACAGCCTGTCAGGTGAAAACTGTGCTCAAGCCTGGATGGCGGGCATGCAGCCGGTATAGTTATCCTTTCATGGCCAAGCTATCGCTTGGCTGCGTTTTCAAACAGCCAATCACGAAATGCCATTATCTTTGGCAGGCTTGCACATTCCGGGCGATACACCACGTAATAGGCCAGCGCCGAATGGAAGGTGATGTGCGGGAACAGCCGGACCAACCGGCCTGCTGCCACATCATCGTGGGCCATGACACTACGTGCCAGTGCCACACCTTGGCCATCGATCGCCGCTTGCAGCACGGCAGCGGAGTTGTTGATCTTCAACGCCCGCGCAGTGGCAACACAGGCCACGCCTGACTTTTTGACCCAGGCCGTCCAGGTGGGGAAGTCCGAGCGCTCATCCATCGACAGGTCATGAATCAGTGTTGCCTGCGCCAGGTCTTCTGGCGTTTGCAGGCGTGAAGGGGCGCGCACAAGGGTCGGGGAGCAAACCGGGTATACCTCTTCATCCATCAACCGTTCTGCGGTCAGTCCTGGCCACGCGCCCGGGCCGTAGCGCACCCCTATGTCGATGCGCTGCGCGACGAAATCGACCGCGCGCAGATTGGTGTCCAGGCGCACATCCATGTCGGGCCATGCAGCATGGAAACTCTCGATCCGCGGCAGCAGCCATTTGGCCGCGAACGCCGGGCTTACGGTCACCGTCAGTGCCCCGCTGGTGGTGCCTTCCTTGAGTCGCTCGAGCCCTGCCGCCAGGCGATCGAAGCCTGCTCGCAGGTCCGGTAGCGCCTGTTCGGCGGTCTCTGTCGCGACGAGCCTCACGCGTCCACTGGTTGCCCGGTGAAACAGAGGTGTACCGAGCCAGTCCTCCAGCGAGCGAACCAGTTGGCCAACGGCAGCGGGGGTGACATTGAGCTCTGCGGCAGCCGCGGAAAAACTCTGATGGCGGGCGCTGGCCTCGAAGGCACGCAAGGCATTGAGGTGTATCGGCATCTTCATGGCAGTAAAGTTTTTCTTTGTCGTGCTGGCAGTTTATATCGTTTGTCGCTGCACCGCATGCCGCGAATAATCCGCCCCAGGTTAGCCATTCACAAAGAGGCAAAGAGGTTCGCATGAGTATCGAATTCAACGGTAAGAAACTGCTGGTGGTCGGTGGCAGCAGCGGGATGGGGCTTGAAGTGGCACGTGCAGTGCTCGCAGGCGGCGGCAGCGTGGTTATCGTCGGTCACCGCCCGGAAAAGACCGAAGCGGCACGTGAAGCGCTGTCCGCTTTGGGGCCTGTCAGCGCATTGGTCGCCGACCTGGCCAACGAAGACGCCGTTGCCAGACTGATCGAAACGCTCGATGAGCGGCATGCCGACATCGACCTGTTGGTCAATGCCGCTGGGGTGTTCTTCCCCAAGCCGTTCCTCGAACACCAAGGCGCTGATTACGATCAGTACATGAAGCTCAACAAGGCATTCTTCTTCATCACCCAGAAGGTCGCGGCGAACATGGTCGCCGACGGACGCCCGGGCGCCATCGTCAACATCGGCTCCATGTGGGCCAGGCAAGCCATCGCCGCAACTCCATCCACGGCGTACTCCATGGCCAAGGCAGGCCTGCACGCGTTGACACAGCACCTGGCGATGGAGCTGGCGCCGAAAAACATTCGCGTCAATGCCGTTTCGCCTGCGGTGGTACAAACGCCGATCTACGAAGGTTTCATCCCTAAAGCCGAAGTGCACGGCGCTTTGCAGGGGTTCAACAGCTTCCACCCGATCGGCCGTGTCGGTACCCCTCAGGACGTCGCTGAAGTCATCGCGTTTCTGCTGTCCGACAAGGCCAGCTGGGTCACCGGTGCCATCTGGGATGTCGATGGCGGCGTGATGGCGGGGCGCAACTAGTTGCTCGGCGCTGCTCAGCGAGCGCGCCAACACTTGAGGTATTGCGCCATGATGAAAGACAGGAACGGTTATCGTACGTACCGGCCTGCCTCGGCGTTGCCAGCGCCCAGAACGCAGGGGCGGCACAGGTGTACTCGGCGCGTGTGCCCGATGCGCACGCTCAACTTCCCGACGCTTGATGTTCATGGGGCCGGTATGGCCCCATGACACCTTTCCAGGACCTTGCACATGCTCGTCAATGCAGACTTTTCCCAACCTGCCGTCGTTCTGGCCGACGATTACCAATGGGTAACCTCCCCGCAGCAGGGAGTGGAGCGGGTGATGCTGGACCGGCTTGGTGGTGAAAAAGCCAGGGCGACGAGCATCGTGCGCTACGCACCTCATTCCAGCTTCCCTCGCCACACTCACCCGGGCGGCGAGGAAATTCTTGTGCTTTGCGGAACATTCTCGGAAGGCGAACAGCATTACCCGGCTGGTTACTACCTGCGCAATCCGCCAGGTTCGAGCCATCAGCCCTCCAGCCACGAGGGGGCGATCATCTTCGTCAAACTGTGGCAGATGAAGCCTGACGATCATGCCTCGGTTTGCATCGACACCCGAAACCCTGTCTGTTGGGTACACCAGGAAGGGCGCGCTATCTGTGCGCTTTTCCATAGCGCCCATGAACAGGTCAGCCTGCAGCGGTTGGCGCCGGCAGCGCCCTTGCTCATCCCGCCGGTGGCTGGTGCCGAACTGCTGGTCGTCACTGGCGAGGTCGCGGCTTGCGGGAAAACGTTGCGTAGCGGTAGCTGGATGCGGCAACCCAAAGGGCTTGAGCTGCACCTGACGGCGGGTGGCCAGGGCGCCACGGTATACCTCAAGACCGGGCACCTGGCCGACACGCCTGGGCACCGGTGAACCACGAAAACGCAATCGGGTCCCAGGCCAGGGAAGCGATCAACACTCCCAGAAGATCCGTTGAAGCTCCTTGCTGTCCCGGGGCCTGGTCATCGCCACCATCGCCAGGATCCGCGCCTTTGAGATGGTTGTTGTGTCGCGCAGGGCTTCAGGCAGGTTTCGTACCAGTTGCGCGGGCGGGCCTTGTGGGCGCGCGCTCCATTCGAGATTGCGAACACACGCAGGAAAAGACGTTCGGCTTTTCGGAAAAAATCTGGATAAACTGCCCCAGGCTCGACTTGACCTCCGCCAGTAAAACGGATTTGACAAACCCCGGTCCTGTTTCCATAGTTAGTCAACGCAAACGTTTGCGATCCGACAAAAAACATAAGATCCGGAGTCATCGTCCATGAAACTGCCGTTCCCCGGTCGTCTGCTGGCCCTCGCGGTCATTTCCTCGTTGTCCTTCGCCCTGCCGCTCTCTGCCGCTCACGCCGAAGACAAGCCCAAGGTCGCCCTGGTCATGAAGTCGCTGGCCAACGAGTTCTTCCGCACCATGGAAGACGGCGCCAAGGGCTACCAGGCAGCCCACGCCGGCGAGTTCGAGCTGATCGCCAACGGCATCAAGAACGAGACCGACACCGGCGAGCAGATCCGCATCGTCGAGCAGATGGTCAACGCGGGCGCCAAGGCCCTGGTCATTGCCCCGGCCGATTCCAAGGCGCTGGTGTCGGCGGTGAAGAAGGCCATGGACCAGGGCGTGGTGGTGATCAATATCGACAACCGCCTGGACCCGGCGCTGCTCAAGAGCAAAGGCATCAGCGTACCCTTCGTAGGCCCCGACAACCGCAAGGGCGCGCGCCTGGTCGGCGACTACCTGGCCAACGAGAAGCTCAAGGCCGGCGACCAGGTCGGCATCATCGAAGGCGTGCCGACCACCACCAACGCCCAGCAACGTACCGCCGGCTTCAAGGACGCCATGGACGCCGCGCAGGTCAGGATCGTCTCGGTGCAGAGCGGCAACTGGGAAATCGACAAAGGCAACGCCGTCGCTGCCTCCATGCTCAACGAATACCCCGACCTGAAAGCCCTGCTGGCCGGCAACGACAGCATGGCCCTGGGCGCCGTGTCGGCCGTGCGTGCCGCCGGCAAGACCGGCCAGGTGCAAGTGGTGGGCTACGACAACATCAACGCCATCAAGCCGATGCTCGCCGATGGCCGTGTGCTCGCCACCCTCGACCAGGCGGCCAGCCAACAGGCGGTGTACGGCATCCAGGCGGCGCTGAAAATGGTCAAGGGCGAGAAACCCGACGTGGATGCTGACAACGTCATCCAGACCCCGGTCCGACTCATCACCAAGCCCTGATCGCTGGCAGGAGAAACGGCCATGCCTGCAGCGGCCAATGAAGTGGTGCTCACCGCCAGCGGGCTGGGCAAGACCTACGCCCAGCCCGTACTCGGTGAGGTCAGCCTGGACCTGCGGGCCGGCGAAGTGCTGGCCCTGACCGGCGAGAACGGCGCGGGCAAGAGCACCCTGTCCAAGCTCATCAGTGGCCTGGAAACCCCCACCACCGGGCACATGCGCTACCGCGGCCAGGCCTACGCGCCCGGCAGCCGCAGCGAGGCCGAGCACCTCGGCGTGCGCATGGTCATGCAGGAGCTTAACCTGCTACCCACGCTGACCGTGGCGGAAAACCTGTTCCTCGACAACCTGCCCGGCCGCTTCGGCTGGATCAGCCAAAAGCGCCTGCGCCAACTGGCCATGGCCGCCATGGCCCAGGTCGGCCTCGACGCCATCGACCCGGACACCCCGGTCGGCGAGCTGGGCATCGGCCACCAGCAGATGGTCGAGATCGCCCGCAACCTGATCGGTGACTGCCATGTGCTGATCTTCGACGAGCCCACCGCCATGCTCACCGCACGCGAGGTGGAGCTGCTGTTCACCCAGATCGAGCGCCTGCGCCAACGTGGCGTGGCCATCGTCTACATCTCCCATCGTCTGGAAGAGCTGCAACGCGTGGCCCAGCGCATCGTCGTGCTGCGCGACGGCAAGCTGGTGTGCGACGAGCCGATCCAGCGCTACAGCAGTGCCGAACTGGTCAACCTGATGGTCGGCCGCGAGCTGGGCGAGCATATCGACCTGGGCCGCCGGCAGATCGGCGCGCCGCTGCTCAAGGTCGACAAGCTCAGCCGTGCCGACAAGGTGCGTGAAGTGTCGTTCGAGGTCAGGGCAGGGGAGATCTTTGGCATCTCCGGCCTGATCGGCGCCGGCCGTACCGAACTGTTGCGCCTGATCTACGGCGCCGACCGTGCCGACAGCGGCAGCATCGCCCTCGGTCAGCCACCGCAGGCGGTTACCATCGACTCGCCCAAGGCTGCCGTACAGGCCGGTATCGCACTGATCACCGAAGACCGCAAAGGCGAGGGCCTGCTGCTGACGCAGTCGATCAGCGCCAACATCGCCCTGGGCAACCTCGGCGCAGTATCGCGGGCCGGTGTGCTCGATGGCGAGGCCGAAAGGGCCTTGGCCGAGCGCCAGATCCAGGCCATGCGCATTCGCAGTGCCGGCCCGCAGCAGGTGGTAGGCGAGTTGTCCGGTGGCAACCAGCAGAAGGTGGTGATCGGCCGCTGGCTGGAGCGCGACTGCCAGGTGTTGCTGTTCGACGAGCCCACCCGTGGCATCGACGTCGGCGCCAAGTTCGACATCTATGGCCTGCTGGCCGAACTGGCGCGCCAGGGCAAGGCCCTGGTGGTGGTGTCCAGCGACCTGCGCGAGCTGATGCTGATCTGCGATCGCATCGCCGTGCTGTCGGCCGGTCGCCTGATCGACACCTTCGAGCGTGACCATTGGAGCCAGGACCAGCTGCTGGCCGCGGCCTTTGCCGGTTATCAGAAACGTGACGCACTGCTGCATGACGCAGCTCCCAGGATGGATGCATGAAAACCACCCCGCTCGATAGCCAAGGCGCCGCACCGGTGCGCCGCAGTGGCACCTACTTTGGTCTGGGTACCTACCTGGGCCTGGCTGGCGCCTTGCTGGCGATGATCGTGCTGTTCTCGTTCCTCAGCAGCCATTTCTGGTCGTACAACACCTTCAGCACCCTGGCCAACCAGATCCCTGACCTGATGGTGCTGGCGGTGGGCATGACTTTCGTGCTGATCATCGGCGGCATCGACCTGTCGGTGGGCTCGGTGCTGGCGCTGGCGGCCTCGACGGTCAGCGTGGCGATCCTCGGCTGGGGTTGGGGCGTACTGCCTTCGGCCCTGCTGGGCATGGCCGTGGCCGCGCTGGCCGGCAGTATTACCGGCGGCGTCACCGTGGCCTGGCGCATACCGTCGTTCATCGTCTCGCTCGGCGTGCTGGAAATGGCCCGCGGCCTGGCCTACCAGTTCACCGACTCGCGCACCGCCTATATCGGCGATGCCTATGCCTGGTTCTCCAACCCCATCGCATTTGGCATCTCGCCGGCGTTCATCATCGCCTTGCTGGTGATCGTGCTGGCCCAGTTGGTGCTGACCCGCACGGTATTCGGCCGCTACCTGATCGGCATCGGCACCAACGAAGAAGCCGTGCGCCTGGCCGGCATCGACCCGCGCCCGTACAAGGTGCTGGTGTTCGCCCTGATGGGCCTGCTCGCCGGCCTGGCCGCGCTGTTCCAGATCTCGCGCCTGGAAGCCGCCGACCCCAATGCCGGCTCCGGCCTGGAGCTGCAGGTGATCGCCGCCGTGGTAATTGGCGGCACCAGCCTGATGGGCGGGCGTGGCTCGGTCATCAGCACCTTCTTTGGCGTACTGATCATTTCGGTGCTGGCCGCCGGGCTGGCGCAGATCGGTGCCAGCGAACCGACCAAGCGCATCATCACCGGGGCGGTGATCGTCATCGCCGTGGTGCTCGACACTTACCGTAGCCGGCGCGCAGGCCGGCGGAACTGAGAACATGGCAACCATTAAAGACGTCGCGGCACTGGCGGGCATTTCCTACACCACCGTGTCCCATGTGCTGAACAAGACCCGGCCGGTCAGCGAGCAGGTGCGGCTGAAAGTCGAAGCCGCCATCGCCGAACTCGATTACGTGCCCAGTGCCGTGGCCCGTTCGTTGAAAGCGCGCAGCACGGCCACCATCGGCTTGCTGGTGCCCAACAGCGTCAACCCGTACTTCGCCGAACTGGCGCGGGGTATCGAAGACGCCTGCGAACGCAACGGCTACTGCGTGATCCTGTGCAACTCCGACGACAACCCGCAGAAGCAGCGCAGCTACCTGCGCGTGCTGCTGGAAAAACGCATCGACGGCCTGGTGGTGGCCTCGGTGGGGCAGGACAGCGACCTGCTGCAAAGCCTGGCTGGCGTGCGCACGCCAATGGTAATCGTCGACCGCGAACTGGACGGCGTCGATGCCGACCTGGTGCGCATCGACCACGAGCAGGGCGCCTACCTGGCCACCCAGCACCTGCTGGGGCTTGGCCACCGCGACATCGCCTACATTGGTGGCCCCGCCGAGACCGGGGTTACCCAACTGCGTCTGAGCGGCTTCCGTCGCGCCATGGCCGAGGCCGGCGCTGCGGTGCCGGGCAACCGCGTGCTGCACTGCGACTTCACCAGCCCCGGTGGCCATGCAGCGGCAACCCGGTTGCTGGAGGGCAAGCGGCCCACGGCGATTTTCGCCGGCAACGACATGATCGGTTTCGGCGTGCTGCGCGCCGCGGCCGAACGCAATGTCAACGTCCCCGCCGAGCTGTCGGTGATCGGCTTCGACGACATCGAACTCAGCCGCTATGTGTACCCGCCGTTGACCACGGTGGGCCAGTCGATCCGCGCGTTGGGCGAGAGCGCCGCGTCGCTGTTGCTGGCGCGTATCGGCACACCTCGGCAGGGCGCGGCAGAGCAACGTATCGTCGCCCCGCGCATCGTGCTGCGCGAATCCACCGGGCCGCGCCCGGACCTGTTCAACGATTACCGCTAACGCTAAGGAAATGTCATGAATGCCAAGGTTGTGGTGGTCGGTAGCCTCAACATGGACCTGGTGGCCCGCGCCCAGCGCCTGCCCCGGGCCGGCGAAACACTCCCCGGTGAAAGTTTTTGCACCGTGCCGGGTGGCAAGGGGGCCAACCAGGCGGTGGCGGCGGCGCGCCTGGGCGGCAGCGTGGCGATGATCGGCAACGTCGGCGACGATGCCTACGGCCAGCAACTGCACCGGGCCTTGTATGTAGAAGGCATCGACTGCCAGGGCGTCATCACCTGCCAGGGCGTGTCCAGCGGTGTGGCGCTGATCACCGTGGATGCCGCCAGCCAGAACTGCATCGTCATCATCCCCGGTGGCAACGGCCTGCTGACGCCGCAGTCGGTGCAGCGTTTCGATGCGCTGCTGCAGGCGGCCGAGGTGATCATCTGCCAGTTGGAAGTACCTGCCGACACCGTGGCCTGGACCCTGGCCAGGGGGCATGAACTGGGCAAGCAGGTGATCCTGAACCCGGCGCCGGCGACCGGCCCGTTGCCGGCGGACTGGTTTGCCCACATCGACTACCTGACACCCAACGAAAGCGAGGCCGAGGCCCTGACCGGCGTCGCGGTGACCGACCTGGACGCTGCCCGGCGCGCCGGCGAGCGCTTGCTGCAGCTGGGCGCGGGCAAAGTGATCATTACCCTGGGCGCGCAAGGGGCCTTGCTGGTCACGGCCAAGGGCCACCAGCATTTCCCTGCACCGCTGGTGCAGCCGCTGGACACCACCGCTGCGGGTGACACTTTCATTGGTGGCTTTGCTGCTGGCCTGGTACGCGGCCTGGAGGAGGGTGACGCCATCGCCTTCGGCCAGCGCGCCGCCGCCCTGTCGGTCACCCGCGCCGGTGCCCAGCCGTCGATTCCCTACCTGGCGGAGCTGACGCCATGAAGAAAACCCCACTGCTGAACGTCGCCCTGTCGCGGACCATTGCCGGCATGGGCCATGGCGACATCCTGGTGATCGGCGATGCCGGGCTGCCGGTGCCACCGGGGGTCGAGCTGATCGACCTGGCCGTTACGCCTGGGTTGCCGGATTTCGCCGGCGTGCTACGGGCGGTGCTGAGCGAGTTGCAGGTAGAGCGCCATGTGCTGGCCGAAGAGATGCAGAAAGTGGTGCCGCCAGCGCTGGTCGAGATCGAGCGCCTGAAAGGCAAGCTGGGCAAGCGCGAATGGCTGAGCCATGAAGACTTCAAAGTGTTGTCGCGCAGTGCCCGTGCGGTCGTGCGCACCGGCGAGTGCCAGCCCTACAGCAACATCGCGCTGATCTCCGGCGTGACTTTCTAGCTCGTGTCCTGGCCAGCGCAGCCCCCCTGTGGGAGCGGGTTCACCCGCGAACACCGGCGAAGCCGGTGCCATTCACCGCATTGCTTTCTTCGCGGGTAAACCCGCTCCCACAGGGATTTGCAGTGTTTTTGGAATACTAATCCAGGCAACAGGAGTGCCGCCCATGCTCAAACCCTTGCTACAAGGAATCGCCTTCATGGCCGCAGCCTCCACCCTCCAGGCCGCCCCGATCGACCTGATCATCGATACCGACCCCGGCGCCGACGACGTGGTCGCGCTGTTCCTGGCCATGGCCTCGCCCGACCAGCTCAACATCCGCGCCATCACCACCGTGGCCGGCAACGTGCGCCTGGAAAAAACCTCGCGCAATGCCCGCCTGGCCCGCGAATGGGCCGGCCGCGAAGACATCCCCGTATACGCCGGCGCCGCGCGTCCGCTGGTGCGCAAGCCGATCTACGCTGCCGACGTCCACGGCGAAGAAGGCCTCACCGGCATCCAGGTCCACGAACCGAAAGCGCCGCTGGCCCAGGGCAATGCCGTGCAATACCTGGTCGACACCCTGGGCGCCGCCAAGCCCCACAGCATCACCGTCGCCATGCTCGGCCCACAGACCAATCTGGCCCTGGCGCTGATCCAGCGCCCGGACATCGCCAAAGGCATCAAGCAAGTGGTGGTCATGGGCGGTGCCCATTTCAACGGCGGCAATATCACCCCGGCGGCGGAATTCAACCTCTATGCCGACCCGCATGCCGCCGAAGTGGTGCTGGCCAGCGGTGTGCAACTGACCTACCTGCCGCTCGACGTCACTCACCAGCTGCTGACCAGCGACGCCCGCCTCAAGCAACTGGCAGCCGTCAACAACCAGGCCAGCAAACGGGTGGTGGATATCCTCAACGCCTATATCACCCACGACATGGACCTGTACGGCATGCCCGGCGGCCCGGTGCACGACGCCAGCGTCATCGCCTACCTGCTCAAGCCCGAGCTGTTCAGTGGCCGGCGCATCCACATGAGCATCGACAGCCGCGAAGGCCCCAGCTTCGGCCAGACCCTTGCCGACTGGTACGGTGTGCTCAAGCAGCCTGCCAACGTGATGTGGGTGGAGCAGGGCGATGCCCAGGGCCTGTTCGACCTGCTCAGCGCCCGTTTGGCGCGATTGGAATAGCCGTATGCGGCGCGAAACGCTCGAACACCTGGTCGATGAAGCCGCGTGCCGCCTCCGCGCCGCGATCACGCACCAGCAGGTCGATGGCAATCAACAGCAACTCTTCCGGTGTGCCAGGGCTGTACGCGCTCTGGCCCTCGGCCCATTTGACCTTGATATCGGCAACGATGCTGTGGCTGCTCATGAAAGGCTCTCGCTTGGGGCCCGGGACGAAGGGGCGAACACCTGACCCTGGTGTTCGAGGGAGGCGGGGTGCGCCCCACTTCTTGCACTAAATCATGACTTTGCGTCAGTGACCTTGCGGCTTAAGCATATGGCATACACAGCGGCTTGTGCAAAATCCGGTGACGATTGCGTTTTCGCCTCTGCCGCTGAGTTCAGGCAGACTTGAGCGGTTTTGCAACAAAAGATGAGCGGAACTGTCGGATCAGGCAGTTCCCGGACCGATTTAGGAGGCTTCATGTTCCGTACCCGTGCTTACCTGGCAACCCTGGCGGTGGCTGCTGTCCTGGCTGGTTGCAGCACTGGTGGCAATTCTGCTGGTGGCGCTGCGCCAGCAGGTAACGATGGCCGTTGCGAAGCCAGCGGCGCCGATTTCGCCATTGGCAAGCCAGCCAGCGCCGAGCTGCTGGAGCAGGCGCGCAAGGCCAGTGGCTCGCAGATGGCGCGTATTCTCAAGCCGCACGACGTGGTCACCCTGGAGTACCGCTCCGAGCGCTTGAACCTGAATGTGGACGAGCAGGGCAAGGTGATCCGCGTCAACTGCGGTTGATACAGCCAGGAAGATGGACGCGGTCCTTGTGGGAGATCGCCCAGCCCTTTGCGCTGCGCTGTCGCGTAGAGAACTGAATTTGCAAGCGGTCCGCGTACCCTGTGGGAGCGGCTTTAGCCGCGAAGAATCCAACGCGATGCATGGCACCGGCTGCGCCGCTGTTCGCGGCTAAAGCCGCTCCCACAAGAAAAGCCGCGCCCGCATGGGGCATCTCCGTCAGCCCATGCAAACACCATAAAAAAACCCGCCACAAGGGCGGGTTTTTTTACAGCTATCCGAATTACTCCGGACGAACCTGTGCAGCCTGCATGCCCTTCTGGCCGCGCTCGGCGACGAAGGAAACAGTCTGGCCTTCTTTCAGGCTCTTGAAGCCGTCAGATTCGATGGCTTTGAAGTGAACGAACAGGTCGTCGCCGCCGCCTGCTGGGGTGATGAAGCCGTAGCCTTTCTCATCATTGAACCATTTGACGGTGCCTTGTTGGCGATTGGACATGGGTGAATCTCCAGAACATTTAGTTTTTTCAGTGGTGCAATGCGGCCGAGGCTACGGAGCACGGGATACATCATAGTCTAATTCTGCGCATCTAGCGCCTTTTACCTTCGCAGGATCTTGATCCAGCTCAAAGAATGGCTGGCCGGCTCTGGCTTTAAGGTTTCAGCTCTTCGCTGCGCAGGCCTGTTTCACGACCATCTGGGCCTTCTGCATCAACTTGGCGTCCACGCCGTCCTTGCTGTCGAGGTCGGCAATCTCTGCGTCGGTGAAGTTCTTTTTGATGGCTTGTGCGCCACAGTCGCAGTGCTTTTTCGCGGTCGCAGCGTCAACGCCCTGGCCGCTGGCCACTTGCGTGCACTGGGTCATGTAGGCGGCCTCCTTCCCGGCCGGGAAGTTGCCGGCGTTCGCAGCCATGGGCAGCAGTAGCGCTGCAGCGGCCGCCAGAGCCAGAAGAGACGGAACTCGCATAACCAGTTACTCCTTGGGTTAAGGTCACATCAAGAGTAGGTTGCTTCCCAAGGTCTGATAGGAATTTTTCCGCGTAAGTTCACCACTGCGGCGTAATTTCCAAATATTTCTGCCTGCCATGCAAGCCGCGTGCTAGCATGCCCGGCTTGCAGCTGACAATGTGCAGCTTGCAGCTATCTTTTTCTTTCCAGTCACTCTGGTTCGTCCCTGACAAGCCGAAAGGCTTCTGCCACTGTGAGGCAGGCTTCCCGCCGCGGAAGGCAGGCCGGATCTTGTACTGGCTCATCCCAACCCACGTGACCTTTGGTAGGGGTCACCACTAGGAGAGGAGGCGCCATGCCCGTTATTACTCTTCCCGATGGCAGTCAGCGTTCGTTCGATCATGCCGTATCCGTAGCCGAAGTTGCCGCATCCATCGGCGCCGGCCTGGCCAAGGCCACCGTGGCCGGCAAGGTCGACGGCAAGCTGGTCGATGCCTGCGACCTGATCAGCAACGACGCCACCCTGCAGATCATCACCCCTAAAGATGAAGAGGGACTGGAGATCATCCGTCACTCGTGCGCCCACCTGGTCGGCCACGCAGTGAAACAGTTGTACCCGACCGCCAGGATGGTGATCGGCCCGGTCATCGACGAAGGCTTCTACTACGACATCGCCTACGAGCGCCCCTTCACCCCTGAAGACATGGCCGCCATCGAAAAGCGCATGATGGAGCTGATCGACAAAGACTACGACGTGGTCAAGAAGATGACCCCGCGTGCCGAAGTCATCGACGTGTTCAAGGCCCGTGGCGAAGACTACAAGCTGCGCCTGGTCGAAGACATGCCGGACGAGCAGGCCATGGGCCTGTACTACCACGAAGAATACGTCGACATGTGCCGCGGCCCGCACGTGCCGAACACCCGCTTCCTCAAGGCATTCAAGCTGACCAAGCTGTCCGGCGCCTACTGGCGCGGTGATGCCAAGAACGAGCAGCTGCAACGCGTGTACGGCACCGCCTGGGCCGACAAGAAGCAGCTGGCGGCGTACATCCAGCGCATCGAAGAAGCGGAAAAGCGCGACCACCGCAAGATCGGCAAGCAGCTCGACCTGTTCCACCTGCAGGAAGAAGCGCCGGGCATGGTGTTCTGGCACGCCAACGGCTGGACCGTGTACCAGGTACTCGAGCAGTACATGCGTCAGGTCCAGCGCGTCAACGGCTACCAGGAAATCAAGACCCCGCAGGTTGTCGACCGTATCCTCTGGGAGCGTTCCGGCCACTGGTCCAACTACGCCGAGAACATGTTCACCACTTCGTCGGAAAGCCGTGACTACGCGGTAAAACCGATGAACTGCCCGTGCCACGTGCAGGTGTTCAACCAGGGCCTGAAGAGCTACCGCGACCTGCCGCTGCGCCTGGCCGAGTTCGGTGCCTGCCACCGTAACGAGCCGTCCGGCGCCCTGCACGGCATCATGCGCGTGCGTGGCTTCGTACAGGATGACGCGCACATCTTCTGCACCGAAGAACAGGTGAAGAAAGAAGCTGCCGACTTCATCAAGCTGACCCTGGACGTGTACAAGGACTTCGGCTTCACCGACATCGCCATGAAGCTGTCGACCCGCCCGGCCAAGCGCGTGGGTTCCGAAGAGCTGTGGGACCGTGCCGAAGGCGCACTGGCCGACGCCTTGAACGAATCGGGCCTGGAGTGGGAATACCAGCCGGGCGAGGGCGCCTTCTACGGCCCGAAGATCGAGTTCACCCTGCGCGACTGCCTCGGCCGTAACTGGCAGTGCGGTACCCTGCAGTACGACCCGAACCTGCCGGAACGCCTGGATGCCAGCTATATCGCCGAAGATAACAGCCGGGTTCGCCCAGTGATGCTGCACCGCGCCATCCTCGGTTCGTTCGAGCGCTTCATCGGCATGCTGATCGAGCACTACGCTGGCGTGTTCCCGGCCTGGCTGGCACCCACCCAGGCGGTGATCATGAACATCACCGACAAACAGGCCGATTTCGCCCTCGAGGTGGAAAATACCCTGAACGGTAGCGGTTTCCGTGCCAAGTCGGACTTGAGAAATGAGAAGATCGGCTTTAAAATCCGCGAGCATACTTTGCTCAAGGTCCCGTACCTTTTGGTTATAGGGGATCGCGAAGTCGAAACACGAACCGTCGCTGTGCGTACTCGCGAAGGCGCAGACCTGGGCTCCATGCCCGTCGCCCAGTTCGCTGAGCTCCTGACACAAGCGGTTTCCCGGCGTGGTCGCCAAGAATCGGAGTAATGACTATTAAGCGTGAAATGAGAAACGATAAGCGTGCTGTACCGAAGGCCCCGATCAACGAGAATATCTCGGCCCGCGAGGTTCGGTTAATTGGCGCTGATGGCGAGCAGGTTGGCATCGTCTCGATTGATGAAGCGCTTCGTATCGCTGAAGAAGCGAAGCTGGATCTGGTGGAGATCTCTGCAGACGCGGTACCGCCTGTCTGCAAGGTGATGGACTACGGCAAGCACCTCTTCGAGAAGAAGAAGCAGGCCAACGAAGCCAAGAAAAACCAGAAACAGATCCAGATTAAAGAAATCAAGTTTCGTCCAGGGACGGAAGAAGGGGATTACCAGGTAAAACTACGCAACCTGGTACGTTTCCTTACCGATGGGGACAAGGCCAAGATCTCTCTGAGATTCCGTGGCCGTGAGATGGCCCACCAGGAGCTGGGCATGGAGCTGTTGAAGCGGGTCGAAGCCGACCTCGCCGAATACGGCGCCGTTGAGCAGCATCCGAAGATGGAAGGACGCCAGCTTATGATGGTCATCGCCCCCAAAAAGAAGAAGTAATCTCCCGGGCACGGCAGGCCTGATGATTATTGTGTAATTTTATCGAATGCGGAGTTCCAACATGCCAAAAATGAAAACCAAGAGCGGTGCTGCGAAGCGCTTCCTGAAGACCGCTTCCGGCTTCAAGCACAAGCACGCTTTCAAGAGCCACATCCTGACCAAAATGTCGACCAAGCGTAAGCGTCAACTGCGCGGTGCCAGCCTGCTGCACCCGTCTGACGTGGCAAAAGTCGAGCGCATGCTGCGCGTACGTTAATTCTGGTTTAGATAGAGGAAGTTACTCATGGCTCGTGTTAAGCGTGGCGTCATCGCTCGTAAGCGTCACAAGAAAATTCTGAAACTGGCTAAAGGCTACTACGGTGCACGCTCGCGCGTATTCCGCGTTGCCAAGCAGGCTGTCATCAAGGCTGGTCAATATGCCTACCGTGACCGTCGTCAGAAGAAGCGTCAGTTCCGCGCACTGTGGATCGCTCGTATCAACGCCGGTGCCCGCACCAACGGTCTGTCCTACAGCCGTCTGATTGCTGGCCTGAAAAAGGCTTCGATCGAAATCGACCGTAAGGTTCTGGCCGATCTGGCAGTGAACGAAAAAGCGGCGTTTGCTGCGATTGTCGAGAAAGCTAAAGCCGTTCTGGCTTAAGTACCCGCGACAATCACCCGGCGGCGCTAGCGCCGTCGGGCATTGAACGTCATCGATAGGGGAAGAGCCTTCAAAGCTCTTCCCCTATTTTCGTATCTGGAGTCTGTACATGGAAAACCTGGATGCGCTGGTCTCGCAAGCCCTGGAGGCCGTCGAGCGCGCTGAAGACATCAATGCCCTGGAACAGATCCGGGTCAATTATCTCGGCAAGAAAGGCGAGCTGACCCAGGTGATGAAGACCCTGGGCAACCTGCCAGCCGAAGAGCGGCCGAAAGTCGGCGCGCTGATCAACGACGCCAAAGAGCGCGTCACCGTTGTGCTCAATGCCCGCAAGGCCGCCTTCGAAGAAGCCGAGCTCAGCGCTCGCCTGGCTGCCGAATGCATCGACGTCACCCTGCCAGGCCGCGGCCAGGCCACCGGTGGCCTGCACCCGATCACCCGTACCCTCGAGCGCATCGAGCAGTTCTTCACCCACATCGGCTACGGCATCGCCGAAGGCCCAGAGGTGGAAGACGACTACCACAACTTCGAAGCGCTCAACATCCCCGGCCACCACCCGGCCCGGGCGATGCACGACACCTTCTACTTCAATGCCAACATGCTGCTGCGCACCCACACCTCGCCGGTGCAGGTACGGACCATGGAGTCCTCCCAGCCGCCCATCCGCATTGTCTGCCCGGGCCGCGTATACCGCTGCGACTCGGATATCACCCACTCGCCGATGTTCCACCAGGTCGAAGGCCTGCTGATCGATCGCGATATCAACTTCGCCGACCTCAAGGGCACCATCGAAGAATTCCTGCGCGTGTTCTTCGAAAAAGAACTGGCGGTACGTTTCCGCCCATCGTTCTTCCCCTTCACCGAGCCGTCCGCCGAAGTCGACATCCAGTGCGTGATGTGTTCCGGCAACGGCTGCCGCGTGTGCAAGCAGACCGGCTGGCTGGAAGTGATGGGTTGCGGCATGGTGCACCCGAACGTGCTGCGCATGTCTGGCATCGACCCTGAAGAGTTCCAGGGCTTCGCCTTCGGCATGGGCGCCGAGCGCCTGGCCATGCTGCGCTACGGCGTCAACGATTTGCGTCTGTTCTTCGACAACGACCTGCGGTTCTTAGCCCAATTCCGCTAGGCCCGATCGACGCACTTTCCAGGAGAAGAACAGCATGAAATTCAGTGAACAGTGGCTGCGCGGTTGGGTAAACCCGCAAGTCTCCCGTGACGAACTGGTCGCCCGCCTGTCCATGGCCGGCCTTGAAGTCGACAGCGTTACCCCCGCTGCCGGCCAGTTCAGCGGCATCGTCGTGGGCGAAATCCTCGCCACCGAACAACACCCGGACGCCGACAAGCTGCGCGTATGCCAGGTAAGCAACGGCCAGGAAACCTTCCAGGTCGTGTGCGGCGCGCCTAACGCCCGCCCAGGCATCAAAATCCCGTTCGCCATGATCGGCGCCGAACTGCCTGGCGACTTCAAGATCAAGAAGGCCAAGCTGCGCGGCGTCGAGTCCTTCGGCATGCTGTGCTCGGCTGCCGAACTGCAGATCAGCGAAGAGAACGACGGCCTGCTGGAACTGGCGGCCGACGCCCCGGTTGGCGAAGACATTCGCCAGTACCTGAGCCTGGACGACGCCAGCATCGAAATCGGCCTGACCCCGAACCGCGGTGACTGCCTGTCCATTGCCGGCCTGGCCCGCGACGTCAGCGCCCTGTACGACACCCCGGTCACCCGCCCGGTAGTGCCAGCCGTAGCGGCAGCCCACGACGAAGTGCGCCCGGTCGAAGTCAGCGCCCCGGCCGCCTGCCCACGCTACCTGGGCCGTGTCATCCGCAACGTCGACCTGAGCAAGCCGACCCCGCTGTGGATGGTCGAGCGCCTGCGCCGCAGCGACGTGCGCAGCATCGACGCCGCCGTCGACATCACCAACTACGTGATGCTCGAACTCGGCCAGCCGATGCACGCCTTCGACCTGGCAGAAATCAACGGCGGCATCCGCGTACGCATGGCTGAAGAGGGCGAGAAACTCGTCCTGCTCGACGGCCAGGAAGTCGCCCTGCGCGCCGACACCCTGGTCATCGCCGACCACACCCGCGCCTTGGCCATCGCCGGCGTCATGGGTGGCGAGCACAGCGGTGTGAACACCGAAAAAACCCGCGACCTGTTCCTCGAAAGCGCCTTCTTCGAGCCGATCTCCGTCGCCGGTAAAGCCCGTTCCTACGGCCTGCACACCGACGCCTCGCACCGCTACGAGCGCGGCGTCGATTCGCAACTGGCCCGCGAAGCCATGGAGCGCGCCACCCAGCTGCTGCTGGACATCGTCGGCGGCGAAGCCGGCCCGGTGGTCGAAGCCGTGAGCGAACAGCACCTGCCGCAAGTGGCCCCGGTCACCCTGCGCGCCGAACGCATCACCCAGATGCTCGGCATGGAAATGGACCCAGCCCAGGTCGAGCAACTGCTCAACGCCCTGGAGCTGACTACTACCAAGACTGAAGAAGGGCAGTGGACCGTCAACGTCCCAAGCCACCGCTTCGACATCAGCCTGGAAGTGGACCTGATCGAAGAGCTGGCCCGCCTGTACGGCTACAACAACCTGCCGGTCCGCTACCCGCAAGCCCGCCTGGCCCCACAAGGCAAGCCGGAAACCCGCGGTGACCTGCCGACCTTGCGCCGCCTGCTGGTTGCCCGCGGCTACCAGGAAGCCATCACCTACAGCTTCATCGACCCGAAACTGTTCGAACTGTTCAGCCCGGGCGTAGAGCCGCTGCTGCTGGCCAACCCCATCTCCAGCGACATGGCCGCCATGCGTGCCTCGCTGTGGCCGGGCCTGGTCAAGGCACTGCAGCACAACCTGAACCGCCAGCAAGACCGCGTGCGCCTGTTCGAAAGCGGCCTGCGCTTCGTCGGCCAGCTCGGCGACCTGCAGCAGCAGCCGATGATCGCCGGCGTCGTCACCGGCAGCCGCCTGCCAGAAGGCTGGGCCAACGGCCGCGACGGCGTCGACTTCTTCGATGTGAAGGCCGACGTGGAGGCCCTGCTGGGGTACTCTGGCGCCCTGAGCGACTTCACCTTCAGCGCCGGCAAGCACCCAGCCCTGCACCCAGGCCAGACCGCCGCCATCGAGCGTGACGGCAAACTGGTCGGCTACCTCGGTGCCATCCACCCAGAGCTGGCCAAAGCCCTGGACCTGGACCGCCCGGTGTTCCTGTTCGAGCTGGTGCTGGGCGACGTGGTCGAAGGCCGCCTGCCGAAATTCAGCGAGCTGTCCAAGTTCCCGGAAACCCGTCGTGACCTGGCTTTGATCGCAGGACGTGATGTAGCTTCTAGCGCGGTGCTTGAAGTAATTCGTGACAATGCAGGCGAATGGCTTACAGACCTCAGGCTGTTTGACGTCTACCAAGGTAAAGGCATTGATCCTGATAGAAAAAGCCTTGCCGTCGGCTTGACCTGGCAGCATCCATCGCGCACTCTTAACGACGATGAGGTGAACACTACCCTGCAAAACATCCTCACCTCGCTTGAACAAAGGTTGAACACCACGTTAAGGAAATAACGGCATGGGTGCTCTGACGAAAGCTGAGATGGCCGAAAGGCTGTACGAGGAGCTGGGGCTTAACAAGCGTGAGGCCAAGGAATTGGTCGAGCTGTTTTTTGAAGAAATTCGGCACGCACTTGAAGAGAACGAGCAGGTCAAGCTGTCCGGTTTCGGCAACTTCGACCTTCGCGACAAACGCCAGCGGCCGGGCCGCAACCCCAAGACTGGGGAAGAAATCCCGATCACCGCACGGCGCGTCGTCACCTTTCGTCCAGGGCAGAAGTTGAAGGCCCGGGTTGAGGCCTATGCTGGAACCAAGCCATAACGACGAACTGCCCCCGATACCGGGCAAAAGGTACTTCACCATCGGTGAGGTGAGTGAGCTTTGTGCGGTGAAACCGCACGTGCTGCGGTATTGGGAGCAGGAGTTCGATCAGCTCAATCCCGTGAAGCGGCGGGGGAACCGGCGGTATTATCAGCGGCAGGATGTGCTGATGATTCGCCAGATTCGTGCGCTGCTTTATGACCAGGGGTTCACCATTGGCGGGGCTCGGTTGCGGCTCTCCAGTGATGAGGCCAAGGATGAGTCGAGCCAGTACAAGCAGCTGATTCGGCAGATGATTGTTGAATTGGAGGATGTGTTGGTGGTGTTGAAGAAGTGAGCTGTTTGCTGGTGAATGAATTTTTTTGAGAAAAAGCTTTCATTTATCAGGAGGTTAGGGTAGATTCTTCATCGTTCTCAGAGGTAATGAGAATGTAGTCGGGGCGTAGCGCAGCCCGGTAGCGCACTTGCATGGGGTGCAAGGGGTCGAGTGTTCGAATCACTCCGTCCCGACCAAATAACTCCAAAGAATCCAGTCACTTAGCGGTGACTGGATTTTTTTATGGCCGACATTTTTTCTCCGAGCGCGTTTTTTCACGGCGAACAGCGCGCCGAACAGCATCAACCCACCGAGCAAGACTACCTGCGCCGACCAGCTTGCCGACAGGCCCACGGCAATGAGCGCAGGTAGCCCGGCCAGGGCGATTGCCCAGATGAAGGCTGCTCGGCCATCGGGTAGATGACCACGCCTCTTGCCGGTGATATGGGGAGCAAACGATTGGACGATGCCGTAGCCGATTACCCAGGCGGCCAAGAAACCGCCGACCAGCCAGAAGTCCCAGCCAAACGCAGAGCTCAGGTACACCGGCAGTGCGACGACGAACCAGATATCCCGCGCACCGAACAAAAACAGCCGTGCGGCCGACAGGATGTTGATGGCCTGGCTCTTGGACAGCATGTCGCGGAACTTCGGTTTGGCCTTGGCTTTGCCCAAGTCCTTTTTCAGCAGGATCAAACTGCCGATCCAGATCAGGGCCAGCACCACCGCCATGGCCAGTACCGCCTGGGTGAACCCGAGCAGGGCGAGCAGGGCTCCCCCGAGGAAGAAGCCCACGCCTTTGAGCGCGTTTTTCGAGCCCGTCAGGATGGCCACCCATTTGTAGAGGGTGCCTTGCTGGCTGTCCGGCACCAGCAGCTTGATGGCGCTCTTGGCGCTCATCTTGTTCAAGTCCTTGGCGATACCGGACAGCGCCTGGGCAGCCATCACCCAGGGCACAGTCAGCCAGGCTGCCGGCACCGTAAGCATCAGCAAGGCCAGTACCTGCA
>NZ_OLKL01000025.1 GCF_900291015.1 Pseudomonas persica
GGCCACCAGGTTGCGGTGGTGGAAATCGCGGCTTTGCACGCTTAGCTGCTCGGCATCCAGCCGGTAGCACGCCGGTACGCGTTCCTGCTCGGGCCCTTGTGCAGGTTTCAGGTGTTCCAGCTGCTCGGCAGGCATCAGGTCGCGCAGTTGATGCTGGTAGGCAGACACCGTCAGGCTCAGGTCCAGGGCCATGCCTTCGGCATCGGCGAGCGCCACCACTACCGGTACCTTCGGCTGGGTGTAGGGGTAGCGCCGGCCGATGGCAACGAGGTTGCCGATGGGCAAGGTTTCGCTGATCGGGTCGCTGCTCCAGGTCAGGGGCATGCGCCGCTCGGTTGGCTTGAAGTCTTCGACCCAGGTTTGCAGGGCGCTGACCGGCAAGACATGGGGCTGGGTTGAGGGTGCCTGGCTGCCGGCTATCAGTTCGGCCATGTCCAGCTGGCGCATGTGCCGTTGGCGCAGAGCTGGCGAACCGCTGATACGGGCAGTCATGGCGTTGGTCCACAGGTGCGGGCTGTAGCCGATCCACACTTCCCTGGCGGTATCGGGGCAGGTATCGGCCCACACCCAGCCCAGGGTGCGGCTGGCCAGGTAGCGGTCACGCCGGTGGTAGTCGTCCAGCCCTCGATAGCACAGTTCCTTGTAAAGGCCCGCGCCGACGTACTCGTGAATGACCAGTTTCTGGCCCAGTGGGCCTTGCATGAATACATAGACATAGCCCGGGCGCAGCGCGCGCAGGGTGTAGGCAGAGTGTTGCAGCGGCCCGAAGCCTTGTTCGAGGTTGAAGCCCGCATCGGCATAGCGGCAGGCGGGCATAGCGCCGGTGCGCGGCACGATGGCGTAGCGCACCGGCAGGATGGGGATGCGTGCGCTGCAGGCCGGGCCGGAGGTNATAGCGCCGGTGCGCGGCACGATGGCGTAGCGCACCGGCAGGATGGGGATGCGTGCGCTGCAGGCCGGGCCGGAGGTAGCGCTGCTGACGGAGGCGTCAGTCATGGACGGGCTCCTTGCTTTCGATCAATGCGTGCAGTTCGCGGAGGCGGCTCTGGGGTGACTCCTCGAGGTTGGTGTAGATCTTCCCGGCCTCATCGTTGCTCATGAGCCACATGTGCCTGGCGATCAGCCTGATGAACTGCCCGGCGACTTCCTCGTCGCGAAAGTTGAGGGCTTTCAGTTGCGGCAGCAGGCTTTCAATCCAGTGCCTGATGTCGGCCAGTGTGTGGCGGTCGTGTTGTGGCAGGGCTGACACTTCGTGTGCCAACGTGAGCACGAAGTGCTCATGCATGCCTGCTTGCAGCCGCTCAAGTTCATGTTTGCGCAGGGAGAGTGGGGCTTGCGAAAAACAACGGGCAGTGGTCGGGCTGCGTTCAAGTGTTTTCCACTCGTGAGCCGGCCCCCAGTTGACTCGCCAGGCCAGCGAACACACAGGCCCAAGCCAGGTAGTCCGATGGTCGTCATCCAGCGCATCCAGCCAGGCTGCAAGGTGGTCTGGCTTGAACTGGAAATTGGCCAGCCCCTGATCCGGAAGCGTGATTTGTACAAGGCTGGAGAAATGGTCTGCCAGCTCGGCAAAGCCAATATCGGCATTCAGTGCGATGGCACCGCCAATGGGCATCCAGGTGGATATTGCATGGGCAAGCAGTTCGGGCGCGTCTGACACGTTTACCAGCAACGGGCCAAAGTCATGGCGGTCATCCACCGCACTACCTCGCCACAGCCACGCATGCTGGGTATGGCGGCTGACTTCATTGATAAGTTCAAGTACCGAAGGGGCATAGGCCGGGACCAGCTCGCCATTCGGGAGTATCTGGGATATTGGCCGGTAGGCCGAGTGCTCGAGCACAATGGTCATGAGCAGCAGAAAGCGCGCATTGTTTCCGAAATGCACGCTTGGCAGTGTGTTTGAGGGTGCTGTTTTCATCGACCTGGCCCTCTGATGCAGCGGCAGTCGGGCAACGGGCAGGAACCATCGGGGCGGCGCCCGCACTGACGATCCAGGGGGGTGCCATTTACCGGCGCACCGCTGATGGAAAACAGGTTGCTTAGCCCATCTGCCGATTTCAGCATCTGGCCGTTGATGCGTATTGTCGGGCTGTCCAGGGTGATGCCTGTCTCATCAATCTGAATGGAGCCCCCAGGGCCCTGGATAATCACAGCTTCTGCTGTGCGAAGCTCGTAGCGGCGGGTACGTCTGCGGATTTCGCCCCGGGCTTCAAGCTCGGCGTGCCCCTCGACCTGCTGCTCGAGGTTGCCGCCGATACTGGTGTGGTGATTGGCTGCGATCTGGTCGTGGCGGTGATTGCCGATGGCTTCAATACGATCCTTGGCTATCTTGATTGTCTGGTTTCGACCGATGTCGAGAGCGGCGTCATGCCCAATAGTGACACGCTCATCATTGCCAACCGTTTCAGTGCGGTCACGGCCAATCAGAATCGATTCGTCGTTATTGACCTGTTCCTTGCGGTCATTGCCGACCTGCGTCGTCTCATCGTGCCTGACCACAATGTTCTGGTCTTTCTGTGCGTGGATGAAGATCTCTTCCTGGCCCAGTTCATCTTCAAAACGCAGTTCGTTGAAGCCTTCGCCCTTATGCGTCTGGCTTTTGATCGTCATACGTGTTTTGTGTCGGGGCAGGTCGTAGGGCGGCAACTGATCACCGCAGTAGGTGCGCCCGGTGATCATTGGCTGGTCGGGGTCGCCATTGACGTACTGGATGATCACGTCCTGACCAATACGTGGAATAGCCATCGAGCCCCAACTGCCTCCGGCCCAGCCTTGGGATACCCGCACCCAGCAGGAGCTGAATTCGTTGTCCTGGCTTTCACGGTCCCAAGGGAAGCTGACCTTGACTCTGCCCCATTCATCGCAATAGATCTCTTCACCGCGCGGGCCTACGACGGTCGCCATGTGCGGCCCATCGACACGAGGTTTATTCAGCGGAGCAGGGCGCCACTCCGTTCTGCCGGGGACGAGCTGTGCGATCTGCTCGTAGCGTGTGCTCTGGTCGACGCCGGCGGCTTCTTCTTGCAGGCTGGTGAACTGGCTGCCTTCATGAGTGACCGTAGTCACTCGCCAATGCACGTTGAAATCAGCGCGTGGGTGGCCTGCAAGTGTAAAACCGAGGCCGGGCTGCAGGCGTACATCATCACCCCCGACTTCAGCCACACGTACATCGTGTCGCAAAGCGCTGATGCGGTTTTCAGTGAACGGTTTGCCAACGGCATCGCGCTTGTAGCGGCCAGGGTAATCGAAGCGTTCGTACTCGCTGGACTGATGTTCCAGGAAGGGGCCGGCGGCTCTGTGTTCCTGGCGATAGGCCGGGTTGGTGAAGGTGTAGTCGCGCTGAACCTGACGTGCCGTGCGCACCTGCTCGCTGTAGCGCAAGCGCCGCAGGCAGGGTTTCGCCTGGGCGCCACCGCTATTGGCTTGATAGAGGACTGTATTGGGATCGAGCAGCCCGTCCACTTCGAGAAAACTCTCGTCTTCATCCTTGGCCTTTTTGACCCCATGGCTGATCACGCCGAGCGATTGCAGCCGGTCAGTGATGATCAGTTTGTGGAGTTTTTCACTGTGCTCGAAGCGGTAGACGAAGCCTTCTTCAGCAGCCAGGCGAGCAATGAACTCAAGGTCGGTCTCGCCGGCCTGAACGCAGAATTCGCGAATCTGGTGGTCCATGCTTGCCCGCAGTTCGTACTGTGCGATGCCTTGGCGCTTGAGCATCAATTCAAGAATTTGCGGAACGGTCTTGTGCTGGAAAATACGCCAGTTCGAGCGCAGGCTGGCGCGCGCCAGTTGCGGTTCGACTACCGCGCTATAGCGTGTGCGATGAGGGCCACTATCGCCTTGGTTGAACGTGCTGATTAGACCATGGACATGTCGCAAAGGGCAGTTTGCACGGGAGATGGTGAACAGTGCAGGTTTGTCGAGCAATTGACCGAAGTCTAAATCGTTTTCATGGCTGATCAATTCCAACTCTAATTGGAAATTAGTGCTAATACCTTCCTTGAGTGTAAAGGAAACCACCTCGAACTCTAATCGGCTAGCGAGAGGTCGGAAGCTGTAATGCAGGTCAGATTGGCTAGGCATAAGAATTCCTTGTCTGCCGTCTGATAGTTTTAAGGGTGTCCAGACAGCAAGCTGCCCGGAACACTCGATACCTCAGAGGAGTGCTGGTGTTTCAAGTCTTTTGCCAGTCATCGGATCCTTCGGTGCCGCAGACCTCATGGCATTCTGTGATTTTCCGGTAGGAGAACCAGACTTCAACCTCTTGGTGTCGGGGCGTCGGTGTATCTTCTTGTGCGTGGGGCTGCTCGGTTCTCAGTTTGATGATGGTCGCGTCCGTAAGGGTGGTTCTGTAATACAGTTCATTTGGATCTTCGCTGGTTGCTCTGTATTGCGTGATTACAACTTCTGGGAGCAACTCTGCCTTGCAGATCGATTCCAGCAGCAATGGCTTTGATTTGTTGGTTGTGAAGGTGACTTTGTAAGGGCCGTGAACGCGTTTTCCCGAGGGCTGGCCGTTCTGTGGGTCGATTGGGGTGTTTATCTCGTGTTCGATTTTTTGCACCATGATCTCATCTGCGAACTCCGATTGATAAATATTACCAATCGACTCGGAAGTGCTGGCGCCTTCACTGATGTTGCCCTGTACCTTGCCGTTGATTTTTAAATAGGCTGGTGATGCCATGATGTACTCCCAGTTTCAGTAGGTGTACACGCCCTTGTTTATACAGGCGTGGCCATCGGAAACGATGGACTTGGTAACGAGGCGGGGACCTCGCCAATTCGTTGAAATCAGTGGTGCCGAATTTCAGCTACTTACTGCTGTAGAATTCCGTTGAGTGATTCCAGCACCTCGGTGGTAATGAGGTGTAGGCGATAGCTATAGATTCCGTAAGCCACGGCCATGGCAAGGATGGAAATCACCAAAGGGCTCCACCACGGCAATTGCCGGTTCATACGGAAGTTTCGGGGAGCCACATTGGTGTAGGGGTCACACACTTCTTCCGGGGTAGGCCCGCGCAGTTCACGGAGCATCCCGTGAAGTTGATGGATGAGTGCGTTCAGCGTTTCTTCGCCCTTTGGCGCAATGGCGTACTTACCCCTCAGGCCAAGGCTCAACGCGAAGTACATGAACTCCAGTACGTCCTGGTAGCGAGCAGGCTCCTGCATCAGGCGGGACAGCAACGTAAAAAATTTCTCCCCACCCCAGGTCTCGTCGTGGAAGATGCTGAGCAGTGGTTCCTGGCTCCAGCAGCTGTTCTTGCCCCAGGGCCTTTCCATCACCGCTTCATCGATGTACAGACACAGAGCGTACGAATACGCCAGCGCTTGAGCGGGCTCGTAGCCGTGTTGGCGTATTTCTTCCTGAATGTTCTCGATCTGCTCGCGCACTTTCTGGTGTACATCTTTGATGTTTGGCAATTCATCCAGTGTGCGCAGGCGTATGACCAGGCCGAACAGCGGTGCAGCAGCATCCAGCATCAAATTGTCGTAGCCGCCCCGTAGCTGGAAGTCTGGATCAGCCGGGTAGCCTTCATGAACGGGCTCTGGTTTTGGCATCTGCTCGGGGGCTTCAGACGTTGTCGAAGTGGGTGGGTCACTGGGCAATGGCGTCTTGAGCTTCGAGTGCAACCGCGCGCCTTCGACATTTTTGGCATCGGATGCAATGCATTTTTCTGCCATCTTATTCGCTCCTGATTGCCCAAAATTGCAGCTCAAGCCCAGGGAAGTCCCCTGCAATGTGGATACCGAAGCCGTTCGCGGTCTTCATGCATACCCACGCCGGGTCCCGTCGATCCAGTTCGAAATAGCTGAAGCCAGCGTGAAAAGGCAGGTCGCGAGGCGCCACCGGTAATGGGGTCAACGGAATGCCTGGTAGTTGCAATGGCACCAACTCGTTCAGTGATTCGAGTGAAGTAACTTTGGCTTTCTGCACGAACATCTGGCGCAGCACCTGAGGAGGCAGGTGCGCGCGCACCGCAAGGATGAAGTCGGCTTCATCGATCAGCTGGCGGTCCTCCAGGGTGATCGTCATCACGCCATAGTCCAGTGTCTTCAGTGGTAGCGACACGGCGCGCGGTTGCAGGACAGTACTTAGCGCTCGGCGTAGCGTGTCTTCCAGCGGCTTGAACGAGGTGCGCAGCGCTGTGTGGTGATAGGCGGGGTATTCCTGTGGCAGCCGATTTTCGTCGGTAAAGGTCACGAATTCGCCACAGGCCTGGCTCATGCTCAGGTAGAGCTGTTCGGGGTGTGTCTGGGCTTGCCTGGCCAGGTGCTGGAAGCATGGCCACCAGCGGTTCATGGCTTGCAGCAGATTGAAGTCGCGAATATCGGCGATGCCAGACTGGCCTGCTCCGCCAATGCGTGCTGCGAGGTTGCGTCCTCGTTCGCGCATGGTGTTGGTAATTTCTTCAAGAAAACGTTGCAGCGCCGGTATTGCCCGCACTGCCACGCAGGTGGGGTAGAACGCTTCATCCAGCTGCAGGCTGCCATCGGGGCGGCGTTCCAGAATGCGTGCCAAGGCCAGGCGGGTGTAGGCGCTGCTGTCTTCGGCCTTGCGTTTGAGCTGCAGGTTGGGGACGGCCAGGTCGACCTGCACCAGGTCGCCGTCAGCGCTATGGGTATCCTTGATTTCCTGTGCCTGGGCGATGTAGCGGGAGTCGGTGGCATTGTCGGGCCAGCTCACTTCACGGCCACCATCGGTGCGCAGGGGCAGGCATAGATACACTTCGCTGTCCTTCGAAGCGTCATCTTCGATTTCCAGCGGCGGTGGTGGTGGAAGATCCGCGGGGATATCGAACACCGTGCCGTCTGGCATGATGCCCCGGGCCCGGGTAATGGCGATTTTGCCCAGGGTGAGGTACTCGTCATTCAGCTGAAGTTCGCTGAAACCGTAAAAGGCTGCATTGAGGCTACCAAGGCGTTGATGCAAGGCCGCTTCGCTAGCCCGGGCCGCCTGCTGGAAATGCTGTGGTTTGACGAACAGGCCCTCAGGCCAAAGGACGGGATTACGTGAACTCATGTACGCTCCATGTCAGCGTGAGTAAGTGAAAAGGGCAGGACTGGTAGCGCCATCAGTCTTCTTCCTTGAGCAGGATCTGCGTGTCGTTGACCAACACCGACAGAATGATCTGGTGTCCGCGTGGAGGAATGCGCAGCACTTGGCGCCAGGTTGCGTTTTCCTGGCTTCGGTAGTCGCCGATTACCGCTACGAAGCGGGTCTCGGGCTCGATGGGCGCAAAGGGGACGAACTTGAACTGGCCAGGGCGCAGCAGGTAATCGTCATCACGGATGTAGGTGCTGCGCAGGACCTTGGCCGGGTCCTTGTCCAGCAGTTGATACACGCTGTTGCGTAGCAGAGAGTCGTCGCTTAGCTGCAGGATCTTGATGGCAATGGGCGTAGCGACCGGCTCTGTGGCCAGGGTTGTAGTGCGCGGCAAGGTAAGCACCACTGTCGGGTCGTCGTAACTGCCGGGTGTGCTTTCCTCCAGTGGCGAATAAGCCAGGTCATTGCTTTCGTCCTCGTCCATGACGACCGGCGAGACAGCGGGGAATTGCTCCTGGAGATATTCGAACAACGTTCCGACTTTTTCGGTCAGTACGTAGGGGTCTCCTGCACTCAGGCTCACGGCGTAGGGGCTGGGCTCCAGGACGCTCTCATGTTCAGTTGCGATATCGAGGCTGTTCGGGTTGCCGTTGAGGGTAGGGCTGGCATTGATGCTGAACGCGACCTCGGTTGGGTGATCCTTGGGCGGACCAATGGGCAGCGAGGGGTCCATGACCACTTGGCTCACTCTGCTCAGGAACGTGCAGCCTGAAAGCCCAATCAACATGACCAACAGGGTGACTGCGAGCGGATGTCGCGTCATGAGTGTCCTCCTGCAATCAGGCGCTGCAGTGGGGTTTCGTGCGATAACCCCATAACTGTCACTGCATCCAATGCCGCCAAGGGATCATTCCCCACGCCCAGCTCGAAGACCGAGCAGATCTCAGTGGTAGCCCGGGCGGCTGGAGGCATTGGTTGCCAAGTCCCGGTCGGCATTTCGGCGATCAGCTGGTCGAGTACCCTATGGCCCGGGTTGAACAGATCCTCAAGTGAGCGCGCATCGGTTTGTGAGTACTGAACCAACAGCCGATAGGCGCCGACACGAAGCTGATCACCTTCAACAAGCCGTCTCGCAGTTGTCTCTCCCAGGCTGGCGATGCTGTCGTTCAGATAGGTGCGATTACAGTGATCGATCACACAGAAGCTGCCCTCGATCCAGCGGATTTCGCAGTGAATTGGTGCAACGGTCTGGTCACGGTCATTGATCAGCCAGGTGGCTGCCTTGCTGCCGATGGTGCCGCCCGTGCAATCGAACCGATGCCGCGCGGTGACGGTGTGCTGCAATTGGTCGAGATTGGTGATGTTCAAGGTCAATGTATTCATGAGCGCCCCCGGAACCGGACGACGGGGCTGATCTGGCCGTGGCGGTCATCGACAAAGCTGGTCCAGCCCAGATAGGCGCCTCGGCTGCGGTGCAGGCAGAATGACGACAGCGCGTTTTGCTTCAGGCGCAGTTCCAGGTCGTAGGCCAAGCCATCACGCAGCAGAAAGTCGATTAGCGCGCGCAACCGGCCGAAGTTGATGCCGCTGGGGAGCAAGTCGCGCAATTGCGCTTGTTGCAGTTCGCTGATCACGATGGTGAACTTGCTGCTACGGGTGCGCGTGCGGCTGCCGACCATGAACGTGCTGCCCAGCTCGCCATTGCTGCGCCCGAGGCTTACAAGCTGTTTGGCCGTAGTGGGGACCGAGCGGGTTTCGAACTCGCGGATCTGCACATGCTTGAGGTCGAAACAGTGGGCAATGATGCCGGCCACGGTTCCCGGTGCACGGCTGCGGCTGGCAATGACGCCGGCAAAACTGAGTAGCCGGCTCCATGGCAGTGCCGTGTCCCCTCGCAGCTGTTTGTCGTTCAAACCAAGCAGTGCAAAGATGTACTGTGAGAACCCATCGGTGGCTCCCGGCTGAAAGCGGATGTAGTAGCGATATTTACGCCAGATGCGATGCAGCAGGCTGAGCAGGTAGTGGTTGAAGAAATCGAAGAAAGCCGGTCGCACACCAATACCCTGTGCATGCTCGTATGCCACCTGCTCCAGGTAATAGGTGGGCAAAGGCGAGTCAGTACCGTGCAAACCCATGAAGGTGGCGCACACGCAATAGCGCTGTTCCTCGCCGGGCATCCGTTCGGCTTTGTATACGTCCGAAACTGGGAAGGTCAGCCGCGGGTCGCTGGCAAGGCGCACACGTAACCGGGTGGCCTCGCTAGGCCAGCGTGGTTCAAGGTCATCACCATGCAGCCCGTGCAAGCGCTCCAGCAACTGGAAGAAGTTGTACTGGTGCGCTTCGGCGAGCAGCTTGTCGGCTAGATCAGCGGTTGTTTGCCGGTCTGGATTGGCCATGTGTAGTGCTCGTTATTGGTGGTGTTGATTACTTCCAGTTGATGGAAGGAATTGATGCTGGCGTACAGCGCGAAGAAATGCGCGAGCACGCAACTGAACAGGTACAAATCGCCTTCGCAGAGGAAGGCGGCCTGGTCCAGCTTCAGCCGGGTGTGCAGGCCACGAATGGGTTGCCCCTTGATAAGCCAATCCAAGGGTTTTGTGTGCACATCACGGATGCCATCGAGGCGCTTGCGGGTGGTGCGTGTTTGCTGGATGTCGTGCAACGCGGCGAAGTCATAGGCGCGAATGACCGCTTTCAGTGGGGCGACCGAGAGCAGCGACAGGTAGTTGAGCGACATGTTGGAGATCAAGGCCCACTGCATCTGGCCATCCAGCACCGGCCTGTAAGGGCGGGTGGGTGCGCAGATGTTGGTGTAGGTAGCCAGGGGCGGCGTGATCTCGGTGAGCACGTTGATGTCATCGATGCCCAACGCCAGTGGCAGGTCGCGATTGGTGCAGGTCAGGTCGATGGACGCCGTTTCCAGCTCGCCAATGTAAGCGTTGGCATCGGCGCGCACGAAAGCGATGCAATGCGTGACGCCATCGCCGCGCAGGGATTCTGCGAGCTGGTAGCGGTAGTACAACGCCGTGCGCCCTTGTACATGTTCGATTTCATGGGCAAACGACTCGAAGGGGCGGAAGGTCCTCAGGTGTTCGCCGGTGCTGCCATCAGTCGTGGTGCGGGTACTGATCACCTCATCGATGCTGAAGATCTCGTAAGCGTAGCGCTCTGCGCCTTTAGGCTTCAGCTCGACCTGAGCGACGTCGCTGGACAGGTCGATGGGTTCGGCGCTGTGCTTGAACAGGTTGACTGCAGGTGTGCAAAACAGCCTGAAGTCTGCCTTGCCGACACGCAGCGAGTCGGGAAGCTGGCGGGTGAAGTGCAGCTTGATACCTACCTTGGCGCTTTGCTCTGCGGGCCACAGGCTTTCCAGTCCGGTCACAGCGAAGAAGTGAAAGCGTTGTGGGAAGATGAAGTACTCCTGCAGGATCCGGTAGCCGTCGAAGACGTTCTGCGGATAGGGCAGCAGGGCTTCGTCAGGGTTGAAACCCGGAAAGGCGATGCTGCTGGCCGGCAATCGGCGAACCTCGCCATTGATGGTCACGCTGACATGTTCGAGGTATTGAGAGATCCATAAATAGAGCGTGCGTGCGGTGCGGTGATCACCGCTGAGGTGGAAGTCGAGGCTGGCACAGCCCAAGGTATTCAATGGCCGCTCGACCAGGGTTTGAAGATCGATGTGAACCACGGAGCTGTCGAGGGCCTGGGTTGCGCCTACCGCGTCGATTTCGAACGGATGAATGGTTACTGCTGTGCAGGTGCGAAATTCACAGGCGACACCGTCCACGGGTTTTGAGAACAACCTTGAACCCTTGGGGATCTGTTGAGACTGGCTGAGCGATTGCTTGCGTGGTGTGAACTGGATGATCGTTACACTGGGCAGCGGCCGAAGGTAGTTGGGCCACAGCAACTGCAGCATAGGGTGCGTCAGCTCTGGCAGGTCGTCTTCCAGCTTCAGTCGTAGCTTGGCCGTCAGGAACGCAAAGGCTTCCATCAGGCGTTCGACATCGGGGTCGCTACCGCCGTTGCCAAGCAGTCGAGCCAGCTGTGGATTGTCCTTGGCGAAGTCGTTTCCCAATTCATGCAGGTAGCGCAGTTCTTCGTTGAATCGGTCTTTCAGTGACATGGGTCACCTCACTCGGGTATAGCGGTTGTGCCCGTTGACCAGCAGCTCCAGTTGCAACTGCTCCGTGTGGTCATTGACCTGCACCTGGCAGTCCAGCCTGAAATGCAACTCCAGCGGGGCGTAACAATCGGGCACTGCTTTGAGCGCATGCACCTGTATGCGTGGTTCAAAGCGCCGGATGGTGCGGCGAATATCAACGCTCACTTGCTCAAGCAGATCGCCGCTGCTCGTGTCGTGCCCGTTGAAGTCGCGCAGGCCCAGCTCAGGGCTGCTCTGTGAGCAACCTTGGCGGGCGTTGAGCAGTGTTTCGAGATGGCGCTTGATGGCGGCGAACTTGTGGGAAGCGTTCTCCTGCCGAGATGGCTCCCGATTGGCAGACTGATCCGCCATCAAACGATCAAAAAAACCGCTCATTGCGTGTCGAGCCGCCCGACCAAGGAGATTTCGAAGTTCGCACCCATGTATTTGAAGTGCGGGCGCACGGCGAGCGAGACCTGGTACCAGCCTGGATCACCGGCAACGTCTGAAACTTCAACGCTGGCAGCTCGTAGCGGCCGGCGGCTGCGTACATCGGCAGAAGGGTTCTCCTGATCGGCGACATACTGCTTGATCCATTTGTTGAGCTCGCACTCAAGGTCGCGCCGTTCTTTCCAGCTGCCGATCTGCTCGCGCTGCAGCACCTTGATGTAGTGGGCCAGCCGGTTGACGATGAACAGGTAGGGCAATTGAGTGCCGAGCTTGTAGTTGGTCTGGGCCTGCAGGCCTTCGGGTGTCTTGGGGAAGTTCTTCGGTTTCTGTACCGAATTGGCCGAGAAGAAAGCGGCGTTGTCGCTGTCCTTGCGCATGGTCAGGGCGATGAAGCCCTCTTCGGCCAGTTCGAACTCTTTTCGGTCGGAAATCAGCACTTCGGTAGGGATTTTGGCCTGCATCTGACCCAGGGATTCGTACAGATGCACCGGCAGATCTTCGACAGCACCGCCTGACTGCGGGCCGATTATGTTCGGGCACCAGCGGTAGCGGGCAAAGCTTTCGTTGATGCAGCTGGCAAGCAGGAAGGCGGAGTTGCCCCACAAGTAGTTGTCATGCCGGCCGGCGATGTCTTCGTCGTAGTTGAAGCTCTCGATCGATTTCTCCTGGTGGTGGTAGGCGGTGCGGAGCATGAAGCGCGGCCCGGTCAGTGCGGTGTGACGGGCATCTTCACTTTCTCGGAAAGCACGCCATTTGGCATGCCGTGGGCCGGCGAAGATGTCCTTGATCTCCTTGAGGTTCGGCAATTCCTCAAAGCTGCTGAGGTTGAAGAACTCCGGAGAAGGCGCCGTCAGGAACGGCGCATGCGACATGGCACCGACAGAGGCCATGTAGCTCAGTAGCTTGATGTCCGGAGAGGAGGGGCCGAAGTTGTAGTTGCCGACCATGGCTGCAACTGGTTCACCGCCAAATTGGCCGTAGCCTGCGGTGTAGACGTGTTTGTAAATGCCACTGCAGGTGATGTCGGCCGCGTTCTCGAAGTCATCGAGCAGGTCTTCCTTGGAAACATGCAGCACCTCAAGCTTTATGTTCTCGCGGAAGTCTGTGCGGTCCACCAGAAGTTTGAGGCTACGCCACGAGGATTCAAGCTGTTGGAACTCGGGCTGATGAAGAATGGCATCCATCTGTTTGCTGAGTACCCGATCCAGCTCTGCAATCATCTGGTCGACGCGATGCTTGTTGATCAGTTGATCTGGGTCATTGCTCTTGAGGATTTCGGCGATGAACGCAGATACACCCTGGCGAGCAACCTGATAGCCCTCTTGAGCGGGCACCAACTTGGTTTCTGCCATGATCTTGTCGAGCAAGGTGGTGTTGCTCAATGTCTCGGTAGTTGCTTCAGCGGCGACGGTAGTATTGCTTGGCTCTGGCATTGGGACGCTCCGTTGTCTCAGTCTTCTTTTGGCGCCTCGAGCACCAGGTCGAGTTCTTTCGTGAGTTGTTTACGGGCTTGCTCGTTGTTCAACAGATGTTGCAGTTGCTTGCGGAAAGTCGGCACGTTGCCCAGCGGGCCTTTCAGGGCGACTAACGCCTCGCGCAGTTGAAGCAGTTTGTTCAGCTCCGGTACCTGGCGAGCGATACAATCGGGCCCGAAGTCGTTGATCGACTTGAACCGCAGATTGACCGCCAGTTCCGCATCCGGGGCTGCGCTGAGCATGGATGGCACGGACATGTCCAGGCGCACCTCGGCATCGCTCAGCACATTGTTGAAGGTATGTTTGTCAATGCGCATGATCGTACGGTCTTCCAGGGCGCGGTTGTCATCCAGGCCGAAGTCGCCCAAAACAAGCATCTTGTGAGGTAGCTCTACTTCGGCTTGTTCGCCACTGGTCGCCGGTACGTATTTGATATTGATGCGCTCTTTGGGCGCAACGGAGCCGGAAGGCTTACTCATTGCCAATATCCTTGTTTGTTTCGGTTTATGTGTAGGAAACTTCCTGCAGGTCCGTGTTTAATAATAAACGTGTGTCTGTGCTCAATTTTGGTGGCGCATAAAAACCATGCACTTGAAGTGTGGTAGGGGTCGAGTAAAAAGGTGTAAGAAAATATTTGTTTGTGTTATCTGTCGACGATGGACTAGGCTCCGGGTGATTTCGTTCGGATTGATGTTTTTAACTTTGTTTCGTGTGATTGGCTGATCCTGTAGGAAAGTACGATTTATCACGTAGGACATATTTACTATTGCAAGGAGAGTGGATTCACGATGATTGCCCGCTATTCCTGTGGCACTGTTCTCTCGTTGATGTTTTGCCTGCCGCCGGCGTTGGCGAGCCCAGTGCGGGACTGCCCGCGGATTGTGTCTAACTTGGAGCGTCTGGCTTGCTTTGATGAAGCAGCGAATACGCTTGCATATGTAATAAAGCGACAGTGGTCAGCACCCGAGCACGGGGCACCCAGTGTGCTACGAGTGATGGCAAACGAAACCGCGCGAGGGCCAGATGACCTGACCTTCCTCACAAGTACGGATGAGGGGGATTGGCGATTGCATGGGCTGGTGATATCAGCACCGGCAATTGCATCGGCCGAGCTACGCCCGTACCTGGCTATCAGCTGTGTAGAGGGCATCTCCAGGCTGCAGTTGATCAGCGCGCGGCCCCTGGACGCGAGATGGGTGAAGGTGCAGTTGCAGGGCATGCGTGGATCCACGGTTGCAAGGCCCTGGCAGGTGATGGAGAACGGCCAGGTGCTAGATGCGGGGCGGGGCCTGCCAGCCATCGAGCAGATCAAGAAGTTGATCGGGGCTCAACGTATACGGCTGCTCAGCGACAACCCCGAGGTTGATGGCCTTGTGTTCGATGCCCAAGGGCTGGACCCATTGATCAGCAAGGCGCGTAGCACATGTCGTTGGTAACTGGGTGGGGGGAAGAGCAACTCACCCGGTTGCTTATGCCGATCGATCCGGCAGTACCGGCTGGCCTGTTCGACATGGAGGACGAAACCTACCAGGCCATTGACCAGGAGATGGTCAAGCTGGGCGGGCTACAGGAGGCTTCAATCGACTGGAGCTATATCGAAGAGGCGTCTTGTCAGTATCTGGGCCAGCAGTGCAAGCACTTGCGGATCGTCGCACACCTGAGTGTCGTGTGGCTGCGCAGCGGTTGTTGGGAGCGCTGGAGCGTCACCTTGGCGTTGCTTGCCGGCATGGTGGAACGCTATTGGGAAGCCGCTCATCCAAAACCGGGGCCCAAAGGCTTCCTGGGCAAGCGCAAGCTAGTTGGCCTTGTGCTTGATCGGTTGATCGAAGCGCTGCCGCGCCTTGACCGTTTCACGTACACCCCTGCTCATGCAATGGCCGTGCAGGATGCGTTGACGCGTTTGATCCAGCAACAAGACGCCGCACAACTGGATGCGGCTGTTCTGAGCGGGCTGGAGCGGCTGTTACGTGAACACACGGACCTTGCCAATGGTGTTGGCGACGCTGCTGCGCCCATCTCCCCAATTGCAAGCAGCCAGCCAGCGTCACTGGCTGACGTCATTGCAAGGCCAGTGCCCCGGGCTTCAATTGGCAACGAGCGCGAAACGCGGCGTGCCGTGTTGTATATGGCCGAACTCATCAATCAACAGGATCCTTACGACCCGGTTGGCTACCAGCTACGTCGCTTCGGCTTATGGGCCCATATCCAGACCGCACCTGCCGTCAAACAGCGGCTATGCACGGGACTGATAGCGGTACCGCCGGAAGTTGTCGCTGCTTACGAAAATGCTGCAACTGGCACTTCGATTGATGTTGCGTTACTGCATCGAATCGAGAAAAGCATCACGGCAGCCCCTTATTGGATCCGCGGGAGCTTCCTGGCTGCGACTGTAGCGTCACAGCTGGCGATGACCGAGGTTAGCGAGGCCATTCGCAGTACGACCGCGCGTTTTGTACAGCGCCTTCCTTCGTTACAGCAACTGTGCTTCAGCGATGGCACGGTGTTCGTCGATGGCCAATGCCTGGCTTGGCTTAAAGGCAGAGAAAGAGTGGCTGACCAAGGCGCTGCCTTTCAAGAGTTCCGCAGTCTGCGGGAGGAACTCGCCTCGCAGCTGGAGGGTATTGGTGTAGAGCAGGTTCTCTTGAGGCTGCAAGGGATGCAAGCAGATCTCCATTCCCCTCGTGAACGCTCCCACACCACGCTCATCGCCGCCGATTTGCTGACGACGCGAGGCGTTTCCTGGTTGGCCCAGGAATTGTGTGCCGGAGTAGCCCGGACGATGCAGCAAACCACTGCTGCTGCCTGGGAACCCGAGGTTTTCCAAGGGCTCCAGCACTATGCGACATTTTCAGCAGTGGCAGATCAGAACAAGGATCCGGAGCCCACATGAATCCACTATGGAAACAACTCAAACGCGGGGGCTTGCCTCTGGTTACGCGGATTAGCCTGGCGATGCCGTTGCTGCTCGGGCTTGGCGTCATGTTGATGCTGATCGCCATCTGGTGGTTCGGGCCGCAATGGACGTGGCGTGAGCAACAACCGCTAGCCGATGTGTCTCATCGCATCGTGGCGAGCCTGGTGCTCGTGGTGGTACCGCTACTTTGCGGGCTCATTGTATTGAGCACGCGCTTTCGCCATCTGCAAGCGGAATGCAAGGAGGCAGTGGCTGGCGAACTGGATCGCGCGTTACCGTTTGTCCACGCACAAGAGAAGGCGTTGAACCTGGGGCTTGCACGATACCTCGACAATGCCGGCGGGCGCAGAGCCTTGTACCGGTTGCCGTGGTATCTGGTGTTGGGTGATGAACATTCCGGCAAGAGTAGCTTCGTTGAGCGTACCGACCAGAATTTCTCCCTGACCCGCATCGACCGGGCCCAGGCGCGCGGCCACCAAGTTGAAGTGCTTGCCTACCCGGTAGGCTGGTGGGTCAGCAATGACGCGGTGATTATCGACCCACCTGGTGTTTTCATCCGCCAGGAAGCATGGGCAGGTTCGTTATTCGAGAACTCAAAAGCCCCTGAATCTTCCCTGCCGTCCGGAACTCCGGCCAAGTTGTGGAACCACCTGCTGGAATGGCTGCTGCGCAATCGAAGTCAGAGAGCCCTCAATGGATTGGTGCTGGTCATCGACCTGCCGGCGCTGTTACATGGCACGTCTGAGCAACGTATTGCTTTGGCTCACGTCCTGCGCACGCGTCTATACGAGGTGAGTAGCCAGCTTGGTTCGCGCCTGCCATTGTATGTGGTGTTATCCAAATTCGATCTGTTGGATGGCTTCGACCAGCTCTACAGCAAGTTCTCAGCCTCCAGGCGGGAGAATCTGCTGGGGTTCACGTTCAAACTGGATGCGGTCGATTCGTTCGACGTCTGGTTGGACGAATACGATGAATGCTACGGTCGCTTGCTCAGGGGCCTGTTCGAGCAGGTATTTGACCAACTTGACGGGCTGGGCAGTGCAGCGCCCCGGTCGCGGCTGTTCTCCTTGCATGCGCAACTGGTTGGCCTGCGCCCGATATTGCTGGGTTTCCTGCGTGAAATGTTGGCGAGCGACCGGTTCACCACACCTGCACTGGTACGTGGCGTCTATCTGTCGTCGGTCGTGCAGCAAGGTGACATGCTCAATGCATTCGTTCGTGAGGCGGCACAACCCTACGAGACAAAGCTTCCCCTGTGTGAAGGCAAGGCACAAGGCAAGTCATTGGTCTACTTCATTCAGCAGGCCTTCCGGAGAGTCATCTACCAGGAGGCCGGCCTCGCCGGCGACAATTTCAGGGTGGCACGTAACAAGCGCCAGTTGTTATGGATGGGGTCCGGTGTAGGTATCCTGGCATTCTGTGTCGTCATCGCCACCTGGCAGCGCTATTTCGATATCAACGGCACCAAGGCAGGCAGCGTGCTTGCCAAGAGCCGGGAGTACAGCCATCACCAAGTGGACCAGCGCCTGGACCCGACCGGGCGCAACTTGCTGGAGCCACTGGACCAGATCCGTGATGCAGTAGTGGTATTTGGCGATTATCGAGCGGCCTGGCCGGGTATTGCTGAATTTGGCCTGTACCAGGGGCGCACCATTGGCCCCTCGATCGATGAGGCCTACCTGAGCTTGCTCTCCAAGCGCTTCTTGCCGGCCTTGGCCAGTGGCGTGATCGACGCCATGAACGCGGCTTCCCCAGGCAGTGAGCAGCAGATGGCCACGCTCAGGGTGTACCGAATGCTCGAGGAACGCCAGAACCGCCGGCCAGGATGGGTTGAGGACTGGATGGCCCGCCAGTGGCAACAGGCTTTCCCGGGCCAGGGGCAACTGCAGCGCAACCTCATGCAGCATCTGAAATACGCCTTGGCCTATGCCGATACCGATCTGCCACAGTACCGCCCGCGTGTTGCCGAAGTGCAGCAGACCTTGCGCAAGGTTCCGCTGCCGGAGCGGGTTTATGCAAGCCTCAAACAACAGGCCCAGGAGCAGCTGCATACAGGCTTGGACCTGCGTCATCAGGTGGGGCCAGCTTTCGATGTGGTCTATCAGTCGGCTTCTGGCTCCAGGCTGGGTGGTGATGGTGTCTTGCTTGCGCCTATGCTCACCGCCAGAGGCTTCAAGGAATACTTTGAACCGCGTAGCCAGCGGTTCGCCGAGATGGCGATGATCGACCAGTGGGCGTTGGGCGAGCGAGGTCAGCTCGATTACTCGGACACCGACCGTGATGTGCTGACAGAACGCCTGCGCAGCCTGTACAGCACCGATTACATTGATAGCTGGCGGCGTGCCTTGAATGCCTTTTCGGTGGCTGATTTCCGGGATCTGGACCATGGTGTCGGCATCCTGGAGCAGTTGACCGGACCCGCTGCTCCGCTGCATCGGCTGCTGGATACGGTGAGGGACAATACTGTGCTTTCATTGCCAGCGGGGCTTGATATACCGAGCGAGGCAGAAGCGCTTCGACCTGCAAGCAGCAAGCCCGAGATGCAGCAAGCGTCGGCCATCCAGCGGGCATTTTCGGGCCTGAGTGCCATGTTGCAGGCAGCAGGTGAAAAACCGAGCTACTACGATCAGACCCTCGCCGCCATCGCGGCCGTACATGACTACGCCAAGGCAGTGCAGGACAGCCCGGACCGAGGCAAGGCCGCTCTGCAAGCCGTGCATCAGCGCTTCTCAATGACAGGGCACGACCCGATCAGTACCTTGCAACGAGTGGCAACGGGCTTGCCGGAACCCGTCAATCACCAAGTCCGAAAGGTGGCGGATCAGACTGCGCAAGTGCTGAACGTTGAAGCGCTGCGCGAGTTGGAGCGCCGCTGGGATGCTGAGGTTTACAGTTTCTTCCAGCAGCGCCTGGCAGGGCGCTACCCGTTTGTGGTGAGGGCGCCCGATGCCTCCCTGGATGACTTTGAGGCATTCTTCGGACCAAAGGGGCGTCTGCAACAGTTCAATGATCAGTACCTGAAGATCTTCCTGAAGGAAAACCTCGAAGCCCTGCAGTCCGGTCAGCACGGGCAGTCGCTGATTCGCGACGATGTGATCGAGCAGTTGGAGCTGGCTGAACGCATCCGCGAAACCTTCTTCGATCAGCGCGGCAACCTGAGCGTGCAGTTTAGTATTGAGCCGTTGGGGCTGAGTGCGAATCAACGCACCAGCTTGCTGGATCTGGATGGACAGTTGATTTCCTACACTCATGGCCCGAGCCAGATCGCCGGTATCGTCTGGCCCAATACCCAAGGGCAGCAAGTGCGCAGCAACCTCACCTTGCTCAGGCAGAATGGCAATAGCAGCAGCCTGGAGTACCGCGGCCCATGGTCGATGTTCCGCCTGTTCAGCCGTGGCTCGCTGAATGGGAGGACGGCAACCAGTGTGGATTTGAGCTTCAGGACCGGTGACGGGGTGATGCGCTACCGGTTGAATGCCGAGAAAGCCTTTAACCCGATTACCCAGGAGCCTTTCAAGGGCTTCCGATTGCCACGAGGTTTGTTGCAACAGCCACCCAAGGTGGCGCAGGGGAGACAGTCGGATGAGCCGCTTTTATGACGATCAGGTCCTGCACAAGTCAGATGGAGCCTATAAGTTACTCAACGCTCTACTGGCCAGATAACCAAGTGTCATCCCTGGCGCCAGGGTAACACCGCCACTCGGGTAGTGCCCGCCCATCACGCTGTGCATGTCGTTGCCCACCGCATACAGCCCAGGAATCGGCTGCAGCGCGTGGTCCAGCACGCGGGCTGCACTGCCTGTTGCAAGGCCGGCAAAGGGCGGTTGCCCAGCCCTTTGGGCCGCGCTGTCGCGTCGAGAACTGAGATCGCAAGCGGTCCGCATACCCTCTGGGAGCAACTGTCTTGCTCAATTTTTAAAAGTTGACGCGATCCCTGTGGGAGATGGCCCAGCCCTTTGGTCTGCGCTGTCGCATAGAGAACTGAATTCGCAAGCGGTCCGTGCATCCTTNGCGCCGGTGTTCGCGGCTAAAGCCGCTCCCACAGGGGCCCTGCTAATGCAACGAGTTATGTGCAGTTCTATGAGAGCTGGCTTGCCGGCGATGAGGCCAGTACAGGCAGAACTTGGCGGTTCTCACACCTCTACTGCATCGGCCCCGGGGGGGCGTCAACTGGCTGGCATCAAGCAACGGCGCGCCGCACATGCTTCACCAGCACCTTTTCCAGCAACTCCCACATTGCCGGCTCGGTACTGAACGCCACATTGAAGCGCATCCACCCGGTCGCCTTGGCATCGACCATGAACAGCTGCCCGGGGCCGAGCATGATGCCTTTCTCCAGCGCATCATCCAGCAACGCCGCGCTGTCCGGAATCGCCGGGTGGCGGGTCCAGATGTACATGCCTTCATCCGACTCGATGAACAACTCGAAGCCCAACCGATGCAGATGCCGGCCAACTTCCTGGTGCGCCTCGGCCAAGCGCTGGCGCAGGCGCTTGAGGTGCTTGCGCCAGCGTCCGTCGATGATCGCGGCATACACCACACGCTCCATCACCTGCGAGGTGGTCAGGCCCGAGCGCATTTTCAGGTGCAGCAGTTTCTGCATCAGTTCGGGGTTGGCCAGCATGTAGCCAACCCGTACATTGGGCGAAATGCTCTTCGAATAGCTGCCCACGTACACCACCTGCTGCAGGTGGTCGAGGCTGGCCAGGCACGGCTGCGGTTCGGCGACCATGTCGGCGTACAGGTTGTTCTCCACCAGGCGAAAACCATGCTGGCTGGCCAGTTGCAGCAAACGGTGCAACTGCGGCAGCGGGGTGCGCGAGCAGGTCGGGCTGTGCAGGTGCGGCTGGGTGAAAAACGCAGTGGGGCGGTGATGGGTGAGCAACTGCTCCAGCTGGTTCAGGTCGTAGCCGGCGGGTGTGCGCGGCACGCCGACCAGGGTCGCGCCCTGGGTGCGCAGGATGCTCATCAGGTTGGGATAGCCGGGGTCGTCCACCAGCACCACATCGCCCGGGCGCACCAGGGTGCGCGCGGCCAGGTCCAGGGCCTGGCTGGCGCCATGGGTGAGCATCAGTTGCGCCGGGTTGGCGACGATCGACAGTTCCTGCTGCAGGTTCTGCGCGGTCAGCGCGCGCAGTTCCGGCAGGCCCATGGGGTCGCCGTAGCCCGACAGCTCCAGCGGGCTGCCGGCCACCTGGCGCAGGCCGCGGCGCAGGCCGTCTTCGTACATCCAGTCGTTGGGCAGCCAGCCGCACCCCGGCTTGAACGGCAACTGGCGGATTTCGAAGATCTGCTGCAGGTACCACTCGGAGTTGAACGTTGGTCGACTGGTGTCGACCTCGGCATTGTGCTGGTCCAGCAATTCGCCCGCCGCACGATTGACGAAGAACCCCGCATTGCCCCGGCTCACCAGCAGGCCCTGGGCGACCAGGCGGTCGTAGGCCTCGACCACGGTGAAGGTACTCACCGAATAGCTCGCGGCAAAGGCGCGGATCGAGGGGACCTTGGCGCCTGGCTTGAGGGTCTGGTTGTCGATGAGCTCGCGCAGCCCGTCGATGATCTGGTTCACCAGCGGGGTCGAGGAGTCTGGATGTAATTCGAACATTCGGGGCCTTCAGGGTGCGTATCGCCCGGCGTTTGCAAGGTGTATTGCATGGGCGACCTGTACAGTGCAGTGCGAGTTTCATGCCACTGTGCATGGTTCTCTGCGTCGGACATTTTTACATTAGGTGTCAGATATCGCCACATAAAGCATGTTCAGTTCGCCCCAGGCGCTAGCCCTGGGGCGCGTCAGCAGGCCGCCATGGAGGGCCTGCGTGTGTTCGTTCACACCATCCTGCGCGCATTAGCACTGATGTACAGGTGAAACCGCCAGCCATCGGGGTTTCACGGTTTTCCTTGGATAAAAAGAAGCACGGGGTACACAACTGATGGACGCAATATCCACAACCACCACCGCGAAAAGCGGGCACGAGAGCAAGCTCAGTGCCTCGCTCAAGTCGCGCCACCTGACGATGATGTCGATCGCCGGGGTTATCGGCGGCGCCTTGTTCGTCGGTTCCGGCAGCGTAATTCATAGCGCCGGCCCAGCCGCTGTCCTGGCCTACCTGGCAGGCGGCATCCTGGTGGTACTGATCATGCGCATGCTCGGTGAAATGGCGACGTCCTCGCCAGACACCGGTTCGTTCTCCACCTACGCCGATCGCGCCATCGGCCGTTGGGCCGGTTTCACCATCGGCTGGCTGTACTGGTGGTACTGGGTCATTCTCATGGCCTGGGAAGCTTATGTGGCGGGCAAGATCCTGCACGGTTTCTTCCCCGATGTCAGCGTCAACGTGTTCGTGCTGGCCACGACCCTGTTGCTGATCACCGTCAACTTCTTCAACGTCAAGCACTACGGTGAGTTCGAGTTCTGGTTCGCCTTGATCAAGGTGATCGCGATCGTCTGCTTCCTGATCGTGTGTACCGCTGCCGTGCTGAACATCTGGCAGTTCGGTGAAGTGCGTGGCATCAGCCACCTCACCGCCGAAGGTTTCATGCCCAACGGCATCAGTACCGTGATCGGTGCCTTGCTCGGGGTGATGTTCGCCTTCCTCGGCGCGGAAATCGTTACCATCGCTGCTTCCGAAGCCAAGGACCCGGCCGCGCAGATCGTCAAGGCGACCAACTCGGTGGTCTGGCGTGTGTGCCTGTTCTACGTGGGTTCGATCTTCCTGATCGTCTGCCTGGTACCGTGGAACGACCCGCATCTGGGCGTTTCCGGCTACGGCGCCTACCGCCGCACCCTGGAACTGCTGGGCGTGCCGTATGCCGAGCTGCTGATGAACTTCGTGGTGCTGACCTCGGTGAGCAGCTGCCTGATCTCGGGTCACTACACCGCTTCGCGCATGCTGTTCTCTCTGGCCCAGCGTGGTGACGCGCCGTCGTTGTTCAAGATCACCCGCGCTGGCACCGGTGTCCCGGTGTACGCGATCATGGGTTCGTGCGCCGTGGCTGTGGTGTGTGCGTTGATCAACTTCAGCGAGACCCTGCGCCCGAAAGACGTGCTGGAAACCCTGATGAACACCACTGGCATGATCGCCTTGCTGGTGTACCTGGTGATTGCCTTCTCGCAGCTGCGCATGCGCCGCAAGCTGATTGCCGAAGGCAAGGAAGTACGCCTGAAGATGTGGCTGTTCCCGTGGCTGACTTACCTGGTGATCGCCTTCATCGTGGCTGCCCTGGTGACCATGGCCTTCATGCCTGACTACCAGATCCTGGTGATTTCCACCGGTATCGCCGCGGCAGTCGTGGTGGCGATGGGTGTGGTGCACCAGATCCGTTCTGGCAGCAAGCAGCACTAAGCGTCACTCGCTTTTCGAAACGGCCGGCTCCCTTGGGGACCCGGCCGTTTTGCTACATGGACCGCGCAGCCGTTATATGGCATATGCTCAACACATTGCCCGTCCAAAGGAGCTTCACATGGCCTGGTCTGCCACCCAGTATTCCCAGTTCGAGGACGAGCGTACCCGCGCCGTGCGCGACCTGCTCGCCGCTGTGCCGCCACGCCCGGTGCGCCACGCCACCGACCTGGGCTGTGGCCCCGGCAATTCCACCGAGGTGCTGCTGCAACGTTGCCCGGATGCCCAGGTGACGGCCTTGGACAGCGACCCGGACATGATCGACAAGGCCCGCGCGCGCAAACGGCTGTGCATCCCCCGCGTGCGAATGGCCATCGCTGACATTGCAGGCTGGTCCGCCCCCGAACCGCAGGACCTGATCCTGGCCAATGCCTCGCTGCAATGGGTACCCGACCACGCCTCGCTGTACCCGCACCTGGTGCGCCAGCTGAGCGAAGGCGCCAGCCTGGCCGTGCAGACCCCGGACAACCTCGACGAGCCGGCCCACCGGCAACTGCGCGAAATTGCCAGCCAGGGCCCCTGGGCGGCGAAATTTGCCGATTTCCAGCTGCCGCCACGACACAACGCGGCGTTCTACTACGACCTGCTCAGCCCGCTGTGTGCACGGGTGGATGTGTGGCGTACCACCTATCACCACCCGTTGGCTGGCGGCGCCGAAGCCGTGGTGGAATGGTTCAAGGGCTCGGCATTGCGGCCCTACCTGGCGCGCTTGGAGGTGCAGGAACAGGCGGTTTTCCTGCAGATGTACCTGCAGGCCATGCAGCGCGACTACCCACCGGCCACCGATGGCAAGGTGCTGTTGCCGTTCCCGCGGTTGTTCGTGATCGCTACCCGCTAGGGCGACGCCAGCGCCAGGCCACGTAGCTGTAGATGCCGAAGTTGAGCAGCAGCACGAAAGTGCCCAGCAGTAGCTGGATGTGCGGGGTCAGCCCGGCGGGGTAGATCAATGGCCAGATGTAGTGTTCGACGAAGCCGCCCTGGTAGCCTGCGTCACCGGCAGCGTTGCGCATGCGGTTTTCCCAGGTGGTCAGCGGGCAGCCCAGGTGCAGGCACTCCACCGCCAGGCCCCAGGCCAGGACCGGCAGGTGCAGCAGCAGGGCAGGGCGCCAGCACAGCACCAGCAGGCCGCCGAACAGCACCAGCAGGATGAAGGCCAGGTGCAGCAGGACCAGGGTGTCGGCGGCAAGGCGGTAGAGCATGGCTTGTGTGCCGAAGGTTGAGGTTACCCCAGCATAGTCGGCTTGCCTGTACCGGCCTCTTCGCGGGCAAGCCCGCGAAGAGGCCGGTACAGGCTTACAACCCTTCCTCCACCATCTGCAGGAAGGTCGCTACCACCCGCCGCGTGCGCTGCTCGCTCAGGCACACCAGTGTCTCGGTCAGGTGCCGCTGGCAATCGATGATCGGCAACGCACACACCCGCGCATCCGCACCAAACTCCGCCGCCGATACCACCCCCACACCAATCCCGACCACCACCGCCTCTCGCGCTGCTTCGCGGCCCTCCACCTGGATCGCCGCGCGTATCCGCAACCCGGCGCGCTGCATTTCTTCCTCCAAGGTCTGTCGGGTAACCGATCCGGGCTCGCGCAGCACCAGCGGCATATCGTCCAGATCCGCCAGGCTGATCGCGCCGCGGCTGGCCCACGGGTGCTGGTGGGAGACGAACGCCACCATCGGGTCGCGGCGCAGCGGTAGGCAGTGCAGCCGCTCATCGTCGACGTCCCGCCCCAGCAGGGCCAGGTCGGCCTGGTAGCTGAACAGCCGGGCCAGCGACTCGTCGGTATTGCCGGTCTCGATCTTTACCTGGATGCCCGGGTAACGCTGGCAGAAGCGGGCGATCTGCGGCAGCACGTGCACCGGCGCATCCACCGCCAGCACCAGGCTGCCGGTGTGCAGCGCACGCGAATCCTGCAGCAGGTCATGGGCTTCGGCTTCGCAGGCGAACAGGCGCTGGCTGATGCCCAGCAAGCGCTCACCGAGGTCGGTGAGCTGCACCGAGCGCTTGTTGCGGTGGAACAGCAACACGCCGAAGCGTTCCTCCAGTTTGCGCACCTGGTCCGACACCGCGGGCTGGGTAAGAAACAGCTTCTCGGCGGCGCGGGTAAAGCTGCCGTGCACCGCCACGGCATGGAAGGCCTTGAGTTGTGCGTGGGAAACCGACATGACGACCTCAGTAACAAGCTGGGCTTATGTGTGAAATACGATAAATCGATTTTATTTATCTTAGCGCAACTGTTTCCATGCGTGTCAGCCCGATGCTGGCACCACAAGTGCCGCCAGGGCCATGGCCCCCACACGGCGCCATCTGACCCGATGACAGCCCCGTCATCGCTGTGCGTAACACAAGAACAAGACAGGCGTTTCTTCACATTCTGCCGGCACACTCGAGCAAGAGGTCAGACTCACATGAATCAATCCCTAGCCGCGTTCAAACGCTGGCGTATCCAGATTTTCGCCATTACCTGGCTGGCCTACGCCGCCTTCTACTTCACCCGCAAGGCCTTCTCGGTGGCCAAGCTGGGCATCGCTGAAGACCCCGACTTCATGCTCGAAAAGGCCGCCATGGCCAACCTCGACGCCATCTACCTGGCCGCCTATGCCGTGGGCCAGTTCACCTGGGGCATGCTTGCCGACCGCTTCGGCCCGCGTGTGGTGGTGCTCGGCGGCCTGCTGATTTCTGCTGCGGCGGCGGTGGTGATGGGCAGTTACGCCACCTTCCCGATCTTCGCCACCTGCATGCTGGTGCAGGGCCTGGCGCAATCCACCGGCTGGGCCGGGTTGTGCAAGAACATCGGCAGCTTCTTCCCGGCGTCGCAGCGTGGGCGGGTGCTGGGCCTGTGGAGCTCCTGCTATGCCTTCGGCGGCCTGGTGGCCTCGCCGTTCGCCGGCTGGTGGGCCTATACCCTGGTCGGTACCTGGCACGCGGCGTTCTTCTCCAGTGCCGCGGTGGTGGCGCTGGTGGCCGTGCTGTTCTTCTTCCTGCAACACAACAAGCCTGAAGACGTCGGCCTGCCAGCGGTGGAGCCCGAGCCGCAGAGCATGGCCCCGGCCGGCAACCTGTGCAGCGTGTGGGCGCCGCTGAAAGAGATCCTGCGCAACCGCACGGTGCTGACCCTGGGGCTGGCGTACTTCCTGTTGAAGCCGGCGCGCTACGCCATCCTGCTGTGGGGGCCGGTGATCGTCTTCGAGCAGATGCCTTCGGTGGGCAAGGTGGGGGCAGCGATCATCCCGACAGCCTTCGAACTGGCCGGGCTGCTCGGCCCGATCATCATCGGCCTGGCCTCCGACAAGCTGTTCGGCGCCCGGCGCATGCCGGCCTGCGTGATCAGCCTGGTGCTGCTGACCGTGGCCCTGGCGGCGTTCATGGCGGCCATGCACACCGGCAGCGTGATATTGGTGGTGGCCTTGCTGTTCGTCATGGGCCTGACCCTGTACGGGCCGGACTCGATGATCAGCGGCGCTGCGGCCATCGACTTCGGCACCGCCAAGGCTGGCGCCACCGCGGCCGGTTTCGTCAACGGCTGCGGTTCGGTGGGGGCAGTGCTGGGCGGGCTGCTGCCGGGCTACTTCGATGGTGTCACGGTGTTCATCGTGTTCGCCGGCTGCGCGCTGTTCTCGGCGCTGGTGCTGCTGCCGCACTGGAACAGCCGCCCGGCCAGCGCTGCGCAAAGCACCGACGTGGCACCGAATACCAGCATGGCAATCAAGCCACTGCGTACCTGAAAGGAAAGCGAGCGAATGAGACCCTTCTGGCTGCAACAGGCCCTGGATTCGGCGCAGGAAGCGCTATGCCCGCCGTTGCCCGGCGATGCCCGTTGCGATGTGTGCATCGTTGGTGGCGGCTACACCGGCCTGTGGACTGCACTGATGCTCAAGGAGGCGGTGCCGGCCCTGGATATCGTGCTGATCGAGGCCGATATCTGCGGCGCCGGTGCCAGTGGCCGCAATGGTGGCTGCGTGTTGTCCTGGGCGGCCAAGTACTTCACCCTCGAGCGCTTGTTCGGGGTGGCCGAAGCGGTGCGCCTGGTGCGCGAGTCGGAGCGCAGCATCGGGGAAATCGGTGCGTTCTGCGCGGCCAATGGCATCGACTGCGACTACCGCCTGGACGGCACGCTGTACACCGCCACCAACGCCGCCCAGGTCGGCGCCACCGACGCGGTGATCGCGGCGCTGGAGCACAAGGGGATCAATTCGTTTCGCCGCCTGCCGCTGCAGCAGGTGCAGCGCCTGGCAGGTTCGGCGCGGCACCTGGAAGGCTGGTTCTCGCCGGCCGCCGCCACGGTGCAGCCGGGCCGGCTGGTGCGCGGCCTGCGCCGGGTGGCCTTGCAGCGCGGCGTGCGGATCCATGAGGGTACCGCCATGACTGGCCTGGAGCATGGCGCGCCGGTGCAGGTGCGCACGGCCCATGGCACGCTGCGCGCCGACCGCGTGGTCTTGGGCCTGAATGCCTGGATGGCGCGCGCCTTCCCGCGTTTCGAGCGCAGCGTGGCGATTGTTTCCAGCGACATGGTGATCACCGAACCGTGCCCCGAGCTGCTGCGCCAGGTCGGCCTGGACAGCGGCATCAGCGTGCTCGATTCGCGGATTTTCGTGCATTACTACCACAACACCTCCGATGGTCGGCTGATGCTCGGCAAGGGCGGCAATACCTTCGCCTATGGCGGGCGCATGTTGCCGGTGTTCGACCAGCCGTCGCCGTACCGGCCACTGCTGCGCGAAAGCCTGGGCGGGTTTTTCCCGGCGCTGGCCGAGGTGCCACTGGCGGCCAGCTGGAACGGGCCGTCCGATCGCTCGGTGACCGGTTTGCCGTTCTTTGGCCGGCTGGATGGGCAGGGCAACGTGTTCTACGGCTTTGGTTACTCCGGCAGTGGCGTCGGGCCGTGCCACATGGGTGGGCAGATTCTTTCCTCGCTGGCGCTGGGGCTGGACAATCCGTGGACCTGTTCGCCGCTGGTCAAGGGGCCCCTGGGGCTGTTCCCGCCCGAGCCGATCCGTTACCTGGGTTCGCTGCTGGTGCGCAATGCCATCCGCCGCAAGGAGCGGGCCGAGGACCACGGTTTGCGTCCGCGCCAGCTGGATGTGCGGTTGGCGCGGTTTGCCGCGGCGGCAGGCAAGGCGGATAAAGGCTGATGAGATGTCTTGTCGAACACCGGCCTGAGGGCGTATAAACTGCACCCACTTTTGGCCGGTCGCTTCCTGAACCGGCCGCTGAAACAAGAGAGTCGACATGGGCGCACAGTGGAAAGCCAAACATAAAGAAGCCGCGGCCAACGCCAAAGGCAAGATCATGGGCAAGCTGTCCAAAGAAATCCAGATCGCTGCCAAGTCCGGCGCCGACCCGGACATGAACCCGCGCCTGCGCCTGGCCATCGAACAGGCCAAGAAGGCCTCGATGACCCGCGAGACCCTGGAGCGCGCAATCCGCAAGGGCGCGGGCCTGGACGGCGATGCCGTGCAGTACTCGGCAGTAAGCTATGAAGGTTTCGCCCCGCACCAGGTACCGCTGATCGTCGAGTGCCTGACCGACAACGTCAACCGTACCGTCGCGCAAATCCGCGTGCTGTTCCGCAAGGGCCAGCTGGGTGCCAGCGGTTCGGTGGCGTGGGACTTCAACCACGTCGGCCTGATCGAAGCCACTCCGAACGGCGACGCCGACCCGGAAATGGCGGCCATCGAAGCCGGTGCCCAGGACTTCGAGGAAGGTGACGAAGAGGGTTCGACCCTGTTCATTACCGACACCACCGACCTGGACGCGGTGCAGAAGGCCCTGCCGGAGCATGGCTTCACCGTGACCGCGGCGAAGATCGGCTACACCCCGAAGAACCCGGTGAGCGCGGCCAGCCTGAGTGCTGAAGCATTGGCCGAGGTTGAAGCGTTCCTCGAGGCGATCGACGAGAACGATGATGTGCAGAACGTTTATGTTGGTCTGACTGACTGATCTGTGCATTTGGGGCCGCTTTGCGGCCCATCGCCGGCAAGCCAGCTCCCACAGGTACATCACAAGCCCCGATGGTTGCGGTGACCCTGTGGGAGCTGGCTTGCCGGCGATTGGGCCGGTCGATCCAATAGAAGGGAGCCTGCATGAACCCCACCTTCGCCTCCCTCAGCCTCGCCCACCTGCGCACCCTCGACCACCTGCTGCAGCTGAAGAACCTCAGCCATGCCGCCGAGCGCCTGGGCGTCAGCCAGTCCGCCCTCAGCCGCCAACTGGCCCACCTGCGCGAAGCCTTCGACGACCCGTTGCTGGTGCGCCAAGGCCGTGGCTACGTACTTAGCGAACACGCCGAGGCCCTGGTCGAACCGCTAAGGCAAGTGCTCGAAGAACTGCACGCCCTGCGCCAGCCCGCGGTGTTCGACCCGGCTCGCTGCGAACGGCGCTTCTGCCTGGCAGCCTCAGACTATGTGGCCGAGCACATGCTGCCGCTGCTGGTCGCTGCACTGGAGCACGAAGCACCCGGCGTATCGCTGGAGTACCGCACCTGGCAGGCCGGCCAGTACGCCTTGCTGGCCAGTGGCGAGATCGACCTGGCCACCACCTTGTTCGACGAGTCGCCAGCCAACCTGCACGGGCGCCTGTTGGGCGAAGACCGTGCCGTGTGCCTGATGCGCCAAGACCACCCGCTGACCGCCCACGGCGCGCTCAGCCAGGCCGACTACCTGGCGCACAAGCATGTGCGTATTTCCGGCGGTGGCGACAAGGACAGCTTCATCGACCGCCACCTGCGCGCCCAGGGCCTGCAACGGCGGATCAGCCTGGAAGTGCCGTTCTTCTCCGCCACCGTGCAGGTGATCGCCAACAGCCAGGCGCTGGCCACCGTCCCCGAGCACATCGCCCGGCAGCTTTGCCGCCTGCATGACCTGACCTGGCGGCCGTTGGGTTTCATCGACCACAGCCAGCGCTACTGGGTGGTGTGGCACCAGCGCCTGCAGGCCTCGGCCGAGCACCGCTGGTTGCGCAACCGGGTGTTCGAGTTGTGGCGCCAGTCGCAGTTCGGCGTGCAGGGCGGGCATGCGGGTTTGCCATAGCAGGTATGCGCGAAGCGGGGTTATTCACTTCGGGATAGCTACCTAGACTGGGGGGCATTGTGTGGCCTGTAGCGGCCTCTTCGCGGGTGAACCGCTCCCACAAGCGATGCCATACCTGTGGGAGCGGGTTCACCCGCGAAGAGGCCAGTACAGGCAGCGAACAACCCACAGGAGACCCCAGGTGACCCCCGAACAATTCCGCCAGTACGGCCACCAACTGATCGACCTTATCGCCGATTACCGCCAAACCGTCGGTGAGCGCCCGGTCATGGCTCAGGTCGAGCCCGGCTACCTCAAGGCCGCCTTGCCCGCACAGGCCCCACGGCAAGGCGAACCTTTCGCCGCGATCCTCGACGACGTCAACCGGTTGGTCATGCCCGGCCTGTCCCATTGGCAGCACCCGGACTTCTACGGTTACTTCCCCTCCAACGGTACCTTGTCTTCGGTACTGGGTGACTTCCTCAGCACCGGCCTGGGCGTGCTGGGTCTGTCGTGGCAGTCCAGCCCGGCACTGAGCGAACTGGAAGAGACCACCCTCGACTGGCTGCGCCAGCTGCTGGGCTTGTCTGGCCAATGGAGCGGGGTGATCCAGGACACCGCTTCAACCAGCACCCTGGTCGCGCTGATCAGCGCCCGCGAGCGCGCCACCGACTACGCCCTGGTGCGCGGCGGCCTGCAGGCCGAAGCCAAGCCGTTGATCGTGTATGTCAGCGCCCATGCCCACAGCTCGGTGGACAAGGCCGCGCTGCTGGCCGGTTTTGGTCGCGACAACATTCGCCTGATCGCGACCGACGAACACTACGCCCTGCGCCCGGAGGCGTTGCAGGCGGCAATCGAGCAGGACCTGGCCGCCGGCAACCAGCCCTGCGCGGTGGTCGCGACCACCGGCACCACCGCCACCACAGCCCTCGACCCGCTGCGGCCGATCGGCGAGATCGCCCAGGCCCATGGCCTGTGGCTGCACGTGGACTCGGCCATGGCCGGCTCGGCGATGATCCTGCCGGAGTGCCGCTGGATGTGGGATGGCATCGAGCTGGCCGACTCGCTGGTGGTCAACGCGCACAAGTGGTTGGGTGTGGCCTTCGATTGCTCGATCTACTACGTGCGCGACCCGCAGCACCTGATCCGGGTCATGAGCACCAACCCCAGCTACCTGCAGTCGGCGGTGGATGGCGAGGTGAAGAACTTGCGTGACTGGGGTATCCCGCTGGGGCGCCGGTTCCGCGCGTTGAAGCTGTGGTTCATGCTGCGCAGCGAGGGGGTTGAGGCGCTGCAGGCACGGCTGCGGCGTGACCTGGACAATGCCCAGTGGCTGGCCGGGCAGGTTGCGGCGGCTGGGGAGTGGGAAGTGTTGGCGCCGGTGCAGTTGCAGACGTTGTGTATTCGCCATCGGCCGGCGGGGCTGGCAGGGGAGGCGCTGGATGCGCATACCAAGGGCTGGGCCGAGCGGTTGAATGCCTCGGGGGATGCCTATGTGACGCCGGCAACGCTGGATGGGCGGTGGATGGTGCGGGTGTCGATTGGTGCGTTGCCGACCGAGCGGGGGGATGTCGAGAGGCTTTGGCAGCGCCTGCAGGAAGTGGTCAAGGGCTGAAGTTGCCGGGGCTGCAGAGCAGCCCCCTGCAATCTATCAGTGGCTCACTGCCTGAAAGCTCCCTTTACGGCTAGCCTCATACGCAGTTTTGTCCATCGGCTTGGCATTGCGGTTACCCAGGTCTTCCATCGCCAGGCGATGGGTTTCCGGGGCGATGTACGCCGCCAGGGCGCACACGCAGGTGATGAAGAACGCCAGGCCACCGACCACCAGCGGGATGTTGTCCGAGCCGGGCGGGGCAACCAGGGCGAACAGCGCCGGCAGCATGGCGGTCAGCATGGTGCCGATGTTCTGCGCGATGGCCATGGCCGAAACGCGGTAGCGGGTGTGGAACAGCTCCGGGTAGAAGCTGGGGAACACGGCGTTGTAACCCTGGTAGACCATGCCCCACATGACGATCGACGAGGCGAACGCCAGCGGTACGTTGTGGATGCTGATCGCATACAGGTAGACGAAGGCCAGCAGACCCGAGCCCAGGCAACCGGCGATCATGGTCGGGCGACGGCCGATCTTGTCGGACAGGTTGCCGACAAACGGGATCACCAGCACCGCGACGATGTTGCCCACTACCGGAATCCACAGGTACACGCTCTTGTCGAAGCCGATGCCATAGGCCGGTTGCACCGCGTAGGCCGCCCCGAAGATGGTGGCCACCACCGGGATCACGTTCATCAAGGCCATGAACATCACCAGCACCATGTGCTTCCAGCTGTGGCGGAAGGCCTCGCTGATCGGTGACTTGGCAACTTTGTCCTGCTGCTCTTCCTTCACGAACGCCGGGGTTTCGTGCACTTCCTTACGGATGATGAAGCCGGCAATCAGCACGAAGGCGCTCATCAGGAACGGAATGCGCCAGCCCCAGTCGTTGAAGGCTTCGCTGGGCATGAAGTAGGCCAGTGGCAGGAATACTGCCGCCGCCAGCACCTGGCCAGCCTGCACGCCTTGCAGGGTGAAGCTGGCGTAGTAGCCCCGTCGACCGAACGGGGCGTGCTCCATGATCATCGAACTGGCACCGGAAATTTCACCGGCCACGGCAAAGCCCTGGACCAGGCGCAGCAGCACCAGCAGGGCCGGGGCGAGCAGGCCGATGTCGTGGTAGGTAGGCAGCAGGCCTACGGCCATGGTCGACAGGCCCATCAGGAACATGCACAGCAGCAGGACGTTCTTGCGCCCGCGAGTGTCCCCCCAGTGGCCCAGCACGAAGGCGCCGACCGGGCGCGCCAGGTAACCCACGCCGTAGGTGGCCAGCGAGGCGATGATGGCCATTTTCGGGTCGGTGTTGGGGAAGAAGATCTGCGGGAAAATCAGCGCAGCGGCCTGGGCGTAGATGAAGAAATCGTAGTACTCGAGTGCCGAGCCTATCCATCCACTGGCGGTCGCTTTCTTGGCTTGCGAGCTGGAGTGAGCCATCGTTGTCTCCGTTGTTATTGTTGTTTGCGCAGGTTCCGCCGGAGGTTGGCCAAGGCAGGAGGCAGTGGTCGGTGTGCCTGCGTCTGTGGTTCATGTTGACCACGGGTCAGCGGACTGGCAATTCGCTAAAACGGGTTGTGTGCGATAATCGAACGCAAAACTAACTATTCCGTACAAAGAGATTGAAGCGTCGACTTTACCTGCGAATAATCGATCGTGCCAGGAACTGTGGGCCTGATTTTCCAGGTCCGACCCTATCGCCGGTACAGGCAGCCCTGGCCTTGAAGTTGCTCCGTAATCCTCCAACAACAAGGAACTCCCGCCATGCAGCGTTCGATCGCTACCGTGTCCTTGAGCGGCACCCTGCCGGAAAAGCTCGAAGCCATCGCCGCCGCCGGTTTTGACGGCGTCGAGATCTTCGAAAACGACCTGCTCTATTACGCCGGCAGCCCGCGCCAGGTACGGCAAATGTGCGCCGATCTGGGTATTGCCATCACCCTGTTCCAGCCGTTCCGCGACTTTGAAGGCTGCCGCCGCCACCGCCTGCAGAAAAACCTCGACCGCGCCGAGCGCAAGTTCGACCTGATGCAGGAGCTGGGCACCGACCTGGTGCTGGTGTGCAGCAACGTCCAGGCCGATGCCCTGGGCGAAGAACAGTTGTTGGTCGACGACCTGCGCCTGCTGGCCGAGCATGCCGGCCAACGCGGCCTGCGCATTGGCTACGAAGCCCTGGCCTGGGGCCGCCACGTCAACACCTACCAGCAAGTCTGGAACCTGGTGCGCCAGGCTGACCACCCGGCCCTCGGGGTGATTCTCGACAGCTTCCACACCTTGTCGCTCAAGGGCGACCCGAGCGCGATCGGCGATATCCCCGGCGACAAGATCTTCTTCGTGCAAATGGCCGATGCCCCGCTCCTGGCCATGGATGTGCTGGAGTGGAGCCGACACTTCCGCTGCTTCCCGGGGCAGGGCGAGATGGACATGGCCGGTTTCCTGGCGCCAATCCTCGCCACCGGCTACCGCGGGCCGCTGTCGCTGGAAATCTTCAACGACGGCTTCCGCGCCGCGCCGTCCCGGCAGAATGCCGCCGACGGCCTGCGTTCGCTGCTGTACCTCGAAGAGCAGACTCGCCTGCGTCTGGAACAGGAAGGCACGCCAATCGAACCCGGTGTGCTGTTCACCCCACCGGTGGCCAGTGCCTATGACGGTGTGGAGTTCCTCGAATTCGCGGTCGACGAAGCCGTCGGCGCGCGCCTGGGTAGCTGGCTGAAGCGCCTGGGCTTTGCCGAAGCCGGCAAGCACCGCAGCAAAGAGGTGCAACTGCTGCGCCAGGGCGATATCAACATTGTGCTGAACGCCGAACCCTATTCCTTCGGCCACAACTTCTTCGAGGCCCACGGGCCGTCGCTGTGCGCCACCGCGCTGCGGGTCAAGGACCAGCAGGCCGCGCTGAAGCGTGCCACCGCCTACCGTGGCCAGCCGTTCCGCGGCCTGGTCGGGCCTAACGAGTGCGAAGTGCCGGCGGTACGTGCGCCGGATGGCAGCTTGCTGTACCTGGTGGAGCAGGGCACTGCCGGCCAGACCCTGTACGACACCGACTTCAGCCTGGACAAGAGCGCCACAGCCACCGGCGGCCTGCGCCGCATCGACCACATGGCCCTGGCCCTGCCGGCCGAGTCGCTGGACAGCTGGGTCTTGTTCTACAAGAGCCTGTTCGACTTCGCTGCCGACGACGAAGTGGTGCTGCCGGACCCTTACGGCCTGGTCAAGAGCCGCGCCCTGCGTAGCCAGTGCGGCACCTTGCGCCTGCCGCTGAACATCTCGGAAAACCGCAACACCGCCATCGCCCATGCGCTGTCCAGCTACCGCGGTTCGGGGGTGCACCACATCGCCTTCGATTGCGACGACATCTTCCGCGAAGTGACACGGGCCAAACTGGCTGGTGTACCACTGCTGGAGATCCCGCTGAACTACTACGACGACCTGGCGGCGCGTTTCGATTTCGACGACGAGTTCCTCAGCGAACTGGCCTACTACAACGTGCTGTACGACCGCGATGCCCAGGGTGGCGAGCTGTTCCACGTGTACACCGAGCCGTTCGAAGAGCGTTTCTTCTTCGAGATCATCCAGCGCAAGGGGGGGTATGCCGGTTACGGTGCGGCCAACGTCGCGGTGCGCCTGGCGGCCATGGCCAAGGCCCGCAGCGGGGCGGTGCGCAAGCCGGTCCTGTAGTTGCTTGCCTGTGTAGTACCTGTGGGAGCTGGCTTGCCGGCGATGAGGCCGGTAAAGCCACAGTGGTTCAGCGCCCCTCAGCCACCAGCAGCAATGACTGCGGCAGCGCACTCTGCGGGTGCTGTGGCTCCTGCAGACTGACCAGCCGCAACCCCGCCATGTCCAGCGCATTCAGCCAACTGGCCAGGGTGCGGAAGTACCACGGCATCACTTGCCAATCCCCGGCCAGCCCGGCAAACGACTCCTGGCGCCAGCCATCCTGGTAATCGCCATCCGCCACGCTCCATGGGTGCAGGGTCTGGATCACCAGCGCACCGCCGGGCACCAGCAACGCATTCATCGCCGCCAGCAGCGGGATGATGTCCTGCTGCAACAGGGCGAAGTTGGCACAGACCAGGTCATAGTCCTTGCCAACAAAGGCCTGCGCATCGGCCAGTTGTGCATAGCTGGCCAGGTGCACCTCGGCGGAACCCGCAGCGCGCGCGGCATCCACCAGCGCCCGATCACCATCCACACCTACCGCCTCGACACCACGCTCGCCCAGCGCACGCAGCAGCCAGCCTTCACCACAGCCCAGGTCGAGCACGCGTTCGGGCTGGCGACCAAGGATGGCCAGCAGGATGGCCTGGTCGGTGACCTGGCGACGGCTATCGATGGCGCCGCTGCGCACCGCATCGATCCAGGCCTGGGCGTTATGCTGCCAGCTGTCGAGCAAGGCGTCTTCAGGGTTGCGCATGGTCATCTCCGTTGTGGGTCGATTCCACCCGCGGGCCGCCAGCTCGATCAGCCGGCCGTGGCGCGCTGTCGCTTGATCCGGTACATATCGCCATCAGCATGGCGCAGCAGCATGTCGGCATCGGTGCCATCCTCGGGGAAGCAGGCCACGCCAATGCTGCAGGATGGCGGGGCGATGCCCGCAAACTCGGCACCGAGTGGCTCGGCCATGGCTGTCAGGATGCGTGCCACCTGCTCGGCAATCGCCTCGGGCGAGGCGTAGTCGGTCAGCAGCACGGTGAACTCGTCACCACCCATCCGCGCCACTGTATCGGTCGCACTCACACAGCCTTCCAGGCGCCGAGCCAAGGTGCACAGCACTCGGTCGCCGACGCTGTGCCCGTGATTGTCGTTGATGTCCTTGAAGTCATTGATATCGATGAACAGCAATGCCAGCGGCTGGTTGTGGCGCCGGGCCGCGGCAAGGGCAGTGTCCAGCCGCTCATTGAACATGGCCCGGTTGGCCAGGCGGGTGAGGGGGTCATGATGGGCCAGGAAGCGCAGTTCGTCCTCGGCCTGGCGTTGGGCAGTGATATCTCGCGCCACACCGATGCGGGCATCGGCCTCATCGGACCAGCAGGCCGCCCACAGGATGTGCACGATACTGCCATCCTTGCGGATGTAGCGGTTGCGGAAGTCGTAATGGGGTTGGCCGTTCATCACCCGGACGATCGACGCGCGGGTGATCGCCAGGTCGTCAGGGTGCATGTAGTCGGTGATCGGGGTGCCGATCAGCTCGCCGGCCTGGTAGCCCAGCAACGCCTCGCAGGCATCGCTGACGAAAACGATCTGGTTGTCCCTGTCGACCACGAACACCGTGTCCAGCATCAGGTGGATCAGCCTGGGATATAACGCTTGCAGGTCGACGGGCATAGGTCAGGGCGTCCGCGGCGGGGTGACCGATCATAGCCTGAAATGGAATAAAATGCGGTAAGTGCTGCATAAAGAGAGGCGAGTTCACCAGCCATTCGCGCACCCTGTGGGAGCGATCTGCAGTCAGTTGCTCACCACCAGCTCCGGCCCAAGGTAATCATTGATCTGCTGGATATCGTCATCTCCCAGGCTGCCCACCGACGATGCCAGGCGCAGCCGCGACATCAGGTAGTTCAACTTCGCCTCGAACAGGTCATGGCGGGCGTCATACAGCAACTCTTCGGCATTGAGCACATCCGAGTTGGTGCTGGTGCCGCCTTCCTTGAAGCCCTTGCGGGCCGAAAGCAGCGAGCGTTCGTTGGACGCCACGGCCTTTTCCAGCGCCTGAATGCGCAAGGCGCCACTCTGCACGCCGCGGTACTCGCGGGTGGTGCCGGAAATCACTTCCTGGCGCGTGGCGTCCAGTTCATCCAGGGCCTTGGAACTGTTGGCGCTGGCCTGGCGGGTGAGGGCGCTGGTGCTGCCACCGCTATACAGCGGAATGTTCAGCTCCAGCCCGATCGAGCTGTAGTGGTTGCGCTGGTTCAGTTCGGAAATCGACTGACTGCTGCCGGCGGTATAGCCGGCCACGAAATCCAGGGTCGGCCAGTGCCCGGCGCGGGCGCGTTTCACTTCTTCTTCGGCCAGCTCGTAGTTGTGCCGGCGTGCATGAATCAACGGGCTGTCGGCCTGGGCCTTGACCAGCCAGTCCTGCAGATTGCCCGGCATCAGCGGCGGCGTGTTGAAGCCTGGTTGCAAGGTGGTCAGCGACTGCGGGGTTTCACCGATGTATTCCTCCAGCTTGCGGCGGGCGTTGACCAGGTTGTCCTCGGCTTCGATCAGGTCGGCCTCGGCCAGGTCGCGGCGGGCCACCGACTCGTCGATGTCGGTGATGGTGCCGGCACCCAGCTCCATGCGCCGCTTGGCCGACGCCAACTGCTCTTCGAAGGCATTCAGCTTGGCCTTGGCCAGGGTGATGGTTTCGCTGGCCAACAGCACGTCGAAGTAGGCGTCGGCCAGGCGCACCGCAGCGTCCTGGCTCTTGGCGTCGAACACCGCCACGCTATAGTCGGCACGTTGCTGGCCCTGACGGTATTCGGCCATTTTCTGCTTGTTGAACAGCGGTTGACGCAAACGCACGTTGGCGCCTTTGGAGTCATAGTCCAGGTCGCTGTCCCGGCCATTCTGACGCTGACTGCCATTGACCTTGTTGAAGTAGCCCGCAGCGTTGATCTGCGGTAGCAGGCCGGCCTGGCCGATGGCGCGGTTCTCGCTGCCGGCTTCTTTCTCGTGCACCGCGGCGCGGTAGATCGGGCCTTGGTACTGCAGCAGGTCCCAGGCTTGTTTCAGGTCCATGGCACTGGTCTGTGCGGACAACCCCAAAAGGCAAAACATCAGGCACCGGTGATTCATTCACTGCTCCTTGAACGAGGCGTCCACGCGTTCGAGCATCGGCTTGAGCAGATAGCTTAGCAGGTTGCGCTCGCCGGTCTTGATGGTGACGGTAGCCGGCATGCCGGGGCGGATGTGGTTGCTGCCCAGCAGGCCCATGCCGTCATGCGTCACTTCCACCTGGGCCAGGTAGTACGGCTGTTTGCTTTCTTCGTCCATCAGGCGGTCGGCGGAGATGGTCTTGACCCGCCCCGGGATGTTCGGCGTCTGCGCATGGTTGAAGGCCGGGAAGGCGAGGTCCACGTCCAGGCCCGGGACCATCTTGTCGATGGCCTGTACCGGGATCATCGCGTCGACCTGCAACGGCTGGTCGAGCGGCACCACCTCCATGATCTTGGCCCCAGGCTGGATGACGCCGCCGACCGTGGCGATGCTCAGGGCCTGGACCATGCCGTCGATCGGTGAGCGGATCACCGTGTGGGTCACTTCGTAGTCCAGCGCGCGCAGGCGGTCGGCCAGGGTGGTGTTTTCCTTGGCGGTATCGGTCAGTTGCGACTCCACTTCCTTGAGGTAGTCGTGCTGGCGTTGCAGCATGCGCAGCTTGATCTCGGTGGCCTGGCTGCGCGTGCGGGCAATGTTGTTGAGGTTTTCGGCCTGACCGGCGGACAGGTCGGCATTGTTGCGCTCCAGTTCCAGCAGGCGGTTGCGTGGCACATAGCCTTCGGCGGCCAGTACACGGGTCCCTTGCAGTTCCTGGTTGAGGAAGCCGATCTGCGAGGCGCGGGCGCCGTACACCTGCTGCAGGCCCTTGAGCTGTACCGCAGTGGCGGCGAGGTTTTCCTCGAGGATGCTCAGTTCACCGGCAAGGCCTGCACGGCGGGTGTCCAGCAGGCGCTGTTGCAGGTCCATGGCTGCCAGCAGGCGCGGGTCGCTGCCGTAGTGCTTGAGCAGGGCAGGGTCGAAGGTGACCGTGTCGCGGCCATCGCGTTCGGCTTCCAGGCGGTTTTCCACGGTCTTGCTGACAATGTACTGGGCACTGACCGCACCCTGTTCGGCCACCGCGCGCAGGGCGTCGAGGCGTACCACTTCCTGGCCTTTTTTCACCACCTCGCCTTCGCGCACCAGGATTGCCTCGATCGTGCCGCCGGTCAGGTGCTGCACCGCCTTGCGGTTGCTGGTGACCTTGACCGTGCCGGTGGCGACCACCCCGGCATCCAGCGGCGCCAGGCACGACCACAGCAGGAAGCCGCCAAAGCCGGCGATGACCAGCCATACGCCCCAGCGTGCTGGCCGACCGATGTCCAGGTCGATTTCGTTGCGGGCCTCGGCGGGAATCAATTCGGTGTGTTGGGTCATCTGCATGATCGGTCACTCCCGTGCTTTTACCGAAGCCAGCGGCGCAGCGCCTGCTGCCGGGATCACACTGGCCTTGCGCAGCGCCGCGAACACTTCGTCGCGGCTGCCGAGCATTTGCACGGCGCCGTCACGCAGCATCAGCACCTTGTCGACCGCGCACAGCACATTGGGCCGGTGGGAAATCAGGATTACCGTGGCCCCGCGCGCCTTGAGTTCGGCCAGGGCATCGACCAGGGCTTTTTCGCCAACGTCGTCGAGGTTGGCGTTGGGCTCGTCCAGCACCACCAGGTTCGGCTCGCCATACAGCGCACGGGCGAGGGCGATGCGTTGCTTCTGGCCACCGGACAGCGGGCTGCCGTCGGCTGCCAGGCGGGTGTCGTAGCCCTGCGGGAAGCGCAGGATCATGTCGTGCACGCCGCTGCTGCGGGCAGCGCGGATCACCGCCTCGCTGTCCACTTCAGCAAAGCGTGCGATGTTCTCGGCGATGGTGCCCTCGAACAACTCCACGTCTTGCGGCAGGTAGCCGAGCCAGGGGCCGAGTTCGGCCTTGTTCCAGGTGAAGATGTCGGCGCCGTCCAGGCGCACCTTGCCGGCCTGGGTCGGCCATACGCCTACCAGCAGGCGGGCGAGGGTGGACTTGCCCGAGGCCGAAGGGCCGATGATGCCCAGGCTTTCCCCCGGGACCAGGCTGAAGCTGACCCCGCGCACGATGTTGTTGCTGGTGCCGGGGGCGCCGGCGATCACGTTTTCCACGGCCAGCATGCCCATCGGCCTTTGTAGTGACATGCTCGGCGGCCGCTGTGGGAAGTCGTGCAGCAGGTCGTTGAGCCGGTCCCAGGCGGAACGACAGCCCTGCAGTTGCTTCCATGCGGCGATCACCTGCTCCACCGGGGCCAGGGCGCGGCCGGTGAGGATCGAGCAGGCGATCATCATGCCGGGGGTGATCTTGCCTTCGATCGCCAGCAGGGCGCCGGCACCGAGGATCACCGACTGCAAGGTAATGCGCACGAAGCGCCCGGTGCTACTGATCAGCGCTGCGCGGTCGGAGGCCAGGGTTTGCATCTGCAGGATGTGCAAGTGGCCCTGGTACCAGCGCTTGCCGATCGCCGGCAGCATGCCCATGGCTTCGATCACCTCGGCGTTGCGCAGGTTGTTGTTGGCGTAGCAGGCCGACGACAGGGCCGCCTGGTTGGCCTCGGCCAAGGGTTTTTGCGTGGCCTTTTCGGTGAGGTAGGCCAGGCCCACCAGAATCAGCGAGCCGATCAGCGTGATCAGCCCCAGCAGTGGGTGGATCAGGTAGCAGACCAGCAGGTAGATCGGTGTCCAGGGGGCATCGAAGAAGGCGAACAGGCCGTTGCCGGTCAGAAATTGCCGCACCTGCGCCAGATCTTGCAGGGCCTGGGCCGGGTTGCCGCCGGCGCGGCTCAGGTTGCGCTCGAAGGCGGCGCTGAAGATGCGTCGGTTGAGGTCCATGTCGAGGAAGTTGCCGACCCGGATCAGCACGCGGGTGCGGACCATCTCCAGCGCCGACATCAGCATGAACAAACCGATCACCAACAGAGTGAGCATGGTCAGGGTGGTGACGTTGCGGCTGACCAGGGCACGGTCGTACACCTGCAACATATAAATTGCTGGCGTCAACATCATGACGTTTATGACGCCGCTGAAGGCGGCCAAGGCAAAAAAGCTGCGGCGCAGGCGGAACAACACATCGGCCAGCTCGGAACGCGTGCGTGGTGGCTTGTGCATCGGGGCCTCCCTTTATCGCAAATCGGGAAGCTCTTGCGGCGCCCCGTGCAGCGGTAGTCGTGGCTTCTGGTTGGCTCGCAGGCGGATCGCTCTTATGGCGAATGGTCCAAAACGCTGCGCTGCTCCCACATGCTGGAGCGTAGGTTGCAGCGACATGGACGGTAATATCGTTTCGCTCTATCAAATCTTTGAAGTTTTTATAAGTGCCAATAAAACAGTCATTTGCATTGCATTATCACCGCCTGACGATTTTTTCGACGAAATATTGACAAGCTTTTCGCCTGCGACTTTAGTCTGAAGTATTCGGGCCCTGTGCAAGCTGGGGTCGATGCATGTGCGTTACAGCTGTATCGCATGCTTAACAAGGCCCCGGACAGCGGGGGCCGGCTTGCGAATGAGAAGGCCAGTGGGGCCAGCACAAGAGGTTTGTGCCCACTGCGACTGGAACACCGAACCAGTATCTGCGCACGTCAACACTGACTGGGCGCGGGAAGGACCCTGTTGCCCTGTGTCATCTCCGGACAGATCGAGGGCAATTGAAATGGCAGATTTCAGCAAGTCGGACCTGGAGTTCATCCTCCAGCAGATTTTCATCGCCGAAGCCCACGCCGATGGCGCCAGCCTGATCGACCTGCTGCCCAACAGTCAGGTGCCGTTCGGCCTGCGTACCGTGGACGGCAGCTACAACAACCTGGTGACCGGTCAGAGCGAGTTCGGAGCCTCCGACAACGCGTTCCTGCGCCTGCTCAGTCCTTCCTTCAGCGGCGACTATCTCGGCACCGGTACGGTCACTGATTCGCAACCGCGCACCATCAGCAACCTGATCGTCGACCAGACGGCGAACAACCCGGCCGCGGTCGAAGCCAATGGCGGTGCCGCCCCGGTGATAAGCCCCGGCATCGACGGGGTGTTTGGCACCGCTGACGACACGGAAGTGTTCTTCATCCCCAACGTTTCGCCCGACGTCGGCCTGACCGCCGGCTTCAACGCCTGGATGACCTTCTTTGGGCAGTTCTTCGATCATGGTCTGGACCTGGTGACCAAGAGCAGTACCGACTTCGTGTTCATCCCGTTGCAGCCGGACGACCCGCTGTTCGACCCCAACAGCCCGACCAACTTCATGGTGCTGCCGCGCGCCGTGCGCACTGCTGGCGCCGATGGCGTGGTGGGCACCGCCGACGATGGCCAGACCAACACCACTTCGCCGTTCGTCGACCAGAGCCAGACCTACAGCTCGCACCCCTCGCACCAGGTATTCCTGCGTGAATACACGCTCAACGCCGCAGGCGACCCGGTAACCACCGGGCGGCTGATCACCAACCGTGACCTGGGCCCTGATGGCCGCTTCGGCACCGCCGACGATGGCAGTGGCGAAAGCGGTGGCATGGCCACCTGGGCAGTGGTCAAAGCCCAGGCCCGCGACCTGCTCGGCATCAACCTGACCGACGCCGACGTGCACAGCGTGCCGCTACTGGCCACCGACCCCTACGGCAACTTCCTGCGCGGGCCCAACGGCATGCCGCAGGTGGTGATGCGCGTGAACAATGGCGCCGACGGCATCGCCGGCACCGCCGACGACGTCACCACGCTGGTCGAAGGCAACCGTGACGCGCCGATCAGCCTGGCCAATGCCGTGAGCACCGGGCATGGTTTCCTTGACGACATCGCCCACAACGCCGCGCCCGTGCTGGTGGACGGTGTACTGCAGGCCGACGCCGACACCGCCGTGGGCAACGCGCAGCCGGTGGGGCCGGGTGGCAACAACCTGACCTACGACAACGAACTGCTTGACGCTCACTACATCGCTGGTGACGGCCGGGTGAACGAGAACATCGGCCTGACCGCCGTGCACCATGTGTTCCACTCCGAGCACAACCGCCTGGTGCAGCAGACCAAAGACACCCTGCTGGCCTCAGGCGACCTGGCGTTCCTCAACCAGTGGTTGATCGATGATGTCGCTGCCATCCCCACCACGCCCGCTGAAATCGCCGCGCTGGTATGGGACGGCGAGCGGCTGTTCCAGGCCGCCAAGTTCGGCACCGAAATGCAGTATCAGCACCTGGTGTTCGAAGAGTTCGCCCGTACCATCCAGCCGCAGATCGACGAGTTCCTCGCGCCCAACGGCTACGACACCGCGATCGACCCGGCCATCCTCGCCGAGTTCGCCCACGTGGTTTACCGCTTCGGCCACTCGATGCTGACCGAGACCGTCGACCGCTTCGACCCGGCGTTCGCCACGGTGAATGGCGACCCGCAGCTCGGCCTGATCGCTGCCTTCCTCAACCCGCTGGCCTTCGCTGGCAGTGGCGCCACCGCCGACGAAGCGGCCGGCGCGATCATCCGTGGCGTCACCCGTCAGCTGGGCAACGAAATCGACGAGTTCGTCACCGAGGCGCTGCGCAACAACCTGCTTGGCCTGCCGCTGGACCTGCCGGCGCTGAACATAGCCCGTGGCCGTGACACCGGCATCCCCACCCTGAACGAGGCGCGCCGCGATTTCTATGCGGCAACTGGCGACAGCCAGCTCAAGCCGTACATCAGCTGGGCCGACTTTGCCGATCACCTCAAGCACCCGGCGTCATTGATCAACTTCATCGCTGCCTACGGCACCCACAGCACCATCACCGGGGCCACCACCGAAGCCGAAAAACGTGCCGCTGCCGTGGCGCTGGTGCTTGGCGGTGACGGTGCGCCAGCCGATCGCCTGGACTTCCTCAACGGCACCGGTGCCTACGTCAACGTGACGCTGGCCGGTGCGGACGGCATCGCCGGCACCGCCGACGACATCAGCGGTGTGACCGTGACCGGCGTCGATGATATCGACTTCTGGGTCGGCGGCCTGGCCGAGCAGAAAATGCCATTCGGCGGCATGCTCGGCTCCACCTTCAACTTCGTCTTCGAAACCCAGCTGGAAGCCCTGCAGAACGGCGACCGGTTCTACTACCTGGCGCGCACGGCGGGCATGAACTTCGGCACCGAACTGGAGAACAACTCCTTCGCCAAGCTGATCATGCTCAACTCCGACGTGACCCACCTGTCCAACACTGTGTTCCTCACGCCGACCTTCACCCTTGAAGTGAACCAGGCCAACCAGTTCACCGGGCTGGGCGCCGATGGCCGGGCCGACCCGACAGGCGGGATCGAAATCAACGGGGTGGAGATCGTACCGCTGGTTATCCGCGATAACCCGGATACCGTGGGCACCGACACCAATTACCTGCACTACACCGGTGAAGACCATGTGGTACTGGGCGGTACCGCTGCCGATGACATCATCATCTCCGGCGAGGGCGACGATTCGGTGTATGGTGATGGCGGCAACGACACCCTGGAAGGTGGCGCCGGCAACGATGCAGTGCTGGGTGGCGCCGGTGACGACATCATCACCGACTCGTTCGGCGACAACCGTCTGGAAGGCAACGACGGCAACGACGTGATCGTCGCCGGCAGCATGCTGGTGGGCGGCAACCTGATCCTGGGTGGCAACGGCCAGGACTTCATCATCACCACCGAAGACATCAGCACCACCTTCGGCGGCCAGGGCGACGACTTCATCCTTGGCGCCAAGACCAACCTGCCACCCACCGGCAACGAGGGCGATGACTGGATCGAGAGGGGCACCCAGGACGGTGCGCCCGGCGACAACTTTGCGCCGCTGCTGGGTGACGAAGTGATCGGTAACGACATCTTTGTCGGTGGCGGTGGCTTCGACGAAATGATCGGCGAGGGCGGCGACGACATCTTTGTTGGCAGTGACGCCCAGGACAAGATGGAAGGCATGTCCGGTTTCGACTGGATTACCAACAAGAATGACAAAGTTGGCGTCACCGTCGACCTGACCCTGGCCGCCCTGGCTCAGCCCCATGGCAACGCACCGAACCAGAACGCTGGCGTGTTCAACCCGGTCGGCGCCTCGCCGGCTTCCATCCTCGACCGCTTCGCCGAGGTCGAGGGCGTGTCCGGTTCGAACTTCGCCGATGTGCTCAAGGGCGACAATGTCGATGCCGTGACCATCCTTAACCATGGCGGTGCCACCGGCAGCGCCTTGACCAACGTCGCGCTGATCCGCGGCCTGCAACAGTTCCTGGCTGACGCCGGGTTGCCGACCACCGGCTTTGCCACCGGCAACATCATGCTCGGTGGCAACGGTAGCGACCTGATCGAAGGCCGTGGCGGCGATGACCTGATCGACGGCGACAAGTGGCTCAACGTGCGCATCGCCGTGTATGCACCGGAAGACGTCAACCACACCGGCCCTGAAATCGCCAGCTTCGACAGCATGGTCGACATGATTCCGTTCATGCTCGACCGCACCTACAACCCAGGCCAGCTGAAGGCCGTGAGGGAAATCCTGCCTGGCACTTCGACCGGTGGCGCGGCCTTCGACACGGCCGTGTTCTCCGGCTTGCAGAACGAGTATGTGGTCACCCAGAACACCCGTGGCACCGCCGATACCAGCGACGATGTGTGGACGGTGACCGATACCGTGGACGGCCGCGATGGCGTCGATACGCTGTTGCACATCGAACGCCTGCAGTTCTCCGACGGCCAGCGCGTGCTGGTGGAGGGGCTGAACGCGCAGCCCACCGGCAGCCCGGCCATTACTGACGGCAACGGCGGTGCGATCACCGTGGGCGATGTCCTTACGGTAAACGTGGCCGATGTGCTGGATGCCGACAACATCAGCGCCGCCAACCCGTTGGGTACGCTCGCCGACCGTTCGGTGTCGTACTACTGGCAGTTTGAGGCCACCCCGGGCAGTGGTGTGTTCGAGGACATCATCCTGCTGCCGGCCGGCGACCTGGCGTTCCAGAGTGCCGACGGCACCACCTTCAAGGTATCGCCGGACCTGGCCGGGCTGAGCCTGCGGGTCAAGGCGATCTACCAGGACGCTCATGGCACCACCGAAGTACTGTTCTCCCAGCCCACCGCCGTGGTGCAGCCAGGCGCGCCTGTGGTACCGACGCCGGCCGCGCCGGTGGTGGATGCCACTGCAGGCGGTGCCGGTCTGCACATGGTGCGCTCCGACCTCAACTTCATCCTCGACCAGATCAAGATCGCCGAGGCCGATGCCGCCGGGGCGGACATCCTCTCGCTGCTGCCCAACATTCGTGCGCCGCTGGGCCTGCGGACGGTGGACGGCTCGAACAACAACCTGCTGAACCTCAACGGCATCAACAATACCGAGTTCGGGGCCGCCGACAACGTCTTCCCGCGTGTCACCGACCCGGTGTTCAACCCGGCCGAAGGTGCGCCTGCAGGCTTCTTCGGCCCTGGCTCGCCGGCCATTCCGGGCTCGTCGTACGAGCAGACCAGCGGCCCGGTGTTCGACTCGCAGCCGCGCACCATCAGCAACCTGATCGTCGACCAGACCTCCAACAACCCGGCGGCCTATGCCACCGCGTATGACCCGGGTGTGGACGGCGTGCTCAACTTCGGCGCCGTGGGCAACGACGACGTGCTCAAGGACGGCGTGCGCATCGTCGCCAGCCCGGGCCTGGACGGTCAGTTCGGCACCGCCGACGACCATGACGTGTACCTGTTCGAAAACACCGCCGCCGATGCCGGCCTGTCTGCGCCGTTCAACGCCTGGATGACCTTCTTCGGGCAGTTCTTCGATCATGGCCTGGACCTGGTGACCAAGGGCGGCTCGGGCACCATCTACATTCCGCTGCAACCGGATGACCCGCTGTACGTGGAGGGCGGTTTCACCAACTTCATGGTGGTGACCCGTGCCACCAACCTGCCTGGGCCGGATGGCATCCTCGGCAATGCCGACGACATTCACGAGCACACCAACACCACCTCGCCATTCGTGGACCAGAACCAGACCTACAGCTCGCACCCCTCGCACCAGGTGTTCCTGCGTGCCTACGTGATGACCGACGCTGGCCCCGTCGCGACCGGTGAGTTGATCACCAACCGTGACCTGGGTACCGATGGCACGTTCGGCACTGCCGACGACATACCAATCGGAGGCATGGCGACCTGGAAAGTGGTCAAGGCTCAGGCCCGCGACGTGCTCGGCATCAACCTGACCGATGCCGACGTCGATAACGTGCCGCTGCTGGCAACCGACGCCTACGGCAACTTCCTGCGCGGGCCTACCGGCATGCCGCAGGTGGTGATGCGCGTGAACAATGGCGCCGATGGCATCGCCGGTACAGCTGACGATGTGACTGAACTGGTCGAAGGCAACCGCGATGCGCCCATCAGCCTGACCAACGCCGTGCGCACTGGCCACCAGTTCCTGGCCGACATTGCCCATAATGCCGCGCCGGTGTTCAGCGGTGGCGTGCTGGCGCCTGATGCCGATAGCGTCGCCGGCAATGCTGTGCCGGTGGACCCAAACACCGGCGCCAACCTGGCCTACGACGACGAGCTGCTCGATGCCCACTACATCGCCGGCGACGGCCGGGTCAACGAGAACATCGGCCTGACCGCCGTGCATGCGATCTTCCATGCCGAGCACAACCGGCTGGTGGCGCAGACCAAGGACACCGTGCTCGACTCGGGCGACCTGGCGTTCCTCAACGAGTGGCTGCTCAACCCGCTGACCGCGCTGCCGGCCAACCAGGCCGAGATCGACGCGCTGGTGTGGAATGGCGAGCGTTTGTTCCAGGCGGCCAAGTTCGGTACCGAGATGCAGTACCAGCACCTGGTGTTCGAGGAGTTCGCCCGTACCGTGCAACCACGGGTCGACCTGTTCTTTGCCCCGACCCAGGTGTACGACGTTGATCTCGATGCGTCGATCGTGGCCGAGTTCGCCCACACCGTGTACCGCTTCGGCCACTCGATGCTGACCGAGACCGTCGACCGCTTCAACGTCGACTTCACCGTCATCGGCGACCCGAACAGTGCCAACCCCGACCAGCAACTGGGTCTGATCGCGGCATTCCTCAACCCGCTGGCGTACGCCGCCAGTGGTGTCACCCCCGAGGATGCCACCAGCGCCATCGTGCGCGGGGTCACCCGCCAGGCCGGTAACGAAATCGACGAGTTCGTCACCGAGGCGCTGCGCAACAACCTGCTCGGCCTGCCGCTGGACCTGCCGGCGATCAACATCGCCCGTGGCCGTGACGTCGGCATCCCATCGCTGAACGCCGTGCGCCGCGACATTTACGCGCAAACCGGCGATACCCAGCTCAAGCCGTACACCAGCTGGGTCGACCTGGTGCAGCACCTGAAACATCCGGAGTCGCTGATCAACTTCATCGCCGCCTACGGCACCCACAGCACCATCACCGGGGCCACCACGTTGCTGGAAAAACGTGCGGCGGCCATGGCCTTGGTGTTCGGCGGCGACGGCGCGCCAGCTGATCGCCTGGACTTCCTCAACAGCACTGGCGCCTACGCCAACGTCACTTTGCCTGGCAGGGATGGCGTGCTGGGTACCGCCGATGACCTGAGGGCGGTGACAGTGACCGGGGTCGATGCCATCGACCTGTGGATCGGTGGCCTGGCCGAAGCGAAAACCCCGTTTGGTGGCATGCTTGGCAGCACCTTCAACTTCGTGTTCGAGAACCAGATGGAGAAACTGCAGGACGGCGACCGCTTCTACTACCTGGAGCGCACCGCTGGCCTGTCGATGAACGCCGAGCTGGAAAGCAACTCGTTCGCCAAGCTGATCATGGCCAACACCTCGGCCACCCACCTGCCGGGCCTGGTGTTCTCCGACGTAGGCTTCTACCTGGAAGTGGACCAGAGCAAGCAGTTCAACGAAGGCCTTGGCAATGCCGACCCACTGGGCGAAAACGGCGAGCAGGTGGTGTTCCGCGACAGCCCGCTGACCGCAGGCCCGGACACCAACTACATCCGCTACGCCGGTGATCAGCACATCGTGCTGGGTGGCACCAACGGTGACGACATTCTGGTCTCCAGCGAGGGCGACGATACGGTCTGGGGCGATGATGGCAACGACCGCATCGAGGGTGGCGACGGCAACGACCAGCTGCGTGGCGGTGCCGGCGACGACATCATCAGCGACATGGGTGGTGACGACAACATCCAGGGCGGCGACGGCAACGATGTGCTGCACGGTGGTAACGGCGTCAACCTGATCATCGGCGGTTTCGGCAACGACTTCATCGTCACCGGTGAGGATGCTTCCGAAGCCATCGGCGGCCAGGGCAACGACTTTATCCTGGGCAGCAAGGCCAACGAGCAGGACATGGGTAACGAAGGTGACGACTGGATCGAGAAAGGCACCTCGGACGGCGCGCCCGGCGACAACTTCGACCCGCTTGGCAACGACCCGGTCATCGGCCACGACGTGTTCATCGGTGGCAACGAGAACGACAAGTTCAACGGTGAAGGCGGCGACGACATCATGGTCGGCAGCCTGGGCTTCGGTGATCGCTACATCGGTGGCTCCGGCTACGACTGGGCAACCTTCAAGGACCTCGCCCAGGGCGTGACCATCGACTTCAGCGACCGCTTCTTCGATGTGCCGCCGGTACCAGGGTCGGGCGCGTCCGCGCTGGTGCGCTTCGACATCATGGAAGGCTTGTCGGGTTCGGCCCATGGTGACTTCCTGCGCGGTGACAGCGAAACCGCTGCCACCTTGCCGACCAACGGTGCCAACGGCAGCGTGCTGACCAACATCAGCCTGATCGACGGCCTGGCCGGCCTGCTGGCTGCCGGGGCGACGTTCTACGATGGCGGCAACATCATCCTCGGCGGCAGTGGCAGCGATCTGATCGAAGGCCGTGGCGGTGACGATATCCTCGACGGTGACAAGTGGCTGAACGTGCGCATCAGCGTGCGCGCCAACAGCGACGGCACCGGCCCGGAAATCGCCAGCTACGACAGCATGGAGCCGATGGTGCCGCTGATGCTCAATGGCACCTACAATCCGGGCCAACTGGTGATCGTCCGCGAAATCCTCAACGGCACCGACAGCTATGACACGGCGGTGTTCTCGGGCGTGGCCACCGACTACAGCGTGGTGGTCGATGGCAACTCGGTGATCGTCACCGACCTGGTGGACGGGCGGGATGGTGTCGATCGCCTGACCGGCATCGAGCGCCTGCAGTTCTCCGACAGCTCCCAGGCCTCCGGCGTGGGCACCGCTGTCAACGCCGGCCCAACGAGCCACCTGGCGATCCTCGACGCAGTCACCGGTCTGCGCAACGATACATCGGTCAGCGGCCAGCTGCTGCGGGTGAGCAACCTGGCGGTGCACGATGCCGACAACGTCAGCGCCACCAACGCGAGCGGTGCCATCAACGGCCCTGTGGCGTACTACTGGCAAGTAGAGACCCTGCCAGGCTCGGGGGTGTACGAAGACATCACCTTCGTCGCCGCCGGTGAGGTTTCGCGGGCGATCGGCAGCACCTACCGGGTGACCGATGATGTAGCGGGCCTGAACATCCGCGTACGCGGGGTGTACCAGGACGCCAAGGGCACGCTGGAAATCGTCGATTCCTCGGCGAACAGCGCACCGACTGCCGGGCCGACCGTGACCGGGCTGCTGGTGCAGAACCAGACCCTCACCGCCAACACGGCAACCATCGTCGATGCCGATGGCCTGAGCAACCCGCAGTTCACCTTCCAGTGGCAGTCCAACCGGGGGCTCGGCTGGGTCAATATTGCTGGCGCCATCAGCAGCACCTTTGTCCTGACCCAGGCGCAAGTTGGGCAGAACATGCGGGTCCTGGTGAGCTACGTGGATGACTTTGGCGTGCAGGAAAGCATCGCTTCCGACATCCTCGACCCGGTGGCCAACGTCAATGATGCGCCTACCGGTGCCGTACTGATCAGCGACACCACGCCAGCCCTTGGGCAGACGCTGACGGCACTTACCGGCACTATTGCCGACCTGGACGGGCTGGGTGCGTTCAGCTTCCAGTGGCAGCAAGGTAGCGGTACGACGTTTACCAATATTGCTGGTGCGACTGCTGCTACCTTCACCCCAGGTCCGTCGCAGGGGCATTTCCAGCTGCGCGTGCTGGTGCGCTACACCGACGGCTTCGGCGCCCAGGAAACGGTGACCTCTGCAGCGACGGCGGAGGTGCCGGCGGTGCCAGGCGTGACGCTGGTGGGTACAACCGCTGCGGATACCCTGACCGGCACCGTGGGTGACGACGTCCTGCTTGGTCTGGCTGGTAACGACACACTCATTGGCCTGACCGGATTCGATCAGTTGTTCGGTGGTGATGGCGACGACACGCTCGATGGCGGTGAAGGCAACGACACCCTCGACGGCGGTGCCGGCAACGATGTGCTTAATGGTGGGCTGGGTGCAGATGCGATGACGGGCGGCGCTGGCAACGACACGTTCGTTGTCGACAACGTGGGTGACACCGTCAGCGAGTCGGCTGGTGGGGGCTTGGACCTGGTGCAGACCAACCTGGCAAGCTACACCTTGGGCGCTAACCTGGAGAACCTGAGCTTTACCGGCATCGGCAACTTTATCGGTGTGGGTAATGCCCTGGCCAATACCATCGTCGGTGGTGCCGGAAACGACTTCCTCAACGGTGGTGCGGGTATCGACCAGTTGGTGGGCGGTGCCGGCAACGACAGCTATGTGGTCGACAATGCCGGGGACGTGATCGTGGAACAGGCCGGTGGTGGTACCGACCTGGTGCGCACCACGCTGACCAGCTGGACGCTGGGCAACAACCTGGAGAACTTGAGGTACTTCGGTGCCGCCAACTTCACCGGTACCGGTAATGCCCTGGACAACGTCATCACCGGTGGTTCAGGTAATGACATCCTCATCGGCAACGCCGGTAACGACACACTCGACGGTGGGCTCGGTACGGACACCATGATCGGCGGAGCTGGTGATGACACCTTTGTCGTCGACAACGCTGCAGACATCATCGTCGAGGTGTTGGGCGGGGGCTCCGATCTGGTGCGCACCAGCCTGGCGAGCTACACTCTCGCGGCCACCCTGGAGAGCCTGAGCTTTACCGGTACCGGCAACTTCACCGGTGTAGGTAATGGCCTGGCCAACACCATCGTCGGCGGAGCCGGAAACGACTTCCTCAACGGTGGCGCGGGTATCGATCTGCTGGTGGGCGGTGCCGGCAACGACAGCTATGTGGTCGATAATGCCGGGGACGTGATCGTGGAACAGGCAGGGGCTGGTACCGACCTGGTGCGTACGACGCTGACCAGCTGGGCGCTGGGCAATAACCTGGAAAACTTGACCTACTTTGGTGCCGCAAACTTCGTGGGTACCGGTAACGGCTTGAACAACGTCATCACCAGTGGTTCGGGCAATGATGTCCTAAACGGTGGGGCAGGCTCAGATACCATGACAGGCGGTGCCGGCAATGACACCTATGTCGTCGATAACGTGGGTGACACCGTCAGCGAGTCGGCTGGTGGGGGCTTGGACCTGGTGCAGACCAACCTGGCAAGCTACACCTTGGGCGCTAACCTGGAGAACCTGAGCTTTACCGGCATCGGCAACTTTATCGGTGTGGGTAATGCCCTGGCCAATACCATCGTCGGTGGTGCCGGAAACGACTTCCTCAACGGTGGTGCGGGTATCGACCAGTTGGTGGGCGGTGCCGGCAACGACAGCTATGTGGTCGACAATGCCGGGGACGTGATCGTGGAACAGGCCGGTGGTGGTACCGACCTGGTGCGCACCACGCTGACCAGCTGGACGCTGGGCAACAACCTGGAGAACTTGAGGTACTTCGGTGCCGCCAACTTCACCGGTACCGGTAATGCCCTGGACAACGTCATCACCGGTGGCTCAGGTAATGACACCCTCACCGGTGGTGTCGGCAACGACCAGCTGCTGGGTGGCATTGGCAACGATACTCTGGACGGCGGCGACGGCAACGACAGCCTGGATGGCGGTCTTGGCAACGACATCCTCAACGGTGGGGCAGGCAGTGACACGCTGTTCGGCGATGATGGCAACGACATTCTGTCGGGTGGTAGTGGCAATGACTTCATCAACGGTGCGGCAGGCGATGACACGGTCAACGGCGGCGCGGGCGATGACACGATGATGGCCACTGACGGCAATGATGTCTTCCAGTTCGCCGCGGGCTTCGGCAATGACCTGATCATCAACTTCGATAGTGATGTGACGGGCGGGCAGGACCTGCTGGATATTACCGCCTTCAACATCACCGCAGCCACCTTTGCCGCCAACGTTACCATCGCCGATGACGGCGCGGATACGCTGGTAAGTATCGGTGCTACCGACTCCATCCGCCTGGTGGGGGTGGCGGATGCAACCACGGTGACTGCAGCGGACTTCAACCTGGCAGGTTGAGGGCCTGAGAGATACGCTGCAAGGGCCGCTTTGCGGCCCATTCGCGGGCAAGCCCGCTCCCACAAGTGCCAACCCGGGCTTGTGGGAGTGGGCTTGCCCGCGCTGTGGATGGCACCGGCGTTGCCGGTGTTCGCGGCTAAAGCCGCTCCCACAGGTTTGCACATGGTTCGAGGTCCACGTGGTCGGGGTGGGAGCTGGCTTGCCGGCGATCACCGGCGCAGCCGGTGCCATATGGCGCGTCGCCTGCTTCACGGGCTTGCCCGCTCCGACAATGGAGCGCGTTATACTCCGCGTCTTTTGCCCATGCCCGGAATCCGCACATGCGCCAGGTTTTGCTCATCGTCGATGTCCAGTCCACCTTCAGCCCGCCCGAGTGGCTGATCGATGGCCTGCGCCGATTGTCGGCCACCATCCCCACCATTGCCTCGGTCGAGTTGCACGATGAACAGGTCACGCCGTTCGAGCGCCAACTCGGCTGGCACCCGGCGGCCGAGGACGAGAGCCTGATCGAAGCCGACCAGGTGTTCGTCAAGCATGGCTACGGGCAGAGCGCCGAGGCCATCGACTACATTCGGCAACTGGGCGTGGAGCGCGTGCTGGTGTGCGGGCTGCAGACCGAAACCTGTGTGCTGGCCGCCGGTTTCGCCCTGTTCGATGCGGGTCTGATGCCCACCCTGGTCACCGACATGACGGTAGGGTCTTCGCTGGACAGGTCGGGCAAGCTGGGGATCCAGTTGTGGCAGCAGCACTTCCGCCAGGTCACCACCTCGGCCGAAGTGCTTGCCGAACTGGCCGCGCAAGGCTAGTTCAATGTCACCGCAGTCGAGGTGGCAGCACAAGGCGGCCAGCACTGGCCCGATCCATCAGGCCACATCCACCAGTACGATCTCGCTGTCCTCGATGGCGGTCACCCGCAGCACCTGCTCCTGCTCGATCGCCACACCATCGCGCGCCTTGGTGCGCAGCCCGTTGACCTCCACCAGCCCCTTGGCCGGCACCAGGTAGCCCCGGCGTGCGGCATCGAAGCGGTACTCGGCAGTTTCACCGGCATGCAGGGTGGCAGCCAGCAACCGCGCATCGGTACGGATCTGCAGGCTGTCCTCATCGCCCACGCGGCCGCTGGCCAGGGTCACGAAGCCTTCGCCACGCTCACCTTTGGGGAACGGCCGGGTACCCCACTGCGGTGCTTCACCAGTGCGCTCCGGCACGATCCAGATCTGGAAAATACGCGTGTCGACGTCCTCCAGGTTGTACTCGCTGTGCACGATGCCGGTACCGGCACTCATCACCTGCACATCACCGGCTTCGGTACGGCCTTTGTTACCCAGGCTGTCCTGGTGGCTGATCGCGCCTTCACGCACATAGGTGATGATTTCCATGTCGCGGTGCGGGTGCGGCGGGAAGCCGCTGCCGGCAGCGATCAGGTCGTCGTTCCACACCCGCAGGTTGCCCCAGTGCATGCGCGCCGGGTCGTAGTACTCGGCAAACGAGAAGTGGTGGTGGGCGTCGAGCCAGCCGTGGTTGGCGTGGCCGAGGCTTTCGAACGGTCGCAGTTGCAGCATGTCGTGCTCCTTGAATCAGTGGATTGACGCCATGATGCGCTGAAGAAGCATCTAAAATAAGCGTAAATATCGGCTTAAAACAATCAGTAAAATAGATTTGTTGCGGTGGAGTGTTTTATCCGCTTCATCGCCTAATCCACTGATCTGCAAGCATTCGCTGGCGATTTTTTGTCGATCCGGCGAACATGCCCGCTGATTCAGTTTTTCAACGGAGTGACCGTGGCCCACGAGCAACCCCAGGCCCCCGCCGACCTTACCCCTCCTGCCCAACTGCCCTGGTTTCGCCGCCTGGCGGCCCGCCTGCTGGGGCGTGGCCTGACCCGCCTGCAGGCCCAGCACCGCGACTCCTGGTTCCTCGGCCATGCCAGCGGCCAGCGCAGTGGCCATGCCGATGGCCTGCGTGAAGGGTTCGCGCGCGGGCGGGTGGAAGGTTACGAGGCCGGGCGCCAGGTGCTGGTGATCCGCGATACCCGCCCCGACACCGCCGCCGTGCCGGGCCAGGATGACAACCTGTTCGATGACTGGCGCCTGCCCCTGACCGCCGAGCTGAAAAAGCGCTTCAAGGCCGATGTCGCCCAGCGCTTGCCCGCCGAGGCCCAACCCAGTGCCGCGCAATGGAAGCTGATTTTCAGCGACACGCCGTCCACCTGCGTGGTGGCCGGGGCCGGGGCGGGCAAATCCACTTCGCTGGTGCTGCGCATCCTGCTGCTGCGCCATTACCTGGGCTATGAGCTGGACGCGATGACCGTGGTCACCTTCACCCGCGAGTCGCGCAAGGACTTCATCAAGCGCCTGCTGCAAGTGTTCGCCGTGTGGCAGATCAACCTGCAACCGCTGCAGGCGCGCGAGCTGGTGCGCACCTTCCATTCGCGCATCCTGCCGCTGGTGCGCAGCCTGCCGGGCTTTGGCCAGGTACGCGCGTTCGAAACACTGGGCAACGAGATGCCGGCCGGGCGTGAGGCCGAGGCCGAGAGCAACCCGTTCGACCTGCGCCTGAACGATGCCCAGCGCCAGCAGCTGAACCAGTGCTACAGCACCCTGCTGGGCGACAGCCCACGTTTTGCCGAGCTGGTCGGCCTGTTGCGCAGCGAAGCCCTGCAACTGAAGCCGCTGGACCCGAATAATCCCGATGTGCAGAAGCGCGTGCAGGTAATCCAGTTGGCGGCCCAGCGCGACGAAGAACTGTGCGACGTGATCGAGGACCTGTGGTTCGCCGCTGGCGCCTGGCCGATCAAAGGCATCGAACCCTGCCGTGAGACGATCCAGATCCGTGGCAGCCGCTTTCATGTGCATGGCCGTCTGGCCGGCCAGGGGCCGTTGGTGGTGCTGGGCTTCGACCCGGCGGAAAGCGCGCAGTACCAGCGCCCCGGCGCCAAGCTGGCGGTGCGCGCCGAATGGGCGGTCAAGCGCACCCTGCTGCAGGCCTTCTGCGACCGGCCGCTGATCTGGCTCGACAATTACGCCATGGCCCGGCGCCTGGCAGCCTCGCTGGCCGGTGATGCCGTGGCCGGCCCCGGCTTCGAATACAAGGTCAAGGGCGAACTGGCCCCGGCGCCGCTGCTCGATGCCTTTGTCGGTGCGGCGAATTTCATCGAGAACCTGGGCCTGGACGTGAACACTGCCGTGGCGGCGATGAGCTTCCCCTCCGGCGACAGCGATGCGCTGTTCTTCGAGGCCCTGGCCCTGTACTGGAAGGCCCTGGAGGCGCACCTGCTGGACCAGTCGCCGCCGGTGATGAGCTACAACCGCATGTTCGCTTTGTTCGGCGAGAACAACCCGGAAAACCTGCAACTGCTGCCCGACCCGTTGCTGCGACCGCTGGCGCACCTGATGATCGACGAGTTTCAGGATGTGTCGCCGCAGATCGTCAGCTGGCTGCGCGCCAGCCTCGCCGAGATCCGCCGGCGCGGCCCGGCAATGCACACCGGGCGCCATGCCCGGCATTCGTCGCTGCTGTGCGTGGGCGATGACTGGCAGTCGATCTACGGCTGGCGTGGCAGTTCGCCCAAGTACTTCATGGAGTTCACCAAGGCTTTCCCGTCGCCGGCCAACACGCGGGTGATGCTGGTCGACAACTACCGTTGCCAGCAGCAGGTGATCGACGCGGCCGAACACCTGGTCAAGGGCACCCCGGCGATTGCCGGCAAGAAAGCCCGCGCCAGTGGCCCGGCGGCCGAGTTGCCGGGCTCGCCAGTCAAGGTATTCGACCGTGACGAGGCCGCCCTCGGTGAAACGCTGATCGAGCACTACCAGCGTGGTGAGACGGTGATGATGCTGTACCGCAAGGGCAGCGACAGGGCGCTGATGAACGACCACCTGCAAAGCGTGCTGCATGCCGAGGCGGCGTTGCCGGCCGAGCAACGCCGGTTGCGTCAGTTGACCTACCACAGTGCCAAGGGCTTGCAGGCCGATGCCGTGTTCATGCTGGGCGACTGCCAGTACCTGACCAGTTCGCCCTACAAGAACCAGGTGTACCGCCAGGCCGGGTTGGGCAAGGCCGGTGATGCCCAGCCGTTCGATACCGCGCAGAAGGAAGAGGTGCAGCGCCTGGCCTACGTGGCGGTGACCCGTGCGGTGCAGCACTGCTACTGGCACGTGGAGGCCGCCAACGGTGAAACTGCAGCGGCGCCGCGTGCGTCCAGCCAGGTGGATGGCAAGCAGGCGTTCTTCGAGGACCTGCGCGGGCAGTGAGGGTCGGTGACGGTTAAGTCACAGTCGGTGACGGGCCAGTGGTGTGTCTGACGTTGCGCCAAGGTAACGTGTCGGAGCCTTGCATGGCCCGGCGCAAGGGTTGCCGCTGGTGACAGGAATCGAAGGGGCCGGCGGCGTATTCGGCCTGGTGTGGTCGTACCAGGCTTCAGTCAGGAAGCGTACCCATGCGTTCTTCATCGACACCCAAGGATCATCTGCTTGACCTCAACGGCATTGAAATTGCCGTGCGTTGCTGGGGGCCGGAAGACGGCATTCCCGTGCTGGCCCTGCATGGCTGGCTGGACAACGCCGCCTCGTTCGAGCGCCTGGCACCGATGCTCGACGGCTGCTTCGTGGTCGCCCCCGACCTGGTCGGCCACGGCCGCTCGGACCATCGCCGCCACGACAGTGGCTATTACCTGTGGGAACATGCCGAGGACATGCTGGCGGTGACCGACAGCCTGGGCCTGGCGCAATTCCACGTGCTGGCCCATGGCATGGGCACTGGGGTAGCGTCGCTGCTGGCGGCCATGACTAGCGGTATCGCCAGCATGACCTTCCTCGACGGCATGGGCGCACCGTTCACGGTGGCCGAGGATGACCGCGTGCAACACCTGGCCCGGGCCTACCGGCTCAAACGCATGGTGCAGCGCAGCCAGCTGCAGGGCTTTGCCGAGCCGGACGTCGGCCGCTTCGAGGACCTGGACACGGCCCTGGAGCAACGCCGCGAGCGCCTGGACACCGGGCTGTCGGAAGAGGCGGCACGGCTGCTGGCGCTGCGCGATCTGCTGCAGTTGGGCGAGGGTTACTGCTGGCGCCACGACCCGCGCCTGGTGCTGCCCGAACCCATGCCGCTGACCGAGCGCGAAGCCTGCGACCTGCTCAGCCAGATCCGTTGCCCGTTGTATCTGCTGTTCGGCCGTCAGGGGGCCTTTACCGGTGACGCCTTTACCCGGCGCCAGGCGGCCTTGCCCCGCCAGGCGAAGGTCTCCTGGCACCCGGGCGGGCATCACTTCCACCTGGATGCGCCGGACCGGGCGCTGGTCGACCAACTGCTGCGCATCCTGGCCCGCCATGAAGGCGGCGTGCTGCAACGGTTGGTGAACGAGTAGGTGATTCTGGTCACGCCATACGGACCTGGGCTAAGGTGGCTGTGGGGCTTTAGCCGCGAACACCGGCGCAGCCGGTGCCATATGCACCGCGTTGGATTCTTCGCGGCTAAAGCCGCTCCACAGGGTACGTGGATCGCTTGCGAATTGAGCACTCTACGACAGCGCAGCCCAAAGGGCTGGGCGATCCTCTACAGGAATCCAGCGGCCACAAGGAGTCCCGGCATGCGACCGTTCACCATCAAGCACATCGACCACCTCGTCCTGCGGGTCAGCGACCTGCCGCGCAGCATTGCCTTCTACACCGAGCTGCTCGGCTGCACGGTCAGCCGTGTGCGCGAAGACCTGGGCATGGTCCACCTGGCCACCGGCACGGCGATGCTCGACCTGGTGACCCTGGACGGCCCCTTGGGGCTGCCTGGTGGGGCTGCGCCGGGGGCCGAGGGGCGCAACCTGCACCATTTCTGCCTGCGCATCGAGCCGTTCGACGAGCCGGCACTGACGGCCTACCTGCAAGCTGCGGGGGTCAAGGTTGAACCTGCCGAAAAGCGCTATGGCGCGGAAGGCGAGGGGCTGTCGCTGTACTGTTACGACCCGGATGGCAACCAGGTCGAGCTGAAGGGGCCGGTACCGGCAGCGGAGGCGCCATGAGTAACCGGCACACCCGCGAGCACTGGATCGACACCGCGCAAGGCAAGCTGTTCGCCCTGGAATGGCCGCCGCTGCAGGCGCAGTTCTTGCGCTGAAGGTGCTCTTGAAACCGACGTGCTCCTACAAGGGACGCGTGGCCTCACATGCGCCGTTCGTTCAATCGCCCACCTGGCCCCCGGGCCAACACTGGCGGCTCCAACTTGCCTGGAGTCGCCCATGCGCACACTTTATGCCCCGCTGTTCTTCTTCGGTTTCATTGCCGCCGCACTGTCGCTGGCGGCCCGCCCGTTATGGCTGCTGCCACTGCTGGCCAGCGCTGTGTTGCTGTCCTTTGCCTGCGAACGGCTCATCCCCTACAAGCCCGCCTGGAACCAGACACGAGGCGAGGGCCGGCGTGACCTTTGCCATGCCCTGGTCAACGAGTGCCTGACCCTCTCCAGTGTGGCAACCATCCCGCTGCTGGCCAGCTGGCTTCCGGCAACCAACCTGTGGCCCGGCCAATGGCCGCTGGCCTTGCAGTTGCTGTTGGCCATCGTCGTGGCGGACCTGGGCATCACCCTGGTGCACTACGCCAGCCACCGCAGCCCACTACTGTGGCGGCTGCATGCCGTGCACCACAGTGTCACCCGTCTGTACGGTTTCAATGGCTTGATGAAGCACCCTGTGCACCAGATGCTCGAAACCCTGGGCGGAACCTTGCCGTTGCTGTTGCTCGGCCTGCCCATCGAGGTGGCGACGCTGCTGGCGTTCAGCGTGTCGATCCAGCTGTTGCTGCAGCACAGCAACGTGGCGATGCGCATCGGTGGCTTGCGCCACGTGTTCGCCTGGGCACCGGTGCATCGCCTGCATCACCTGAAGTACGGCAGCACCGGCGACGTCAACTTCGCGCTGTTCTTCCCGATCTGGGACCGCTTGCTGGGTACGGCGCTGTACCTGCCGGGCTATGCGCTGGCGGACGACGACATGGGCATCGGCGACCGGCCGGACTATCCGCAGGCGTACCTGGCGCAATTGCGTGAGCCCTGGGTGAACGGCAACGCTGACTCACCTGCCGTATTGCCGGCGGCGCTGCGCCAGGCGCTAGCCGAGCGTGCGTAGGCGCAACTGGCGCAATGCAGTACCTGGGCTCAGGCCGAACTGACGGCGAACGCTGCGGGTAAAATGCGCCGAGTCGGCAAACCCCGCCACCAGTGCCGCCTCGGTCAGGCTGGCGCCGCCCAGCGCCAGTTGCAGGGCCACGCGCAGGCGTTGCCACAGTACCAGGCGCCGTACCGACAGCTTCAGTGTGCCGCTGAACAGGCGCTCCAGCTGGCTGATCGACAGCGCTGCGGTACTGGCCAGTTCCTTGGCCGGCAAGGCTTGCTCGTCCAGCCTGCGAATGCGTTCGAGCGCTTTCACCAGGCGCGGGTCGAGCAGGCGCCGGGGCCAGTGCCGCAGGCTCGCGGCGAGTTGCTCGGGGCTGCTGCCGGCCTGCTCGCAGGCCAGGGCAAGGTCTGCCAGTTCGAACGCCAGCGGCTCGGCGAACAGGGTAATGCAGGGTACGCCATGGCTGAGAATGGCATGGGGTTGCTGCGACGGAATGACCATTTGCGGGCCGCTGTAGCGCTGCCCGCCGAGGCAAACCTCGACATCCGCACCGAGGCCGATCAACACCTGATGCGCGTAGTGCTCGTGGCTGGCGGTCCGGCCTAGCGTCGCCAGCAGCAGGCAGTGATCGCCTGCCAACCAGATATCGCCTTGCCATCCCTGTGTTGCCTTGTCGTTCATGCCGCCCTCTTGCGCGTGGCCGGACGAATGGATATCCCGGCAAAGCCTATTATGCTTCAGTAACCTTGCTGCGATCCGAGGCGGCCTGCCTCGTCGTGCTTCGCGTAACCAAAGCAAGCCCCCTGGGCCTGGGTGCGATGGTGAAACAGGTATGAGGTGCTCCCGGCCTGCACAACGACAAGACGGAGGCACCCCATGGCGGTTCTCGACAGCACATCCACGGGCAGCGCGCCCCAACGCGGTATCACCCGGGAGGAGCGCAAGGTCATCTTCGCCTCGTCCCTGGGCACGGTCTTCGAATGGTACGACTTCTACCTGTATGGATCACTGGCGGCGATCATCGCCAAGCATTTCTTTGCCGGGGTCAATGAAACCACTTCGTTCATCTTCGCCTTGCTGGCTTTTGCCGCCGGCTTAGCCGTGCGGCCATTCGGCGCCATCGTGTTCGGCCGCCTGGGCGACATGATCGGGCGCAAGTACACCTTCCTCATCACCATCGTCATCATGGGCCTGTCCACCGCCGTGGTGGGCCTGCTACCCAGCTACACCACGATCGGCGTGGCTGCGCCGATCATCCTCATTACCCTGCGCCTGCTGCAGGGCCTGGCATTGGGTGGCGAGTACGGCGGCGCGGCCACCTACGTGGCCGAACATGCCCCCAAGGGCCGACGCGGCTTTTTCACCGCCTGGATCCAGACCACCGCTACCCTGGGGCTGTTCCTCTCGCTGCTGGTGATCATGGCCTGCCGCACCGCCATGGGTAACGAGGTGTTCGAGGCCTGGGGCTGGCGAGTGCCGTTCCTGCTGTCGATCCTGCTGCTGGCGATTTCGGTGTACATCCGCATGCAGCTCAACGAATCGCCGGTGTTCATGAAGATGAAGGCTGAAGGCAAGGCGTCCAAGGCGCCGTTGACCGAATCGTTTGCCCGCTGGGACAACCTCAAGGTGGTGATCATGTCGCTGCTCGGCGGTACCGCCGGCCAGGCTGTGGTGTGGTACACCGGGCAGTTCTATGCGCTGTTCTTCCTGTTGCAGATGCTCAAGATCGAGCCGCAAACCGCCAACCTGCTGATCGCCGGTTCGCTGCTGATCGGCACGCCATTCTTCATCTTCTTCGGCAGCCTGTCCGACCGCATCGGCCGCAAGAAAATCATCATGGCCGGTTGCATCATCGCCGCACTGACCTACTTCCCGATCTTCAAGGCACTGACCCAGTACGGCAACCCGGACGTGTTCGTCGCCCAGGAGCAGAACCCGGTGGTGGTGATGGCCGACCCTGGGCAGTGCGCGTTCCAGTTCGACCCGGTGGGCAAGGCCAAATTCACCAGCTCCTGCGATATTGCCAAGAGCCTGCTGGCCAAGCGGGCCATACCCTATACCAACGAAGCGGCCGAAGCTGGCAGCGTGGCGCAGATCCGTATTGGTGAACGGGTCTTGCCAAGCTTTGATGGCAGCAGCCTGGCGGCAGCGGACTTCAAGGCGCAGAGCGACGCCTTTACCGCGACCCTGAGCGGGGCGTTGAAAGAGGCGGGCTACCCGGAGAAAGCCGACCCGGCGAAGATCCACTACCCGATGGTGCTGCTGCTGCTGACCCTGCTGGTGGTCTATGTGACCATGGTCTACGGGCCGATCGCCGCCTGGCTGGTGGAGCTGTTCCCGGCGCGTATCCGCTACACCTCGATGTCGCTGCCTTACCACATCGGCAACGGCTGGTTTGGCGGCTTCCTGCCGACCGTGGCGTTTGCCATGGTGGCGGCGACCGGGGATATCTATTACGGCTTGTGGTACCCGATCGTGATTGCCGCGATGACGGCAGTGCTGGGTATATTCTTCCTGCCGGAGACCAAGGACCGGGATATCAACCACACTTGAGATTGAAATAGGCAGGACTGGCCTCTTCGCGGGTAAACCCGCTCCCACAGGGATATCACTGCACCTGAGGGCAGCGGGGAACCTGTGGGAGCGGGTTAACCCGCGAAAGGGCCTGCACAGGCACCCAATCAGTCAAAGTACCCACGCAACCCAAAGGCATACCCGGTATCCACCCCGGCAGCCTCGCCCCGGCCCCAGCGCTTTTTCAGCACAAACTCGAACGCCGGCTCGTACAGCCTGTCCCGCACCAGCGCACCTGCCAGCACCTCCACGTCATACCAGCCATTGTCCAGCTCGATGATTGGCCGCCCCGGCACCTGGTAGCGCGCCATCAGGTCACCGAGTGTCTTGGGCGTGAAGTGCTGCAGGATGCGCCAGGTGTACAGCATCAGCGCACCGTGCTCGACCTGCAGCACATAGCCATTGCGGCGGTGCTTGAGGCGGCTGCCGGGTTCGCGCAGGGCCGGGGTGTGGCTGTCCAGGGTGAACAGGATGCGGTAGGGCAGGTTATCGACCCCGGCCAGCGGCAGCACGATACCTTCGCGCACGGCCTGGTCGCCGCTGTCGCCGTGGGTGAACGCATGGGCCAGGTCGTCGGGCAGCTCATGTTCCTGCTTGAAGCGCTCGAGCAGCTGGATATCGCCGAGCAGAAAGTAGTCGACTAGGTCATTGAGTACTTCGCTGAATTCGTGGCGCATCTGTTTTCCTTGTTGGTGCGCGTGAGGGCAATGGCAAATGTAGCACTTCAGATTGGCTTCAGATTACCCCCGGATACTGCCCCCAACACTGGACTTGAAAGGGGGACAGCCATGACCCAGGCAGACATCAACAGCCTGTTTCCACTGGCTATCGGCAGCCACGGCGATCGCCTCGCCCACTTGAAGCTGAACCAGCCGGGGGAACCGGGGCGCGATGAGATGGAGCAGTTCATTCATGCTCGCTTTGCCTGCGCGCACCACGCCGACGTGCAGCACTACCTGCCCGAACTGCTCGGCTTGCATGACAGCCATGGGCGTCTGGTGGCGGCCGCTGGCATACGCTTGGCCAGCAGTGGCCCGACCTTCATCGAGCGTTACCTGGATGAACCGCTGGAGGTGGCCGTGACCCGGCTGTCGGCAAGCCCCGTGAGCCGTGCGCAGTTGGTCGAAGTGGGTAACCTTGCCGCGCTCAGCGCCGGCAGCGCGCGGATCATGATCATTGCCGTGACCTGGTTGCTGGCCGCCCGCGGCTTGCAGTGGGTGGCCTTTACCGGGGCCGCGACCCTGGTCAACAGCTTTCATCGCCTGGGCCTGGTGCCCACGGCGCTGGCGGTGGCCGACCCTGGTCGGCTGAACGGCGACGCCGGCAGTTGGGGCAGTTACTACGCGCAGCATCCGCAGGTGTTCGTCGGTAGCATCGGTTACGGCCATGAGGCCCTGGCCCGCGGCGGAGTGTTCGAGCGGTTGGGTTTGCCCGCGAGCCTGCAGGAGGCCGGCCATGCCGCATGAATGCCAGCTGTTCAGGGAAGTGTTGCAACTGCATGCCCGCCACCGAGGGGCGCAACCGGCGTTGCTGGGCCTTGCCGGGCCATTCACCTATCAACAGTTGCTGGACGAGGTCGAGCAACGCCAGGCCTGGCTGAGCGCGCAGCCACCGGGCACCTTCGCCCTGGCCCTGGATAACGGCCCCGAGGCGCTGTTCTGGGACCTGGCGGCGCTGTTCGCGGCGCGCCCCATCGTCATCCTGCCGGCGTTTTTCAGCAGTGCCCAGCGGCGCCACTGCCTGGCACAGAGCGGGGCGCTGTTGGCGCTGGCCGATGAGGCCTTCGCTGACGACTTGCACGCCAGCGGCTTCAGTGCCGGTGAGCGCTTCTGGAGCCGCCAGCCGTCAGTCAGCGTGCCCTTGCCAGCGGGTACCGCGAAGATTACCTACACCTCCGGCAGCACCGGTGCACCCAAGGGCGTATGCCTGAGCGCCGATGCGATGCTGCGGGTAGCGCGTGAACTGGAGGCCGCCAGCCGGCCTACGGCACCAGGCAAGTACCTGGCGGTCCTGCCGCTGGCGGTGCTGCTGGAAAACCTGGGCCTGTACGCGGCCCTGCTGGCCGGGGCGAGCATTGCCTTGTACCCGCAGGCGCAGTTGGGTTTTCGCGGTGCCAGTCAGGTCGACTTCAAGCAATTGCTGGGCGCCATCGCCTTGAGCGGTGCCGAAAGCCTGATCCTGGTGCCGCAACTGCTGCTTGGCTTGGTCACCGCCATCGAACGCGGCCTGATGCGGGTTGGCCCGTTGCGCTTCGTGGCGGTGGGCGGCGCACGGGTGGCGCCGAGTTTGCTGGCCCGTGCCGAGGCCGTCGGGCTGCCGGTGTTCGAGGGCTACGGCTTGTCCGAATGCGCCTCGGTGGTATGCCTCAACCGCCCTGGCGGCCAGCGCCCGGGCAGTGTCGGGCGGCCGCTGCCGCATGTACAGGTGCGCATTGCCGAAGATGGCGAGGTGCAGGTGGCCGGCTCGGCGTTGCTCGGCTACCTGGGCGAGCCAGCCTTCAGCGAACCGTGGTTGTCGACCGGTGACCTGGGGCACTTCGACAGCGACGGCTTCCTGTACCTGGCCGGGCGCAAGAAGCACCAGTACAGCACCAGCTTCGGGCGCAACGTCAACCCCGAGTGGGTCGAGGCCGAACTGACCCAGGGCGGGGTGATCGCCCAGGCGTTCGTCCACGGCGAGGGCCTGGAGCACAACCTGGCGCTGGTATGGCCGCTGGACCCGCAGGCCGATGATCACACCCTGGAACGGGCCGTCCGCCAGGCCAATGCCGGGCTGCCGGACTATGCCCGGGTACATGCCTGGCGGCGCCTGCCCGAGCCCTTGAGTGCCGCCGGGCAAACCCTGACCGCCAACGGCCGGCCACGCCGCGAACAGATCCTGCGGTGTTACCAGTCCCTGTTATCCGATCTTCAATGACCCACGAGGTTGCCATGCTTTTCTTCGATATGCTGCAACAGGAAACCGCCGACGAGCGTACGGCATTGTTCAGCGTCCCGGTCATCCGTGACGCGCTGGCCGGCAAGGCCAGCCTCGAGGCCTATGTGGCCTTTCTCACCCAGGCCTATCACCACGTGCGGCACACCGTGCCGTTGATGATGGCCTGCGGGGCCCGTTTGCCGGTGCGGCTGGAGTGGCTGCGCGGCGCAGTGTGCGAGTACATCGAGGAGGAGTACGGCCATGAGCGCTGGATTCTCGATGACATCGCCGCCTGCGGAGGTGACCCGCACCAAGTGGCGGGCGGCCGCCCGGCATTGCCCATCGAGTTGATGGTGGCATTTCTCTACGACCAGATTGCCCGTGGCAACCCGGTCGGATTGTTCGGCATGGTCAATGTGCTCGAAGGCACCAGCATTGCCCTGGCGACCCAGGCTGCCGGTACCCTGCAGAGCAGCCTTGGCCTGCCGGACCAGGCGTTCAGCTACCTGAGTTCCCACGGCGCCCTGGACCAGGACCACATGGCCACTTACCGTGGCCTGATGAACCGTCTGGACCAGCCCGAGGACCAGCAGGCGGTAATCCACGCCGCCAAGGTGGTGTATCGCCTGTACACCGCCATGTTCGAAGGGCTGCCGCGTGCCACGCAGCGGGAGGCACAGCATGCGCTTGCCTGATTGCGTGGCGGTGCTCACCGGTGCCAGCGGTGGCATCGGCCTGGAACTGGCGGACCAACTGTGCAGCGCCGGCGCCCGGGTGCTGGCGGTAAGCCGGCAGCAGGGCAAGCTGGCCGGGCTGATGGCGCGCTACCCCGGACAACTGCGTTGGCAGCAGGCCGACCTGCGCAGCGCCGAAGGCCGCCGCGACGTGCTGGAAGCGGCGCGGGCGATGGGCTGTTGCAACCTGTTGATCAACGCCGCCGGGGTCAACCGCTTCGCCTTGCTTGAACAGATGGACGAGGCGGCCCTGGACGAGTTGTTCGACCTCAACATCAAGGCCGCCGTGCAGCTCACTCGCCTGTGCCTGCCGCTGCTGCGCGAGCAGCCCAGTGCGCTGGTGGTGAACGTGGGTTCGATCTACGGCTCGATCGGCTACCCGGGCTATGCCACCTACTGCGCCAGCAAGTTTGCCTTGCGCGGCTTTTCCGAGGCGCTGCGCCGCGAGCTGGCCGACACCTCGGTGAACGTGTTGTATGCCGCACCGCGCACCACCCGCACGGCGATGAACAGCAGCGCCGCGCAGGCCCTGAACCAGGCGCTGAAGGTGGGCGTCGATGACCCGCAGGATGTCGCCCGGGCAGTGCTCGCCGCGGTGCAGGCCGAGCGCAGCGAACTGTACCTGGGTTGGCCGGAAAAACTTTTCGTGCGCCTTAACGGCATGCTGCCGGGCGTGGTCGACCGCGCCCTGCGCAAGCAATTGCCGCTGATCCGCCGCTACAGCAACTGGCACAGCAAGGAGTCGAGCAAATGAAGCGCCTGATACTGGCCAGTCTGCTGGCCATCGCCCCGTTCACCTGGGCCCTCGACCAGAACGGCACCCAGCAACTCAATGCCATCCAGCAGCGTTGGGCGGTGATCCGCTACAACCTGCCCGAAGCCCAGCGTGCCGGGGCGTTCGAGGCCCTGGCGGAACAGTCGGCGGCGTTGGTGCAGCAGCACCCTGGCTCGGCCGAACCGCTGATCTGGGACGGCATCGTCAACAGCAGCTGGGCCGGTGCCACCGGCGGGCTGGGCGCGCTGGGCAAGGTCAAGGCTGCCCGCGCCAGCCTGGAAAAGGCCCTGGCCATGGACCCCAAGGCGCTGCAGGGCTCGGCTTACACCAGCCTGGGCGCACTGTACGACCAGGTGCCCGGCTGGCCGTTGAGCTTCGGTGACCAGGCCAAGGCCGAAGCCATGCTGCGCCAGGCGTTGGCGATCAACCCCGATGGTATCGACAGCAACTACTTCTGGGCCGATCATCTGTACCGGCAGAACCGTTACGACGAAGCCCGCGCCGCTTTGCAAAAGGCGTTGCAGGCACCGCCCCGGCCCGGGCGGGAACTGGCGGACCAGGGCCGCCGCGGTGAAATAGCTGCTTTACTCAAAGCGATCAAGGACAAACAGGATTGAGCATGCGCCTGCTGCTGGTTGAAGATGACGCTGCGTTGGGGGAAGGTATCTGTGACGGCCTGCGCCGCGAGGGCTATACCCTCGACTGGCTGCAGGATGGCGCCAGCGCCCTGCATGCCCTGTGCCACGAGGAGTTCGACCTGGCCATCCTCGACCTGGGCTTGCCGCGCCTGGACGGCATCGAGCTGCTGCGGCGTCTGCGCGCGGCCGGCAAGAGCCTGCCGGTGCTGGTGCTGACCGCCCGCGACGCCACCGACGACCGCATCGCCGGGCTGGATGCCGGCGCCGACGACTACCTGGTGAAACCCTTCGACCTCAACGAACTCAAGGCCCGCTTGCGGGCTTTGTTGCGGCGCAGCAGTGGCCGTGCGCGGGTGTTGATCGAGCACGCCGGGGTATGCCTGGACCCGGTCAGCCAACAGGTGCACTACCAGGGCCAGCCGGTGGTACTCACGCCCAAGGAATACCTGCTGCTGCACGAGTTGCTGGCCCAGCCGGGCAAGGTGTTCACTCGCGAACGCCTGACCCAGTTGCTGTATGGCTGGGATGAAGAGCCGGAGAGCAATACCCTGGAAGTGAACATCTACCACCTGCGCAAGAAGCTGTTCAACGGCCTGATCCGTACCGTGCGCGGTATCGGCTACCTGGTGGAAGGCAAGGCATGAGCTCGCTGCGCCAACGCACATTGTGGCGGGTGATGCTGCTGTTGCTGGTCGGCAGCGGCTTGCTGGCGCTGTACAACTACCACGACAGCCGCCACGAAATTAACGAGGTGTACGACGCCCACCTGGCGCAAAATGCCCGGCTACTGCAGGGCATCTTGAGTCTGCCGGTGCAGGAGCAGAGCCGTGGCGAGTTGTATCGCGCCTTCGACGAGGCCTTGAGCAAGGCCGGGCACCACAAGGTGGGGCACCGCTACGAGAGCAAGCTGGCCTTCCAGGTATGGGCCGACGACGACGGCTTGCTGGTACACACGCCCAGCGCCCCGCAGTTGGGGCAGCCGCCTCGGACTCCGGGGTTTGCCGACATGGTGGTGGATGGGCGCCGTTGGCGCAGTTTCGTCTTGCCGGTGCCGGAAAAACACTGGGTGATCTGGGTGGGCGAGCGTAACGACGTGCGTGACGACCTGATCGAGCGCATCGTGCGGCACACGCTGTTGCCATTCCTGTTCGGCAGCCTGGCCCTGGCCTTGCTGGTGTGGGCGGCCATTGGCTGGGGGCTGCGGCCGTTGCAGAACATGGCCAGGGTGATCCGTGCCCGCCACGCCGAGTCACTCGAGCCGTTGCAACTGGTACCGCTGCCGAAGGAACTGGAACCGATGCAGGCGGCGATCAACCGTCTGCTCGGGCAGATCGACGATCTGCTGCGCCGCGAGCACCGTTTCATCGCCGACGCCGCCCACGAGATGCGCACGCCCTTGGCCGTCCTGCGCCTGCATGCGCAGAACGCCCTCAATGCGGCCAGCGATGCCGAGCGGGACAAGGCTCTGCAGTTCCTGATGGGCGGTGTCGACCGCCTTGCCCGGGTAGTCAACCAGCTGTTGACCCTGGCCCGCCTGGAGCCCCGGCCAGGCCGGCGTGACTGGCCGCAGGTGGACCTGGAGGGTGTGGTGGCCGAGACCCTGGCCGAGCTGACCCCTTGGATTCTGGAGCGCGGGCTGGAGCCTTCGCTGGACATCGCCGCCGGCGACTACCACGTGCACACCGACGCTGGCGCGCTGAGCATTGCCTTGCAGAACCTGGTTACCAATGCCGTGGACCATTCGCCGGTGGGCGGTCGGGTCACCGTGACGCTGCAGCGCGAAGGGCAGGCCCTGCTGGTCAGCGTCGACGACGAAGGGCCGGGCATCGCCGCGGCCGACCAACAGCGAGTATTCGAGCGTTTCTATAGCAAGGGCTCGGCCAATGGTGCCGGGCTGGGGTTATCGATTGTCAGCACCATCATCACGCGCCTGGGCGGCAGCGTGCAGTTGCGCAACCAGCTACCGTGCGGGTTGCGCGCAACCCTGCGCCTGCCCGTGGGGCCGTGAACAGCGCTAGTGCTTTTGGGCGATCTGGATCAGGTTGCCGCAGGTGTCGTCAAACACCGCCACGGTGACCGGCCCCATGGGGGTGGGCGGCTGGGTGAACTGCACACCCGCAGCGCACAGCCGGGTGTATTCGGCCTTGATGTCACGCACGCCGAACGAGGTAGCGGGGATGCCGTCCTGTTTGAGCGCGGCCTTGTACGCCCTGGCTGCCGGATGAACGTCGGGCTCCAGCAGCAGCTCGACACCGTTGGGGTCGTTGGGCGAGGTGAGGGTCAGCCAGCGGTGTCGGCCCATGGGGATGTCATGCTTGGGCTCGAAACCGAGTACGTAGTGGTAGAAAGCCAAGGCTTTGGCCTGGTCGTCGACGAGGATGCTGGTGACCACGATCTTCATAAGCGCACACCCTATGCCTGGAGCCGATGAGTACTAGTAAAGACAATCAGGGGTATTTGACCAGCGGGCCTTGCTGTGCTGACAGAACGCCTCTGCGTGGGCAAAGTTCCAGATGGGTTGGTGGCGCAACGGTCTGTAGCGTTGATCGGGCCACACAACCCAACCCAGGAGTGAACCCCATGCAAGAAGAACCGATGAACGAACTGCCAGACACTCTCGGCGACGATAAGTTGGAAAATGCAGAGCCTCAGGTGAAGCTGTCCAGGCACAAGCGTGGAGTAGGGCCTGTGTGCGGCATGCCCTGCGCGCCAGGGCACAAACTGATCGGTGATGACTGTGTCGTCGCGAATATCGATTTCGAGTAAAGCAAAAGGGGGGGCGCACGGCGTCCCCTCGTAAAAACCTGCTCAAGCCATAGGTAAATCCTTCATTACCCAACCCCCACCCAGCCGCTGCCAAGGGTAAAGTGACAGGCATGATCCCAGCGCGCCCAGACCGGCGTCAGAGAGGTGCCCGTGGCGGCCTACACATTGCGACAACTCAAGTACTTCGTCACCACCGTGGAGGCCGGCAGTGTGGCCGAGGCTTCACGCCAGCTGTACATCGCCCAGCCGTCCATCTCCACGGCCATCAAGAGCCTGGAGGAAAGCTTCGGCGTGCAGCTGTTCATCCGCCACCACGCCCAGGGCGTGTCGCTGACGCCCAGCGGCAAGCGTTTCTATGCCAAGACCAAGTCGCTGCTGCAGATGGCCCACGAATTCGAGCAGAATGCCCTGGCCGACAACGACACCGTGGCCGGGCAAATCGACATCGGCTGCTTCGAAACCGTGGCACCACTGTACCTGCCGCGGCTGATCGCCGGCTTTCGCCAGCGTTACCCGGGGGTGGATATCCGCCTGCGCGATGGCGAGCAGCAGGACCTGATCCAGGGTCTGACCGCCGGTACCTTCGACCTGGCGTTTCTCTACGACCATGACCTGGACGGCACCATCGAGGCCGAGCCGCTGATGTCGCCGCAAAAGCCCTATGTGCTGCTGCCCGAGAACCACCGCTTCGCCGGCCAGGCCCAGGTGTCGCTGCGCGACCTGTGCCCGGAGCCGATGATCCTGCTGGACGTTGCCCCCAGCCGCACCTACTTCGTCAGCTTGTTCAACGAAATGGGCCTGACGCCCAACATTGTCTTCAGTTCGCCGTCGATCGAAATGGTGCGTGGGATGGTCGGGCAGGGCTTCGGCTTTTCGCTGCTGGTGACGCGGCCGCATTCGGAGTACACCTACGACGGGCAACGCCTGGCCATGCTGGATATCGCCGAGCCAGTGGCGCTGTCAGGGTTGGCGGCAGCGTGGTTGAAGCGGGTGCAACTGACCAAGCCGGCGCAGCTGTTCGTCGAGTTCTGCCGGGAAGAACTGGCCAGGTTCTGAAACGGGCACGCCATGCTTCCTCCTGTCGTGGCATGGCGTGCCTGTTGCTCAGGGGTTGACCTGATAGCCGCGCCCTTGCAGGCACCCGGCGTAGGCACTGGCATGGGCCTGGGCTTTCGCGTCGTCCTGGCCGCGTCGGTCCTGACGGCGGTCCTGACGCTGGCGCATGCCACCGACCGCAGCACCGGCGGCGGCCACTTCACCGGCGCGGTTCTGCCGGTATTGCTGCTTGGCATCGTCACCGACCCGGTCATACAACTCGTCGTGCTGGTTGCCGCGCACCTGCGCGCCTGCCGCACCGGCAACCGCGCCGGCAGCGGCACCGCGCACGCGGCCACCGACATGGGGGTCGCTGGAGGTCGCGGCGCTGTTCGCGGCATTGGTCGCGACGGTAGTGCAATCATTGATATCCAGTTGCATCTGCTGGCTGCTCTGGCCCTTGAGCGGCACCACCGACTGCGCCTGGGCTGTCGATGCCGCGTACAGCAGCACCAGCAGGTAACTCCACGTGAACCTACGCATGGCACACCTCCAGCGGGCGGGATCCCGCTTCACAGGATAGTTCGCCTGTGCTGCAGTGGATGGCAGTTTTGCCCAAATGGTCTAAACCGGATATCAAGCGTTGCTCGCCAGCGTATCCTGGCCCGGATCCGGGCTACTTGTGGACGCACCATGAGCCAGACCCAGCACCTGATCATCTGTGAGTACTGCGACACGGTGTACCACCGTGCGCCGCTGCTCAAGCACCAGCGCGCCGTTTGCCAGCGCTGTGGCGGCGTGCTGTACCGGCACACCTCGCTGACCGTGCAGCAGCGGCTGGCCCTGAGTGTGACGGGTGGCATCCTGCTGGTGTTCGCCAACTTCTACCCGGTGATGACAATCGGCATGCAAGGGCTGACCCACTCGGCGACATTATGGGACTCGGTGCAGATCCTCAGCCACGGCAGTATCACCTTCATCGCCCTGGTCATGGCCTTGTCGATCATCTTTGCCCCGGTGCTGCAGATTACCGTGTTGTGCTGGCTATTGAGTTTCGCCCTGGCCGGCCAGCGCGCCCCCGGTTTTGCCCTGTGCATGCGCAGCCTGGAAAGCCTGCGGCCATGGAGCATGCTGGAGGTATGCCTGCTGGGGGCGATGGTGGCGGTGATCAAGCTGGCGGGGTTGCTCGATGTGATCCCCGGCATCGGCTTGCTGGCCCTGGCCGCGCTGAGCATGCTGATTATCCATATCGCCGGCAAGGACATCCGCGACTTGTGGGAACAGGTATGAATACCCCGGCCAACGCCGACGATATGGGCCTTTGCCTGTGCCATGGCTGCGGTCAGGCCTGCGAACTGGGCCGCGACGCGCACACCTGTGACCGCTGTGGTGCCGCTATTCACCGGCGCAAGGCCAATGCCATCAGCCGCGGCTGGGCGTTTCTGCTGGCGGCGCTGATTTTCTACATTCCCGCCAACCTGCTGCCGGTGATGCACACTGAAATGCTTGGCAGCGGCAGCGAAAGCACCATTGGCGGTGGCGTGCTGGAGTTCTGGGAGGCCGGTGCCTGGGACATCGCGCTGATCATCTTCATTGCCAGTGTCGGCGTGCCGGCCATCAAGTTCTTCTCGCTCGGGCTGTTGCTGCTTACCGCCCAGCGCGGTTCCACCTGGGCCTGCCGGCAGCGTTCGCAGCTGTACCGCTTTGTCGAGTTGATCGGCTACTGGTCGATGCTCGATGTGATGGTGGTGGCACTGGTGGCGGCGCTGGTGCAACTGCGCGGGCTGGGCACCATCGAGCCGCGAGTGGGCATCCTGTTTTTCGGCATGGTGGTGGTCCTGACCATGTTTTCTGCGATGAGCTTCGATCCACGCCTGATCTGGGATAGCCGGGCCAACGAGGGAGGCCGTATTGATGGTGCAACAGACTGACAAGCGCGAGGGCGCGGGGCAGGTTGAAGTGCGCACCCGGCGCTGGAGTGTGTCGCTGGTATGGATCGTGCCGATATTGGCGATCCTGATCGGCGCTTCGCTGGTGGTGCGCAACTGGATGCAGCAGGGCCCGGTCATCGCCATTTCCTTTCACACCGGGGAAGGGCTGGTGGCGCACAAGACCCAGGTCAAATACCGCAGCGTGGTGATTGGCGAAGTCACTACGGTGGACCTGGCCGACGACAAGAAGAGCGTGGTCGCCAAGGTCCAGTTGTCCAACGACGCCCGCGCGTTCGCCACCCAGGGGGCGCGCTTCTGGGTGGTGCGGCCACGCATTGGGGTGGGCGGCGTGTCCGGCGTGGACACGCTGCTGTCGGGCAGTTTCATCGGGGCGGATTCCGGCGAGTCGAACGTGCCGGAGAAGTCCTTTGTCGGCCTGGAGCTGCCACCGCCAATCACCTATGACGAAAAGGGCAAGCGCTTTGTCCTGACCGCCAGCGACCTGGGGTCGCTGGATATTGGCTCATCGATCTACTACCGCAAGATTCCGGTGGGTGAGGTGGTGTCCTTTGCCCTGCAGGACGATGGCAAGGGTGTGGAGATTGGCGTATTCGTGCAGGCCCCCTACGACAGCTTCGTCAGCGCCGATACCCGCTTCTGGAACGCCAGTGGTGTCGACATGCAGATCGGTGCCAACGGCCTGAAGATCGATACCGAATCACTGTCGTCGATCCTGGTGGGCGGGTTGGCCTTTGGCTCGCCCGACTTCGCCCCGCAAGCCGAGCCCGCTGCCGACCAGGCGCGCTTCCAGCTGTTTGCCGACCGCGATACCGCCCTGGCACCGCCCAGTGGCCAGGCGCAGTACCTGCAATTGCGCTTCGACCAGGCCATGCGCGGCCTGTCGGTGGGAGCCCCGGTGGAGTTCAAGGGGGTGGAGTTTGGCCGGGTCACCTCGGTCCAGCTCGACTACGATGCCACCCGGCAGAGCTTTCCGGTGGTGGTCGATGCGGTGATCTACCCGCAGCGGCTGGGGCCGGTGCACCGCAAGATGCTGGCCGTGTTCAAGCATGCCGAAGGCGACATGGACGGCGCACGGCGGCTGATCGGCACCTTCGTCGAGCACGGGCTGCGGGCCCAGGCACGCAGCGGCAACCTGATCACCGGGCAGATGTTCATTTCCCTGGACTTCTACCCGGATGCCCCCAAGGTGGCCTTCGACAAGACCGCCAACCCCATCACCATCCCCACATTGCCGGGCAGCCTGGAGCAGTTGCAAGAACAGCTGCAGCGGGTAGTGGAGCGCATCAGCAAACTGCCGCTGGAGAGCATCGCCAACAACCTGGACGGCAGCTTGCGTGAGTTGCGCGCCAGCCTCAAGCAGTTCAATGGCCAGACGCTGCCGGACGTGAAGGTGGCGCTGGACGAAGTGCATGAGACCCTGCGCACGGCCAATTCGGCCATCTCCGAGGACTCGCCACAGCGCGAACGGATGGGTGAAACCCTGGATGAACTGGAGCGCATGTCACGTTCGCTGCGTGACCTTGCCGATTACCTGGGCCGGCACCCCGAATCGCTGATACGTGGCCGGCCGAAAGCGGCCAGTGCTGCAGACCTTGAACCCTGAGGAGACCGCCGATGCATCGACTGCGCAATGTGTGTGGCGCCGGCCTGCTGGCCGTGCTGTGGGGCTGTAGCAGTAGCCCGAACAACTATCACACGCTGGTACCGAGCGAGCCGGTGCGCGACAGCGGCCAGCGCATCCAGGTGGCGAGGGTGGCCGTGCCGCCGCAGGTGGACCGCCCGCAGTTGGTGGTGCGGCAAGGACAGAGTGGCCTGGCCATCCTCGAGACGGAGTGGTGGGGGGCCAACCTGGTGGATGAGTTCCGCAGCGCCTTGCAGGACCAGTTGGGCGGGCCTGTGGGGGGTGGCAAGGCGTTGCTGCGGGTGGATGTACAGCGCTTCGATACCGTGCCGGGGCGCTACGCCTCGCTGGAAGCGGTATGGCGCCTGATGCGCGCGGGTGAGGCCGAGCTGACCTGCCGTACCTCGCTGCAGACGCCGGCGGACAACAGCATCGCCAGCCTGGTCAATGCCCACCAAGCCAACCTGCGCAAACTGGCCGAGGCAGTGCGGGGGAGTGCCAGGCAGGGCAGCTGTGCCCAACCTGGCTGATGGGCTGACCGATGCACGGTACCTGTGGGAGCGGCCTTGTGTCGCGATAGGGGCGCAAAGCGCCCCCGGCAATCTCGACTACAAAACAGTCAGTTCAGGCTTTCAGCACCCTGTGTCTTGCCACTACTGACCGTCTCCTGCTCGACCTTGTCCAGCGGCAGGTGGTCGAACTCGCGCAAGCCATCCTTGCGGTACGGGTCGCCAATCCAGCGCGGGGCCACCACGAACTGCGGGCTCACCAGGCTCTTGGCCGGTTCGTAACGGTCATAGCTCAGCCCGGCCAGGTCGGACAGGGTATGGATCAGGTGCGAGCTGCTGTAGGGGCGCTCGGCCATTGCCGGCAAGTCGCGTGGGTGCTCGGCCTGCCAGCTGGGCGAGGTCCACAGCAGGAACGGGATGGTGTACATCGGCCGGGTCGGCGCGCCTTCGTTGCGCCCCAGGTGGTCGTGGTCGCCAGAGCTGTATACATCTTCGCCATGGTCGGACAGATACACCAGGAAACCATTGGGGGTACTGGCCGAGTAACGCTTGATCAGGCTCGATACCACGTAATCGTTGTAGCGCACCGCGTTGTCGTAGAAGTTGTAGGTTTCCACCTGGTCGGCCGTCAGCTTGCCGGGCACCCCCTGGCGATCGTTGAAGTGCGCGTAGTCGTTCGGGTAGCGGTAGCGATAGTCCATGTGCGTACCCAGCAGGTGCACGATGATGAATTTGTTCGGCGCCGGGTCCTGCAGGGCTTTCTCGAACGGCGCCAGCACCACATCGTCGTACTGGCTGGCATTCTGGTTGCGCTGGTTGTTGAGGTACACCGGTGCGTCCGTCTGCTGCGAGAAGGTGGTCAGCATGGTGTTGCGCTTGGTCATGGTCTGCTGGTTGGTGATCCAGAAGGTTTTGTAGCCAGCCTGTTTCATCAGGTTGATCAGCGACGGGGCGGTGAGGAAACGGTCCGGGTTCTGCTCGTCGCCGAAGGTGAGGATCTGCTGCATCACTTCGATGGTATACGGGCGTGGCGACACCACGTTGCGGAACACCGTCAGGCTCTTGTCGCTAGCGGCCAGTGCGTCGAGGTTGGGCGTGGTGTCGCGGTTGTAACCGTACAGGTGCATGTGCTCGCGGGTGGTCGATTCGCCCAGCACCAGCACCAGCGTGCGTGGCGCTGCACCGCTGCTGTCATGCAGGTTTTGCAGGGGTGGCAACGCGGCGTTCCGGGCCAGCAGTTCCTGCATGTTGTCGAGCTGCTGGCGGTACTGGCGGTAGCCGACCAGCAGTTGCCAGGGCACGGCGGGCTCCATGCGCTGCTGCACCTTTTCGGCCGCGTCGGCGAAGCTGCGCTGCTGGGTGACCATCTGCTTGTAGAACGGGTACACCAGGTTGGCCAGCAGCAACAGGGCGACTACCGGCAGGCGGCTGCGCGGCGGCAGGCTGACCGGGCGTACGCGCTTCCACAGCAGCACCGCCACCAGGGTGTACAGCAGCAACGCCAGGCCCAGCCAGACGCTGAAGTACTGGCTGAAGTACTCACCGGCCTCGGCGGTGTTGGACTCGAACATCACGAAGATCACACTTTGCGAGAACTCCTGGCGATAGATGCCGAAGTAGCTCAGGCCCACCAGCGAAGCGGCCCACAGCACCAGGCCGATGAGCGCGGCTGTGGCGCGGGTGAAGCGAGGCAGCAGCAGCACCGGGGCCAGCCACAGGCTGCTGAGGAACAATGCATCGCGAAAACCGGCGAACCCGGTGGTACCACTGAACAGCAGCAACGCCTGGGTCACGCCCGAGAAGTACCAGAAGAACAGCAAAAGCCAGCCCAGGCCGGCCCAGTCCACGCGCTTGGGCGAGGAGGGGGATGGAGTGTGTGACACGTATGCCTCGTCGTAGCTCGGCGGCCAGCGGATGTACCCGTGACCGGAAAGGGCGTGAAGCTAATCTGCCAGGTGTGAAAATAACGTCAACGAGACGCTGGCCCAGGCAAGGTATGATGTGTTCGTCAAACCGTACTGACAGGTCGAGTGAGAATGAACCGTCGCAAGAAGATCAAGCAGCTATTGCAGGCGCATGCCAAGAAGGCCAGCGCCAAACTGGCGCCGCGCAAGCCCAAGTACATTTGCAAGGCCGACCGGTTGAAGATGGAGGCCGAAGCAGCAGCGGATACACCCGCCTGACCGACTGGCGCAGACGGTGCAGGGAGATCCTGTCGCGTAGAGAACTGAGTTTGCAAGTGGTGCGCGTACCCTGTGGGAGCGGCTTTAGCCGCGAACAATCCAACACGGTGCATGGCACCGGCTGTGCCGGTGTTCGCGGCTAAAGCCGCTCCCACAGGTGCGCGAATGGTTTGTGAACTCAGTTCTCTGCACGGCAGCGCAGCCTAAAGGGCTGGGCAATCTCCTGCAGGGATCGCGCGGGCTGCTTACGATCAACGGCGGTAGTAGCGGTGGTCATCATTGTAGCGGTGATGCATGGCCCGCTCATGGCGGTGCTCCCAATCGCGGCGCCGTTCCCAGTCGCGGCGGCGCTCCCAGTCTCGCCGGCGTTCCCAATCACGGCGGGCCTGCTCGCGGCGCCACTGTTCGCGGCGCCAGTCGCTGCGGTGGTCATGCCAGCGGTCGTCATCGTGGGCCAGCAGCGTGGCCGGCTGTGCATCGGCCACACTGGCCACCCTGGACCAGGGGTTGTCGGCAGGCTGCAACGGGGATTGAACCGCCGGGGGAGCCACTACGGGCGCCTTCATTTGTGTTGCCGACGCCGTGCCCATCGCCGCGAACGAGAACAGGCCGAGCAGCATCAACCTTGCGACACGTATTTTCATGAGCGAAGCCAACCTCTGATAACAATTGAGCCATCTGGCCAGCAGGTGGTCGGCGAACCTTGTCTCACGTTCCGCTACCTTTCTGTGCCTCCCACATAGACCGGTAAACAGGAAAAAGTTCGCAGCGGCAACAACAAGTTGTACAACTTTTGCACTTCAACCCGCGACCCTTTGCCGAGAACCACAGTGCGGGGCTGGACCATTTCGATCTTCCTGTGCAAGCTGATGCACGACAGTGATTGCACACAGAAGGTGATCGTTTGTGAACCCCGAATCCATGCTGGCGGCATTGCCAGGCTTCGCCATGTCGGCCGAGTCGATCCTGGTGCTGCCCGATGCCAAGGCCTACCGCGCCTGCCTGCTCGAGCGCATCCGCGGCGCAACCCGGCGCATCGTCATCGTCGCGCTGTACCTGCAGGAAGACGAGGCCGGCCAGGAAGTGCTGGATGCCTTGTACCAGGCCAAAGCCGCGCGGCCGGAGCTGGAAATCACCATCGTGGTCGACTGGTTCCGTGCCCGGCGCGGCCTGCTGGGCGCCGGGCGTCAGCCGGGTAATGCCGCCTGGTACCAGGCCCAGCGCCAGCACCATGGGTTGGACATCGTCATCCACGGCGTACCGGTGCAGACCCGCGAGCTGTTCGGCGTGTTGCACCTGAAGGGCAGCGTCATCGACGATTGCGTCATCTACACCGGTGCCAGCCTGAACAACGTGTACCTGCACCGTTTCGACCGCTACCGCCTGGACCGCTACCACCTGTTCCAGTCGCCGGCGCTGGCCGACGCCATGGTCGACCTGGTGCGACGCCTGCTGCACCACACCGCCACGCCGCGCCTCGACCTGCCGGCGCCACCCTCAACCCGCAGCCTGCGCAGCGACATCCGGCGCTTGCGCGCGCGGCTGCGGCGCATGGCCTATGCGGCTCCGCTCAGCGTGGCGGGGCATGGCCTGCGGGTGATCCCGCTGTTGGGTGTGGGCCGTGGCAACCCGCTGAACCGGGCGTTGTGCACCTTGCTCGCGGCGGCGCGCACGCAGGTCATTATCAGCACGCCGTATTTCAACCCGCCCCGGGTGCTGATGCGCGAGCTCGACCATGCTCTGGCGCGTGGTGTGCGGGTGGAACTGATCGTTGGTGACCGCACGGCCAACGACTTCTATATCGCCCCCGGCGAGCCGTTCAGTGCCAGCGGCGCGCTGCCCTACCTGTACGAAGACAACCTGCGCGCCTTCACCCGACGTCGCCACGCCGCGATTGCCAGTGGCCAGCTGCAGGTGCGGATCTGGAACGACCCCGGGCATACCTTCCATGCCAAGGGCGTGTGGATCGACCAGCGCTATTCGTTGCTGACCGGTAACAACCTGAACCCGCGCGGCTTCAACCTGGACCTGGAGAACGGCCTGCTGATCGATGACCCGCAAGGGCAATGGCTGGCGCCACGGGAAGCAGAGTTGGCCGAGCTGCGCCGGCATGCGCCGAAGATCGGCTCGGCAGAGGCGCTGGGGGGCAAGGCCGAACACCCCAAGGAAGTGCGCAGGTTCCTGCGGCGGCTGCGCTACAGCCGGTTGGAACCGTTGATCAAACGGGTGCTCTGATACAGCCGGTTCTGGCTTGCCGACGACAGGGCCAGGGCTGCGCAGCTGGTGGCGCAGCGCGCAGGCGTGGCCATGCTGCCTGAAACAGCCGCCGTGTGCGCCGAGCAGGAGCTCCCGGTGCGTCGGGTGGCCCTGGCGTAAAGCTGGGCCACTCTGGAGTTGCGCCTGTGCTGCCGTGACTGGGAGCGTTTGAGTTCACACGGGCGGCAACTGGTGAGTTTTTTGTCCGGGTTACGGCTTACTGCGCCGGGACCAGACGAATACCACTCACCTGTACCTGATCACCGGGTTTGAAGCGCGCATTGGGCGAGCGATAGCGCTGGGTGCTGCCGTCGTCATGGCGCACCACATAGGCCGGGTCGCTGTGGCCGCTGCCTTGTTGCACGGCGGCACCGCCAAATGCGCCCAGGGCAGCGCCGGCGAGGGCGCCGAATGGGCCACCGAGCGCGGCGCCGACCATCAGGCCGCTGACGCCGCCCGCGCCATAGCCCACCGTGTTGTCGGGGCTTTCCGAGAGCACCTCGGCGGCGCAGACGGGCAGGGCGATGGACAGGGTCATCGCCAGAGGGAGGATTAGATTTTTCATGAGCGTCATTCCGCAAGGCAAGTAGTGGCGAAAGCGAATGGTTCAGCTTTCGTGCCAGCTGGCCAGCCCTTGCAGATTGGGAGGTTGCGCCAGGGCGTTGTCATTTCGACAGCGGTTGGTGTGGTGCAATTGACCTGCTGATGTCAATCTGACATTTCGCCCTCAGCCGCCGATGCGACTTCAGGAGGCCGAGCGAAGGGCTTGCGGAGGGAGGTGACGGGCATTATGTGAAGATGGCAGTAAGGACGGTGTTCATCGTCGAACCTCTGCAGGTCAGTCAGCTCGGCACTCAGGCTATCGATGGCCAACCCACAGGGCATGACGACAAACTTGCAATTCAGACAGCGAAAATCAGGTCACCACCTGATAGCACGGCACATACGCCGCGCCGCCGGGCAGCTTCATCCGGTGCTGGTCGACGAATGCCTGCAGCAGCCGGCCCAGCGGGTCCAGCACGGCGCTGTCACCACGGATCTGATACGGCCCATGCTCCTCGATCAGGCGGATGCCCTTGTCCTTGACGTTGCCCGCGACAATGCCGGAGAAGGCCCGGCGCAGGTTGGCGGCCAGTTCGTGGGCCGGCAGTTCGCGGCGCAGGTCCAGGTCGGCCATGGCCTGGTGGGTCGGGTCGAACGGGCGCTGGAAGCTCTCCTCGATCTTCAGTAGCCAGTTGAAGTGGAAGGCATCGTTACGCTCGCGGCGGAACTGCTTCACCGCCTTGAGCCCTTCGACCATGTGCCGGGCGACTTCCGCCGGGTCGTCGATGATGATCTGGTACAAGCGGTGCGCCGCTTCACCCAGGGTGGCGCCCACGAAGGCGTGCAACTGTTGCAGGTACGGCTCGGCGCTACGCGGGCCGGTGAGTACCACCGGGAACGGCAGGTTCTGGTTGTCCGGGTGCATGAGGATGCCCAGCAGGTAGAGGAACTCCTCGGCCGTGCCGGCACCGCCGGGGAAGATGATGATGCCGTGGCCGACACGGACGAAGGCTTCCAGGCGCTTCTCGATGTCCGGCAGGATCACCAGCTCATTGACGATCGGGTTGGGCGCTTCGGCGGCGATGATGCCCGGCTCGGTCAGGCCCAGGTAGCGGCTGCCGTGCATGCGCTGCTTGGCGTGGGCAATGGTGGCGCCCTTCATCGGGCCCTTCATCACGCCCGGGCCGCAGCCGGTGCACACGTCCAGCTTGCGCAGGCCCAGTTCGTGACCGACCTTCTTGGTGTACTGGTATTCCTCGCTGCTGATCGAATGGCCACCCCAGCACACCACCATCTTCGGCTCCACGCCCGGGCGCAGGGTGCGGGCGTTGCGCAGTAGGTGGAAGACATAGTCGGTGATGCCCTGGGAGCTTTCCAGGTCGATGCGCTGGCTGGCCAGCTCGCTTTCGGTGTAGACGATGTCGCGCAGGGCGCTGAACAGCATTTCACGGGTACTGGCGATCATTTCACCATCGACGAAGGCGTCGGCCGGGGCATTCAGCAGCTCCAGGCGCACGCCGCGGTCCTGTTGATGAATACGTACCTCGAAGTCCTGATAGGCCTCGAGGATGGTCTTGGCATTGTCGACATGGGCGCCGGTGTTGAGGATGGCCAGGGCGCACTGGCGGAACAGGGTGTAAAGGCTACCGGTACCGACTTCACTCAGTTGCTGCACTTCACGTTGTGACAGCGTCTCCAGGCTGCCTTTGGGGCTGACGGATGCATTGATGACATGGCGTTGGGGCATCTAAGTCTTTCCTGTGCGGGTAAAACATCCTTCTTTGACAACACCATACCGAGAAATGCGGGCGGCAACGAGGGGGGCGCGGAAAAAGCTTGCGACCAGATTGGTTTCTTCGCGGGCAAGCCCGCGAAGAAGCCAACCTGGTCTCAAGTCAGCCCAACAGCTTCTGTACACCCAGGGTAATCGCCAGCCCACCCCCCACCAGCCAAAGGTTGAGAATCGCCCCGGTCGCCAGCGCCCGTGGCCCGGCCTGGCGAATCTGGCTGAAGCGCGTCTCCATCCCCAGCGCGGTCATGGCCATGGTCAGGGCAAAGGTATCCAGGCTGTTGAGCGCCTGCGTCACGCTACCCGGCAGCACCTGCAGCGAATTCACCAGCACCAGCGCGAGGAAACCGAAGGCGAACCAGGGCATGGCGATGCGCCCGTTGCCCTGTGCCTGGCCCGGCTGGCGCGTGCGGCTGATCCAAAGGCCCACCACCAGCAGCACCGGTACCAGCAGCATCACCCGGGTCATCTTGACGATGGTGGCGATATGCGTGGCCTCGGGGCTGACGTTGCTGGCCGCACCGACCACCTGGGCCACCTCGTGAAGGGTGCCACCCAGGAACAGCCCGGCGCCCAGGGTGTCCAGGTGCAGCCAGCCGGCATTGATCGCCAATGGGTAGAGGAACATCGACAGGGTGCCGAACAGCACCACGCTACCGACTGCCATGGCACTTTTGTGCGGCGCACTGCGCAGGGCCGATTCGAAGGCCAGTACCGCGGCGGCGCCGCAGATGGCGCTGCCGGCCGCGGTCAACAAGGCGGTATCACGGTCCAGCTTGAACAGCTTCATGCCGCACCACAGGCCGATCAGCAGGGTGCTGGACACCACCAGTAGCGACACGATGAGCCCAGACCAGCCGACTTCGGCGATTTCCTGCAGGCTTACCCGCAGGCCGAAGAAGGCCACGGCAATGCGCAGCAGGCCGCGGGCGGAAAAGTTGATGCCCGCCGCCCAGCTCGCCGGTACGCCGTCACGCAGTGCATTGCCATACAGCGCACCGGCAACGATACCGACGATCAGCGGGCTGATACCCAGTTGGGCGATGGCGGGCACGGCGGCCAGCTGGGTTACCGCAAGCGCGAACAGCGCGACGAACAGGATGCCGTTGAGCCGCCCTCGGGTGGAGAGGGTAGGCGCAAAGGCGGGATTGGACGGAGCCGTGGCCATGTGAGTCCTCCGGAAAGGTATTTCGACATCGCCTACGTTAATCTGGTTATAAGCTTATAAAAAATCGTAATTTAGGATGGAAAATATCCGTAAAACTGATATTTTTCAATCATGACCCCAGAACAACTGATAACGTTCGCCACCGTCGCCGAGCACGGCAACATCAGCCATGCAGCCCAGGCCCTGCACCTGTCGCAGCCAGCGGTGTCTGGCCAGCTCAAGCTGCTGCAGGAGGCCTTCGGCGAGCCCCTCTATCAGCGCGCCGGCCGTGGTGTGCGGCTGACAGCAGCCGGCGAGCAGTTGCTGGCCCATGCCGAGCGCCTGCGCGAAACCTTCCGCCAGGCCCAGGCATTGCGCGAGGCCATGCGCGGGCTGGAGCGCGGTACCTTGCGCATCGGCGCCAGTACCACGCCGGCCAGCTACCTGCTGCCGTACCTGATCGCCGATTTCCATGCCCGCTACCCGCAGGTGCTGGTGAGCACTGCCAACGGCAATACGGCGGAAATCGTCGCCGCGCTGGACAGTGTCGATATCGCTCTGATCGAAGGGCCGCCTGGGCAGGACCTGCCATTGGGTACGGCGGTGACGGCGTGGCGGGAAGACGAGATCGTGGCTATCGTGCCGCGTGGTCATCCGCTGGCTGGCAGTGACCGGCAGACACTGGCATCGCTGGGGGCCTACCCGTTGGTGCTGCGCGAGAGCGGCTCGGGTGTGCGGCAGATCGTCGAGCGGGCATTTGCCCGCAGTGGCGTGGCGATGCGCGTGGCGCTGGAGATTGCCGGAGTGGAAGGGGTAAAGGAGGCGGTGCGGGCCGGGATGGGGATCGGTTTTGTGTCGGCGATGTCGATCCGGCATGAGGATGGGGCGTTGCAACGGTTGCAGGTTGTGCCGCAGGCGTTGGTGCGGCGGTTTTCCATCCTGGTGCCGCATGCGGCTTCGCCGTCACGGGCGGCGACGCGGTTTCTTGAGTTATGTGTCGGTCTGCAAGAAGTGGATTGACTGTACCGGCCTCTTCGCGGGCTTGCCCGCTCTCATAGAACTGCACATAACTCGTTGAATTAGCAGGGCCCCTGTGGGAGCGGCTTTAGCCGCGAACACCGGCGCAGCCGGTGCCATGCACCGCGTTGGATTCTTCGCGGCTAAAGCCGCTCCCACAGGATGCACGGACCGTTTGCGAATTCAGTTCTCTATGCGACAGCGCAGCCCAAAGGGTTGGGCCATCTCCCACAGGTTTCTCACCGTTCTTGAGGTCGGTACAGGCATGATCAACCCACCTGAAACACATGCTTCAGATAAGCCACGAAGTTCTCATCCCGGCACTGGGTCTAGAGAAAATTGGCGAAACTGTCCGCTGTCGCTCATGGGCGGTCTTCCTTGATCAGAGAGAGCTGGTAGTCCAGCGCGGCTTCGTCGCCGCAGAGGATCACGCCTTCGGCGGCCAGGGAGCCACACGCCTCGATGGCACCTGCCTGGGTAAGGGCGCGGCAGGCCGGCAGGTACAACAGCACCTGGAAACCGGCCTGGCGCAATTGGCGGGCGGTGGTCCTGACGCAATAGTCCAGGGCCAGGCCACCGACGATCACCGCGCCCACCTGCTGCACCTTGAGGTACTCGATCACCCCGGTGGAGCGACGCTCGGCCAGGTCGTGGTAGCAGGCGCCGTAGGGGTGCAGGTCGGGCTCGACGCCTTTCCACACGAAATAGTCGTAGTCGATTGGGGCCGGCAGGCCGGGGAGCAACTCGAAGCCTGGTGTGCCGGGAACGCAGTGGCTGACCCAGGTCAGGTCGGCATTGGCCAGTTGCAGGGGTTGCAGCATGTGCGCGGGGTCGGCGACAACCCAGGCGGCATTGGCCGGGTGGGCGTCCTTGCTGCCCAGGCGTAGGTCGGCGCGCAACGCCATGGTGTTCAGATCAGCCGCGATTTCGTCGCCTTCGGGGACCGGTAGCTCCTGCGGCACATTGGCGGTGAAACCGTTTTGCGCGTCGACATCGAAACTGGCGATCTTCATGGCGGTGCTCCTCGCTGGAATGTTTATATAATTCATCTGGTGGAATAAGTGTGTCAAGCTTGTTTTCCATCAGGATTAAAGGCTTGTGCTACTTAATAAGCCTGGTGAAATATAGAAGCGTTCAAGAACGGAGCCACCCTGTGAGTACCACCGAAGTCCTGGCCAGCGTCGATATCGTCGCCTTGCGCATGGCCGCCGAAGCCCAGCAGCTGCAAGTGTTGTTGCACCGTCGTGAGCGTGAACCACATGCCGGCCAGTGGGCCTTGCCGGGCGTCATCGTCAATGGTCGCACCCCTGACACCAGCCTGGAAGGCGCCGCCGAGCGGGCCTTGCGGGAGAAGGCTCGGGTACTTCCGCGTTACCTGGAGCAGGTGGGTACCGAAGGCAATGCCTTCCGCGATCCGCGAGGCTGGTCATTGAGTACCTATTACCTGGCCCTGCTCGACCCGCAACAGCAGGTCGAGGGTGAGCAACTGGCGTTTTTCGATTTGGACAGTGTGTCAGGGCGCAAGGTGCTGTTGCCGTTCGACCATAACCTGCTGGTCGAGCGCGCGCGTGAGCGGCTGGCGGCGAAGACGGTATACAGCAGCCTGCCGCTGTGCTTGCTGGCGGAAAAATTCACCGTGCTGGATGCGCTGGGGGCAGTGCAGGCGTGCCTGGGGCAGGCGGTGAACAACACCTCGCTGCGCAAACGCCTGGAGCGCTTGCGCGAACACGGGTGGGTAAGGGATACCGGGGAGAGGAACCAGCCTAGGCTGGGGCGGCCGCAGCAGTTGTACCAGTACACCCCGAAGGGCGCACGGGCGTTCATGTTCGATCGTAGCCTGCTGCCCGAAGGCGTCTAGCTGCCGTACACATGACGCATTGTACAATCACCGCCCCATGGCCAGCTTGGCATTCATCTGTCGACGACGGTAGGCACTGTCCCGGCTGGCCAGCCACCAATACAGCGGTGAGGTCACCGCCAGCCCCACCAGCCACGACAGGTCAGCGCCGTTGATGTGCTCGGAAATCGGCCCGACATACAGCGGCGTGTTCATGAACGGGATCTGCACCACGATGCCCAGCGCATAGGCGATCAGCGCCTGCGGGTTGTAACGTCCATAGATGCCGCCATCGACCTGGAAGATCGACTGGATGTCGTACTCACCCTTGTGAATGGCATAGAAGTCGATCAGGTTGATCGCCGTCCACGGCACCAGCACCACCAGCAGCACCAGCACCATGTCGACGAAGTGGCCGATGAAGTCCGCCGAGGCGAATACCGCCACCACGCAGCAGGCCGTCAGTACCACCAGTGACAGCACGGCTCGGCTCTTGGCGGTGGGGATCCAGCGGTGGGCGAAGGTTTGCACCAGGGTGATGATCGACAGCACTGCGCCATACAGGTTAAGGGCGTTGTGGCTGATCACGCTGAGCAGGAACAGCACCAGCATGATCGGGCCGAGGGTGCCGGTGGCCAGCTTGACCGCGTCCATGGTGTCCATGCCGGCCGGGATCGCCAGCACCGCCACGGCGCCGAAGATGAACGACAGGCTCGAACCCAGGGCCGAGCCCAGGTAAGTAGTCCAGAACGTCGAACTGACCTTCACGTCAGCCGGCAGGTAGCGCGAGTAGTCCGACACATAGGGCGCAAAGGCGATCTGCCACAGCGCCGCCAGCGACACGGTAGCCAGCCAGCCGGCCAGGTTGAAGCCGCCGCGGGTGAGGAAGTCGTCGCTCTGCACGTGGCTGAAAATGTAGCCGAAGCCGACCACGATGCCGATACCCAGCACCCAGGTGCCGATGCGGTTGAGCACGTGGATGAAGCGATAGCCGATGATGCCGATGATGCCCGAGCCCAGCGCACCGATGACGATGCCTACCGGTACCGGCACGGCATCGACCACACCGTGCAGCGACTTGCCGGCGAGGACGATGTTGGAGGCGAAGAAACCGATGTACATGACCCCGGCAATCACCACCACCAGCAGCGCACCGAGCGAGCCGAACTGGGCGCGGCTCTGGATCATCTGCGGGATGCCCATCTGCGGGCCCTGGGCCGAGTGCAGCGCCATCAGTACGCCACCAACCAGGTGGCCGACCAGGATGGCGACGATGCCCCATACCAGGTTCAGGTGGAACAGCTGCACGCCCAGTGCGCCGGTGACGATGGGCAGCGGCGCGATGTTGCCGCCGAACCACAGTGTGAACAGATCCCTTACCTTTCCATGGCGGTCTTGCGGGGGGACGTAGCCGATCGTGTGTTTTTCTATGAGGGGTGCCGAATTGGCTGCACTGGTCATGACTGACTCCAAGGCAAGATAGGGCATCGGGAGCTGCCCGGGGGCGTGCCGACGAAGGGCGACGCGTTCTTGTTGGAGCGATGATGCGGGGCGCGGGGATAACGAGAAATTAGTAAATATGTACCCATAAGCCTTAAAAAACCTAAGGCTGACTTGAAATCGATGCGGTCGAGGTGGGAGCGGGCGAGCCCGCGAACGGGCCGGTACAGCAGCAACGCTACATCGGCAACAACCGATCCTGAATCACCTCTTTCATCACCAGCGTCGAACTCAACCGCTTCACATTGGGAATGCTGGTCAGCTGCTCGTCATACAGCTTCTGGAACGCCGGCAAATCCTTGGCCACCACATGCAGCAGGTAATCCGGGTCGCCAAACAGCCGCTGCGCCTCGACGATCTGCGGGATCTCGGCCAGCGCCGCTTCAAAGTCCGCAACCGGCTGACGGGTGACTTCGCGCAGGGTCACGAACACCAGCGCGGCAAAGTTCAGCCCCAGGGCGCTTGGCGCCAAGCGGGCGTGATAGCCAAGAATCGCCCCGGATTCCTCCAGTGCCTTCAGGCGCCGATGGCAGGGCGACAGGCTGAGCCCCACACGGTCAGCCAGCTCGGTCACCGATAACCGACCATCTTTTTGCAGCTCGGCAAGTATTTTTCGATCAGTTCTGTCCATTGAGAAGGATCTTCCAGTCATTGAGGGTTGGCGGGGAATATACGGAAGAAAATCCCTCGGCGGAATCCGTAATCTTTCGTCATCCCCAAGCAGTGGAAAAAGGACGATTCAAGTGGCTCTCAGTGTTCTGACGGCGTTCTGGGCCGTGTCGATGCTGTTCGTGATTACCCCCGGCGCGGACTGGGCCTATGCCATTTCGGCCGGCATGCGCGGGCGCTGGGTGATGCCCGCGGTGGCGGGGATGTTGTCGGGGCATTTCCTCGCGACCCTGGTGGTGGCTGCCGGGGTCGGCAGCCTGCTGGCCGGCCACCCGCTGGCGCTGACCTTGCTGACCCTGGCGGGGTGCAGCTACCTGTTGTGGCTGGGTGGCAACCTGTTGCTGAGCCCGGCACTGCCCGCGGCCGGGCAGGATGGGGCGGGGGAGTCGGGTTCGCGCTGGGCATTGAAGGGGTTTTGCGTCAGCGGCCTGAACCCGAAAGTGTTCCTGCTGTTCCTGGCGCTGTTGCCGCAGTTCACCGACCCGCAGTCGAGTTGGCCGGTGCCGTTGCAGATCTTGCTGCTGGGCCTGGTGCACCTGTGCAGTTCGCTGGTGATCTACTCGCTGGTCGGCTATGGTGCCAAAGCCGTGCTGAGCTCCCGGCCAGGGGCGGCGAAACTGGTCGGGCGGGTGTCGGGGGGGGCGATGATCACCGTGGCCCTGGGCTTGATAGCCGGCCAAATCAGCTGAACTCAGTGGCCTCATCGCCGGCAAGCCAGCTCCCACAGGTCCACTGCAGGGCCTGAGTCGTGCGGGGTAGTTGTGGGAGCTGGCTTGCCGGCGATGAGGCCCGTACAGACGACAGACCAAGCCTCGGATAAACTCGCACCACTTCAACGCACAACCAGGACGTGCTCCATGCCCGAAACCGCGCAACTGCTCACCTTCGCCCTCATCTGCCTCGGCATGGTCCTGACCCCGGGGCCGAACATGATCTACCTGATCTCCCGCTCGATCTGCCAGGGCCGCAAGGCCGGGCTGATTTCGCTGGGTGGAGTGGCCCTGGGCTTCGTCATCTACATGTTCTGCGCCGCGCTGGGCATCACCGCCCTGGTGATGGCTGTGCCCTTTGCCTACGACGCGCTGCGCATCGGTGGCGCGCTGTACCTGTTGTACCTGGCCTGGCAGGCGCTGCGACCTGGCGGCCGTTCGCCGTTCCAGGTTCGCGAGCTGCCGGCCGACAGCCCGCGGCGGCTGTTCACCATGGGCTTTGCCACCAGCCTGCTCAACCCCAAGATCGCCGTCATGTACCTGTCGCTGATGCCGCAGTTCATCGAGCCGGGGCATGGTAGCGTGCTGCTGCAGTCGCTGGTGCTGGGATCGACGCAGATCGCCATCAGCGTTTCGGTCAATGCGCTGATCGCGATCATGGCCGGGTCCATCGCCGTGTTCCTCGCTGGCCGCCCGCTGTGGCAGCAGGTTCAGCGCTGGCTGATGGGCACGGTGCTGGCGGGCCTGGCCGTGCGCATGCTGGCCGAAGGACGGCGTTGACCGCCTAGGCCGCAGGCGGCGGTACCTGGGGCAGGTACAGGGTAAATGTGGTGCCCTGGCCCGGGACACTGTTCACCTGCACATCGCCCCCGGACTGTTTGGCAAAACCGAACACCTGTGACAGCCCCAGTCCGGTGCCTTCACCCGGGGCCTTGGTGGTGAAGAACGGGTCGAAGATGCGCTCCAGCAATTCGGCGGCAATGCCGATACCGCTGTCGCTCACCGAAATCGCCGCGAACGGGCCCGGCTGGGGCGCATGGCCGCGCAGGGCAGGCAGGCGCTGGTCGGCCTGCAGGCGCAGCTGCAAGGTGCCTTCGCCGGCCATGGCATCGCGGCCGTTGAGCATCAGGTTGATTACCGCGGTTTCCAGCTGGTTGAGGTCGGCGCGGATATGGCAAGGCGCCTGCGGCAACTGCAGCTCGACCTGGATCCGCGCACCGGTGGCGGTGTCGAGCATGTCGGCCATGGCCTCCAGCCGTGGCCCGACCTCGAACACTTGCGGGCTCAGGGCCTGGCGGCGGGCGAAGGCCAGCAACTGGCCGGTCAGCTTGGTACCGCGCTCGACGGTGTCGGACATGGTCTTGAGGTAGCGTTCGCGGCGCTGTGCGTCGAGGTTGGGGCGCTGCAGAAAATGCAACGACGAGCGAATGATGGTCAGCAGGTTGTTGAAATCATGGGCCACGCCGCCGGTCAGCTGGCCGATGGCTTCGAGCTTCTGGGTCTGGCGCAGCACAGCTTCGGTGTGCAGCAACTGGCTGGTGCGCTCGTTGACGCGCTGTTCGAGGGTGGCATTCAGCGCCGCCAGTGCCGCCATGGCCTCGCGAACTTCGGCGTGGGCCTGTACTCGCTGGATATGCGCCCAGCAACGCTCGGTGACTTCGCTGATCAACACTTGTTCATAGTGGGTCCACTGCCGTGGCGCCTTGTCGTGTATAGCCATCAGCGCGGTCAGTCGGCCGCCCTTGATCAGTGGCATGCAAATGGTCGCGGTGATGCCGATGGCCTGGAAGCTGGCAGCTTCCTCCGGGGGCAGCTCGCTCAGGTTGTCATGGATTACCAAGGCCAGGCCGCTGCGTAGGCGGCTAAGCGCCAGCTTGCCGAAATCGTGCAACTGGTACTGCCCCACAAGATGCGGCGAGCCGGGCGCCACGGCGTCGCCGCAGATGGTGAAGCCGTCTTCGTCGGGGTCCATCACCGCGTAGGCGCAACTCGACAGTTGCAGGTGCTCGACCAGCATGCGCGTGGTAATGGCGAGGATCTGGTCCGGGTCGGTGGCGTCGGCCACAGCACGGCCCAGGTCGTCGAGGAAGTTCAGGCGCTGATTGGCGAGCACGCTGGCGGTGGTTTCGGTGACCGTGTCGAGCATGCCCAGCACTTCGCCGTCATGGTCGCGGATGGGGCTGTAGCAGAAGGTGAAATAGGCCCGTTCGGGGCCACCGCTGCGGTCGATGGTGAGCGGGAAGTCTTCGATGTACACCGCCTCGCCGGCCAGGGCGCGGTCGGCCATGTGGCCGATGTCGGCCCAGGCTTCCTGCCAAACGGCGCGGAAGGGGATGCCCAGGGCTGAGGGCTTTTGCCCGAGAATCTGTGAGAAAGCGTCGTTGTGCAGGGTGAGCAGATCAGGGCCCCAAAGCACGGCTTGTGGGAAGCGCGAGGCCAGGCACAGGGCCAGGCTGGTCTTTAGCGGGTCGGGCCAGTGCTGTAGCGGGCCCAGCGGGGTGGCGGCCCAATCGTGGTTGCGGATGCGCTCGGCCATCAGCCCGCCGCCGTCTAGCCATTTTGCCATGTGCTCTGCTGGTCCTTTTGCGTAAGGCCTTTAGGGTGCATGCAGAATAGACGTTTGGCGAGAATTTTGGGTGGCTGTACGGGCCTCTTCGCGGGTAAACCCGCACCCACAGGTGCGGTGTGCACCTCGAGCAAAGTGCTATCCCTGTGGGAGCGGGTTTACCCGCGAAGAGGCCGCTACAGGCTAGCGAATGAAGTGCACCTTGCCAGTGTCGTCATTGCCCATGTAGATGCCATAAACCCCGGCCTGCCGCTCGAGGATATAGCGCTCGAGAATCTGCCGGATTGCCGGGTAATAGATTTCCTCCCACGGGATCTCGTCCGGCTCGAAGAACCTGTACGCCAGCGTTTCCGCCCCGTACTGCCCGGTTTCCTCGGTGGCTATGGCGCGGAAGATGATGTACACCTCGCAGATTCTAGGCACGCTGAAGATCGAGTACGGCGAGACGATTTCGGCGCGTACGCCGCTTTCTTCCCAGACCTCGCGCAGGGCCGCCTGCTCGGTGGTCTCGCCGGCCTCCATGAACCCGGCCGGCAAGGTCCAGGTGCCGGGGCGAGGCGGGATGGCGCGCTGGCACAGCAGGTACTTGCCATCGCGCTCGATGATGCAGCCGGCGATGATCTTCGGGTTGATGTAGTGGATATAGCCGCAGCCGGTGCAGTGCAGGCGTTCGTGGGTGTCGCCTGTGGGAACGCCCCGGGCCAGTTCCTTGGTGCAGTGTGGGCAGTAGCGCGGGGCGGTGGGCATGATCAGTGGCCTATGCGTGGCTTATATGCGTGGATCCTTCAGGGCCAGGGGCTCGACCATGTCGCGCACCTTGACGTTGTCATCCTGCTTCTGGCGCAGGTAGTCCAGGGCCACCTTGGCGGCAGCGCGGACGTGGTCGACCGAGGCCTGGTGGGCCACCAGCGGGTCGCCGCTCTTGATCGCCTCGACGATCTTTTCCATTTCGCGGTTGCTGGCGCCGCGGCGGTTCTCCTGCGACACCGAAGTGGCGCGCAGGTAGCTGATGCGCGCCTGCAACTGGCGCAGCTGCTGGGCCGCCACCTGGTTGCCGGAGCCTTCCAGCAGCACATCGTAGAACCCTTGTACCGAATCCAGCACCTGTTGCAGCTCGCCTTCTTCGAGGGCTTCGCGGTTGACCTCCAGCGCGCGCTCAAGGGCACGGATGTCCTTGGCCTTGGCGTTGAGGGTGAACAGCTGCACGATCAGGCCTTCGAGCACGCAGCGCAGCTCGTAGATGTCGCGGGCGTCTTCCAGGGTAATGATGGCCACGCGCGGGCCCTTGGCGTCGGCGAATTCCACCAGACCTTCGGATTCCAGGTGGCGCAGTGCTTCACGCACCGAGGTGCGGCTGACGCCAAGGCGGTCGCAGAGGTCGCGCTCGACCAGGCGGTCGCCTGGCAGCAGGTGGAAGTTCATGATCGCGGCGCGCAGCTTGTCGAGCACGATTTCGCGCAGGGTAACGGGGTTGCGGTTGACCTTGAAGCTGTCGTCGAGTGGCTGGCGTTTCATCAAGTGCGCTCTTAAAGAGGCTGCCCGGCCGCAACCGCAACAGCACCACGAACCTGGGGTGCTCCTTGCGTGGGTTCGAACAGCCCGGTGTTAACGGGTTGACTCCGCATCGGCCTCAGCGAACGCCTCGCGGGCCAGGCGGAAGCTGTCCACCGCCGCGGGCACGCCGCAATAAATGCCGACCTGGAGCAGGATCTCGCGAATCTGTTCACGGCTCAGGCCATTACGCAAGGCGCCGCGAATGTGCAGTTTGAGCTCGTGGGGCCGGTTGAGCGCGGAAATCATGGCCAAGTTTATCATGCTGCGCTCTTTGAGCGACAAGCCTTCGCGGCCCCAGACGTGGCCCCAGCAGTATTCGGTGACCAACTCTTGCAACGGCTTTGTGAAGTCGTCGGCATTCTGGATCGAGCGGTTCACGTAATCCGCACCCAGCACCTGGGTGCGGATCTGCAGGCCTTTTTCGTACTTTTCAGTGCTCATGCAGTACCTCCGGCAAAAACAGGGTATCGGTGTGGGCTTCTTCGCGGGTAAACCCGCTCCTACAGGGATCCCACAGAGGCTGAATCCTGTGCTGTACCTGTGGGAGCGGGTTTACCCGCGAAGAAGCCAATGAAGTCTCTCAGCCCAATGGCGGCAGGGCGCCCAGCTTGCCCTTGTGGTACACCATCGGGGTCACCGGCTCGGCCGGCAGCACCAGGTTTTTCACCGCTCCGACGATGATCGCGTGGTCACCGCCGTCGTACTCGCGCCACAGTTCGCACTCGATGATCGCCGTGGCCTTGGCCAGCAGCGGGTTGCCCAGCTCGCTCAGGTGCCAGTCGATGCCTTTGGCCTTGTCCTTGCCCTTGCCGGCGAAGGCATAGGCCTCGGCGGTCTGGTCGGCGGACAGTAGGTGAATCGCGAACTGCTTGCTGTCACGCAGGATCGGGTAGGTGTCGGAGGCGTAGTTGGGGCAGAACAGTACCAGCGCCGGGTCGATCGACAGCGCGCTGAACGCGCTAGCGGTGATGCCGACGATGCCGCCGTCGGCGTCCAGGGTGGTGACCACCGTGACGCCGGACGGGAAGGAGCCCATCACGTCTTTGTAGATGCCTGGTTCGATCATCTCGTGCTACCTCTTAGCGCATCACAAACGGGTCGGGCATCGGCGCGGTGGACAGGTTGATCCACACGGTCTTCAGCTCGGTATAGGCCAGCACCGAATCGATGCCGCTCTCGCGGCCGTAGCCGCTGTTCTTGAAACCACCGATCGGTGCCATGGCCGACACGGCGCGGTAGGTGTTGACCCAGATGATCCCCGACCGCACGTCGCGGGCCAGGCGGTGGGCACGGCCCAGGTCGCGGGTCCAGATGCCGGCGGCCAGGCCGAACTGCGAGTCGTTGGCGATGGCCAGGGCCTCTTCCTCGGTCTTGAAGCGGATTACCGCGGCAACCGGGCCGAACACCTCTTCCTGCATGATGGTCATCGAGTTGCTGTCGCACTCGAACAGGGTCGGCTCGTAGAACCAGCCGTCACCCTCGACCTCGGCACGCTTGCCGCCCATGTGCAGCTTGGCGCCTTCGGCCTTGGCCGCGGCCACCAGGCCTTCGACCACGGCCAGCTGTTGCGCGGTGGCCATCGGGCCCATTTCGCTGGCGTCGTCCTGCGGGTTGCCGATGCGGATGCGCTTGGCGCGGGCGATCAGGCGCTCGACGAACGCGTCGAAGATCTCGTCCTGCACCAGCAGGCGCGAGCCGGCCACGCAGCTTTGCCCGGAGGCGGCATAGATGCCGGCCACGGCGCCGTTGATGGCGCTGTCCAGATCGGCGTCGGCGAAGATGATGTTCGGCGATTTGCCGCCCAGCTCCAGCGACAGTTTGGCGAAGTTTTCGGCGCTGCTGCGCACCACGTGGCGGGCGGTGGCGGCGCCGCCGGTGAAGGCGATCTTGCGCACCAGCGGGTGGCGGGTCAGCGCCGCGCCGGTGCTGGGGCCGTAGCCGGTGACCACGTTGACCACACCGGCCGGGAAGCCGGCCTCGAGGGCCAGGCGGGCCAGTTCGAGGATGGTCGCCGAGGCGTGCTCGGACGGCTTGAGCACGATGGTGTTGCCGGCGGCCAGGGCCGGAGCCAGTTTGATTGCGGTGAGGTACAGCGGGCTATTCCACGGGATGATCCCGGCCACCACGCCGATCGGCTCGTGCACGGTGTAGGCGAACAGGTCGGGCTTGTCCAGCGGCAGGGTGCCGCCTTCAAGCTTGTCGGCAAGGCCCGCCGTGTAGTGGAAGAACTCTGGCAGGTAGCCGACCTGGCCGCGGGTTTCGCGGATCAGCTTGCCGTTGTCACGGCTTTCCAGCTGGGCCAGGTGTTCCTTGTTTTCGGCAATCAGGTCACCCAGGCGACGCAGCAGTTTGCCGCGCGCGGTGGCGCTGATGCTGCGCCATTGCTTGCTGTCGAAGGCACGCTGGGCGGCCTGCACGGCCAGCTCCACATCGGCTTCGTCGGCGTCGGGCAGTTGCGCCCAGGCCTGGGCGGTGGCCGGGTTGAGGCTGTCGAAGGTCTTGCCGCTCTGGGCATCGCGCCATTGGCCGTCGATGCACATCTGGAAACGAACGAGGGTCATGCAACAATCCCCTTGGCGGATTCGGTGAGGGTGCGGGCTTGCGCGAGGAAGTCCAGCAGCATCTTGTTGACTTCACGCGGTGCTTCCACCGGCATCATGTGTCGTTGTTCGGCGAGGACCACGCTGTGCGCGCCAGGGATGCTGGCGGCGAGCTGGCGGGTCATGGCCGGGGTGGAGCCCGAGTCGAGTTCGCCGGTGGCGATCAGCGTCGGCACCTGGATGCTGCCCAGGTCGGCGGCGCGGTACATGTCCTGGGTGGCGAACAGCGAATAAGTGGTGTGGTAGCCCTGCGGATCGTTGCTGGCCAGCACCTGGCGAATGGCGGCGACCTGCGCCGGGTTGGCAGCCTTGTATTCACGGCTGAACCAGCGGTCGAGCGCGGCGTCGACGTTGGCGTCGGGGCCCAGCTGTGCCGCCTGGGCGGCGCGGGCGATAACACCGGCACTCTGCTCGGGGGTGCGGTTGAACACACTGTTGAGCACTACCAGTGCAGCCAGGCGCTGCGGGTAGTTGAGGGCGAACGCCCGGGCCACCAGGCCGCCCATGGAGAAGCCGATCACCGTGGCCTGCGGAATCTGCAGATGGTCGAGCAGTTCGGCGAGCTGGGCGGCATAGCCTTCCAGGCCGATGTCGGCGGCCGGCAGGGCACTCTGGCCGTGGCCGAGCATGTCGTAGGCAATGACGCGGTAGTCGTTGGCCAGGCCAACGAACTGACCGCCCCACATTTCCTTGTTCAAGCCCACGCCGTGGATCAGTACCACGGGGTGGCCCTGGCCGACGGACAGGTAGCTGGTGCCGGCGGAGGTGCGTTCAGCGACAGGCTGAATCATGGAGGGCGCTCCTTGAAGGTCGGGCGCGGCGGGTAAGCACGCCACGCCCCGGCCCGTCTTGGTTGTTGTTATTGAGCGTTGGCTTTTTCGGCAGCCAGTTCTTCCAGGTCGATGTAGCGGTTGCCGATGCGCGGGTGCAGGCGGCCGCCGTCGGAGGCGCCCAGGACCACGACGATTTCATCGGCGCGCGGGGCGTCTTCGATCTGCATTTCCAGGGTGATGTAGTGCGAGCGCAGGCCTTCGTCGTCCTTCTGCATCATCGGGATCTGGATCGAGGTGCCCGGGCCGCCGCGCTTGTTGGTGAAGCTCAGGTAGCTCTTGGCCTGTACCGCTTCGCGGTAGTGGTTGCCGAAGCGCAGGGTGTGGATTACCGCCGAGGCATGTTCGATTTCGCCGTCGGCGCCTACGACTGCGGCCTTGCCGTAGGCTTCGATCTTGTCGGCGCCGCCGATGGCAGCAGTCAGGCGCTCGACCATCAGGGCACCCAGGTCCGAGCAGTTGGCACGGATTTCCGGCTTCAGATCTTCAACGAAACCGCGCCCGGCCCATGGGTTCTTGATCACGACGGCCAGGCCGACCATGGTCACCGGCTTGTCGGTGGCCTTGCCGCCTTCGATGCGGGTCTCTTCGGAGTAGGTGACGATCTTGCGGATTTCGAAACTCATGGGTGGCTCCTGGTGAGGGTTATCAGTTCTTGTTGTCTGATGGTATACCATAATATTTGTTGTGCAAGAGGTGGCTGGAAATTTCTCTTGCGAGGGGACGAAAGGCGCTGTGTATCGGGTTTTTTGTGGCGTTCTGTACCGGCCTCTTCGCGGGTGAACCCGCTCCCACAGGTACCCCACAGGTTTCATGGTCTGCGCCATACCTGTGGGAGCGGGTTCACCCGCGAAGAGGCCGGTACAGGCAACGGATCAATCCCCAAAAAAAGCCCGCTCACGCGGGCCACAGGGGCCCACGTGAGCGGGCTGCGTCCCGCAATGTTTCAGGCGATGGGAATTCAGGCGAACGCAGGCACCACTTCCTTGATGAACAGCTCCAGCGATTTCTTCTTCTCGGCGTGGGGCAGGCTGTTGTCGCACCAGAAGCTGAACTCGTCGACGCCGAGCTCCTGGTAATACTTGATACGCGCAATGATCTCTTGCGGGGTGCCGATCATGGTGTTCTTGCGGATGTTCTCCAGCTCGAACGCCGGCACTTCGGCGAACTTCGATTCCGGGCTTGGCTCGAGGAAACCGTTGACCGGGGTGGTCTTGTTGCCGAACCAGGCATCGAAGGTGCGATAGAAGCGCGAGATGGCCTGGGCGCCGACTTTCCAGCCTTCCGGCTCGGCCGGGCTGTGCACGTGGGTGTGGCGCAGCACCATCAGTTGCGGGCGCGGCATGCCCGGGTTGTTGTCCAGGGCAGCCTGGAACTTGTTCTTCAGGTCCAGCACTTCCTCGTCACCCTTCATCAACGGGGTGACCATGACATTGCAGCCATTGGCCACGGCGAAGTTGTGCGAGTCCGGGTCGCGGGCGGCGATCCACATCGGCGGTACGGCGTTGTAAGGTTTCGGCACGCTGGTGGACGTGGGGAACTTGTACACTTCGCCATCATGGGCGTAGTCGCCTTCCCACAGCTTGCGCACCACCGGCACCATTTCGCGCAGGGCCTTGCCGCCATCGGTGGCCGGCATGCCACCTGCCATGCGGTCGAATTCGAACTGGTAGGCGCCACGAGCCAGGCCCACTTCCATGCGGCCCTTGCTGATCACGTCGAGCAGGGCACATTCGCCGGCCACGCGGATCGGATTCCAGAACGGCGCGATGATGGTGCCGGCGCCCAGGCGGATCTTGTCGGTGCGTGCAGCCAGATAGGCCAGCAGCGGCATCGGGCTTGGCGAAATGGTGTACTCCATGGCGTGGTGTTCGCCGATCCACACGGTGCTGAAACCGCCGTTCTCGGCCATCAAGGTCAGTTCGGTCAGGTCTTCGAACAGCTGGCGGTGGCTGACCTGTTCATCCCAACGTTCCATGTGCACGAACAACGAAAATTTCATGGGGCTTTCCTCAACGCTTGAAAGGGGCTGGCACCTGGCAGGGTCGGCACCAGCGGTCTCGATTCAGAATAGGCTTCAGGCAAAGGCCGGCAGGCTGGCCATCTTGCCGCGGCAGTACACCATCGGACGTGGCGCCTCTGCAGGGACGATCAGGTTGTGCACCTTGCCGACCATGATGGCGTGGTCGCCACCTTCATATTCGCGCCACAGTTCGCATTCGATCACAGCGGTGGCACCGGCCAGGATCGGGTTGCCCAGTTCGCTCAGGGAGCACTCGATACCGCTGGCCTTGTCCTTGCCCTTCCTGGCGAAGGCATAGGCCTCGGCCTGCTGTTCACCGGACAGCAGGTGAATGGCGAAGCGCTTCTGCCTGATCAGCACAGGGTAGGAGTCGGAGCTGTAGTTGGGGCAGAACAGCACCAGCGGCGGGTCCATCGACAGGGAGGAGAAGGCGCTGGCGGTCAGGCCGACGACCGAGCCGTCGTCGTCCAGGGTGGTGATGACGGTAACGCCGGACGGGAAAGAGCCCAGGACGTGCTTGTAGACGGTTGCGTCAATCATCTGGTGTACCTCGAAAGGGCTGCGGTGGTCCGCGGTTTTTATCGTTGATGTGTCTGATGGTATACCGTAATACCTATTTTGCAAGCGGAATTTTCAAGCACGGGTATTGCGCGATGAACGGCTAAAGCCCACGAATAACGGGGGTTTGAGCGGTGAGACGGTTTGTCGCATGGGGTGCGCAAGCGGATCAGTGGGCGGGTTTTCCAGCGGATCAGTGTTGTCAAAAGTTTGGAATACCATAATATGGTCTGCAGCTGAGAGGCCGCCTGGATGCGGTTTCCTTACAAAGATAAAAATGACCTTTCGAGCTGAGTCCTATGTCCCAACCGTCGTCGCAACACCAGTTTGTCGAGAATCACACGGTCGATTACGTTCCACCTGCCGAGCGCCATGGGAAGGCGCGTGACCTGTTCACCCTCTGGTTCAGTACCAACATTGCGCCACTGCCCATCGTCACCGGCGCCATGGTGGTCCAGGTGTTCCACCTGAACCTGTTGTGGGGCCTGGTTGCCATCGTGCTGGGCCATCTGCTCGGGGGCGTGGTCATTGCCCTTGCCTCTGCGCAGGGACCGCAACTGGGCATTCCGCAGATGGTGCAGAGCCGTGGCCAGTTCGGCCGCTATGGCGCTTTGCTGATCGTGTTCTTCACCGCGCTGATCTATGTCGGCTTCTTCATTTCCAACATCGTCCTGGCGGGCAAGACCATCCACGGCATCACCCCGAGCGTGCCGATGCCCGGCGCGATCGTGATCGGTGCGCTGAGTGCCACCGCCATTGGCGTGATCGGCTACCGCTTCATCCACATCCTCAACCGCATCGGTACCTGGGTGATGGGGTCGGCGCTGCTGGCCGGCTTCATCATGATGTTCGCCCGGGAGCTGCCGGCCGACTTCTTCAGCCGTGGCGCGTTCAACCTGTCGGGCTTCATCGCCACCGTGTCGCTGGGTACCATCTGGCAGATCAGCTTCTCGCCGTATACCTCCGACTACTCGCGCTACCTGCCGCGTGAAGTGGGCATTGCCAAGCCGTTCTGGGCCACCTACTTCGGCGCGACCCTGGGCACCATCCTGTGCTTCAGCTTTGGTGCGGTGGCGGTGCTGTGCGTGCCGGAAGGCACCGATGCGATGGATGCGGTCAAGCAGGCCACCGGTTGGCTGGGCCCGATCCTGATGGTGCTGTTCCTGCTCAACATCATCAGCCACAACGCCCTCAACCTGTATGGCGCGGTGCTGTCGATCGTCACCGCGATCCAGACCTTCGCCGCCGAGTGGACGCCGAGCATCAAGGTGCGGGTGGTGCTGGCTTCGGTGATTCTGGTGGGCTGCGGCATGGTGGCGCTGAATGCCTCGGCGGACTTCATCGGCCAGTTCATCGGCCTGATCCTGGCGCTGCTGCTGGTGCTGGTGCCGTGGGCGTCGATCAACCTGATCGACTTCTACCTGATCAAGAAGGGCCAGTACGACATCACCTCGATCTTCAGTGCCGACGGCGGCATCTATGGCCGCTACAACCACCACGCGATCATTGCCTATGCCTGCGGCATCCTGGTGCAGCTGCCGTTTGCCAATACGTCGCTATATGTGGGGCCGTATTCCAGTATCGTCGAAGGGGCTGACCTGTCGTGGCTGTTCGGCTTGCTGGTGACGGTGCCGCTGTATTACTGCCTGGCGACTCGGGGCAAGGCTGCCGAGAAGGCGGGGCGGGTCGTGAGTGTCAGTGACTGATAGAAAACTGCTGCAGTAATTGGGGCCACAAAGTGGCCCCGGCAGTTCAGAGACCATTGCGTCAGGCGATGGCGATCGACGGGTCGGCAGCGGCCAGGGCCAGGGTGCGATCAGCCGCTGGCGGATAGATCCACACCGAGTTGATCTGGCGCTTGAGGTCTTTGCCCTCCTGGCCATGCAGTTTCAGTTCGCGCTGCCAACCCTCGCTGTACGCCGCACCCCATTCGCCCAGATCCAGGCAGGTGACGTACTTGGGCTGGCGATACACCACCGGTTGCAGGCCAAGGAGGTCGGCCGCGGCGTTGTTGCCGCAGTGACGGCCCATGGGAATGGCGTGCTGGCAGGTCATCAGGGCGTGATTGCCCAGTTCGTCCACCGCGGCCCAGGCGGTGTCGCCCGTGGCGTACACATGGTCCTGGCCCAGCACCTTCAGGTGGCCGTCCACTTTCAGCCGGCCGAAGTTGTCGCGTTCGCCGCAAACCTGTGCAGTCAGCGGGCTGGCTTTGACGCCAACGGTCCAGATCACGGTGTTGCTGGCGATATGGTCGCCGTTGTCCAGGGTAACGCCACCGGCATCGACGGCCACCACTGAGGCCCCGGCCTTCCACTCGACCCCGGCCTGTTCGCAGGCAGCGACGATCGGCGGCGTGATACCCGCGCCCAGTGCCGCGCCAATTTGCGCACCGCGGTCGACCACCACCACCCGCAACGCCGCATTGGCGCCGAGGATGGCACGCAGGCGGGCAGGCATTTCCGTAGCGGTTTCAATACCCGTGAAGCCACCACCGCAGACCACCACAGTGTTGCGTGCCGGTGAAGTGGGCAGGGTGGCCAGGCCGACCAGGTGCTGCTCCAGGCGCATCGCCGATTCCATCTGGTCGACATCGAATGCATGTTCGGCCAGGCCAGGCACCGCCGGGCGTGCGACCTGGCTACCGGCGGCGAGGATCAGGCGGTCGTAGGCGATCGATTGGCGGAGCCCCTGGGCGTCGGTGTAGCTGACACTGCGCCCGTCGGTGTCGATGTTGTCGGCGTTGCCCGGGATGAAGCGAATGCCCACGGCTTCGAACAGCTCGCCCAGCGGGGCCTTCATGCCGTGCACGTCGGCCTCGTAGAAACGCGGGCGGATGCGCAGTTCAGGCTGTGGCGCGAGGACGCTGATGCTGATGTCGGCGCGCCGGGCCTGGTCTAGCAGGCGCGCGGCGCTCAGGGCGCTCCAGACACCGGCAAAGCCGGCACCGATGATGAGGATGTTCGATTTCATGAAGGTGCTCCGCAAGGTTCGAAGAGGGTCTTCGAGGGCAGGTTGTATGCCTCTCGAATAACTACGACTTTATTGGTCGTAGTTTGTATGCGCAAGTCTTTTCGTCAGGAGGGCGATACTTCATGTCACCGGTTTCTGGCTTGAATAGCCGTATTCACTGGGGTGAATGGACGAGGCAGGCCGATCGGCGGTAGCTGCCCGCTTTGCGGCGCAGCTGCATCGGGCGTATTATTTGCGACAAGACTGGTCGGAGATAGATATGTCGCTCTACAGTGCTGGCGTTGAATACGGTATCCATTGCCTGCTGTTCCTGGTGGACGAGCGGGGCGATTCGCGCGAGTCCAGCGTGCGCGACCTGGCGGAGTTGCAGGGGGTGCCTCAGGAGTACCTGGCCAAGGTCTTCACCAAGCTGGCCCGTGCCGGGCTGGTGGCTGCCACCGAGGGCGTGCGCGGAGGCTTCCGACTGGCGCGGCCGTCGGATGAAATCACCGTGCTGGATATCGTCAATGCCATCGACGGACCGAAGAAGATTTTCGACTGCCGCGAAGTTCGCGAGCGTTGCAGCCTGTTCGAGGGTGCGCCGCCGGGCTGGGCGACCGAGGGCACCTGCGCGATCCATGCGGTGATGTTGGGTGCGCAGAAGCGCATGGAAGAGGCCCTGGCGCAGCAGACCATCCTCGATCTGGCGCGGCGGTTCGGGCGCAAGGCGCCGGCCGAGTTCGGGCAGAAGGTCAATGCCTGGATGGGCGAGCGGCGGGAGGGTAAAGGGGCAGGGGATATTCCGGTCAGTCAGGTCTGAATCGGTTGCCTGTACCGGCCTCTTCACGGGTGAACCCGCTCCCACAGGTACCCCACAAGTTTCAGAGATTGTGATACCCCTGTGGGAGCGGGTTTACCCGCGAAAAGGCCAGTGCAGGTCAGCGCCCTTCATGCTGCCGCCGATACGCCCCCGGCTGCATCCCCACCGCCTTGGCAAACGCCCGGGTAAACGCCGCCACCGACTGATATCCCACCTGCGCCCCCACCTGCTCCACGGTATGCCCCGCCCGCAGCAACTGGCTGGCATGGCGCATGCGCAACGCCAGCAGTACTTGCCCTGGCGACTGCCCCGCCAGTTCATTGAAACGCTTGAAAAACGCCGACCGCGACAACCTGGTGCAGGCGGCCATGCTTTCCAGCGTCCACGCTTGCCCCGGTTGCTCGATCAACTGCTCCAGCAGCCCGGCAAACGCCGGTTGCCGGGCAAGGGCAACCAGCCCGCCCAGCGATTGCCCGGCATGCACCTGCTGGCGTAGCGCATACAGGAACAACAAGTGTGTCAGCCGCTCCAGCAACGCCTGCGACGGCCCGGCGGCGCGCCGGCATTCCTCCAAAATCAGCTCGAACAGTGCCCGCGCCGCATGCCCGGCCGGTTCATCGGCGCGCAGCAATATCCAGTCGGCCAGGCCGTCGACGATCAGCGCCGACAAGCCCGGTTTGAAGTGGAAGAAACCACACACCAACCCCACGCCATCGACTGCCTCGGCGTCGATGGCCTGCATGCGCTGGCGCGGCTGGGCGCAGGCACTGGCCGGGTCCTGCTCGCTGGCCAGGCGATAGCCGAAGTCGCGCAGCAGGAACACCGCATCGCCGACCTCCAGGCGCAGTGCCTCGGGTTGCCCGTCGATGTGCAGCCAGCAATGCCCCTGCACCACCAGGTGGAAGCTGGCCCGGCCCATGCCTTGGGTGCTGGCGTGCCAGCCGCCACAGTAGCGGCCCACATGGAACAGGCTGGCATCGAGCTCCAGGCCCTCTAATAACCAATCGACAAGGCAGCTGGACGAAATCATCTAATGCAAAGACTCAAGAGCAAGGAAAGGCGACTGATGAATATGGAGGGTAGTTCTTATAACCAACAGACTGTAGTGACACCCATCAAAGGAGACCACTCCATGTCCTCGCGCATTACTTTACACACGCTGCAGAGCGCCCCGGAAGCGGCCCGCCCGTTCCTCGAGAACGCCCAGAAGAATTCCGGCTTCATCCCCAACCTGTTGGGCGTGCTGGCCAATGCCCCGGCGGCACTGGAAACTTACGTGACCGTTTCGGCACTCAACGGCAAATCCGAACTGAGCCTGGCCGAGCGCGAAGTGGTGCAACTGATTGCCGCCACCCAGCATGGCTGTGACTTCTGCGTGGCCGGCCACACGGCGGTGGCCCTGAACAAGGCCAAGCTGCCACAGGAGGTGGTCGATGCCCTGCGTGCCCGTGGCGAGCTGCCCGATGCCCGTTATGAAGCCCTGGCCGCGTTCGCCCGCGAAGTGATCGCCACCCGTGGCAATGTCAGCGAGGCCACTTTTCAGGCCTTCCGCGCAGTCGGCTTCAGCGAAGGCAACGCCCTGGAGGTGATCTTGGGCGTGAGCCTCGCAACCCTGTGCAACTTTGCTAATGTGTTCGCCCAGACGCCGCTCAACGACGAGCTTGGCAAGTACCGCTGGCAACCTTCTGCATAGCTCGTATATGACAGCGGCCATGATGCGGTCGTTGCAGCAGCGGCCTTGCGCCGCGAACGGGCCGCAAAGCGGCCCCGGCGTCCTAAAAGGAGCAAGACCATGCAAGATTGTGCATTTCGACACTGGCTGGATGCCAATGCCGAGGCCATTGACCGGGGCCAGTGCGAGCCTCAGCTGGTGCTGGCGCAAATCGCCGAATCGCAGCTGCTGCGCATCGGTATCGAGCCGGCCCAGGGCGGCACGGGCGGGCAGGTGAGCGACGCGGTCGAGGCCATCGCCGCGATCGCCAGCCGCTCGCTGGCAGCGGCCTTCGTCTGCTGGGGGCAGCGCGCCTTCATCGAATACCTGTTGCACAGCCCCAACCAGCCCCTGCGCGAACGCCTGCTGCCGCGCCTGCTGACTGGCGAACTGGCCGGCGCCACCGGGTTGTCCAATGCCATGAAGTTCCTGTCCGGCATCGAAGCGTTGCAGGTGCGTGGCCGCCCGGCAGCCGATGGCTGGCACCTGGAAGGTCGCCTGCACTGGGTGACCAACCTGCGCAAAAGCGGCTTTGTGGTAGCTGCGGCTATCGAAGACGAAGCCGGTGGTGCGCCGTTCGTGCTGGCCATTCCGTCCGACGCACAGGGCCTGGAGCGCTCCGACGACCTGCGACTGATGGGCCTGCAGTCGAGCAACACTGCGGCACTGGCCTTCCACCAGGTGCAATTGCAGCGTGGCTGGTTACTGCACGAGAATGCCCGCGAATTCCTGCCTCGGGTACGCCCGGCGTTCCTGGCGCTGCAATGCGGCATGGCCATTGGCCTGGCGCGGCGGGCGCTGGCGGAAGTGCAGGCACACCTGCATGGCCGTGCCTCGTTCCTCGACGAAGCACGCCAGGTGCTCAGCGAGCGCCTGGAAAACACCGTGAGCGAGCTCAAGCAGGGCCTGCTCGATGGCCGTTTCCAGCAGCAGCCGGCCGCCTTGTTCAAGCTGCGCATTACCCTGGCCGAAAGCGCTGCCGACGCCGTGCAACTGGAGTTGCAGGCCAGTGGTGGCAAGGCCTACCTCAGCGAGTACGGTGAAGGCTTTGCCCGTCGCTGGCGCGAGTCGGCCTTCGTGCCGATCGTCACGCCCAGCCTGGTGCAACTGCGCGCCGAACTGCAACGCCAGGCGGGCGCGGCATGAGCCCAGTGTTGCTCGAAGCCCGCGACATCAGCCTGGGCTACCCCCGCGGGGCTGGCTGGCAGGCGGTGCTGGCGCAGTTCGACCTGCAACTGGCACCGGGCGAAGTAGTGACCATCCTCGGCCCCAGCGGGGTCGGCAAGTCCAGCCTGCTGCGGGTGCTGGCCGGTCTGCAGCAGCCCCGCGGTGGCAGCGTGACCCTGCACGGCCAGCCGCTGCACGGTCCGCACCCACGCCTGGCGGTGGCCTTCCAGGACCCGAGCCTGTTGCCCTGGTTGAGCCTGGAGAAGAATGTCGCCTTCGGCCTGGACTTCGCCCGCCAGCCCAGACTGGCCGCTGCCGAACGGCGCGCACGCATCGACCATGCGATTGCCGCCGTGGGCCTGGCCCATGCCCGCGGCCAGTACCCGGCGCAGTTGTCCGGCGGCATGGCCCAGCGCACCGCGCTGGCCCGCTGCCTGGCCCGCCAGCCCGAAGTCCTGCTGCTCGATGAGCCGTTCGGCGCGCTGGATGAAGTGACCCGGGCCGACATGCAGCAACTGCTGCTGCAACTGATCGCTACCCACAACACGGCGGCGGTGCTGATCACCCACGATATCGACGAAGCCTTGCTGCTGTCCGACCGGGTCCTGCTACTGGGCAACCACCCAGCGCACACCCTCGGCCAGTGGCACATCGACCTGCCGCAACCACGGACGCAGCGGGTCGAGGAACTGGGCGCCTTGCGCATCGAAATCCTCAAAACCCTTCGGCGGGCAAGCCGCACAGTCGAACCTACTCCAACCCCTTTGCCGTCGGAGGCTGTCCATGTGCATGGATGACTGCTGTTCCTCTTCTTCGCGTCGCGATTTCCTCAAGCTTGGCGCCATGCTCACGGCCGCCGGTGCGCTGCCGCTGCTGTCGAGCCTGCAGGCCCGTGCCGCTGTCGAGCCGGACGCGCCGGTGCGTATCGGCTACCTGCCGATTACCGACGCCACGCCGCTGCTGGTGGCGCACAACAACGGCCTGTTCGAGGCCGAAGGCATCAAGGCCGAGCGCCCGGTGCTGCTGCGCAGCTGGGCGCAGGTGATCGAGGCGTTCATTTCCGGCCAGGTCAACGTCATCCACCTGCTGTCGCCGATGACCGTGTGGGCCCGCTACGGCAGCAAGGTGCCGGCCAAGGTGGTGGCCTGGAACCACGTGGGCGGTTCAGGCCTGACCGTGGCCCCGGACATCAGCGACATGAAACAGCTGGGTGGCAAGACCGTGGCCATCCCGTTCTGGTACTCCATCCATAACGTGGTGCTGCAGCAGATGCTCGACGACAACGGCCTGACCCCGGTGTCGAAACCGGCCAATGCGCCACTGGCCGGCAACGAAGTCAACCTGCTGGTGCTGCCACCGTCCGACATGCCGCCGGCGTTGGCCAGCAAGCGTATCGCTGGCTATATCGTCGCCGAGCCATTCAACGCCCTGGCCGAGAACCTCAAGGTTGGCCGCGTGCAGCGCTTTACCGGCGATGTGTGGCGCAACCACGCCTGCTGCGTGGTGTTCATGCACGAGAACGACCTGAACAACCGCCCGCAGTGGTCGCAGAAGGTAGTCAACGCCATCGTCAAGGCCCAGCACTGGACCCGCGATCACCGCGCCGAGGCCGCCGCGTTGTTGTCCAAGGCCGGCCCCAACAAGTACACCCCGCATGAACCCGCAGTGCTCAGCAAAGTGCTGGCACCGGCTGCCGAGGACCGTGCCGGTTATATTGCCAGTGGCGCCATTCGCCACCAGCAGTGGGACGAAAAGCGCATCGATTTCCAGCCATACCCGTTCCCCAGCTACACCGAAGAATTGGTCAAGCGCCTGAAAACCACCCTGATCGAGGGCGACAATGCGTTCCTTGCCGGCCTGGACCCGGCACAGACCGCCCGCGACCTGGTCGACGACCGCTTCGTGCGCAACGCCATCGCTACCGTTGGCGGGCCGTCGGTGTTCGGCATCGCTGACAATTTCGAGCGTAGCGAGGAGTTCGCGGTCTGATGCGCACGCATGTCGTTCATGCTGGCCTGGGGCTGGCCGGGTTGCTGGGGTTGTTGCTGTTGTGGTGGGCCGGTGTCGCGGTGTTCGGCCAGGCCGATGGTCTGTCGGCGCGCTTTTCGCCGGCGGCGACCCTGGCAAGCCTGGTCGAGTTGCTGGGGCAGGGCGAGGTCTATGGGCATATCTGGGTCAGCCTCAAGCGTATCCTGGTCGGGCTGCTGCTGGCGCTGCTGATCGGGGTGCCGCTGGGCTTGCTGGTGGGCAGCTACCGGCACCTGGAGGCGGCGACCACGCCGGCGTTCCAGTTCCTGCGCATGATCTCGCCGCTGTCGTGGATGCCGGTGGTGGTGATGCTGATGGGCGTGGGGGACCAGCCCATCTACTTCCTGCTGGCGTTTGCCGCGTTGTGGCCGATCTTGCTGAACACGGCGGCCGGGGTGAGGCAACTGGACCCGCGCTGGTTGCAGTTGAGCCGCAGCTTGAGTGCCACGCGTTGGGAGACCTTGTGCAAGGTGATCGTGCCCGGGGTGATCGGCCACGTGCTGACCGGCGTGCGCCTGGCCATCGGCATTTTGTGGATCGTGCTGGTGCCGTGCGAAATGCTCGGGGTGAGTGCGGGGCTGGGGTATTTCATCCTCGATACCCGTGACCGGCTGGCGTATTCCGAGCTGATGGCAATGGTGCTGCTGATCGGGGTACTGGGGTTTGTGCTGGATGCCCTGGCGCGTGGGCTGCATCGGCGTTGGGTGCATGGCTGAAGGGCCAGTGGGGGCTTCTTCGCGGGCTTGCCCGCTCTCATAGAACTGCACATAACTCGTTGAATTAGCAGGGCCCCTGTGGGAGCGGCTTTAGCCGCGAACACCGGCGCAGCCGGTGCCATGCACCGCGTTGGATTCTTCGCGACTAAAGCCCCACAGGATGCACGGACCGCTTGCGAATTCAGTTCTCTATGCGACAGCGCAGACCAAAGGGCTGGGCCATCTCCCACANCTGTGGGAGCGGCTTTAGCCGCGAACACCGGCGCAGCCGGTGCCATGCACCGCGTTGGATTCTTCGCGACTAAAGCCACTCCCACAGGATGCACGGACCGCTTGCGAATTCAGTTCTCTATGCGACAGCGCAGACCAAAGGGCTGGGCCATCTCCCACAGGCACCCTACCGCCCTTTGGCCTTGTGATACCCCTGTGGGAGCGGGCGCGCCCGCGAACAGGCCCTTGGATCAATGCACGGTCTTGCGCTGCCGTACACACTCCTGGGCCTGGGCGGTCAGTTCGTCCAGCCGCTCATCACGCATCTGTTCCGCCTCGATCATCGCATCCTCACCCTGCTGGTTGAGCAGGTAGGTATGGATCTGCATCACTTCCGCGGTCTGGTAGATCGGCGCAATATCCAGCCGCCCGATCAGTGCGCCGCTAGCCTGCCCGGTACTGCTCATCAGCACCTGCGGCCCATTGGCGGCCACCACCTGCATGCCCATCGCCTCGAACCACGGCACCTGGCTGGCAAAGGCATTCAGCTCGACGCAGGCATGGCGTGCCTGCAGGTCGCCCAGCAGGGCGCGGGCGATGCCCTGGCGGCGATGGCTGGCGCGCACGGCCAGGAACGCCAGGGCGCACGCCTGCTGATCGTCCTCGGCCAGCAGCGACAGGGCAAAGCCCAGCAACTGGTCCGGTGCCTCGGCATCCAGCGCCAGGGTCAGCGCCACGGCCAGGCCGCGGGTGCCGTCCAGCGCTTGCAGGTACTGGTGCACCTCCATGCCGACGCCGTACTGGTACAGCGGGTACAGCGGGTTGTCGGCGCTGATGGCGACACTGCTCAGTTCGCCGACGTGGTGGATCACCAGCTCGCGGATCTGGTTCTGGAAAGATTCAGGCGGCACGCTGTCGAGGCGGCTCAGGATGAACATCGGGGGGCGGGCTCCGGCGGGTAGATAGTCAGCTCGCGCCGTGCAGGCGCGGGCTGTACAGTCTAACCGGTTTTGCCGCTCAGCCTTGTAGCTGTAATGCACCGAGCATCAGGTCGAGGTTTTGCACTGCCGCGCCGGAGGCTCCTTTGCCGAGGTTGTCGAACACTGCGGTCAGCAGCACCTGGCCATGCTCCGGGTTGGCGTAAAGCGCCAGGCGCAGGTCGTTGCTGTCGTTCAACGCCTCGGGGTCGAGGTTCGCCGCTGCGCCGTGCTGATGCAGGGGCATCAGCTGGACGTGGCGGGCACCCTGGTAGTGCTGCTCCAGGCAAGCCTGCAGCTGTTCGGCGCTGACCTGGCCGGGCAGCAGGCGCAACTGCAGCGGGATGCTCAGCACGATGCCCTGGCGGTAAGCAGCGTAGCCGGGCATGAACATCGGCCGCGCCGACAGCCCGGCGTGCTGCTGGATTTCCGGCACGTGCTTGTGCGCCAGTTCCAGGCCATACAGTTGCAGGGCCGGGGTTTTGCCGGTGCCGGGCTGTTCATGCCGTTCGACTGCGGCGCGGCCACCTCCGGAATAGCCGGAGATGGCGTGGATGTTCAGCGGGTAATCCGCTGGCAGCAGGCCAGCCTTGACCAGTGGGCGCAGCAGGGCGATGGCGCCGGTGGGGTAGCAGCCGGGGTTGCTGACACGCTTGCTGTGCGCGATGCGTTCGGCTTGCTGCTCGTCGAGCTCCGGCAGGCCATAGACCCAGCCTGGGGTGGTGCGGTGAGCGGAACTTGCGTCGATCACCCGCACCTGTGGGTTGTGGATCGCCGCCACGGCCTCGCGGGCGGCATCGTCGGGCAGGCACAGCAGGGCGATGTCGGCGCTGTTGATCGCCTCGCGGCGGCGTTGCGGGTCTTTGCGCTCGGCTTCGGGCAGGGTCAGCAGGTGCAGATCGCTGCGGCCTTGCAGGCGGGCATGGATCTGCAGGCCGGTGGTGCCTTGGTCGCCGTCGATGAAAACAACAGGGGTGTGCATGGTCAAAGTCCGGTCGAGGAGGGGTGGCCTATGCTCGCCTGTGGCTGTGGTAAAGAAAATTTGAATATGATGATCGATATATTCATCTTTTCTGAATGAGTTTGGCCCATGCGCGAAATCAGCCTCGATCGCCTCCGCACCCTGGTGGTCATCTCCGACCTGGGCTCCTTTGCCGAAGCCGCCCGCCAGCTCAACCTGGCACCGCCTACCATCAGCCTGCACGTGGCCGAGCTGGAAGCGCGCATCGGCGCCCCGTTGCTTACCCGCACCCGCGGCCAGGTGCAGTCCACGGCCATCGGCGAAACCCTGCTGGCCCGTGCCCGCCGCCTGCTGGCCGACGCCGACCTGGCGCTGGACGAAGTGCGCCGGCAAGTTGAAGGCCTGACCGGGCGGGTGCGTCTGGGCGCTTCCACCGGTGCCATTGCCCACCTGCTGCCGCAGGCGCTGGAGCACCTGCGTACGGCGCACCCGGGCATCGATGTGCAGGTACAGGTGCTGACCTCCCGGGCCTCGCTGACGCGCTTGCGCGAGGGCACGCTGGATATCGGCCTGGTGGCCTTGCCGCAGGTGGTCGGAAAAGGGCTTACCGTTAGCCCTTGGCGGCGCGACCCGATCCTGGCCTACGTGCCGGCCGACTGGCAGCCGCCGGCCAAGGTCACGCCGGCCTGGCTGGCGCAGCGGGCGTTGATCCTCAATGACAGCAGCACCCAGCTGTCGCGGGTGACCGGGGAATGGTTTGCGGCAGCGGGGTTGTACCCCGAGCCGCGCATTGAACTGAACTACAACGATGCGATCAAGAGCCTGGTCGGGGCCGGGTATGGGGCGACGTTGCTGCCGCAGGAGGGGGAGGCGGCCGAGCTCGACCGGCGCATTGCCCGCCGGCCGCTGCGGCCGGGGTTGTGGCGGCAATTGGGCATTGCCTGCCGGGAAGGGCAGGTGGAGCGGGCCACGGGGTATGTGTTGCAGGCGTTGCAGCGGTTGCGCCAGTAGGGGGCTGCTGCGCAGCCCGATCGCCGGCAAGCCAGCTCCCACCGGACTCCCACAAGCCAGAACATAGGGCGCTGGCTTGCCGGCGATCGCGCCACACATCGGCCCCAGGCTTCAACCCCGCTCTCGGGCCCGCACCGCGGTCACAGTCTCCCCGCCAACCCCCCAGTTATCGGTCGGCACTTCCTCGATCACCACAAAGGTACTGGCCGGCGGCTTGCCCAGTACCTGCTGCAGCATGCGGGTGGTCTGTTCGATCAGCTGGCGCTTGTGCTCAGCGCTCACCCCTTCATCGGTCACGCGAATATGGACATAGGGCATGGTTGCTCGCTCCCCTGTTCAATGCCAGGTGCCAGCGGTACTACCGCCATCCACCGGCAGGATCACGCCGCTGACGAAGCGTGAGTCGGCCAGGTACAGCACCGCATCCACAACATCCTGCGGTGAGCCGGTGCGGCCACTGGGTGACAACGCGCCCAGCCCCTGCACATTGCCGCCGTGCAGTGGCGTATCGATGATCCCCGGTGCCACCGCATTCACTTGCACGCCGCTGGCTGCCAGTTCCAGCGCCAGGCCTTTCACCGCCTGGTTCAGGCCGCCCTTGACCAGCACCGGCAGCAGGGCCGGCACGCGGGTGTCCGGTTGCAAGGCGATGGAGGCGGTGATGGCGATGATCTGCCCGTGCCCTTGCCGGGTCATGATCCGCGCCGCTTCCTGGGCCGGGTAGAAGAAACCCTTGAGGTTGGTGCCGACCAGGGCGTCGACATCCGCTTCGCTGTACTCGACAAACGGCTTGGCAATGAAGATGCCGGCGTTGTTGATCAGCAGGTCGACCCCACCAAAGGCATGTTCAGCGCTGGTGAACAGGCGCTGCGCCGTGCTCGGCTCGGCGATGTCGCCAGCTACGCCGATGAAGCGTGAAGGGTTGCCGAGGCGGGCGGCGGCTTGCTCCAGGCGGGCCTGGCTGCGGGCATTGCCGATCACGTTGTCGCCGCGTTCGAGGAAGGCCTCGGCCAGGGCGAAACCCAGGCCGCTGGAGGCCCCGGTAATGATGACGGTGCGTGGCGTGTTCATGTGCATGATCTCCAGTGAAGTGAGCCATGGGCTCGGTGTGGAGCCACTGTAGGTTGCTACCAGCACTTGAAAAATGAGGCGCGGGGCATTTCAATCGATACATCATGTAATCAATCGAGCCGTCATGACCCGCCATTTCGATGACCTGCAACTGGGCAGCCTGGAACTGTTCTGCCTGGCCGCCGACAGCGGCAGCTTCACTGCTGCGGCCACGGAGGCCGGCGTTACCCCGGCGGCGGTCAGCCGCAGCGTGGCGCGCCTGGAAGAGCGCCTGGGCGTGCGCCTGTTCGTCCGCACCACCCGGCAGATGCGCCTGTCCGCAGCGGGCCAGGCCTATTACCAGCAATGCCGGCAGGCGCTGGGGCAGTTGGTCGAGGCCGAGCGCCAGGTCACCGGCGGGCAGGTCGAACCGAGCGGCCGCCTGCGCATCAGTGCGCCCACGCCCTATGCCCACCACCGGCTGTTGCCGCTGCTGCCGCGGTTTCGCCAGCGCTACCCGAAGGTGCAGGTGGATGTGCATGTCAGCAACCGCAACGTCGACTTTGCCGAGGAACCGTTCGACCTGGCCATTCGTGGTCGCGAGCCGGCCGATTCACGGCTGGTAGCGCGCCGCCTGGAGGATGCCGAACTGGTGGTGGTGGCCACCCCGGGCTACTTGGCCCGTGCCGGCACGCCACAAACACCGCACGACTTGCTGCACCATGAGTGCATCCAGTTCGAACTGCCCAGCAGTGGTCGCCGCCCGCCGTGGAGCTTTCGCCAGGATGGCGAGGAGGTGGAGATCGAAACCCAGGGGGCGTTCACCTGCTTGGGCGACTTCCTCGCCACCGTCACGCTGGTGCGTCATGGCGGCGGGCTGATGCAGGCTTACCGCTTTACCGTGCAGGACGCACTGGCCGGTGGCGAACTGGTGGAAGTGCTCGCTGAGTTTGGCGGCACCTCGCGGCCGTTCATGCTGATCTATCCCCAGGCCCGGCATATGCCGCTGCGGGTGCGGGTGTTCATCGATTTCCTGTTGGCGCAAGCCGGCCTGCCGTTGGGCTGAAGCGGCGCGCTGCCGGCATTGGGCAACAATGCTTCTCTCACAGGGATGTCACCGCTCTTGGCTGCGCCGCTGCACCTGTGGGAGCGGGTTTACCCGCGAAGGGGCCTGCGCAGGCTGGCGCCGTCGTCAGAACCAGCGATCGTTCTTCTTGCGCCCGCGGGTCAGCGACGGCAGGATCAGCCCCGCCAGCAAACCTGCACCGGCAATGCTGCCGCCATACACCATGTAGCGCATCATCACCTGCTTGTTCTCGTCACCCAGGCGGGCCTGGGTATCGCGCAGGTTCGACTGGCTCTGGTCGAGCTGTTCGTTGAGCGCCTTGTTGCGCGCCTCCAGTTCGTCGATCAGCTTCTTGCGCGAATCGAGGGTTTCCTGCATGCCCTGCACGCGGTTCTTCCAGCTGTCGTCGATGTTCTTCAACTGCCCGGTCAGGTCCGCGACCTGGGCATCGAGCTGCGGCAGGCGCTCGTTCTGGCCTGGCACCGACTGCAGGTCGTTGCTGAGAATCCACACCACATCGCCGTTCTGCCCGCGCACCTGGCTGTAGTTGCCCTGGCTGCCGATCAGGGTCAGCTTCTGCCCCGACTTGAGCGTACCGACGATGCGGTGGCCATCGGTCGGGCCGCTGCGCACGTAGGTGCTCAGGCTGTCGCTGACCCAGCGTGCATCGCTGGCAGGCTCTTCGGCGTGCACCGGTGCGACAAGGGCCACCAGGGCGGCGATCAGGCCGCTGCGCAGGGCAGTGAGGGCGGAAGCAGTTGGGCGGGAATCGGGCATGTTGGGTCTTCGCTGAAACAGGACAAAAGTAGGCCCGGTGACTGGGCCGATGAACCGGTCGGTGAGTTGACCGTCAGCGAAAGACCGTTTTTTTGTCAGCAGGTTCACTACCTGATATCGGAAATGTCTGCAGGATGTTGCAAGGCTTCAACCGGCAACGCCGGGCTAGACTCAAAGGCTCACACTCTTTCATGGAGCAAGACCATGACTGCCAAGAACACGATTTGCCTCTGGTACGACAACGATGCTGAGGCGGCAGCGAATTTTTACGCCAGCATCTTCCCTGATAGCAGAGTGATTGCCGTGCACCAGGCTCCCGCTGACTACCCATCCGGCAAGCAAGGTGACGTGATTACCGTGGAGTTCAGTGTGATGGGGATTCCCTGCGTGGGGCTCAATGGCGGCAAGGCCTTCACGCACTGCGAGGCTTTTTCGTTTCAGGTCAGTACCGAGGACCAGGCCGAGACCGACCTCCTGTGGGATGCCATTGTCGGCAACGGCGGCGAGGCCAGCGTCTGCGGGTGGTGCAAAGATAAATGGGGGATTTCGTGGCAGATCACCCCGCGCATTCTCATCGAAGCCATTGGCCACCCCGACCGGGCGGCGGCCAAGCGAGCGTTCGACGTCATGATGCAGATGGGCAAGATCGATGTGGCGCAGATCGAGGCGGCGTTGAAGGGCTGATGCAAGTCCGTTTTCAACGCGGTGGCGGGCACCGGCTGCGCCGGTGTTCGCGGGAACGCCCGCTCCCATGGGGGCCTGCTGATTCAATGAGTCATGTGCAGTTCCTTGAGGCGCTGGCTTGCCGGAGATGGGCCGCAATGCGGCCCCAGCTTCCTCTGGTTGGCCTCAGTTGCCGCTCACTTCGGCCTCTGCCGCCGCCTTGGTCGAAGCCTTCTTCTCCTGCACCACGATGTAGAACTCTTCGCCATGCTTCACCGCGCCATACAGCACGGCCTTTTCGATCAGCTCGTTGCCGCGCAGGTGGCGCAGCATCATCGGGTCCTTGCGCAGGTCGCGGTACAGTGCCAGGCACAGCAGCACCATCACTACCACGAACGGCAGGGCCACGACGATAGTCAGGTTCTGCAGGCCAGTCAGCGCCTCGCCGGGGTCGCGCGGGTCGCCGATTGCCAGCATGATCGCCGCCACCGTACCGGTCAGCGCACCCCAGAAAATCACCGTGCGTCGCGATGGCGTGGTGGTGCCGTGCTCCGATAGCGTGCCCATCACCAGTGAGGCCGCATCGGCACCGGAGACGAAGAAGATACCCACCAGAACCATCACCAGCACTGAAGTCGCCGAGGCCAGCGGATAGCTGTCCAGCAATTGGTACAGCGCGTGGTTGCTGTTGACCGCACCATTGGCCAGCTGGAAGGCGCCTTCGCGCAGGGCGTCGATACTCGCGCCGCCAAAGATGGTGAACCACACCAGGCTGACCAGGCTCGGCACCAGCAGCACCCCGGTGACGAACTGGCGGATGGTGCGGCCGCGGCTGATGCGGGCGATGAACATGCCCACGAACGGCGTCCAGGAAATCCACCAGGCCCAGTAGAACACGGTCCAGCCGGCCAGCCAGCTGTTCATCTGCTCCCCGCCGCTGGCGTTGGTGCGGGCCATCATTTCCGGCAGCATCTTGACGTAGATGCCGATCGAGGTTGGCAGCAGGTTGAGCATCAGCAGGGTCGGGCCGACCATGAACACGAACACCGCCAGCACCAGTGCCAGCACCATGTTGGTGTTGGACAGCCACTGGATGCCCTTGCCGATGCCCGACACCGCCGAGGTGACGAAAGCAATGGTCAGCAGGGTGATGATCGAGATGTAGAACAGCTTGCCGGGGCTTTCGATCCAGCCGTTGTATTCCAGGCCTCCGGCGATCTGCAGCGCACCCAGGCCCAGCGAGGCCGCCGAGCCGAACAGCGTGGCGAAGATTGCCATCATGTCGATCAGGCGGCCGAGCGGGCCGTTGGCATACTTGCCGATCAATGGCCGGAAGGCGGCAGAAATCAGTTGCGAGCGGCCGCGGCGGAAGGTGCCATAGGCAATCACCAGGCCGACGATGGCGTACATGGCCCAAGGGTGCAGAGTCCAGTGGAACAGTGTGGTGGCCATGGCCACCTGCATCGCTTCGCTGGACTGCCCGGTGGCTGTCCCAGGGGGTGGCGACACATAGTGCGACAGCGGTTCGGCAACGCCGAAGAACATCAGGCCGATGCCCATGCCGGCGCTGAACATCATCGCCACCCAGGACACCGTGCGAAATTCTGGCTGTTCGCCATCACGGCCCAGCGGGACCCGGCCGTAACGGCTGGCGGCCAGCCACAGCACGAACACCACGAACAGGCTGGAGGTGAGCACGAAGAACCAGCCGAAGTTGAGAATGACCCAGGATTGCGCGCTGGAGGCGCTGCTGGCGAGGCTGGCCTGGTTGAGGAAGCCCCAGAGGACGAAAGCGATTGCCAGGAGGCTGGTGAAACCAAAGACGATCCAGTCGAGCTTGCCCTCGAAACGCCGGTCCTGGCGTGCTTCTGCGGTTTTCGAGGGGTCCGTCACGCCGAGGTCGAGCGTTTCGGTGATGTGTTCCTTTGCCATGTATGATGAGGCCCCTTTCTGGCTTACCTGCAGGCGCAGGCTTGTAGTTGTGTGGGCGACCGAGTTCGATGACTGCCTCGGCGAGAAGATTGCCGGCGGGATTATCCTGCGCACGAAACGGCGGCTCCTGTCCCGATAACGCCCCGGGGCGTCCATTACGCGACTTGCCAAATACTTTTAGTTCTGGGGGCGATGGCCCTTTCTGCCTCGCGTTCTGGTACCCTGATGGGCATACCCCGGGCCTGCACATCCGAGCGGCGTAGAAGCGCTGCTGCTTGTGGGCCTGGCCGTACCAGGAAACGGAGATTCGTCAAAATGGCCACTGACCGTGTGAGCCTGATTCATTTCGATAAATTGAGCATGAGCCCTGCCGCTGCCGATCGGTTCCAGAAAGCCCTCGACGCGCTGGAAGCGCTCAAGCTGCAGGACCGTTACGTGTATCTCATCGCTCCTTATCTGGGTGATATCGCTGACGCCTCCGACCGTGAGCAACTGGCCACCGCCCTGGAGCAGGGCTTGCGCGTGGTTGACGAGCTGCTGGCTGCTAGGTCGGTCAGCAAGGTCAAGGCCGAGGAAGTACGCCAGGTGTTCCACAGCGCCGCCGAGCGTGCGCGGGCAGAAATGCCCGGCTGAATGGCGGCATGGCCAAAGATATCGACAACCCTTGCGTCTCGCTGTGCCAGCTCAATAGCGAGTTGTGCGTGAGCTGTGGCCGCAGCCGTGACGAAATTCGCAAATGGCGGGGCATGAAGCGCCCCGAGAAGATGGCCACCGTGCAGCGGGCGGCAACGCGGATGAAGGCTATCGCCAAGAAGGCGGCCAAGCGGCAGAATACAGGCTGAACCTGCGTGCCCCGCGCGCGGCCTTTCCTGATTGTCTGACGAGCCTGAAATGGATTCTCACTCGCTGTTTGCCTTTACCCTGGTCGCTGCCATTGCGATTGCCAGCCCCGGCCCTGCTACCCTGATGGCCATCAACAACAGCCTGGCCCATGGCCAGCGCAGCGCGATCTGGTCGTCGCTGGGCAATGGCTCGGGCCTGTTCTGCCTGTCGGCTGCCGCCATGCTGGGGCTGGGCGCGCTGCTGGCCAGTTCCGAAATGCTGTTCAATGCCGTGAAGATCCTTGGCGCGGGCTACCTGTTCTACCTGGGGGCGCGGCAATTGCTGAAAAAGAGCCCGATGCTGGCACAGGGAGCCGCAGATGGTCTGGCCAAGGTCCGGCCCACGCCGCTGAAGCTGTACAAGTCGGCCTTCTTTACGGCAGTGACCAACCCCAAGGCGACCATGTTCTTCACCGCACTGTTCCCGCAGTTCATCGACCAAGGGGCAGCGTTGCTGCCGCAATTCCTGATCCTGACCGGAATTTTCGTCGCGTTGTCGCTGGTTTCGCTGAGTCTGTATGCCGCGCTGGCGGCGCGAGCCAAGGGCGTGCTGACCCGGCCGTCGCTGTCGCGCTGGGTGAGCCGGGTGGTGGGCACGACCTTTATCGGTTTTGGCGCAGCGATCCTTGCGATGCGCCGACAGGGGGCCTGAAATATGAGGGCCGCCTCTTCTGGCCGATAAAAGGCCAACCTGATGGTCATACATGGTCCAGACTGTCTTTAGCACGCATAGAGGGATGCTGCAGTCGACCACAGGATGTGGCAGCTTTTGGCCACTGCTCCGGGTCTGCGGATGTTACATGTGCCGAGGGTTGTCGATGATCGAGCGCTGCTTGCGCCACGCCTTGCTGCTACTGCCGTGCCTGGTACTGCTGCCGCTGGCGGCGGTAGCGCACGAGGAATGCCGGCGGCTGACTGCGACCGGCAACCCGGAATACCCCCCCTACCTGTGGCGCGACCTGCAAAACCCTCAGCAACTGATCGGTGCCAATGCCGACCTGCTCAAGTACCTGGGCAAGCAACTGGGGCTGGAAATCGAGGTGGTCTACGGCGGGCCGTGGTCGCGCGCCCAGGAAGAAGTGCGCACGGGCCGGATCGACCTGATGGCCGGGTATTTCCTGACCAAGGCCCGCCAGCAACAGATGGACTTCATTACCCCGCCATTCCTGCATACCCCCAGCGTGGTCTGGGTACACCGGGACCATGCCTTTGCCTATCGTCGATGGGCCGATCTCAAGGGCCGTAAAGGCGGCATGCTGGTCAACAACAGCCACGGCCAGCAGTTCGATGACTACGCCAGGGCCAACCTCACCCTCGAAGCGGTACCCGGTGCCAGGCAAGCGTTCGAGAAGTTGGTGCACAAGCGCAGCGATTACGTGGTGTACGAGCAGTACCCCGGCATGGCGCTGGCGCGCACCTTGGGTATCGCAGGGACTGTACAGGTGCTGGAACCGCCGATATCCAGCGAAGGGCTGTACCTGGCGATGTCGCATGACTCGCCCTGCAACCAGCCGCAGCTGCGTGAGGCGCTGGCACGAGAGATGGAAAAGATCGTTGCCGGGGCGCTGCCGGAGCAGCTGTTGCAGCAAAACCTGGAACGTTGGCAGTAGCAGCCGCTCTCTTAGAACTGCACATCATTCATTGAATTAGCAGGGCCTTTGTGGGCGCGGCTAAAGCCGCACAGGGTACGCGCACCGCTGGCGAACTCAGTTCTCTGTGCGGCAGCGCAGCCCAAAGGCTGGGCGATCCCCTACAGGGACCGCGCCAGCTGCTCGGCTTCCTTGGCCCGGGTCACGCTGACCGCGCCGGGCAGGTTGACATCGTTCTTCGCCGCGAGGATCTCGGCCATGACGCTGACGGCGATCTCGGCCGGGGTCTTGCTACCGATATAAATGCCGATAGGGCCGTGCAGGCGCTGCAACGACGCTTCGCTTTCGCCGAAGTGTTCGATCAGCCGCTCGCGGCGCAGCTGGCTGTTGCGCCGTGAGCCGATGGCGCCGATGTAGAACGCCGGGCTGTGCAGGGCTTCGAGCAGGGCCAGGTCGTCCAGCTTGGGGTCGTGGCTGACGGCGACGATGGCGCTGCGCAGGTCCGGGGCGAAGGTTCGCACCACGTCGTCCGGCATGCCGGGCAGGTGGTTGACGCCGGCAACGTTCCAACCTGCCGTGTATTCGGGGCGTGGGTCGCACAGGGAAACGCTGAAACCATTGAACAGGGCCATGGTCGCCAGGTATTCGGCCAGCGCGCCGGCACCGATCAGCAGCAGGCGGTAGCCGGGGCCGAGGGTGCTGAGCATGTATTGGCCATCGAAGCTGAACAGTTCGGGTGTGCTGGTGGCGGTCAGGCTGGCTTCACCGCTGCGCAGGTCGAGCCCACGACGTACCAGACTGCCACTGTCGAGGTCGGCGAGCAGCTGCTCGAAGTGTTGCAACGATGGGGCGAATTCCAGCACCAGTTCAAGGGTACCGCCACAGGGCAGGCCGAAGCGGTGGGCCTCGTCGGCGCTGACGCCGTAGCGCACCACCTGGGGCAGACCGCCAGGCATGCCGGGGCCGCTGTAGGCGCAGGTGTAGCGGTGGATGAGGTCGTCTTCGATGCAGCCGCCAGAGACACTGCCGACCACGCGGCCGTCGCTGCGCAGGGCCATCATCGAGCCCACCGGGCGGGGAGAGGAGCCCCAGGTGCGGGCGACCGTGGCGAGCAGGGCGCGGTGGCCGGCGGCGAGCCAGTCTCGGGTGGTGCGCAGGACCAGCAGGTCGATGCTTTCCATTTGGACTCCATTAAAACCGATGTTCAAGGGGGGCTGTGCCGGCCTCTTCGCGGGTGAACCCGCTCCCACAGGTTCTGCATAATTCAGGAGGCTGGTGCAAACCCTGTGGGAGCGGGTTCACCCGCGAAAGGGCCTTCACAGTTCAGCGCATATGCAAAATGATCGGGCTGCTACTGGCCGGATCGGTATGCCCACGCAACTTGCCCACCGCCTGCGCATTCACCGCACCACCATTGTTCCCCCAGGCACTGCGCACGAAACCCAGCACATCAGCAATTTCCTGGTCACTCAGTTGTTCACGGAAGGCCGGCATGCGATAGGCATCGGGCAACCCGGCCGTCACCACCCGTTGCGAACCATTGAGGGTGATATTGATCGCCGAGGCGTCTTCCCTGGCCAGTGCCGAGGTAGCGCCGGCCAGGGGTGGCATCCATTCGGCCTGGCCTTTGCCGTCCAGACCGTGGCACGACGCACAGCGGGTTACATAGGTATGCGCTCCAGGGCTATCGAGCCGCGCCGCAGCCGATTCGGCCTGGTACTGCCACGGCGCGCCATCGCGTTGCGGGTCACCGGGCAGCGACTTCAGGTAGTGGGCGATGGCGGCCAGGTCGTCGTCGCTCATGAACTGCGTGGAGTTGTTGAACGCCTCGGTCATCGAGCCGAATACCACCGCATGCCGGTTGCGCCCGGTCTTGAGGAACTGCGCAATCTCGGCCTCGCTCCAGCGCCCCAGCCCGGTGTTGGGGTCGGCACGCAGGCTCGGTGCATACCAGCCATCGAGCAGGGCACCAGCGAGGAACGGCTTGCCGCTGTCATCCAGGGCCTTTTCGTTGAAGGCCAGGCCGCGCGGGGTATGGCAGCTGCCGCAGTGGCCGGGCCCCTGGACGATGTAAGCGCCGCGGTTCCATTGCGCATCCTGCCCGGTCTGGTCGGCGTAAGGCGTGTTGGCGGCGAACAGGCCGTTCCACATGGCAATGGGCCAGCGCCAGTTCAGCGGCCAGGGAATGTCGCTGGCCAGGTTGGCCTGCTGCACCGGTTGCACACCGTGCATGAAGAAGGCGTACAGCGCCTTCACATCGTCATCGCTGAGCTTGGCGTAGGACGGGTAGGGCATGGCCGGGTACAGCCGCCGGCCACCGGGCGCGACGCCCTGGCGCACGGCGCGGTCAAAGTCGGCCAGGCTGTAGTGCCCGATGCCGGTGTCGCGGTCGGGGGTGATGTTGGTGGCATGGATCGCCCCCAGCGGGGTGGCCATTTCCAGCCCGCCGGCGAACGGTTTGCCGTCCGGCAGGCTGTGGCAGGCCACGCAGTCGCTGAGCCGGGCCACGTACTCGCCACGGCTGATCAGCGCCGGGTCGGCAGCCGTGGCTTGCGCCTCGGCAAACGGCGAGGCGGGCTCGCGGGTGACATACCAGGCCAGCAGGCCTGCCGCGACCAGGCACGGCAGCGCCAGCCAGCCAGCGGTTCTTGCGAAACGATGGGTCATGGGGCGTCCTTGTGTGCTCAGCTGAAGGTATGGCGGCTCAATGGCAGGCTGCGTACGCGCTGGCCGGTGAGCTGCGCGACTGCGTTGGCCACCGCCGGTGCCACGGCGGGCAACGGTGGCTCGCCGATGCCGCCCATCTTCGCCCCGCTTTCGACAATGCGCACATGCACCCTGGCCATGCGCGCCGGCGGCAGGATCGGGTACAGGTCGTAGTTGCGCGCGCGCGGCTTGCCATCGAAGTACACCGCTTCTTCCAGCAGTGTCTGCGACAGGCCCAGGGCGACGGCGCCGTTGACCTGGTGCTCGATGATCGCCGGGTTGACGATGCTGCCCGGGTCGATGGCCTGCCAGATGTCGTGCACCTTGACCTGGCCGTTCTCGATCGACACTTCGGCAATGACCGCTGCCTCCGAGCCGAACGGCGAGGCCATGGCCACGCCACGCGCCCGCTTGCTGCCATCCTCGGCGGTGAACGGCCCGCGCTTCCAGCCGCCGGACAGTTCGGCGACGGCCTGCAGCAGGTTGGTCAGGCGCGGGTTGTCGCGCAGCAGGTGCAGGCGCAGTTCGAACGGGTCCTTGCCGCCTTTGTCGGCCAGCTCGTCGAGGAACGACTCATAGAAGAAGTCGTTCAGCGAGTTGCCCACCGAGCGCCAGTAGCCGAGCATGGCCGGGCCTTTGACGTAGATCTGCGCGATGCGCTTGTTGGCGATGGCGTAGGACTTGCCCGACAGCCCTTCGAGCGCGGTCGGGTCGAGCTTTTCGCCTTGCTTGCCGGCGATGGCTTCGGTCGGGCCTTCGGTGGCGCTCACGGCTTCGAGGGCTACCGGCAGGCCGTCGGCATTCAGCCCGGCGCGGAACTTCACCACGGCGACCGGGCGCAGCACATCGCGGAGGAATTCTTCTTCGCGGCTCCAGATGAGTTTCACCGGCCGGCCGACCGCTTTGGCCAAGGCAATGGCCTGCGGGTAGGGGTTGGCCGAGTCGTACAGGAAGTGGCGGCCAAAGAAACCGCCCAGCAACGGCGAATGCAGGGTGATCTGCGCCGGGGCCAGGCCGGTGCGTTTGGCGATGTCATCACGGAACATGTCCGGCGCCTGGTTGGGCAGCCATACCTCCAGGGTGCCGTCCGGGTTGAAGCGCGCCAGTGCCGACGGCGGTTCCAACTGGGCGTGGTTGAGGTACTGGTTGTGGTAGGTTGCCTCGACCCGGGTCTTGGCACTGGCCAGCATACCGGCCACATCGCCCTGGTTTTCGTCGTCGCGGGCCGGGCCCGTGACCGTGGCCAGGTGCTCGCGCCAGCCATCGCTGGAGAAATCGGCCGGCATCGGTCGTGCCGGGCTGTCGGCAGCGGGCTCCTGCCAGTCCACCTGGATGGCTTCGACCGCGCGCTTGGCGTGCCACCAGCGTTCGGCAACCACCGCCACGGCGCCCGGCAGCTGATGCACCGAATGCACGCCTTTCATGGCCTTGACCTGGTCTTCGTTGCGCAGGCTGCCGACGGTCATGCCCAGGCGTGGTGCGTGCTGCACGGCAGCGTGGAGCATGCCGTCGACCTTGATATCGATGCTGTACACGGCCTTGCCGGTGGACTTGTCGTAGGCATCCAGGCGACGTACCGGCTTGCCGATCCAGCGAAACTGGCTGGGGTCGCGCAGCTTGACGCTGGCCGGGTCTGGTACCGGCAGGTCCATGGCGCGCCCGGCCAGTTCACCGTAGGGGATGGAGCGGCCAGTCGTGGTATGTACCACGTGACCCGGTGTGGTGGAGAGTTCTTCGACCGGCACGCCCAGTTGCTCGGCACCCGCCTGCAGCAGCATGGCCCGGGCCAGGGCGCCCAGGCGGCGCATGGTCGGATAGCTCATGCGCACCGACATGCTGCCGCCGGTGATGCGCATGCCGTTTTCCATCACTACATAGGCTTCCCCGGGCGGCGCGCTATCGACCACGAAGTTGGCCGGGTCGACGTCCAGCTCTTCACCAACGATCTGCGCCATGGCGGTGAAGGGGCCTTGCCCGCCTTCCATGAACGGGCTGAGCAGGCGCACTGTACCGTCTGGGCGGATCTCCAGAAACGCCGGCACCTGGGTGCCGCGCTCCGTGGTTGCTGCGGCCGCTGCCTGCACACGGGCCGACCCCATGGGCAGGCCGAAACCAAGCACCAGAGCACCGACAGCCGTGCCGGCAAGGAAGCGCCGACGCGACAGGTTGACCGTTTCGCCCTGCTGCAGCTGGAGCAGTTCGGCGGGGGAATCGACTGGCGTGTTCATCAGGCCTTCTCCCCTTGGGCCAGTTCATGCACGGCGGCATGGATGGCGTTGTAGGTGCCGCAGCGGCACAGGTTGACCATGGCTGCCTCGATCTGCGCGTCACTGGGCTTGGGCGTGTGCTTGAGCAGCGCCGTGGCCGCCATTACCTGGCCGGACTGGCAGTAGCCGCACTGGGCCACCTGGTGCTCGACCCAGGCCGCGACCACCCGTTTGCCGACGGCATCGGCCTCGATCGCCTCGATGGTGGTCACCTCGCGCCCGACCACCCCAGCCACCGGGGTGACGCAGGCACGCACCACGTTGCCGTCCACCAGCACCGAACAGGCACCGCATTGGGCCAGGCCGCAGCCATACTTGGTGCCGGTCAGCCCCAGGTCATCGCGGATCACCCATAGAAGGGGCGTGTCGGCGTCTGCCTCGACCTGATAGGTCTTCTGGTTGATGCGTAGTTCCATGGTTCACCTGTCCGTCAACGGTTGCTATCGCCTGGTTTTTTCGAGCGGGGAATACGGTGCTCCCCAGTGCAGAAACGCTAGCACAGCGGGGTGACCGCTGGTCTGCTGGCACGGGCAGGTTCAGAGGATCAGGCAAGCAATTCGGTGGAATGCGCAAGTCTGCACCGGCCCTATCGCCGGCAAGCCGGCTCCACCTCGACCGCATCGACCTCACGTCATGTGCAGTTCCTGTGAGAGCCGGCTTGCCGGCGATAGGGCCGGCGCAGGCAAACAGGACTTCCGGTGTGAAAACCCGGATAATGCCGGCCAATTTCGTTTTGCACGCTCAAATCACGGTAATCCCGCATGGAAATCAAGGTCAATTTTCTCGACAATCTCCGTCTCGAAGCCAAGTTCGACGACTTCACGGTGATCGCCGACCAACCGATCCGCTACAAGGGTGATGGCTCGGCCCCGGGGCCGTTCGACTATTTCCTGGCGTCTTCGGCCTTGTGCGCGGCTTACTTCGTCAAGCTTTACTGCCAGACCCGCGACATCCCCACCGAAAACATTCGCCTGTCGCAGAACAACATCGTCGACCCGGAAAACCGCTACAACCAGATCTTCAAGATTCAGGTCGAGCTGCCCGAGGACATTTCCGAGAAGGACCGTCAAGGCATCCTGCGCTCCATCGACCGCTGCACCGTGAAGAAGGTGGTGCAGACCGGCCCCGAGTTCGTGATCGAAGTGGTCGACAACCTCGATGCCGATGCCCAGGGCCTGCTGATGCCGGTGGCGGACACCAGCACCTGCATCCCCGGCAAGGACCTGCCGCTGGAGCAGACCATCGCCAACATGTCGGGCATCCTCGCCGGGCTGGGGATGAAGATCGAAATCGCCTCGTGGCGCAACATCGTGCCTAACGTGTGGTCGCTGCACGTGCGCGACGCCCAGTCGCCGATGTGCTTCACCAACGGCAAGGGCGCGACCAAGGAGGCGGCGCTGGCCTCAGCGCTGGGCGAGTTCATCGAGCGGCTGAACTGCAACTTCTTCTATAACGACCAGTTCTGGGGCGAGGACCTGGCCAACGCGCCGTTCGTGCACTACCCGAACGAGCAGTGGTTCAAACCCGGCCCACGCGATGCGCTGCCGGCCGAGATCCTCGATCAGCACTGCCTGGCAATCTACAACCCGGACGGCGAACTGCGCGGCTCGCACCTGTACGACACCAACTCGGGCAACACCGCGCGCGGCATCTGCTCGCTGCCGTTCGTGCGCCAGTCTGACCAGCAGGTGGTGTACTTCCCGTCCAACCTGATCGAGAACCTGTTCCTCAGCAACGGCATGAGCGCCGGCAACACCCTGGCCGAGGCGCAGGTGCAGTGCCTGTCGGAAATTTTCGAACGCGCCGTGAAACGCGAGATTCTCGAAGGCGAGCTGTGCCTGCCGGATGTGCCGCAGGAGGTGCTGGCCAAGTACCCGGCCATCGTTGCCGGTATCCAGGGCCTGGAAGAGCAGGGCTTCCCGGTGCTGGTCAAGGATGCGTCGCTGGGGGGCGAGTTCCCGGTGATGTGCGTGACCTTGATGAACCCGCGCACCGGTGGCGTGTTCGCTTCGTTCGGCGCCCACCCGAGCCTGGAAGTGGCGCTGGAGCGCAGCCTCACCGAACTGCTGCAGGGCCGCAGCTTCGAAGGCTTGAACGACCTGCCGCAGCCGACCTTCGAAAGCCACGCGCTGACCGAGCCGAACAACTTCGTCGAGCACTTCATCGACTCCAGTGGCGTGGTGTCGTGGCGCTTCTTCAGTGCCAAGGCCGACTTCGAATTCGTCGAGTGGGACTTCTCCGGCCATGGCGAGGATTCCAACGTGCAGGAGGCCGCGACCCTGTTCGGCATCCTCGAAGAGCTGGGCAAGGAAGTGTACATGGCGGTGTACGACACCCTCGGCGCCACCGCCTGCCGCATCCTGGTGCCGGGCTACTCGGAGATCTACCCGGTCGAAGACCTGATCTGGGACAACACCAACCGCGCCTTGGCGTTCCGCGCCGACATCCTCAACCTGCACAGCCTGGACAACCGTTCCCTCAAGCTGCTGCTCAAGCGTCTGGACAACTGTGATGTGGATGACTACACCACCATCACCACGCTGATCGGTGTGGAGTTCGACGAGAACACGGTGTGGGGCCAGTTGACCATTCTGGAGCTGAAGCTGCTGATCTGCCTGGCGGTGCAGCGCTTCGAGGACGCCAAGGAACTGGTCGAGGCGTTCCTGCAGTTCAACGACAACACCGTCGAGCGCGGACTGTTCTACCAGGCGCTGAATGTAGTGCTGGAAGTACTGCTGGACGATGAACTGGAAATGGCCGACTACGAAGCCAACTTCCGCCGCATGTTCGGTAACCCGCGCATGGACGCGGTGCTGGGTTCGGTGGACGGCAGCGTGCGCTTCCATGGCCTGACCCCGACCAGCATGAAGCTCGAAGGGCTCGATCGCCATCTGCGTCTGATCGAAAGCTACAAGAAGCTGCACGCGGCCAGGGCCAGGTTCGCCTGATAGCCGCAGTGCTCCAATCGCTATCTTGTACTGACTGTTCTGGCGTCATCGCCGGCAAGCCAGCTCCCACAGGTACAGCACATGGCTTGAGATCGGTGCTGTCGAGGTGGAAGCAGGCTTGCTGGCGATGGGCCGGCAGCCTTTATATAGCGCTTTGTTCTTGCCGCTATCTCCAATCTGTCTTGCCGCTTTGCCTGCCGGGCGCGTAGCGTTTTGCTCCCACCCTCTCAATCCATGGCGCGTTGACCGCCAGAAGGACCTCGGCCGCGCACAGCACGAAGGCGCAGACCATGAGCATCCCTTTGGATACCAATGCCCTCAAAGCCCGCCAGCAAGCCGCGTGGGCCAGTGGCGACTACGCGGTAATCGGTACCACTTTGCAACTGGTTGGCGAACGCCTGGCCGAAGCCTGTGACCTGCGCTGGGACGAGCAGGTGCTGGATGTCGCCGCCGGCAACGGCAATGCCACCCTGGCTGCTGCCCGGCGCGGCTGCTGCGTCACCTCCACCGACTATGTGCCCGAACTGCTCAAGCGCGGCGAAGAACGGGCGCGGGCCGAGCACCTCAACGTGGTGTTCCAGACCGCCGATGCCGAAGCGCTGCCGTTTGCCGATGGCACCTTCGATGCCGTGCTTTCCACCTTCGGCGTGATGTTCGCCCCCGACCAGGCCCGTGCTGCACGCGAGTTGGCTCGAGTGTGCCGGCCCGGCGGCCGCATCGGCCTGGCCAACTGGACCCCGCAAGGGTTCGTCGGGCAGATGTTCAAGACCCTCGGGCGGCACGTACCGCCGCCAGCCGGGGCCTTGCCTCCCTCGCGCTGGGGCGACGAGGAACAACTGCGCGTGCTGTTCGAGGGGGCGCTTGGAGAGCTGAACGTCAGCCGCCAGTACTTCAACTTCCGCTATCGCTCGGCGGCGCATTTCATCGAGGTGTTTCGCACCTGGTACGGGCCGGTGCACAAGGCGTTTGCCACGCTGGAGCCGGAGGCGACCGGGGCGCTGGAGCGGGACCTGACCCAGTTGCTGAATGACAGCAATGTGGGGGGCTCTTCGTCATTGGTGGTGCCGAGTGAATACCTTGAGGTGGTGATCATTCGGGGTTAGCAGGCGCTCCTTCGAAGGCCTCTGCTGGTGGTGGCGCTGCCCGGACATTGAAGAGTTTGCAGAGGAAGTACCAACAGATGGCGACCGTCAGGTTGTAAGGGAACAGCACGGCCCAGAATGGCAGCTGCCAATTTTTTTTGCCCTGCATTTCACCGGGCTCGCCGGTTCGCCAGGGGGCGTAATGGCGCCAGGCTTCTGCCGGGGTCAGGCAGATGGCGTGAAGTGGTTTGTGCCACCAGTTGGGTTCGCCGGGAGGGGGGAGCTTGTCCGGGCCGTGATCCATGAAGTGGCGGAGGTACTCCCAGACTTCGGCGACGTATTGGACGTCGGACTCGGTGGGTTCGTTGCTGTCGACCCAGAGGCAGTCTTTCTGGTGGAGGCTGCCGTCCTCTCGGCAAGGGGCGAAGGCTAGGGCATAGCTCGTGCTAAAGGAAGAACCACCGAATTCTCTGCGTTTGAACAAGCCGCCTCTGATGTTGCACCAGTCGAAGCTAAACACCTTTCCAATTCGTTTGTAATAGATTTTTTTCGTTAGCCTGTTCAGGTAGATGTCTGAGAGATTTCTTATGAAGAATATTCTGTAGGCTAAAAAAGGTGTAAAAATAAACGGCAAAATAATCTGCATGGCAAGAAATACGTAGGCGCCATCAAGTTCATAATTCGTCGAGTCATTTAGAAGTGGTGGATAGGCAAAGAAAGCTGTGGCTATACACATTGCAGTGTACATCTTACCCATGAATACTGAGTCAGTAACCCATGGGTTCCGCAAGCGCAAAAAGAAACTGGTTATATCGGTCAATTGTCCTGAAATTTTTGGATCTATGTTGGTTTTTGTTTTGGGGTTGAATAGCCATATGGTTGCCATGGAATTATCTCTCGATAAAGAAGTCTGCGCTGGAGTTTGTGGAAGTGGCCAAGCAGTGATTCAGGTGGTAGCTGATTGATAAGTTTGCGTTGCTGGCTTTTTTTCTCTGGGTTTTATAGTGCAGTACGACGCCTGCGGGAATGATGTAGCAGTTTGGTGTGGTTGTGAGTGTTGTTGAGTTTCCGTCGGTGTCTTCGACTCTTAGTGTGCCAGACCATTCGCTTTGCCCGATCATAAAATTGGGTAGTAGTATGGTGAACTCTATCGTGGGCACGTCCTCGGATACTTGGCTATGTATAATTGTTGCCCAGTCCGGCGTTGGCCACTGGCTGTTGGTGCTAAGTCTTGTTGTGAACGCTTCCAGGCTGAGTCGCGTTGACTGCTCCAGTGAAAGTGCTATTGGGGCATACGTCTCAGCATGCCATGATTCCATTTCTTCAATAATGCTGGCGAAGCGAGGAAGCTTTTTTTGAAAGTCTAGGGTCAAACCAGGTCGGATTTCTCCATCGTTTTCTCTAGTTCCAAAGATACACCTGCTTGCCCATAGTTCTATCGGGCTATGCAAGCGCTCATGCGCTTTAGAATAGAGATATAGCCCTGCGACTATTAGTGTGCCCCCCGTCAACACGATTCCCGCTGCAGACCAACCTGCAAAAGGTATAAGGAATGTCGGGCCAGCGATGGCTAAACTTCCCTCTAACATAAGGGCGGAACCTATGGCGGTTGTTGCGCCACCAGTTATATTGTATAAGCCGGAAACCGAATCGCCGTTTTGTAATTGACGCCTCCCTTTGGTGAAATCAGATAAAAGACCCGAAATTATCGCCGGATAACCTGATGCTCTTGTGAACAGATGACTCCCTAATAGGTTTACAATTCCGTTGCTAAAGCCCATGCCCGGCGCCGTGGCACTTAATCTCAACATTACGGCTTTCTGTGCTGCCCGTACGCTGACTAATGTGGCTGCCGTTGCACCCATTACGCCAAAGACCGACGCAGCGAACCCTGCGGTGTGTTCCAGGGCATCGCTTTTTTGCAGGCTGTTGTAGGCGGTCTTGAGCGAAATCACGTTGAACCACAGCATCCCGGCGTTCAAACCACCGCCCACGCCGGATGTCAGTAACCCGAGAAAGTTGGGTTTCACTCGCACGGTGGTGGTCAGTTCGATTGAAACCGTCCGGCTTCCCGAGATGCGCAGTTGCTTCATTTNGTTGGGTTTCACTCGCACGGTGGTGGTCAGTTCGATTGAAACCGTCCGGCTTCCCGAGATGCGCAGTTGCTTCATTTCTTCAACTTGGGCCATGCCGCTCTTCAGGTACTTCTCCACTTCCTGGCTGAACGGATTTTCCGCGATGGCCTGCCCGGTAATCCGGTAGCGCGCTGCCAGCAACCCCAGTGCTTTCTCGGCATTGGCCTCGCGCCCCGCCAACAACACCTGCTGACGCAGGCCATGACTGGCATCCCAGCGGGTCTGCCCACGCAGGCGCTTGAGCACCACGGTGTTGACCGACTGCGCAGTGAGGTCGGTGATGTCGGCCATGGCCGGAAAACGGCCGGCTAACCCTTGGATCACGTTGTCGCTGGCGCCGAGCAAGCTGCCGATCGAATCCGCCTTGTCCTTGAACGGGTTGAACGGCGCCAGGGCGGTGTACAGCGGGCTGTCGTGCTGGTCCAGCCACTGTTCGAGACGTTTGAGGCGCTGATCCTGTTCTTCAGTGCCGGGGGCCGGCTGGCCCATCGACTGAATCAGCAGCGCCAGGGAGATTTCCAGCCCGCGCGCGGAAGTGATTTCNGTGCCGGGGGCCGGCTGGCCCATCGACTGAATCAGCAGCGCCAGGGAGATTTCCAGCCCGCGCGCGGAAGTGATTTCGTCGCGGTCGTAGCAGGCCAGGGCCGCGGCCAGGCTGTAGGGGTTATCGACATGTTGGGGTTCGGCGGTCCCGAGCCAGGCGTCATGATCGTGGCTGGCTTGCAAGGCCTGCGTGCGCAAGGTGGCAATACGGCGTTCCAGTTCATCACGCTCGGTGAGGAAGCGCCGGTACTTGGCGAGGTCGAGGCGCTGTGCCAGGCGCGCGCCGTTGGGGGAATAGTCTTCGTGGGTGAGGGCGTGAAAACGTGACTCGGCCGGAGACAGGGCGGGCCCGCGGCGTGCCGTGCCAAGCCGGAACTCGGCGAGCTCCAGCGAAGGTGCATCCGCCGGGTACAGGCTTTCCAGCGTCTTGTTCAGCAGCATGGCCACCAGGTTGCGGTGGTGGAAATCGCGGCTTTGCACGCTTAGCTGCTCGGCATCCAGCCGGTAGCACGCCGGTA
>NZ_OLKL01000026.1 GCF_900291015.1 Pseudomonas persica
TCCTTGAAGTGCGAGCCGAGCTGCCTGCCGTCGTACTCGACCATCTCCAGCGCCCGGCCAAACTGGGTGGCACCGGGGGCGTCCGGGTAGTAGTCCGGCGAATGCGGGCGCAGGGCGTAGCGCAGTTCGGTGTTCTGCTCCAGCCAGCGCAGCGCCTGGTGGCCATGCTCGATGAAGGCGTCGACCAGCGCGGGGGCATAGCCGTCGCCGATGACCTGCCTGAGGTAGGTGCGAATGGCCTCGGGGGAATCCACCGCACCAGCGGCGCGGGCTTGATC
>NZ_OLKL01000027.1 GCF_900291015.1 Pseudomonas persica
CGCGGCGGTTGAGGCGGTTCAGAAGGCGTGGCCGGGGCGGCAGCGGTCTCGACCGGCCTGGCTTCGAGCCCGGCGGGCGGCTGCACGGTGGCAGTGGTGACAGGCGGCTGCGCCGGTGGCGTCATCGGGTTGAGGGTGCGCTTGGCTTGCTCTTCCATCTGCAGGATGTGCTCGTTGTGCAGCTGGCGGCGGATTTCGTCGGCGCCGATCTCGCGCTCCACTTCCATCTTGATGCTGTTGAAACTGCGCTTGAGCCGGCCGATCCACAGGCCTGCCGTGCGCGCGACACCGGGCAGGCGCTCGGGGCCGAGCACCAGCAGGGCGAGCAGACCGACGAGCAGAAGCTCGCTGAAACTGATGCCGAACATGGGTCAGTCTTTCCGCGGCTCTTGAGCTGGCTGTGCCTGGCCTTCGATGATGTGACCCTGATGTGTCGCAGTGGTTGGCTGTTGTGTGGCTTGCATTGGCGACACCGGCTGAGCGGACAATGGGGGCTGCTCGGCCGGCTTGCTTTCTTCTTCGCTCATGGCTTTGCGAAAGCCCTTGATCGATTCGCCCAAGTCACCACCGAAGTTCTTCAGTTTCTTGGTGCCGAACACCAGGACCACGACGACCAGCAGGACGATCCAGTGTTTCCAGTCAAAAATACCCATTTTTCATTACTCCCGAATAACGTGAGTTGTTTATGGCCCAGGCTAGCTACGCGGACTTTCTTGACAAAAAAACGCTCACATATCGTGCAGCTTTTGTGTTTGGCCTCCATGGCGTGCATCATTGGCGGCCAGCAACACAGTGCCATCGTGCAGGCTGGTGGCTTAAGGCGTACTGTTTACGTTGACTCTCGGTCCAGCCAATCGTCGCGGAAATAATCAGCCAAATCCAATAATTGCTTTGGTTTCCAGGTACTCTTCAAAGCCGTAGACACCGTACTCACGACCATTACCAGATTGCTTGTACCCCCCGAACGGAGCCATTGGATTCCAAGCGGGGTAATTCAGATGCACTTGTCCCGCGCGGATACGAGATGCAATGGCTCGTGCAAGATCAAGGTCCTGCGCCTGAACATGCGCTCCAAGCCCATATATCGTGTCGTTAGCGATAGCGACCGCTTCATCGATCGTTTCATACGGAATGATACACAGCACCGGGCCAAAAATTTCCTCTTGAGCGATCCGCATGGCGGAGTGGACCTCCGAGAACACAGTCGGACGGGTGTAGAAGCCCTTTTTATAACCCAGCACACGTCCTGGTCCACCACAAACGAGTTTTGCGCCTTCATTCAGGCCAGCCTCGATCATCGACTGCACGCGGTTGAACTGGGCCTCATTGGCAATAGGACCGAGTACCGTATCTTCCGACTGCGGATCACCAACGATGATCGCATTGGCGGTTGCAGCAGCCAGCGATTCAACTTCCGCTAGCCGGTCCTTCGGAACGATCATTCTTGTCGGGGCGCTGCACGATTGTCCGACATTGCGAAACGCAGACATCACTCCCAGCGGAACGGCTTTGGCAAAGTCTGCATCGGGAAGCAGCAGATTCGGTGACTTGCCTCCTAACTCTTGAGTGACGCGCTTCACCGTAGGAGCGGCAGCCTGTGCGACCAGAGCGCCCGCGCGATTTGAACCGGTAATTGAAATCATATCGATATCGGGGTGCGCCGCCATGGCTGTGCCGACTTCGGAGCCACTACCATTAACTAGGTTGAACACGCCTGCTGGAAGGCCTGCGTCGTGCACCAGTTGTGCGAAAAGAAGCGCGCTCAGAGGTGACAGTGCGCTTGGTTTCAAAACCACTGTGCATCCGGCCGCAATAGCGGGCGCGACTTTGGCGGTGATCTGATAAAGCGGCCAATTCCACGGAGTGATGAGGCCGCAGACGCCTATGGGTTCGCGTTCGATCGCTGTGCCGCCTTCAACCGTTTGGAAACGATAGGTAGAGAGCAGATCCCGTGCGACCCGAACGTGTTCGGCCGCCAATGGAACTTGCATGGCCCTTGCGGAACTGATGGCTGATCCCATTTCGAGAGAAATGGCCTGTGCAAGAGCTTCTTTTCTTTCAAGGATTAGATCATAAATTTTTCCTATGACAAGTGCGCGCGATTCTGCCGATGTCGCAGACCAACCCGGAAAAGCTGCACGCGCTGCAGCTACGGCTCGATCGACATCCTTGGCTGATCCGCTCGCGACCTGCGCGGCAACGGTTTCGTTTGCCGGATTCACCACCGGCACACTTGCGGGAACTGCAGGGGATGACCAATTACCATTAATGTAAAACATGTGAAACGTTTCAGGATTAACGCTGTAGGTGTTCGAAGGTTGTATTGTCATCTAACTAGCTCCATTAGAATAGTAATAGGCACTGCGAGCAGCATAGGGTTGCCTGCCTTGCGACACTTGTATGTCGCTGGAGCAAATATCCGAACCTGGCCTGGGAGGTGTACTTCATCAGGGTACCGCCGTGCTGCGCACGGAGATACTGTCTTCTTCAATAAAATACCAAAGCTATCCAACGAAAATTTTCTGTTCTTTAAGGTTGTGGAGGATAATCTGCTGTTTCTGCACAGCTAGCTTTGTGTCAATGCTGTTTCGGTGTGCTGTAAATCTGAATTTTCCAAGCAGACGGCCAGCCCGAACCGTTCATGATATCTATGCGTAAATGCTGCAATTACCATTGGCAGTACAATCAAATTGGAGTAATCGGCAGTGCCTGTGCTGACGAGGTAAGAGTCCTGGCGTAGGAACGATGCGAACGCAGACATCCCTGGCGAAGCGCTATTCATCAAGCTCGTTTGAGCCAATAGCCAAATGCAAAGGGTGCACCGGTTTTATCGCGTTCTTGGGCACCCAATGCTGTCTGCGTTTACTTAACGACGTAGAATTTGCGAACGTAGACAGTGCTCTTCCAGGCACATGGCACGCCTTTTGGCACGAAAACCGTATCGCCGGTGTTGATCGCCAGCTCGCACCCGTCGGCTGCTTGCAGGGTGACACTGCCTTCGATCAAGTGCATCAGCTCATGCACTTTGTGCGGGCGCTCCCGACGGGTGTAGGGCGTTGAGTCCCAGACACCAATATTCAGATTGGCCGATTCTTCGATGAACATATTGTTCGACCGGCATTGCGGCGCAGGGCTGAGTAGAATCTCGGCGTCCAGGCCCCGGGAGGGCGAGAGTGCCGCGAGCGGGTCGAGTCCGGTGAGTCCCGGGCGGTGCTCGCCGACATCCTGGAGATCAGCACAGAATGCCCAACAGGAGTTCGCCTGCGCTTGCACGTGAAGTGGCGAACCGCGGCCAATAACGGCACTGGCACCTGGGCCGAGTTCCAGCTTAGTGCCCAGGCTCTGCAGGATGACCCGTCCAGAATGGACCACGATCATTTCGACATAAGGGTACTCGTCAATGCTGAATTGTCCGCTGGCCTCGACCAGGCCCGCAGCGATTTCTCCGGCATTCGTATAGGCCGTTTTTCGCTGCGCACTGAAAGGGTCTCCCGCGCCCAGGGGGCCAGCGGTGAACGTGGTTGAAACAGGATTGCCGTCGGCGCGTGCCAACAGTACGGTGGTGGGTTGTGACATCAAGGTTCTCCAGGTAGGGGTGGTCAAGGCTAGAGGTGTGGGTGGGTCAGCCGATGGCCTGGCTAACCAGCGCGAACTGCTTAAAGCCACCGACAGCCTGAGGTGGGGTTCCACGGGCCATCTGCGCGACGTTGTCGACCTGTTTCAGGCCCGCAGTTTCGAGCCAATCGGACAGGCCGCAGTCTGCCGGAATATCAACGCGAACGAATTCATCGGGTACCTGCGCCACCAACGCGGCTATCAGGTGTTGGGCTTGTCGAGGGTTCTGCGCGATGATCGGGCCGATGCAGTGGCCGCGGCCGAAGGCGCGTTGGATGGCGAAGGCGCACAGTTGACCATCACGCTCTATGCCGACTGCGTGCTCGATGACATCGAACAGGTCGTTGAGCACGCTCGCACGATCCAGACCGCTGCCGGCGTTGGCCAGTTGGAGTTGACGGGGCCGGTCGGCTACGGTCAATGGCCGGCACCGTTCATTGGCTGGCAGGGCAGGCAGGTTGGCGGGTTGTGCCAGGCCCTGATGCTGTTGGAGCTGACCGAATTCGACAAACCCCTGGCTGCTATAGAGCGGGACCCCGGCCAGTGTGGCGTTGAGGATGGCCGTGCGTGGCTTGGCAGCCTCGAGTGCCAGGTCCATCAGTTTGCGACCAATGCCTTGCCCCTGGTAATCGTCACTGACAATAACCAGGCCAATGGTGGCGTAGGCTCCCTGTGGGCAGGTGAACGCGGTACCGATCAGACGTTCGCCGTCTTCGGCGACGAAGCCCTCGGCGACGCGCTGCAACATCGCCCAATCCTCCAGGCGGTGAGGCCATTTCAACTGGACCGACAATGCGTGGGCCGCCGTTACATCGGCTGGGGTAAAGGGGCGAAAGCGATAAGAGGGTTTTTGCGAGACGGACATGGCAGGTCTCCGTGAATGGCTGATCGGTGCAAAAAAATTCATCGACGTTGAGGTTTGTATCCCACTTGCGCAAAGGCCTGACAAGGGGCAGCAGTCAATTCGGCAGATTCTCCAAGTGACAGTTGCAACGGCCCAATTTTTGACTTGAATGAAGCTCCCTGGCAGCAATAAATACTTGGAGGTTTGTTCTTGTGAGTGGCAACGAAGAGCTCTTTTGCAAGATTAGATAGAACGAAAAAAGGCGCCCGGATGGGCGCCTAAAACCAGGGGAGGGTGCATGAAGTCTTCAGAAGAACTGAGCGCAGACTACCTTCACAGAATGCTCAGCGGGTACTCGATGATCAGACGCACTTCGTCAACGTCGCTTTCATATGAGCTGGAGCGGTGGGTGGCCTGGCGCAGACGCAAGGACAGATCCTTGGCCGAACCTGATTGGACCACGTACTTGGCCTCGATATCGCGTTCCCAGTGCTTCTCGTCGTCCGCACCGGCGCGGAAGTATGCGCCCGAGGGGTCGGCCTTGGTGAAGTCGATCTGGTCACCTTTTACGTAGCGGGTCATCAGGGTGAGGCCAGGTACCCCGAAGCTGGCCATGTCGATGTCGTAGCGGACCTGCATGGACCGCTCATTGGGGCTATTGAAATCCGAATACTGAATCGAGTTCGCCAACCAGATCGAATCCACGCCGATGTAGTCGAAGGTCTCGTCGCCATCAATCTTTTGATAGGCAAGTGTGAGCTTGTGCGGCCCGATGGTGTAGGCTGCCTTGGCCGACCAACTGGTGGTGTCGATCTTGCCGGCGCGTGCCTCGCCCTCGTCGCTGGTCTTGTAGGCGGTCAAACCGAAGTTCAATGATTGCTTGTCTGCCAAAGGAAGGGTGTAGGAGGCGCTGCCGAAATACTGGCGCCAGACCTCTTCGGCTCGGCTGGTATAGGCCATCAGTCGGAGGTTTTCGCTGACCATATAGGAGCCACCAAGGAAGTCGACGCTGTCCGCCTCGACACCTGCGTAGGTGGTGATCAGCTTATCATTGGAGTTAGTGGAGTTTCTCCCGTTGTACGCAGTGAAGTGGCCAGCTTCGAGAAAAAGATCATCGAACTCTTTGCTCGACACTTGGAAACCGGTGGCCACTTCTGGCAACAAGCGGTTGTCACCCATAGCAAATACAGGTGCGGTGGGGCGCTGTTCGCCGAACTTAAGCACAGTGGAGGAAACCCGCACTTTCACTGCCCCGCCGATCTCACCGTATGAGTCCGGCACATTAGCATCGGAGGTTCTATTGTTGCTGATGGGCAGTAGACCATTACCGACCCGGCCCCGACCGCTGTCCAATTTGACCCCGCCGTAAGCGAAGGCATCAATGCCGAAGCCGATGGTGCCTTGAGTGAAACCTGAAGCGAAGTTCAACATGGCGCCCTGTGCCCACTCTTCGCGGTACCCATTGCGTTCGCTGGCCGGCTTGGCGCCGTTACTGCCCTGGCTGTTGCTGCCGCCGTTGCGCAAGTCGCGGTTCATGTAGAAGTTACGGTTGAGCAGGTTCAAGCTGCTGTCCTCGATAAAACCCTTGGCTTCCTCTTGCTGGCTGGCGATAGCCAGTTGCGAGGCCGTGGCGGTGACTGCCAGGGCAAGACAGCTATGTTTCACAACGTTCATGGGTTACTCCATCGAATTTTTATTAGTGTCCGTTGCCCCTACGGCGGACAACGTTTTTGGCAGACCAGTGAACTGCTCCAGGGCAACTGAGTGAGGGGGAGTCCGTTCTATTGCACTGGTAGCGGCTGTATCGCAGCTGCTTCGAGGCCTGACAAGAGGCCGAACGCAATTCGGTAGATTGCATAAAAGATCGCCCAGTTGACCGCATCTATGGCTCAAATCGAGGGCAATGCCGGCAGCAAATTTCGGCTACTTTTTCGGGATGAACGCGTGGCTGGCGAGCCATGGAAGAGTCTTCCAGGTTTTCGGGAAACAATTCAGGGTTGCCCAAGCGTTGTCGAATCGAGTGCGAGGAAAAGCCTGCAAGGGGGGAGGTGGCGGCTTCCCGAAGGAGGGCTTACAACGGACAAAAAAAGCGGGAGCAAAGCTCCCGCCAAATAACGAAGAAACAAGATCAGAACTCGGAAACCTTCCCCCAGACCCCTTTGTTCAGACGGGCAAGTGTGTATTGCGTGTGGTCCACAAAGGGCGTTGTACCTGTCGCCAGTTCAGCAATCAGGCGCCCCGCACCGGGGCCGATGCCGAAGCCATGACCCGAAAAGCCTGCGGCCAGAATGAAGCCAGGCAGGTTTTGCGCTTCATCGATGACGGGTACGCCATCGGGGGTACTGTCGATATACCCGGCCCAGCCGGCCTGAACCGGAACGCTGCCCAGGGCTGGCAGTAGTCGACGCGCGCGGGCCAAGGTATCGCGCAGTATCGATTCCGATGGGCGCGGATCGAGAATGCGCACTCGCTCCATCGGTGTGGGGCGGTCGAGTGCCCACTTGCTGCGCGTTTCGTGGCCGTATTGCCAACCCTGCAGGTCACCCGGTGAGAGCATCTGCCAGCGTTTTGCGAACATTGGCAGAAAATACGGGGAGAAGCGTAGTTGCTGTGGCGTCGGATCCACACAAGCACGTCCGGAAATAGCCAGGGTGTAGCCGCCGTCGCCACGCCGAGTGACGGTCACCTCACTGGTATGCAGCGCATCGGGAATGCCCTTTACACCCGGCATTACCGAGAGGATGGATGAGCGCACCGAGACCTGCGGAAAGCGAATGCCCAGCTGCGCACAGAAAGAGGAAGCCCAGGCACCGCCGGCCATCACCACCTGGCGGGTCTTGATCACGCCTTTTTCTGTGATAACCCCCGATACGCGGCCGGCCTCGGTCTCAACACCGCGGGCGGCGCAAAACTGATGGATCGTTCCGCCATGCTTGATGATGCCCTTGGCGATCAGCGGTGCAGCGCGCGACGGATCGGCGATGCCATCGGATGGTGAGAACACCCCGCCCAGCCAGGGCTTGCCGGTCGCCGCGCCACGTTGGGTGGCTTCGGCACTGCTTAGCATATGGGTGGTGACCCCCTGGGTGATGGCGAAGTCACGCCATTTGGCCCAGCCATCGAGCTCGGCCTGGTTATCCGACAGATAGAACAGCCCGCAACGGCGAAAACCAAGGTCTTCGCCCAGGTCGGCGCTGATTTCCTCCCAGAGCTTGAGGCTCTGGGTCGATAGCGGCAGTTCGCGCGCGTCGCGGTTCTGCTGGCGGCACCAGCCCCAGTTGCGGCTTGACTGCTCGGCGCCGATCCGGCCTTTCTCCAGCAAGGCTACGCTCATGCCGTGACGGGCCATGAAATAGGCGGCGCATACACCGATGATGCCGCCACCAATAACGACGACATCGGCGCTATTCGGCAGCTCCGGACAGGACTGCATGGTGATCAAGGGAGCCGGCATTATGTTCTCCTGGCCAGAAACCTGTTGTTGTTAGGGCTTTGCATCGAACAAAGCTGGCGAGCGACAAGGCTGTGTCGGCGCTCGCCGATGAGCGGATCGGCGCGAATCAGTCGGATAATCAGAACTGAGATTCGGATCTGCTGCCTCGTCGCTCGATTCGGCACGGCAGACAGGGTTCGGCAGTCGGCCATACCGTTGCGCTGATCCTATTTTAGGCATCGCACCCCAAAGGGGCTGTTGTATTGGCAGTGTGCGATCGCAGAATCGGGCGTTTTCCAGGGGGGGGCTGGAAGTTTCTGCTGCAGCGTACGACACAGCGCGTTCTTAAGCCTCTGCACCTCTTTCCCGCCATCCCACAGAGGCCATGGCGTGGCGCGAGGTGGGGCGCAGTAGCGAAGCGTTAGCTTTTGTCGATAGCGAGGAAAGGATGCGGGAATAGCGTATTCGCCCTGCATTCGAAACTTTCTGCCGAGTGCTCACCGGCATACTTACAGAAAGCCGGCATTGCATTGTCGCACTACGTGCGCCGAACAGGGCGAGCAGCACGACATCGATGACGCGTGCACACGCCCGGTCAATTACGGTCGCCTAATCAAAGAACAGTGAGGTCCGCTAGATGAAAACCCTGCTGCTTAACAAAGCGGAAGTCGGCAGATTGATATCCATGGAGGAGGTTATCGGGTCAGTGGAGGAGGCCTACAAGGCCTTCAGCGCCGGGCAGGTGGTACAGCCCGATTACATAGGCATACATCTGCCTGAGCCGCGCGGTGAGATCGACTTCAAGGTCGGTTATTGCAAGACCAATGAAATCATCTCGATGAAGGCCTCTTCCGGCGGCTTTCTCGACAACCCGACCGCGTATGGCGTGCCCAATGGGATGGGCAGCGTGCTGCTGTTCGATGCCAGGAGCTGCGCGCTGATCTGCGTGATGGATGGCAGCCTCCTTACCGGCCTCAGGACCGGCGCCTCGGGCGCCGTCTCGGTCAAGGCGCTGGCGAGAAAGAGCGCCCGGAAAATCACCTGCATCGGTACTGGCAACCAGGCGCGGATGCAGATTCGCGCCATTAGTCTGGTGATGCAGATCGGAGAGATCCATGCCTGGAGCAGAAGCCTGGAGACGCGCGAGCACTTCAAGGTGGACATCGAAGAGGAGTTCGGTATTCCGGTGATCCTGGCCGACTCAAAGAAGGCGGCGGTCGAGCAGGCCGACATCCTCATCACCACCACCCGTGGCAAGGGCTCGCTGGTGGAAGCCAGCTGGGTGAAGCCCGGCACTCATATCATCGCCATCGGCACGGATATGAAAGGCAAGCAGGAGTTCGAGCCCGAGATATTCCGCAACGCCAAGATCGTCACTGACTCGACCTCGCAGTGCATCGAAAAAGGGGAGGTCTGGCATCCGCTGACCGCGAAGATCATCGGCCTGAACGATATCCACGGTGAACTCGGCGAGATTCTGCTGGGCACCAAGCCGGGTAGGGAGAACGATGAGGAAATCACCATCTTCGACTCCACCGGCATGGCCATCCAGGACAACACCACGGCCGAAAAAATCTATCGCAATGCGCTGGAAAGCAACGCCGGAACCTTCTTCGTTTTCCTTTGAAACGTGATTTTTGGCAATAGGGGAGAGTACATCATATGCGCGACCATCCAACCATTCAGGACATTCGAGAAGCCCAGGAGCGCCTGAAACCCCATATCAGACATACGCCGCTGCTGCGCGCGGAGAAGATAGAGAAGGCCGCCGGATGCCAGCTCTATCTGAAGCCTGAAACTCTGCAAATCACCGGAGCGTTCAAGATTCGCGGCGCGCTCAACAAGACGCTCTCGCTGCCCAGGGAAGAGATCGCCAACGGCATCATTGCCACCTCTTCCGGCAATCACGCCCAGGGGCTTGCCTACGCCGCGCGCATGCTAGGGGTGAAAGCCATCCTGGTGCTGCCGGTGACGACCCCGAAGATCAAGATCGCCAATACCGAAGCCCTCGGTGCGGAAGTGATCCTCTTTGACGGCGACAACGCTGCCCGCTGGAAAAGGGTCTACGAAATCGCCGAGGAGAACGGCTATGTGCCTGTCCATGCCTTCGAAGACCCGCTGGTCATGGCGGGCCAGGGCACCATTGGCTGCGAGATCCTCGAAGACCTGGCGGACGTGGATACCGTCATCGTACCCATGGGCGGCGGCGGTTTGATCTCGGGCATTGCCACCGCCATCAAGGAAACCAAGCCTTCGGTTCGGGTGGTCGGGGCCGAACCTGCCTTGACCCCCAAGTACTATCACAGCCGGTTGAACAAAGAGCGCACCTCGCTGCCCTTGCTGAACACCATTGCCGACGGCTTGCGCTTAAGCGTGCCGGGTCGGAATCCCTTCCCGATCATCGAGCGCTACGTCGACGAGATCGTCCTGGTCGAGGACGAGCACATCATCGAAGGCATGCGCGCCCTGGCCAAGGACGCGAAGCTGATTGCCGAACCCGCCGCTGCGATCGGCATCGGCGCCCTATTGGCGGGCGTGGTCAAGGTGCGGCCGGATGAGAAGGTCTGCGTAGTGTTGAGCGGCGGCAACTGGGACCTGCGGGATCTGGCCGAGGTATATGGCACTGCCGACTAAGCGGTTGGTACGCTAAAGATGCGGGCAGAGTGCGCGGCATGTTCGATCAGCTTGGCTGTGGGCCGGAACAGATGATGCACGTCTCGTCGTGCTTCCGTTACGACCTGATGACTGCGTCGGATCTCGGATTCATGGCCGACCGCAGTCACACGCCTGCCTGCGACGGCTAGGCGACGTACGCGGCGCGGGAATGTTCGTCGGTGTGGAGCTTGTCGGGGACCGCACAACGCGAACAATCGGTTGCTAGAGGAGGGTATTAGCATCGAGAAATTTGCCAGTCGGATCGTACTGCGACAACCGCTCGATCAGCGTGGATATCCGCTGAGCTCCATCGCAAACGGAAAGCCAAGTCGGGGCTGATCGGGTGCAATGTCGGCGGTTCTTGCAGCGATTTGGATGCAGGTTCGAGCTTGTCGTCCACCATGGATGGACCTTCAGTAATGGCGCAGCTAAGGTGTCTAGACGCAGCTGCTGCCAGGCCCGAAGAGGGTTTCGGCAGATTCCATAAATAGCGCCTCGACAAGCCGCAGCTACTGCTCAAATGAAGGGAAAGGTCGGCAGCATCTATCGGGCAAAGTTTCCTAGGATGGAGGTCTGGTCACATACGCACCGAGCCGGTGCCAACTCTTCATTCTGGAGTCCTTTATGAACAGCTTCGATCCTAGCATCGTCAAGGTTCGTAGTGCTCACTTCATCGGTGGCAAATACCGCGACGGCCTTCCGCGGCTGGATGTGGCGCGCCCCTCCGATGGCCAGTACTACGCACCGCTGCCGGTCGCCGATGTAGCACTGGTTGATGAGGCAGTGGAGAACGCCTGGCAGGCCTTCTGCCGCAGCGACTGGTCGAGCCGCCCGCCGCGCGAGCGCTGCCGTGTGCTGCGCCGCTGGGCCGATCTGATCGAAGCCGATGCGGCGACGCTGGCACCGTTGGAGGCGGTCGGCTCGACCCGTCCACATAAGGATGTACTGGGTTGGGATATTCCCTACGTAGCCGAAGTGCTGCGCTTCTTTGCCGAGCTCGCGGACAAGCACGGTGGCCAGTTGGCGGCCACCCAGCGCGACCGCCTCGGTATGCAGATCGCCGAACCTTATGGGGTGATCGGTGCAATCGCCCCGTGGAACTTCCCGCTAAGCATGGCCAACTGGAAGGTCGCTCCCGCCCTGGCAGCCGGCAACGCCGTTGTCCTCAAACCGTCTGAACTGACACCATTTTCTGTCCTCCGCTACGCTGAGCTGGCAGTGCAGGCGGGCCTCCCGCCGGGAATCTTCAATGTGGTCCAGGGTGACGGCCTGCTCACTGGAGATGCGTTGTGCCGACACCCTCGAATCAGCAAAGTGACGTTCACGGGTTCCACCACCACTGGATCAAGCATCATGTCGACCTGCGCCAGATTCGGGCCAAAACCAGTTACCCTTGAGCTTGGCGGCAAGAGTCCGCAACTGGTGTTCGCCGATGTTTCGGATCTTCGTAAGACTGCCTTCAGCGTGGCCAAAGGAATTACCGGAAACGCAGGGCAGGTCTGCGTCTCCGGTTCTCGGCTGATTATCGAGCGCTCGATCCTCGAGCCTTTCGTGGAGTACCTGCAGGAGTATTTCCGAGAGCTGCGCCCCGGCCATACCTGGTCGGCACATACGAGCCTGTCGCCGATCATCTCGCGTCAGCAGGCCGAACGCATCGATGAGATCGTTCAGCGTTCGTGCCAGGCCGGCGCCGAAGTGCTCGAGGGGGGCGGGTCAATCGATGGCCTCGGCGGCGCTTATTACCAGCCCACCCTGTTGAGCATTGCCGACGGCCACAACCCGGCGGTGCTCGAAGAGGTGTTCGGTCCGGTGCTGACCATCCAGTCGTTCGAATTCGAGCAGCAGGCGCTACAGCTGGCCGAACACCCCACCTATGGCTTGGCAGCCGGAGTGCACACATCCGACCTCAATCGTGCTTTACGCCTGGTCCGCAGTCTTGAGGTCGGCACTGTGTGGGTCAACCGATACGGGCGCAGCGACGATCATGTCCTGCCGACCGGGGGCTACAAGCGTTCGGGCATCGGCAAGGATTTGGGCAGCGAGGCGTTCGAAGCCAATCAGCGACACAAAAGTGTGCTTATCGACATTGGTTGATTCTGCTGCGTTGAGTATCAAGGGCGCCCCGATAGGCGCCCTTGATATTTGTGCAAGCCTGCGAAAAATGCGTGCCGGGCGCAATTTTGTAATGTGATGCCACTCCGCAGAGTCTGCTGAGATTGCCCTGAATGATTGTCTTTTAGTATCGAGCGGATTGAGCTTTTAGCCTCATCTGCTGAGTGCTCGGTGCTGTAATGACCTTGTGGTGCTGCGACGTTTCGTCGCCTTTATCTACTAACCTTCAGGACTGTCCCTATGAGCCTCATGCGCCCCAAGTACATCACCTTCGACTGCTACGGCACCCTGACCAACTTCCAGATGGGCCCGCTGACCCGCGAGCTGTTCGCCGATCGCGTCAGCCCCGAGCAGATGGACCAGTTCGTCAAGGATTTCACCGCTTATCGCCTGGACCAGGTGATGGGTGACTGGCGGCCTTATGATGAAATTCTTGATACCGCCATGTCGCGCCTGTGCAAGCGCTGGGGTATCGAATACCGCGGCGAAGGACAGCTCTACTACAACGCCGTACCGACCTGGGGGCCGCATCCCGACGTGACGGCCGGCCTGGCGAAAATCGCTGACAAGATCCCGCTGGTGATCTTCTCGAACGCGATGGACGAACAGATCATGTCCAACGTCGACAAGCTGGGCGTGCCTTTCCACAAGGTCTTCACCGCCCAACAGGCCCAGGCCTACAAGCCGCGCCTGCAAGCCTTCGAATTCATGCTCGACAACCTTGGCTGCGGTCCAGAGGACGTGCTGCACGTATCCTCCAGCTTCCGCTACGACCTGATGCCGGCCGAGGACATGAAGATCAAGAACAAAGCGTTCGTCGCCCGTGGCCACGAACAGCCGGGTAACGCTTGCTACAACTACCGCCAGATTACTGATATCGGTGGGCTGGCCGGGCTCGTCGGCCTTTAATCCGCCGGCGTCGCACCGCTTCCGCTAGAGGCGGTGCGACGCCGTCCGCTATCCCCCGGCATGTGGCAACTCTGCCTTGACGAATTTTCCGAACATACGTCCACAAGGTGATCCCATGAGTGATAACGAAATAAAGGATGGTAGGCCGCTACGCAGCGCGCGCTGGTTTCGCAAGGATGACTTGCCTGGCTTCGTGCACCGTTCGACCTTGTCGACCGCTGGCTGGAGCCGCGAAGATCTGATGGAGCGCCCGGTCGTAGGCATTCTCAACACCTGGTCCGATATCAACCCGTGCAATCTCAATCTGCGCGCGCTTGCCGAAGAGGTGAAAGTAGGGATTCACGAGGCAGGTGGTATCCCGTTGGAGGTGCCGTTGATGTCGATCAGCGAGAACATCATCAAACCAACCTCCTTCCCGTTTCGAAACCTGCTAGCTATGGAGGCCGAGGAGACCATTCGCGGCTATCCCTTCGATGCAGTAGTGCTCCTTGGTGGGTGTGACAAGACGCAGCCGGCGCTACTGATGGGGGCCGCCAGTGCAGGCGTGCCGTTCATATTCCTTGCCAGCGGCCCCGCGACTCCTCGCTCGGCGACTGGCGGCAATTTGGCAAACGCCACCGGCGTCTGGCGTCTAGTTGATCAACTGCGCGCAGGGGAACTTTCCGAAGGCGATTTCGCAGCATTCGAACGAAACGTGATGGGGACAGCCGGCCACTGCGCAGAAATGGGTACCGCTTCTTCGATGGCGGTCATTTGCGAGGCCCTGGGTGTGTCGTTGCCCGGCAGTAGCTTGGTCCCGGCGGTCGACCGACGTCGTCATCAGATCGCCCGCGAGGTTGGACGCCGTAGCGTCCGAATGGCCGCCGAAGGAAGCCCCCGTCCGAATGAGATTCTCGATGCGCGTGCCTTTGACAATGCGATAACCCTGCTGTGCGCAGTGGGCGGGTCGACCAACGTTATCATTCACCTTTTGGCGCTCGCCGGCCGCATCGGCGTACCGCTGACGTTGGAGCGTTTCGACGAGATAGCCAGACGCGTACCTCTGATTGCCAACGTCCAACCTGCCGGCGAGCACCTGACAGAGCGACTCATGGCCGCCGGTGGCGTACCGGCTCTGCTCAAGAGACTCGAACCGTTAATGCACCTGGATGCGCGAACTGTCGACGGCCGTACGGTCGGCGAGATTCTCGAGGCGGCGGAGGTCTTCGATAGCGATGTGATCCGTCCGCTAGACAATCCGGTCAAGCCTGGCGAGACGATGGTAGTGGTTAGAGGCAATCTGGCGCCAGATGGTGCAGTAATGAAAACCTGCGCGGCAGACCCTAAGCTGTTCAAGCATCGAGGCCCTGCGGTCGTGTTCGAAGATGTGCAGGCCATTGCCGACCAGATCGATAACCCTGAACTCGGCATCGACGAGAACAGCGTGCTCATTCTTCGTAATGCCGGGCCCGTGGGCGCGGCGATGCCGGAGTGGGGCATGCTACCTCTGCCGCGCCATCTGATGGAACGCGGTGTGCGCGACATGTTGCGTATCTCGGATGCACGGATGAGTGGGACCGCCTATGGTGCAGCCGTACTGCATGTCTCTCCCGAGGCTGCGATCGGCGGTCCGCTGGCGCTGGTGCAAGACGGCGACATCATTGAACTGGACGTCGCTGAGCGGCGATTGGAGCTCTGTGTCGAGCCGGAAGAGCTCGAACGTCGACGCCAGGCATGGCAACCGCCCCTGTCTCGGCATGTGCGTGGCTATCGCAGTCTGTACAACCAACACATCGAACAGGCTCATCAGGGGTGCGATTTCGATTTTCTCCGTGGCGCGAACGAGCAAACACTTCCTGAAGGGCTCTTCGATGGCTGGGTAGGAGGCTGGTAGAACTAGCTATGAGCATTCTCTATCGATCTGATGCGCCTCGTGCTGCAGCTTGGGCGCACTATTTTCGCAAGTTCGCACCTGACCTCGATTTTCGCGTCTGGCCCGATGCTGGCGACCTTGACGACGTCGAATACCTTATTGCTTGGCAGGCACCAGCGGAGTTTATTGCCAAACTGCCTCGGCTGAAGGTGTTTTTCTCTTCGGGAGCCGGTGTAGACCATGTCGATTTTTCCGCGTTGCCCGAGCATGTGCCCATTGTCAGGATGGTCGAGCCAGGGATTATCGATGGTATGGTCGAGTATGTCAGCCTGGGAGTGTTGGCGCTGCATCGCGACTTCTTCGATTACCAGGCAGCGAAGGCTGCACGTGTCTGGAATCCGCTGGAGGTACCGCCTGCCTCCAGCCGCACAATTGGTGTGATGGGCATGGGCGCGTTGGGACGGGCTGTGCTGGAGCGGTTGGCGAGTTACGGCTTCGACCTGCGTGGCTGGAACCGTTCGTTGCGAGTAATGGATGGCGTGGAGAGTTTCGCCGGCCCAGATCAGTTGCAACCCTTTCTTGCCGGGTGCGATGTGCTGATCTGCCTGTTGCCGCTCACACCAGCCACCAAGGGCATTCTCAATCGCGAACTGTTTTCATTGCTACCTGTTGGTGCAGCGCTGATCAATGTTGGGCGCGGTCCGCACCTGGTCGATGCGGACCTGCTCGAGGCATTGGATGCGGGGCAGCTATCGCGCGCTATTCTTGACGTGACTGAGCCTGAGCCTTTGCCTGCAGAACATCCTTTCTGGGCTCATCCTCGAGTATTTCTGACACCCCATGTGGCGAGCATGACTCAGCCCGAATCGGCCGCGCCGATCCTGCTGGAGAACGTTCGTCGACATCAACGGGGTGAGCCGCTCAAGGACGTCATCGACCGCTCACGCGGCTATTAAAGCGAGCGGCCCTTGCAACAGCGCTGAGCGAGCCTTTTCCAGAGTTGGAGAAGGTTCACCCTTGTAAACCTGGACAGGGATGGAGTTGGGTGGATCGAGACATGGATAAAGATCAGCGTGGAGATTGCGGTAGACGGCGAGCCAAATAGAGTCATCATTAAAACGGGCGTTTCCTTTGGACGCCCGTTTGCCGTTTATAACTGGCGCATTTTCTGCGGAAGAATCGTCTGAAACGGACTTTGATAGAGGCTTCCTGCGTTCCGTGAGGATGCATGGAGCCTGCAAACGCCCTGGTTTGGAGCGTCCCGCAAAGTCTGCTGGGGGGGGGGATTAAAACAGTGATTTATGTTGAGTGACTCGCGCTTTTAACGCCATATGCTTGTTTCATGGTGCTGTAATGAAGTTGTGGTGCTGCGACGTTTCGTCGCTTTTATCTACTAACCTTCAGGACTGTCCCTATGAGCCTCATGCGCCCCAAGTACATCACCTTCGACTGCTACGGCACCCTGACCAACTTCCAGATGGGCCCGCTGACCCGCGAGCTGTTCGCCGATCGCGTCAGCCCCGAGCAGATGGACCAGTTCGTCAAGGATTTCACTGCTTATCGCCTGGACCAGGTGATGGGTGACTGGCGGCCTTATGATGAAATTCTTGATACCGCCATGTCGCGCCTGTGCAAGCGCTGGGGTATCGAATACCGCGGCGAAGGACAGCTCTACTACAACGCCGTACCGACCTGGGGGCCGCATCCCGACGTGACGGCCGGCCTGGCGAAAATCGCTGACAAGATCCCGCTGGTGATCTTCTCGAACGCGATGGACGAACAGATCATGTCCAACGTCGACAAGCTGGGCGTGCCTTTCCACAAGGTCTTCACCGCCCAACAGGCCCAGGCCTACAAGCCGCGCCTGCAAGCCTTCGAATTCATGCTCGACAACCTTGGCTGCGGTCCAGAGGACGTGCTGCACGTATCCTCCAGCTTCCGCTACGACCTGATGCCGGCCGAGGACATGAAGATCAAGAACAAAGCGTTCGTCGCCCGTGGCCACGAACAGCCGGGTAACGCTTGCTACAACTACCGCCAGATCACTGATATCGGTGGGCTGGCCGGGCTCGTCGGCCTCTAATCTTTAACGGTCGGTCTTCAAGGCGCAAGAGGTTGCACATGCACAGCGAATCATACTGGCTCGATACCGCTCCGGTGTTCACCGGCGCTCAGACCGGCGCGCTGCCGGCGCGGGTCGATGTTGTAGTGGTCGGAGGCGGTTTCACCGGCCTGTCGGCAGCCCGGGCGCTGGCTCTGAAGGGGGCGAGTGTGGCGGTGCTGGAGGCCGGTCGTGTGGTCGGCGAGGCCTCTGGGCGTAACGGTGGGCATTGCAATACCGGGGTTGCGCAGGATTACGGCAGCCTCGTCGCGAGTCTCGGCGCTGAACGGGCCCGTGCCTATTACCGTGCTTATGAAAGCGCGGTAGGAAGCGTGGTCACGCTGGTGGAGGAGGAGGGAATCGCTTGCGATCTGCGCCGCAGTGGCAAGCTCAAGCTCGCCGCCAAGCCCCATCATTACGAGGGGCTGGCGCGAACCTGCGAGCTGATCCGTCGGGAGGTCGACGCCGAGGTCGAGCTGCTTTCCGCCGAACAGGCCCGCGCCGAAGTCGACTCAGCCGAGTTCCATGGAGCTTTGTTGCAGCGCAACGGTGTGCAGATGCATGTCGGGCGTTTCGGTGTTGGCCTGGCTGAAGTGGCGGCTCGGCATGGTGCGCTGATCTACCAACAGACCACCGTGCAGGGCTGGAAGGCCGAGGCAGGTGGGTATCGGGTCAGTACCAGTCGTGGAAACCTGCATGCTCGCCAGGTGCTGATGGCGACCGGCGCAAGTCAGCATGGTGGTCTGGGATGGTACCGGCGCCGAATCGTACCGGTAGGCAGTTTTATCGTGGCCACCGAGGTGCTGCCCGAGAAACTGATCAACAGCCTGTTACCGCAACAGCGTTCGTATGTCACCAGTCGCATGATCGGCAACTACTTCCGCGTAACACCCGATAACCGATTGCTGTTCGGGGGGCGGGCGCGATTCGCCATGTCTGGCGGAAACTCCGACGTGAAGAGCGGCAAGATCTTGCAGGCAGCGCTGGTGCAGATGTTCCCGCAATTGGCCAAGGTGAAAATCGATTACTGCTGGGGTGGGTTGGTGGACATGACCTCCGACCGCCTGCCGCGCGCTGGTCAGCATGGCGGCGTCTACCACTCCATGGGCTACAGCGGTCACGGGGTGCAGATGTCGGTGCACATGGGCCAGGTCATGGCCGAGGTCATGGACGGTAAGGCCGAGGCCAATCCCTGGTGGGAGCTGGATTGGCCGGCGATTCCTGGTCATTTCGGCAAGCCTTGGTTCTTGCCAGCAGTGGGGCTGTATTACCGGTTACAGGACTACTTGCATTGAAGCTGTTTGATCTTCGCGGGCGCTGGCGTACGCGGAAATCGTTGTTCGAATCAATGAGTTTGTTGCTTCACCGTCGTTTGCGTTACCAGGCCGCTCAAGCTTGCCCGTGAGCATTTGAGCCCAATCATTATCGACAGGTAGAACCGATATGACTGACAACAAGAATAAATCTGAAACTTCCCTGATCACCGGCGAAGAAAGCTTGCGTGTTTTTGAGGGGCTTAATCGGGGTATGTCACGCCGTGATGCGTTGCGTATGCTGGGTATGGCCGGCGTGGCCGTCGCAGGGGCAAGCAGCCTGTTCGGTCCGGCCGGCAAGTTGTTTGCCGCAGAGGCTGGCGCGACAGTCGGCGCGGCGGGCAAAGGCAAGCGCGGCGGCCGCATCAAGGTCGCCAGTGCGACCAGCTCGACCGCCGACACGCTAGATCCGGCCAAGGGCTCGAACTACACCGATTACTGCCGTCACAACATGTTCTATAATGGCCTCACAACACTAGATGAGGCACTCGTGCCGCGCATGGCGCTGGCCGAGTCTTTCGATACCAGTGACGCGACTTCTTGGACGATCAAGCTCCGCAAGGATGTCGTGTTTCACGATGGCAAGCCTTTCACCTCGGCTGATGTCATTTATTCGCTGAATCGCCACAAGGTCCCGCAGGTCGGCTCAAAGGCGCTCACCACTGCACAGCAGTTCGATGAGGTGAAAGCCACCGGGCCGCATGAAGTGCAGATCCGCCTGACCAGCCCGAACGCCGATTTGCCCGCCATTCTGGGTACTACGCACTTTCTCATCGTGCGTGACGGCACCACCGATTTCGCCAAAGCCAATGGGACCGGGCCGTTCAAGTGTACGGAGTTCCAGCCGGGCGTGCGCTCGATCGGCGTACGCAATGACAGCTACTGGAAACCAGGCCTGCCTTACTTGGATGAAGTCGAGTTCTTCTCGATTCCGGACGAGGCCGCTCGCATCAGTGCTTTGCTTGCCGGTGATGTGGACCTCATCAACCCGGTCAACCCTCGTTCTACTTCGCGCATCCTGGAGAGCAGCAAGGTAGGGTTGATGGAGTCCCGCACCGGTGGCTATACCAATCTGGTAATGCGCGATGAACTGGGCCCGAACCAGAATCCAGACTTCGTGCTGGCGATGAAATATCTGCTTGACCGTAAACAAATCAACCGAGCCGCCTTCCGTGGTTACGGCGCCATCGCCAACGATCAGCCGATCGCGGCGAACAACCGCTACTTCTTCGCTGATCTGCCACAGCGCCAGTTCGATCCGGAGAAGGCCAAATTCCACCTGCAAAAGTCCGGCATGAGTGGACGCACCTTGCCGCTTGTGGCTTCCGAGGCAGCCACCGGTTCGTTGGACATCGCCCAGTTAATGCAGCTGTCGGCTCAGCAGATCGGGCTCAAGTTCGACATCAAACGGGTGCCGGCGGATGGCTACTGGTCTAATCACTGGATGAAGCACCCACTGGGTTTCGGCAACATTGGTGCACGTCCAACCGCTGATTTGATGTTCAGCCTGTTCTTCCAGTCCAGCGCAGGGATGAACGAATCGGGATGGAAAAACGAGCAGTTCGACCAGTTGCTCGTGGCCGCGCGCGGCGAGACCGACGATGCCAAACGCAAGCAGATGTACGCCGACATGCAGGTGTTGGTGCATGAAAAATGCGGTATTGGCATCCCGCAATTCACCAGCAGCCTCGATGGGCACAATGCCAAGTTGAAAGGTCTGGTTCCCCATCCACTCGGTGGTTTGATGGGGTACATGTTTGCAGAGCACGTTTGGCTGGATGCCTGAGCGAATAACGCAACGATAGCTCGATAACCAAGGCGCGCCTGCGGGTCGATGCAGGCGTCGTCATCAAGTAAAGGTATCCGTTATGAACAGCACTATTGTGCGCCTTGTTTCCAGTCGGCTGGCTGTAGGCGTGCTTACGCTGCTAATCGTGTCGCTGGTGGTGTTCTTTCTCACCAGCCTGCTGCCGGGTGACGCAGTCCAGGAACAGCTGGGCCAGGACGCAACGCCTGAAGCGGTGGCGGCGATGCGTACGTTGTTGGGCCTGGACCAACCTGTGTACTTGAGGTACGTACACTGGCTTGGCGGCTTGATCACTGGCAATCCGGGTGTGTCTTTGGTCAATGGCATGGCGGTCGACGAAATGATCGCGAGCCGTCTGCCCAACACTCTGCGCCTGGCATCGATCGCTGCGTTGGTCTCGGTGCCGCTGGCGCTGACGATAGGCATCTTGTCAGCGATGTACCGTGGCTCAGTTTTTGACCGTTACAGCAACATGCTGGCGGTCTTCGCCGTGTCCGTGCCGGAGTTTCTGATCGCCACTGTCGCGGTACTGATTTTCGCCGTCAAGCTGGGCTGGCTGTCGGCGCTGTCGCGTGATGTCCAGGTCGAGTCCTTCGGCGAACTGGTGCGCGTCTATGCGATGCCGGTGCTAACGCTGTGCTGTGTATTGGTGGCGCAGATGGCACGCATGACACGGGCGGCGCTGATCGACCAGTTAAGCAGCCCTTATGTCGAAATGGCCGTGCTCAAAGGCGCTCGACCGATACGCGTGGTGTTGCGCCATGCACTACCCAACGCAATCGGACCGATCGCTAACGCCATCGCACTGAGCCTGTCCTACCTGCTGGGGGGTGTGGTCATCGTCGAGTCGATCTTCAACTATCCGGGTATAGCGACCCTTATGGTAAACGGTGTGGTCACTCGTGACATGCCGCTGGTTCAGGCGTGCGTAATGCTGTTCTGCCTGGGTTTTCTGGTGCTGGTACTGCTGGCTGACCTCTGTGCAATTCTGTCCAACCCGAGGCTGCGCAAATGAAACTTGACATGACTCCATCAAAGCCGGGCACGGGAAATGGCTTCAAGCAGGATGGTCCAAAGCAGACCGTTGCACTTCCTCATCGTCGCCGGCTCAGACTGACGCTGGGCGGCTTGATCGGCCTACTGATCGTTAGCTTTTGGGCGCTGATGGCCATCGCCGGTCCGCTGCTGGCTCCCTACGATGCCAACGCGATGCCCAGTGAAGGCTTCTTTGGCCCGCTCAGTCGGCAGTTTCCGTTGGGCACCGACTACCTGGGGCGGGACATCCTCAGCCGGTTGTTGCACGGCGCGCCCTACACCATCGGTGTGGCGTTGGCGGCGACCGTGCTTGCCTGCACGGCGGGTGTCGTGCTTGGGCTGGTGGCGGCTGCTTCTGGTGGCTGGATCGATGCCCTCATAAGCCGTACCGAAGATGCATTGATCTCAATCCCGAACAAAATTTTCGCGCTGTTGATGGTGGCCTCGTTCGGCTCCTCCGTACCGCTGTTGTTGTTGATGGCAGCGTTCGCCTACATGCCGGGCTCTTTCCGCATTGCACGTGCAGTTGCGGTGAACGTGATGACGATGGACTTCGTCCGGGTCGCTCGTACCCGAGGTGAGGGCATGCCCTACATCATTTTCATCGAGGTGCTGCCGAACATGCTGCGTCCGGTGCTGACCGATTTTGGCCTGCGCTTTGTCTACGTGGTGCTACTGCTGAGCGCGATGAGCTTCCTCGGGCTGGGCATACAACCGCCTGATGCTGACTGGGGCTCACTGGTACGAGAAAACATCCAGGGCTTGGAGGAGGGGGCTCCGGCTGTATTGGTACCGGCACTTGCCATCGCCACCCTGACCATGGGGGTTAACCTGCTTATCGACAGCTTCGGTGGGCGCTCCAAGCGTGGGACGGAGAAGTGAAATGAACGAGATCGTCAGGGTAAGTGGCCTGCGCGTGGCCGCCCGAAATGAAGAGGGTATCGAGGTTCCGATCGTACATGGTGCCGATTTCAGCCTGAACAAAGGCGAAGTCATGGCGCTGATCGGCGAGTCCGGTTCCGGCAAAAGCACCATCGCGCTGTCCTTGATGGGCTATGCCCGCAGTGGGTGCAGCATCGTAGGTGGCTCGGTACGTATCGGCGAGGTCGATGTGCTCAAACTGTCGAATGCCGAGCTGGCGAAGTTGCGCGGGCGTACCGTGGCTTACATAGCACAGAGTGCAGCAGCAGCATTCAATCCGTCCAAGAGCATCATGGAACAGGTCATTGAAAGCGCGTTGATCCACGGCACACTGTCACGGCACGAGGCGCAGGCCAAGGCCGTCGAGTTGTTCCGCGCACTGGCGCTGCCGGACCCTGAAGGCATCGGGGCACGCTACCCGCATCAGGTTTCGGGTGGCCAGCTGCAACGGTTGATGGCCGCCATGGCACTGATTACCGATCCGGCATTGGTGATCCTTGATGAGCCGACCACGGCTTTGGACGTTACTACACAGATCGAAGTGCTGCGGGCGTTCAAGCGGGTGGTTCGTGAGCTCGGCACAACGGCCGTATACGTCTCGCACGACCTGGCGGTGGTGGCGCAGATGGCCGACCGTATCGTGGTGCTGCGCAATGGCCAGATCCAGGAGAACAGCAGTACCGAACAAATCCTCAAAGAACCGGAACATCCGTACACCCGTAGCCTGCTGTCGGCGATGAAGCCCTCGGCGAGCCACGACACGGCCCATCAGGACGCTCCCCCGTTGGACAAGGATCTGCTGCTCGACGTCCGGGGCCTGGAAATTTGCTATGGCGCCAAGAAGGTACTGCAGGATGTCGACCTGCAGGTCCGCAGGGGTGCAGCGGTCGGTGTAATCGGTGAGTCGGGGTCGGGGAAAACCACGCTGGCTCAGGCTATCGCCGGCTTGGCTGAGCCGACAGCCGGACGGATCCTGCTGGACGGCCAGCCGCTCAGCAAGACGTTGTCCGGCCGGACTCGAGAGCAATTCCGACGTATTCAATTCGTATTCCAGAATGCGGATACGGCGCTTAATCCACGACACACTATCGAGGATATCCTGAGCCGTCCGTTGCGCTTCTATCATGGCATGAAAGGCGCGCAGCGCCAGCGCCGAGTAGCTGAGTTGCTGGAGTTGGTGCAACTGCCGACAAGCATCGCACAACGCCGTCCTGGCGAGTTGTCCGGCGGGCAAAAACAGCGAGTGAACCTGGCGCGGGCCTTGGCTGCCGAGCCGGACCTGATCCTGTGTGACGAGGTAACCTCGGCGCTGGATACCGTGGTGGGGGCCGCGATTCTCGAATTGCTGCGTGACCTGCGGCGCGACTTGGGGGTTTCCTACCTCTTCATCAGCCACGACATCTCTACCGTCCGCGCGCTGTGTGACGACATCGTAGTGATGTATAGCGGCCACAAGGTCGAGGCAGGTAGCAATGAGTCGTTCGTCCAGGTGCCGTTCCATCCCTATACCGACCTGTTGATCAACTCGGTGCCGGAACTGCGCCAGGGTTGGTTAGAGGGCTGTCGAGCCTCACATGGCGATCTGCCACCGATCAGCACAGTCGACAAGACCGCACACTTGTGCCCGTTCCTCAACCGCTGCCCGATGCGCATCGACGGGCTTTGCAATCGCATCTCGCCGCCACGCCGCCAAATCGCCGGCGCTAGCGAAGTGCTTTGTCACCACGAAAGCGCTGAGCTGCTCACGGCACAGCAAGGCCCGAGCAGCCTGAAACTAGTGAGGACCCACGCATGAGTGCGCGTTTTGTACGCTTGGCCGAGCATGATCGGCCAACGGTCAGATTGATGGTCGATGGTAAGCCCATCGAGGCTTTGCAGGGCGACACGCTGATGGTCGCGCTGTTGGCCCGAGTGGCGGCGCTGCGGCAATCGGAGTTCGATTCGGGGCGTCGCGCCGGATTCTGTCTGATGGGCGCGTGCCAGGACTGCTGGGTCTGGACCCGCAGTGGCGAGCGCCTACGCGCCTGTTCCAGCGAAGTCCGAGAGGGCCTGGACATCATCACTAAGCAACCGGAGGCGCTATGGCCACTGCGCGGCTGAAGGATTTATCGAAAGACAGCATACGCGTGGTCATAGTCGGAGCCGGCCCGGCCGGCACACGCTGTGCCGAGACCTTGTTGGCAGCCGGTATCAAGCCGATTGTGCTGGATGAAAACCGTCGCGACGGCGGCCAGATTTACCGTCGTCAACCCGAGGGTTTTGGTCGCGACTACGCCACCCTATACGGTAGCGAGGCGGACAAGGCTAAGGCGTTGCACGATAGCTTCGACCGCTTGCGCGCGCAGATCGATTACCGGCCCGACACCCTGGTGTGGAGCCTAAGTCCGGGGCAGCTGTATTGCGTCAGCCAGGGCAAGCACACCACCGTCGATTATGATGCGCTAATCCTCTGCACGGGCGCAACCGACCGCTTGATGCCGGTAGCCGGCTGGCAGTTGGCCGGTTGCTATAGCCTGGGCGGTGCGCAGATCGCCCTAAAGGCGCAGGCGGTTGCCATCGGCCGCCGCGTGGTGTTCATGGGTAGCGGGCCACTGTTGTACCTGGTTGCCAGCCAATACCTCAAGGCCGGTGCCGAGGTGGCCGCCGTGCTCGATACTTCGCCACTGCGCAAGCGTCTATTCGCCTTGCCCAAGCTGCTGGCTCGACCAAGGATGTTGCTCACCGGCCTGCAGTTGCTGGCCAAACTCTTTGTGGCGGGAATTCCGGTGCGCCTGGGTGTCGAGCCGCAGCAACTAGTGGGCGACGCGAGCACAGGCGTCAGCGGCGTGCGTGTGCGCACCGCAGGCGGCGAAAGCCTGGAGATCGACTGCGATGCCGTCGCCCTCGGCTATCACCTGCGCCCGGAAACCCAGTTGGCCGACCTCGCCGGCTGCCGCATGCGTTTTCATGACCCCTCGCAACAGTGGGTGCTGGACACCGACGAAGAGGGGCGCACCTCGGTCGAGGGTGTGTATGCCGCCGGAGACGGTACGCGAATCCGCGGCGCCGACGCCGCCGAGCACGCAGGGCGCCTAGCCGCCATGGCGTTGTTGCAGGATCTGCGGCAACCGGTGAGCAGTAAGGCGCTGGACCAGCAGCGATGCGCCTTGGTGGTGATGGAACAGTTCAGCCGGGGCCTGTACCAAGCCTTTCCCTGGCCGGCGGCGCAAGCCGAGGCGCTGGCGGACGACGCGATTGTTTGCCGTTGCGAGATGATCACCGCCGGCGATCTGCGCGACGCGGTGCGCGAAAAGGGCGCCTGCGAGGTCAATCGTGCCAAGGCTTTCAGCCGGGTTGGCATGGGCCGCTGTCAGGGTCGCTACTGCTCGCAGGCCGGCGCCGAGGTGATCGCCGCAGCGGCTGGCATGACGGTCGAGCAGGTCGGCCGTCAGCGCGGCCAGGCGCCGGTCAAGCCGCTGTCGATGCTGGCCGAGGAAATCAAGTTGATTGATGAGGTAGCTCCGTGAGCGTTGAACAAACCGATGTACTGATCGTGGGCGGTGGCCTGATGGGCGCGGCTTCGGCATTTTTCCTGCGTCAGCGGGGGCGCTCGGTGGTGCTTCTGGAACGGGACATGATCGGCCAGTACGCCAGCGGAGTGAATTTTGGCAACGTGCGCCGCCAGGGTCGCTTCCTAGGCCAACTGGAGCTGGCCAACCGCTCCTTTGCGTTATGGAAGCGCCTGCCACAGCTGATCGACGACGATCTGGAGTTCGTTGCCAGCGGTCAGATGCGCGTGTGCTATCGCGAGGACGAGATAGCCGAGCTAGAGGCCTATGCGGCGGCTCCAGAAGCGCGGGAATTGGACCTGAAAGTCTATCGCGGCCGGGAGCTGCATGAGCGCTTTCCGTTCCTCGGCCCGGAGGTTAAGGGCGGTTCCTATGCGCCGCACGATGGCCACGCCAACCCGCGCCTCGCCGCACCGGCCTTTGCCCGCGCCGCGCGGCGCGCAGGCGCGCGCATCGAGGAACGTACCGAGGTGACGCATGTACAGAAGGTTGGCGGGCAGTTCCAGGTGGATACCGCCGATGGCCGCCGGTACCGCGCCGAGCAGTTGCTGATCACGGCCGGTGCCTGGGGCGAGAAGCTTTCCGTGCAATTCGGCGAGCCAGTGCCACTGATCGCCAAGGGGCCGCAGTTGTCGGTCACCGAGCCGGTGCCCTATGCGCTGAAAACGGTGATCGGCGTATACACCAAGCACCCCGAGGAAGTGCTGTACTTCCGCCAGATCCCTCGCGGCAATATCATCATCGGTGGCTGTCATCACACCCAGCCGGATATGCTCAACCGCCGCGCCAACTTCGATCCGCAGAGCGTTCTCAAACAGTTGCAGCAGATGCGCCGGCTTGCGCCACAAATGACCAACCTCAACATTATTCGAACCTGGAGTGGTATCGAGGGCTATGTTGCGGACTCCCTGCCGGTAATGGGGCCTAGCGGTCAGGTCGATGGCCTCTACTATGCATTCGGCTTCAGCGGCCACGGCTTCCAGCTTGGCCCTGGGGTTGGCGACGTGATGGCCGAACTGATGAGTACCGGTAGCACCAGTACCGCTATCAGTCCTTTTCACATCAGTCGCTTCGCTGGCATGGCCGAACCAAGGAGCAAGGCATCATGAGAGCGCGTGCGCTGGAAATCCTCAAGCGATTGATCGCTTTCGAGACTGTCTCCTCGGAATCGAACCTGGCGCTGATCGACTACGTGCGCAACTTGCTGGCGAGCAAGGGTATTGATTCGTTGATCGTCAAAGACGAGAGCGGGCGCAAGGCCAACCTGTTCGCCAGTGTTGGCCCACAAGATCGCCCGGGGGTTTTGCTGTCCGGGCATACGGACGTCGTACCTGCCGCTGGTCAGGCCTGGAGCGTGCCAGCGTTCCAGGTGACGCTGAAGGACGAGCGGATTTACGGTCGCGGCAGCTGCGATATGAAGGGTTTCATTGCGCTGGCGGTCGACGCCATGCTCGAGGCGGCTGACTGTTCGTTGAGCCGCCCGTTGCAACTGGCCCTGTCCCATGACGAGGAAATTGGGTGCGTTGGCGTGCGTCGCCTGCTCGATGTGCTGCACCTGGCGCCGTTGCGACCGATGCTGTGCATCGTCGGCGAGCCGACCAACATGCAGTTCGTTCTCGGACATAAGGGCAAAGGTTCCTACCGTGCTGTTTGCCGCGGACAGGAAGCCCACTCATCCTTGGCCCCGCGATCGGTCAATGCCATTCATGTGGCGTGCGACTTTATCGCCACGCTGCGTGAAGGCCAACGGCACCTGCAACAGTGCGGCGCGCACGACGCGGATTACGACGTACCTTACAGTACCGTGCATGTCGGGCAGATCACGGGGGGCAAAGCTCTGAATATCGTGCCGAACCTGTGCACGCTGGATTTCGAGGTGCGCAATCTACCGGCTGATGACCTCGATCAGTTCCTTGAGCAGATACGCGATCAGGCCGAGCAGATCGTTTGCGAGGCCAAACGCATGTCCGGCGCAGCCGATATCGAAATCCAGACCCTGAATGTGTACCCCGGCCTGGACACTCATCCCAGCGTAGAAGCTGTTCACTTTCTGAAGAACTTTGCGCCCGCAAATACTGGCACTGCAAAAGTCTCCTTCGGTACCGAGGGCGGGTTGTTCAGTCAGCGCCTGGATGTACCGGTGGTGGTGTGCGGACCGGGCTCCATCGAACAGGCGCACAAGCCCGATGAATTCGTCGCGTTAAGCCAAATGCGGGCGGGGGAACGTTTTCTCGACGGGCTGCGGGGCTCTTTGAAGCTATAGACTTAGCGTTTCTCTTGGCCTTTGCCAATTCGGGAGGGCCATTTTATGAGCGTGCCATATCAACCCTACACCCTTTTGATGCTCAGTCGAATGCTCGCTTGAGCAAAGCGTGCGTGTGTCCGCAAGAGGCAGGCGCGTTAACCGAGCCCCCCAAAAAACGGGACTCTCGCAAGTTCCCGACAATACACAGGGAGTCCGTCCATGAAAGCCCTTGAACGTCTTTCCTTCTCAACCAAGTTCGTCTTGCTCGGTCTATTAGTCATCATCCTGATTACCGTGCCGAGCACCTTGTACGTGCTTGGCGCGCTGCAAACGGGCCGTCAGGCCGACCGCGAAGTGCACGGGCTCGTACCGGTGCAGGCGCTTTTGCGGCTGGTCTCGCTCACCCAGCAACATCGTGATCTGGCAGCCGCCGTGCTCGCTGGCGCCAATGCCCTACAACCAACCCGGCAAGTCAAGCGAGCGGAGTTGCAGCGCGCCTTCGCTGCGAGCGAGTTGGCGTTGCAGGTGGCCGAGGTGAAACCGGAGCTTTCGACAGCTTGGCGTCAGGTGCGCGAACAATGGCAAACACTTTCCGATCAGGTCGATCAAGGCACTATCAACGCCCGGCAGAGCCTGCAAATGCATTCGCAACTGATCGCCTCCATCTTGTTGGTCGAGGATGCGTTGGTCGACCATTTCGAACTGACGCTGGATCCGGTGCTGGAAAGCCACTCGTTGATGTACGCCGTGCTGATCGAGTTGCCGCAAACCGCCGAGCTGTTCGGTCAGTTGCGCGGTTTGGGTGGCATGTATCTGGCGCAGGAACGAATAATGCCCGAACAACAAGGCGCCGTGATGGGGCTGACCGCCCAAGCTTTGGCCAGTCTAGACAGGATGAGCCGGGCCTTCACCAAGGCTACGGCCACAGATCCAGGGCTTGCATCGAAGCTGGACGCGCCGCTGGCGGCGCTGCGCCCGCAGATCGAAAAGGTCTTAGCACTGACCGACAAGCAACTGGTTGCAGCCGTCGAAATGGACATTTCCGCCGAGGGCGGTTACGGCGTGAAGTTGGATTACCCTGTCGCAGATTACCTGGCCGCATACGATCGGCCGATCAGTGCGCTGCGGGCACTTGAAGAAACTGCCTTGACGCATCTCGGTGAGGCGCTGACGGCGAGGTGTGACAACTATCGACAAGGCACCCTGTGGATCTCCGTTGGTTTGCTGGCGCTGCTTTTACTTGGAGGCACCTTGGCTATCTTGATCGTGCTGCGTTTGCTCGAACAGTTGGCTATCGCCATGGCAGCAGCCGAACGGATCGCCAGGGGCGACTTGACTCAGGCGCTTGATGTCAGTGGCATGGATGAAGCGGCACGCCTGCTGCAGGCATTGCAGTACATGCAAACGGACCTGCGAGGTACCGTTGCTCAGGTGGTGAGTTCCGCCCAACAGCTGGGCTCGACTTCCGACATATTGAGTGCTGTTACCGAAGATGCCAGCCGCGGACTGCAACGGCAGAGCGAGGAACTCGACCAGGCCGTTACAGCCGTGACCGAGTTGACCTGCGCCATCGAAGAGGTAGCACGCAATGCTGCTTTGGCCGCGCAGGTATCGCAGGTTGCCGATCAACGGGCTCGGCAGGGCGAAGACAGCGTCACCCGGACTGTCGTCGCTATCGAGTCGCTGACCGGTGATATGGCGCTGACCGCTGATGCGTTGCAGAACCTGGCAGGGCAGATAGGTGATATCGGCTCCGTGCTCGATGTGATTCGTGGCATTGCCGAGCAAACCAACCTGCTGGCATTGAATGCCGCGATCGAGGCGGCCCGTGCGGGAGAAAGTGGCCGCGGCTTCGCAGTGGTGGCCGATGAGGTGCGGGCTCTGGCTCAAAGGACGCAGGCTTCCACCCGAGAAATCGAAAGCATCATCGGCTCGGTACAGCAAGGCAGCCGAGGAGCCCTGAGCTCGATGCACAGCAGCAATGACAAAACTTGCGCCACTCTAGGCCTCGCGCGTGAAGCGGGTAACGCACTCAATGCCATCGTCGAGGCTATCGGTCAGATCAACGAACGCAATTCGAGTATTGCCAGCGCCACCGAGGAGCAGTCCCAGGTCGCCCGTGAAGTGGACAGTAATCTTTTGAATATCCGCGATGTTTGCGCACGTACCTCGGCAGGCGCCAATCAGACCCAGGTTTCCAGCCAGGAGCTTGCCAGTCTGGCCAGCGAGCTGAGCGGAAGGGTGAGGCATTTCAATGTCTGACCCCGGGTTTGCATACGCCGGGCTGCGCGCTCGGGGTGTCAGAGTCGATCGGCTTGATGTTCATACCAACCTCGATATGCCGTCGGTAGAGCCTGCTGCCGTTGGCTGATAATCAGCAGCCAACACTGCTGATGCGATGCTTTCAGCATCCTGGCCTGTAGCGCCTGAATAAACTGAAGGCTGTCTCGGAACAGGACTCGATCATGCTCAAGAATCGTTTGCAAGACCCCAGCCTGCTGGTAGAACTGGCGTACATAGACGGCCAGTGGGTGGCGGCTGATAACGCTGCCACTCTGGATATCCTCGATCCTGCCACGGGCGAGTGCTTGGCCCAGGTTCCTGCCATGCAAGGCGCACAAACCCGTCTCGCCATCGAAGCTGCCGATCGCGCCTGGCCGGCCTGGCGGGCTCGGCCGGCTGCGGAGCGCGCGGTTCTGCTGGAGCGCTGGTATCAAGCCATGCTCGACAATCTCGACGACTTGGCGTTGATCATGACCTGCGAGCAAGGCAAACCGCTCAACGAAGCCAAGGGCGAGATCCGTTATGGCGCTAGCTTCGTCAAATGGTTCGCTGAGGAAGCACGGCGCGTTTACGGCGAGACCATTCCTGCCCCGAGCGGTGACCGACGCCTGCTCACTCTGAAGCAACCGGTCGGCGTCTGTGCCGCTATCACTCCGTGGAACTTCCCCAACGCGATGATCACTCGCAAATGTGCACCGGCCCTTGCGGCCGGTTGTCCGGTCATCGTCAAGCCTTCGGAGCTGACGCCACTCTCGGCACTGGCGTTGGCAGTGCTGGCCGAGCGAGTCGGGATACCGGCGGGAGTGTTCAACGTCGTGACCGGCTTGCCGAAGGGCATTGGCGAAGAACTCACCAGCAACCCGACAGTGCGCAAGATTTCCTTCACTGGCTCGACTGCCGTGGGGAGCTTGCTGATGCGTCAGAGTGCCGAACAGATCAAGCGCCTGAGCCTGGAGCTGGGCGGCAACGCTCCCTTCGTCGTGTTCGACGATGCGGATCTGGAGCAGGCGGTGACCGGCATCATGCAAAGCAAATTCCGTAACGCCGGGCAGACTTGCGTCTGCGCCAACCGGATTCTGGTACAGGACGGGATCTACGAGCGTTTCGCTCAGCGCCTGGTGGAGGAGGTGGGCAAGCTCAAGGTCGGCAATGGCCTGGAGGCCGACGTGACCATAGGCCCGTTGATCAATGCAGCAGCTGTAAGCAAGGTCGCCCGGCATATCGACGATGCCCTGGGCAATGGTGCACGTCTGCTCTGTGGCGCAATTCCCACAGGGGACGATCAATTCGTCCAGCCGACGGTGCTCGCCGATGCTCATGCCGGGATGTTGCTGGCTAACGAAGAAACCTTCGGTCCGGTCGCACCACTGATGCGCTTCAGCACTGAAGAAGAGGCGCTGACCCTTGCCAATGCCACACCCTATGGCCTGGGTGCCTATTTCTTCACCCAGGACCTGCGTCGCTCGTGGCGCTTCGGCGAAGCACTGGAGTTCGGCATGATCGGTCTTAATACCGGGCTGATCTCCATGGAAGTAGCTCCATTTGGTGGTGTCAAGCAGTCCGGTCTTGGCCGTGAAGGCTCCAAGTATGGTCTGGACGAGTACCTGGAAGTCAAAGCATTCCATATCGGTGGACTGTAGGACGACTTGTTTGTACAGGCTTGATTGATGCAAATCCGCGAAGGTAATGACATGAGCAAGACATTCAAGATCGCCGCGATTGCCGGCGATGGCATCGGTAAGGAAGTACTGCCCGAGGGGCTGCGGGTGTTGGAACAGGCTGCCCGCAAGTGGGATCTGGATTTGAGCATCGAAGTGCTCGATTGGGCACACTGCGATTATTATCTGGAACACGGGCAAATGATGCCCAACGACTGGTTCGAGCAACTGAAAGGCTTCGATGCTATCTACTTCGGTGCGGTGGGTTGGCCGGACAAGGTGCCGGATCATATTTCCCTGTGGGGCTCGCTGCTCAAATTCCGCCGCGACTTTGACCAGTACGTAAACATCCGGCCGGTGCGCCTGTTTCCCGGCGTGCCATGTCCGTTGGCCGGTCGCGAGGCTGGTGATATCGATTTCGTGGTGATCCGCGAGAATACCGAAGGCGAATATTCCTCGGTTGGCGGCAAGATGTTCGAAGGTAGCGAGCATGAGTTCGTGTTGCAGGAATCGGTATTCACCCGACGGGGTGTGGATCGCATTCTCAAATTTGCCTTCGACCTGGCCCAGACCCGCCCGCGCAAGCATGTGACTGCTGCGACCAAGTCCAATGGCATTTCCATCAGCATGCCCTACTGGGACGAGCGCACCGCGCTGATGGCGGAGCAGTACCCGGACGTCAGCTGGGACAAGCAACACATCGATATTCTCTGTGCGCGCTTCGTGCTGCAGCCGGATCGTTTCGACGTGGTGGTGGCCTCGAACCTGTTCGGCGATATCCTTTCCGATCTCGGCCCTGCCTGCGCCGGTACCATCGGTATTGCGCCCTCGGCCAACCTCGATCCCGAGCGACGATTCCCGTCGCTGTTCGAGCCGGTGCACGGCTCGGCCCCGGACATCTATGGACGCAACATCGCCAACCCAATTGCGATGATCTGGTCCGGCGCGCTGATGCTGGATTTCCTTGGCAATGGGGATGAGCGCTACCGTGCCGCCCATGATGGCATTCTCAAGGCTATCGAGCAGGTGATCGCCGAAGGGCCCAACACGCCCGACCTGGGCGGACAGGGTTCAACCCAGGATGTCGGCAAGGCGATTCTCGACGCACTCTAGACCGAGTTTGAAACACAATCGCGCATCACCCTTTTGCCCGCTCACACTGCGGGCTTTTTTCTTGGCCGGAAGGTTGTTATGGCTAGATTGTCGATCTTGCTATTCGCTTGCGTCTGGCACGCCACCAGCTGGGCAGGCACCCCGATAGATGTGGTCATTCTGTGCGACGCCGGATACCCGCCCTACAGCTACGCCGAGGGTGACGAGGCCAAGGGGATTTATACCGATATTCTGCGCGCGGCGTTTACCCGTATGCCGGAATATCGGGTGCATATTCGCCCGGTACCGTGGGCACGAGGCCTGAGTGAATTGTCCCAAGGTCGGGCCTTGGCCCTCTACCCGCCCTATCGTCGAGCCGAGGAGCGGCCGTGGATGGATTACTCACGCCCCATCGTGCGGGAAACGCTGGTCGTTTTTGTGCGCGCCGACGTGGCCCGGGCACTTGAGCGAGAACATTTTCCGCAAGCCTATCGCGGCTTGCGCATCGGCCAGAACAGAGGATTTATCAACATTGTCGATCAGGACTACCAGATCATGCTTGCCAAGGGTGAGTTGCGCCAGATTTACTCCAAGGACAACCACACCAACCTAGCGATGCTTTATCGGGGGCGACTGGATGCCTACATCAATGACCGCCGGGCCGTTCTTTGGGAGCTGGAGCAGATGCGGCGCGACGGCGTCTTTAAGGACGACTCTCTCAACTGGATAGTCGAAGGGCCCTGGCTTACAGGCGAAGAGGGATATCTGGGTTATACCCGCATCAATACGTCGGCCTACCCCTACAAGGACGACTTCAAGAAACGCCTCGATACGATCCTGTCCGATCTTGAACGGGAGGGGGTCATCTATCGCATTGTGAGGCGTAACGATGCGTTCTATCCGCTTAACCTGCAGGCTGCGGGTATCGAAGGCGCTAGCCAGTAAGTTCTTGGGGTCTCGTGAACCAGGGCTAGTAGCCCTGTTTTCGGTCAACCTGGCCGAGCATAGGTTCGCCACGCTGGTGCCGGCGAATATTCTCCAGCAGCACGTCAAATGCGCTTTCTGGCTGGGTCATCGCGGCGATATGCGGGGTCAGCAAAATCTGCGGGTGCTGCCAGAATGGATGCTCGGGCCGAGCTGGTTCTTCCCTTAGTACGTCGAGCACCGCAGCACTGATTTGGCCACTGGCTAGGGCCTCCAGCAGGTCATCTTCCACCAAGTGCCCACCTCGCCCCATGTTGACCAGTGCGGCACCTTTGGGCAGGTGCTGGAACAATTGATGGTCGAGAATCCCCACAGTCTGCTCAGTCAGCGGCAAGACACAAAGCAGGATGTCGCACTGACCCAGGAACGACGGCAATTGTTCGGCACCGGCAAAACAGTCGACCCCGGGTATGCAGTGCCGGCTGCGTGCCCAACCCGACAAGGCGAAGCCATAGGGCCTCAAAGTGGCGAGTATCTGCTGTGCTTGCAAGCCCAGGCCCATTACCCCGACCCGGCGTCTCGATGCGGGGAGCAATCGGTGGGCTTGCCAGTGCTTTTCGGCCTGTTGCTGGCGATATCGCAACATCTCCCGGTGGAGGCTGAGTACGGCGAAACTGGCGTATTCGCACATGCCCTGGGTAATGCCCGGATCAAGCAAGCGAACCACCGGCAAATGCGCCGGCAAGCGGTCAAGGTCGAGCTGATCGACACCGGCCGACAGGGCGAACAGCACCTGCAGGTTTGGCAGCAACTTTTCGAGATTGTCCGGTGCCTGCCAAGCCGCCAGGTAGCGGATATCCTGCGGGTCGCCGAGATCTGGCCAAGCGCGCCATTCGATATCCGGGGCCCGTTCAGCGAATAACGCCTCCCATCGTTCGCCGCGTACCGGGTCGGCTTTGTAGAGCAGGGTCATGGGCGTTTCCTCTTTTGAACGAAGAATGGAGCATGCCTGAATGGCGGAGCAGAATCTTTCGGAAAGTCTGGTTCAAAAGGGGCGGTGGTGTTGTATCTCGGCATAAATCGACAGTTTCCAAGGGGGCTTCAGCGCTTGATGGATTCTGCCGTTTGGTGGGGTGAAAACAGTCGATCCGAATTTCTCAGCGGCCAAGTTCGGCTTAGAGCATTGCGTCAAAGGCTTAACCTAAGGCATATCGCAGCCGCCTCCTGGTTGCCTGGCTCACTATGGGAGATGCCATGAACAGCAAATGCGAAGATACCCCTTATCTGCTCCAGCAGCGTGATCAGTTCGTGCCGCGGGGTTTGGTCACTGCTCACCCGCTGGTCATCGATCGGGCCCAAGGGGCCGAAGTGTGGGATGTAAGTGGTAAGCGTTACCTGGACTTCGTCGGCGGGATCGGTGTGATGAACATCGGCCACAATCATCCGAAGGTGGCGGCGGCGGTTCAGGCGCAGATGAAGAAGGTCACCCATGCCTGTTTCCAAGTGGTGGCGTACAAGCCCTACCTCGACCTGGTGCAGTCTCTGTGTAAGCTGGTTGCAGGCTCCAGCGGCATTGCGCACAAGGCAGCGCTGTTCACTTCGGGTGCGGAAGCCGTGGAGAACGCCGTGAAGATTGCACGCGCCCATACCAAGCGTCCGGCGGTTATTTCTTTCCGTGGGGGGTTTCATGGTCGCACATTGCTCGGTACGACCCTGACTGGCATGAGCCAGCCCTACAAGCAGAACTTCGGTATGGCGCCCGAGGTTTTCCACACACCTTATCCGAATGCTTATCGCGGTTTCACCAGCGAAATGGCACTGCAAGCGCTGAACGAGCTGTTTGCCACTCAGGTCTCGCCAGATCGCGTAGCTGCGATCATTATCGAACCAGTCCAGGGCGACGGCGGTTTCCTTGCCGCGCCGGTCGAATTTCTCCAGGCGCTGCGCACGCTGACTGAACAGCATGGCATCGTGTTGATTGCCGATGAAGTACAGACTGGTTTCGGCCGTACCGGCACTTGGTTCGGTTTTCAGCACGCCGGAATTCAGCCGGATCTGGTTACCGTAGCCAAGAGCCTGGCTGCCGGGATGCCGATCTCGGGTGTGGTTGGTCGCGCAGAGATCATGGACGCACCAGCCCCTGGCGGCCTGGGCGGTACCTATGGGGGCAACGCGCTGGCTTGCGCGGCAGCGTTGGCAGTGATCGAAACCTACGAACAGGAAAAATTGCTGGCGCGCGGTGTGAAGCTAGGTGAGCGCCTGCGTCAGGGCTTGTTGCGCCTGCAGGCGCGCTTTCCTCAAATTGGTGACGTACGCGGTACCGGGCTCATGCTGGCGATCGAGTTGGTCAAGGACGATGCGGCCCGCAGCCCTGACCCAGAGCTGAACCAGCAAGTGATCGATGAGGCTCGCAAGGGGGGCCTACTGGTGATCAAGTGTGGTGTGTACCGTAACGTGCTGCGTTTTCTCGCTCCGCTGGTTGCCGAGGACGCACAGGTCGATGAAGCGTTGGATATTCTTGAAATGGCGTTGTCCCGCGTTTCAAGCTGATGCCAGGTCTCGGTCGGCGATTGACACATGTGGCCGACCGAGCACCCTCACGAGGGGCAATTCTTGAAGTGCTATTATTGGAGGTATCAAGGCCATGGAGCTGACTGACTACCGTGCACTGCTGATCAATTGCGATGAGGTCCTGTTCGATCGGGACGCTGGCATCTGGACGGCATTACAACCGCTGCTCGATAGTTATCCGAATACTCTGAGTAGAGAGCAGGCGTTGACTGAATACGATCAGGTGGTGCGCGGACTTTATCCTCGTTTCTCCGAATTGGGGTTCAGTGGTCTGCTGTGTTTCGCACATCGCCAGTTGGCCGAGCGTTTGGGGCTCAAGGCCAGCTGGGAGGAGGGTATGACATTTGCCCGTTCGGTTTACGACTGGCCCCTGTACGAGGATGCACCTGGCGCAATGCTGTATCTGCGCAAGTTTTACCGGCTGCTGATTTACGGAGACCGTGACAGTGCGGATCGCGAGGCATTCTGTGAACGTTTGGGAATACCGTCGGAAGATTTCCTGTCGCTGGCCAGCAAGCCGCTGGAAGATCGAGACTGGCTATTGACCAACGGCCTGGAACCTAAAGATTTTTTGTTGGTGTGCGGTTCGCCTGCCGATCTATCTTTGGCAGGTGGCGTGTGCCTGATCCAGCGCGGTTGCGGTGAACATCGGTCAGCGGGCCCTGCGGACTTTGATATCGACAGCATGGCGGACCTAGTGACACAGCATCAACGATCTCTCAGGCGCTGATACTGACGGCATGATTGCATAGAACAATCACGAGGTATGCGATGGAAGGGTTAGTCAAGCTTGACCGCATTGATATCAACATTTTGGTTGAGCTGCAAAAAGATGGCCGCATTACCAACGTCAGTCTCGCCGATGCAGTAGGCCTGTCGGCCAGCCCCTGCCTGCAGCGGGTCAAGCGGCTCGAGGCGGCCGGGTATATTTCCGGATACAACGCGCATCTCAACCTGGCCAAGATCACTGAGTCAGTCACGGTGTTCACGGAGATCACGCTGCACGACCACAAACGCGAAGATTTCGCTAAGTTCGAGTCCAATATTCGTTTGGTCGATGAGGTGCTCGAATGTCATTTGATCAGTGGCGGCTACGATTACCTGGCACGCTTCATGACCCGTAGCATTCCGCATTATCAGGAAGTAATGGAGGGCTTGTTGGATAAAAACATCGGTATCGCCAAGTACTTCAGCTACATCGTTATCAAATCGCCGGTGCTGAAGGATGGTGTGCCGTTGCGAAAGTTGCTGCATCGCTGAGGTATAGCAGACTTAGCGCCTTCCTATTTCATAGGGCCCTGCAGCATGGATCATCATGTTCTCTGTGCAGCCCAATAGCCCTTTATAAAAAGAGTTTTCACCTGGCTTTTGAATTAAGCGCGAGTGGAAGTGTCCGGTCGTTACAGCGCGCCACAACATCGTAGGTGGCTGAAGTGTCTGCTTTATTCTCCTAGCTTAACGTGTTCAATTAGATTCAATATTAAACAAACAAGATGACTTCCCGAGGTAAGAAAGATGACTGCGGCTTCTCAGTATCCCGTTCGTCCCGAGGTTCTGGCCAAGACTCTGACTGACGAGGCAACCTACAAGACCATGTACCAGCAGTCGGTCGTCAACCCAGACGCTTTCTGGCGCGAGCAAGCTAAACGCCTCGATTGGATCAACCCTTTTACTAAGGTGAAGCAAACTTCTTTCGACGATCAACATGTCGACATCAAATGGTTCGCCGACGGTACACTGAACGTTTCTCAAAACTGCCTTGACCGCCATCTGGCCGAGCGCGGTGATCAGGTCGCGATCATCTGGGAAGGCGATGACCCTTCCGAAAGCCGGAACATCACTTACCGCGAACTGTACGAGCAAGTCTGCAAGTTCGCCAACGCCCTGCGTGGTCAGGACGTGCGCCGCGGCGACGTAGTGACGATCTATATGCCGATGATCCCTGAAGTCGTGGTCGCCATGCTGGCCTGTGCCCGAATCGGCGCGATTCATTCGGTGGTGTTCGGTGGTTTCTCGCCGGAAGCATTGGCTGGTCGCATCATCGACTGCCGCTCGAAAGTTGTGGTCACTGCTGACGAAGGCATTCGTGCAGGCAAGAGGATCCCACTCAAGGCCAACGTCGACGACGCGCTGACCAACCCGGAAACCAGTAGCATCCAAAAAGTCATCGTCTGCAAGCGCACCGGTGGCGACATCAAGTGGAATCAGAATCGCGATATCTGGTTCGAGGAGTTGATGAAAGTAGCTGATACCGTGTGTGCGCCGAAAGAGATGGGCGCCGAAGAAGCGCTGTTCATCCTTTACACCTCCGGGTCCACTGGCAAACCGAAGGGCGTGCAGCACACAACCGGTGGCTACCTGTTGTACGCAGCCATGACCCACGAGCGCGTGTTCGACTACCGCCCGGGTGAAATTTACTGGTGCACCGCCGACGTCGGCTGGGTCACTGGTCACAGCTACATTGTCTACGGGCCGCTGGCCAATGGCGCGACAACGCTGCTATTCGAAGGTGTGCCCAACTACCCGGACATCACCCGGCTGGCGAAGATCGTCGACAAGCACAAGGTCAATATCCTCTACACTGCGCCGACCGCGATCCGCGCCATGATGGCCTCGGGCACCGCCGCCGTCGAGGGTGCCGATGGCGGCAGCCTGCGCCTATTGGGGTCGGTGGGCGAGCCAATCAACCCGGAAGCCTGGGACTGGTACTACAAACATGTCGGTAAGTCCCGTTGCCCGATCGTCGACACCTGGTGGCAGACCGAAACTGGCGGCAACATGATGAGCCCGCTACCGGGCGCTCATGCGCTCAAGCCAGGATCTGCCGCGCGTCCGTTCTTTGGCGTGATGCCAGCGTTGGTGGACAACTCGGGCAACATCGTCGAAGGCGAAGCCGAGGGCAACCTGGTGATTCTCGATTCGTGGCCGGGCCAGGCGCGTACGCTGTTTGGTGACCATGACCGCTTCGTCGATACCTATTTCAAGACCTTTCGCGGCATGTACTTCACCGGTGACGGCGCTCGTCGTGATGCCGATGGTTACTACTGGATCACGGGGCGGGTGGACGATGTGCTCAACGTTTCCGGCCACCGCATGGGCACCGCCGAGATCGAAAGCGCGATGGTCGCTCACCCAAAAGTCGCCGAAGCCGCCGTGGTGGGTGTGCCGCACGACATCAAGGGGCAGGGCATTTATGTCTATGTAACCCTTAAAAATGGCGAAGAGCCGAACGAGCAATTGCGACTTGAGCTGAAAAACTGGGTGCGAAAGGAGATCGGCCCGATCGCTTCGCCGGATGTCATCCAGTGGGCACCTGGCCTGCCGAAGACTCGTTCGGGCAAGATCATGCGTCGGATTCTGCGCAAGATTGCGGAGGCTGAATATGAGGGTTTGGGGGACATCTCGACCTTGGCGGATCCCGGGGTTGTCCAGCATCTGATCGATAATCGCAAATTCATGAGCGCTTAAAAGGTTTCACGGAATTAAGGGAGAGACAGGCACAAGAACGCCACTTTTATGGATGAGGTTCATCCTAGCAGATACAACCGCAAACCGGCGTTCTTGTGCACTATATTAATAGGTTCTGGACTTTTAGGAGGGGTTATTCTGTCATGTCATCTGGAGTGACGGCGATGAGCTGTTGATCGACCTGATCCCGCCGCCCTTCCGACTCTCCACCTGCAGTGCTACCGCCAAGATTACCGTCAATGAATACTGTAACTTGTCCGGACTTGTCAGCCGTTTCCCATCCCCCAAGTTGCCGAGATGTTAGTCTACATTGGAACAAGGTGCTCTTGCTAGCGCGACGGTCGTACAAACCGCGCTGGAGCAACTACCGAAGCTCAGTCGAGGCGTTCGGTAATAGATGCTTTCGCATTGTTCAAAGTACCTTCCCGGGTAAGCGTCCCGCAATCACATCTTGCCGCATCGCGCTTAGCGCACCCTACTCACCGGTCAGTAGGCGCTCGGCGAGCATTGATACGGCTTGAGCTGGTAAAGTCACAGCCGTGTCTATCGTAAACGGTGCTTCAGCCCACGCTTCATATTCGTGAGCCAGTACAGATTGCCAGGTTGGTGGAGTCAGCCCGGGAATATCGCCCAGTCTCGTTTCTACACGTCGCTGATGTTCATTTTTATCCGAGCAAATCACTTCAATATTCATCAACCTAACGCCAGCCCTTGAGGCGATTTCGCTCCAGGCCAGTCGGCTTTCGATCACCGGATTTACACAGTCAACGACGACGGTGCGCCCTAGATCAAGATTACTCAGTGCAAGCTCATTAGCGACCATGTAACCGCTGCGCCCTACGCCTTGGGCAAGTACACCAGAGTTTCGTATCGCTTGCTCAATAGTATCGATCCGCAGGTAGAGCGCGCCCATCGTATCGACCAGCCCTTTGGCAATAGTGGTTTTCCCGGTTCCTGGAAGGCCGCTGAATACGATAAGCATTATCTGTCCTTAGTCGTGAGTTAACTCATACTGGCCTTGGCCAGTTAGAGCAATGGTAGCGGCTACGGCTGCCTGAGCTTCTAGGTTGGCGGCCTTACGAGCAGCTGTGGGAAGAATGCCTTTGGTGGTAACGGCCTTTACTTCGTCGCGTTCGGCGCGAATCTGGGCTAGCGATTTTTTTGGCCAACTGCCCAGGCTCAAGTCGCGTTTCACGCCTTCGTGTTTGAACTCGAAGCGGAAAAGTATGGTGACGCCACGCACTCCGGCGCGGATTTTTGCGACCAGTCCACCATCCTCTCGGAGAACGGTACCGTGATCGTCAGCCGTGAAAGCTTCCAATTTTTTGGCAGTCAGCCTGGCCATGTGTCACCCCCAGCTTGAACCGGTTAGCTCGAATTTTACCCCACTTTTACCCCACCGAGTGACTTGGCTGTCGGTAGATTCTGGTGGATCGAGGTGGTAGTCGGTCGGGCTGTTATGCCCGAGTTTACGGGGGACTAGGCCTGCCAACGGTGGCCATTAACATCCATGAAGAACCACGAAGAATGCGCATGGGGTGCAAGGGGTCGAGTGTTCGAATCACTCCGTCCCGACTATTATTTAAACAACTAAGCCACCTTCGGGTGGCTTTTTTGTTTCTGGGGTATCGGTGGCGGTCTTCGGGGTAGCGCAGGCAACTTGGCTTTGATGGCTCGAGTGCTGGGCGCTTATCTCAGGAATGCTGTCTAGGTCACATGGGATGGCAGCTCCATAGGCCGTTCTCATTTGCCGGGGTAATTTGAAACCGGTCGGTATCTACCTGTTTTGGCTGGTAAATAATTTTTTGGTCCACTTGCTTGGAATACCAGTTGGAACGCTGCGTGGTCTGGATTCCGATGGACGGTGCTTTTTGAGCACTTTTCTGGGCGCCAGCTAACAGACTGGCACCGGAAAATCATCCAACACAATGATCCTTACGCCCTTGGCGCCAATCGGACAGCTGGCTGAAGACATAGAGGCCTGCAGCGCATCTACGAAAATACCGTCCGGTCATCCTATCAATGAGCTTTTTCTGAAAAATCCCGTTAAGATTTCGCGCAAACAATGGCCTTTTGGCATTACCTATCTCTTGGGATCCTCACGATCCTCTGCGCGGAGCTTCGGGGACGAATGCGGTTCAGCCCATGGACAGTTGTGCTGCTAATCACCGTGACCTTCAAGGTGTTGGCCGACGATGTAGATTGCCGCGTGGTGGCCATCAGTGACGGCGACACTTTCACCTGCCTAACGGAGTCCAACCAACAGGTAAAGGTCAGGATGGCCAATATCGACACTCCCGAAAGTGGCCAGCCCTACGGTCGTCAGGCGAAGGATCAACTCGCCAAATTGATCTTTGGTCGAGTCATCCAGCTCACCTTAAGTGGCGAAGACAAGTACGGCCGGCACATCGGCGAAGCCTCTGTCAACGGGGTTAGCGTCAACCGAGAAATGGTTAGCCGTGGCGCCGCCTGGGTCTTTGATCGCTACAACCGCGATACCACCTTGCCTGCTCTGCAAGTAACCGCCCGAGCAGCACGCCTGGGCCTTTGGGCGCTTCCCGAGTCTGACATTATTCCCCCTTGGGAATGGAGGAGTACTGGGCGTTCTCTCAACTCTCTGGTAGCCGAGCGCAAAACTCGGGACGCCATGTCTGCCGACTATGTCTGTGGCGCCAAGCGCTACTGCGGACAGATGAGCAACTGCCAAGAAGCCAATTTCTACCTGCAGCAATGCGGAGTTTCCAGCCTGGATCGGGATCGTGATGGCGTTCCCTGTGAAAGCCTCTGCCGTTGACGCAATGCTCTCAAGGAAGTTTCGATGAAGCTATTTAAGATACTGTTTGGTTGGTTGAGGGCTCCGCGCCGGCAGTGTGATCCCGAGCATCCAGACCTGCATGTCCTCGACAAGGATGAGCTGCTCAAAGAGTTGGATATTGAAGCTCAAGCACAGCGTCTCGGTGCCGCTGGCGCACCTGCTCCCGACGAAACTCACCTATCCGGCATTGAAGAGTCGATCTGCCAGAAACTGGAGGGTTTTCGCCTCAGCTACCAAAACTGGGCAACGACCCATGTTCAACGCATTCAAGAGCGCCTGGTGACCTATGACATCACCAAGACGGTAAATCGCACCGCCAATCTGGCCGATGAATTTGAGCGCGAGGCGAATCGCCGAGTTTCCGATCGTGAAATCGAGTTGCGCAATCTGCGGGGTTCGGCGCACCAACGTGAACAAGAGCTACTCAAATTTCGCGAGGAGAATCAGCTCACCCGCCATGCGCAGGTGATTTCCGGCACTCGTAAAGCTATCTGCATCCTGCTGGCGATATTCACCGTGGCAGTCGAAGGCATTCTAAACGCCGGTTTTTTTGCTGCCGGTTTAGATGGCGGATTGTTCCAGGGCTTCTTTTTTGCCGGAGCCTTGGCGGCGGCAAACGTCGGCATTGCCTTTGCGCTCGGTCGTTTCCTCGTGCCGAACATGAATCACATCAGCCCCATCCGCCGTATTGCCGGGTACCTAGGCGTGATCGTGGCGGGGGTAATCATGGGAGGGCTCGGCCTGATAATCGCGCATTTCCGCGATGCGCTTGGGCAGGCTGGCGATGTGGGTATTAGTGTCATTGCCGCTGCCGCGCTCCAAGCTCTGCAAAGCAACCCGCTCGGATTCCATGACGTCTTCTCAATAATTCTGTGCATCGTGAGCGTCGTATTCGCGCTTGCCGGACTCTGTGAAGGCTACAAGCTATCAGATCCCTACCCAGGATATGCCAGCGTCCAGAGAGTCGCCGATGAAGCCAAAGCCTTCTACGACCATGAGATTGCTCAGATTCGGGACGAGTTGGAGCACCTGAAAGAAGAGTATGTCGACAAGCTGGAGCGGGGCCTTGAGCAAGCCAAAGTTGACGTTGTCGCCTTTCGTGCAGAAGTCGATAAGAAGCGCATCGCGCCCGAGCGCCTACAACGAGCGCTAGACAAGGCCGAGCACATGATGAGTGCACTGGTAAAAATCTTCCGAACCGAAAACGAGATATCTCGAAAGGTCACGGGTGTCCCGGTTCCCGCTTACTTCCGACAGCCCGTACCGGTACGGCAATTGACCTTGCCTGACTTCAACACAACTGCGGATGAGCGAGCTCTGCAGGAGCAGGAAGGACTGCTAGCTGACCTCCTGAACCAAATCGAAGACATCCGTCGCCGAATTCAATCGTCCTACGACGTCAAATTCAGTCAACTTGAACCCATCCGCCAACAGATCTGACACAGGAACCCCAGAATGCGCAAGACGAGCATGGCGGAAAAAAAGCGCCGTCAGGAACTCCGTACGATTGCACTATTGGTGATTGCCCTCCTGTCGATGGCGGGCGCAATAGGCTGGTATTTCCTCCATAGGCCCACAGCCACAGATAAACTCACGTTGTGCCCCACGTCCGGCCCGTTAGGCCACTATGTTGTGCTGGTCGACAATACCGACCCTTACAACTTCATCCAGCGCCAAGCCTTCGCTCAAGGCTTGAAAGCCCTTGCAGACAATGTCGTGCCTGAAGGTTATCTACTGTCGGTGTATGCCCTCGGTGAGGACTTTACTCAGACCGCCAAACCGCTATTTGAGAAGTGCAACCCGGGTACCGCTGCGGGAAAATCAGAACTTGATTCCAACCCCGCGCGCATTCAAGAGCGCTTCGAGCGTGAGTTTCGCGAGCCGGTGATTCAGCTGGAAAACGCCCTGATGCAGGAAAAGCCAGCCGACAAATCACCAATTTTTGAGATGCTTCAGCTGGTCGCGATCAATAGTTTTCAAGCGGAAAACATCAAAGGCCCTAAGACCCTCATTGTCTATTCAGACATGCTGGCCAATACCGCCGACTTCAGCATGTTCAAAGGGCAAGCTGACTTCGATGGCTTCGCTACCAGTGCTTATGGGCAGAAAACACAGACCCGTCTAGAAGGCGTTCAGGTCAAGCTGAATTACCTAATGAACTACCCCAAATTGCAGACACGGAAGCAGCTGACCTTCTGGGAACGCTATTTCGAGAAAGCGGGCGCCCGACTCATTGCTGTGACGCCAATGGAGGGCTGAGTTATGCCAATAAAAATCTCCCTGAAGAGACTGTTCGTCCTTACTTGCGCCTTAAAAGTCGGTAGCTCATTTGTTGGTTGGTATCTGCATGAGCCCTGGATCTTCGGCCTTCTGCTGCCCTTGTGCTTCATGGCAGCGTACATGCTCATTGGTTATCGGCTGCGTGATAGCGACATTTCGGCAGAGAAGTTCGCGGACTCGTGTTACTACCTGGGCTTCATCTTCACTATCTCCTCAATCATCTTCTCGCTCTTCGACCTGCCTAATATCGGTACCGACCTGACCACCATTGCCGTGCGCTTCGGCGCAGCCATGGTGAGTACCGTGCTGGGCTTAGCGGTACGCGTGACCCTGGTGAGCTTCCGGCCGAGTACTGACGATGCTCTAAGCAATGTTGAGGATCAGGTGATCAATGCCTCGCGGAAGTTGGCTGATGAGTTTCAGAAGTCTCTTGAGCGGCTGGTCGACTTCCGCGCAGATGTAATGCGCGCCACCGACGAGACGGTGACAGCGGTTAAGGAGCAGATCCTCGCGATGTCGGAGGCGCATCAGGCCAAGACCACGGAATTCTTTGCAACCATAACTCAGCACAACAAGGAAATGATGCTGGGGTTGATGCAAGACGTCCGCACTACTGCGCTGGGCATGACTCAGATCATCACGGAATATGAAGCAGTCGCCAAAGATGCGACTGAACGAATCGATCAGTCGGTAGTGACTTTTGTTGATGGGCTGGTAACCCGTCTGGATGAGGTACAGTTCCCGGATGACCTGTTCTCCAATCGACTGGAGGGCGCCGTGACGCAGCTGGGCGTAGTCACCGAAACTGCAACCGACAGCCTCAAGTCGGTGACTCTCGATGTGCAAGGCTCTGCGCGCTTGGTCAACAACTCCATCAAGCGCATCAACGAAAAGCTGGAAAGCATGGGCAGCGTGCTGGACGACGTGCACCAGGTCGGTGCCAGCTTGGAGGTACTGACCAAGTTGCTGCAAACCCAGCAAGAAACTGTGCTTCAGGAGATGGGCCAGCAATCCCAGTCCCTGATCGCCGTCGTGGATGCGCAACAAGAGTCGCTAAATGCCCAATTGGGCTCGCAACTGGGGGCCACCACGCAACTCACCAGTTCCATTCAAGTGCTCGCTGAGGCGATGGGCCAGACCGTGGCATCGGTTGCCAAGATCCACCAGGTAGCCGAGCAGCAAGGCAGTAGTACTGAAGAGATCAAAAAGGCCAGCCAGGAACTGGTGGCAACTCTCCAACACAGCGTCCCGCAACTGCTGACGGTGGTCAGTCAATCGAGCCAGCACGCCGAGTTAGCGAATCACGAGCACCAACAGGTCAAGGCTATGGGTCAGCAGGTTCTTCAAAGTCTTAGCCGGCTGGTGGAGCTCAGCTCTTCTCACCTTGAGTCCAATAGTGGTCTGGCCCGACTTGAGCAACTGGATAGTGTACAGCGCAGGCTGGACGTCATCAGTGATCATCTTGAGAAAACGCCGCTGGGCGGCGAGAACGTGGTGCCATTCAGCCCGCCAGCAGGCGGAACTGATGATCGGCAGGTTCAACCGGAATCAAGCAGCAGCTGACACTGAGTCCTGGAGCAGCCTGAAATGGCATCGAACAATGACCAAATCTTCCAGCTATCGCTGACGGAGATCGCCCTGACCCTTATCTTTATGCTGATGCTTCTGCTCGGCTTCATGGTGTTTCAAAAGACTCAGGAGAACCAGAAACTGCAAGAGCAGCTCCACGCCATCGATGGGATCGATACCAAGATGGCGCAGCTGGACAAGGCCAAGACTCAGCTCATCGATGAGATCAAAGCCCACAGCTCGCGCAATCCTGACGAGGTGATCAGCCAGTTACTCGAAGCGGGTCAGGCAAAGCAGGACGTTGTGCGATTGAAGCAGCTACTGGACGAGCAGGAACAGAAGATTACCGCCCTTGGTGAGCTACAGAAAATGGTGGAGGCGGCGGGCGGCGACGGCGGTCAGCTCGTGAAGAAACGGGTCGAAGATGCTATGGCCTTAGCAACATCGTTAAAAGAGGCGGTGCAGAAGTCGCTGAAGGATCCTCAGGACGTCGACAAAGCCAATGACGTCAAGTTTCTCAAAGAGCAAGTCGAGGCATCGCTTGGCAAGCTCGACGCCTTGGAGCAATTTCTGGATGAATCCCCGGACCTCGCCAGCCTTGAAGGCAGGAGCAGCCTCGAGAAGATGCAGAAACTGGCGGAGGAGTACCAGCACTTCACGGCGATGCAAGCTGATCCGGGCAACCCTATTGCCGTGAAGAAAGAAAACGCTGACCTTAAAGGCCAGGTGCTCTACCTCAAGCACCGCTTGGAGGCTAATGGTGGCATGGACTTCCCCCCGTGCTGGGCGGACGAAAAGACTGGAAAGGTGCAAATGCTCTTCACGCTGGAGCTGCGAGAGAGCGACTTGAGCCTTGAGTCTGCGTGGCCTGAAAGCCGGCAGGCAGATGCCGAAGCCCTGCCTAACATCGATCAGGTAATGAGTCGGCCAGTGAGCAGTTATAACGATTTCCTGCGAGCGGTAAAGCCTATTGCCGATCTCAGTCGTGCTCAGAACTGCCGACACTACGTTCGACTTAAAAACGCGATCAACGATGCAATCACCTCGGATCGCCGGCGCCTGAGCATCGAAGGTTATTTCTACAAAATTGAGGTGCGTCGGTAACGACGCCGTCGTTTGGGCCAGGCTGGCCATGTGGTCTCCTGCCCGGCCGTCCTTCGGGCGGTCGCTCATTCCCCCTATTTGGACACTGTACGATTGCATGATGGAGGGCGGTAACTCGAGCGTTTCGAAATTATCTGCCCTCGGCAGCACGCAACCGCCTCTAGCGGGTTCAGCATCGTTGAGGTGCAAACCCTCGACCTTTGGCTATCTCTCCCAGCCCAGCAAGGAGGCAATACCGACACAGCGGGCCAGAGGGATCGGGCAATTGCTGCCGCATCAGTGTGTGCCGACCTGATTTACGTAAGGTGAGTTGGGGGGGACGCTTACGATCGTCGCCCCTGTGCGTACGATGTCCGCACTCGCATGAACAGAGGCTTCTACCGAACGATAGCGTCAATGATTGCTGTGTTGGTTAAGCCGACTCTCAAAGTAATGCGCAGTCTCTTTGTCGGTGCAGTACAGGTAGCAACCCTTCATCCCGCGTGTCATCAGTGTTCGGTATGTATTCTTGATGATCAGGTCTGTTTCATTTTTCGCGAGGGTAGGTTGCTCTTTCATCATTTTTTTCCAGCCGCGAATCGATTTATCGTGCTTGTCGCGCTCATCCGGGGACGTTACTACCTTACCGTCACGTACGACTAGGTCTGGCCCGATGATCACCCCGATGTAGTCGACTTCCAAACCTTGGCAGGTATGAATGCAGCCAACCTGTTCGATGGAGTTCTCAGCGATGATCCATAGGCTGCCATCCTGATCCAGGTTCCATTGGCGTTTGTAGTCACCAATGACGATATCAGCAGCGGTGGGGTCTTTCTTGCTCAACCAAGGCCAGCAATAGCCCGCGACCACACGAGCCTTGTTTCCGTGGTTTTTGTCGTTGATTGCGTCATGCATCGCCTGAGGTGAGTCGAACACCTTAAACTCGTACTCTTGAGTCTCAAGCGTCGGATTTGCCGTCGAGCGAATGCCTAGCGTGTCATCCAGCCATGCCAGGTAACCGTCAGAACCGCTGCAGCGAAACTGCGAAGACAGCACGTGTTCTTCAACCATTGCACCCTTGGCTTTTGCAAAGGCGCGTATCGCCTGCTTGCTGCCGATATCGCTCAAGGTTACACGCTGGTCCTCATCAATAAAGAAAATGGAGCATTTCGCTGAGTCAATCAGCTCCTTGATCTGGTTTTCCCCAAGGTTTCCATAAAGCCCGCTTTTCTCATTCAGCCGGTGAGCTTCGTCCACGATAAGCGCATCGAATGTGTTGGGCTCAGTGTCGATGAATGCCCCAGAGCCTGAGAAGAAATTCGAGAAATGGCTGCGCTTGATGGTGCCAACCAGTTTGCTTTCGTAGACCTTGCGAGGGGCAGCATTCTTGGAGACGTATTTGCTCATCAGCTTCAATTCGGTGAGCTTCACCAGCAGATTGATAGCCAGAACCGTTTTCCCGGTGCCCGGTCCACCTTCGATGATCATCACCTTGGATGCTTCGTCCGAGGCCTCGCTTGCCGCCGCCAGCGCCGACTCAAAAATTGCTTTCTGATCGTCAATCAATACGAACTCGGGTTTGCCTTTCATCAACCCCCCGAGCGCTTCGGCTAGCGCCTTGGAAGGGCGAATTTTTCCTTCGGACAGCTCGTAAAGAATCTCTTTGTTGTCGCCATGACTTATGTGCTTTTTCAGAAAGCTTCTGAGTTTACTGAGCTCTTCCGGACCTTTCAGAAATAGCGGAGCCTTGCTGATGTGGGGCTCGTAGTGAGCTGAATCTATGACGCCGTCGCTGACGTAATTATGAAGGTAGGCACACGGACGGATTTCGATGCTTTTGTCATACACCGCCTCGTTGAAGCCTTCCAGCAGCGCTGCATATGACCAAACCTGATAGGACGGGTGAATGGTCTCAATGAGGCCGCCACCCAACGCCGTTTTGACGATGGCGTCTTTGGTTGTGGCGTTGGCCTTGCTCCATTGCTTCAGCTCAATCAGTACGGCCTTTTTTGCCTGGTTTTCGTCGCGACCGGTGAGTAGAAAGTCGATTCGCTTCGACGACTGCGGAATGTGCAATTCAATGGCCAGGCCTGCATCGCTCGGCAGGCCCTCATCTCTAAGGACCTTGGCCATGTACGTCAGGGATCCTTGCCACGACCTGATTTCCGAGGAGCCAACGTTCTTGCCAGTAGCTTCCTTGTAATGCCTGAGGATCACCTCCTCAATGTCATCGTTATCGTTGTCTTTAAGAAATTGCTGTTTGGTCGCAGCGTAAACGATCACGGGTTGTCCTTAAATGCGTGTTGTTCAGAGTCGGTCGTACTTTTTGCTGTTGCTTCTGGCTTTATCGACGGGATACTTCCGGCCATTTGAGGCGAGCTTCTGCGTCACTGCTTCGTTGAGGTCAATACCAAGTACGCTGCTAAGGCGAACCAGGTACATCAGTACGTCCGCCAGTTCGTCCTTTACGGCCAGACCGATTTCAGGATCTTTAGCTACAGAGAGCGAATCGGCATCGCTCATCCATTGGAAAATCTCGCACAGTTCTCCTACCTCACCAGTGAGCGCCAGGATGAGATTTTTGGGGGAATGGAACTGCTGCCAGTCGCGATCATCTGCGAACCGTTGGAGGGACGCGGCAAGCTTCACTACGTCAACCAGTGGCGCGGATGCGCTTTCTGAGTCACTCACGGGCTATCTCTTTGGCAACGATGGGGACAATGTGTAGGAAATCCGGCCTTGGATTGTAAGGGTTTTTACCGCTTTCGCAGTTTTTTGTGTTTAGCCTCACCTGTCGGCTACTGGTCGGATTGATGCCAGTGCTCAGCATTTGGCCAAAAGCGAGCACGACAATTCGTCAAACCTATGCGGGCCTCGACGGGTTTGTCCTTTTGTCTAATTGGTTAAGGCCGTGCAGGCAATAATGGGCGTGCTACTATATCGCCACCTCTTTCCTGAGACGTCTCTTCTGCCATCAGGTAATCACCATGGACGACGTAGTCATAACGCATTTGGATGTGTACCAGAGCTGGCAAAACCATCTCTTCAAATTCAGTCTCGACGATCCCAAGACGAACGTACCCGGGCTGCGCAAACCGCAATTGGCTGCGCTCTATGCCACCTTGGGACATCTGGTGGTTGATCCCTCTTCGACGGCCACAGTGGTTATGCCGACCGGTACAGGGAAGACCGACACCATGCTCGCGCTGATCATCGCTGCGAGGATGCCCAGGACCTTGATCTTGGTTCCCTCGGATGCCCTAAGAACGCAGTTGGTGGGCAAGTGTACGGAGATGAAGACGCTCCGCTCCGTGGGGGCAGTATCGGACACGGCGCGCAACCCCATTGTTGCAGCCATCGATTCAAAGCTGTCAGAGGACCAGGTTGCTGATTTGGCTAGCGCCAACATCATTGTGGCCACTCCCCAGGCTCTGTTGTTATTCAAAGAGGCCGCCTTGGAGGCGTTGGTCAACATGTGCAGCCACCTGATGATCGACGAGGCTCATCATGTCGCCGCTGCCAGCTGGAACCGGATCAAAACCGCCTTCATGGGTAAACCATGTATTCAGTTCACTGCAACGCCATTCCGGGAGGATGGTCTGGCTCTAGCTGGCAAGATTATCTACAACTACCCGCTCCGGGATGCGCAGCTTGACGGCTATTTCAAAGGTATCGAGTTCCATCCGGTACGAGAATATAACCTCAAGCTGTCCGATCAGGCCATCGCAGACAAGGCTGTTGAGCTGCTCAGGGCTGACCTCAAGGCTGGGTATAACCATCTGATGATGGTGCGGGCAAAGTCGCACAAGCGGGCGTCGGACCTGTTTGAGATATACAAGCAGCACCCCGACCTCACGCCGGTACTGATTCATAGCAATGTGCCGAATCAGGCTAGGGTGATGGCTGAAATTATCAAGAAGAAGCACCGGATCATCGTGTGCGTCGATATGCTTGGTGAGGGCTTCGATCTGCCCGAGCTCAAAATTGCTGCCATTCATGACCAACACCAAAGCCCTGCAGTGACGCTCCAGTTCATTGGCCGGCTGACACGGGTTGATGCGGCCCTAGGCGATGCCAAGTTCGTGGCGAACATCGCTAACCAGAAGACCGACCATCAGATGGCTGACCTCTATAAGGAGAGTGCTGACTGGGGGGGCAGTCATTCGCAATGTAAGTGAGAAAAAGGTCAGCCGGGAAATTGAGAAGGCGGACTTCAACGAACAGTTCGCTGAGGGTGACGATGCCCAGGTGATCTTTGGGCTCAACCCGACCCCCAAAATCAGCGCCGTGGCGTATCACGTCTCTGCCAAAGACTGGACACCGCAGCGGGCGCAGAGTCTGGACGGGCGTAGAGAGGTACTGCAGTACTTCTCGATCAATGAGCAAGCCGATACCGTTATTGCGGTAACCCGGCGAGAGACATTAGTTGGCTGGGCTCAGACCGAAGAAATCGTCGATACCAACTGGAATCTTTACATCGCGTTCTATGACAAAGCGCAGAAAACCCTCTTCATTCACACCTCGGGTGACGACACTCAGGCAACTCGCTTCCTGAACCTTGTGGCCAAAGACTCCCGTCGCATCAATGGTGAGCCGGCGTTCCGGACGCTCCACGACATCAAGCTGATGAAGCTTCAGAACGTTGGCCTGTCCCGCGCCCGGAAAGACCTGCGGTTTACGATGCATGTGGGGCGCGACATCAACCAGGTGATCAGCGATATCGAGAAAGGCAATGCGACAAAGTCGAACATCTTCGCCACTGGTTTTGAGGATGGAGAACGAACCACCGTAGGCTGCTCGCACAAGGGCAAGATCTGGGAGATGAACTCCTCTCCGATAAACTACTGGGTCGAGTGGTGCAAGCGAATGGCGGTCAAACTCAACGACAACACCATTGACCCTGGTGACGTCCTCAAAAATGTCATGCGTGCCGACCAAATCAAGGGCAAATGGCCAGAGGGGCTGTTCTACGCCGACTGGCCTGTGTCGATCGCGATCGAAAACGAGCAAAGGATCTCGCTGTATTTTCAGGGAGAGACTTTCAACCTGCTCGATGTCGAGCTTGGTAAGCCTGAGTACATTGATGCACGGACGCTGGAGATCCCCGTCATTGTTGCGGGTAACGAGGGTGAGGAGCGCCGGCTGACCACCATCGCCATCAAATTGTTGGAGGATGGGTACAAGACCTCTTGCCCAGGTGTGAAGATCCTTTACCCCCACGAAATGCCACTGGATTCTTATCTGGATGGAGAGCCGCTGGTACTTCTCAAGGTCGACGGATCCATGGTGCAGGGGAACTACCGTCAATACTCGCTCAACAGCATGGATGTAAAACTACCTGCCGGTTTGCTCGAAGCCTGGGATTGGGGAACGACGAAAATCCATCAGGAGTCCATGCGTGCGGAACGACGCAAGGATTCAGTACAAGGGTTCACTTTCGACAAGATCGCTGACGATTACTCAATCGTGTTCAACGATGACGGCAAAGGCGAAATCGCTGACCTGGTGGCAATTCGGGAAAACCAGGATGCCATTTACGTCGACCTGTATCACTGCAAATTCTGTCCTATGACGGATGGCGTGGCTGCGCCTGGGGCGCGCGTCGCCGATGTCTATGAAGTATGCGGTCAGGCATCCAGGTCGGTGAAATGGCTTTACACCGGCGACAAGTTCTTCAACCGGCTAATGGATCGCTACCAGCAAGGACTGCTGAAGGACTTCGACAGAATCCTGAAAGGCACGCCTCAGCAGCTGGAGATCCTGCGCAACAAATGCCACGACCATGAGCTGATCTTCAAGTTTGTGATCGTGCAGCCTGCGATATCAGCGAAGAAGGTATCGAAGGAGCAACTGGCCGTCTTGGGAACGAGCTACTCATACATCAAGAGCATCTCTGGCTCGGACATCAGGGTCATTGTTAGCCCTTGATTGACTTGCATCAGCGGAATTGCAGCTGATTCCGCTGATGTCATGGTTTGATCCGCACCTCCTAGGCTCCCTTTGGTAATAGCCTATAAGTAGGAGTCAAAAGTTTTTGCGAAGATTGCCTTTGGCGATTTTCTCCAAGATCTGCATGTAGCGCTCAGATGTTACTTTAGAAATTTCTAAGGTGTTGGTGAAAATGGGGGGGAGATCTTTGCCGGGAACCTCGTATTTTGCGGAAACCTGCGTGGTCAGTGCGTTGTAGAGACTGATCAATGTTGGGCAGCTAGCATATTGAGGAAACACTCGGACCGCCTCGTCCAGAGAGCTATACAGGGGGATGCTGTACATGTGGCCCGTGGTTTCATCTATGTTCCCGTAGAATCTCGCTTGCGCGTCTTTGAGGAAGTGTTTGAGCAGGTGGGGGTCCAGCACAGGCACACCGTTGCGGGGATACCCTGCATGAAACTGGCCGTTTATGATCACTAAGGGCATAACCGTAATGTCATTGCGGCCTATGAGTGACGGGTAGTGCGCTGCGCAGAATTCTTGTAGATTTTCGCGGACTCGCTCTGCTTTTCGGCTGGCTTGAGTAGTTTTGTATTCTATTCCATTGTTGTCGAAGATCTCGTTGTGATAATCTAGCGGAGTGATCGGTGTGCGCCGGCTTCTGAGTTCAGCGATTACTATCAAATTGCCTAGGGCAAATGTCAGATCAATTTCTTCAAATTTTTTTGGCGCGTACTTGAATTTCAATGCCGCGGTCCAGTAGAGGTGCTCAGCCAGTACTGGGTTGTTTGATCGGCACTCTTGCATAACTTTTAACATGTCTAGCTCGAATAACTTGCCACGTCGTTTGGAATTGGGGTCTATCCGCTGCAGCCAAGTGTCGAAATTTCGCCCAATACTAGCAGTCAGCAGGGCGCTCACTGGGAAACATACATACTCATCAAGAACCAGCAAGGGTTGGCTCCAAAGGTCGTTTTGGATGCTGCGGGCGTCGTAGGAGAGCATCTCGATAATGATCGTTACGTCTTCTGGAGTCATCTTTGTGCAACGCACTAGGTTATCAATCAAATCGTCCAGCCGAATTCTTGGGGCAAAGTCCAGCAGCTCGTCCCACTGCCTTGGCGATGGCTTGGATAAAGCCCTCTCTTTAATCTGAATTGAAAGAATCGCTAAGTGAAACCACACCTTCAAAACATTGCGGATTGCCTTATCCTTGGTATTGCCGGATGCTGAGTCTAGCAAGGGATGCAGGTGCTCGTCGACCATGTAGTGCGGGGCGGCACAATGATAGAAAGCCGACATCTGCGCCTCCTCCGATAGATCCTGCCATCGAATGCAGGATAATACGTTACCCGAGCTTTGGTAATGTAGGTATTGACCTTCGTATAACAATGACTCAGCAATCAAGCGCCGGCTTTTCCAATCACGGACGATATGCATTGCATTGGTGGCGTTATGGTGATCCCGACGATATTTGGAGACGGCCTTGATCAAATGTGGGTCAGGTGTGGTGGAGGCTAGTACCACTCCATTTGGATGCGGGAAAAATCTGACCTCGCCGTAGAGCAAATCCTGCCAGATTCGCGAGAAGCTATGAAAAATCTGGGCCATTGAGGTTTCGTTCTCAAAGAATATGAATTTGTCCAGTTGATGAGGACGAGCTTCAGGAAAGACCTGGTCTATGTCATCTCTATACTTTATTAATAGCTCCCAGAAAGGCCCGCATAAGCTATCGAGCCGAAACGCGTTCAAGGTATTAGGATCAACCTCAACGCCGCCATTAGTAAGGGTGGATTTAAGGTCAAGATACTGTTCCATCGCCGCGTCGGGCTGTCCCGTCATGAGCGCCATCTGTTCCTCGGAAATCCGGTAGAATGCGTGATTGGCGGCACCCAAGTGTGCTTGGATAAGTTCGTTCGCGCTTAGCGGAGCTTCTCGGCTGAAAGTGAATTGCTGACGAGTATTTTGTACGCGCTGGAAATGCTCATTGAGCCAGCTAACACCATTGAGAAAACCGCGCTCCTCGGTTCGCTCGCCCCTAGTCCACTCATAGGCTTGAAGCCAGCTGGAAATATTAAACTTCTCTAGCATAGCTGGATGGGGAAGTTGTCGATCACGGGCTAGTTTCAACAGCGTTGTTTGGGAGTGGTTCATAGCGAGAAATCCCTGCCTCGATTGTTGGAAATGGTCTACCTCGCAGCTGATAGCGCAGCCAGACGATATTCCCTTGTACGGCTCACATCAAGCCATCCCTGTCACCGCTGGCAAAATTCCCGTAAAGCCGGGAGCACAAGTCTTTGAATGCCCCCGAGCGTTTGCTCCCAAATCAAAGTTGCCGTTCAGTAAGGGCAGCTAATGGCCGACTGCTGTCAGCGCCGAACGGTGGCTATGAGTGGATAGCAGCCGGTGTTACTCATAGATTGAAAACCCATGTTTTTTGTAAGCGACGAGCGAGCAGCCGCACGGTCAGCAGATAGTAATAGCGTGTTGCATCGCTTCGTCGATTTAGTCTTTGCTCAAGAAACCAAGCCACGTGCTTTTTCTGCCAAGTCCAAGGCTCTTGTCGCTGCCAGCGCTCTGCGATCTCAGCCTGGATGATTCTCGCCTGTCGCACATGGCGTTGGCGGCTGGCGTGAGATCCGGTCAGCACGCCAGCCAGGAACAACTCCATATCAAATGGCTTTCTCATGTCCGCCCCCCAATGTAGGCCGCGACCACATCAATCCGACCGTGCCCGAGCTCATAGCTGATTTGCCGCCGGGCCTCATGATCATGCCTGACTGTCAGTCAGGTACAGTCCATTCCCTATTGGCGTGGGTGCGTGGATTTTTATCGGCCGGGAAGCCGATGTTGATGCGCTTCTTGGTCACCGGTTCGCGGTAGTTGAAATTCCACAGCAACGAGCCGTTGCTGCGTACGCGGAGCTGCAAACCGTCACCGTCCGTGAGGACATAATCCTTGGACGCGGGTTTGACTCCCTTGAGTTGTCGATCGGAGAGACGGAGGTTTTGAGCAGGCATGAGATTGTCCTCAAGCACTGATTTGGTATTCCAAAGATTAGCACCGGGTGAGCTGGAATACCGTCTGGAATACCCGAACGGCTGGAACTCAAAAACTCTCAAAAGACCGCAAAAGCGCTGGAGGCCGCGTATTTGCTGGGTCGCAGGCACAAAAAAAGACGTCCGTGGACGTCTTTGTTTGATCATTTGGTGGAGCCGGGGGGAACTGAACCTGCGTCCGCAACTCGCTAACTATAAGCTAGTGAGGTTCGCGGAATAATGTGGGTAACGCAAACCCCAAGAGCAATTTCGGCGGTGTAGGGCATGGCCAGTTCCACAACCTCCGGAAACGGGGCCAGCTTCTCATTGTGTCGTAGGAAATTTCCTCTTTTTTGGTAGGCTTTTGCCATCAGTCGAGAGGAAAATGAAATGCCCGTCGTCATCGTTGAAAACGACACATCGCAGTGGGAAGACGAGACAGGAGCTGTCTATCATTTCCCCAAGCGCTACCAAACGTGGCTCGCTCAGGGAACCGAAGTGATCTACTACAAAGGGCGCATGAAGGATAAAGCCTTTGCTTCCGTCCGCCTCAGCGCCGATCCGCATTATTTTGGTAAGGCACGTATAGGCCAGGTCTACGCAGACCGGAGGAGCGATAAGGGCGATCTGTTTGCTCTGATTGAAGACTTCACGCGGTTTGAAGACGCTGTCCCCTCGAAAATTGACGGCGAGTACCTGGAGACCATTCCCGCCCGCCGCCTGAGTAACTACTGGCGTGATGGCGTTCGGCCAATTTCTCAATCCGATTACGATGCCATCTTAGGCCATGCAAAGCTTCAGCCTTCGCGTGCTGACGCGGCTGCGCCGAATACCGAAGGTGATCCACTTACCTTTGAATCGTACAGTGAAGGCAGCAAAACAAGCTACTTTGGAACTCGTTACGAGCGTCGGAAAGATCTAAGGGTACAAGCCATCGCTATCCACGGGTTGGACTGCAAGGCATGCGGGTTTGATTTCGAACAGGCATACGGCGAACACGCGAAGGGCTTCATTCACGTACATCACGTAGTACCGATTTCGGACTTTGGTGGGGAGAAGACCGTGAACCCTGAGACAGACCTCGTGACGTTGTGCGCCAACTGTCACGCGGTAGTCCATCGCAAGAGAGATATGACTCTGAGTGTTGACGAATTGAAAGGAATGTTGCGCGGGCGATGGGTAATCGAGTCCCAGTAGACAGCTAAGCGCACGCTAACTTCGCCTGGGTGTGCAGGTGGGGTGGGCAGCTGGAGCGCCTTCAAAACTGAGGATGGACTTAGGTTTTGAAGGCATCCAGTGAGGGAAGGGTGATTCAGCGCATCATGCCCAGCTCGGCATCATCCATCAGTGCCTTGGCTAATGCGCAGAGGTAATGCGAGGCCCAGATCAGCTGTGGTTTGTCTTCCATTAATCCGTCCAAGGTCATATCCCTTGCGTAGCCCATCAATTCTGAGGCCTGTTCGCGGGCGCTCTGGCAAGGGATGCCGGCTTCGATACGGAAGAGGGGATGGGTCTGGTTTTCCCCTTGGTAGAAGGTGGTTTTGCCGACGGTAAATTTGGTTTCTTCTGTGGCCATTGTTCAATCTCCCCGAAATCTCTAGTGCCTGGTCTGGCCTCATCGCCGGCAAGCCAGCTCCCACAGGTACTGCACAGGCCTCGAGAGCTGTGGCACAGCTCAGATCTATGTGGGAGCCCGGTTTGACGGCGATAGGGCCGGACCAAGCGACACATCAATGAAGCCTTAGTGCACAGCCCGAGGCTCAGTAGGCATCTGCACTTGGACCAGCGCGGACTCAAGCAAGGCTCGCAGCGTCTCCAGCTCATGCATCGAGGCCATCATCAGAATCGACGCCGGCGATTTGGGCTGCAGCAGCATTGCCTGATGCACGACGGTCGCCGCGCATAGCGCGTAGTCCGTGGCTTGGATCAGGGTGTCTTCAAGGCAGAGAGTATTTTGGGGTGGATCTGGGACTATCTTCAGCATGCTTACGCTCCAACAATGGTTGAGCTGCTATCCACCTCGCTGTCAAACGGGAGGGTGGCAGCTGTACGCGGGTTGACAGACCGAGATTGTTGGCACTCGGCGCACACGAGGGTGCCCGCACGTACAGCCGCCATAAGCGTATGCACACGGACAACAATCGACGGCCTGTCAAAACCGGTCGCTGAATTGGCAGCGACGGGTCGAGACTAGGACTCACGATTTCCACGTGCAACGAAAAACAGGCGCAGGGATTATCTTTGGGAAATGGCCTACAAGAAAGGGGTTAATTCTGACTATTTGCCCGTCCACCCTAGCAGCATGCAACGCTGGCTGCTCTGTAGATCTCAAAAAGCGTTTCCCTCCCGAATCCCTGTATCCAATTATGTCGCGATGCCAACAAACGGTCCCGAATGGACTTTCGCCACCCAAGCCTTGAAACTGACCCGCTCGCATCTGGCCCAAGGCAGGTCATGGGCTCGGCTGGCTGCTGAGCGTCATGCTCGGCTTGAAGTGTTTCTTGCGGATTTCATGGATGAGATCGGAGCTGGCGGTGCAGGCTGAAGCGCGTGAACGATCCGATTGAATATTGAAAAGGGGGAGATTTCTGGAGCCGCTGACGATATGGTTGATTCTTTTCAAGGACGGATCATGGCCACTTACAGCGTGAACCACTCACAAAAACACCTCGCTGTACTGATTGATGCCGACAACGCCCCGGCCGCCATCGTTGAGGGGCTGTTCGAGGAAATTGCCAAGTACGGTGTGGCGAGCGTGAAACGTATCTATGGCGACTGGACTGGCCCCCAACTGGGTGGCTGGAAAAAGGTTCTTCTCGATTACTCCATTCAACCCATACAGCAATTCGCCTACACAAAAGGGAAGAACGCAACCGACAGCTCGTTGATCATCGATGCGATGGACCTGCTCTACACCCGACGGTTTGATGGTTTTTGCCTGGTTTCGAGCGACAGCGACTTCACTCGGCTAGCTTCGCGCATGCGTGAGGAAGGTCTGACCGTTTATGGGTTTGGGGAGGAAAAAACACCGAAACCATTCGTGGCTGCCTGCGACAAGTTTATCTACACCGAGCTTTTGCGGGAGGAGGTCTTGTCTTCTGCTAGCGAGGAAGTGGCAGTGGAGGTTGATGCTACTGCAGGGGCCGGTAAGCCGAACACAGAAGTAGTCGCTCGTAAAAAGCCCAAAGCTCCAGTTAGCTTTATCAGCAAGATTCTGGACGATCTCGCTGACGAGGAGGGCTGGGCGAACCTGGGGGCGTTGGGTGCCAACATGACCAAGCTCCGACCTGAGTTCGATTCGCGCACGCATGGTTTCAAGAAGCTGAGCGATTTGATCAAGGGACATCCACATGTATTCGAGCTGCAGGCGCGGCCGGTTTCCGGGGGCACGGCTGCGCTTTACGTTCGCCACAAAACCTCCCGCTAGGTTCGGGCTGATGTGCAAGAAGAAATGCCGTACAGCCCGGATCGTGCTCGGCTCAGAGTGACGGCGCTACATAGACAACCCGGTTCCGCCCGCTCTGTTTGGCGGTATAGAGCCCCTTATCGGCGCGTTCCAGTCCGTCATCCAGCATTTCACCCTTGGCGAACAGGGTGCACCCTATGCTCAAGGTTACCTTCAACTGACCACTGGGCAACTGCATCGGCCTGGCCCCCAGCTGTTCACGAACCCGCTCGGCAATCCGCGTCAGCTCTTCGCTGTCTTTAACCTGCAAAATTGCGACGAACTCCTCACCCCTATGGCGCACCAGCAGGTCGTCGGGGCGAAGTGCCGCACGCAGGCGCCGGGCCGCTTCGCACAGCACCTTGTCGCCACCGCCATGGCCGTACTTGTCGTTGATGGCTTTGAAATGATCCAGGTCGGCATAAACCGCCCCCAGATGTAAGCCGTTTACCTCTGCCAATCGCCGTTCATGCTCATCAAAAGCCGTCAGCGCGCCGCGGTTCCACAGTAGAAGGAAACACTGCGCGTCGTCTCGCTTGCCTCAAGCCCTATGCGGGCCTTGAACCACTGTCGGTCCTGATCGATCAGGCTGATAAGCACAGTGTCCACGTGGGCCAGATCCTGGGTGAGCCGTACCAAAGTATCGAGGTAATGCTCGGCGGGCGTATCGACCAGGTTCATGTCATCGAGCGTGCGCTGGCGCAGCGCTTCGTCAGCGGGTAACGGGCAAGCTGGCATCGTTGATTCTCCATTCCTTGGTGAGTTGCTTGTGCACCCTGGCAGTTACATGTTCTCTATCCGTCGAAACAAGCACAGCATAGGCGATGGCTAGAAGCCATGCGCTACAGGGCTGGCCGGGAATTTCTTGTCGAGTGTGTGATTTCTCCCGGCCAACCTTCGTCAAGAATGCTACCCCCTTAGCCGTCGCCTGGGGGACTGATACAGGGCCTTCCATGCAAACGCTGTTGAACGAGATTCTCGAAGAAGTACGTCCCTTGATCGGCAAGGGCAAAGTGGCTGACTACATTCCTGCGTTGGCCGATGTGCCTGCGAACCAGTTGGGTATCGCAGTCTATGGCAACGATGGCAGCTATTACTGCGCAGGCGACGCGCTGGTGCCGTTTTCGGTACAGAGTATTTCCAAGGTGTTCAGCCTGGTTCAGGCGATTGGCCACTCCGGGGAAGCCATTTGGCAGCGGCTTGGCCATGAACCTTCCGGCCAGCCGTTCAACTCGCTGGTGCAGCTGGAGTTCGAGCGCGGGCGGCCACGCAATCCCTTTATCAACGCGGGGGCGCTGGTGATCTGCGATATCAACCAGTCGCGCTTCGCTGCCCCCACGTTGTCGATGCGCGATTTCGTACGGCGGTTATCGGGCAATCCGCACATCTCGATCGATGCCCGCGTTGCCGATTCGGAGTACCAATTCCGCGCGCGTAACGCGGCCATGGCTTACCTGATGCAGTCGTTCGGCAACTTCCATAACGAGGTGGAGACGGTGCTGCGCAGCTATTTCAGCTATTGCGCGCTGCAAATGAACTGCCTCGACCTGGCCCGGGCGTTCTGTTTCCTGGCCAACGATGGCTTCTGCAAGCACAGCGGTGAGCAGATTTTGACCCCGCGCCAGACCCAGCAGGTGAACTCGATCATGGCCACCAGCGGGCTGTATGACGAAGCAGGGAACTTCGCCTACCGGGTGGGGTTGCCGGGCAAGAGTGGGGTAGGGGGCGGGATTGTGGCCATCGTGCCGGGGCAATTCACGGTGTGCGTGTGGTCGCCGGAGTTGAATGCTGCGGGTAACTCTCTGGCCGGGATGGCGGCGCTTGAACTGCTCAGTTCGCGGATTGGCTGGTCGGTGTTCTGATTGGCGGGCTTGCTCGTTGGGCAAGGCGGCGGTGTGGCGGTTCGGTTTACCTGCGAAGAATGCAACGTGGTGTATGGCACCGGCTGCGCCGGTGTTCGCGGGTAAACCCGCTCCCACAGGTACTGCGGCTGCCTTGAAGACTGGGGTGATCCTGTGGGCGTTCACGCTTGCCGGTGATGGGCCGCAAAGCGGCCCCTCCATCTCATGGGGTTACGATCGAGTGGGGCGTTCAATTGCCCGTGCGGGGATCGGGGTCGACATCACGATGGATGTTCGCGTCTCTCCATAGATGTTGATCTTTTCGATTAGCTGCTCCAGATCGCTCATGCTGGCGGCGACTACACGGAAAATGTAGGAATCTGCTCCTGTTATGTGATGACACTCCAGCACTTCCGGCATCGAACCTAGCAGCTTGAGGAATTTTGCCTTGGCCGGTTGGGGGACTGTCATGGCTAACATGGCCCCAACCAGATAGCCCGCTTTTATCGGGTTGACCCGCGCCGCATAGCCCTCGATCACTCCCTCTTCCTCAAGGCGCCTGACACGCTCGGTGACGGCTGGCACCGAGAGGTGGACCTGCCGTGCAAGCTCTGTATAGGTCATGCGACCATTGCCCTGCAGGCGATCAAGGATTTTCCAGTCAATGTCATCCATGTGGCTTAATTCCTTAGGCAAAAGACCAATCTTCCTTAGAAAACCCATTCTGCCCCACCCAAGCTATGCCTACCATGCCTCCATGATCGATGCGTACCGTATGGAGGGGGCTCATGTTGTTCATCAAGGCGCTTGTCATTGGTTTTTCCATCGCTGCACCAGTCGGCCCGATTGGCCTGCTCTGCGTTCAGCGCAGCCTGAAGCGTGGCTTTCGTTCAGGGCTTGCGACAGGGTTAGGGGCTGCAAGCGCCGATACCCTCTATGGGTTGCTCGGGGCAATTGGCATTACCGGGGTAGCCCTGTCTGCACCGTCGCTGGCAACCTTTCTGAAGGTGGTTGGTGGGGCGTTTCTGATGTGGCTGGCCTGGGGTATTGCCCGCGACGCGCGGAAAGCCAGGCATGCAGCAGAGGTGGCAGCCTCTACGGCAGTCACTCGCGACTTCCTGACCGCGTTCGGCTTAACCCTGTCCAACCCCATGACAATATTGGCGTTCATTGCCATTTTTGCGGCACTCGACCCGCTGGCCGGCGAGCCACAGGCGGGTAACGCGATGTGGGTTGGCACTTTCTCGATGCTGGCTGGAATTTTTTTGGGCTCTGCTGCGTGGTGGCTGTGCCTGAGTGGGCTAACGGCGGCTTTGCGCAGGAAGATGCCGGTCTCGTTCATGCGGGCCATCTCTGCAATGTCCGCAGTCGCTATCGGCACCTTCGGCTTTGCCCAGGTGGTCAGCGGGTTGCGCCTGGTCTTGTAGCTGATGTCGAACCCATGCCGACTGCAAGCCACTCAGCGCGTGTCATCTCCCATATTTCGACGCGCATCGGCCCGCAGACAAAATCACCGTCTCGCACGCCTACCATGCGCATCCCCTCGTACTCTGAGACCCTGCGGGACGCGTGGTTGGCAAGCGCTTTGGGAACCTGCATGAGCGGACGCGACAATGTCTCGAACCAATACGCATTGATGACCCGGCACGCTTCACGCATGTAGCCTTTTCCCCACCACTGCGGCGCAAGCCAGAAGCCTCTGTTGTTACCAGGCTGTTCAAACAGGCTGATGCTGCCAATGGTGCACTCGGTGTCGTTGCGCAGGCGGATCATCCAGTGCCATTCACGACCCGCTGCCATGGCCGGCAGGGCGACATCGCGCACATAGACCAGCGCGCCATCTTCCGGGTACGGCCATGGCACACGACGATCCAGGTAGCGCACTACCTCCCATTGGGGGAACAACGCCTGGATGATGGGTGCATCCTGCAACTGGAGTGGCGTGAGAACAAGACGATCGGTGAACAGCGTCGGAAGGCGATCCATGGCATTCGTTCCTGGGCATCCTTTTTGGGGCTTTTAATGGTCTGTGATGGATCCGTTCGTGTCGAGCGTTCACTGCCCTGTGGCCTGCGCTGTGGCGTAGAGAACCGAGTTGCCAAGCAGTTCGCGTACCCTGTGGGAGCGGCTTTAGCCGCGAACAATCCAACGCGGTGCATGGCACCGGCTGTGCCGGTGTTCGCGGCTAAAGCCGCTCCCACAGTGTCCCTGCCAATCCAATGAGTCATGTGCAGTTCCATGACAAAGCAGCCCCAATGGAGACAGCCCGCAGGCTGGTGAATCAGCGCTGGCGCAATACGCTAGCCAGCCCAACAGTCAATACCACCGCGCCAAGCATGGCCAGGCTGATGGCAATTGCGACACCCCAGGCATCGAGCAGCCCTGCCAACACCAGATAAAACGCTATTACCCCCACCGCCCCGATCGCATTGCCCCGCACCATCGCCGCCATCCCGGCCCGGCCGTTCTGCACATGGGCGAATACCACCAGCGGCCAGGCAATCACCGGGATCGGCGCCAACATCCCGCTGGTCGCCGGGCCCAGCCAGTTAGCCAGGCTGGTAGTCACCATCAGCAGGGACGTGGCAGACACCATGCGCAAGGGGATCTCCCAAAACCGATGCCGGGGCCGGGCCAGGGTGTCCGGCCTGGGCTCGCGGCCGCTGGCGCGTATCAGCACGCCTATCAGCACCAGCGCCACGGCAATCGACAGGTACAGGTTGCCCCCGTGGGTAAACGCATAGGCCGCCAGGCCATAGAACAGCATTGCCAGCAATACGGCCGGGGCAATGCCGAGCCTGCGTGTGGCGAACAGGTAGAAGGTATACGTAGCCTGCACCGCCGCCAGGCCGCCCAGCGCGGCGGGTACCGCACTCAGGGCGAAGGCCGTGCCCTGTTCCAGGCACAGGAAGGTCATTACCAGCGCCGAGGTGATCGGCAGGCCGGACAGCAGCCCGCCCAGCAGGCCACCCCAGCGTCGCGAGGCGAGGGAGATGGCCCACATCAGCAGGGGGGTGACGATGAGTTTCAGGTAGAACAGGGTCATTGCGGGTGTATCCAGGCTTGATGAAGGTGCGCCCGCCGTCGGCACTGGATGGGGCGCAGGTGAATCAGCCGCGGCTGGCCTCCAGGGCCTGGGCCAGGTCGGCGATGATGTCGTCGCTGTGCTCGATGCCGATCGACAGGCGCACCATGTCCCGAGGTACGCCGGCCTTTTCCAGTTCCTCGTCGTTGAGCTGGCGGTGGGTGGTGGAGGCGGGGTGGCAGGCCAGCGACTTGGCATCGCCAATGTTCACCAGGCGCACCACCAGCTGCAGCGCATCGATGAAGCGCGCGCCGGCCGCCTGGCCGCCCTTGATGCCGAACGACAGGATCGACGCCGGCTTGCCGCCGGTGTAACGCTGGGCCAGTTCATGCTCGGGGTGGTCGGGCAGCCCGGCGTATTTCACCCACGCCACCTGTTCGTGGGCTTGCAGGTAGCGGGCGACCTTCAGCGCGTTCTCGGTGTGGCGCTCCATGCGCAGGGCCAACGTTTCCAGGCCTTGCAGGATCAGGAAGGCGTTGAACGGCGACAGCGCCGCGCCGGTGTTGCGCAACGGCACTACGCGGCAGCGGCCGATGAAGGCGGCGGGGCCGAAGGCTTCGGTGTAGGTGACGCCGTGGTAGGACGGGTCGGGGGTGTTGAGCAGGGCGAAGCGCTCTTTGTTGTCGGCCCAGGGGAATTTGCCGGAGTCGATGACGATGCCGCCGATGCTGGTACCGTGGCCGCCGATGTACTTGGTCAGCGAGTGCACGACAATATCCGCGCCATGCTCGAACGGCCGGCACAGCACCGGGGTGGCCACGGTGTTGTCGACGATCAGCGGCACGCCGTGACGATGGGCGGCCTCGGCCAGCGCGGCGATATCGACGATATTGCCGGCGGGGTTGCCGATGGACTCGCAGAACACCGCCTTGGTGCGCTCATCGATCAGTGCCTCCAGGGCGGCGATGTCGTCATGCGCGGCAAAGCGGGTGTGGATGCCCATGCGCGGCAGGGTGTGGGCCAGCAGGTTGTAGGTGCCGCCGTACAGCTTGGCCACCGAGACAATGTTGTCGCCGGCCTCGGCGACGGTCTGGATGGCATAGGTGATGGCGGCCATGCCCGAGGCCACCGCCAGCGCACCGACCCCGCCCTCCAGGGCGGCCATGCGCTGCTCGAGCACATCGTTGGTGGGGTTCATGATGCGCGAGTAGATGTTGCCGGCCACTTTCAGGTCGAACAGGTCGGCGCCGTGCTGGGTGTCGTCGAAGGCGAAGGAGGTGGTCTGGTAGATCGGTACGGCCACTGCCCGGGTGGCCGGGTCGTGGCTGAAGCCTGCGTGGATGGCGAGGGTTTCCAGCTTCATGCAATCGTTCCTTGAGCGTGGGTGGAGCGATCGAGCATGTGGCGCAGGGCGGGTGTGGGTCAAGCGTGAACGTGCGATGGGCTGCCCGGCAGCAGCCCATCGCATCGACGGGCGCGCCTACTCGTCCTGCCGGCGCACGTGCATCACCCACTGGCCTGCATACCAGGCGCCGCCTACCGCGATCAGGCCCGCCACTGCGCGCCAGTCACGGAAGAACAGTCGCATCGCATTGATGGTGGGTGGTGCGTCGCTGCTGCGGACGAAGATGCGGATGCGCGAGGGTTGTGGGGCGGGATCGGTCTCCACGCCGTCTCGTGGCGACAGCGACGCTGGGCTGAGGCCCTCCTCGATGATCAGGTAGTCACGGCCCTGCTGCACCACGCGGGCGTTGATTTTCTCCTTCTTCAACTGCTCGACCAGCCCTTTGGTGACGCTTTCGATCTGTCGATCCACGGTATGGATGAAGTCCAGTAACTGGGCGCCACTCACCTTGGGCTCGGCGACAAACGCCAGCGGGCCGGCATAGAGGGTGGCGATATCAATGGGTTTGTTCATTTTCAGCTCCTTGCCGAATCCGGCGACAGCAGGCCGGCGCGCTGCTGCGCGCCGGCCGCGGGCTCAGGCGTGTTCGAGAACCCTGCCAAGGCGTTCCTGGCGGGCAGCGATCAACCGTTGGGTAGCCTCGTAGGACACCTTGCTCACCTGGGTGTAGGTGAGCGTCAGCTTGATATTGGCGCCATCCATGCTCGCAGTAGCTGTTGCGCAGTTCATGCCGCTAGGGAACTGGATTTCCATCGGGCCGACCACGACGTTGCTGCTGATGACTTCACCCAGCTGTACCTTCTGGAACAGCCCCAGGTAATAAGTGGGCGTCACCTTGAACTGGGCCTGGCCACCACCGACCACATCCGGCTTGAACACCGAACCCTGGCCGCTCATGCCGATACCCAGGTTGGCGGGCAAGTTCGATTTGTTGTTGATCTGGATGCTGTCACCGGGTGCCGAGCCGCTACCCAGCACCAGTTGCTGGACGTTGTCCTTGAACACGCAGTCCCAGACTGAACCGAGCTGCGTCGACAGCGTCTGGCTGGCCTTGTACACCCCGACGCCACCAACCTGCCGATAGTTGGCGATCACCACGTTGTAGTCGATGGTCCACTCCACCCCGCTGAAACCCTGGGTGGGCACAGTGGTCTGCTTCCAGGACACGCTGTCGAGCCCTACCGAGCTTGGCAAGGTCTGGTAGACCGCGAGGGTCCAGGTATCGTTGGTCTGGTTGTCGAAGTCTACATAGTAATCAGTGCTCATGATGCTCTCCTTGTCATGTGGGCCGGGCGTGAGGGGTCACGCGGTCGGCCCAGTGACAGGAGCATCGATCATGCCAGGCGGATGATTTGTTTCTTTTCAGTCGGTTAGCCCGGACGGCAGCGGTTGGGGTGGACGTTTTCGTCCACCCCGGGGTGTTGCTGGCGGACGCATCCGGCCGTTTCAGCCAAGGGTTGCCTTGGCGTAGCACAAGCGGCTCGGGCGCACCTTCATCCGCACCAGTGACAGCAGGAAACCGAACCCGCACTGGTTGGGGTCCAGCACCGGTACGTAACAGCCCAGGTCCTGCTCGATAAGCTGCGACAAGCGCTCAGCGACCCCCATGAAGCCGGTACAGCCGAGCAACAGCGCCTGTGCTCCATCCTCGTTGATCGCCGCCAGGCCAGCTTGCAACGACTTGATCAGCACAACCTCGACATCACCCAACTGCGCCACCGGGCAGTCGATGGCGCGGATCGAGGCAAAATTGATGCTTTGGCCATAATTGGCCACATGGCCGCGTTGCAGGGCCAAGGTACTCTGCAGGATGGTGATGATGGAAAACCGCTGGCATAGCCCCAGGGCGCTGAAGGCGGAGGTGGGAAAGCCGCCAATGATCGGGATGTCGATCACTTCGCGGGCAGGCTCCACGCCGCACATGTCGAAATCGCTCAGCCAGATGCCGTCGAACCCCTGCTGTTCAAGGTGCTGCGCCAGGTGTACTACCGCCAGGGCGTTCTCGGCGAGATTCAGCCGGTTCTGGATACACGGGTTGCCCTGGTCGATGTTGAACACCTGCACCTCGACATCCGGCGGTACCACCGGGGCTATCGAGGCCAGCAGACCTTCGTTGTACGCGCTGCTGTTGACCGGCGCGAGCACCGCAATGCGCAGGCTCATGGGCGTAACTCCTGCAGTTGCTCGATGCTTCGGTAGGCGCCCAGGTAGCCCAGGTCTGCCAGCAATTGCGCGAAGCTCCACGCGATCAACCCACCCGCTTGGCGCAGCGGCGCCGCCGCCTGCCAGCCGATCAGGCAGGCACCGCGCCCGGCATAGGCCGGGTCCAGCGAGCCATCGGCACGCACCAGGTCGCCGTTGGAGGCCAGCGCCGGCCCCGCGCCTTCGAAGAACCAGGCAATGCTGTCCGGGGCCATGGCCAGTGGTTGCGGCTGGTGCTTGTCCCACAGCAACAGCGACTCGTTCTCGTAGCACAGGCGCAAACTGCCTTCGTCGCTGTCCAGGTCGATGCGGCCGATGTCAAAGCCGCCCTGGGTAGTGACGCCAGCGTGCGTCAGGCGCGCGTTGCGAGACAGGCAGCGGGCCGGCAGGCCGTGCTGGCCAAGCCAGTCGAGCACGGCCTGGCATGTGTGCAACTGCCCGGCAGCCAGGGCTCTGCCCAGCGCCAGCGCGCGGCTGAGGGTGCCGCGCAGCGGCAGCGCGGAAGGCAGCTGGGCGGGGCTCATGCACCATAACGCCAGGCCGCCGAACTCACCGAACGCCGGTGAGCCGACCACCGGGCGCAACATTTGCTCGGCGATCACATTGGCGTTTTCTGCGTATCCCTGGGTGCTGGCCGGCGGCGTTACATTCAACTCCACCACCAAGCCCTCCTGGCTGACCACGAACGCCGGCCGCGGCGATATGCCGGCAGCAGCGAAGGTGAGCATCGGCAATGAGGGCACCGCGCGCCCGGCGCCGTCGGCATCCACCACCGCCAGCCCCAGCTTGGCGGCGGCCAGGCACGCGACCAGAAAGCCCAACGCGCCGCTTTCCGGTGGCACGATATAGGCAAGCTGGCGGCCCTGCTCATGCAGGCGCTGGCGCAAGCATTGCAGGGCCTGGATCGGCCCGAGGGGGTACTCGCAACGCCCGATCGTCTCCGGTGCCCCCATGTACGCCACTACTGCGGCGTCACCGGCACAGGCTTCGTCCACCGTGACCACCGTGACCCGGTCGCGCGGGTAGAAATCCCCGACCTTGAACGCGGCCAGCAAATGCCGGGCCGACGCCAAGGTGCCACCACCACCACTGCCAAAGAAACAACCACCATCGATCAACGCGTGCAGATCCTTGTGCTCCAGCTCAAAGGCCATGATCTTGCTCCTGCTCTCGGGTTGAGGGGTTCAGCTCGCCAATCGTGCCAGCCAGCTACGCACAGTGCTGGCGGGCGGGTAGTCCAGTTGCGGGTCGAGACCGCGTAGCGCACGCACCAGGATCGACTGCACCTGGGCGCCACGCTCGCTGCGTTCGAGCAACCGGGCCAATTCCACGGCGGCGTGCAGCCGCGCCGGCACCACGCCGAGGGTCAGCGCGGTGGACAAGGCGACGCGCAGGGTCGCCTCGGCTTCGTGGTCGTCGCCAAGCGCCAGCAGCGCCCGGCCGCGTAACAGCATCAGTTCGCACAGGTAGGCGCGCTCTTGATGGTCCTGAGCCAGATCGAGGGCGACATCCACCAGCTCCAGGCAGGCCTGCGCACGCCCGGCCAACAGCAGCACTTCGCCGCGCTTCCAGGCCTGGAAACCATGGAACAGCAGGCCGCCGTTACGCAGCACATGCTGCTGGTAGCCTTCGGCAATGGCCTGTGCACCGGCTTCGTGCTCACCCGATATGCCCTGGTGATAGCCGCGCAGGATCATGCCCACGCCCCGGTAGAAGGAGAACTCGTGGCGTGCACTGAGCAGCTCCAGCTCGCGGGCCTGGCGCCCGAGTGCATCGCGCTCGCCCAGCACGGCGGCGAGCCAGGCCGCGCCCTGCAGGGCGACCGCGCGGTTGAAGGGGTTGTCCACCGCCTGCTCGGCGCGAGCCTGCAAGCGGACCAACGCTTGGCGCGCCTGGCTGAACAGGCCCAGCTCGAAGGCGGCCAGGCCTTCGAACGTGCGGGCCAGGCCGACCAGGTCCAGCCCTTGGTTCGATGGCCAGTTGGCCTGGTCGTCCTCCAGCAGCCTGCCGCGCGTCAGGCAGGCCAGGCTTTCCTCGAAATCGCCGAGCCAGAACAGGGTGTTGGCCATGGCCAGGTGGGCCTCGATGCGCAGTGCCTCGCTACCGGCGATCTGCGCCTGCTGCAGCATCTGTTGTGCCGCAGCGCGGGCCTCGGCCAGTTCCAGGCCCATCAACAGGGTGGTCCAGAGCCCGAACGACACCGACGCCATTTCCTGCGCCTGGCCTTGGCGCGCGGCCAAGGCCTGGGCGTCCCGGTAGCTGGCCAGGCTGGTGATGCTCAACCAGCCTTCAATACTGCGAAAGCTCACTCCCAGCAGCCGGTGCAACTCGAATTGCAACCGCCACAGGTCTTTGCTTTCGTAGACCCGCTCGGCCACCTCCAGGCCCTTTTGCAAAGGGCCCAGGGCGCCGCGAAAGTCGGCGCCGGCGATCAGTTTGCGGCCTTCGGCCAGGTAGCGCTCGACGGTCAGGCGCAAGTCCTGGCGCAGCCTGACCCGCCGCTCGATCACCTTGCGGTTGACCCCCAACAGCTGCGCCGCAGCACTCTTGTTGCCGTTGCAACGGTGCAGCGCATGCTCAATCAGCAAGGTCTCCACTGCCGCCAGTTTGTCCGGCCCCGCAAGCCCGAGCAGGGCTTCGGCGAGCTCCCCGGCCAGCGCAGTGGCGGGCGAGGGCGGTGCCAGCAATTGTTCGAGGGTTTCCCGATCGACCAGTGGCGACGGCGCCAAGGTGCCGATGCGATCGATTGAATTGCGCAGCTCGCGCACATTGCCGGGCCAGTCTCGCTGGCACAGCAGCTCCAGCGCTGCTGCATCGAAGCGCAGCGGTCGCCGTTGCTGACGGCAAAAGTGTTCGATCAGGTCCGGGATGTCCTCACGCCGCTCGTTGAGCCCCGGGAGCTCGAGTTCGAACACCGACAAGCGGTAGTACAGGTCTTCGCGAAAGCGCTGCTCGGCCACCAGGCGCTTGAGGTCACGGTGGGTGGCCGCCACCACCCTGCCGCGGAAGTGCCGGCTCTCGCTGCTGCCGAGCGGCCGGTACTGCCCGGTTTCCAGCACCCGCAGCAGCTTCGGCTGCAGGGCCAGGGGCAATTCGCCGATTTCGTCGAGGAACAGCGTCCCGGTCCCGGCCATCTGCAGATGGCCAATGCGCTCGCCAACCGCGCCGGTGAACGCGCCGCGGGCATGGCCAAACAGCTCGGACTCGAGCAATTGCTCGGGGATCGCCCCACAGTTGAGGTCGATGAACGGTTTGCCTGGCGCGCTCAGGCGGTGCAGTTGCTGGGCGATGACTTCCTTGCCGGCGCCCGTCGGGCCGAAGATCAGCACCGGCCGGTCGCTCTGCGCCACCCGCCGCAGCAAGGCTTGCAGCGCCTGCATGGCGGGCGAACGGCCAGGCACGCCGTCCTCGCCGCCCGGGGGCGTGGTGAGCAGTGGCTCCATGAGAATCCATCCTCGTAGGGGTGAGCCAGGCAATGAGGTATAGCAGAACGACGCGAGCGCTGCTGTGTGACCGGGTGGCCACCGGTCAGAACGTTGTAGATTGCGCGGTTATCGGGTTGCTTCGGATGCCGGCTTCACGCCCTGAAGCTAGCAATAGGTGATCTGAGAGCACTTACACTGGAAGTGACGACACCATTGCCTCGGTTGTCGAAGGGGCCAAAGTTGCTCGTGCGGCAAAATACTATCACTGAGCCGAGCGAAGCAGGGTAGCCCTTCAGCGTTGCCAATGCTGCTATCGCAGCCCTTACCTACGCTTGCCGAAGCCGGCATAAATTGGCAATCTGTGCGTAATATCAAAAAGATATCATGCAGTGCTCCACGCCCTGTGCATGGACGCTTCGACAAAAGGGATTGCCCATGCCGCACGCTGTAAAAACGATCACCCGGGCGCTGGACGAAGCACGCGCCTTGATGGCTGATTTGGTCGTTCCAGAAGGGGCCAGTGATGCTGATACATTGGGTGAGCTCGTCGGGGTGCTGGATAACCGTACCCTGAACAACGCCATGCGCACGCTGTCTGCGCCGTTCCACCAGGGGATCAACCGCAAGCTTCTGGCCCCGCGCTACAAAGTCGCCCTCGACCTGTTGCACAAATACGGGGTAATGGTTGACCCAAGCTCGCTCAGCGATGAAGCCATCGAACGCCTCTATCCGCGGGTCAACTACCCCCGCTTCAGCTACGGGCAGACCTTGCGTGAATGGAGCGACGCGGTGCTGGGGGAAGGCGAGCAGGTGCAGTTCTTCCTGCCGCAGGCACCGCGGCGCAATACGCACTTGGCTACCGTGCAGTTTCTCAGTGATGACATTCGCGAGCTGACCGATGCACTGGTCAAAGCCGCCTGCCCGGCGGATGAGGCAGAGGCGCAAGCCGCTGTCGAGGACAGTGCCTATGAGCCGCAAGTGCGAGCGGCAACACCCTCGGATTTCGCTGCCGAGGCACAGGACATTACCTCGGGTGCGCGGCGTGGCATCAACACCCTTATTGCCCTGGCTGAGGAAGCCGAGGAGCGCTGGTCGCCCGCCATGCGTGAATGCATTGCTGCAGTCAGGAAGGATCACGAGCGGGATGATGAGGCCGACACGCTGGAGGTGATGGTCGAGTTGGTCGACCGCCTCGACAGGCTGGCCCGCGAAGCCCGCAAGTTGCTGCAAGAGCGCGGCACGGCCGTAAACTGACGGCTGGCCGCTTTGCTGCCCTTCGCGACGGTTCGGCGCCCCGACTTGCCCGCTTCCACAGGTGTAGTGCCGGAACCAGAAGTGCGCGGTTCCCCTGGGAGCGGGCAAGTCGGGACGCCGAACTCCTCACCATCTGCTGCGCTAAGGGATTGACCTCTAGTTTCTCGAAGTGCTTGCCCGGCATTCAGCTCTTCAGGTGCCTGCGATGACAAATCAGCTCGAGTGCGCTAAACGTCACACTACTGTGGCTCGTAAGCTGACATTTCGGTGCCTCTGCGTAGGCGTTGAACGGCGACAGCGCGGCACCGGTGTTGCGCAATGGCACCACGCGGCAGCGGCCGATGAAGGCGGCGGGGCGGAAGGCTTCGGTGTGGGTGACGCCCTGGTAGGACGGATCGGGGGTGTTGAGCAGAGCGAAGCGCTCTTTGTTCTGGGCTCAGGGGAACGTGCCGGAGTCGATGACGATACCGCCATCTGCTATCCAGCCTGAGGGGACTTAAGGAAAAAAGAGCGCAGTTTCGGGCTACAAAAAGTTTGGTGTATTACCACGTAAATGCCTGAGACCGCTGGCCTGAGTTGCTGCCTGGGTGACAAGCCGTATCTGTTCGGGCAGGATATGAGTAATGGCTAATTGCCTCTAGGTATGGATAACCGGAAGCCTGTATTGGCTTCCACGCATGGGGGTGAGATGCAGCAGCTCTGGCATGACTTGGAAGTCTTCCTGCAAAAGCACAGTCCGCGGCAATTCGCTGACCTCAATACTTGCGCGTCGGTTGCACAAATATCAGCACTGCAAGACCAATTGGGCGTGACGTTACCGGCTGACTTCGTGCAATGCCTGCTGCGACATGACGGTCAACAGGGCAAAGCAGAAGGGCTGTTCGAGGGCTACGAATTTCTTTCGTCCCGCAAGATCATTCTGGAATGGTGTGCGCTGCGCCGTTTGCTCGACCACGGCGACTTGGACGAGCCACTTGATAGTCCCGATCCGGCTGTACTTCATACATGGTGGCACCCGTGCTGGATCCCTTTTGCTGCCAACGGCGCCGGTGACAACCTCTGTCTCGACCTTGCTCCAGCCGCCGCAGGAGCCCACGGTCAAATCATCAGCTATTCCCATGAATTCCCTCGTCGATCGGTGAAGGCAGCCAATTTCACCGTTTGGTTCGAGACTTTAGTCAATCGCATGCGTGCTTGAGCCTCCATGGAAATGACCCTTACCGAAATGCGCGAGCAGCGCCTGCAAAAACTGTTCGATGATTGCCAGCAACAAGTCATCGGGCAAATCATCGGGCCGTTTGGTCTTTCTACGGCGATGTTTGAGGACAAGAGCGGCGGAAATGTCACCACGCTGCACAACTTCTCCCGTGGCGATGACGATTACATCGCCACTGACTCCGACAAGGCGCTGCATGCGCATTCGAAAACCGAGTACAGCGAAGAAGTCCGTTCCCAGTACGAGATCAAGACTCAAAAACAAGCTGAGGCGGCTGGTGGCAAGACTTGGGACAAGAAACGTGACGAGCGGATCGCGAAGGGCCGGGACGACTATACCGGTGCCAAGGTTTCGGCTGATGGCACCACGGTCATGCATACAGGCGAGACGGTTACCGTAGAGCTGGATCATGTGGTGTCCATCAGTGAAGTCCACCGTACTCCCAAGAATCATCTTGCTTTAGGCGATGTAGTGGTCGACCCCACAACGGGCAAGCAGCAAGTCGACGCTGGGCGTATGCGCAAGATGGTCAATGATGACAACAACCTTGCCTTGACCAACAAGCCCGCAAACGGTTCGAAGAAAGGTCATGATCTTGACGAATGGTCAAACCGTGAACGAAATGATGGGACGACCAATGCAGAGGAGTTTGGGCTCAACCAGAACATGGTCGACGAGGCTTACCAAAAAGCCAGGGCACATGTCGACAAGACTGCCAGCAGTGCTCTGTTCAACAAGCAGGCGGGCGAGTTGCTCAGCACCGGTGGCAAACAAGCGGCGACCATGGGCCTTAAGCAGGCGCTGGGAGTTCTTTTGACGGAGTTGGTCAATGGCCTGTTTATCGAGTTCAAGGTGCTGATCAAAGCGGGGGCTAGTGTGGGAAAGACCCTCTTTGAAGAAATCAAGGTGCGCCTGCAACGGGTAATCGCCTCGGTCATCAAGAAGATTCCGGACGCTGCATCCCAGGCACTTCAAGGGGGTGCCAGCGGGTTCATGAGCAATTTGATCACGTTTTTGATCAACAACTTCCTGTCCACCGCCAAGCGTTTCGTTACTATCATCCGCGACGGTTTGCTGAGTTTGGTCAAGGCAATCAAGATGATCATGTTTCCGCCCAAGGGCATGACGTCTGACCAAGCTCTTCAGGAAGGCCTGAAGATTCTAGCCACCGTTGTTGTGACAAGCGTGGGCTTTCTGTTGCAAGAAAGTGTGGCAACGTTTTTGAAGACGCTGCCGTTCCTGCTTCCGATTGCCGACATCGTCGCAAGTGTGCTGGTAGGCATGCTCACCGGTTTGCTCAGTGCCTTTCTGGCTTACCAACTGGACAACCTGTTCGCGCGCTACCGTTATGCCTACGACGAAAAGCTTCTGGACGCCATCATACTTGATGGGCGCTTGAGTGAACGGCTGGCTGGTGACCTGCTGGTGCAGGCTGAGGTCTCGCTGCAGTCCATCGGTAAATATGCGGAGTCCATCAAAAGCTACGAGGCCACCGAACATTCATTTATCAACGCGGCACAGGCTGCCCAAAGTACATTGTTCAGCCTTGCAGCAAGCATCGAGACGGCCAAGGCGCAGGTCAGCGAAACCCGCGAGATGGTGGCCTATCTGGACGAAACTCAGGTGCTGCTGGATGACTTTTTCAAGACAAGGTAAAGCAATGAGCAGTTTGAAAGGCAAGGAAATCCAGATCGTCACCGCGTTGTCTCAAGCGGATTTGTCAGAGTCGGTAATTGGTGGCAGCTGTGTAAAACAGCTGATTACTGCAGTCGTTGATGCGCAGAATCAGGCCAAGAGCGCCAACGATGCGTTGCAAAAGGCGCGCAGTGAAAAGAGCTCTCAGAATATCCTGAGCAATTGGTGGAACAACACCGAGGACAAGATCAAGGATGCTCAACTCACCCTGAGTACCGAGATTGCTAACCTCAACCGGCACTCATCGCAGTTGCTCATTTTCAACACCGCTGTTTCGAAAGTGCTGTGCGATCAGCAGGATATTTTACTGAGTCAGCAGCAGCGTCTTGAGGCCCAAGCGGCCCAGTTGCGGGCGCAGAATGTTCAAATCCTTGATCAGCAAGAGCAACTGGCGTCCCAACAGCAGGAGATTCGCGCGGCCAACCAAGGGCTACTGGAGGCCAAGGGCCTCACCGCCGCCCAGGCGCGTGACTTGATTGGTTGCGTACAGCGGGTCGAGGCGGCCGAGAAGCGTATTGGCCAGGTCAACCAGGAATTACTGACTGAAATTGGTCGTCAACTCGAAGTTGCGCGCAAGGATGTTGCAGATTCTCTTGCAGCCGCAGTCAACAATCTGGAAGCACGGGACAAGCAGCTATTGCGCATCGCCCATGACCAAAAGCAGAAACTCGCCAGCCATAGCGAAGCGATTGACGGTAAGCTTGATGCCTTCAATCAGGCCTTGCCTGCTCGACTTGAGCATGCGATCAAGCAACACTTGGAGCCCAGCATTGAGAAAACTCAGGCGCTGGAATTGCGCCTGGAGCAACAGACGGTCGAGCAGGCTCGCCTGGCCAAACGCTTGCTGATCAGCTCAACTGTTCTCGGTGTTGCACTCCTTGCAGTCGGCGGGGCAGTGGTATGGTTTTGAAGTAAGCCGACCAGTAGGGGGGGCAGTGTTCGCGGGTGAACCCTACTGCCCATCAGCTAAACAAGTTGAGGCCGTTTCGCGGGCTTGCCCGCTCCCACAGGTGCTGCAATCACATCAAATCGGTGCGATCGAAGTGGGAGCTGGCACGCCGAGTAGAGAGTCCACTGCTGAACGCTCGCGATTCGCCACCCCAAACGGCACATGCACCATCGGCAAATCTCCCGCCGGCGACTGCAAATGGCTGCGCTGGTCATCAAAGAACACATGGGGCTTGAGGATCGACAGTACCCTGGGCTTCTCCATCCCCCCCAGAAAGAAGCATTCGTCCGGCGATACGCCCCAGTCCTTCAACGTCGTCACCACCCGTTCATGCGACGGGGCATTGCGCGCGGTCACGATCGCAATCCGCAGAATCCGTTTGTACGCCGGGTCCTCGGCCAGCTTGCGGTCCTCGAGCATGCGAATCAGCGAAAGCTTGCGGTACAGGTCCGCCAACGGCCCCGGCGAATGCGGGATGCCCTTGCGCGCCCGCTCGTGCTCCTGAAACGCGTCCAGGTTGTCGTCGCGCTTGTACACGCGCTCCGCCTCGTCATCGGCAATCACCCCGTCAAAGTCGAAGGCCACCCGCAATTCGGTGTCGATCTCGTCATCGTAGATGCGCGTCGGCAGTACCCGTCCGGCTGGGTAGTCGGCGTCGATGGCTTTCTGTACATCCTCCTCGTTGGCGCTGAGGAACAGCGAGGCATTGAACGCCGGGATGTACTCGTAGGGCGAGCGGCCCGACATGAACGCCGCGCGGCTGATGTCCAGCTGGTAGTGGCTGATCGAGCGGAACACCCGAAGGCCGGTTTCCGGCGAGTTGCGCGACAGCAGCACCACCTCCACCGGCAACTGCTCGGGGAAGGCCTGGTTGATACTCAGGAAGCGGCGAATGAACGGGAATGCCACGCCCTTGGGGAACGGTTCGTCCAAGTTCTGCTGCTGGTGCTGACGGTAAGCCTCGACGCCCTGGGTCTGGTAGATGTCGTCCGAGACGGTGAGGTCGAACAGCGCACTCGAAGCAACGCCGATGACCAGTTTCTGTTCGATGGGGTAGGGCATGAAACAACTCCTGAGCGTGAGCTGAAGGCAAGTGTACCGTGCGCTTCGCGGCGCTGTCGGCGTCAGATCAGGAGGTAGTCGTTACGCACCACCACCGGCTCATGCGCGCCTTCGACCAGGTGCACGAACTGCCCTGCCACCTGGTCGATCGCCAGGCAATCGTCGACATCCAGCAAGGCATCGGTATGCGGCTTCAGCCAGTCCGCCTGCATGCGTTGCTTGCCCAGGGCCTTGGCCTCGACTTTGCTGTGGGCGGTGACCAGCAGGTAGCGGTGGGCCTCGCCGAATACCTCGCGTTCGTAGCCACCGAGGTTGATGAAGTACAGGCGCAGGGCACCGGGGGCGGGGGCGTCCGGACGCAGCTCGATGCGCTGGCCGTCGACGCCATGTACTTCCAGCCACGAATCGATGTGCAAACCTTTCGGGCTGCCGAACCAGGCCTGGCGCAACTGCGGGTAGGCCTGTTCGAAGGTGTCGGCCTGGGCGAACACCACATCGTGGACTTCGATCTTGGCACCGGGGTGGCGGCCTCCGAGCATGACGACGTAAAGCATGGGCGGTCCTTTGCATGGCGGATGTAAAAGTGCGGCATTGTACTGCCTGATTAGCGGATCCCGCATTCATGGAACTGCACATGACTCCTTGAATTAGCAGGGGCTCTGTGGGAGCGGCTTTAGCCGCGAACACCGGCGCAGCCGGTGCCATGCGCCGCGTTGGATTCTTCGCGGCTAAAGCCCACAGGGTCCGCGGACCGTTTGCCAATTCAGTTCTCTACGCGACAGTGCAGGCCTGACAGTTGCTCCACCAGAAAATCCACGAACACCCGTACCCGCGCTGGCATCGCCGGGCCGCCGACGAACACTGCATGAATCGGCTCGCGATCACCAGGGTTGTACGCCTCCAGCAACGGCACCAGCTGCCCGCTGGCCAGGTCGTCGGCCACGGTAAAGGTACCGATGCGCGCCACGCCGGCGCCGAGCCTGGCCAACTGCGCCAGGGCCTCGCCGCTGCTGCATTCGATATTGCCCGTCACCTTCAATGAGAACACCTGCCCGTCGCGGCAGAACGGCCAGTCGGGGGCGGCGCGGCGGAAGTTGAAGCGCAGGCAGTTGTGGCGGGCCAGGTCCTCCGGCACAAGCGGCGTACCACAGCGCGCCAGGTACTCGGGCGAGGCAACGACTACCTGGCCGGTTTCGCCAATGGCGCGGGCGCTCAACGAGCTGTCCGGCAGGCGGCCGAAACGCAGCGCCACGTCGGCCTGGCCACCGAGAATGTCGGCCACTTCGTCACTGAGGGTAAGGTCGACCAGCACCTGCGGGTAGCGCGCGCTGAACGCTGCCAGCAACGGCACCACGGTCAGCCGGCCATGGCCCAGCGCTGCGCTGACTCGCAAGCGCCCGCGTGGCACGCCTTGGTCGGTGATGGCCTCTTCCACTTCGAGCATGTCGGCCAGCACCCGCCGTGCACCGCGCAGGTACGCTTCGCCCTCTGGCGTGAGGGTGAGCGCCCGGGTGGTGCGCAGCAGCAGGCGGGTGCCCAGGCGCTGTTCGGTGCGTGCAAGGATGCGGCTGACCGCCGATGGCGTCAGGCCCAGCACCCGGGCGGCGGCGGACAGGCTGCCCTCTTGGGCCACCTTGGCGAATATTTCCATCTCTCCGGATCTTCCACTGAAGTCCATTTGTGCCTCTGAAGCAAAGGTGGTTCGCAAAAAAGCAGTCTAGTGCGGCTTGGCTTCGGATCGTAGCATTTGCAGCACAGATAAGGAGTTTGCCATGCGTATCAATCCACCTCTTGTCGCACTCGCCATCGGTGCCTTTGGCATCGGTGTCACCGAGTTCGCCCCCATGGGCATGTTGCCCAGCATCGCCACCGACCTTGGCGTCTCCATCCCGGCTGCGGGGCTGCTGGTCAGTGCCTATGCGATCGGTGTGCTGATCGGCGCACCGCTGATGACCCTGGCCACGGTGAAGGTGCCGCGGCGTTACCTGTTGATCGGGCTGATGGCCATCTTCACCCTGGGCAACCTGATGTCGGCCCTGGCCAGCGACTACGCCAGTCTGCTGGTCGCCCGCGTGGTCACCTCGCTCAACCACGGCGCGTTCTTTGGCATCGGCTCGATCGTCGCGGCCAGCGTGGTGCCGCCCGAGAAGCGCGCCGGGGCGGTGGCCGCCATGTTCATGGGGTTGACCCTGGCCACCATCGGCGGTGTGCCGCTGGCCACCTGGTTCGGTGAAATGCTGGGCTGGCGCACGGCATTCTGGGGCATCGCCGGGCTCGGCCTGGTGGCAATGACCACCCTCTGGTATGCATTGCCCAATGTGCCGTCGCCCCAGGGTGACGGGGCCATGGCCGAAATCCGTGTGCTGGGCCGCGGGCCGGTACTGGCGGCATTGCTGCTGACCGTGGTGGGCTCCAGTGCGATGTTCACGGTATTCACCTACATCGCGCCGATCCTGCAGAGCGAGGCGGCAGCCTCCACCACCTTCGTCACGGCCATGCTGGTGTTGTTCGGTGTCGGCCTGACCTTGGGTAACGTGTGGGGGGGCAAGGCGGCCGACCGCTCGATCGACCGCACCCTGATGCTGTCACTGGCCGTGCTGATTGCGGTGTTGCTGGTGTTCCCGCTGGTGATGGACTGGTCGCTGCCGACTGCGCTGGCGATTCTGGTGTGGGGCGCTGCCAGCTTTGCCCTGGTACCGCCGCTGCAAATGCGGGTGATGGAGGCGGCCAAGGATGCGCCCAACCTGGCGTCGGCGGTCAACATTGGTGCGTTCAACCTGGGTAACGCGATTGGCGCGGCGCTGGGTGGGGCGGTGATCAATGCCGGGCTGGGGTATTCGGCGGTTTCCCTGGCGGGGGCGGCGATGGCAGCGGTCGGCTTGGTGATGGTCTTGATGTTTGCCTGGCGTGGGCGGGCGGTGGCGTTGGGGGAGCGGGCAGCGGTGTGAGGGGCGAGAATGTGGGGCGCTTTGCGCCCCTTTCGCGACGCAAGGTAGCCCAAGGTCCTGCGCCGTTCGTCAATCTGTCGCCATCACGGCGTACCGTTACGGCCATGCAGGTGATAGGCCGGGCGCTCGCTGAGCCGCTCGTAATAATCGCGCACGGCCGGCAGGTGCGGGTGCTCGAACGGCGTTTCGAACCAGCGGTTGACCGACAGGCCAATGGGGATGTCGGCCAGGGTGAACTGGCTGCCGGCCACATAGGCACCGGTGGCCGCCAGCTGGCGGTCGAGAATGTGCATGTAGCGCGCCCAGTCCGCGCAACCGGCGGCGAGGGCCTGCGGGTCCTGGTGGACGGGCGAGTGCCTGACCAGTGACATGAACGCGTAGCTCCAGGAACGGTTGAGGTCCGAGGCCTGCCAGTCGATCCACTGGTCGATCCTGGCCCGCGCCTGCACCTCGCCCGGGTAGAACGCGGTGGCGCCGTAGCGCGTGGCCAGGTAGCGGATGATGCTGTTGGATTCCCAAAGGGTGAAGTCGCCATCCTGGATCACCGGGATCATGGCGTTGGGGTTCAAGGCAAGGAATTCGGCGCTGTCCGTGGGCTTGAAGCCCGATCCCCAGTCTTCGCGCTGGAACGGGACCTCGAACTCGGCGCACGCCCACAGGACTTTTCGTACGTTGATGGAAGAGGCTCTGCCCAGTATCCGCAGCATGGTGTTCGTCCTTGTGTGGGGGAAGTTGATCGTCCGTCACTGCCGGTTGCCGGTCAAGAGCCTGAGCGCTGGCAGAGCGTCCCCTGTGTAGGGTTCTTGTAGTCCATTTCCGAAAGTAAGCCTTTCCACCCCCAAGGTGATTGTGGTGAGACAGGCAGCGCCCTAGTCTCGGCACGCTGGTAACCCCGAGGAATGGACATGGATAAAGATACCCCGAAAGAAAGCAGCAACCTTAATGTCGTGCCCGCAGCAGGCCGTTTTGGCAACGGCGGTACCGAACTGGTGCAGATGAAAGCGCAGCTGCCAATGCGCACGGCGCTGATGGAGGCCTCGAGCATCATGGGCTGTAATACCGAACTTACCCGCAAGGCCATCGACCGGCCCGGCGACCGCAAGGTGATGATGCAGGCCACGTACTACCTGGCAGGCATGGCCAAGGCGCTGATCGACGGCCAGTTGCAGCAGTTGCGCCAGGCACGGGCAGGCGAGCAAGAGCCTTAGTCAGGCTTGCCTGGGGGCCGCGAACTTGGCACCCTTGATCAGTTTGATTCGCCTGTATTACGACAGAAGGAAGTTCGCATTGAGCTGGGACAAGGTGGGGAAACTTCTCGTAGCCGTGCTGCTTGGCCTGATGGTCCTGCTGGCCGTCTATGGGGTGCTCAGGGGCAATCCGCGCCTGGAGGCATCGCTGACCTATGCCTACCTCACCTATCCCAGCCAGTTCAGCGAACGCATCAGCAAGGCCAGCGAGCAGCTCAAGTACGAGCAGTTGCAGGGGCGTATCAACACCATCAGCGAGGGCGGACTGAGCCACGATCAGGTCGAGCGGCTGATCGAAATGGCCCAGGCGCCGTATGCCCAGCTGTTCGCCAAGCCCTTCGAGGCCGGGCTGGTCGACCACCGCACCGGTTTGCTTATCGAGTTGCGTAACAGTGGCGATGCGCAGGTGCGCCAGGTGAAAATCCGCCTGCCGGCGAAAGGCCTGGTGCAGGTGCGCGATGCTGCTGGTAATGACACCATCCTGGAAACCTCCACGATGCAAGCGGATATCCCCGCCATCGAGCCGGGTGGCGTGTGCAAGGTATGGGTGTACTTCGATGCGGACTACTCGCAGATCCGCCAGGGCGGGGTCAGCATCAGTCACGCCGATGGTGAGGCCGATGTGCAGGTGTCCCGCGAGGTCATCGGCTTCCCGGCCTGGGTGGCCCGCTATAGCCGCGAGCTGATGGCGCTGCTGGGCGTATTGGCGGTCAGCGTGCTGGGCCTGGGGTATGCCTGCCTGTCGCGTCGTAGCCCGCGCTAAACGCTTCACCCTAGGAGCAGCCCTGTGCTGCGAAGTGGCTGCTCTGATGGAGCTGCACATCACTCATTGAACTGGCAGGGCCTCTGTGGGAGCGGCTTTAGCCGCGAACACCGGCGCAGCCGGTACGCGCACCGCTTGCGAACGCAGTTTTCTATGCGACAGCGCAGCCAAAGGGCTGGGTGATCTCCTACAGGAAACGTGGGCATGCGTGTTTTGGGGGTATGTTCCCCGCGGGCGGCTGGCGGTCAACAACCACCCTCGTGCAGCGCCAGGCTCTGGCGCTGCTGTTCGAGCATGGCCTGGCGCAGTGCCTGCGGCGCCTGCACGCGGATCGAGCCGGCCTGGGACAGCAGCCAGCCCATCAGCGCACGGTTGTCGTCGACGGTGGCTACCAGCATGGCGCCGCCGTCCGCTTGCGGCGTCAGTTGCATATCTGTCGACAGTGGCGATGCTTCCAGGCGCCGGGTCAGCGCATCATCGATCCAGGCGTGCAACTCAACCTGCTCCGGGTGTGTGAGCGCATCGGGCTGCAGCTGCTGCGCTTCGCCCAGGCTCAGGCCCGGTTGCCAGTACCAGCCGTAGGGCATGCCTTTGCTGTTGCACTGCAGCGGGAACAGCGCCGCGAGCTCGACCAGGTCGCGTTCGACGGTACGTTTGCTGGTGGTATAGCCCACGGTTGTCAGGGCGGCCTGTAACTGGGTGGAACTCATCCCCGGGTGACGACCGGGCAGCAGCTTGAGCAACTGCCACTGGCGGGCGATGGTGTGACGGGTAGGGTGGCTGGGCAAAGGGCTCGTCCTTGAAGGCAGGCACGAAGCCTGTCCGGGTAGTGGCGTTTGGCTATTGCTCAGCATACCTTGTCACAGAATGGGATCCAAGTTCTCGCACATTTGGCCAGGGCCTGCTCCTCATTGCTATTCCATCAGGATCACTGCGTTGGCGTATTTTTCCTGGTCCGCTGTGAAGGTGGTCAGCATGCCGGTGTGATTACAAGTCAGGGTGAGCTCTGTTCGTGTATCAATGTACAGATCTTCGCCGCGAAGGCCCTGCCATTGCGCCAGATATTTGAAAGAACCGTACTTCATCGGTTTTTTCAATGCGCGATCATGGCCACCTTTCCAACCTAGCACCGGGAGTGCGCCATCGACACAGTACCGGGCAAGCTCTGGCTGAGTCAGAGCCCGCTCACGGCCAATCTCCCAGCAGCGGATCAAGCCCTCGTCGGGCCCTCTCCATGCTTCTTCCCAGGTGATCAAGGGGCGGATGGGGTGATGAATAGGGCGTTGAATGACCCCGGCAGTTCGATCCATGACTGAGATTGTCCGTAATGTTCAGTTGGAGCGGATGCTACTAATTGGCCACTATTGTGTCCAGTGCTTGCCGGCCTCCTGCCCGGTGCACCTCTGTGGTTCAACCCAAGGTGCATTTGGCTCAGTCAAGGCCCTGCTGCAGCGCCTCGATAAACACCTCTTCCGCGCGGCTGAAGCGCTGCTCGCTGTTCCACAACAGGTGGATATCCACATCGGCAATCCCATCCTGCGGCGGGCGATGAGCTGGCGCCCAAGCTGTTCTTCCAGGCGCTTGAGTGCCTGGCTCCCTGCCGGTTGGGTCAGGTGCAGGCGGGCGGGCATGGCGGGGCTCGATAATAAGCAAGGCTGCTTGCCCGCGAAGCAGGCGACGCGGTGGCTGAGCCCACCTTCTGCCTACTCCATCGCCTCGGCCACGCCCTGGTCCTCACCCAGGAATCCGCCGCTCTGGTGCTGCCACAACCGCGCATAAGTACCGTTCTTCGCCAGCAGTTCGGCATGGGTGCCTTGCTCGATGATGCGCCCTTCATCCATCACGATCAGCCGGTCCATGGCAGCAATCGTCGACAACCGGTGGGCGATGGCGATGACGGTCTTGCCTTGCATCATTTCATCCAGGCTCTCCTGAATGGCCACCTCCACTTCCGAGTCCAGCGCACTGGTGGCTTCGTCCAGCAGCAGGATCGGCGCGTTCTTCAGCATCACCCGGGCAATGGCGATGCGCTGGCGCTGACCACCAGACAACTTGATGCCGCGCTCACCCACCAGGGTGTCGTAACCGGTGTTGCCCTGGCGGTCGCTGAGCTGGCTGATGAAGCCATCAGCCTGGGCATTGGCCGCAGCGGCGCGGATCTGCGCTTCGGTCGCATCGGGGCGGCCATAGGCGATGTTGTCGCGAATCGAGCGGTGCAGCAGCGAGGTGTCCTGGGTGACCATGCCGATGGCGCCGCGCAGGCTGTCCTGGGTGACCTTGGCGACGTTCTGCCCGTCGATGCGGATTTCACCACGGTCCACGTCATAGAAGCGCAGCAGCAGGTTGATCAAGGTGGACTTGCCGGCACCGGAGCGGCCGACCAGGCCGACTTTTTCGCCCGGGCGGATGTGCAGGCTCAGGTCGTCGAGCACCTGGCGCTCGCCGTTGTAGTTGAAGCTGACCTTGTCGAAGCTCACCGCGCCCCCCGTGGTTACTAGCTCCACGGCATCCGGCGCATCCTTTACCTTGGGGCCGCGGGTAAGGGTGGCCATGCCGTCCTGCACGGTGCCGATGTTTTCGAACAGCGAGGTGATCTCCCACATGATCCAGTGCGACATGCCGTTGATACGCAAGGCCATGGCGGTGATCGCCGCCACCGCCCCGGTACCGACCTGGCCGTGGTGCCACAACCACAACGCATAGCCGCCGGCGGCAACGATCAAGCCCACCACCAGCGCCTGGTTGACGATTTCGAACTGGCTGACCAGACGCATCTGACGAAAGCCGGTCTGCTTGAAGTCCTCCATCGCAGCGCGCGCGAAGTGCGCTTCGCGATTGGCGTGCGAGAACAGTTTCACCGTGGTGATGTTGGTGTAGGCGTCGGAAACCCGCCCGGTCATCGACGATCGGGCATTGGCCTGCTCCTGGCCGACCTTGCCCAGGCGTGGGACGAAATACAGCATGGCCAGGCCGAACAGCACGACCCAGGCAATGAATGGCAGCATCAGTTTCAGGGCAAAGCCACCGGCCAGGGCAATGATCGCGATGAAGTACACGCCGATCCCAGGCAGGATTTCGATGAGGGTGAACAATACATCGCGTACTGCCAGCGCCGTCTGCATCACCTTGGTGGTGACCCGGCCGGAAAACTCGTCAGAGAAGAACGACAAGCTCTGGCGCAGCATCAGCCGGTGAAAGTCCCAACGCAGCCGCAGCGGCAAGTTGATGGCCAGTACCTGGTGCTGAACCATGGTACGCAGCGCTACCAGCCCGATACTGACCAGCAGGACGATGCCGATGCCCCATAGCACAAGGGTTTCTTCGGGGCCAACGGTGCCGCCGGCCTGCCAGGCCGAGAGCAGGTCGACCACCTGGCCGAGGAAGGCGAACAGCCAGGCTTCGTAGATCGATACCCCGGCACTGAGCAATGCCAGTACCAGGATGTAGCCACGGGCGCCGCGGGTACAGGCCCACATGAAGCGCAACAGGCCCATCGGCGGCGGTGGCACTTCGTCGGGTGGGAAGGGGTCGAGCCAGCGCTCAAAGATACGAAGCATGCTTGTCTCCGGAAAATCAATTTTTGCTTAGCCGGTAACCATAACGCACTGCGAGGTATTCGCCTGTCGACAAGCCGGGCATGGACTGCCGGATCAGTGAGGAGTGTCGCTGGGCCGATGATTTGCGCGAACCTTGAGGGAGCGGGCGAGTCGGGGCGCCGAACCGCCGCGAAAGGCTGCAAAGCAGCCGCCGCCAAACCGGAAACCATAACTGACCGGCATTGGCCCTACGGCTGTTGTTAACAAAGTTTTGCAATTTATTACATTTGAGGTTGATTTCATTTTGCCTTGGTGCTGTATAATTGACGGATTCTGGTGACTCATGGCTGTTTAGTCGTTTTTTTGACGTAGCTCATAAAACCTCAGCAGCGGATGTGCCACAGTCACCTTTCAAGCCGTTTCAATTTACTTTGCAGAGCCAGTGTTTTGACGAATGGAATGCCGTGGTTGGCTATTTCCGGCTTAGGCGCCGAAAGCAGTCAGCTTCATCTACAAGGACTGTATTGGTTGGCCTGCGACAGCGCAGAAGACGCCACCTTGCTATGCCGCCAAATGGTCGGAGGGCTGCCCGAGCACGTTCGGGCAGCCCTGGTCGCCGATGCGCAAACCATGGGTTGCGTGCTGGGTGCGCTCGATGCCGCGCATGGCCCGGCTGAACTGGCGCTGTACGAAGCCGACCCGCAAGCCGTCCAGCACCTGGTCGATGACCTGCCGCGTATCGACGCCGCCGGGCGGGTGCTGGTGCTGCTGGCGCCCGCCGACGCCTGGGGTGCCGGCAACGTCGAACGCTGGTGCAATACGCTGCGCCCGGTGTTGTTGGCCGAGGCCGCGCTATTGCTGGTCATCAGCAGCGGCCAGAGCGCCGGGCAGGTAGAGCGCCTGCGCGCGTTCAACCAGGGCGTCGATGGGCTGGCCCAGGTGTACCGCGGCAAAGGCGGGGTACGCTACCTGCAGCATTTCTGGAGCAACCCGCTCGGCAAAACCGGTACGCGTGACGTGGAACTGGCGCGGCTTGACGCGGGCTTCACCGCTGCCGGGGCGCCGCAAGCCCCCACCGACGCTGGTGGCGACGAGCTGTTGTGTCTGGCCCAGCGCCCGGTGCTGGAAGGTGCGCCGGCATTTTCCGAGCACTGGCAGGTCTGCGAGAGCCTCGAGGAACTGGGCGCCAAAGCCAGCCGGGCGGTTTCCGCCACGGTCATCTTTGGCATGGACGGTGGGCAGCGGCTGGATAGCCTGGCGCGCCAGCTACACCGCTTGCGCCAGTTGCGTGGCAGTGCCCTGAAGCTGGTGGTACGCGAGATGGCGCCGACCCTGCGCTACCAGGATGAACAGCTGTTGCTGGCCTGCGGGGCCAGCCAGATCGTGCCGTTCGGCGCCAGCCTGTCACGCTTCCTGACCATGGTCGAGAGCATCCAGGGATATCTCTGGCGCCGGCACCTGCCAAGCGACTTCGATGCCTTGCTCGCACGCCTGCGGCCGCTGGCCATCTGCGGGCTGGTGGCGCCACGTGCGTTCGCCGAAGCCGTGCAGACCATGTGGCACGGGGTGCGCAACGGCGAAATCGTCCACCAGTTGCTGGTGTTGCGCCCGGCCCCTGGCCTGACCCCGCTGCAAGCCTGCTCGCGCACGGTGTTCCGCCGCGACGGTGACATCGCCTGTGTGGTGGGCGATGTGCTGTTCCTGTTCCTGTTCGCCTGCCGCTCCGAAGGCGTCGAGCAAGCCCTTGACCACATCTTCCAGTTGTCGTGGAAAGAGCTGTTCATCAGCCAGGAGGTGCTTGCCGGTGTCGATAGCCTGGCCACCCCGGCCTTCCTCGACGACAGTGTGCCACGGCCACCTCGACTCGACGCGGCGGCGCACCTGTCCGCCCAGGCACGGCCGGCCCTGGCGCCGCGCCGGGTTGCCCAGGGCAAGCGGGGTACCGCATGAACTTTGCGCAACTGCTGCAAGTGATCGGCATTACGGCGCTGGTCACCTTGGCGCTGGCCCTGCTGCTGTTGCGCCTGCGCGCCACGCTGCGCGGCTGGTTGCGCCACCGCCTTCCACCCCGTTACCTGAAACCGCGGGGTGTACGCCACCGCGCTGCACGCCAGGACCCCCGTAATGACTAATCCATCCGCCACCTTCCCGGTACTGGCCCGCTGGCCTGGGCTGGGAGGGTGGAACCTCTATTTCCTTGCCAAGTTCCTGCTGGTCGCCCTTGGCATGCTCGACTTCCAGGCGCTGCCGAATCTGCTGTTCGCCGCGTTTCTGCTGGTGCCATTGCCAGGCAAGTGGCTGCGTATTGCGCGGCAGCTGGCGGCAGTACCGATTGGCATCGCGTTGTTCTACCAGGACACCTGGCTGCCGCCCTTCAGCCGCCTGCTGGCGCAGCCGGGGGTGTTCGATTTCTCGTGGGACTACCTGCTCGAACTGCTTGGCCGTTTCATCAACTGGAACCTGCTGGGTGCGCTGGCGCTATTGCTGGTGGGCTACCTGTACCTGCGCCATTGGCTGCGGCTGAGTACCCTGAGCCTGCTGGGGTTGGCATGGCTGGCCGTCGGCGGCCTGCCATCACTGGGGTTGAACGCGGGCCAGGCACCTGGCGCCGCAGCTGCCAGCCCCACCGAGCAGGCGCAGGCCACTGCGGTTGCCGACAACGCCACGCTCGACAGCTGGCTCGAGCGGTTCTTCGCCAGTGAGCGTGAACGGGTGACTGCATTCCCGGCCATGAAGGCCGATGAGCAGCCGTTCGACCTGCTGGTAATCAACATCTGCTCGCTGGCCTGGGCTGACCTGTCCGCCGTCGGGCTGCGTGATAACCCGCTGTTCTCGCGCCTGGACGTGATCTTCGACCAGTTCAACTCGGCCACGTCCTACAGCGGGCCGGCCGCCATCCGCGTGCTGCGTGCCAGCTGCGGGCAGTCGTCCCACGCCGGTCTGTACCAGCCCGCCCCGGAGCAGTGCCTGTTGTTCCAGAACCTGGCCAGGCTCGGCTTCCAGAGCAACACCTTGCTCAACCACAGCGGCCGCTTCGACAACTTCATCGGCGACATCACCCAGCAGCATATGCCACAACCCGGCCTGCGCAACACCGACTTTCCGCGGGCACTGGTCGGCTTCGACGGTTCGCCGATTGCCAGCGACCTGGAGGTGCTACGCCGCTGGTGGGGGCAGCGCAAAGGCGCGCCGGCCGAGCATGTGTCGCTGTTCTACAACAGCATCAGCCTGCATGACGGCAACCGTATCGTCACCGCCGACGGCGGGACCCATGTGGCCGATTACGCCACTCGCGCCAACCGCCTGTTCGGCGAGCTGGGCAGCTTCTTCGATGAACTGGAGCGCAGCGGCCGCCGCGTGGTCGTGGCCATTGTCCCGGAACATGGCGCCGCGCTGCATGGCGACCGCATGCAGCTGTCGGGCATGCGTGAAATCCCCACACCGTCGATTACCCATGTGCCGGTGGGCCTGAAGTTCATCGGCATGGGCCAGCCTGCCCGCAGCGAGCCGCTGCACGTCTCGGCACCCACCAGCTACCTGGCGCTGTCCGAACTGATCTCGCGTGTGTATGCGGGCCTGGGCCAGCAGCAGGCGCTGGATGTGCCCAGCCTGTTGAGCGACCTGCCGACCACCGAACAGGTCGCGGAAACCGCAGGTGCGCAGGTACTGAACTACCAGGGGCGCGCCTATATGCGCCTGCAAGGCCAGCCCGACTGGCAGCCTATCCCGAAGGAGCGCCGATGATCACTGGCAAGGCAGACCCTGCCGACCGCAGCGACGATATCGCCCAGTTGCGCCAGCATCTGGACATGCCGGACCTGAACTATCAGGACATCTCTTTGCTGGTGGGTGTCCAGCAGGCCCTGCAGCGCTGGCCGCTGCTGGGCGAAAGCTGCCGGGCCAGCGCCCAGGGCACGTTGTACACGGCGGCGCCACAGCGCGAGGTACTGTCGCCATGACCAGCCTGGCGTTGCATGGGGTGCGTGGTGGCCTGGGGCGCAGTGCCTTGCTGGCCGCGCTGGGCTATGCGTTGCAGGGGGCAGGGGAGCGGGTGCTGCTGATCGACCTGTGCCCAAGCAACCTGCTCGGGCTGCACTTCAACCTGCCCCTCGACACGCGCGAGGGCTGGGCGCTTGCCGAGCGGGAAGGGCGGCCGTTCAGCGATGCCCTGTATGAGGTGCTCGATGGCCTGAACCTGATGCCGTTCGGTAATCTGCCTGCCGGCACGCGACAGCCGTTGCCCGATGCTGAAGCCTGGCGCGCTCGCCAGACCGAGCTGGCCGAACACTTCGACTGGTTGCTGTTCGACCTGCCGCAACTGCCGGCCGATGTTGCCGGGCAAAGTGTCGAGACCGATGTGCGGGTGTTGGTGGCCGAGGCCGAAATGGCCAGCCATCTGCTGCTCGGGCGCCGGCCGGTCGAGCAGTACGACCTGCTGCTGGTCAATCGCTACGACCCGGCCAGCCGCTTGCAGAGCGACCTGCTGATGGTGTGGCGCGACCTGTTCCGTGATCGCTTGCCGATCCAGGTGGTGCACCGCGACGAGGCATTCCTCGAGGCCCTGGCATGCAAGGCCCCGCTCGGCCATTACGCGCCGCAGAGCCTGGCTTGCCGAGACGTGCAGAGCCTGGCGGTGCGCTGCCTGACGAGGCGCCAGTCGTGACCCTGACCCCCCTCTCGGCCTATCGCTGGTTCAGCACACGTGGCGCACGGCAGCCGGTCGCCTGGCTGTTTACCCTTGGCGTGTGGCTGGCCTTCCTGTTCCTGCGCCTGGAGTCGCCCGCCTGGCAGGCCCTGTTGGCCGAGCGACAGCGCCTGTACCCGCAACTGGCGGGCAAGCGCCCAAGCCTGGGCGACCCGCTGCGCCTGCTGATCCAGAGCCTGTGGCTGCTGGTCCGGCGCCAACCGCGGCCACGCGAAGCGGGGTTTGCCCGGCGTGCCTGGGGCGCAGTGTGTGCGCAACTGCGTGGCGTGCTGCAGGTGCTGCGCCATTGCCGTGGCCTGCTGATCGACCGCCTGCAGCAGCTGCCTGCGCGCTACCGCGCCAGTGCTTTCAAGCAGCAAGCCTCGGCACGCCTGCGCGGCTTGAGCGTGTTCGCCCGGTGGGCGTTCTACAGTGTGCTGACCCTGGGCGCCATCGGCCTGGCCGTGCTGTGCGTGACCGAACCGTTCGGCTACCTGGCGCAGCTGGTGTTCATCTGTCTGCTGCTGGGCATCGCCATGCTGGTGCGGCACATACCGGGCCGCTTCCCGACCCTGATGCTGATCGTGCTGTCGACCCTCATTTCCTGCCGCTACCTGTGGTGGCGCTACACCTCGACCCTGAACTGGAACGACACCACCGGCCTGGTGTGCGGGGTGATCCTGCTGGCGGCAGAAACCTACTCGTGGTTCGTGCTGATCCTGGGCTACATCCAGACCAGCTGGCCGTTGCAGCGCAAGCCGGCGAACCTGCCGGCAAATCCTGCGCACTGGCCGACCGTCGACCTGATGATCCCCACCTACAACGAAGACTTGTCGGTGGTGCGCACCACGGTGCTGGCGGCCCTGGGCCTGGATTGGCCACGCGAGTGCCTGCGCATCTATATCCTTGACGACGGCCGGCGCGAGGCGTTCCGTGCGTTCGCCGACGAAGTGGGGGTGGGCTACATCGTGCGGCCGGACAGCAAGCACGCCAAGGCCGGCAACCTCAACCATGCGCTGGGCGTGACCGACAGCGAGCTGATCGCCATTTTCGACTGCGACCACGTGCCGGTACGTTCCTTCCTGCAAATGACCGTGGGCTGGTTCCTCAAGGACCCGAAGCTGGCGCTGGTGCAGACGCCGCACCATTTCTTCTCGCCCGACCCGTTCGAGCGCAACCTCGGCTCGTTCCGCCGTCGCCCCAATGAAGGCGAGCTGTTCTACGGCCTGATCCAGGACGGCAACGACATGTGGAACGCGGCGTTCTTCTGCGGCTCGTGTGCCGTGCTGCGCCGTACCGCGCTGGAGAGCATCGGCGGCTTTGCCGTCGAAACCGTGACCGAAGATGCCCATACCGCCTTGCGCATGCACCGCCAGGGTTGGTCGTCGGCCTACCTGAGCATTCCGCAGGCAGCCGGCCTGGCCACCGAGAGCCTGTCGGCGCACATCGGCCAGCGCATTCGCTGGGCCCGTGGCATGGTGCAGATCTTCCGCACCGACAACCCGCTGTTCGGCCGTGGGCTGAGCCTGTTCCAGCGGGTGTGCTATGCCAATGCGATGCTGCACTTCCTGGCCGGCCTGCCAAGGCTGGTGTTCCTGACCGCGCCGCTGGCGTTCCTGTTGCTGCATGCCTACATCATCTATGCACCGGCGTTGATGATCCTGCTGTACGTGCTGCCGCACATGATCCACGCCAGCCTGACCAACTCGCGCATGCAGGGCAAGTACCGACAGACCTTCTGGGGCGAGGTGTACGAGACCGTGCTGGCCTGGTACATCGCCCGCCCGACCACGGTCGCGCTGTTCGCACCGAAGAAGGGCAAGTTCAACGTCACCGCCAAGGGTGGCCTGATGGAGCAGGAACAGTTCGACTGGCGTATCGCCCAACCTTACCTGTGGCTGGCGGCGCTCAACGTGGCCGGCCTGGGCTTTGCCGTGTGGCGCCTGTTCACCGGCCCGGTGGCGGAAATCGGCACGGTGATCGTCAGCTCCCTGTGGGTGATCTACAACCTGCTGATCATCGGCGCCGCCGTCGCCGTGGCCGCCGAAGTGCGCCAGGTGCGCCGCGCCCACCGGGTGCAGATGCGTTTACCGGCGGGGCTGGTGCTGGCCAGCGGTCACGCCTACCCCTGTACCCTGGTTGATTACTCCGACGGCGGTGTCGGCCTGCAATTGCACCAGGGCCTTGAGTTGAAAGCGGGTGAGCGGGTGCGCCTGCTGCTCAACCGTGGCCAGCGCGAGTTCGCCTTCCAGGCCTGTGTCACCCGTACCGTCGGGCAACACGTGGGCCTGGTGTTCCACGACCTCAGCCAGCAACAGCGTATCGACCTGGTCCACTGCACCTTTGCCCGTGCCGATGCCTGGCTTGGCTGGAACCAGCAGCACGAGGTCGATCGTCCGCTGCGCAGCCTGGTCGACGTGCTGAAGTTGGGCGGTGTCGGTTACCTGCGCCTGGTCGAGCACCTGCCGGCGTGGCTGCGGGCGTGGCTGCGCCCACTGCACGCGCTGGCGCACTGGCTGGCCAGCTACAGGCCCCGCACACCGCTGCCTGTCCCTTCCTTGAACCCTGTTGATCGAGACGCATGATGACTGGTTATCCCGCGCGTACCTGGGGCCTGGCGATGGCGCTGTTTGCTGCCTTGTCGCAGAGCGCCGCTGCCGCCTCCGTAGCCCCGCTTGCCGAGCCAGCCGTACCCACGGTACCGAACTGGCCGGTTGCGAAAACCTTCGAACAGCTCGGGCATGCGTCCGACAGCCTGCTGCTGGGGGTGCGCAACAGCGAGCACATCGAATTCGGCCTGCGGCGCGACCGCCTGGCCACCGAAGCCAGCCTGCAGCTGGATTACACGCCTTCGCCCGCGCTGTTGCCGAACCTGTCGCACCTGCGCGTGTACCTCAATGACGAACTGATGGGCGTAGTGCCGGTGGAGAAGGACCAGCTTGGCCAGCGCGTGCGTCGGCAACTGCCGCTGGACCCTAAGCTGCTCAGCGATTTCAACCGGGTACGCCTGGAGTTTGTCGGGCATTACACCGACATCTGCGAAGACCCGGCGCACAGTGGCCTGTGGCTGAACCTGAACCGCAAGAGCCAGGTGCAGCTGCACGAGCAGGCCCTGGCCCTGGATAACGACCTGGCGTACTTCCCGCTGCCGTTCTTTGATGTGCGCGACACCGGCAAGGTAACGCTGCCGGTGGTGTTCAGTGACGTGCCGAGCCTCGGTGAGCAGCGTGCAGCGGCGATCCTGGCGTCCTATTTCGGCAGCCAGGCCGGCTGGCGCAAGGCGACTTTCCCGGTGTTGTACAACAGCCTGCCGGCGCGTGGCGATAGACCCACACCGAGTATCGTGTTCGCCAGCAACGACCGGCGCCCGGCCTTCCTCGCCGACCTGCAGCAGTTCCCGCCGGTCGACGGCCCGGTACTGCAGATGATCGACCACCCGGACGACCGCTTCAGCAAGGTGCTGCTGGTGCTGGGCCGCAACGACGATGACCTGGTCAAGGCCGCCTCGGCGCTGGCGGTTGGCAACAACCTGTTCCGCGGTGCCCGGGTGAAGGTCGAGCAAATGACGGCACTGCAACCGCGCCAACCCTACGATGCGCCGAACTGGACACGTACCGACCGCCCGGTACGCTTCGCCGAACTGCTCGATTACCCCGAGCAGCTGCAGGTCAGCGGCCTGCAACCGCGGCCGGTGACGCTGGAACTGAATCTGCCACCTGACCTGTTCGTCTGGCGCAACCAGGGCATTCCGCTGCGTACGCTGTACCGCTACACGGCCCCGGCAGTGACCGACGAATCGCGCCTGAGCATCAGCGTCAACGACCAGTACATCACCAGCATGCCGCTGGTAGGCAATGACCGGCGCGGCGGTACACTGGAGGAAATGCGCCTGGCGGTACTATCCGGTGACAACACCGCATTGACCGAGAAGTCGCTGGTACCGGCGTTGAAGATCGGCGATCGCAACCGCCTGCGCTTCGATTTCAGCTTTGCCAGCACCCTGGGCAGCGCCCAGCGCGACCGCTGCCAGACCTCGTTGCCGGTGGATGTGCGTGCGGCGATCGACGACAACTCGACCATCGACCTGTCCGGTTACCACCATTACATCGCCATGCCCGACCTGCGCGCATTCGCCCGCAGCGGCTTCCCGTTCAGCCGCATGGCCGACCTTTCCGAAACGCTGGTCATCATGCCGGCCAAGCCCACGGCGATGCAGGTGGGCACCTTGCTCGATGCGGTCGGAGGGCTGGCCGGGCAGATCGGCTACCCGGCGCTTGGCCTGCAACTGGTCGATGACTGGAAGCAGGCCGCAGCGGCCGATGCCGATTTGCTGCTGCTCGGTAGTCTGCCCGAGGCCCTGGGGGATACGCCCAACCTTGGCCTGCTGCTCAGCGCCCAGCGGGACTGGCTGCTGCAGGGCCGTAGCGCGGGGCTGCCGGGCAGTCTGCGCTTCGACACCGCACCGGTGGCCGCGAGCAGCCGGGTGACAGTCAGTGCGCAGGCACCGATTGCGGCCATCACCGGGCTGAAGTCGCCGTTCCACGAGCAGCGCAGCGTTGTCGCCCTGTTGGCCAACAGCGATAGCGACTACGCGTTGCTGCGCGATGTGCTCGGCGATGTGGGCAAGCTCGATGCGGTGGCTGGTTCGGTGACGCTGGTGCGTAGCAGCGGCGTCACCAGCCAGTTCGTCGGCGAGCACTACTTTGTTGGCGCGCTGCCGTGGTGGCTGCTGCTGTGGTTCCACCTGTCCGAGCACCCGGTGCTGCTGGCGGCGATCGCGGCCATTTGCGTGGTGCTGTTCGCCTTCCTGTTGTGGCGGGCACTGCGCTGGGCAGGCAAGCGCCGCCTGGGTGAGGCGGGGTGATGGTGCGTCAGTTGCTGGTAGGGCTGGTCACCTTGGGCCTGCCCGTGTTCGTCAACGCCGCGCCGGCCTGCCCATGGCCTGCCTGGGACCGCTTCAAGGCTGAACTGGTGAGTGTCGACGGTCGGGTCATCGACCCGAGCGACGAGCGCCTGATCACCACCTCGGAAGGGCAGAGCTATGCGCTGTTCTTCGCCCTGGTGGGCAATGACCGGCAAGCCTTCGCGCAGTTGCTGCGCTGGACCAGCAACAACCTGGCGCAGGGCGACCTGGCCCGGCATCTGCCCGCCTGGCTGTGGGGCCGTAACAGCCAGCAGCAGTGGCAGGTGCTGGATGCCAACAACGCCAGCGATGCCGACCTGTGGATTGCCTACAGCCTGCTGGAAGCCGGGCGGCTGTGGGACGAGCCGGCCTACACGCAGCTGGGCCAGCGCCTGCTGTGGCGAATCGCCGCGCAGACCGTGCGCAAGCTGCCGGGCCTTGGGCTGATGCTGCTGCCGGGGGACTACGGCTTCGAGGATGCCCGCGGCGTGCGCTTGAACCCCAGCTATTTGCCGCTGCAGTTGTTCGATCGCTTCAACCTGGTCGACCCGGTGTGGGGCGAACTGGCGGCCAACACGCGGCGTTTATGGCTGGCTTCGTCACCCAAGGGCTTTGCCCCGGACTGGCTGTTGTGGACGCCAGCCGGTGAGTTGGCAGCCGACCCGCAACATGGCAGTGAAGGTGACTACGACGCCATCCGCGTCTACCTGTGGGTCGGCATGCTGGCCAAGGACGCGGTGCAGCGTGCCGAGCTGGTGGCCCGCTACGCTCCGATGGCGGCATTGACCGCGCGCCAGGGGCTGCCGCCGGAGCATGTGGATGCGCACAGCGGTGTTGCCAGTGGCGATGGCCCGGCAGGCTTCTCGGCGGCGTTGCTGCCGTTGCTGGCGGCATCGCCGGAGTATGTCGCAGGCCTGGCGGCCCAGCGTCAGCGCTTGCGCGAGCAGCCAGTCGAAGCCAAGGCCTATTACAGCCAGGTGCTGGCACTGTTTGGCCAGGGCTGGGACCAAGGCCGTTACCGTTTTGACCCGCACGGCCGCCTGTTGCCGGCCTGGAGTGCGCCATGCAGCGAATGATTGGCGTGCTGATGCTGGCGGCGGTGACCTGCCAGGCTACGGCGCAACCCGAGGATGCCGGCGAACAGCGCCAGTGGCTGCTGGACCAGGTACGTCGCGGCGAGGCGCTGCATCGTGACGACCTGGTGCGCGATGCACTGGGGCGGCTGCAATTGCTCGAACCGCGCAACCCGGATGTGTTGCTGGCCGCCTTGAGCCTGGCATTGCGCGAAAAGAACAGCACCGAGGCCGAGCAGTTGAGTGCCCGGATCAGTGCCATTGCGCCTGGCAGCTTGCAGGCACGCCAGGCCAGGCGCCTGCTCGAGCTGCAGCAACCGGAGCGCGCGCGGCAATTGCAGCAGGCCCGCCTGCTGGCTGTCACCGGGCGCAACGAAGAGGCGCTGGTAGCCTATGAACAGCTGTTCGCTGGCGAACCGCCAAGCCTTGAATTGGCCCTGGACTACTGGCGCGTGCGCGGCAACCTGCCAGGCCAGCGCCCTGAAGCGATCAGGCAGTTGCAGCAACTGGACCAGCAGTACCCAGGCAGTGCCGGGCTGCGCCAGACCCTGGCCGGCTGGCTGTTCGCCGAAGATCGCGACCGCGAAGCCTTGGCTTTGCTCGATCAGCTGGCGCGCGACCCTGGCGCACGGGATGCCGCTGCCCAGCGTGAGTTCGACTACCTGTCCGGGCAAGCGGTGAGTGCCGCCAGTGCGGCGGCCTGGCAAGCGTTCCTCCTGCGCTACCCGGCCTCACCGTTGCTGGCGCAGGCCAGCGAGACCCTGCAACAGCAGCGCAAACTGCTGGCCGACCCGTCCTGGCAGGCTGGCCAGCGGGGCATGGCATTGCTCGACAAGGGCCGAAACGCTGACGCCGAGGCGCAATTGCGCCGGGCGCTGCGCCAGTACCCGGACGATGCCCGTTTGCACGGCTCCCTGGGTTATGCGCTGATGCGGCAAAGCCGTCATGAGGAGGCCAATGCGGCGTTCCGGGTGGCAAGTGCCAAGGAGCAGGACACCTACTGGATCAGCCAGTGGAAGGACCTGGAGTCGTCCAGCCAGTATTGGGCCCTGCTCAACAAAGGTGAACGGGCCCTGCAAGCGAAAGACCTGCGCGGTGCGCGCGCCTTCTACCAGCAGGCACGCCAGCAGCGCCCGAAGGAGGAATACGCCTTGCTGGGCCTGGCGGATGTCTCGCTGGCCGAGGGCGATACAGCGGCCGCCGAGCGGCAATTCCTGCAGGTTCGGCGCATGGCACCGGATAACCAAAGTGCCGTGCGCGGCCTGATGCGCGTGTATCAGGCGCAATCGCCCGACAAGGCGCGGGCGTACCTGGACAGCCTGCCGCCCCGCCAGCAAGCGCAGTTCGCCAGCCTGCGCCGTAGCCTGGAACTCGCCCGCCTGCGCCAGCAAGGTGACCAAGCCCTGCAGCGCGAAGACTGGGCGGCGGCCAGCCAGGCGCTGGGCCAGGCCACCGCCTTGGCGCCCGACCAGCCGTGGCTGGTCTACCAGTTGGCCAACAGCCTGCGCCAACTGGGGCGCACCGCCGAGGCCGATGCGGCATTCGCCAGGATCGTGCTGCGCCAGCCGGGCGATCCCGCCACCCGCTATGCCCACGGCCTGTTCCTGGAATCCAGCGACCGCGATGCGCTGGCCCTGGACAGCCTGAGCGCGCTGCCGCAAACGGCCTGGAACGCTGACATGCATGCACTGGAGCAGCGTATCCGCCGTCGCATGACCCTGGCCTCGGCGCAGCAACTGCAGGCGCAAGGCCGCACGGCTGAAGCGACCAGCCTGCTCGAGGCCAGCCTGGCGCGTGGCGAAGGCAGCACCGACGACCTGATGCTGTTGGCTGACTGGGCGGCGGCGAACGGTGAGCCTGGCAAAGCGCGCGGCTATTACCAGCGCGTGCTTGCCGTGCAGCCTGGGCAACCCCAAGCGCGCCTTGGCCTGATCGAAAGCGCGGTGGCCGAAGGCAACCTGGCACAGGCCCGGCACATGCTGGCTGTGCAGGTGCCACCACTGGCTGCTGATGACAGCAACGCCCAGCGGCGCCTGGCGGCTGTCTGGGTCGCCTTGGGCGAACACGACCAGGCGGCCAGCATGCTCGACCGGATCGCAGCGCAGCAGCCTCGCCCCGATCCCTTGTTGCGGCGTGACGCTGCCCGCCTGGTGGCGCAGGATGACCCGCAACGGGCGCTGGACCTTTACGCCGCAGCGATGGCCGATGCGCAGTTGCTCGAGCGTGCCGCCGTGTCGCCACGGGATGACCGTGCACTGACCTTGGCCAGCCGTGAGCAGGATGACGACGACTGGCTGGCACGCAGCCTGCGCAGTGACGTCGATGCACTGTATCGCCAGCGCAATACCCATGTGACGCTGATGCATGACTACGGTTGGCGCGAGGACGACGGTACGCCGGGCACGTCCGAATTGAGTACCCAGTCGACCTTGCTGCATGTCGATACCCCTTGGCAGGACGGCACTGCCTTTGCGCGGGTGGAGCGCATCGGCATGGACGCGGGCTCATTCGAGCAGGACGACCAAGGGCGCTACACCCCGGATTTCGGTAGCTGCCAGTTTGCTGGCCGCACCGCTGACGGGAAGTCGCTCCCTGCGTGCGAGGGCGGTTCGCAAACGGCGGACGGTAGCGTGCTGGCGCTGGGTTGGCAGGGCCGTCGCTGGGCCTTTGACCTGGGTACCACCCAGGGCTACGCCATCAACAACTGGTTGGGTGGCGCAACGGTCAATGGCGACCTCGGCCAGGTTGGCTGGTCGTTGACTGCTTCGCGGCGGCCGATGAGTAACTCGCTGTTATCGTTTGCGGGGGCACGTGACCGCCCGACGGGCGTGCGCTGGGGTGGGGTCACGGCCAACGGCGCCACGCTCGGCCTGAGCTGGGACCAGGGTGGTGATAACGGCGTCTGGGCCAGCCTGGGGCACCACTGGCTGTATGGCGAGAACGTCGCCGACAACCAGCGCACCCGGGCCATGGCCGGCTATTACCACCGCGTGGTGGAAAAAGCCGACGAGCGTGTGCGCGTGGGCCTGACGCTGATGCACTGGCGCCACGACAAGGACCTGGGTGGCTACAGCCTGGGGCAGGGCGGCTACTACAGCCCGCAGCGCTACACATCGATTGGCGTGCCGGTCAGTTATGCCTGGCGCAACTACGACTGGTCGGTATTGCTGGAAGGCTCCGTCAGCTGGTCCCAGGCCCATAGCGGCCGCAGCCGCCTGTACCCGGATGCGCACGTCAACCGCAAGGTGCTGGCGCAGTATGACGTTGACTCCAACATCGACGCCATGAACGACGCCAGCGACAGCAGCGGGCTGGGCTACCGTCTGCGTGGGCTGTTGGAGCGGCGCCTGAGCGACCAGTGGGTGTTGGGCGCCGGCTTCGACTGGCAGCACAGTGATGACTATGCGCCTAGCCATGGCATGCTCTACCTGCGCTACCTGTTCGAGCCGTGGCGGGGCAACCTGGCGCTGCCGGTGACACCGCTGGAGCCCTACAGCGAGTGGCGTTGACGAAGAGGCGCCACCTGTAGGAGCGGGGACCCTGTGGGAGCTACTGTCTTGTGCAAAATCTAAAAGCTTGCGCAGCTTTAGTGGGAGCGGGCGAGTCGAGGCGTCGAACCGCCGCGAACACCGGCAAAGCCGGTGCCAAGCACCGCGTTGGATTCTTCGCGGGTGAACCCGCTCCCACAGGGAAAGCGAACAGCCTGCCAACTCGGCTCTCTACACGACAGCGCAGCCCGAAGGGCTGAGTGACCTCCCACAGGGACTGCGCTGGCTTCGAGTTGACGCTATACCTGTGGGAGCGGATCGCTTGGCAATTCAGTTCTCTACGTGACAGCGCAGCCCGCTGGGTTTGCTATCTCGGTGTTGACAGCGGGTACGCCACGCCACCATTATCCAGCCATACCCACGCAACGGGCTTTCCAGCATGTCCATCTTCAACCACGCCATTTCCGCTTCGGGCTTCATTGCCCAGGCAGGCGCGTGCGTTGCCGTTGCCAAGAAATCCAAGAAACAGCCGCTCATCTGACCGAGGCGCGCTGTCTCGTCAGGTGGGCTGACGAGACAGAAGGCGCCAGGTATCCCTGCCAGACCACTTCGACTCTTCGCCCTGCTGACGCTGACTTTCGGTCAACATCAGGAGTTTTTTGCATGTCGAATTTCCGTGGTATCTGGATCGCCCTCGTCACGCCATTGCGTGCCAATGAAATCGACTTCCCCGCCCTGGAAAAACTGGTGAAGAAGCTGCTCGAAGACGGTGTGGCCGGTTTTGTTGTGTGCGGTACCACGGGCGAGGCGGCGGCGCTGTCCAAGGCCGAGCAACTGGCTGTGCTGGACGCTGTGCTGGCCTGGGTGGAGCCGGGCAGGGTGGTGATGGGCCTGTCGGGTTACAACCTGCGCGAACTGTTGGCCTTCCAGGCCGAAATACAGCAGCGTGACCTTGGCGGGCTTCTGGTCCCCGCACCGTGCTACATCCGGCCTTCGCAGGCCGGCATCGAGGCGTTCTTTCGCACCGTGGCTGATGCCGCCAGCGTGCCGGTGATCGTCTACGACATTCCCTACCGCACCGGGGTCCGCATCGAGCGTGAAACCCTGCGCCGCATCGTGCGCCACCCGCGCATTGCGGCGGTGAAGGACTGCAGCGGTGACAGCGAGACCACCATGGCCCTGATCCAGGACGGCCACGCCCAGGTGCTGGCCGGTGAGGATGCTCAGATCTTCAACAACCTGTGCCTGGGTGGCGCGGGGGCCATTTCGGCTTCGGCGCATGTGCGGGCCGACCTGTACGTGCGCATGTTGCAGCAGGTCGACCATGGCGACTGGGTGGCCGCGCGAGGGACGTTCTACCGGTTGCTGCCGTGGATAAAGATGGCCTTTGCCGAGCCTAATCCGGCCGTGGTCAAGGCGGCATTGCAGGTGCAAAACCTGATTGCTGACGAGCTGCGCGAGCCCATGCAGGCCTGCACGGAAACGACCCGGGGCAAGCTGCAAGGCGTGCTGGACCTACTCGGCGCCTGAGGCGGCGGCTGCACGTGGCCGCAGGGGCTTTTCCATCGGCTGATAGACCAGCCCGGCAAACTCGCCCACTTCGCCTGCCAGGCTGAAGCCGTAGCGCTGGTAGGCAGGCACCGAAGACAACGATGCCCTGACCGTGACGACTTCAGCCCCGGCATGCTCAAGCGCGGCGCTCATGAGCCGTGCGCCGATGCCTTGCCGTTGCCACCTTGGTGCAATGAACAGCATCGCCACGTGGCGGCCTTCCTTGAGTTCGATCAACCCCGCGATGGCACCGTCCACGACGCAGACCAGTATCAGGTTGTCGCCCTGCATGCGCTCGGCAAACGCCAAGGGCGCGGCCACCTTGGTGAAGGTTTCGATGCCTTGTGCCGACAGCGAGGGCGCGACCGCCTGCATGAAGGCATCCAGGCATACGGCGCTGGCGTGGGTGAGGTCGTCAGGGGTGAGCTTGCGTATGTGCATGGTAGTCGTCCGTGTCTGGTATCGTCCTGTTGCCAACTTTAACCTGTTACTGGATCAAGGACCGAGCCATGACGACTTCACCGGAAAAAATCCTGTTCCTGCCAGGCGCCTCTGGCGACATTGCCTTCTGGCACCCGGCGGCCGCAGCCATCAGAACGTCAGCAATCGTCCGGCACATGGGCTGGCCCGGTTTCGGCAACGAGCCAGCCAAGCCGAATGTTGCCTGCCTGCAGCACCTCGCAGCCCTTGCCCTTGGCGAAGTCGACAGGCCCACGGCCTTGGTGGCGCAGTCCATGGGTGGGGTGGTTGCGATGCTCCTCGCGCTGGAGCGTCCAGAGTTGATTACGCACCTGGTCCTGAGCGTGACGTCAGGCGGCCTGGACCTTTCTGCCTTTGCTGCTGCTGACTGGCGTGCAGAATTCGAGGCGCAGAACCCCAGGCTGCCACGCTGGTTCCTCGATGACCGCACTGATCTGACGGCGCGCCTGTCCGAGCTGGGCATGCCTGTACTACTGCTATGGGGAGACGCAGACCCGATCAGCCCCGTCGCTGTTGGCGAGTGCTTGATGCAGTTGATACCAAACGCCAGCCTGGAGGTGTTCGCCGATGCTGGCCATGACCTCGGCCATAGCCATGCCGCAGCGGTCGCGCGCCTGATTGACGCGCACCTTGCTTCCTGACGGTCGTTTCAAGCTGCCGTAGCCACGACCGGCCTGGCTTCGCCAATCAGGATGTCTTCAAAGAACGCCCCGACCGGTTCGGTAGGGTGGCACAACTGGATCTCCAGCACCCACACCACCTCGCTCGGGACGATTTCCACTTCGGCCAGTTTGTCTTGCCCATACAGCACATGCGGGAAGTCGGCGATGCGATGCCCGGCCAGGTTGCGCTCCAGCTGCCAGCCTTTTGCCTGGGCACTGCGCTCGGCGAAGTCATACAGTTCGCGCCCGTTCAGGCCACGGCCCCAAGCCTGGCGGGTTTCGTCGAACACTTCATGCAGTGCCTTGACGCAGGCGTGGTGCAGCTCGTGCTGGCCAAACACGAAGGTGTCGCCATAGTCGCCCTCATAGCCGCCCCATACCGGGCCGACATCGACTACAACGATATCCGTGGTACGTAATACACGTTGCAGATCAATGCCTTGGCGCGGCGTACGCACGGTGTCGTCGCCAAAACGGATGTAGGTCGGGTGCCAGGTGTGCGATGCGCCCATCGCCTGCAAGGTTTGCGCGGCCATCGCCAGCGCCTGGGCGGTGGTCATGCCGACTTGGAGCTGGCTGGCGATCGCCGCCACGGCCCGTACCGACTGCTCGCGGGCCGCGAGCATGCCGTCCAGCGCATAGCGCGGGCCGACCTTTTCCAGCTGCGGGTGCAATGGGCGGGTTGTTGAAGCCTCGGGCGCCAGCGCGCCGCTGGCAACGAAAGCCTCTGCGACAAAGCGATGGGGCTGCAAGCCTGCCGCGAGGCACTGCTCGCGCGCCTGGCTGATCATCGCGGCATTGCCGCAGGCATAGACCTGGGTGTCGGCCCAGCGATGGGCCTGGGCCAGCGCTACCTGCTGCACCCGCGCCTGGTCCGACAGCACCGGGTACCAGCGGAAGTGAGCGTGCGCGCGGCTGGCCTGGTCGAGAAACTCACGGTCATAGAAGTCGGCGCTCGATCTGCCGCCCCAGTACAACGTGACCTCGGCATCACCTGCCAGGGCGGTCAGCAGCAATGGCTTGATGCCGGCGTAACCTGTACCGGTGGCGAACAGCACCAGCGGGCGCTGGTCCTCGTGCTGCCAGGTGCAGGCACCCACCGGCCCTTCTAGCTTCAAGGTGTCACCGGCATGCAGGGTTGGCAACAGGCGTTCGGTAAACAGGCCGCCATTGACCTTGCGGATGTGAAACACCAGTCGCCCCTGGTCCTGGGCGGGCAGGTTGGCGATGGAAAAACAGCGGCTGTCGCCGTTGTCGAGCCGAAAGCGTACGTACTGGCCAGCCCGCACCGCCAATGGCTGTGCAGGCTGCAGCACCAGTTCGACGATATCGGCGCTCAGTTCGCGTTTGTCATGAACCTGTGCGTGGATTTCCAGTGCAGGGGTTTCCAGGGACCAGCCGGGGATTTCCAGGCACATGTCACTGCAGGCGTGGCTCTGGCACAGCAGCATTTCGTCGGCTGCCAGGGGGTAGCAGGGCGCGGGCGTATCTGCCGCCCGCTGCTTGTCCCGATACTGCCCCGACACCACCTTGACCTTGCACGACCCGCAGGCGCCGCGGCGGCAGGAGAAGGGCACCGGCAGGCCGCTGGCGAGCATGGCATCGAGCAGCAACTCCTGGCTGGCGTCGAAGGTTTTGCCCGAGGGCGACAATTCAATGACGTGACGGTTTTGCATACGCACCTCGGGGCAAATGGAGGTTCGATTGTTGCTATAGTCCAGGACCAGTAGAACCTCCAGTTTTGGTTAATTCACATGGTCCAGCTCCGCAAATGGCAGCCGCTGCTCAAGCTCGACGGGGCGCAGCCGCAGGCTTCGTACAGGCAGATTGTCGAGGGCCTGGTAGCGGCGATCAGCGAAGGCCGCCTGCGCCCCGGCACGCCGTTGCCCGGCACGCGGGAAATGGCGCAACTGCTGAACGTCAATCGCAAGACGGTAATCCTCGCCTACGAGGAAGCCGAGACCAAAGGCTGGCTGGAAAGCGTGCAACGCCGTGGCACCTTCGTCAGTCGGCAACTGGCAATTGGCACCCTGCCCGAGCCCGATGCCGCGCGGCCCTTTGCCCTGGAGCTGCGAGAGGAGCCTGGCGTTGCCTACTTCACGGCCAACGAACAGGCTGCCGCGCAGCAGGATCGGCCGGGTGCGCTGTTCTTCGACAACGGTGCCTGTGACCACCGCCTGCTGCCGCAGACCGTTCTGCACCGTTATTACCGTAATGCCTTGCGCAACAGCTTCGCCGCCAACACCGTGCGCCATGGCAGCGCGTGCAGCAGCCATTACCTGCGCAGCGCCTTGGCCGACATGCTGCGGCACAATCGCAGCCTGAACGTTGGCGCCGAGCATATCTGCCTGACCCAGGGCGTGCAGATGTCGCTGTACCTGGTGGCCAGCGTGCTGCTCGAGCCCGGTGACGTCGTGCTGGTCGAGCGCCTGAGCTATCCGCCTGCGTGGGAGATCTTCCGCCAGCTGGGCGCCCGGCTGGTGACCGTGGGCCTGGATGACGAGGGCTGCCAAGTCGACCAGATCGATGCACTGTGCCGGCTGCACAAGGTGCGCATGCTGTACATCACCCCCCATCACCAGTTCCCGACCACGGTCAGCCTGCCTGCCGGGCGCCGGCAGCAGTTGCTGGAGCTGGCCCGGCAGCACGACTTTTGCGTGGTCGAGGAAGACTACGACCATGAGTACCACTTTGCCGGGCGGCCTTACCTGCCGTTGGCCAGCGACCGTCAGCAGCGGCACGTGATCTACATTGGTTCATTGTCCAAGTCCTTGGGCAGTACGTTCCGTTGCAGTTTCATCGTGGCGCCGGCGGAGGTGGTCGCGGTGCTCGAGCGCAGGGCGACGCTGACCCTGGGGCAGGGCGATGCGGTGATGCAGCAGATGCTGGCGGACCTGATCAATGATGGCGAGCTGAAGAAACACTTGCGAAGGGTTGCCAAGGAGTATCGCCGGCGTCGGCAGACCCTGTTGGCTTGCTTGCGCGATGCCTTTGGCGAGCAGGTAACCGTGCGCGAGCCGGAAGGTGGGCTGGCGCTGTGGGTGAGGTTTGCTGACGGGGTCGATGTGGATCAGTTGGTTGGCAAGGCGTTGGAGTTGGACCTGGTGGTACGCAGTGGCCGGCAGTTTTCGCCGTTTGGTCATGCGGAAAATGCCTTGCGCCTCGGGTTCGCCTCGCTGGACCTGGATGAAATCCGGCTGGCCACACAGCGTTTGGCGCAAGCGGCGAAGGCGATTGCAACATCGGTCCTGTAGGAGCAACGGTCTTGCTCAAGCTCTGAAAGCTAGCGCAATCCCTGTGGGAGATGGCCCAGCCCTTTGGGCTGCGCTGTCGCATAGAGAACTGAATTCGCAAGCGGTCCGTGCATCCTGTGAGCGGCTTTAGCCGCGAACAATCCAACGCGGTGCATGGCACCGGCTGCGCCGGTGTTCGCGGCTAAAGCCGCTCCCACAGGGGCCCTGAGCGCCCCGGCGCCGACTTTGCCGGGTAATGCGAGCGGGGGCAAAGCATCGACTTCCTCGGCCGATGAGGATAGCCTCGGTGCAAAGCTGCTGATCAGACAATAGAAAAATCATCGCCATGCCTGCAGGTTTTCCCGGGTTACCCTCACTCAATGCGCTACGGGTGTTCGAAGTGGTAGCGCGTCACTTGAACTTTCGCCTGGCTGCCGAGGAACTCGGCGTCACCCAGGCGGCCGTTGCCCAGCAGATTCGCGGGCTGGAGGCCGGCCTGGACGTTCGCCTGTTCGAACGTTTGCCGCGTGGCCTTGGCCTGACCGATGCCGGGCAGGCCTACAGCACCAGCGTGCGCAGCGCCTTGGCGATGATCGACGAAGCCACGCGGCTGCTGCGCCCGGCGCCATCCCATCTCACGGTCAGCGTAACGCCAACCTTTGCTTCGAAATGGCTGATCCCCAAGTTGGGGCACTTTGCCGAGCGCAACCCCGAGATTGACCTGCGGGTGCTGGCCAGCGACCGGCTTTCGCACTTTCATACCGATGGTGTGGACCTGGCCGTGCGTTATGGCCAGCCGCCGTTCGGTACCGGGCTGAACGCCGAGTTGCTGATGGCGCAGCCGGTGGTCGCGGTGGCAAGCCCGGCGTTGTTGGCAGAAGTGGGCTGGCCAGAGGGTTTCGCCGCCTTGCAGCGCTATGTGGCGTGCACGATGCGCACAACTTCTGGCCGCAGTTCTGCGCCGCGGTGTTCCCAGGCCACCCGGCGCCCACGGCCAAGACCGTGCGTTTCAACCAGACCTCGCTGGCCATCGAAGCGGCCATTGGCAGGCAGGGCATCACCTTGGCCAGCCATGCCTTCGTCAGCGACGATATCGCCGCTGGCCGGCTGGTGCAGGTGTTCTCCCAGCAACTGTGGCAGGACAAGGCGTTCTACCTGGTATGGCCGCGCAAGGGGCAGCCGCCGGCGGCCCTGCAAATCGTCAGGGCGTGGCTCAAGGCTCAGGCTGACGAAAGAAAATCTACTGGCTAGGCGAAGTCCGGCTGCCTCCCTCCGCATCTGCGTGGCTGCTAGTGTGAATGCACTTGCAAACACAGGGTTCCATCGCCGAAGGAGGCAATATGTCTGTGGAAAAAGTCGCCATCATCACCGCCGGTGGCAGCGGCATGGGCGCAGCAGCGGCACGTCGTCTGGCTGCCGACGGCTTCAAGGTCGGCATCCTGTCATCTTCGGGCAAGGGCGAAGCGCTGGCCAGGGAACTGGGCGGTATCGGTGTTACCGGTAGCAACCAGTCGGTCGCGGACCTGCAGCGCCTGGTGGATGCCGTGGTCGGGAAGTGGGGGCGCGTCGATGTGCTGGTCAACAGCGCCGGCCACGGCCCGCGCGCGCCGATCCTGGAGATCAGCGACGAAGACTGGCACAAGGGCATGGACACCTACCTGCTCAATGTCATCCGCCCGGCACGCCTGGTGGCGCCAATCATGCAACGGCAGAAGGGCGGAGTGATCATCAACATCTCTACCGCCTGGGCATTCGAACCCAACGAAATGTTCCCCACATCGGCAGTGTTCCGCGCGGGACTGGCGGCGTTCAGCAAAATCTTCGCCGACACCTATGCCGCGGACAACGTGCGTATCAACAATGTATTGCCGGGCTGGATCGACAGCCTGCCGGCTACCGAACAGCGTCGTGACAGCGTACCGCTCAAGCGCTATGGCTCCAGCGAGGAAATCGCCGCCACCATTGCATTCCTGGCCAGCGACGGGGCTGCTTATATCACCGGGCAGAACATCAAGGTCGATGGTGGCCTGACGCGCAGTGTCTGACCGCCGTCAGTGCGCGACCGTCGGCAGCATGCCGGAGCCCTGGGCCTTGTGCGCGGCTTCTATCAGCTGCAGGTTGCGGCTGCGCAGTGCGTGATTGTTGCCAACACGCAGGTTGGAGCGCAGCGCCAGGGTTTCGGCCTGTGCATACTGCCCTTGCTGAAGGCGCAGGACGCCAAGGTAGTGCAGGGTTGCCGGGTTGTTCGGCTGAATGTGCAGCGCGCGCTCCAGGGTGGCCGCCGCCTGGTCCAGTTGGCCGTCGGCATACTGTTGCGAGGCGGTTTCGATCAGCACGGTCGAGGCATTGTTGCTGCGTGCGGGCGCGGAGCGCTCCCCGGCCAGTGCGCCTGATGCCGTGATTGCGCTGAACAACAGGAGCAAGGCTGACAGAACAGGTGTGCTGGGCATCGGCGGGAGACTCGGCAGGGCTTGGGCGGGGGGAGTAACTGTCTTACCGAAGGTATGACGCCGCCCTTGGCGAGTGCGAAGTCGTTGTAGGAGTGGCCGGCGCGCGCCTTCAGTTATCGATCATGCTTCGAAGAGGAACGCCCTGCCTTGTTGTGCTCCTTGGAGTTGGCGATGGCTGACCGGGTGGTACCACGGCCGTTGTCATCGTTGCGCAAGCTTCCATAGTGATTGCCGCTCTCGCCATGGTTGCGCGTGGCCTTGCCGGCATGATCACTCTCGTAGCCGGCGCCATTGCCGTTGAACCCACCCTTACCGCCACCATGTCCACCGCCGTTGCCACCACCTTTGGCATACGCGGAACCGATCGGCGAGACATCGGCAGGCAACAATGCGGTTGCGCCGAGCGCCAGGGCACAAGTAAAGACGGCTACCAGGGTGTTGTTCATGTTTGTTCGCCTCCAGAAGGCGCAGGGGAGCTTGGGTGCGGATACGACATAAGGTTGCCTTTTAAGTTCCGCAGTGCGCCGCCGTTCGACGAAGTGGCTGCCAGGCCCCTTCAGTACCTGGCAGCCTTCACCTCATCGATCATTCTTCGTGGAGTTTTGTACCGCGCCGCTCAGCCCCTTGGCATTATGATCACCGGGCGTAGTCCCCGAGATAGCGCTAGATTTCGTCAAGCCGCGAGTATCCTTGGATTGGGCAATGCCTGAAGTGGTCGTTCCATGGCCGCTATCCTGGTTGCGTGAACTTCCATAATGATTGCCGCTCAGACCATGATCGCGCGTAGCCTTGCCGGCATGATCACCCGCGAGGCCCGCGCCATTGCCATTGCGCCCACCCATGCCGGCGCCATGTCCACCGCCATTGCCGCCGCCGTGACCACCACCATGACCGCCACCGCCACCGCCACCGCCACCGCCACCGCCACCGCCTTTGGCATACGCGGAACCCATCGGCGAGATATCGGCAGGTAACAATGCCGTTGCGCCGAATGCCAGAGCACAGGCAAAGACGGCCACCAGGGTTTTTTTCATGTTTTTTCGCCTCCAACGGCGCAGGTAGAGCTCAGGTGCTTCTAAGACATGTGGCTGCCTTGCAAGTTCTGGTGTCCCGACAGAAGAACTGTGCTCCATGCCTGCTCAGATCTCGACCTGGGTGCCAAGCTCGATCACTCGGTTCAGCGGCAGCTGGAAGTATTTGAGGTTGCTGTTGGCATTCTTCAGCAGGAAGGCAAACAGGTGCTCCCGCCAGCGGGCCATGCCCATCTGCTTGCCTGCAATGACCGTCTCCCGGCTGAGAAAATAGGTGGTGCGCATGGGGCCGAACTCCAGGTCCGCATACTGACAGCGGCTTAACGCCAACGGCACGTCGGGCTCCTCCGTGAAGCCGAAATGCAGGCTCACACGGAAGAAACCGTCACCAAAGGCTTCGACCTCACAGCGCTTGCTGGCGCTGACCCGCGGTTCATCCGCGAACACGACGGTCAACAGCACCACCTGTTCATGCAGTACCTGGTTATGCAGCAGGTTATGCAGCAAGGCGTGAGGCACCGCTTCGGGCCTGGCAGACAGGAACACGGCAGTACCGCCCACGCGGTGAGGCGGCTGGGCCCTGAGGCTGTCAATGAACAACTCCAGCGGCAGCGAACTCTCGTCCAGCCGCTCGACGATCATCCTTCGTCCGCGCTTCCAGGTGGTCATCAGGACGAACAGCGCCAGGCCCGCAATCACCGGAAATGCACCACCCTCAAGGATTTTCGGCGCATTGGCGGCAAAATACAGGCTGTCGACCAGCAGGAACGCCAGCAGCATCGGCACTGCCAGCCAGCGTGGAGCTTTCCACAACAACAGCACCACTGCCGAGGCCAGCAGGGTGGTGATCAGCATGGTCCCGGTCACGGCCACACCATAGGCTGCCGCAAGCGCCCCGGATGACTCGAAGCCGACCACCAGCAACACCACGCCGACCATCAGTGCCCAGTTCACCATGCCAATGTAGATCTGCCCCTGTTCCTCGCTGGAAGTGTGCTGGATGAACATGCGCGGTACGTATCCCAGCTGGATGGCCTGGCGCGTCAGCGAGAACGCACCGGAGATCACGGCCTGGGACGCGATGATGGTGGCCAGCGTGGCCAGCCCGACCATTGGCAACAAGGCCCATTCGGGCGCCAGCAGATAGAACGGGTTGCGCACCGACTGTGGGTCGCCGAGGATCAACGCGCCCTGGCCGAAGTAGTTCAGTACCAGGCCGGGCAACACCAGCAGGAACCAGGCGCGGGCAATGGGCTTGCGACCAAAGTGCCCCATGTCGGCGTAGAGCGCTTCGGCGCCGGTCAGTGCCAGCACCACCGCGCCCAGAATCGCCACCCCCATGCCCGGGTGCAGCAGGAAGAACTTCACCGCCCAGAGCGGGTTGAGCGCCTGTAGCACTTCCGGGCGCTGGACGATGCCGTGCAGGCCCAGCGCCCCCAGCACGATGAACCACAGCACCATGATCGGCCCGAAGAGGATACCGATGCGCGCGGTGCCGTGCTTCTGGATCAGGAACAGTGCCACCAGCACCACCAGTGACAGCGGTACGACCCAGTGTTCGATGCCATCGAAGGCCAGTTGCAGCCCCTCGACGGCCGATAGCACGGAGATCGCCGGCGTGATCATGCTGTCGCCGTAGAACAGTGCAGCGCCGAACAAGCCGAGCAGCACCAACACCTTGCCCAGCCGCTGGTAGGGCGCCGCCGCCCGATGTGCCAAGGCGGTCAGGGCCATGATGCCGCCCTCGCCCTGGTTGTCGGCACGCAGGATGAACAGTACGTACTTCAGTGACACCACCCAGAGCAACGACCAGAACACCAGTGACAGCACACCGAGTACACCGGTGGTGTTGGCCTGCACGCCGTAGTGCCCGGCGAACACCTCCTTGAGGGTGTACAGCGGGCTGGTGCCGATGTCGCCATACACCACGCCGACGGCGGCGACGAGCATGCCGATGGGGTTGGACTTGCCGGGAAGGGATTGATTTGTGATGACGGCGGACTGGCTCACGAAGGGCTTCTCTGGACTGGCGGGTAGAAATGCATGCCATCCCTGGGCATCGCGCGCCCAGTATTCCTTCTGGTTGTCGGCTCAGTCGTAAAAAGAGTGTAAAAAATCAGCATGCGCCATGCCCGGGCGCGTGAGTCGCAGCTGTGAGTGCGAACCCGACAAGTACCAGGTCAGCATCTCTATGACATTCGCCCCACGTATTGTTCATTCGGATGCAAACGACGGTCGTTCCGCGAACCATGCCACCGCCAACTCCTTGAACGCCTCAGCCGAAGGCGTCAGCGGATAGCGCTGATCATGCGCCAGGACGATGCTATGCGTTGGCAATTTCTCCTGAGTCGGCCGACATACCAGCGCTTGGCCATCATAACTGCGGTCGCCAAATGGCCGGGTATAAATCAGTGCCACTCCAAACCCATTGGCGACGAGGCTACGCTGCAACTCGAATGTACGCACACGGTGCACAATGGCGGGTGCAAGATCGTAAAAGCTGAACAGATCCAGCACATGCTGCCAACTGTGGGCCTGATCGGTGACGACCAAGGTGTATTCCGATAGCGCTTTGAGACTGACGCGCGGCTCTTTGGCCAACGGGTGATTGGCCGCCAGCAGTACCTGAGCGGTCAGCTGGCACAGCTGAGTGCATTGAGTGTTCGGCGGTAAACCCAGATCGTAAGTGATCGCCAACTCTATAGCCCCCTCACTCAGGCGCTTGCCAACATAATCGAAGCTGCCATCGCGCATATCGACAGTGACCCTTGGGCAGGACTCCTGCATCCGTCGCACGATTTGAGGCAGACAATAGGGCGCCAGATCTTCAAAACATCCGACCACCAACTCTCCGACACACTCTCCTGCATTGGCATTGATCTCGGCAAAGGTCCGAGCCTCTGCCAGCACGCGACGGGCCTGGACCATGACGGTACGACCGAATGGGGTCAGCGATATGCCCAGGCCACGTTGGCGTATGAAAATCGATTGACCCAGCACCTCCTCCAATTCGGTGATGGCCGCCGAGATGGAGGGTTGTGAAACATGAAGTTCCATGGCGGCAGTCGTCAGGTTTCCGTGCTTGGCCGCTGCGAGTGCATAGCGAAGTTGCCGCAGTGTGAACTTCATAGGTTTTTCCTTTGTGATGCATCAGGACATATTATTTTATCCTTTGTTGAGGTTGTGAAATATTTCTTCTGCTTGTGGCATGGCTCGTCAGCCAGCCTGGCGACCCTCTTCGGGCCGGATGCCCTCGACTACTGCAATCAACGTTCTTGTTTGGGAGCGTCACAATGAAAATTACAAAGGCTCTGCTGACCACGACACTTTCTTTCGGCCTGCTGACGTCCGCTGGCGTCAGCCAGGCGGCCGGTTGGTGCGAATCCGGCAAACCGGTGAAATTCGCCGGTTTGAATTGGGAAAGCGGGATGCTGCTCACTGACCTGATGCAGTTCGTGCTGAAAAATGGTTATGGCTGTGATACCGATAGCCTGCCGGGTAACTCCATCTCCATGGAAAACGCCCTGAGCAGCAACGATATTCAGGTGTTTGCCGAAGAGTGGGTGGGGCGCAGCGAGGTCTGGAACAAGGCTGCGGCTGCCGGCAAGGTTGTCGGCGTCGGCTCGCCGGTCGTTGGCGCGGTCGAAGGCTGGTATGTGCCACGTTATGTGATCGAAGGCGACGCCAAACGCCAACTCGAAGCCAAGGCACCGAACCTCAAGAGCATCGCCGATCTGGGGCAATACGCCCAGGTATTCAAGGACCCGGAAGAACCGGACAAGGGGCGCTTCTACAATTGCCCGGCCGGCTGGACCTGCGAGCTGGACAACAGCGAGATGCTCAAGCGCTACGGCCTGGAAAGCACCTACACCAACTTCCGCCCGGGCACCGGCCCGGCCCTGGATGCCGCCGTACTATCGAGCTACAAGCGTGGCGAGCCGATCCTGTTCTACTACTGGTCGCCGACGCCGCTAATGGGCCAGGTCGACCTGGTCAAGCTGGACGAGAAACCCGGCGTGGATAAATCCCTGACCATCAAAGTGGGGCTGTCGAAGGCCTTCCACGAGCAGGCGCCGGAACTGGTGGCGGTGCTGGAAAAGGTCAATCTGCCGATCGATCTGCTGAACCAGAACCTGGGGCGCATGGCCAAAGATCGCATCGAGTCGCCGGAGCTGGCCAAGTTGTTCCTCAAGGAGCACCCTGAAGTCTGGCACAGCTGGGTCAGTGAGGACGCAGCCAAAAAGGTAGACGCGGCACTCTGAGCGTATGGGCTCGTCCGGCTCCTGGCGGTCAAGTTGCACGACAGTCCGCTTCATACACTTGCTCGAGAGAATTCCATGTTTCCCAAAAACTTCACGTTTTCCATCGCCGACTGGGTCAATGGCTGGGTCGATGCGCTGGTAACCAACTACGGTGACGTGTTCCGGCACATCTCCGACACCCTGTTGTGGGCCATCGTCAACCTCGAAGGCCTGCTGCGCGCAACACCCTGGTGGCTGATGCTGGCCATCGTCGCTGCGATTGCCTGGCATGCCACCCGTAAAATCGTGCCCACTGCCGTGATCGTCGGCTTGCTCTTCCTGGTCGGTGCGGTCGGTCTGTGGGACAAGCTGATGCAGACCCTGGCGCTGATGCTGGTAGCAACGCTGATATCGGTCCTGGTCGGCATTCCGCTGGGTATCCTGTCGGCGCGCAACGATCGCCTGCGGGCGGTGTTGATGCCGCTGCTCGACATCATGCAAACCATGCCTAGCTTCGTGTACCTGATACCGGTACTGATGCTGTTCGGCCTGGGCAAGGTGCCGGCGATCTTTGCCACCGTCATCTATGCCGCCCCGCCGCTGATTCGCCTGACCGACCTGGGCATTCGCCAGGTGGATGGCGAAGTCATGGAGGCGATCAATGCTTTCGGTGCCAATCGCATGCAACAACTGTTCGGTGTGCAGCTGCCACTGGCGTTGCCGAGCATCATGGCTGGTATCAACCAGACCACCATGATGGCCCTGTCGATGGTGGTCATCGCGTCGATGATCGGTGCCCGTGGCTTGGGTGAAGACGTCCTGGTCGGCATCCAGACCCTGAATGTGGGCCGCGGCCTCGAAGCGGGCCTGGCCATAGTGATTCTGGCGGTTGTGATCGACCGCATTACCCAGGCCTATGGCCGGCCACGGCATGGGGTGGGCAAATGAGCGCCAAGCAGACGATGAACAAGATCGAAGTCAAAAATGTCTTCAAGATATTCGGTGCGCGCGCCGACGATGCCCTGAAACTGATCCGCCAGAAAAAAACCAAAGATCAGGTCCTGGCCGAAACCGGCTGCGTGGTCGGGGTCAACGATCTCTCGTTGTCCATCGGCAGCGGTGAGATCTTCGTGATCATGGGCCTGTCGGGCTCGGGCAAGTCGACCCTGGTGCGTCACTTCAACCGCCTGATCGACCCGACCAGCGGCGAGATCCTGGTCGATGGCGAGGACATTCTGCAATACGACATGCAAGCCCTGCGCGAATTTCGCCGGCACAAGATCAGCATGGTGTTCCAGAGCTTCGGCCTGTTGCCGCACCGCACCGTGCTGGACAACGTCGCTTACGGCCTGAAAGTCCGTGGCGAGAGCAAGGCCATGTGCACCGAGCGTGCCCTGCACTGGATCAACACCGTAGGTCTCAAGGGTTACGAAAAATCGTACCCGCACCAGTTGTCGGGCGGCATGCGTCAGCGCGTCGGCCTGGCCCGTGCGTTGGCTGCCGACACCGACATCATCCTGATGGACGAAGCCTTCAGTGCGCTCGACCCGCTAATTCGCGCCGAAATGCAGGACCAGTTGCTGGAACTGCAAAAGACCCTGCACAAGACCATCGTCTTCATCACTCACGATCTGGACGAAGCGGTGCGTATCGGCAACCGAATTGCCATTCTCAAGGATGGTCGCCTGATCCAGGTCGGCACGCCGAAAGAAATCCTCTACCAGCCTGCGGACGAATACGTAGATCGTTTCGTGCAGCGCCGCGTAGCTTCGCTTTAAGGAACCGGGTATATGTCGTTTGCCGAAAAAATCATCATCGCCGAGGCGCCAGTTCGCTGGCAGGACGTGGTGGCTGTGGCCCGGCATGGGGCGAAGCTTGAGCTGGCCCCCTCGGCCTGGGCGCGGATCGAGAACGCCCAGGCGATTGTCCAGCGCATCGTTTCCAGCGGTGAGCGCGCCTATGGCGTCAACACCGGGCTTGGCGCCTTGTGCAATGTCTCGTTGCAGGACGAACAACTCAGCCAGCTGTCGCACAACACTCTGCTCAGCCATGCCTGTGGCGTGGGTACAGCGCTGTCAGACGAGCAGACCCGGGCGATAATGTGCGCGGCGATCATCAATTTCTGCCAGGGCCGTTCCGGCCTTCAGCGCAAGGTGGTCGAGGCGCTGCTGACCTTGCTCAACCAGCACATCACCCCGCAGGTCCCGAAACAGGGGTCGGTGGGGTATCTGACCCACATGGCACATATCAGCATCAGCTTGCTGGGCGTCGGCCAGGTCAGCTATCGCGGCCAGATCATGCCGGCGCAGCAAGCCTTGGCCGAGGTCGGCCTGGCGCCGGTCAAACTGGGTGCCAAGGATGGTCTGTGCCTGGTCAACGGTACCCCTTGCATGACCGGTCTGAGCTGCCTGTCCCTGGACGACGCCACTCGGTTGAGCCAATGGGCGGACGTTGTCGGCGCCATGAGCTTCGAGGCCCTGCGCGGCCAACTCGATGCCTTCGACGCAGAAATCATCGCGATGAAACCGCACCCCGGCATGCAGCGCGTGGGCAGTAACTTGCGGCGCCTGCTCGACGGCAGCGAAATCATTGCCAGCAGCCATGGCATTCGCACCCAGGACGCCTTGAGCATTCGCTCTATTCCGCAGGTGCATGGCGCTGCGCGCGATCAGTTGGAACACGCTGCGCGGCAGATCGAAACCGAACTCAATTCCACGACCGACAACCCGATGTTGCTGGGTACACCCGAGTCGTATCGGGTGGTTTCCCAGGCGAATCCGCACGGCCAGTCCGTGGCCATGGCGGCCGACTTGCTGGCAATCGCGGTGGCCGAGATCGGGGCGATTGCCGAGCGTCGTCTCGATCGCCTGATCAACCCGTTGGTCAGCGGTTTGCCGGCCTTCCTGGTCAGTCAACCGGGGGTGAATTCGGGCATGATGATTGTCCAGTACGTGGCCGCTTCACTGTGTGCAGAAAACCGTCAGCTGGCGCAACCGGCAGTCATCGACAACTACGTCACCTCCGGCCTGCAGGAGGATCATCTGAGCATGGGCACCAATGCCGGGTTGAAGCTGCACCGCGCCCTGGAGAACTGTACGCAGATCCTCGCCATCGAATACCTGTTGGCGGCCCAGGCATTCGAGTTCCTCAAGGAGCAGCGCTTTGGCGCAGGTACCAACGTTGCCTGGCGGTTGTTGCGCGAACGGGTCCCGGCCTATGCCCAGGACCGTTGGCTGGCCCCGGATATCGCCAGCAGTGCATCGATCCTGAAGGATCCCGGCCTGCTTGGCGCTGCATTCCCCGAGCTGCTCTGAAAGATGCAAGCGCCTGGCGAACTCAGGGCTTCTTTCAGGAAAACACACGCTATGGGTGCACCCTCACGCTGCCGTTGAATCGAAGAAACTCGATGAAACTGTTTGTGAGTGAGGGGGCTCATATCCGTACCGGCAACGACTACGATGTCGCTGGCATTGTCTGGCAGTATCGCTACGGCGGTGGCATTTGATACCTGGCGCCAGGCAATACCAAGGGCGAGTGGTCAGCCAGGTTGTGCCGCCAGGCTGTTGCTGACGTTACGCCCCAGCACCAGCACCGTAGCGAAACCGCAGCCCACCAGAGCCGTGGCCAGGCTCAACAGCACCGAGCTGCCCAGCTGGTCGACGATCCGCCCGCCGAAGAACGAACCCAGCGCAATGATCACCTGGAACATGGCAACGAACAGCGGCATGCCGCGTTCGACATCCTTGGGCGCGACGACAAACATCCAGATGCTGGCACAGGCCGGGAACGCGCCGAAGGCGAAGCCCCAGAGCCCGATCAGCATCGCGGCACCGGTCATGCCGGTGGCGAAGTGGGGGAACAGGGCGGTGCTGGTGCCGATCATCAGTGCTACCAGCAGCAGGGTGTGACGTACGCTGCGGTTGGCGGCGAAACCGGCGAAGATATTGCCGAATACCCCGGCCACACCATAGAGCAGCAGCAATGAGCCAATGGTCGGCCCATCGAAACCGGAGCTTTGCTTGAAGAAGGGGGCGACATAGGTGTACGCGGCAAAGTGCGCCAGGCCAATCAGCAATACGGCGATCAGGCCAACCCGCGCTTGTGGGTTGATGAACAGGGCCGGCAGGTCGCTGATGCGGATGGCCTTGTCCGGGTTGAGCCGCGGTAGCAGCAGGACCTGCGCCAGCAGCACCGGTACACCCAGTAGCGCGGTTACCAGGAAGGTCATGCGCCAGCCCATCAGACCGCTCAGCCAGGTGCCTACCGGTACGCCCAGCACGGTAGCCAAGGTCACACCGACCATGATGATCGAGGTGGCCTGGGCAACGCCCACGCCCTTGGGCGCCAGACGGCCGCTGAGGGCAATGGCGGTCGCCCAGAAACCGCCGATACTGACGCCCAGCAGCACACGGCCGAACAGCAGCAAGCCGAAATCGCTGGCGTAGGCCACCACCGCGTTGGCGATGATCATGATCAGCGTCAGGCCGATCAGCAGGTAGCGACGGTCCAGGGCGCCAATGCCCACCGACAGCAATGGGGCGGCTAGGGCGGCCATGATGCCGGGCAGGGTAACCATCAGGCCGGCCTGGCCTGCACTGATGCCGAGGTCGCTGGCGACATCGTTGAGTACGCCCACCGGCAGAAACTCGCTGGTGACCAGGGCGAAGGCGCCGACGGCGACCGAGAGAATCGCCAGCCACTGCTGGCTGACGCTCTGTTGATCATGTTCGGGGAGGCCGCGAGGAGCCTGGTTGGCACTTGGCATGGTATTGGATTCCAAGAGAGGGATGTCGCCTGAGGCAGGCGCAGGAGCGGGGGAAATTTGCTGGCGATTATAGGGGGCGGTTTTGCCAGGCCAACAGGCGGGTCGCTTGATAGTAATCATCAGCGCAATCGATGAAACACCTTGCGCAGAGCACCCGCTGTTGGCCGGGGAGTAATGCTGCAGGTTCCGCAAGCAGGCGCCGCGGAGGATGGCACGGGCTTCGCCCGTGTTCGCGGGTGAACCCGCTCCCACAGGTTCGTGTGCTGCTTGAGGCCAGGAAGGACCTTGGGGGTGCAACGGTCTTGCTCATAACCTGAACGCTGGCGCGATCCCTGTGAGCGGGTTTACCCGCGAAGCAGGTGCCGCGGAGGATGGCACGGGCTTCGCCCGTGTTCGCGGGTGAACCCGCTCGCACAGGTTCGTGTGCTGCTTGAGGCCAGAAAGGACCTGGGGGCGCAACGGTCTTGCTCATAACCTGAACGTTGGCGCGATCCCTGTGGGAGCGGGTTTACCCGCGAAGCAGGCGCCGCGGAGGATGGCACGGGCTTCGCCCGTGTTCGCGGGTGAACCCGCTCGC
>NZ_OLKL01000028.1 GCF_900291015.1 Pseudomonas persica
GCTCTGAACAGTCAGAATCGGGCATTTAGTCCCACCACCCCTTCAAGTCTAACCATACAAGCGGGTTTACCCGCGAAGCAGGCGCCACGGTGGATGGCACGGGCTTCGGGGGAGGGCGCCTAAGCGTCCTCCCCAGCATATGGACCCTATGGCGACACCAGCACATCACACTGGGATTCGTTCAGCACATGCTTGGTGACGCTGCCTATCAGCAGTTCTTCAAGCGCGCTTTCCCCTTGCTTGCCGACCACAATCAGGTCGCATTCCAGCGCTTGTTCCTGCTCGGCAATCTGCCAGGCAGGGTCACCGTGCACCACGATTTGCCGAGCATCGGCCACTCCGGCGATTTCGCTCAAGGCCGCAAGTTGCTTCACCGCATCCTTGCGGATGACATTGCGATAGTGCGTCAGGGTGTCGTGATCGATGTGGATGAAGCGCATGCTGCCTTCGAACGGCGCCTCGTACACATGCAGCAAAATGATCTCGGCCTGTGGGGCAATGGCTTTTGCCAGTTCGATGGCGCGCAGTGACGAAGACGAAAAATCAACCGCAACCAGCACGGTGCGGTACGCATCGCGAGGTGCCTGCTTGACCACCAGCAAAGGGCAGGGCATGCGGTTCAGCATTTTCTGCACAGTGGAGCCCGGCAGCAGGCGCCGCGCCACGCTCTGGCCCTTTGCCCCACACACCAGCAGGTCGCTGCGTTTATCCTGCACCTCGCGGGTGATCTCCGTGGTCACCGAGCCGTGCGCGACCTGCACGCCAGCGGCGATGTCATGGCGCTGGAACAGCATTGCAGCCAGTGCGCGAATTTTCTCGCCAGCGGTATCCAGCACGCGCTTCAGTAGATCGTCACCAGGTGCCACCAGCTGCTTCAGGCGTTCGAAGGGGGCCGGGTTGGCAACGTATAGCAGGTCCAGTGATGCCTGTTGCGCCTTGCTCAGCTGTGCAGCGCGCTCTGCCGCGTTGCGGGCAGAGGTGGACAGGTCGGTGGCTACCAGTACGTGGTTCAGCGGGCTCATGTGGGACTCCTTATCCAAAGCCGCGCACAGTGATCAAGGGCGATGACCTTTGAGCACAATGCGCAGGGCGATTGTCGATTCGTGCCTTGCTGGCAGCCATCGTCGCGCGAACCCGGCCCGGCGGCTTGACGTGCATCAATGGAGTGAGGAACCGATCCCGAGCTGACCACTTCTGCGAACCCTCGCACATAGGCCTGGCGTAGCGGATGGCGCAGTGCCCGGTAGCCGGGCTGCAGGGTGTTGGGATTGTTTGCATGAGTCAGCTTGATGCTTTCCCGTAGCAGTACTAATACTAAGAGACTGCCGGGAGGGGGATGATCATGCAGACGCGCTTCGTTGTGGTTCCCGCTGTGCCGCTCAAGAAAGAGATTTACCCTCGCAGTCTTGGCTTTCCCGCGACGTTAGGGGAGGGTTATGACCTCTATGACACACAAGAAAAGCTGCGCCTGACTCTCAACTACCCGACGCGTGCCGAAGCGGAATTCGTATGTGCGTACCGCAACAGTTGCAGAGATGCTGACACGGCGGATATCGCCGGGAATGGTTGATGGGCCGTGCTCGGCGCTTGCGTCATGCGTGCGCGAGCGCTGCCACCAATTGTGCCTTGGTCATGGTGGAGCGCCCCTTGATGTCTTTGCTGCGCGCTTGTTTCATCAGGCTTTGCTTGCTCCGGGTTTCCAGCGAGCTGCCCGATGGGCGGGAAAGACCCTGGCGTGACTTTGCCGCGCGTTTGGCGGAGTCCGAACGGGCAGTTTTCTTCTCGCTGGAAGATGTGGTTTTACCCGAGCCTCCTTTTTTCTCACCACCCCCGGACTGTTTGTTGACGGTGGCCCAGGCACGCGCTTCGGCCTGGTCTTTCGGCACGCCATTGTGCTCGTAGCTTTCCTCGATATGGTCGGCCTTGCGCTTTTGCTTGTCGGTGTACTTGTCCTTGTCGCCGCGTGGCATGGGATTCACTCCTGGCTGGTTTGCATGAGCGGTTGAATGCCGGGGCAACGTCAGAGTGCCCGCTAATCGACGAGCGGTGTCATGAAGCCAGTTGTCCACTGAAACAGTCATTCAATCGACACATTGAGGCCTTAGGGTTGCGACAGCAGTCGCTGCAGGGTTCCAGCCCTCGATGCTGCCGTGATGGCACTCCCGCACGGCTCTACCGTGCGGCCTGCCATTCATCGGTCACAAAGCTGTAACATTGCTGTTGCAAAGTGTGCCGGCCATCACACGGAGCGCTTTTCGATGATACGCCTGATGAAGTCTGCTGCACTCGCCGTTGCCGTTTCTCTTTGCGCCACCTCGGCATCCTTTGCCGCAGAGAACGTCCGCCTGACCGGTTCCGGCGCCAGTTTCCCTGCACCGATCTACCTGACCTGGTTCAAGGCCTTCAGCAAGGAAACCGACGGTGTCACCGTTGACTACCAGTCCAAGGGAAGCGGGGCGGGTGTTCAGGACTTTCTGAATAAAACCGTCGACTTCGCCGCCAGCGACTCGGCAATGAAAGCTGAAGAAATCGCCAAGGTCGGCGAGGGCGTGCAGTTGCTGCCGATGACCGCCGGCGAAATCGTCCTGGCCTACAACCTGCCGGGCAACCCAAAAGGGCTGAAGCTGCCGCGCGATGTGTACTCCAACATCTTCCTCGGCAAGATCACCCAGTGGAACGACCCGCAGATCGTCGCGGCCAACCCTGAGCTGAAACTGCCAGCCACTCCGATCACCGTGGTCGTGCGTGCCGACTCCAGCGGTACCACTGCGGTATTCACCAAGCACCTGTCGGCCATCAACGCTGACTTCAAGCAGGCGCTGGGTGAAGGCAACACGGTCAACTGGCCGGCCAGCGACAAGTTCATCAAGTCGCCGAAGAACGATGGCGTAACCGCCACCGTCCGCCAGACCCCAGGCGCCATCGGCTACATCGAATACGGCTTCGCCAAGCTGGCCAAGGTCGACTTCGCCCAGCTGCAGAACAAGGCCGGCCAATACGTCGTGCCGAACGCCGAGAGCGGTGCCGAGGCGCTGGCGGCGGTGAACATGCCAGAGAACCTGGTGGCCTGGCTGCCTGACCCGGACGGTGCCAAGTCTTACCCGATCACCTCCTACACCTGGATGATCTTCCGCAAGGACAACGGTAACCCGGCCAAGGCCAAGGCCATGCGCGAAATGGTCGAATACAGCCTGACCGAAGGCCAGAAGATCGCCGACTCGATGGGCTACATCCCGCTGCCACCGTCGGTTGTCGAACATGTACGCAAAGCGTCCGCCAACATCCAGTAACACGTCCAGGCGCTCCCGGTGTGGTCTTGCGGCCATACCGGGCGTGTTTGCCCTCTGTCCCGGAACCTGCCAATGAACACTCCTTTTGCCATCCCGGCTAACCCCGACTCCGCGTGCCAGCCACCGTCTGCGAAAGACTTCCTGGTTGATCGCACCTTCCGTGCGCTTGCACGCATCGGTGTAGTGCTGGTCCTGGCGCTGGTCTTCGCGCTGGTCTACGAAGTGGGCCGCAAGGCATTGCCAGGCATCGAGAAGCACGGTTTTGACGTGCTGTTCGGCAGCGTCTGGGACATCAACCAAGGCAAATACGGTATTCTGCCAGCGATCTGGGGCACGCTTTACAGCGCCCTGATCGCCCTGTTGATCGCCGGTTTCTTCGGCGTCAGCATGGCCATTTTCCTGACCCAGGACTTCCTCCCGGCCAGGCTGGCGGCGGTGTTCCGCACCATCGTCGAGCTGCTCGCTGCCATCCCCAGCGTGGTTTACGGCCTGTGGGGGATCTATGTGGTCATCCCGGCCATTCGCCCGCTGACCACCTGGCTGAACAGCGAGCTGGGCTGGATTCCCTTTTTTGGCACTTCCCTGAGCGGGCCCGGGCTGCTGCCGGCTGCGCTGGTGCTGGCGATCATGATTCTGCCGACCATCGCCGCCGTTTCGCAGGATGCGCTGACCAGCGTGCCGATGAAAACCAAGCAGGCCGCCTACGGCCTGGGTGCCACCCACTGGGAAGCCATCCTCAAGGTAATGGTGCCATCGGCAGCCACCGGCATCTTCGGTTCGCTGGTGCTCGGCCTGGGCCGTGCGCTGGGTGAAACCATGGCGCTGGCGATGCTGGTGGGCAATGCCAACAACATTTCCCTGTCCTTGTTCGCCCCGGCCAACACGCTGGCGGCCTTGCTGGCCCTGAACTTCCCGGAGGCCGGTCCGAACGAGGTCGAGGTGCTGATGTACGCCGCACTGGTACTGATGTTCATCACCCTGCTGGTGAACGTACTCGGCTCGATGATCATGCTTTACGCCCAGCGGGGTAACAAATAATGACTAACCTCACCACCCCTGCAAACGCGTTGCCCAGCCTGCAGCGCAAGCTGGAAGGCCGTTCCCTGCGCAGCCTGGTATTGACCACGCTGGCATGGTTGGCGGCACTGGTGGCCAGCGTGCCGCTGATTTCCGTGCTGTACATGCTGATCACCCGCGGCGGTGCACGCCTCAACCTGGAGGTGTTCACCGAGCTGCCACCCACCGGCTTCGAGATGGGCGGGGGCTTTGGCAACGCCATGGCCGGTACCTTCGTCATGGTCGGTATTGCCGCGGCCATCGCCGTACCGGTCGGTATCCTGGCCGCGGTGTTCCTCGCTGAACTCGGCCCGGACAGCAAGCTGGCCAACGCCGCGCGCTTCGCCGCCAAGATGCTCACCGGCTTGCCGTCGATCCTGGCCGGCGTATTCGCCTACGCCCTGGTGGTGATGACCACCGGCACCTACTCTGCGCCGGCAGGCGGTGTGGCCTTGGCAGTGCTGATGCTGCCCATCGTCGTGCTGACCGCTGAAGAGTCGATGAAGATGGTGCCCAAGATCATGAAGGATGCCGCCTACGGCATGGGCTGCACCCGTGCCCAGGTGATCTGGAAAATCGTCCTGCCCACCGGCCTGCCGGCCATCCTGACCGGCGTCATGCTGGCCGTGGCCCGCGCCGCCGGCGAGACCGCGCCGCTGTTGTTCACCGCGCTGTTCAGCAACTACTGGATCCTGCATGACGGCGACCTCGCGGTCATGAACCCGACGGCCTCGCTTGCCGTACTGATCTACAACTTCTCCGGCATGCCATTCGACAACCAGCTCGAGCTCGCCTGGGCGGCCTCGCTGGTACTGGTGATGATCGTGCTGGTAATCAACATTTTGAGCCGAGTATTCGGCAAGCCCAAGTATTGAGAAAGGGAGCATCCGAACTTGAACGTATCCACTGCGCCAAAAGCCGCTCCCGTGGTCAGCGAAGCCCCCATCGTCATGGACTGCAAGCTGGACAAGATTTTCTACGGCAATTTCATGGCCGTTCGCGACAGCCATGTGCCGATCAGGAAAAACGAGATCACCGGTTTCATCGGGCCGTCCGGCTGCGGCAAGAGTACCGTGCTGCGTAGCCTGAACCGCATGAACGACCTGGTGAAGGGCTTCCGCTTCGAAGGCCATGTGCACTTCCTGGGCCAGGACGTCTACGGCAAGGGCGTCGACCCTGTGGTGGTGCGCCGCTACATCGGCATGGTGTTCCAGCAGCCCAACCCGTTCTCGATGAGCATCTTCGACAATGTCGCCTTCGGCCTGCGCCTGAACCGCTACAAGGGCGACATCGGCGACCGCGTCAAGCACGCGCTGCAGGGCGCCGCGCTGTGGGACGAAGTGAAGGACAAGCTCAAGGTCAGCGGCCTGGCCCTGTCTGGCGGCCAGCAGCAGCGTCTGTGTATCGCCCGCGCCATCGCCACCGAGCCGGAAGTGCTGCTGCTGGACGAACCCTGCTCGGCACTCGACCCGATTGCCACCCGCCGGGTGGAGGAACTGATGGTCGAGTTGAAGAAGGACTACACCATCGCCCTGGTGACCCACAACATGCAGCAGGCGATTCGTGTGGCCGACACCACCGCGTTCTTCTCGGTCGACATCTCCAAGGGCACCCGCACCGGCTACCTGGTCGAGATGGGCCCGACCACGCAGATTTTCCAGAACCCGCGTGAGCAACTGACCGCTGACTACATCAGCGGCAAGTTCAGCTGAGGCCGTACGTGTCAAGGTGGCCGGGTGTTGCTGTCAGGAAGGTTGCAACACCCGACCGCATTACCTTCCGTCAAGTGTTACCAGGGATTTCCAATGCGAGCGACGTGTCGTCTTGATCTGGCAGCGGTAGAGCACGCACTACGTGAGGTGCAAGGCCGCTTTGCCGAACTCAGCCAGCACTTCACCGAACCGCGTGACCCGTTTACCGACGAGGTGCTGCTGAATGTGGTTGAAGGCTATGCCCTGATTGACGACTATGTCGCCCGGGGCGTCGACCTTTTCGACCTTCAGCAACTGAACCTGATGCTGGAGATCAATGCCACCGTACTGTGCGGCAGCGACCCGACGCGCAGGTTGGAGTTTGCCCCGCACCTGGCGGCGACCGAGGCGCACTTTTTCAATAATGTGGAGGGTGGCATCAAGGACCTCTACAACTGGTATTGCTCGTATGGCAGCGACTCGATCTGGAAACGCGCGGCGGGTGTCTACGTTCGAATTCTCAGCAAGCCGCAACTGTTCATCGAAGGCAACAACCGCACGGGCTCGCTCATAGTCAGCTACTTGCTGATGCGCGCGGGGCTACCACCATTCGTGCTGTCGCTGGACAACGCCGAGGGTTACTTCAACCCGTCCTCGGTCATACGCAACTCCGCCAAGCATGGTGTCAAGGCCTTGTACGAACTACCCAAGATCAAGAAGAAGTACGCAGCCTTCCTCGAAGCGAAGGCGCCCGAGCCGGGCAAGTTCTTCCTCAGCGGCACGCCTGTGCCTGCGCGCGAGAGGTGCCGCTGATGCCAAGGCCTTCACTGCTCCAGCGCGGGCGGCAAGCCATCGAGCGCACGTTCAATCGCCCGCAGGTACGCATTTCGTTCGATATCGATGACACGCTGGCCTGCCAGGCCGACCACGCCGCCGCCGAGGACAGCAAGCTGCCGGCGTTCGTCCACCGCTGGTTGGGTGAACCCCTGCGCAGTGGCACGCGCTCGCTGATCCGCGACCTGCGCCGCCAGGGCTGCAGCATCTGGATCTACACCTCGTCCGGGCGCACGCCGTCCTACATCCGCCGTTGGCTGATGCTCTACGGCATCCGTGTCGATGGCGTGGTCAACAGTGACCGGCACCAGCATATCCTGGCCGTGAACGGGCTTGAGAATGCGCCCTCGAAGTTGCCATCGGCCTTCGATATCGACTTGCATGTCGATGACTCCGACGGTGTGCGGCTGGAAGGCGTCGACCACGGTTTTCGCGTGGTGGTGGTGTGCCCGAAGGATCAGAACTGGGCGCAGAAGGTGATGGATGCGGCGGTCGACGTCCAGGCACAACTGGCTTGGCAGCAACCGCACCGCTATGAAATGCCGATGCGACAGCGTTCGCAAGCCCTCGCGTCCTGAGAGGGCTTCAGGGTACTGTTTTCGTACTACCTCTTCACAATTCATCCTTCATCTCTACCTATTGACGTTCAGAAGCCAGCGTTGGAAACGCCTGGCGTCTGTCGTCTCCCTGTGCCCCCAAACCTCTGTTCCCTGTTTCACATTTCCTGATTCGGCTTGACTCGTGAAATTTTTCATGTATTTTTTCATGAAAAATAACTCTAAAAATTTCACGGCAGTCCGAATCGATGAAGATGCACGAAGAGGTTGAAGCCCTCGCGATCCTTATTCACGACCTGCGCAAATTCAAGAACCTGACCCTGGGCGAGCTGGCCGAGCGCATCAATCGCTCGGTCGGCTTCCTGTCCCAGGTCGAGCGCGGTGTTTCGCGTCCTACCGTGGCAGACCTCACTGCCATCAGTGAAGCGCTCGGTGTATCGACTGCGTACTTCTACAACCTGAGCAAGCCCCGCAGCATCAGCTGGGTCACGCGCCCTCACGAGCGACGCACGCTGTACCTCGAGTCGGGCATCACCGATGTGCTGGCTTCGCCCAGCATCGCCGGTGCGTTCTCCATGCTCGACAGCCACCTCGAGCCAGGCGCCAGCAGTGGCGAGCTGTACCTGACTGACCGTTCCGAGCAGGGCTGCTTCGTGCTCGAAGGCGAACTCACGGTATGGCTGGACCACGGCGATGCCGTGACCCTGCAGGCCAACGACTGCTTCCAGCTGCACCCCCACGCGCAGTTCCGTTACGCCAACCTGACGGGAAAAACCACCCGCGTGCTCTGGGTCTTCAACTGAATTCGTTCACCTCACAAGGACAAGAAGATGAGTGTCATCTTTCCGGATCTGCTGACTGAAGTGCGTTCGTTCCGAGCGGAACACCCGACAATACGCTATGTCGACCTGATTGCGCTGGATATCCCCGGGCACTTCTACGGCAAGCGCTACCCGATGGACATGCTGGAAAAAGTCGCAGCCGGCACGCCGCTGAAATTGCCGCAGAACTGCGTGCTGCTGGGCACCCAAGGTGGCCTCTACCCAATCGGTGACTACTGCTTCGCCGACGGCGACCCGGATGCCGCCCGCCGCCTGGTGCCGGGTACCCTCAAGCCGGTGCGCTGGGAAAAGGAAGTGATCGCGCAGATGCTCATCACCTCCGACGGCACTGCCAAGCCTATCGAGTTCGAGCCCCGTGAAGTGCTGGCCCGGGTGGTACAGCGCCTGGCCAGGCGCGGTATCCGTCCGGTGGTGGCCTTCGAACTGGAGTTCTACCTGTTCGACCGCAAACTCGATAACGGTCTGCCACAGTACCCGCGCGACACGGCGACCGACGACCAGGACGACCAGCCGAACATGCACATCGAGCGGCTGTCGCGCTTCGCACCGGTGCTGCACGAGATGGTCGATGGCGCCAACGAGCAGGGCGTGCCGGCAAACGTCATCACCGCGGAGCTGGGCCCAGGCCAGTTCGAGATCAATTTCTCGCACAGCGACGATGCGATGAGCGCGGCGGACTGGTCGGCGCTGTTCTGCCGCAGTACCCGCGGTATCGCGATGAAACACGGCTACCGAGCCAGCTTCATGAGCAAGCCGTACCTCGACGCGCCGGGCAGCGGCATGCATGTGCACGTCAGCCTGTACGACAACGCCGGCAACAACATCCTGGCCAGCGATGACCAGCGCAAGCTGCGCCATGCGGTGGCAGGGTGCCTGGAGTTGCTGCCCCACTGCATGCCGATCTTCGCCCCCAACCACAATGCCTACCGCCGGTACGGCGCCATGGTCAACGCGGCGAGCAAGGCCAGCTGGGGCTTCGAGGATCGTGATGCGTGTATTCGCATCCCCGAGTCCGACCCGCGCAACCTGCGCATCGAACACCGCCTCGCCGGTGCCGATGCCAACCCGTACCTGGTGTTGGCGGCCATCCTGACCGGGATGGAGCATGGCCTGGATCGTGGTGTCGAGCCCATCGCCCCGCTGAACGACAACCGCCAGAGCGGCATCGACTTCCCCAAGGATGCCTGCAGTGCCCTGGCCGCCATGCGTCACCACCCGGTGGTCAACGAGGGCCTGGGCAGTGAGTTCGTGATGGTCTATTGCGAAAACAAATACCAGGAGCAACTGGATTTCATGCACCACATCGATGCCCGCGAATACCGCTGGTTCCTGTAGGTGCCGAGCTTCGAACAGCGCCGCTACCCCCTCTCTTTCTAGCGTTTCAATACAACGCGCAATATGGATTTGCCGGAGGAAGATATGCCACGTGTGCCCGTTATCGGCATTACCGCATGCACCAGCATGATCGAGCTGCATGCAACCCAGACCATCAGCGAGAAGTACGCGCGCGCGGCGGCCAAGGCAGCGTGTGGGTTGCCCATCGTGATACCCAGCCTCGCCGACCTGATGGACAGCGCCGATATTCTCGACGTGGTGGATGGGCTGATCTTCACCGGTTCGCCGTCCAACATCGAACCATTCCACTACAACGGCCCGGCCAGTGCAGCGGGTACCCATCACGACCCGCTGCGTGATGCCAGCACATTGCCGCTGATGCGGGCGGCCATCGCCGCCGGCGTGCCGGTGCTCGGCATCTGCCGTGGCTTTCAGGAAATGAACGTGGCGCTGGGCGGCACCCTGCACCAGAAGGTTCACGAGACAGGCGTGTTCATGGACCACCGCGAAAGCAAGGGTGAGCCCATCGAAAAGCAATATGGCCCGCGTCACGCCCTGCATATAGAGCCAGGCGGCATGCTCGAGCGCATGGGTTTGCCGGCGATCATCGAGGTCAATTCCATCCACGGCCAGGGTATCGATGTACTGGCCCCCGGGCTGAGGGTGGAGGCGCGGGCCCCCGATGGCCTGGTGGAAGCGATTTCGCTCGAGAACAGCGAGGGTTTTGCCCTGGCTGTGCAATGGCACCCCGAGTACCAGGTCATGGACAACCCGCATTACCTGACCATCTTCCAGTCCTTTGGCAAGGCCTGCCGGCATCGCTCGGTACTGCGCCAGATGCTGTTGAAGTGCGCCTGAACAGCGACCGTTGCCAATTACAAAAAAGTACCCGCGCAGCACGGCTGCGCAACTTGATGGAGTGAAGTCAATGAGTGAACAGCATTCGCAGACCCTTGCCTGGCAAGCGATGAGCCGCGACCACCACCTGGCGCCGTTCAGCGATGTCAGGCAACTGGCCGAGAAAGGCCCGCGCATCATCACCTCGGCCAAGGGCGTGTACCTCTGGGACAGCGAAGGCCAGAAGATTCTCGATGGCATGGCAGGCCTGTGGTGTGTGGCGGTGGGCTATGGCCGCGATGAGCTGGCCGACGTTGCCAGCCGGCAGATGAAGCAGTTGCCGTACTACAACCTGTTCTTCCAGACCGCGCACCCGCCGGCGCTGGAACTGGCCAAGGCGATCGCTGATGTGGCCCCGCCAGGCATGACCCATGTGTTCTTCACCGGCTCCGGCTCCGAAGGCAACGACACCGTGCTGCGCATGGTCCGCCATTACTGGGCGCTCAAGGGGCAGAAGAACAAGAAGGTCATCATTGGCCGCATCAACGGCTACCACGGCTCCACCGTGGCCGGCGCGGGCCTGGGCGGCATGAGCGGCATGCACCAGCAGGGTGGGCTGATCCCGGATATCGTGCACATCCCGCAGCCGTACTGGTATGGCGAAGGCGGCGACATGACCGAGGCCGATTTCGGCGTGTGGGCGGCCGAGCAGTTGGAGAAGAAGATCCTCGAAGTCGGTGTGGACAACGTCGCCGCCTTCATCGCCGAACCGATCCAGGGCGCAGGTGGGGTGATCATTCCGCCGCAGACCTACTGGCCGAAGGTGAAGGAGATCCTGGCCAGGTACGACATCCTGTTCGTCGCCGACGAAGTGATCTGCGGCTTCGGCCGTACCGGTGAGTGGTTCGGCAGCGACTACTACGACCTCAAGCCCGACCTGATGACCATCGCCAAGGGCCTTACCTCCGGCTATATCCCCATGGGCGGTGTGATCGTGCGTGATGAAGTGGCCAAAGTCATCAGCGAAGGCGGGGACTTCAACCACGGTTTCACCTATTCCGGCCACCCGGTGGCGGCTGCGGTGGGCCTGGAGAACCTGCGGATCTTGCGTGACGAACAGATCATCGAGCAGGTGCACGACAAGACCGCTCCTTACCTGCAACAACGCCTGCGCGAGCTGGCCGACCACCCACTGGTAGGCGAAGTGCGCGGCCTGGGCATGCTCGGCGCGATCGAGCTGGTGAAAGACAAGGCCACCCGCACCCGTTACGAAGGCAAAGGTGTCGGCATGATCTGTCGCCAGCACTGCTTCGCCAACGGCCTGATCATGCGCGCCGTGGGCGACACCATGATCATTGCGCCGCCGCTGGTGATCAGCATCGAGGAGATCGACGAACTGCTGGAAAAAGCCCGCAAGTGCCTGGACCTGACGTACGAGGCTATCCGGTAAGGGGGGCTGCTGTGCAGCCCATCGCCGGCAAGCCAGCTCCCACCTCGACCGCATCGACTTCAAGTCATGCACAGTACCTGTGGGAGCTGGCTTGCCGGCGATGGGCCGCAAGGCGGCCCCGGGTTGCGCTGCCGGTTCCCGCAATTGTTTGAAGAATCTTGCTTTGCGAGATGAATCATGTACTTTTCAGGGCAATCATTTTCCCGTCCGAAAGTCGCGATTCAACTATGAAAGTGCACGAAGAGATAGAAGGCCTGGCCGTACTGATTCGCGACCTGCGCAAGTTCAAGGGCCTGACACTGGGCGAACTGGCCCAGCGCATCGGCCGTTCGGTGGGCTTTCTGTCCCAGGTCGAACGAGGCGTGTCACGCCCGACCGTGGCCGACCTCACGGCTATCAGCGAAGAGCTCGGCGTCTCCACGGCCTATTTCTACAAGCTGGACAAGCCCCGCGAGCTCGACTGGGTCACCCGTCCGCACGAGCGTCGTACCCTCCACCTGGCCGGTGGCATCACCGATGTGCTGGCATCCCCGACGATAACGGGCGCGTTCTCCATGCTCGACAGCCATCTGGAGCCGGGGGCCAGCAGTGGCGAGGAGTATCTGGACGACAGCTCGGAGCAGGGCTGCTTCGTGCTCGAAGGCGAACTGACCGTCTGGCTGGATGGCGGCGAGCCGGTAACGCTGCGCGCCAGTGACAGTTTTCAGCTGCAACCCCACGCCAGTTTTCGTTACGCCAACCTCACTGACAAGCCCACCCGCGTGCTCTGGGTGTTCAGCTGAGGTTCGCGCGAACTTGCGGCGATCAACCCAGGCTCTGGATGACCTCATCCACGAAGTGTCGGAGCTTTGCTGAAGGGCGACGGTCGGCGGGGTAGATCAGGTTGGCCGGGTAGATGGGGCCTTCGAAGTCCTCGAAAAGTACGACCAATTCACCCCGTTGCACGTAGGGCATCAGCACGTCCTCGACGCAAAGCGTAATACCGAAGCCCGACAATGCGGCGTTCACCTTGGCCATGGTGTTGTTTACTTTCAGCCGGCTCGCAATGGGGACCGTGAACGTCTGCAGGTCTTTAGTGAATTGCCAGCGCTTGTCGGTCATTCGATCGGAAAACAGGTAGCCCAGACAGTCATGGTCCACGAGCTGCTCGGGATGGAGCGGAACCCCTTTGCGCGCGAGATAAGCAGGGGACGCGCAGGCAAACATCCTGAAAGGCTTCAAGCCGCGTTGAACCAGAGCCGCACTGTCGGCCAGTTGCGGTTTCCCCAGCCGGAAGACGACTTCGTAACCTTCTTCCACGACATTCACGAACCTGTCCGTCAACTCCAACTCGATTTCCGTTTCGGGGTAACGCGTCAGGTATTGGGTGAGGAACGGGATCAGTCGATGAGAACCATAATTGTACGGCGCGCTGATCCTTATTTTTCCTCGCGGTATCGAGTTCGCTGCCAAGGCCAGGGCATCTGCGTCCTCAACGTCGCTCAGAATGGCCTTGCAGCGTGAGTAATATTGCCTCCCCACGGCGGTCAAGCTTTGCCGGCGAGTGGTTCGCGTGATCAATTTGAGGCCCAGCTCAGATTCCAGATTGCCGACCTGTTTGGCGATCAATTGCGGGGTCACGCCCAACAAGGCAGCGGCTGCGGAAAAGGAGTCTGATTCGGCTGCCGCCACGAACGCTGCCATGCTTTTCAGCTTGTCCATATCTACAACCTTTAGTTGCCAATGTTATTGGATCTTGTGCATTTATCTTCAGGATCTTGCTGTTCATCATGCCTCGGGTCAATCACAGCAGGCGCGTTGCGCTTCGTAGAGCGGAGATTATGAATTGGTGAACATATCGCATGAAACGGCAGCGGATACCGAGCGCAGACTGCTGCAGGTGACCTCCCAGGCGCGCGTCCGGTTCTTTCCTGGCACCTATGCATTTTTGGAGTTTCCCTTGTCAGCGTTTCCTGGTGCGGCCTATCCCGAGGCGCTGGCGCTGGTACGAGACGACAAGGTCTGGAGTCAACTGGTCCCTTGCGACGACATCGAACGAGAACTGTTCGGGGTCTTCCGCTTCCATTTCCCTGAAAACGTCGACAACAGCGGGTTCGTGGGCTGGTTGGCGATGCGTCTGAAGCGGTTGTTTGGAACGGGCGTTTTCGTCACCTGCGGCCAGAACAGCGATGACGGCGGGATATTCGACTATTGGGGCGTCCCGGCCAGCCTTGCTCCGGGTGTCTTCGCAGAGATCCAGGCCTTGGTTCATTCAGTTGCAAGGCACTGAACGCTAGCCTGGGATGAGCGAATCGGGGCCCGCGGTAGCCTGCCGTATTCATCCCTGGCCTGCTCCTGTGGGTTACGCCCGAAGTGTTGCATCCGGACGTAACCCGGTCCTGGGCCGGAATCATCACGCCCTGCGCGTCGGCCCAAAGCACCTGCCAGCCCCCTCCAAGGCAGCGTTTCTGGCTGTTTGCCCGCTTCTGATAATCGCCTCCGACATCCCGTCCCCGTTTCGGAGCGCGCCATGTACAACAATAAGAATCTGTGCCCACGTTTGCTTGCGGCTGCTGCCGTCAGCCTGTCGACCTTTTGCCTGAGCGGCGTCGCCCAGGCCGAGATCATGCTGTACGACAAGGACCAGACGACTTTCTCCACCGACGGCTACATCAACGCCTTTTACGTGAACAGCGATGTCGATCGCGAAGGCGAGCAGTTCGACCGCCGCCAGTCGCGGGTGAAGATGGGCTTTCTGCCCAACTACCTGGGCTTCAACATGGGCAAGCAGGTGGATGACCTGAAGCTCGGCGCACGCGCCTCGTTCTGGGTAACCATCAACGACAGCGAAACCAACGGCACCGACACCGCCATCGACGTGCGCCAGTTCTACGGTACCGTGGCCAACCCCGAGTGGGGCGAGGTACTGATCGGTAAGGACTTCGGGCTGTTTGCCCGTTCCAACATCCTGCTCGACGAACTGCTGGCCGGCTACGGCCAGGTCAGTGACACCCTGGGGCTGGTGGACGGCGGCGGTGTATCGTTCGGCAATATCGGTAGCGGCTACCCGTACCCGTTCCCCACATCGCAGATCACCTACCGCACGCCGGTGATGGACGGCCTGCGGGTGGCGGTGGGCATCATGGACCCGGTGGACACCAACGACAGCAGCCCGACCGGCAAGGCCTACCAGGAAAACCCGCGCACCGAGAGCGAGATCACCTACCAGTTCGACCTGGCCGGGGCGCAGATCTACAGCTGGCTCAACGGCAGCTACCAGACCTCCGACAACACCGACCCGACGGTGCAGTCGGTCACCTCCAAGGGCGTTGGCTATGGCGTACAGGCGAAGATGGGCGGGCTGTCGCTGACCGGCTCGGGGTTCCAGGCCAAGGGCATCAACCCGTTCTTCACCAACAACGCTGGTGAACCGACCTTGCGCAATGTCGACAGCGATGGCTACCTGCTGCAGGGCTCCTACAAGGTCGGCAAGAACCGCGTGGCGCTGTCCTATGGCAAGACCAAGGACGATGGCAACGGCGCGGTGGGCAGTGGTGCGGATTATGAAACCCGTGGCGTGGCGCTGTTCCATGACGTCAACGACAACCTCAAGCTGGTTGCCGAGTACAACCAGTTCTCCATCGACGGCCATGAAACCAGTGACCAGAACGAAGACACCGATACCTTTGCGGTGGGGGCGGTATTGACCTGGTAGGCCCTCGGCTTCGACTCAAGATTGCCGGGGCCGCTGCGCGGCCCCGGCAATCTTCAGTGAAAGCAATTACAACCATGGAACCGCCCACCCGCTACCCAAGTAGCATTCGTCCCCGGTACCCACCTTCGTACACTGAACCCTCAGCCACCCCGCGCCGGAGACCACCATGCAGCAGGCTCACAACGACGGTGTGGTCAGCGCCATGTCGCAGGCAACCGATGCCCGGCAGGCAGCCCAGGAGCTGGCGGCGCAGTTGCTGCACCCACACTTGGGCTTCGTGCTGTTCTTCTGCTCCGCCGAATACGACCTGCAGGCCTTGGGCGAAGCCCTGGAGCAGGGTTTTGGTGGCATCCGCCTGGTCGGTTGCACCAGCGCCGGCGAAATCACTCCGCTGGGCTACGGCCGCAATTGCATAACGGCGGTTGGGTTCGATCATCGGCACTTTTCCATCGCCACCGAGCTGATCGATGAAATGGAGCGCTACAGCCTGATCGACGCCCAGCAGATGGTCGAGCGCCTGGTCAGCACCTGCCGCAGCAACACCCTGGCGCCGATCAAGGGCCACAGCTTTGCCCTGACCCTGTTCGACGGCTTGTCCAGCCGCGAGGAGATGGTCCTTGCCGCCCTCAGTGCGGCCCTGGGCGACATCCCGCATTTCGGTGGTTCGGCCGGCGACGACAACTACCTGACCCGTACCCATGTGTATTTCGGCGGCGCGTTCCACCACAGTGCGGCAGTGGTGGTGCTGGTCAATACCTGGCTCGACTTCGAAGTGTTCACCACCCACCACATCCTGCCGCGCCAGGAAAAGCTGGTGGTCACCGGTGCCGACAGTGGCCAACGCCGGGTCTTCGAACTGAATGCCGAGCCTGCTGCCGAGGAGTACGCCCGGCACATCGGCGTGTCGGTGGCCGAGCTCGACCACCGGGTATTCGCCGCCCATCCGCTGGCCGTGCGCATCCACGACCAGTATTACGTGCGGGCGATCCAGCAGGTGCACCCGGACTTGAGCCTGAGTTTCTACTGCGCAGTGGAAAACGGCATCGTGCTTACCGCCATGACCCCGGGCCCGTTGTTGCCGAACCTGCAGCAGTTGTTCGACGGCTTGCAGCAGCGCCTCGGCCCGCTGCTGCTGACCATCGGTTGCGATTGCTTCCTGCGGCGGCTGGAACTGCAAGCCCATCACGGCCTGGAACTGATCGGTGCGTTCCTGCGCGAGCAGCGGGTGATCGGCTTCAACACCTACGGAGAACAGTTCAATGGCATGCACATCAACCAGACCTTCACCGGGGTCGCCATTGCCCGCAACCGCCCCCCTGTCGGTCGCTGAACTGCAGGCCGAGGTCGCCCGGCTGCAGCAGCAGAACCACAAGCTGCAGCGCATCAACGGTGCGCTGATCGAACGCATCGAGTCCGGCGTAACGCGTGGCAACGACCCTTACGCCGCGTTCCAGCATTCGGTGGTGCTGGCCGAACAGGTGCGTGAGCGCACCGAAGCGCTGAACCAGGCCATGGCCGAGCTCAAGGCCGTCAACCACCTGCTCAGCGAGGCCCGGCAGCGGGCCGAGACTGCCCACCAGCACCAGATTCGCCTGATCACCGACCATGTGCCGGCGCTGATCGCCTACCTGAATGCCGACCTGGTCTACGAATTCACCAACAAGGTCTATGAAGAATGGTACTGCTGGCCTCGCGGCGTGATGCTGGGCCAGAGCCTGCGCGAGGCCCACAGCGAGCAGCATTACCAGCGCCTGGAGGCCTACGTGGCGCGGGCGCTGGCGGGGGAGAGCGTAACCTTCGAGTTTGCCGAGACCAACATCAACGGCCAGGAACGCTACATGCTGCGCTCCTACGTGCCGAACCGCCTGGCCAATGGTGACGTGGTGGGCATCTTCGTGTTGATCCGCGACATCACCGAACGGCGCAATACCGCGCAGGCGCTGCACCAGGCCTATCAACACCTGGAGCAACGGGTACGCGAGCGCACTGCCGAGCTGACCAGCCTCAACGAGCAGCTGCTGCGCGAAATCGAGGAGCGCAGCCGGGTGGAATCGCGCCTGCGCGAGGCCAAGCGCGAGGCCGAGCAGGCCAACCTGTCGAAAACCAAATTCCTTGCCGCCGTCAGCCATGACCTGCTGCAACCGCTGAACGCGGCGCGGCTGTTCACCAGTGCTTTGCTCGAATGTCGCGAGCCGCAAAACAGTGCTCACCTGGTGCGTAATGTCAGCAACTCCCTGGAGGATGTGGAGAGCCTGCTAGGTACCCTGGTGGACATTTCCAAGCTCGATGCCGGGGTAATCAAGGCCGATGTCGCTCCGTTCGCCCTACGCGAACTGATGGACAACCTCGCTGCCGAATATGCCCAGGTGGCGCGCAGCGAAGGGCTTGAGCTGCATTTCGTGGGTTGTTCTGCCGTGGTGCGTAGCGACATCCAGCTGCTGGCGCGGATCCTGCGCAATCTGCTCAGCAATGCCATTCGCTACACCCCCAGTGGCCGCGTGGTGCTGGGTTGCCGGCGCCAGCGTGGCGGCCTGCGGATCGAAGTGTGGGACAGCGGGATCGGCATTGCCGAAGAGCACCTGGAAGAAATGTTCCAGGAGTTCAGGCGCGGCGATGTGCAGCGCCCGGATCAGGACCGTGGCTTGGGCCTGGGCCTGGCGATCGTGGAAAAGATCGCCGGCATCCTCGGCCACCGGATTCGGGTGCGGTCATGGCTTGGCAAGGGCTCGGTATTCGCGGTCGAAGTGCCGCTGAGCACCACCGCGCCCAAGGCCCAGCCGAGCCTGGCGATCAGCGAGCCGATGCTCGAACGCCTGCGCGGGGCGCGGGTGTGGGTGCTGGATAACGATGCGGCGATTTGCGCCGGCATGCGTACCCTGTTGGAGGGTTGGGGCTGCCAGGTGGTCACCGCGCTGTCGGAGGAGGACCTGGCGCGCCAGGTGGACAACTACCATGCCGACGCCGACCTGCTGATCGCCGATTACCACCTGGACAACGACTGCAATGGCGTCGATGCCGTGGCGCGGATCAATGCCCGCCGCGCCCAGCCGCTACCGGCGATGATGATCACCGCCAACTACAGCAACGAACTCAAGCAACAGATCCGCGAGCTGGGCCACACCCTGATGCACAAGCCGGTGCGGCCGATGAAGCTGAAGGCGGCGATGAGCCATTTGCTGGGCAGCCAGGGCTAGCCGTGGTGCCAGACAGTCAGCGGTATTGGGGCTGCTGCGCAGCCCATCGCCGGCAAGCCAGCTCCCACAGGTACAGCGCAGGACTCGAGAGTTGCCCGGTCCCTGTGGGAGCTGGCTTGCCGGCGATGGGCCGCAAGGCGGCCCCAAATAGCGGTATCAACGGCGCAGGTAATCACCGAAATCGATATCACCGGCACTGAGGATGGCCTGCACCCGGTTGTGCACGTTGAGTTTGCGCAGGATTGCCGAAACGTGGGCCTTGACCGTGGTTTCGGCGATATCCAGGGTGTAGGCGATCTGCTTGTTCGACTCGCCCTTGGTCATGCGCTCGAGCACCAGCAACTGCTTGCGGGTCAGGGCCTGGAGCATCTCCGGCGGGAAGCTCGGGGCATCGCTCAGGCGCCGGCTGGTGCTGCTTTTCTGGGCGCGGATGATGTCGGGCGGCAGGTAGACATTGCCGTTGAGGATCTGCTCGATCGCTTCGATCATCTGTGAGCGTGGCGAGGACTTGGTGATGAAACCCACCGCACCATAGGTGATGGCCTGCAGCACGATCTGTTTTTCCTGCTCGGCCGAAACGATCACCACCGGCGTGGTCGGTGCCTCGTTGCGCAGGGTGATCAGGCCATTGAGGCCGTGCATACCGGGCATGTTCAGGTCGAGCAGGATCAGGTCGAGGTCGTCGTGCTCGTGGGTCAGCGCCAGGGCACTGTCCAGGTCGGCAGTTTCCATGACTTCGCTGCCTTGGAAACCATCGCTGATAACGTTGTGGATGGCTTCGCGAAACAGGGGGTGATCGTCGGCAATCAGAATTTTGTACATGGCCTTTTCACCTCGTTTTTATTGGATGGAGCGGGGCACGCGTTCGCAGGCAGTGAATTCAGGGGAAGGGTTCCGGCTGCGCCGGCTGCAGTGGCAGGTTGGCCTGCTGCCAGGCGTCCAGGCCGTCGCGATACCAATACAGATTCTTATAGCCCAAGGCTTTCGCGCGTTTTACCGCGTTCCAGCTTAACCAGCAATCGGACCGGCAGTAAAAGACCAGCGGTTGCTCCATGCGCCCGGCGCTGGCTTGTTGCAGGTTGCGCACGAAGTAGTCGTGCCACGCCGGGCTCAGCTCGCCGTCGCCGGTGTTGGCCAGCCAACGGCTGCCGGGGATGTTGGTGTGGGGTTCATCTTCGATGAAACGGCCTTGCAGCCATTGGCGGCGATAGACGTCGATCAGCACCGGCTTTGGGGCGTGCCCCAGCAGGTTTTGCAGCATGGCGGTGTCGATGACCTGACCACCTTCGACCTGCTGTGGGGTCGGGCTGCGGTAGAGGGTGGTGCGATAGCCCTCGGCGGAAAACAGCGGTGTGCTGTCGGCCTGGGCGATGCCCAGCGTCAGGCTCAGCGAAAGCGCCGCCAGCAATGGGCGTGGCAGCCGGGGCAGGGCACGTGGCATGGGGTCTGTCCTTTTTGTTATAGGCCCATTACATGCCAGTGGTGGTGCATTGTGAATGCGACGATCAGACAGCAAAGGCAGTACTAAAGTAGTAGATGGCTGAACGGCGCCTCTGGCCTGATCCTGCTCAATATCTGAATGCGTGCGCGATCCCTGTGGGAGATGGCCCAGCCCTTTGGGCTGCGCTGTCGCATAGAGAACTGAATTCGCAAGCGGTCCGTGCATCCTGNGCTGCGCCGGTGTTCGCGGCTAAAGCCGCTCCCACAGGGGCCCTGCTAATTCAACGAGTTATGTGCAGTTCTATGAGAGCGGGTTTACCCGCGAACACCGGCGTAGCCGGTGCCATGCACCGCGTCGCCTTCTTCGCGGGTGAACCCGCTCCCACACGGACCATGTTCATTCAACGGGTTCGGCGAAAGGTCCGGGGGAGACAGCCGCCACTCAGCGCGGCTTGCGCAGCGCCGCATGCTGGGGGTTGAAGGTGAGGATTGCCAGCAGGCTGAACAGCACGGTCAGCCCCAGGCATACCGCCAGCGCCAACAGGTTCAGGCGTTCATACAAGGCAAAGCGCACCAGTTCCACGGCATGGGTGAACGGGTTCACCGCGCACAGCCAATACAGCCACTGGCTGGCCTCGCGCATCTTCCACAACGGGTACAGCGCCGAGGACAGGAAGAACAGCGGGAAAATCACGAAATTCATCACCCCGGCAAAGTTCTCCAGCTGGCGAATCGCGTTCGACAGCAACAGCCCCAGGGCACTGAGCATCAGCGCCACCAGCAACAACGCCGGCAGCGCCAGCAGCAAGCCCGTGGCCGGTGGCTGCACGCCATACACCCAGGCGATGGCGAGGAAGGCGTACACCTGCAGCAGGGAAATCAACGAGGTCGCCAGCAGCTTGCTGCCGAGCAGGAATGGCCGCGGCAACGGGCTGGTCAGCAGTACGCGCATGCTACCCATCTCCCGGTCATAGACCATCGACAGCGAGCCCTGCATGCCATTGAACAGCAGGATCATGCAGGCAAGGCCCGGAATGATGTACACCTCGTAGGGGATGTAGGTGTCGTAGGGCTCGATGATCGCGATACCCAGGGCCGCGCGAAAGCCGGCGGCGAACACCAGCAGCCACAGCAACGGCCGCACCAGGGCGCTGAGGAAGCGTGTGCGCTGCAAGACGAAACGCAGGCATTCGCGCAGGAGAATGCCGTTGAAGCACTGCCAGTAAGCGTTCATCGGGCATTGACTCCTGAGGGGGCGCTGGTCAGGCGGGCAAAGGCATGGTCGAGGTCACCGCCGTGCTCCAGGCTCAGGGCATCGGCCGTGCCGCTGGCTACCAGGCGCCCCTGGTGCAGAATCAGCAGGTCATCGCTGGGCTGCACTTCGTCCAGCAAATGGGTGGTCCACAGCACACTGAGGCGCTGCTCGCGGCACAGCAGCCGCAGATGCTGGTTGAGCGCCAGGCGGCTGGCCGGGTCAAGGCCGACGCTGGCCTCGTCGAGCAATAGCAAACGCGGTTCATGCAGCAGCGCGCGGGCAATTTCCACCCGGCGCCGATGGCCGATGTTCAGCGCCCGGACTGGCTCCCGCCGACGTTCATCGAGGCCCTGGCGGGCCAGTTCGGCATCGACCCGAAGAGTGCCCTGGCGCCGCGACAGGCCATGTAGCGAAGCGTGGTAGCGCAAGTTCTGCTCCACGCTCAGGTCGAGGTCCAGGGTGCTTTGCTGGAACACCACGCCCAGCTGGCGCAAGGCCGGGCGCGCCGCGTTGCGCAGCGAGCAGCCGCACACGCGGATATCGCCATGCTGCAGGTCGTACAGCCGGGTGAGCAGGGCGATCAGGGTCGACTTGCCGGCGCCATTGGGACCCAGCAAGGCAGCGAAGCGCCCCGGCGCCAGGCTGAAACCGACCTGCCTGAGCGCCTCGCGCTGGCCATAGGCAAAGCTCACGTCACTGACTTCGAGGGTATTCATGGCGTCACCACTACGCCCCAGGGGTAGCGGCCGACCTTCACCGACTTGAGCACCTTGAGGTTTTTTGCATCGATCACCGAAACGTCGCCGCTGACCCCGTTGGTGGCCAGCAACTGGCTCTGGTCCGGGGTGAACGCCAGTTGCCAGACCCGCCGGCCCACCAGCAGGTAGTCGAGTACCTCGTAGGTCTTGGCATCGACCACTGCCACATGGTTGGCCGGGCCCAGGGCAACGAACGCGTACTTGCCATCGGCGCTGAGCTTGATGCCCACCGGCTGGACCTTGTCCGGGTGCACGCCCTTGATCTGGAAGTTCAGGGTTCTCAGTACCTGGCGGGTGGCCACGTCGAGGATAGTCACCGTGCCGCCGATTTCCGCCGAGGCCCACAGCTGCGAGCCGTCCTGGCTGAATTCGACGAAACGTGGCCGCTGGTCCACCGGGGTGCTTTGCGCCAGGGTCTGGGTGCTGGTGTCGATCCAGTGCAGCATGTTGGTGGTTTCGCTGGTGTTGACCGCCCATTTGCCATCCGGGCTCACCGCCATGCCTTCTGGCTCGATGCCGACGTCGATCTGCCCGAGCACCTTGTCGGTCTGGGTATCGATCACCGTCACCAGCGCGTCGTCCTCGTTGGACACGTACAGCCAGCGGTCGTTGGGGTGCAGGGCGAACTGCTCGGGGTCCTTGCCGGAGGGCAGCTCCTTGATGATCTTGCGGGTGGCCACGTCCATCACCTGCACCCGGTCCGAGTCGCTGGCACAGATGTACAGCAGCGTGTTGTCGTGGGACAGCAGCAGGCCGCGCGGGCGCTGGCCCACCGGCAGGGTCTCGGTGACTTGCAGGGTGTGCATGTCGATCAGGCTGAGGCTGTTGTCCTTCTCGTTCGACACCCAGGCAGTGGCGGCCACGGCGTGCCCGCTGGCAAGTGCCAGGGCGCCCGACAACAGGCTAGGGTAAAGCAGTGCCCGGTAAAAAGGGGAGCGACGCATGGCGAAATCCTTTTTTTGTTGTGGTTATCGGGTCAGGGGTAGCCGCAGGTCACTTCGGGCTTGTCGTAGCCCAGGCTGTCCATTTCGTTGAACGGGTGCAGGAAGCCTTCCTGCGGCGAGGTGCTGACCAGGGCCCGCGGCTGCACCAGCGGGATCGGTTGGCGCAGTTCGCCGTTCCACGGGCGGTAGCTGAGCTTGCGGCCCTTGAAACCGTCCAGCGGCAACTGCTCGCTGAGCAACAGTTGCTGCAGGGCACGGGGCTCGGCCTGGCGCAGTTTGCTCACCGCGCTGGCGACGCTGCGCACGGCCATCCAGGCGGCGAAGTCGCGGTCGTTCATCCAGCGGTCGGCCTGGGCTTCAAAGCGCTTTTGCAACTGCGCCGCACCGAAGGTTTCCACGGTCTTGTGCCAGCCGGTGGGCGTCAGGCCCTGGGTGCCAGCCACCGGGCGCGGGTACCAGGTCTGGTAGGGCAGGTACTCGCCGAAGTCGCCGCGCTCGTCGGCTACCAGCACCACGTCGTACTCGACGGTTTGCGTGAACAGCGGCATGTCGGCCTGGGCGCTGCGGCGTTGGTCGTTGTCGAATGTCCAGGCTTTCTCGGCAACCAGCTGCATGCCGAAGCGTTTCATGGAGCGGCGTAGGGCCGCCGCGTAGGCCCGGTCGTCGTCGGTCGGGCCGACGATCAACAGCGCCCGCTGCCATTTGCGCAGCACCAGGAACTGCGCCAGGGCATCGGCCAGCATGGCGCGGCTGGGCAGGCTGTGCAGCACATTGCCCAGGCATTGGCTACTGCGCAGGCTGTCGTCCGGGCTGCCGGCGTTGAACAGCAGGCTGTCGGGCAGGGCGGCAGACAGCGCGCGCAGGCTGGCGGCGGGGGCATTCACCACGAACAGCCGCAGGCCTTGGTCATGCTGGGCCTTGGCGGCTTGCAGCAGGGCTTCGGGGCTGTCGACACTGGCCTTGGCCAGTTGGAATTCCTGCTTGAGAAAGCGCCCGGTGCTGTTGCTGTCGACAATTGCCAGTTCGGCGCCCTGCAGCCCGGCATCGGCGGGCTCGGGGATGATGTTGGACAGTAGCGGGCCGGGGTCGGGGCGATAGCCGAGATAGCCGATGCGCACCTGCAACGGTTCAGTGGCCTGGGCCTGCGCGGCGGGTGCCGGGGGTGCAGGCAGCGTCGCGGCCAGGGCCAGCAGGCAGGTCAGGGCAAGGTGGGCAGGCTGGCGCATAAAGCAACTCCACGGCAGATGGCGCCAGCATAGGAAGCCCGTCGGGACGGGGGAATATGCAGAAAGTAGCGCTCGCCCGGTACCAAGGTAGTAATTCACCACGCGGGCCCGGGTTTTACGATGGGTCGCAGCACCCTCAGAGGAGAACCGGCCCATGCGCCTTGTCAACCTGTCGGCCCTGTGGCGGATCAACCTCTGGGTCACCTGTTGCTTCGTGATGGTGACGCTGGCCTGTGCCGGGGTGCTGTTGCACCAGGCAGTGGCTGATGTGGAACGGGAGTTGCAGTCTGCCGAAGCCGTGTTGGCGTACCTCGGTGACACCGCCGAGCGCGACCCGCAGAGCCTGCAGCCGCGGCTGACGCAAAGCCTGCGCCATGTGCGGGTGCACTGGCTGGCGGCGGATGAAGCCGCGCGGCTGCCGCAAGAGGTCGGCCTGGATGCCTGGCTGGGCCGCCAACTGCTTGGTCAGCGCCACAACAGCAGCCGGCTGCTGGAGCTGGGTGACGGCCGCCGGGTAGTGATAGCCGTGGATGCTCGGGATGAAATCGACGAGGTCCGCGACTCCCTGCAGCAGCTGTTGGCCCTGTGCGGCCTGGCGTTGTTGCTGAGCTTGTTGACCATCCGCTGGGCGGTGCGGCGGGGCATGAGCTTGCTGGACGATCTGCTGCAGGCTTTGCGCCAGGTCTCGGGTGGGCAGTTGACCGCGCGCCTGCGCGAGGCCGGTCTGCCGGAGGCGCGCCAGCTGGCGGAGCACTTCAACCGCATGACCGCCTCCCTGGAGCAGGCCCGGGCTGACAATACCCAGCTGACCCAGGCCCTGCTGGCGGTGCAGGAGCAGGAACGCACCCTGTTGGCGCAGACCCTGCACGACGACCTCGGGCAATACCTGGCGGGTATTCGCGCCCAGCTCTGTCTGTTGCGCATGGTGGCCGACCAGCCTACCGTGGTGGCGCAAACGACACGTGCCCTGGAACTCGATTGCGAACGCCTGCAGCAGGGTTTTCGCGCCCTGGTACACGACCTGTATCCGCTGGCGTTGCAACACATGCCGCTGGCCGAAGCCTTCGGCCTGCTGGTGAGCCAATGGCAGGCCAGCCAGGGTATCGATTGCCGCCTGCGGGTCGGCGAGCAGCTGCCGCTGCTGCCCGGGGAGAGTCGGACGCATCTGTATCGCTTGCTGCAGGAGGCGTTGACCAACGTCGCCCGACACGCCGGCGCCAGCCAGGTGCGGATACGCCTGCAACGCAGCGCCAAGGGCTTGCGCCTGCTGGTTCGCGACAATGGTTGCGGTGCGAGCCAGCCCCAGCGCCCCGGGGTAGGCCTGCACTCGATGGCCGAGCGCGCCCGCAGCCTGGGCGGTGAACTGCGCATCCTCAGCCGCCCGGGTGCCGGCTGGGCGCTGGCCCTGAACATTCCCATGGAGGTGTGATGAATATCGTGTTGGTCGATGACCACGCCGTGGTCCGCCAGGGCTATGCCAGCCTGCTGCGGGTGGTGCTGCCGACAGTACAGGTGCGTGAGGCCGCCAGTGGCGAAGAGGCGCTGGCGCGGGTTCAGGAGCAGGTGCCCAACCTGGTGATCATGGATTTCGGCCTGCCAGGCATCAGCGGCCTGGAAACCACCCGGCGCCTGCGTCAGCGCCTGCCGCAGTTGCGGGTGCTGTTCTTCAGCATGCATGACGAGCTGCCGCTGGTGCGTCAGGCACTGGACGCGGGGGCCTCAGGGTACCTGACCAAGAACTCGGCGCCCGAAGTGTTGATCGAGGCGGTGCAGCGGGTGTTGGCCGGGCATGCCTATATCGAACAGCCTTTGGCCACCCAGCTGGCCTGCACCTCACAGCAGAACGCCAGTGACCCGCGCCTGCAGCGCATGACCCAGCGTGAGCTGGAGATTTTCGTGATGCTGGCCAAGGGGACGCCGGTGCGGGGGATTGCCGAGCAGCTGTGCATCAGCGCCAAGACCGTGTCCAACCACCTGACCTTGCTCAAGAGCAAGTTGCAGGTCAGCTCGCATGCCGAGCTGGTGCATCTGGGAATCGATCTTGGGGTGGTGCGGGTGGCGGGGTGAGGTTTCTTCGAAGGCCAACATAGGTCTGATGGATTTAGCAGGGAATCTGTGGGAGCCAATGTGCCCGAGCACGCTCTATTCAATTGTCCCATGTCTCAGGGCACCCCTTGCACCCTTCCATATTGGCCTCCTGAAAATTCCCGTAATGCTGCCGCGCCCCGCGCAAATCGGCGCGGGCCAGGTTGCTCTGGCCAAACTTGGCCTCCTGCAGGTTGGCATCGCCAAGGTCGGCCCCTTGCAGATCAGCCTTGCTCAGCCAGGCCATTTCCAGGTCCGCCGCCCGCAGGTTGGCCTGGTGCATCTTCGCCCCTGACAACCTGGCGAACTGCAGGTAGGCCGCGCTGAGGTCGGCCTTGGCAAATTGCGCCCCCTGGGCAAACAGGCCCCAGCCCTGAATCGCCACCAGCCGGCCATGGCTCAGGTCGGCCAGGCGCAGGTTGCTCTGCTGCAGGCTGGCGCGGGTCAGGTTGGCGCCTTGCAGGCTGGCCTTTTCCAGGTTGGCCAGGTCCAGCCGGGCATGGCGCAGGTCGGCATCACGCAGGTCGGCGCCGGCCAGGTTCATCTTGCGCAGGTCCTGGTTGGCCAGGTTGGCGCCGCGCAGGTTTGCCCCCGGGCACTGGCTGGCTTCGGCAATCACGCAACCATTGATGGTCAGGGGGGGATCGATGCCAGCGTCGTCGGCATTGTCGGCCATGGCAGGGGACAGCACGATCAGCAAGGCAAGTGGCAGGTAGTTCATGGCGAAAGGCTCTCAATGTGAGGTCGGGGATGCATCCTGGGGCTGCATCGCAGCCCCAGTGATGCGTCAACTCAGGCAGTCACCGCTGTGCAGTCTTGTTATCCCAGCTGGGGATCTTGAACACCCAGAACGAGCCGCCCTGGGCCACCGGCTTGGTCAGCTCGGCCATGTCGCCGCCCCACAGCGGCACCGCGCCGCCGTAACCCACGGTCACACCGATGTACTGCTCGCCGTCCTGTTCCCAGGTGATCGGCGGCGAGACGATGCCGCTGCCGGTCTGGAACTTCCACAGCTCCTTGCCCGTTTTGGCGTCGAAGGCCTTGAAGAAGCCGTCGCCGGTGCCGGTGAACACCAGGTTGCCCTTGGTCGCCAGCACGCCGGCCCACAGCGGCAGCTGCTCCTTGTGCTCCCACACCAGCTTGCCGGTGCTCGGGTCCATGGCCCGCAAGGTGCCGACGTGGTCGTCGTACATGCGCTTGATGCGGAAACCCATGCCCAGGTAGGCCGAGCCCTTCTTGTAGTTCACTTCCTCGGTCCAGTACTCCTCCTTCCACTGGTTGCCGGGGATGTAGAACAGGCCGGTGTCCTGGCTGTAGGCCATGGGGTTCCAGTTCTTGCCGCCAAGGAACGGTGGCGAGACCTCCACCGGCTTGCCCTTGGTTTCGCCCGGCAGTGGTTTGGCCGGGCGCTGCCCGGGGTTCTCCACCGGGCGCCCGGTCTTGAGGTCGATGTGGCTGGCCCAGGTGATGTTGTCGACGAAGGGGAAGGCGTTCTGCAGTTTGCCGTTGCTGCGGTCCACCACATAGAAGAAACCGTTGCGGTCGGCATGGGCCGTGGCCTTGACCAGCTTGCCGTCCTTGCCCTTGTAGTCGAACAGCACCAGCTCGTTGTTACCGGAGAAATCCCAGGCGTCGTTGGGCGTGTGCTGGTAGAACCACTTCACCTCACCGGTGCTCGGGTCGACGCCGACCTGCCCTGAGGTATACAGGCTGTCGAAGTCGTGCGGGTTGCCGTCTTTCGACGTGCGCGCCCAGGTGTTCCAGGGGCCGGGGTTGCCTGCGCCGACAATGATGGTGTTGGTCTCGGGGTCGAAGCTGGCGCTTTGCCAAGGCGCGCCGCCGCCGTGGCTCCAGGCTTCGACCTTGCCGGTTTCGGTGCTGGGGTCGTCCGGCCAGGACGGCGCTTTGACGTCACCGGTCGGCGTGCTGTCCTTACCGTTCAGGCGGCCCATGTGGCCTTCGATGAAGGGGCGCATCCACACTTCTTCGCCGGTGTCCGGGTCGCGGGCGAACAGTTGGCCGACCACGCCGAACTCATCGCCGGAGCTGCCGTGGATCAGCAATACCTTGCCGCTGGTCTTGTCTTTGATCAGCACTGGGGCGCCGGTCATGGTGTAGCCGGCGCCATGGTCGCCGAACTTCTTGTTCCACACCACTTTGCCGGTGCGCTTGTCGAGGGCGATGACCCGCGCGTCGAGCGTGCCGAAGTAGATCTTGTCGCCGTAGATCGCCGCGCCGCGGTTGACCACGTCGCAGCATGGGCGAATGTTGTCCGGCAGGCGGTGGTTGTAGGTCCACAGGCGCTTGCCGGTCCTGGCATCGAGGGCGAACACCCGCGAATAGGAGCCAGTGACATAGACCACGCCGTCGCTGACGATGGCCTGGGATTCCTGGCCGCGCTGCTTCTCGTCACCGAAGGAATAGGACCAGGCCGGGGTCAGCTTGAACACGTTCTGGTCATTGACCTGGGCCAGTGGGCTCCAGCGCTGGGCGTTGGTGCCCATGCCGTACTGCAGCACGTCCTGGGTGGTCAGGTGGTCGTTGGCGATGTCTTCCCAGGTCACGTTCTTGCTGGCAGGTGCCGGGGCGGTGGCCGCTGTGGCCATGCTGCCGAGGGCCAGGCTACCGGCCAGCAGCAAGGCCCGCACGCTCAGGGCCAGAGGGGAAGGGGCGGGTAGCGTTCTTGTTGTCATGGTTGCAGTTCCCAGTGGAGGTTTTGGCCTGCACAGGGTGGGATGCGGCGGGTGTTGCGGGATACGGAAAAAGTCCCGCCCTTGCCGGGAATAGTTCCCGCAGGGCACCTCATTTGGCCCTTCGCCACAAGCGCTACTACCAAGGGAGTAAGGCACGGCCACCAAAGCAGCATTCGGCCGCCTGCGGGGTGTTTCTAAGATGGCGGCACGGCCTCTGTGGTTGAGGCCATGCGTGCAATCGTGAGGGTATAAAAATGACAACAAAACGCAACGTCTTGCTGGCTACCGGGTTGCTTGCCAGTGCAGTGCTGACCGGCACGGCCTGGGCGCATGGCAATGTGGTGCCCCAGGCCGTGGAAACCCAGGGGCTGACCCCGATCAAGGACGCTGGCGTAACCCTGGACGGTGATGGCTGGGCGGCGGTCAACCCGTACCGCACTTCTCCCGAGCACGACAAGGCCGTGGAAATCGGTGCCTCGGCCTACAACCAGAACTGCGCCGCCTGCCATGGCCTGGAGGCCAAGTCCGGCGGCATCGCCCCGGATTTGCGCATGCTCGATGCCGGCGAGGCCGGGGATGAATGGTTCGTCGAGCGGGTCCGCCACGGTGCGGTTCGCGACGGCCGGGTGTACATGCCGAAGATGGCCGACTACCTGAGCCAGGAAGCCCTGTGGGCGGTGCGTACCTACCTGGACAGCGTGCACGTCGAGGAGTGACGGCCATGCGTCTGTTGGCGGTGCTGTTGAGTGGCCTGCTGCTGTGGTGCGCGGCGGCGCAGGCGCAGGTGCGCAGCTACGACGCGATCATCGCCGCCGGTGAACTGAAGGTGGCGGTGTACAAGGACTTCGCGCCCTACAGCTTCCAGGACCACGGCCAGCCGCGTGGTGTCGACGTCGAGCTGGCGCAGGCCCTGGCCACGGCCCTGGGCGTGCGCTTGCAGCTGATCTGGGCGCCGCCGGGGGAAAAGCTCGACGACGATCTGCGCGACTACATCTGGCGCGGCAGCCCGCTGCGCCACCAGCAACTGGCCGACCTGATGATGCGGGTGCCGTATGACCACGCGTACGCGCAGAGACGCAATGAGGTGGGCGAACTGGAAAACGCCCAGGTGGTGATGTTCGGCCCCTATCAGGAGGAGCGCTGGCAGGTCGCCTACGATCGCCGCCGCCTGGCCTCGGTGGCCAGTGTCGCGGTGTTCCAGCAGCACCCGATCGGGGTCGAGGTGGACAGCGTGCCGTCGTTCTACCTGACCTCGGTGTTCAACGGCATGCTCAGCGCCAGGACCCATCATTACCCGAATGTGCAGCAGGCCTTCGGTGCCATGCAGGCCGGCCAGGTGGACGCGGTGATGGCGATGCGCGGCGAGGTTGACTGGCAACTGCGCCAGGCCGCCGACCCGCAACTGGCCTTGGCGGAAAACGCCTACCCGAACCTGGGCAAACAGGCCTGGGAGATCGGCATGGCGGTGCATGAAAGCAACCGACAGCTGGCCTATGCGGTGGAGGAGGCGCTTGAGGCGCTGATTCGTGATGGGCGGATGAAGGCGATTTATGCCAGTTACGGCCTGCGTTACCAGGTGCCGGAAATGTACCAGTAACGAATTGCCCAGGCCTGTGGGTTTGCAAGAGCAGCACAACCCCTGTGCTGTGGGAGCGGGTTCACCCGCGAACACCGGCAAAGCCGGTGCCATCTACCTCGTTGCATTCTTCGCGGGTGAACCCGCCCCCACAAGGACCGTGCAATGTCAGCCAGATTTGTGTTGATCAAAGGGAGTAGGCGATGAACTGGCGAGCAATTTTCCTGCTGGCCTGCTGGATGCCCTGGGCAGCCCAGGCCACCGAACCGAGTGCCAACCCGGACCCGGTACCGTCGGTAATGTGGGACTTCTACCACAAGCAGCTGCTGGGCCAGGCCGCGTTCGTCTTCGATGACCGGGTCAAGCTGCTGGCGCCGCCGTTTGCCGAGGACGCGCGCCAGGTGCCGCTGGAGATCGACGCTCGGGCGTTCAGCGGCGAGGTGGTGCGGATGCTCGCCTGGGCTGAACTCAACCCGCTGCCGCGTATTGTCGACTTCCAGCCTGGCGAGCGCGTGCAGCCCTGGTTGTCGATCCGCATCCGCATCGAACAGGCCACACCGCTGCGCGCTGCGGTACTGACGCGCGACGGCCTGTGGCATGTCGGCTCGACCCTGATCGATGCCGCCGGCGGCGGTTGCACCGCGCCCAGCGTGGTACGCACTCAGCCCGGCTGGGAGGAGCACCTTGGCGAAGTCCTCGGCGGGCGTTACCCGCGCGGCGACAGAAGCCGCCTGCGCCTGCAGGTGGCCCACCCGATGGGCAATGGCCTGGTCAGCGGCATTCCCGAATTCTTCCTCAACCATGCCGAGCTGCAAGACGCCGACGGCCAGCGCCTGGCCAGCCTGGAGCTGTACCCGGCGGTCAGCGAAAACCCCAACCTGGGCTTCGACATCCAGGGCCCCGGGCCGACCCGGTTGGTGTTGCAGGACAACAGCGGCAACCAGTTCGAGGCGGCGCTGCCCTGAGCGCATTTGCCCGACTTCATCCCTGACCGGAGGCGCCCGTCATGCGTTGCATTCTGCTGTTGCTGCTGTGCCTGGGCCTGCCGGCCTGGGCAGACCTGAACTATCGGCTTACACCCCGGCAGATCGCCGAGGGCACCTGGCTGCTGGAGGGCAGCACCGACAATTTCGCCAAGGACAACGGCGGCAATATCGTCAACACCGCGTTCATCGTTACCGACAACGGTGTGGTAGTGATCGACAGCGGGCCGTCGAAACGCTACGGCGAAGCCATGCGCCAGGCCATTGCCGCTACCACCGACAAGCCGGTGGTCGAAGTGCTGCTGACCCATCATCACCCCGACCATGTGCTGGGCAACCAGGCCTTTGCCGATGTGCCCATCGGCGCCCTGGCCGGCACCGGCGAGCTGTTGCGCCAGCAGGGCGAGGCCATGGCCGAGAACATGTACCGTCTGGTCGGCGACTGGATGCGCGGTACCGAGGTGGTGCTGCCGACCCGGGTACTGCAACCGGGTATTCATGAGGTGGGCGGGCACCGCCTGCGGCTGCTGGCGCTGGGCGGGCATACCGGTGCCGACCTGGCGATCCTGGATGAAAGCACCGGCGTGCTGTTTGCCGGCGACCTGGTGTTCTACGAGCGCGCGCTGACCACGCCCAACAGCCCGGGGCTGGCGGTGTGGCTGAGGGACCTGGACACCTTGCAAGCGCTGCCCTGGAAGCAGCTGGTACCCGGTCATGGTCCACTGGCCAGCGATGCCCGGCCGTTTGCCCAGATGCGTGATTACCTGAGCTGGCTGGATGGACTGATGCGTGACGGCGCGGCGCGTGGCGATGACATGGCCGAGATGATCCGCAGCCCGATCCCCGAACGGTTTGCCGGTATCAGCCTGACCCGTTACGAGTTGATTCGCAGTGTCAGCCACCTGTATCCCCGCTACGAACGCCAGCAGCTGCGGCGTGTCGATGCCAAGCCCCCAATCTGATCGCGCAACGCGCTGTACTGTGGGAGCACGCCCGTCGCCGAGGCGGCGCGCACAGCAAACAGGATGCCCATCTCAGCTGCTGCCTGGCCTTGCCGCGTTAAAACGCTGAGCATTGCAAACTGGGGAAACTTTCTTCGAACATTCCCAATGTCTGACTGATGTTTCCGATAACAAGATATTTCCAGATTCTGCTGCGCGAATAATGTCACTCGGACGTGACAAAATTAACCTGGCTGCATCCGGGGTTACCTTGATAGGAGGATTTCGACGGTGGATAAATTCCACTTATCGAGATATTTGAATGCTGGTGAAAATGTGGATGCCAAATAAATAAGACATAATGGATTTCATCGTTTCATAAAGTCATTGCGAATAACACCGATGCGCACCCAGACAAGTCAGCAAATGTTCTAGACGGAGTAGCAACTTCCTATCGAATATTGCAACACCAAGCGGATGATATCGCATCTCTCTTGCCAACCCTGGGAATCACTCCAGGCGATCGTGTGGGCCTGTACCGACGATCTTCCTGGTCCGATCAAGGCAATCGGACTGGAATGGGTGCTGCTCGCCTATTGAAGTATGGCCAGGCCTCTATCCCCGCTGCCTTTAGGAGTTCAGCATGCGCAAGGATTACCTCGCCTTTTTCATTTCGCTATTTCTTTCGCGCCTGGCGGACCAGATCCTGTTGTTCATGGTGCCGCTGGTAGTGTTCCAGGCCACCAACAGCGCCGCCTGGGCAGGGCTGGCGTTCTTCGTTGAATCGCTGCCGCGTTTTCTGGCCTTCCCGGTATGCGGCGCACTGTGCGACAAGTTCTCACCAATCAAGATCCTGCACATCAGCCAAGTCTACCGGGCCTTGCTGTGCGTACTGGCGATGGGGCTTCATACCCTGTTCGGTGGTCTCGCCTGGCTGGTGGTACTGTCGGCGCTATGTGGGGTGCTGACCACCCAGGGCATCATGGCTCGCGAGGTGGTGATGCCGCATATCTTCCAGCACTACAGCTACACCAGGACCCTCGCCTATTCGCAGATCGCCGACCAGACGGGTCTGGTACTCGGGCCGCTGGTGGCGGCCGCGCTGCTGGAGCTTGTGGCGTGGCACTGGGTGGTGCTTTGGGTCGCTGGGCTGTTTCTGCTGGCCGACCTGAGCATGCGGGCCTGGCAGCGCGCCAGCCAGATCACTCTACAGGTGTACGAGCAGCATCGTGATATCTGGTTCCAACCCGTGCGCATTGCCTTCAGGCATATTGGTGAACAGGCCGAACTGAAGAAGGTCATCACCTTGGCCGTCGGCGTCAACCTGATCGTCGGGGTCACCCTGGCCACCTCGGCGGCCATGGTGCTCGGCGAGCATGGCGCTGGGAAAGACGCTTACGCAGGGCTGCAGGCGGTTGGCGCGGTGATTACCATCGTGATCCTGTTCTTTCTCGCACGAGTGGTGCTGCCGCTGCGGGTAATGGGCGGCGCGGGCTACTCGATGATTGCCGCCGGTGCCTTCATCAGTGCCCTGAGTCCAAACCTTGCAGGGTATGTGCTGGGCTTTTTGCTAATCGTCGGGTTCGACAAGATGTTCAATGTCTATATGCGCAATGTTCGTCAGCGGGTAATTCCGACCCAGGATTTTGGCAAGACGGTTGGGGTGATCACGTTGCTCAACAACCTGTCACAACCGTTGGCGGGTTTGCTGGTGGCAGTGCTGGCGGCACCGCTGGGGACGCAAGGGGTTATCTTGATGCTTGCAGTGCTGACTAGCGTGATTGGCGCGGGCGTTGTGTGGTGTTTTGCAGCGCAACCCAGCCCCATACCAAGGAACTAGAAAACTCCGCACTGCGGGCAATTGCTGGCAAGCAGGTCGGGCCCAAGAATTCTCGGCACACCGGGAAGTTTTCCCGGATACAACAAAAAAACCAAAGGTAGCCGTCATGACCCGATCCCCACGTCGTCCTGTGTTCGCCTTGAGCCTGGTGCTCAGCGCCATGCTGCTTGCCGGCGCGGCCCACGCCGCTGTCAGCAATGAAGAAATTCTCCAGGACCCGAAGAACCCGCAGCAGATAGTGACCAATGGCCTGGGCGTGCAGGGCCAGCGCTACAGCCCGCTGAACCTGCTCAATACCGACAACGTCAAGGACCTGCGGCCGGTCTGGGCGTTTTCCTTCGGTGGTGAGAAGCAGCGTGGCCAGCAGGCCCAGCCGCTGGTCAAGGACGGAGTGATGTACTTGACCGGCTCCTACTCGCGGGTGTTCGCCGTGGACGCACGTACCGGCAAGAAGCTGTGGCAATACGATGCGCGCCTGCCTGATGACATCCGCCCGTGCTGCGACGTGATCAACCGCGGTGTGGCGCTGTACGGCAACCTGGTGTTCTTCGGCACCCTCGACGCCAAGCTGGTGGCGCTGAACAAGGACACCGGCAAGGTGGTATGGAGCAAGAAGGTCGCCGACCACAAGGAAGGCTACTCCATCAGTGCCGCGCCGATGATCGTCAACGGCAAACTGATCACCGGTGTCGCCGGCGGCGAGTTTGGCGTGGTGGGCAAGATCCAGGCCTACAACCCGGAAAACGGTGAACTGCTGTGGATGCGCCCGACCGTGGAAGGGCACATGGGCTACGTGTACAAGGATGGCAAGGCGATCGAGAATGGCATATCCGGCGGCGAGGCGGGCAAGACCTGGCCCGGCGACCTGTGGAAGACCGGCGGTGCGGCGCCTTGGCTGGGCGGCTACTACGACCCGGAAACCAACCTGATTCTGTTCGGTACCGGCAACCCGGCGCCGTGGAACTCGCACCTGCGCCCGGGCGACAACCTGTATTCCTCCTCGCGCCTGGCCCTGAACCCGGACGATGGCACCATCAAGTGGCACTTCCAGAGCACACCGCATGACGGCTGGGACTTCGACGGCGTCAACGAGCTGATCTCGTTCAACTACAAAGACGGCGGCAAAGAGGTCAAGGCCGCCGCCACCGCCGACCGCAACGGCTTCTTCTATGTGCTGGACCGCACCAACGGCAAGTTCATCCGCGGCTTCCCCTTCGTCGACAAGATCACCTGGGCCACCGGTCTGGACAAGGATGGCCGGCCGATCTACAACGAGGCCAGCCGGCCGGGGGCGCCGGGTAGCGAAGCGAAGGGCAGTTCGGTGTTCGTCGCCCCGGCATTCCTCGGTGCCAAGAACTGGATGCCGATGGCCTACAACAAGGACACCGGGCTGTTCTACGTGCCTTCCAACGAGTGGGGCATGGACATCTGGAACGAAGGCATCGCCTACAAGAAGGGCGCGGCGTTCCTCGGTGCCGGCTTCACCATCAAGCCGCTCAACGAAGACTACATCGGCGTGCTGCGCGCCATCGACCCGGTCAGCGGCAAGGAAGTGTGGCGCCACAAGAACTACGCGCCGCTGTGGGGCGGGGTGCTGACTACCAAGGGCAACCTGGTGTTCACCGGCACGCCGGAAGGCTTCCTGCAGGCGTTCAACGCCAAGACCGGCGACAAGGTCTGGGAATTCCAGACCGGTTCTGGTGTGCTCGGCTCGCCAGTGACCTGGGAAATGGACGGCGAGCAGTACGTTTCGGTGGTCTCCGGCTGGGGTGGCGCGGTGCCGCTGTGGGGCGGCGAAGTGGCCAAGCGGGTCAAGGACTTCAACCAGGGCGGCATGCTCTGGACCTTCAAGCTGCCCAAGCAACTGCAAATGGCCAGCGCCAAGCGCTGAGGCCATGACCTGCCGCTTGCTGCCACAGACCCGGCGGCAAGCGGCCCTACTACCAAATGACGAGAGCCCCGCTGCCAACGATGCATTCGCCCGGCAGGCGGGGCTTTTTACCATCGGTTCATCGCCTGTCGCTGGACAGGCATCGACCACAGAGGCTCAGCATGATCTACGCACAACCCGGAACCCCAGGCGCCATCGTGTCCTTCAAACCACGCTACGGCAATTTCATCAACGGTGAATTCGTGCCGCCGCTGGGCGGCCAGTACTTCACCAATAGCTCGCCGGTCAACGGCCAGCCGATTGCCGAGTTCCCGCGCTCTGGCGCCGAGGACATCGAGCTGGCCCTGGACGCCGCCCATGCCGCTGCCGAGGCCTGGGGCAAGACCTCGGTGCAGGACCGCGCCCTGGTGCTGCTGAAGATCGCCGACCGTATCGAACAGAATCTTGAAGTACTGGCCGTTACCGAAACCTGGGACAACGGCAAGGCCGTGCGCGAAACCCTCAATGCCGACGTGCCGCTGGCGGCCGATCACTTCCGCTACTTCGCCGGCTGCATCCGCGCCCAGGAAGGCGGCGCCGCCGAAATCAACGAAGGCACCGTGGCCTACCACATCCACGAGCCGCTGGGCGTGGTCGGGCAGATCATCCCGTGGAACTTCCCGCTGCTGATGGCCGCCTGGAAACTCGCCCCGGCCCTGGCCGCCGGCAACTGCGTGGTGCTCAAACCGGCCGAGCAGACGCCACTGGCGATCACCATTTTTGCCGAGCTGATCGCCGACCTGCTGCCGGCAGGCGTGCTGAACATCGTCCAGGGCTTTGGCCGCGAAGCCGGCGAGGCCCTGGCCACCAGCAAGCGCATCGCCAAGATCGCCTTCACCGGCTCCACCCCGGTCGGCTCGCACATCATGAAGTGCGCGGCCGAGAACATCATCCCGTCCACCGTCGAACTGGGCGGCAAGTCGCCGAACATCTTCTTCGAAGACATCATGCAGGCCGAGCCCGCGTTCATCGAAAAGGCCGCCGAAGGCCTGGTGCTGGCGTTCTTCAACCAGGGCGAAGTGTGCACCTGCCCGTCGCGGGCGCTGATCCAGGAGTCGATCTACGAGCCGTTCATGGCCGAGGTGATGAAGAAGATCGCCGGGATCACCCGTGGCAACCCGCTGGACACCACGACCATGGTCGGTGCCCAGGCGTCTGAGCAGCAATACGACAAGATCCTTTCCTACCTGCAGATTGCCCGGGAGGAGGGCGCGCAGCTGCTCACCGGGGGTGGTGCGGAGCGGCTCGACGGCGACCTGGCCAGCGGTTACTACATCCAGCCGACCCTGCTCAAGGGCAACAACAAGATGCGCGTGTTCCAGGAGGAGATCTTCGGCCCGGTGGTGGGCGTGACCACCTTCAAGGACGAAGCCGAAGCGCTGGCGATCGCCAACGACAGCGAGTTCGGTCTGGGCGCGGGGCTGTGGACGCGTGACATCAACCGTGCGTATCGCATGGGCCGTGGGATCAAGGCCGGGCGTGTGTGGACCAACTGCTACCACCTGTACCCGGCGCATGCGGCGTTCGGTGGCTACAAGAAGTCCGGGGTGGGCCGTGAGACGCACAAGATGATGCTCGATCACTACCAGCAGACCAAGAACCTGCTGGTGAGCTACGACATCAATCCGCTGGGCTTCTTCTAAACCGCGTCGCCTTCTTCGCGGGTAAACCCGCTCCCACAGGTACTGCGCAGGGTTCAAGATCTGCGCAGTACCTGTGGGAGCGGGTTTACCCGCGAAGAGGCCGGCACTGCAACAGACAAATCCACAGTGATTCGATGCCCCCTACCAACGCACCCCACAAATCAGTCCCAAAGTAGCATTCGGTCTCGTCGCCCCCTCGTGCATTAATGCCTCTACCGGAATCGCCCGGCACAACAAGAGGAACGCCCCATGTGGACTAAACCCGCCTTTACCGACCTGCGCATCGGCTTCGAAGTGACGATGTACTTCGCCAATCGTTGATGCCTGTCCGGCCATCGTCGCGGTGGCCGGGTCTTCATTGCGCCCCCCCCTGTGAACCTGATCGATCGCGAGCAAGCCCTGGCCTTGCGCAAAGGCTTCTGCCTGCGCTGGGAGCCGCACCAGGCGCGCCATGTGCTGCTGTACCCCGAGGGCATCATCGAGCTCAACGCCAGTGCCGGCTGGGTGCTGGAGTTGCTGGACGGCCAGCGCAGCGTGGCGGCGGTCATCGACCGCCTGGCACAGCGCTTCCCCGGGGTACCGGGGCTCGACGAGGACATCCTGGCGTTTCTGGAGGTGGCCCGTGCCAAATACTGGATCGAGTGAGCGGTGGCCACGCTTTGGTCTGGTTGCTTTCGCTGCGGGATGCTTTACGCTGGCGGTTACCTTCTTCCAGAACAATAAGAACAGGCTTCCCGATGAGCCAGAGTTTCAGCCCGCTTCGCAAGTTCGTTTCGCCTGAGATCATCTTCGGTGCCGGCTGCCGGCATAACGTCGCCAATTACGCCAAGACTTTCGGTGCGCGCAAGGTGCTGGTGGTCAGCGACCCCGGTGTGATTGCCGCCGGTTGGGTGGCAGACGTGGAGGCCAGCCTGCAGGCCCAGGGTATCGACTACTGCCTGTACAGCGCCGTATCGCCCAACCCACGGGTCGAAGAGGTGATGCTCGGCGCCGAGATCTACCGGCAAAACCATTGTGATGTGATTGTCGCGGTCGGCGGCGGCAGCCCGATGGATTGCGGCAAGGCCATCGGCATCGTGGTCGCCCACGGGCGCAGCATCCTCGAATTCGAAGGCGTGGACATGATCCGCGTGCCCAGCCCGCCGCTGATCCTGATCCCGACCACGGCCGGCACCTCGGCGGACGTGTCGCAGTTCGTGATCATATCCAACCAGCAGGAGCGCATGAAGTTCTCCATCGTCAGCAAGGCGGTGGTGCCGGACGTATCGCTGATCGACCCGCAAACCACCCTGAGCATGGACCCGTTCCTGTCGGCCTGCACCGGCATCGATGCGCTGGTGCATGCTATCGAAGCCTTCGTCTCCACCGGCCACGGCCCACTGACCGACCCCCATGCGCTGGAAGCCATGCGCCTGATCAACGGCAACCTGGTGGAAATGATCGCCAACCCCACCGATATCGCCTTGCGCGAGAAAATCATGCTGGGCAGCATGCAGGCGGGGCTGGCATTTTCCAATGCGATTCTGGGGGCGGTCCACGCCATGTCGCACAGCCTGGGCGGGTTCCTCGACCTGCCGCATGGCTTGTGCAATGCGGTGCTGGTGGAGCACGTGGTGGCGTTCAACTACAGCTCGGCGCCGGAGCGTTTCAAGGTGATTGCCGAAGTACTGGGCATCGACTGCCGCGGCCTCAACCACCGGCAGATCTGCGCGCGCCTGGTGGAGCACCTGATCGCGCTGAAGCATGCCATCGGTTTCCATGAAACCCTGGGCCTGCACGGGGTGCGCACGGCCGATATCCCGTTCCTGTCAGAACATGCAATGGATGACCCGTGCATTCTCACCAACCCGCGTGCGTCGAGCCAGCGTGATGTCGAGGTCGTCTATGGCGAGGCCCTCTGACGAGCAGCAGCGGGCGCTGGCCGGGCTGCTGGGGCTGGGCGACCACTCGGCGCGCAAGAGCCATTACCCGGAGCTGGCGGCGCGCCTGGACGAGCTGGAGGCCGAACGCAACCGCTACAAATGGCTGTTCGAAAACGCCGTGCACGGGATCTTCCAGGCCAGCCTGCAAGACGGCATGCGGGCCGCCAACCCGGCGTTGGCACGTATGCTCGGTTACGACAATCCGCAGGCGTTGCTGTTTCCGCTGACGGACCTTGCCGCCAACCTGTTTGTCGGCGGGGCCGAAGAGCTGCACGCCATCACCGCGACTCTCGCCCGTGAACACAGCCTGCACGGCTACGAAACCCGCTTGCGGCGCAAGGACGGCAGCCACCTCGATGTGCTGATGAACCTGTTGCTCAAGCCCGGCCAGGAAGGGCTGGTGGAAGGGTTTGTCGCCGACATCACCGAACGCAAGCAGGCCCAGCAGCGCCTGCAGCAACTGAATGACGAACTCGAGCAACGGGTGGCCGCCCGCACCGATGAACTGCTGGAGGCCAACCGTAACCTGCAGCAGCAGATCGCCGAGCGCAAACAGATCGCCCGCGCCCTGCGCGATGCCCGCGACGCTGCGCAAACCGCCAACCGCAGCAAGGACAAGTACCTCGCTGCCGCCAGCCATGACCTGCTGCAACCGCTGAATGCCGCGCGGCTGCTGATCTCGACCTTGCGCGAAAGGCCACTGCCAGAAGCGGAAAAAGTGCTGGTGGAGCGTACCCATCAGGCCTTGGAGGGCGCCGAGGACCTGCTGACCGACCTGCTGGACATTTCCCGCCTCGACCAAGCGGCGGTCAAGCCGGACGTGGCGCTGTACCGCCTCGACGAACTGTTCGCGCCACTGGTCTCGGAATTCCGCTCGGTGGCCGACGCGGCCGGCCTGAAGCTGCGTGCGCGGATTGCCGACTATGCCATCAGCACCGACCTGCGGCTGATGACACGTATCCTGCGCAATTTTCTCAGCAACGCCTGCCGTTATACCGACGAGGGCAGGATTCTGCTGGGGGCCAGACGCCGCGGCAGCCATCTGCGCCTGGAGGTGTGGGATACCGGGCGGGGCATCGCGGCGGATCGGCTGCAGGCCATTTTCCTCGAGTTCAATCAACTGGACGTTGGCCGCGCCGCCGATCGCAAGGGCGTGGGCCTGGGGCTGGCCATCGTCGAACGGATCGCCAAGATTCTCGGCTACCGGGTCGAGGTGCGCTCGTGGCCGGGGCGTGGCTCGATGTTCAGCATCGACGTGCCGATCGGCGAAGCCATCCCGCTGCCTAGCCACCAGGCCGTGCCGCAGCCGGGCGCCGGCAACCCGTTGCCAGGCCGGCGCCTGCTGGTACTGGACAACGAAGTGAGCATCCTCCAGAGCATGGGCGCACTGCTCGGGCAGTGGGGCTGCGAAGTGGTTACCGCGACCGACCAGGCCGGGGCCTTGCTGGCCTTGCGGGGGCAGGCGCCGGAATTGATCCTGGCGGATTTTCACCTGGACCACGGCGTGGTCGGCTGCGAGGTGGTCAGGCACTTGCGCGAACATTTCGGCGTCGTCATTCCAGCGGTGATCATCACCGCCGACCGCAGCGATCAGTGCCGACGCGCCTTGAACAAGCTCGGCGCGCCGTTGCTGAACAAGCCCGTCAAACCGGGGAAATTGCGTGCGGTGTTGAGCCAGTTGCTGGGCCAGGCCTGATGCCCGTCAGTCAAGCGATTTGGCGGCCGCCTTGCGGCCCATCGCCGGCAAGCCAGGCTCCCCTGGAACTGCACATGACTCATTGAATTAGCAGGGACTCTGTGGGAACGGCTTTAGCCGCGAACACCGGCGCAGCCGGTGCCATGCACCGCCTTGGATTGTCCGCGGCTAAAGCCGCTCCCACAGGGCACGCGTACCGCTTGCGAATTCAGTTCTCTGCCGCTGATGCCTGCGCCTCCAGCAGGGCGCTACCGAGCGTGTGGTGATAGTGCTCAGGGCCAAGTAGCCGCAAGATACCGGTCCTTTCCAGCTTGCCAAGCACCTTGCGGTTGGCTTCGCACAATTTCACCACGATCCGGCGTTTATGCAGTTGCTGGATCACTTCCTCCAGGGTTTGCAGCCCCGTGATATCCATGAAGGGCACCCGTTTCAGGCAAATCACCAGCAGTTCAGGGTCGGTATGCGTTTGTGACAGCGCACGCTCGAAGGTTTCAGCGGCGCCAAAGAACAGCGGGCCTTCGATGGTGTACACCATCACACCCGGGGGGAGCGATTTCTGGCCGTTGCTGTGCAGTTCATTGGCCAGTTCCTCTTCGACCACCTGTTGGACTTCGACGGATGATGCCATGCGGCGCATGAACTGAAGCATGGCGAGGATGACGCCGATATTCACGGCGATCACCAGATCGCTGAACACCGTCAAGGTGAAAGTGACCAGCAGGATGGCGATGTCGGCTTTCGGTGCGCGTTGCAGCATGCGCTTGAAATGCTTCAACTCGCTCATGTTGTAGGCGACGACGAATAGAATCGCCGCCAGGGCGCAGAGTGGGATGTTCGACGCGAGTGGCGCCAGGAACAGAATGATCAGTACCAGTGTCACTGCATGGATGATGCCGGCCAGTGGCCCGGTAGCACCATTGCGGATGTTGGTCGCTGTCCGGGCAATGGCTCCGGTGGCGGCAAAGCCGCCGAATAACGGCACAACCATGTTGGCAACCCCTTGGCCGATCAGTTCCTGGTTCGAGTCGTGCCGGGTCCCTGCCATGCCGTCGGCGACGACAGCAGAAAGCAACGATTCAATGGCCCCCAGCATGGCGATGGCGAAGGCCGGTCCGATCAGTTCGATCACCCGTGCGAGGGGGACCTCGGGCCAGGTGAGTGACGGCAAACCCTGTGGAATCGCCCCGAAGGCGGTGCCGATGGTTGCCACACCGTCAAAATGGAACAGGGATTGAACGATGGTCGCGAACACCATGGCTACCAGTGGCCCCGGCAGGCGTTTCAGCACGGGCACTCTTGGCGTCATGATCAGCAGGGCAAGGCTGCAGGTTGCGAGCAGTGTCGTGGCAATGTGGAGGTTGGGCAGGGCTTGCAACAGGTGCCATAGCTTTTCGTGGAAGTGCCCGCCTGCAATTTCGGGCAGACCGAAGAAATCACGCCATTGCCCCACCCAGATGATGATGCCGATGCCGGCGGTGAAACCGACGATCACCGGGTCGGGAATGAACTTGATGACTGCACCCAGGCGGGTAATGCCAAGCACCAACAGTATGGCGCCAGCCATCATCGTGGCCAGTTGCAGGCCTTCCACGCCGTACTTCGCCGTCACCCCTGCAAGGATCACGATGAATGCCCCGGTCGGTCCGGCGATTTGCAATCGGCTGCCACCCAGCAGGGAAACCAGCAGCCCACCTATGATTGCCGTGTAGATGCCTTGCTCCGGCTTGACCCCGGACGCGATGGCGAAGGCCATGGCGAGGGGCAGCGCAACAACGCCAACGATGAGGCCGGATACCAGGTTGCGCATCCAGTGTTCACGTCTGAACAAGCCGGCTTTCCAGGCTTCGCGTACTGCGATCATCGCAGGCTCCTTGATAAGGTGCATGCACATAGTATTTAGCATGTCATGCGCAGGGCATCACCCAGGGCAAGTTGACGAGGCGGACAGACTGAAGGCGACAGACGGGGTGCTGGCCGCCGCTGGCGAGCAGAATGGGGCTGCTCCTGGCCTGACTGATGGCACTTCAGGCACGGCCCCCTGCAAAACGAGAACTGCGAAATAGCGGAATAGAGCATTCAAAGTCGCTTGCGAAGTTTGGATCCAGTTGTCGTGAAAACTTTCCATTCGGTCAACTTGCAACAACTTAGCAAACTAACTAACTTGACTGAGTGTACCGCCTGTCGGTCGTTTTGTTCGAGAAATGAACGATTTGGGCGACGCTGACTCCTATTTGCCAGCAGGTGCTTTCAATGTGATTGCACCGCGCGCCTTTCCCCCAGAACTTATGGACGTTCAACCTCATCGGCATCGCAGGGATGCTCATGGGGCTTTCTTTTTCGGAAGAGTGGAGCAATACCATGCCCAACCGAGGCTCTTCGGGTGAGCCACCGTGTGTATTGAATAACGATATGCTGTTTCAACTAACGATTTGAATTTGGCCTTGCCGCTGCGACTGAGTCGTTCGCACGCCTATTGCAAGGGCATCTAGCGCTAACGCATTACGTGGAGAAAACGTCGTGGAGATTAATACAATTATTAGCCTGTTCGGGCAGAAAGAATCCATGGAGCTGGTGCGGTTGTCAGTGATTTACGTTCATTTACTGGCCTGTTGCATTGCCATCGGCCTGGTATTCGCCAGTGACGCCGAGATGGTCAGGAATTTATTGAAAGGCCATAAAGAGGCCGGGCATGACAGCAAGCATATGGCGAGCTTGCAGAAGTCCGTGGGCAATGCCCTTATATTCTTGTGGCTGACCGGTGCTGCGGTAATTGGTATCGATTACCTTGACAAAGGCATGAACTATTTCGCCAATCCAAAACTGCAGGCGAAGATCATTATTGTCCTGTTGCTGACTTTCAACGGCATGTTGTTGCACCGTTATGTATTGCCTGCCCTGCTCAAAGCGGGCAACTTGCTCGACCTGAATTTTGGCGTGCGCATGTTCGCGCTGTTCTCCGGCGCACTGTCGGGGGTGTCCTGGCTGTATGCGGCGATGCTGGGCGTCGGCCGGCCACTGGCCTGGAAATACTCGCTGACCGAGTTGCTGCTGGCTTATCCGCTCATGATCCTGGCGGGCTTTGCGCTGATGGCCGCCCTGACCCAGTGGGCGCGCAAACGCAGCGAAGCCGAACCGGTTCAAGCGCCAATCTGGCGACTGGCTGGCATTCCTACCTGATTGCCTGAGTAACGCTTCCATTACGCCGCGAACCGGGAAACCTGGTTCGCGGCGAGTTCATTTCAGGCAAACGAACCCTTTGACGGGGCAGGCGCGATCGCATTCACTGGACGAAATGCACGAAAGGAAGGGGGGCGCGACTCTTTGCACCCCGACGCATGAAAGCCTGGGTGCGTAATGTGAGCAGCCCTGCTGACGCCGCGGGCAGAGCATGCCTTGCGTGTGCAGGTTGGTCACCTGCAATGCGGCCACCACCAACCACAGGCTACCGACCCGTGTCAGCCAGCGCTCGGTCAGGTCGAGCATGCTCAGGCCCACCAGCAGCGAGGCAAGCAACCGCAGAAAATTGCTGGTTCCGGCGAGCAGCTTGGCCAGCACCCGGCTCAGCGCGCCGTCAGGCTCGGACCAGCGGCTGATCCGATGCAGCGTGAAACTGATGGTCGCCCGCGCCACGAGGAATGTCAGCCTGGGTTGTGCGGTACTTCGTCCACGTAAGGGTCGGGGTGGTTGGAGGCGATCATGGCTTGGTTCCTCGCCGTTGAATTACCTGGGGCAAGCCGTGACAGCGGGGTGGCTGTTCAATCCGGTTTCACCTGTGCGACGCTGAACGACCTCGCGCCTGTGAGCGGATGTTCAGCCCGACTCCACAGCGGTGTTTTTCTTCCACCCCCGCAGGTTCATGGCGCACAGGCAACCCTGCAGGAGAATCAGCGCCCAGGCTTGCGCCTGCCACCCCAGATGGCCCACAGCACATTGCTGGCAATGAAGCAGCAGAAACCCAGCTTGCGCCGGCCTGGGCGTCGTGAACCGATGCACCAGGCGGCAAGCACAGTCAGGGCCATGGCGGGCCATTCAAGAAAGTCGATCCAGTACGCCATCACGCGGCACGCTGTTCGCCCTTGAGCAGTTTCTTCTGCGTTTCCATGGCCTGGCCGAGTTCTTCCAGTTCCTGCTTGCCCAGCAGTTTGCGGGCGGTCGGGAACAGCTCGCTTTCTTCTTCCTCGATATGGTGTTCCAACAGTTCCTTCATGACCTTGACCCGCCCGGCGAACTCGACGGTGCCGGTTTCGGTTCGCAGCAGGTCCGGCAGCACCAGCGAGTCGACGGTGCGATGCTCCTCCTTGGCTTCGTAATACATCTTCGCTTCTTCCTTGCCGCCGGCCTGCTTGATGGCCGGGTAGAGGATTTCTTCTTCCAGCGCGGTGTGGATGGTGACCTCCTGTTTGATGCGTTCGAGCAGTTCGGCGCGTTTCTTCACCGCGCGCTCAGTGGTGGAGGACAGTTCCTCCAGCAGCTTTTTCACCAGCTCATGATCCTGGATCAGCAGTTCGATAGCGTTCATGAAACATCTCCTCGGGGTTGGAAAAATCACGATTGCCTTCGATGGAGTAGGACGCGAGCGGCAAGGTTCAAAACGGATGATCAACGCACCGGACCACCGCTGGGAGGTAACATCACTGCGGTGGTCAACACTAGCTTGTGGGCCTTGAGGTAGTCTGTCTTGCTCAATGTTTAAAAGTTGATGCGATCCCTGTGGGAGATGGCCCAGCCCTTTGGTCTGCGCTGTCGCATAGAGAACTGAATTCGCAAGCGGTCCGTGCATCCTGTGGGAGCGGCTTTAGCCGCGAAGAATCCAACGCGGTGCATGGCACCGGCTGCGCCGGTGTTCGCGGCTAAAGCCGCTCCCACAGGGGCCCTGCTAATTCAACGAGTTATGTGCAGTTCTATGAGAGCGGGCGTGCCCGCGAACACCGGCGAAGCCGGTGCCATACACCTGAAACCGGCTAACGAAGGAAACTTTGGCAGCCCTGCCAGGCTCAACCGTGCTCAAGCCGAGCGTAAAGCAATGACCAAGAGTGCATAGTTTCTTTCGTGCTTGCGACATCGGCGTTGTATGAACTACTGGAGTGGATAGGCGGCCAATACCTGGGCGATGACCGGGCGCAAACCTTTCTCGCGACCCAGCAAGACCCTTGGGATGCGCAAAAGGATATGGCCTTGGCTTTGCTCGGCACAGTTGTCACTTTGTTGATCCGGCGGTTTGGTTCATGCAAGCGTTCCAGCCCAAATGCTTAGGCTTTGGGAGGGAAGGGGAGTAGGGTTGGGCTCCTCGCCGTGTGGAGCGTGCTGACCATTCAACGCCTGCGCCGCTAGCGCTCATGCATGGCCTGTTGCAATTAGCCTGTGACCATCGAAACTTGCCGAAGTTTCGTTGGAAAAACAGCAACTTGGAGAATTTTTTCAAGTCGTGTCATTCGTCGGATTTCCATTGTAAGCCCCGGTTCAGAGCCTCAGGATCGCCGCGGTATCCCTTTGAGGCTTTCACAAATGAAGTACTCCTCGATTCTCTTGTTGTCACTTGGTCTGTTGAGCGGCGTTGCGTCGGCAGGCGGCAATACCGAAGCAGGTATAGGTGGCGCATTGGGTGGAGTATTGGGCTCGGTAGTCGGCCAGTCGATTGGCGGCAGCACCGGTTCGGCAATCGGCGCAGGCCTGGGTGGCGCAGCTGGTAGTGCGGTGGGCGCCAACAAACACAGCCGTGGCGAGGCGGCCATTGGCGGCGCACTGGGTGCAGCTGGCGGTAACGTGGTAGGCCGCAAGATGGGCGGCACCACTGGCAGCATGATCGGCGCAGCAGCCGGTGGCGGTGTGGGCGGAGCCTTGGGCAACCACATGGGCCGGGATTACGATGATGAGAGTGGGCATCGCTACCGTGGTCATGACGACGATGACGACGATCGGGGTTGGCGCCGTCACCGTCACGACCGTGGCCATCACTATGGCTGGCGCAAACACCGCCACGACGACTGACACCGCGTCACAGGTCCATCGGCAGGGCTGGCCGCAGCAATTGCGGCCAGCGCCCTGCGGCTACCGCATCAAATGGACAGCCAGGCCGGCCAAGGCGCAGGCAAACAGCACCTGGATCACACCTCGCTTGTAGCGGAACAAGGCAATCGCCGCAGCAACCGCGATTACCGCTGAAGGCCAGTCAAACGCCCCACTGAAGCCCTTTGGCCAAAGCACGTGGTAGCCGAAGAACATGGCGAGGTTCAGGATCACCCCCACCACTGCGGCGGTGATCCCTGTTAGCGGGGCGGTGAATTTAATCTCGTTGTGAGTCGACTCCACCACCGGGCCACCGGCCAGGATGAAGATGAACGAAGGCAGGAAGGTGAACCAGGTGACGAGGCTTGCCGCGACTGCGCCGGCAAGGAACGGGTGTTCGGCACCGAACATTGGATGCACGTAGCCACCGACGAAGCCGACAAAGGCGACCACCATGATCAGCGGCCCTGGCGTGGTTTCCCCCAAGGCCAGCCCATCGATCATCTGGGTTGGAGTCAGCCACCCGTAGTGCCCGACAGCGCCTTGGTAGACATAGGGCAGCACGGCATAGGCACCGCCAAATGTCATCAAGGCAGCCTTGGTGAAGAACCAGCCCATTTGTGTCAGGGTTCCGTGCCAGCCAGACGACAGCGTAAGCAGCCCCATGGGCAGGGCCCACAGCGCAGCAGCGACCAGCAACAGGCGCAGAAGGTGCCCCCAATTGAAACGGGCGTGTTCTGGAGGGGGGGTGTCGTCATCGATCAGGGCCGGGCCATAACTGTGCTTCGCGGCCCCATGACCGCCACCGATCACGAACTTGCCTGGGGCGAAGCGGCCGCCCATGTAACCGATGATGGCGGCAACCAGCACGATCAGCGGGAATGGCACGTTGAGGGCGAAGATGGCCACGAACGAGGCCCCGGCCATGGCCCACAGCCAGCCGTTCTTCAGCGCGCGCGAACCTATGCGATGGGCTGCGTGGACGACAATGGCCGTGACCGCCGGCTTGATGCCATAGAAGATCCCGGCGACCACCGGCACCTCACCGAAGGCGATGTAGACCCAGGACAAACCAATCAGGATGAACAGCGAAGGCAGCACGAACAATGTGCCGGCAATCACACCGCCCCAGCTGCGGTGCATGAGCCAGCCGATGTAGGTGGCGAGCTGCTGAGCCTCAGGACCGGGTAACAACATGCAGTAGTTCAGCGCATGCAAAAAGCGCTTTTCGCTGATCCACCGCCGGCGCTCGACCAGCTCCTGGTGCATGATCGAGATTTGCCCGGCGGGCCCACCAAAACTGATGAAGCCCAGCTTGAGCCAGAACAGGAATGCTTCAAACAGACCGATTGGCCGCTGAGCCGCTTGCGATGGTGGCTGTTCGCCCACTGCCGAGGTGCTATCAACCATTTTGAACTTCCTCACTCGCGAAAGCCGTCAGCAGACCATCGAAGATGCCCCCGGCGACCGTTGTATACGTTCGGTGGCGTTGGCTGTCGGCAGTCCGAGAATCAGCAGCGACCAAGTGATCATGTAGAGAGCTCAACATAAACTGTATCTTGATCTACGTTATTCTGGATTGAGCGGAGTGTGCACACCGCAGTCTTTTGGGGGTTCGCTAGCGCGCAGCAGCCACAGCGGCATGCCTTGGCAAGGCGATTGAAATCAGGGCAGCCAGCAGAACGAAGGCTGTGGAGATCCACAGGCAGGCTTCCAGCCCGTAAGCCTGGAATACCCAACCGGAAAGCAGCGTACCGACCAACCGCCCTAGCGCGTTGGACATGTAATAGAAGCCCACATCCAGCGATACCCCATCTTCCTTGGCATAACTGACGATCAGGTAGCTGTGCAGCGACGAGTTCACGGCGAACAGCACGCCGAACAGCATCAGCCCGCCTAGCAGCACCCCCTGAGCCGACCAGCCTGCCGACAGGCCCAGGGCGATGAGCGCAGGTAGCCCGGCAAGGGCGATCGCCCAGATGAAAGCCGCTCGACCGTCGGGCACATGGCCGCGCTTCTTGCCAGTGATGTGGGGGGCAAACGACTGAACGATGCCGTAGCCGATTATCCATGCAGCCAGGAAGCCGCCGACCCGCCAGAAGTCCCAGCCGAAAACCGTGCTCAGGTACACCGGCAAGGCCACGACGAACCAGACGTCACGGGCGCCAAAGAGAAACAGCCGTGCGGCCGAGAGGATGTTGATGGCCCGGCTCTTGGACAGCATGTCGCGGAACTTCGGTTTGGCCTTGGCTTTGCCCAGGTCCTTCTTCAGCAGGATCAGACTGCCGATCCAGATCAATGCCAGTACCGCAGCCATGGCCAGCACCGCCAGGGTGAAGCCGAGCAGGGTGAGCAGGGCGCCACCCAGGAAGAAACCCACGCCTTTGAGCGCGTTCTTCGAGCCGGTCAGGATGGCGACCCACTGGTAGAGGGTGCCTTGCTGGCTGTCCGGCACCAGCAGCTTGATGGAGCTCTTGGCGCTCATCTTGTTCAGGTCCTTGGCGATGCCGGACAACGCCTGGGCAGCCATCACCCAGGGCACAGTCAGCCAGGCTGCCGGCACCGTAAGCATCAGCAAGGCCAGTACCTGCANCGCCTGGGCAGCCATCACCCAGGGCACAGTCAGCCAGGCTGCCGGCACCGTAAGCATCAGCAAGGCCAGTACCTGCATGCCCAGGCCGATGTTCATGGTGCGGTTGAGCCCCAGGCGGGCGCCAAGGTAGCCGCCCACCAGGTTGGTGATCACGCCGAACACTTCGTAAAACAGGAACAGCGCCGCGATCTGCAGCGGCGTGTAGCCCAGTGAATGGAAGTGCAGTACCACCAGCATGCGCAAAGCGCCGTCGGTAAGGGTGAAGGCCCAGTAATTGCCGGTAACCAGCAGGTACTGACGCACTTCCGCAGACAGGGCTGACAACGCCTTCATGATCGCCATTTACTCCGCTGCGCCGACCAGGCGTGCCAGTTCAACCGCACGGTTGGCGTAGCCCCACTCGTTGTCGTACCAGGCGTAGATCTTCACTTGGGTACCGTTGACTACCAGGGTGGACAGCGCATCGATGATCGAGGACCGCGGATCGGTGCGGTAGTCGATGGACACCAAGGGGCGTTCTTCGTAGCCCAGGATGTCCTTCAGCGGTCCTTCGGCTGCGGCTTTCAGCAGCGCGTTGACCTCTTCAGCCGTTGTCTCACGTTCCACTTCGAACACGCAGTCGGTCAGCGAGGCGTTGGCCAGTGGTACACGTACGGCGTGACCATTCAGCTTGCCGCGCAGCTCGGGGAAGATCTCGGCGATTGCGGTGGCAGATCCCGTGGTGGTCGGGATCAGGCTCATGCCCGAGGCTCGGGCGCGACGCAGGTCCTTGTGCGGCGTATCGAGGATGCTCTGGGTATTGGTCAGGTCGTGAATGGTGGTGATCGAGCCGTGGCGGATGCCCAGGTTCTCGTGAATCACCTTGACCACCGGGGCCAGGCANTGGTCGTGAATGGTGGTGATCGAGCCGTGGCGGATGCCCAGGTTCTCGTGAATCACCTTGACCACCGGGGCCAGGCAATTGGTGGTGCAGGAAGCGGCAGTGACGATACGGTGCTGCGCCGGGTCGAACAGGTGCTGGTTGACGCCCATCACCACGTTCAGCGCGCCTTTCTCCTTCACCGGAGCGCACACCACCACGCGTTTGACGCCCTGGTCCAGATAGGCCTGGAGCACGGCTACCGACTTCATCTTGCCGCTGGCCTCGATGACCAGGTCGCAGCCTGACCAATCGGTGTCTGCGATCGCCTTGTTCGCGGTGACCTGGATGCGTTTGCCCTCGATCACCACCGAGTCGCCTTCTGCCCTGGCTTCACGATGCCAGCGCCCGTGGACCGAGTCGAAGTTGATCAGGTGGGCATGGGTCTCGGCGTCGCCGGCCGGGTCATTGATCTGCACGAATTCGAATTCCGGCCAATCCCAGGACGCGCGCAGCGCCAGGCGACCGATACGGCCAAATCCGTTGATACCTACTTTCATTGCCATGTTCCTGTTCTCAAGTTGTGACTTCAGATGGATCGTTGATTGACACGCCTGGACAGTTCTTCGGCCGACTCCTTGCGCTCGGAGTAGCGGTCGACGAGATAGTCGGCGCGGTCGCGCAACAGCAGGGTGAGCTTCACCAGCTCTTCCATGACATCGACGACCCGGTCGTAGTACGGGGACGGTTTCATGCGGCCCGCTTCGTCGAACTCCAGGTAGGCCTTGGGCACTGATGACTGGTTAGGGATGGTGAACATGCGCATCCAGCGGCCCAGCACGCGCAGCTGGTTGACCACGTTGAACGACTGCGAGCCGCCGCAAACCTGCATCACTGCCAGGGTCTTGCCCTGGGTCGGCCGCAGCGCACCCAGGCTCAGGGGGATCCAGTCGATCTGCGACTTGAATACACCAGTCATCGCGCCGTGGCGTTCCGGCGAGCACCAGACCATGCCTTCCGACCACAGCACCAGGTCGCGCAGCTCCTTGACCATGGGGTGGTCGTCGGGCCCGTCATCCGCCAATGGCAGGCCGGACGGGTTGAAGATTCGCGTCTCGGCACCGAAGTGCTCCAGCAGACGGGCCGCTTCCTCCGTCAGCAGACGGCTGAAGGAGCGTTCGCGGGTCGATCCGTACAGGAGCAGGATGCGCGGCTTGTGGGTGGACTGCTGCGCGATCGCCAGTTTTTCGGTGGATGGCAGGTCGATCAGTTCATTGTCGATGTTGGGGATAGCGTGTTCGGTCATGGTTCTACTCCTGGGACAAGGCACCGGATGTCTGATCGAACCAGCGACGCTTGAGCCACCAGGCCACGCCAACCAGCGAGATCAGCACCGGCACTTCCACCAAAGGCCCGATGACGGTGGCAAAGGCGACCGGCGAGGCAAGGCCGAAGGTGGCGATGGCCACGGCAATGGCCAGTTCGAAGTTGTTGCTCGCTGCGGTGAACGCCAGCGCGGTGGTGCGGGGGTAGTCGGCCTCCAGCAGCTTGCCCATCCAGAAGCTGATGAAGAACATCACCACAAAGTAGATAGTCAGAGGGATGGCGATGCGCAGCACATCTAGTGGCAACTGCAGCACCATGTCGCCCTTCAGGCTGAACATGGCGACGATGGTCAGCAGCAACGCCACGAGCGTCAGCGGGCTGATCCTGGGAATGAATTGTACCTGGTACCAGGTTGCGCCCTTGCTGCTGATCAGGATCTTGCGGGTCAGGAAGCCGGCCAGGAACGGGATGCCCAGGTAGATCAGGACCGATTGGGCAATCTCGATGAAGCTGGTCTCAATGACGCTGCCTTCGAGACCGAACAGCGGGGGCAGCAACCCCAGGAAAATCCAGGCGTATACGCTGAAGAACACAATCTGGAAAATGCTGTTGAAGGCAACCAGACCGGCCACGTACTGGCTGTTGCCGCCGGCGATCTGGTTCCACACCAGCACCATGGCAATGCAACGTGCCAGGCCGATGAGGATAAGGCCGGTCATGTATTCTGGCCTGTCGCAGAGGAATACGACCGCCAGCCCGAACATCAGCACTGGGCCGATCACCCAGTTCTGAATCAGCGACAGGATGAGGATGCGTTTGTCCTTGAAGACCTGGGGCAACTCCTCGTATTTCACCTTCGCCAATGGCGGGTACATCATCACGATCAGGCCGATCGCGATGGGGATGTTCGTCGAGCCCACCGACAAGCTGTTCAACCACACCGGCAAGCCCTGGAACAGGCTGCCCAGCGCGATGCCAAGGGCCATGGCCAAAAAGATCCAGATCGTCAGGTAGCGGTCGAGGAAGGAAAGTCGGCTTTTGCTCATGGTGGATCTCCCTAAACGTCAGAGCGTTCCGATGCGTGCCAGCTCGGCCTTGAGCTGGGCGGCATCGAGTTGTTCGAAAGGCAATGCGAGAAATGCCGTAATGCGCCGCTTGATGTGTTCAAGGGTGATGTCGAAAGCCGCGTCCAGTTCGTTGCCGCTACCTTGCAGATCCGACGGATCGGCAAGTCCCCAGTGGGCTTTCATCGCTGGCCCGAAGAACACGGGGCATGCTTCGCCGGCGGCCTTGTCACAAACGGTGATGACCAAGTCGGGTGCCAGGTTGATATGTGCATCGGTGGACTTGCTGCTGAGGCCTTCGCTGGAAATGGCGGCTCGCTGCAGGGCCGTGATGGATAGCGGATTCACTTCGCCCCTGGGCTGGCTGCCGGCGCTGAAGGCCTTCATCCCGGCCGGCGCCAGGTGATTGAAAACGGCTTCGGACAGGATGCTGCGGCAGCTATTGGCGGTGCAGAGGAACAGGACTTTCATCGTTTTTTCTCGGCAGTGGTCAGCAGCAGGTAGCGACGCGTTGAGGGCGGTCACCCATGGTGTCCAGTCGTTTGGCGCTGGTGTTCAACCACTCGCGATTGGCCTCCAGGGTTGTTACCAGGACATCGCGTACCCAGGTGGGCAGTTCCGGATGCAGGCGGTAGTAAACCCATTGGCCCTGCCGGCGGTCTTCAAGCAGGCCGCAGGTGCGCAGCTGTGCCAGGTGGCGGGAAACCTTGGGTTGGCTTTCTTCCAGGGCGCAAATCAGTTCACAGACGCACAGCTCTTCCTCGCGAGCGATCAGTAGCATCATCCGGATACGGTTCTCGTCGGCGAGGCATTTGAAGACCTGGGTTGGGGTTAGCGAGTCAGTCATGGCAGTTCTCGGTGTTGGCATTTCATGCTTGTCGCATATGGTTTTTCGAATATACGTATTTTCGCATGTATTGCAAGGCTGCCAGATTGACTCCTGCAGAAAAAAAGAAGGCCTTGCAGGGGAGCGCCCAGCCCTTTGGGCGGCGCTGTCGCGTAGAGAACTCAATTCGCAAGCAGTCCGCGTACCCTGTGGGAGCGGCTTTAGCCGCGAAGAATCCAACGCGGTGCATGGCACCGGCTGCGCCGGTGTTCGCGGCTAAAGCCGCTCCCACAGGGGCCCTGCTAATTCAATAAGCTATGTACAGTTCCCTGAGGGCGGGCCAGTCCGTTCCACGGTAGCGTCCTGTCGATCTGCAAATACCTTTAACATGCTCGAGGACCAGCCCCCATCGTTGAAAGAGATTTGTATGGAGTTACGTCAGCTTCGCTATTTCCTGAGTGTTCTGGAGTACGGCAGTCTTGGCAGGGCTGCGGTCGAGCTTGGAGTCGGTGCCTCGGCATTGAGCCAGCAACTGTCGAAGCTGGAGAGCGAGCTGAGTACCCGGCTTTTGACACGTTCGAGCACCGGCGTCTCGCCGACGGCGGCGGGCCTGGCCTTCGAATACCATGCGCGGCTGGCGCTTCGTCAGGCGGAGCATGCTGTCCTGGCGGCACAAAGTGGCCGTATGAGCGGCTATGCCAGCGTGGGGCTGGCACCGACCACCGCATCGATTCTTGGCCTGGCATTGATCGACAGGATGCGCGAACGCTATCCCGACATCCGTCTGCACCTGGTGGAAATGTTGTCTGGCTATCTGATGAACCAGCTCAATGCCAGGCACCTTGACCTGGCGGTGCTGTTCCAGGCAGAGACGGGGCCGCGGCTGGATGTCCGGGCGTTGCTGACGGAGCGCCTGTTCGTGCTGGTTCCCGCCCCGCTGGTCAAGGCCGGGTGGGGCGAGTCGCTGACGTTGCAACAGATCGCGACGCTCCCCTTGGTGATGCCCAGCACGCAGCATGGTCTGCGCACGACATTGCGCGCGATTTTCGAACGGGCCGGGCTGGAGGCCAGCATCGTCATGGAAGTCGACGGTCTGTCGCTGTTGATGGATTGTGTCTGTGCGGGTCATGCCGCCACCATCCAGCCCGGCGCGACGGTGGCCCGGGCGCATCAGGCGGGCTTGCGTGTGTTTGCCATCGATGAAGCGCAGGCGCAGCGTCGCAATGTGATTGTCAGCCTGACCGATGACGAGCTCTCGCCGGCCGCGTTGGCGACACGGATCGTACTGCAGGAGGTCGCTCGGGATCTGGTGGAACAGGGCCGATGGCCTGGGGCCCGGCTGCTTTGACCCGGACTCTGGGGTCACTCATCCAGCCCCTTTAGAAAAACTGAATGCCTCCCCTCGACGATCGTGTTTCGCACCCTTCGGGCGCTGATTAAAGTCCGTGCTCACGAGGAGCACTCGAACATTCGGCTCTTCGTGATCTGGAGGCGAAATGATCGATGTGCTAGTCATCGGAGGGGGCAATGCCGCCCTCTGTGCCGCGCTGATGGCGCGAGAGGCCGGAGCCAGCGTGCTGCTGCTCGAAGCCGCACCCCGCGCCTGGCGTGGTGGCAATTCTCAACACACGCGTAACCTGCGGTGCATGCATGACGCCCCCCAGGATGTACTGGTCGAGGCGTACCCGGAAGAAGAGTTCTGGCAGGACCTGCTGAAGGTCACCGGTGGCCAGACTGACGAAAAGCTCGCGCGTCTGGTAATTCGCGCGTCCTCCAGTTGCCGTGGCTGGATGCGCCGCCATGGTGTGCATTTCCAGCCCTCATTATCTGGTGCGCTGCACACCGCACGGACCAATGCCTTCTTCATGGGCGGCGGCAAGGCGTTGGTCAATGCCTACTTTCGCAGCGCCGAAAACCTCGGGGTACAGATACGCTACGACACGCCTGTAGCCGACATCGAACTGCAGGACGGACGCTTCGTTGCGGCTCATGTGCCGCCGCGTGAGGTTCAGGGGCGACACCTGCCTGCCGAGCGCATCGAGGCGCGTACCTGCGTGCTTGCCGCCGGTGGTTTCGAGTCCAACCGTCAGTGGTTGCGCGAGGCCTGGGGGCAGAACGAGCGAGGGGAGTGGCCTGCGGACAATTTCCTGATCCGTGGCACGCGTTTCAATGACGGGGTGCTGTTGCGCCGCATGATCGAACAGGGCGCCGACACGGTTGGCGACCCGACCCAGGCACACATGGTGGCGATCGATGCCCGCGCGCCGCTATACGATGGCGGCATCTGCACGCGCATCGATTGTGTGTCGCTGGGCGTGGTGGTCAATCGCGATGGTCAGCGCTTCTACGATGAAGGCGAGGATTTCTGGCCCAAGCGCTATGCCATCTGGGGACGTCTGGTGGCGCATCAGCCTGGGCAGGTGGGGTTCTCGGTCATCGACGGGAAAGCCCTCGGTCGCTTCATGCCGCCGGTTTTCCCAGGCGCCACCGCCGATAGCCTGGAGGCGTTGGCCGGTCTGCTCGGTTTGCCTGTGCAGGCCTTCCTCGAAACCGTACATGCCTACAACCGGGCCTGCCAGGCGGGCACTTTTGACCACACCCGGCTGGACGACTGTCACACCGTGGGCCTGGAACCGGTGAAAAGCCACTGGGCACGCCCAATCGATACACCTCCTTACTACGGTTATCCGCTGCGTCCGGGCGTGACTTTCACCTATCTGGGGCTGCGCACCGATGAAACCGCCGCCGTCCATTTCAACAGGCGGCCCAGCCCGAACCTGTTCGTTGCCGGGGAGATGATGGCGGGCAATGTGCTGGGCAAGGGCTACACCGCAGGTGTCGGCATGTCCATCGGCACCGCCTTCGGCCGTATCGCCGGGGCCAGCGCCGCTGCGGCGGCAGGTCACGAACATCCAGAAAAAGAGAATCGCCATGACCGCGCAACTGCCTGAACCACGCCAGCCTGATGCCGCCCTGTCGGCCCTCGAACTGATCCCGGTATTGAACCTGGAGGAGCAGGAAGTGGACCGGCAAATGCGGATCTGCAACGCCTGTCGCTACTGCGAGGGTTTCTGCGCAGTATTCCCGGCCATGACCCGCAGGCTGGAGTTCGGCAAGGCCGACATCCATTACCTGGCCAACCTGTGCCACAACTGCGGTGCTTGCCTGCACGCCTGCCAGTATGCCCAACCCCACGAATTTGCCGTCAACGTGCCGCAGGCAATGGCCAAGGTGCGCGGGCAGACCTATGCCGAGTACGCCTGGCCGGCGCTCTTCGGACGGCTGTATCGGCACAACGGCACCTATGTCGCCACGGCATTGGCCGTCGCCTTGTCGCTGTTCTTGCTGCTGGCCTTGTTCGTCAACGGCACGCTGCTGCCCGGTCGCTTGGCGGGGGACTTCTATGCGGTTTTCCCGCACAACACGCTGGCGCTGATGTTCGGCAGTGTCTTTGCCGCAGCAGCTGTGGCCCTGGCGGTGGCGGTGCGTCGCTTCTGGCGCGCGGTCTTGCCTGCCGAGGCGCTGGCACAGCCGGCCAAAGGGGCAGTGTTCGAGGCATCGAGCGCGGCCTTGACCCTTGAATACCTGGACGGCGGACACGGCCAAGGTTGCAACAATGCCGATGATCGCTACACGCTCTGGCGCCGGCGTTTCCATCACTTCACCTTCTACGGCTTCATGTTGTGCTTTGCCGCCACGCTGCTCGCCACCGGGTATCACTACCTGCTGGGCCAGCAGGCGCCGTACCCGCTGCTGAGCGCACCGGTGTTGCTCGGAACCCTGGGCGGTATTGGCTTGATTGTCGGGCCGGCGGGGCTGCTGGCGCTGAACCTGCGCAGGGCGCCGGAGCAGGGCGATGTTGCCCAGCGGCCCATGGACCGGGCGTTCATCCTCCTTCTGCTGCTGGTCAGCGCCACGGGCCTTGCCTTGCTGGGCCTGCGTGATACCGCAGCGATGGCGATTTTGCTGGCGATCCATTTGGGCACCGTGATGGCGCTGTTCATCACGCTGCCCTATGGAAAGTTTGCCCATGGCCTGTTCCGCAGCGCGGCACTGCTGAAGTTCGCCATCGAGAAGCGCCGGCCCAACGAGCTGGGTCTGGGAGGGGAGTGAACCATGGACGCAGCCGGTTTGTCCTCTGTGCTGCACCGCGCGAAATGCAAGGCGTTTCGTTTACCGGTTTGGCCACTTGTCCAGCAGAATCGACACGAACTTCTCCGCTGCTGGCGACAGCGACGCCCCTCTGCGATAGACCAACCCCAGGGTGCGGGTGACCTGGGGTTCGATCAGCGGCACGCTGACCAACGTCGGGTGGTCGGCGTTGGGCATGGCCAGGCTGGGCATGGCCGACACGCCCAGCCCGGCCTCGACCATGCCCAGCGAGGTGGACAGGTGCTGAACCTCATAGAACCACTTGGGCCGCAGGTTGAGCCCGGACAGGGCATGGTCCAGCAGCATCCGGTTGCCGCTCAGCCGGCCTACGCCGATCAGGCGGTAGTCGGCCAGTTCTGCCCAAGTGACGGCGTCACGGTTCGCCAGCTTGTGGTCCCTGCGACAGGCCAGGACGAAATGCTCCTGTACCAGGGAGACGAACTCGATGTCCGGGTGCTGGCCACTCATCATGTTGATGCCGAAATCGGCTTCACCGCGCAGTACGGCTTCGAGCCCGTCGTTGGCGCTGAGGTCCAGCAGGCGAATGCGGATCTTCGGGTACTGCTCGTTGTAGTCGCGGATCACCGACGGCAGGAAATAGAACGCCGCGGTCGGGATACAGGCGAGGGTGACCTGGCCGGTCTGCCGTTCGGCGAGCTCGCGAATGCTCAGGATCGAGTCCTCGAAGTCATCCAGCAGGCGCCTGGCCTTGGGCAGGAAGTCACGCCCGACGCTGGTAAGGCTGACGCGACGGGTAGTGCGTTCCAGCAGCGAAGTGCCCAACCCCTCCTCGAGTTTTTTGATCCGCCGGCTCAGGGCGGGCTGCGACAGGTGCAACGCTTCGGCAGCTTCATGGAAGCTGCCGAGTTCGGCGATTTTCACGAAAGATCGTATGTCTTGCAGCTCGTATTCCATCTCGAATCGCTCTTTGGCCCTGGTTCGGTATTGATGCTTGGATCGGAACAATAGCTACGATATTTGCATTGGATTGATTTATCCATCCCTGTCAATCTTGTGTCCACAACATCAATGATGTCCATTGATCAACAAGAGTGCGAAATCATGCAACGAATTCCTTGCGTACTCATGCGCGGTGGCACCTCCAAGGGCCCCTTTTTTCATGCATGGGACCTTCCTGCCAATGTGGTCGAACGCGACGAATTGCTGATCAACCTGATGGGCTCCGGGCATGAACTGGAAATCGACGGCATCGGTGGCGGCAGCCCGCAAACCAGCAAGGTAGCGATTGTCAGTCCCTCGCTGCATGCCGACGCCGACGTCGACTACCTGTTCGTCCAGGTCATGGTCGCCCAGCGCCGGGTCGATACCGCGCCCAACTGCGGCAACATGCTTTGCGCGGTTGGCCCGTTCGCCATCGAGCAGGGCCTGGTCAAAGGCCAGGAAGGCAAGACACTGGTGCGTATTCGCAACCTCAACACCGGTACTTTCGTCAATTCGCTGGTGGAAACCCCCGGCGGCATCGTGCGCTACGAAGGCCGCACGGCGATCGATGGCGTACCGGGCACTGCCGCCCCGGTGCACCTGACCTTCCTCGATGCGGTCGGCAGCAAGACCGGCAAGCTGTTCCCGACCGGCAAAGCCAAGGATGTGATCGACGGCATACCGGTCACCTGCATCGACATGGCCATGCCGATGATGGTGGTAGAAGCCAGCCAGCTGGGTGTCACCGGCTCGGAAACCCCGGCCGAACTCGACGCCAACGGCAGTCTGCTCGAGCGTCTTGAGGCGTTGCGCCTGAAGGCCGGCAAGGCCATGGGCCTGGGCGATGTCAGCAGTATGGTCATCCCGAAGCCGGTACTGGTGTCCAAGCCCCGCTATGACGGCACGTTGCAGGTTCGCTACTTCATGCCGCACAACTGCCACCGCGCCCTGGCCATCACCGGAGCGATAGGGCTGGCGACTGCCTGCGTCAGCCCAGGTACGGTAATCGGCGAACTGCTGGGCGAGGGCGTCGAGCAACTGGCCGAGGTACGCCTGGAACACCCAGGCGGCGGTATCGATGTCGCGCTGTCGCGCAGTGGTGCCGATGGCAAGACGATTCAGGCCTCGGTAGTGCGAACCGCCCGGCGGCTGTTCTCAGGCTTCGTTTACGCCCCTACATTCCGCAGGTTGGCGGGGTAGACCCAGGCGCTAGTCCAGGCCTGTACATTCGCAACAAGCGCATCCGCACAATTTCAACAATGGGTGATGCCTCATGAGACTCGCCAAATCGCTGTACTTCCAGATCCTCTGCGCCGTCCTGCTGGGCGTGGTGGTCGGTCACTTCTGGGCGCAACAGGCCGTTGCGCTCAAGCCGCTGGGTGATGCGTTCATCAAGCTGATCAAGATGATGATCGCGCCTGTGGTGTTCTGCACCATTGTCACCGGTATTGCCGGGATGACCGACAAGCGCTCCCTCGGGCGTTTGATGAGCAAGACTTTGCTGCTGTTCCTGATCCTGACTGTCGTCAGCCTGATGATCGGCCTGGCAGCGGTATACCTGTTCCGCCCTGGTGTCGGCATGAATATCGACCCGGCCACGCTCAGCACCGAGGGGCTCGGCCAGTACGCCGCGTCTGCGGCGAAGCTCAGCGTGGTCGACTTCTTCATGCACATCATTCCCGACACGTTCATCGGGGCGTTCAACAAGGGTGAAGTGTTGCCGGTGCTGTTCATCGCGGTGCTCAGCGGTTTTGCCCTGTCGTCCATGGGCGAGAAGGGCAAGCCGGTACTCGATGTGCTGGAGTCTGCCTCGACCATGGTGTTCCGCATCTTTGGCTACCTGATGCGTTTTGCCCCGGTCGGCGCCTTCGGTGCGCTGGCCTTCACCGTAGGGCAGTACGGCGTGACCTCCCTGGGGGCATTGGCCAAGCTGGTCGGTACGCTCTACATCGCCTGTGCGTTCTTCGTGCTGGTGGTGCTCGGTGGCATTTGCCGCGCCCATGGCTTCAGCCTGTGGAAGCTGCTGCGCTATTTCCGCGAAGAGTTTCTGGTGGTGCTCGGCACATCGTCCACCGAGCCCGTGCTGCCGCGCATGCTGGAAAAACTGGAGAAGCTGGGCTGCAAGAAAGGGGTGGTCGGGCTGGTGCTGCCAACCGGCTATTCGTTCAACCTCGACGGTACCGCCATCTATCTGTCGCTGGCAGCGGTGTTCATCGCTCAAGCCTGCAACATCGACCTGAGCCTCGGTCAGACGGTGACCATGCTGGCGATCATGCTGTTGTCGTCCAAAGGCGCCGCCGGCGTGACCGGCAGCGGTTTCGTGGCGTTGGCCTCGACCCTCACCGTCATCCACGACATCCCGTTGGCAGGGCTTGCCTTGCTGATCGGCATCGATCGCTTCATGTCCGAAGCGCGCGCCCTGACCAGCCTGGCCAGCAACGCCGTGGCCACCGTGGTCATTTCACTGTCGGAGGGCGCTTGCGACCGGGAAACCTTGCAGCGCCGCCTGAACCGCACCCCGGCTGTACCGGCAGAGGTGGACGCTGCGCAGCCAGACTGGTCTGCCGAGCCTCGGCACCACGGCTGAGAACCTCTTTTACCTCCCGTTGTTGACTTCACTCGACATCCCGGCGATGCCGAGTGGGGTAGGGGGCCGTCTGCCTTGCCGATGGCCGCAACAGAATAAAAACAAGAGAAAAAACCATGCTCGCACTCCTGGGCCTGATCATGGTGGTGACCTTCACCTACCTGATCATGAGCAAACGTCTGTCGCCGATCGTTGCGCTCACCGTGGTACCCATTGTCTTTGCCGTGATCGGCGGCTTTGCCCCGGAACTGGGCAAGATGATGCTCGATGGCTTGAAAATGGTGGCGCCCTCGGCGGCCCTGTTGCTGTTTGCCATCCTGTTCTTCGGCCTGATGATCGATGCCGGCCTGTTCGACCCGTTGATCCGCAAGATCCTCAAGCGCGTCAATGGCGACCCGATCAAGATCGCCATCGGTACCGCGCTGCTGTCGCTGCTGGTGGCGCTCGACGGTGACGGTACCACCACCTACATGATTACCTGCGCGGCCATGCTGCCACTGTACAAGCGCATTGGCATGAACCCGATGATCCTCGCCACGGTATCGATGCTGTCGCTGAGCATCATGAGTGGCATGAGCCCCTGGGGTGGGCCGGCCACCCGGGCCATTGCCGCGCTCGGGCTGGATGCGACCGAGTATTTCATCCCGATGCTGCCGACCGTTATCGGCGGTGCGGCCTGGGTGGTGTTCACCGCCTACCTGCTGGGCCGCGCCGAGCGCCGACGTATTGGCAACATCGCCCTGGAGTCTGGTGGCGGCAATTGCTACATCAAGGAAATCCTCGGCGACAACCCGCATAAGCGCCCACGCCTGGCCTATGTGAACCTGGTGCTGGTGATTGCTGTCATGACGGCTCTGGTGATGGGCGTCATGCACTCCGCACTGTTGTTCATGATCGGTTTCGTCGCGGCGCTGATGATCAACTACCCGCAGCTGGACCTGCAGAAGGAGCGCATCCTCGCCCACTCGGGCAACGCCATGACCGTGGTGCTGCTGGTGTTTGCCGCGGGCATCTTCGCGGGGATTTTCTCGGGCACCAAGATGGTCGATGCGCTGGCGCAGACCCTGGTCGACTGGATTCCCGAGGCGTGGAGCCACTGGTTCCCGCTGGTGGTGGCGCTGACCAGCATGCCGCTGACCTTCGTCCTGTCCAATGATGCCTACTACTTTGGCGTGGTGCCGATCCTTGCCAACGCCGCAGCCGCCTATGGCATCGACCCGGTTGAAATCGCCCGCGCCTCGGTGCTGGGGCAGCCGGTGCACCTGATGAGCCCGCTGGTGGCCTCGACCTTGCTGCTGGTGGGCATGGTCGATCGCGACATCGGCGACTTCCAGAAGGCCACCGTGAAATGGGCGGTGCTGACATCGCTGGTCATTACCGCACTGGCCTTGCTCACAGGTGCCTTGTCCTTCTTCGTCTGATCTGCATCGGGCGCCGCTGGCGCCCACCTCATCCAAGAACAACAACAGAGTATCGAACATGTCCCGAACTGTTTTCCGTGGGGCCACTTGTGGCCTGCTGTGCGGCTGGCTGCCTGTGGCCGGCGCTGCCGGATTCATCGACGACGGCAAGCTCAAACTGCAGCTGCGCAACGTTTACTTCAACGAAAACTTCCGCGACGAACAAGGCATGAGCGCCCGCGCGGCAGCAACTGCCAAGAGTGAGCGGGTGGAATGGGCACAGGGTTTTCTGCTGGACTACCAATCTGGGTTCACTCAAGGCCCGCTGGGGCTGGGGCTCGATGCCCTGGGGCTGGTAGGCGTACGGCTCGATTCGGGCCGCGGCCGCAGCGGTACCGGCTTGCTGCCAGTGCATGACGATGGCCGTGCCGCGGACGAGTTCGCCAGTGCCGGGGTGACGGCCAAGGCGCGACTGGGGCAGACCGTGGTCAAGCATGGCACCTTGCTGCCCAAGACGCCAGTGCTGGTCTACAACGATGCGCGGTTGGTACCGCAGACCTACCAGGGCACGCAGCTGACCAGTACCGATGTCGATGGCCTGACCTTGACTGCCGGCCACCTCGACCGCTTCAAGCAGCGGGACTCCTCCGACAGCACTGGCCTGTTCCTGGATGGTTACAGCGGCGGCGAGTCTGGCGATTTCAGCTTTGCCGGTGCCGACTATGCCGTCAGCAAGCAGCTGCGCTTGAGCTACTTCCACGGCCAGCTCGAACATTTCTACCGCCAGGACTATGTCGGCCTGGTACACGACCTGCCGTTGGCCGGCGGGGTGTTCACCACCGACTTGCGCTATTTCAAGAGCCGCGACAGCGGAGCCGCCCATGCCGGCGAGATCGACAATGACATGTTCAGCGGGCAACTGGCCTACACCCACTCCGGGCACACGGTCGGTGCTGGTTACCAAGTGCTCGACGGCGAGGCCGGGCTACCCTACATCAGCGGCGCGACGGTCTACTCGTTCAGTAACGTTGGTATCGGCAAGTTCATCGAGGAAGAAGAGAAAACCTGGATGGCGAGCTATGCCTACAACTTTGCAGCGGCCGGCGTCCCCGGGCTCACCTTCATGGCGCGCTATCTGAGCGGCGACAACGGTCGTTCCGCGGACGCCGGGCTTAGCGAATGGGAGCGTGATGTGGAGCTTGCCTACGTGGTGCAATCGGGGCCGGTGAAAGGGTTGGGGGTGAAACTGCGCAACTACGTGTACCGTTCTGATTTTTCCCGAGGTCGCGACAGCAACCGGATCTACCTGACCTACGACATTGCCGTCTGGTAATGCGTCGGTGCGAGCGATGCGCTCAGAGCTGACCCCACCTCTTATGGAACACCACAAAACTCATTGCGCGACAGCGCAGCCCAAAGGGCTGGGTGATCTCCTGCTATACCTTCACCAGGTCGACATGCAGGCGATTGCGGCCTGCCTGCTTGGCGATGTACAGCGCCTGGTCGGCGCGTTCGAGCAGCGATGAGGGGCTGTCGAGCGCCGTTCCATCGGAGCAGGCGATGCCGATACTGGCGGTCACATGTCCGAAAGGGCTGCCCTGGTGCGGGATAGGTTGCAAGGCCAGGCGCTCAAGCATCAGCCTGGCAACGACGGCCGCTCCGTCGTTGTCGGTATCGGGCAGGATCACAGCCATTTCCTCACCCCCGTAGCGTGCCAGCAGGTCGCGTGGGCGGCGGATGCAGGAAGCGAGCAGGGAAGCTATCTGCTGCAAGCAGGCGTCGCCAGCCGGATGCCCATAGGTGTCGTTGTAGCGTTTGAAATGGTCGATGTCGATCATCAGCAATGCCAGCGTGGTCCCATTTCGATGGGCAGTGCGGATCTCCTGGGTCAGCGCCTCGTCAAAGCAGCGCCTGTTGGCAAGCCCCGTCAGCGCATCATGCATCGCCAGGCTTTCGAGCTGCTGGTTGCTGTCAAGCAACTGCTGTTGGGTCAGTCGAAGTTCGCTTTCGACCGCGTTTCGCCGGCTCATGGCTCGAATCAGCAGCCAGCCAATGGCTCCGGTCAGTGCGAGTAGCGCAGCGACCACCAGCGCCGACAGCAGCGCCTCGAGCCGCCAGGCTGAGAGGGCTTCCTGCTTGCCCAGTGCGACCGTTGTCACCAGGGGCAGCTTGTCACTCTTGCGAAACGCATAGAGGCGCTCCACGCCGTCCAGGCTGGAGGTGAATGATGCGGTGCCCGCGGACTGGTCGATGAGGTACTTGGTGAAGATTGGCGACTTGGAAAAGTTGCGTCCCATGTCCTGTTCCCGAAACGGATAGCGCACCAGCATGGAACCGTCGGTGTAGGACAGCCCGATGGCACCGTCATGGCCGACGTCCAGCTTGCCGAAAAGCTGCAGGAAGTTCTCCACGCCAAGTGTCACGGCAACAACGCCGGCGAATTCGCCGCGGTCATCGTTGAATCGCCGGCTGATGGTAATTACCCATTCCTGGGTGACGCGGCTACGGATGGGCAGGCCGATGAAGGGGGCGCGGGACGGGTCGTCACGGTGGTGTATGAAAAAAGCGCGGTCGCTGCTGTTGGCACCGACCGGGATCGGACGGTTGGATGACATGAGCCAGCGCCCATCCTTGGCGTAGATGGTGATGCCGCTCATTGGCGGCATCAATGGTTGCTGACGCTCGACCAGCTGACCCAGACGTTCGATCTGCGCCGGACCGGCCCCCTCGGTTTCCAGGCGTTCGGCCAGGCCCAGCAACAGCATTGAGCTCTGTCGGACGATACCTTCTGAATAGGTGGACAGTGCCTGGGTCAGGTTCAGGCCATGGACGTTGATATCTTCCAGCGCGCGCTCGCGAGAGGCCATTACCTTCCACAGCGTCAACGAGGCAAGAGAACAACCGATGACCGATAGCAGTAGCACAACGAGATGGATGTCACGCTTCACGTCAATTCACGCGCCTTTTTCCCTAAAGACCAAGCTGAGCGTCGACACGCTTTAACTAACCAGACGGTCAGGAAGTAACTGCCTGGTTCATGCCCGAAAATATAGCACCTAATTTGCTGGAGCGTCCGACAGAATCACGCGCGCTGGCAGATTCCACTTGTTATCTTCCAACAGGGTTTTCAGAAGTGTGAGCATGATGATTGGACCAGTAACCCTGGACGTAGCGCACGGTCTTCTCCAAAGTCTGCGCCATGTCGGGATGTGCCAACTGATACTTTCGTTCCAGTTGCTGGCTGTTACGCATGTCGAAGCGCTGTGTCTGAATGAAGTTCAATGACTCGGGGCTGATCGCGAATCTGGCCGCCAGTCCGGGAATCGTCAATAGCCACTTGAGCAACCCTATCGGTACATGGCGGCGGGGGGCCTTGATCTTCAGCGTTTTTGCCAGTTGCTCGAGCATACCCTGCAAGTTCGGAGTGTGCTCGAAGAGCGCCAGGACCTGCCGGTTGGCCATCGTGGGGTCGAATGCCACGCAGGTCATCATCTTCACCAGGTAATCGACGCTGACCAATGGCAACCAGTGCCTGGCCGAACCGGGGACAGCCTTGAACCGGCCCTGGGCCAGATTTCGAATGAGTTCGGCCAGAGGTTGTCCTTCAGGGATGTGCCCACTCTCGCTGTGGCCACACACCGTGGCAGGATGAACGATCGAGTAATCTGCGCCCGCTTCCTGCATGTAACGGATGACGGCAAAATGGGACTCCAGCTTGCTGCCTTCGTAGCCGCCTGCACGGCTGTAGACTGCGGGCCAATGGGTGTTTTCAGGGCGCTCGTTATCAACCCCGATACTCGCAAGGTGGCTGAGGTTTTGCAGCATATAGCCGCCCACCATCAGCAAGCGGATGCGCTGGCTCGCCGCGAGCCTGGCGACTCTCAGCGCCCCTTGTACATTGACGGCGCGGGCCTGCTCCATTGTCAGGCCCCAGGTGAACTGCGCCGCGAGGTGGAAGATAACCGCGGCCGACGACACGCATTGCTTGTCTGTTTCGCTGAGTCCGAGCTGTTCCCTGCTGATATCTCCTTCGACGGCATGGATATACGCAGGGTTACCGCCCAGTCGGCCTACCTGCTCTCTGAGACGCTCGATGTTTTCAGGGTTGCGCATAAGCACCCGGGTCGTGTGCCCTGTTGCAGTGAGATGTGCCAATAAGTGTTGACCCACAAACCCACTACCGCCTGTGACGAAGCATTCCACGCTCATGTCCGAACCCTTGTCTGGATGATCGGCGCAGGCTAAGGTGTAGAGCGTACTCTACAGTCAAGGGATTTTTATTTTGAAGATTGGAGAACTGGAGCGCCGCAGTGGGATCGGCCGCCATACAGTGCGCTATTACGAGCAACTCGGGCTAATCGTGGCCCATCGGCAAGCCAACAACTACCGCAGATATAGCGACCAGACCGTTGTTGATCTGGCCTTCATTCAGAGTGCCCAGCGCGGCGGCTTTTCACTCGCCGAGATCGGCGACATCCTTGCCGCCAAGCGGGGTAATACGATCGATTGTGCCCAAGGCGCGGCCCTCGTCGCCAGCAAGATGGCCGAAGTTCAAGCGAAGATCACCACGCTGCAAGCCGCCTATGTGTTGCTGGACGCGGAGCGTGCAAAGCTTGAGGCCAGCGCAATTGCCAACGGACTGACCATTCCTCGCCTTGCTGCGAATTTGCATGGCTCGACGCTGTAGCTTGTTTATTCGCAATTATTTCTCATTTACACTTGTGTCTTGTTTTCGGGGCCTACCTCTTTTCCAGGATGCATCGTGTCGTTCGATCCCGCCAAACCGACGCTGCTGTCTACATTGGTACGTCACTATGACGAGCTGGTGGACCACATTCGCCGACGCTTCGGCGACAGAAGCATGGCGCGCGATGTAGTGCATGACGTGTGTGTGCAGTTGCTTGAGCGCGGTGAGCAAGAAAACGTTCGGACCCCGCTGGCGTTGCTACGAAAAATCTCCAACGACACTGCCGTGAGTCGCTATCGTAGCGACCGTCGCCGAAGCGCCTGGGTGGAGGCGGTCTCCGAGCTTCCTGAAGTGGCCTGCCCGGCAGCCACCCCGATGAGCCGGTATGACACCGAGCGCGAGTTTCAATTGCTCGTCCGTGCTATCGCAGACCTCCCACCGCGCTGCCAGGCCGTTTTTGTCATGCATAAAATTCACGAAATGCCCCAGGCAGAAGTAGCCGATCGCCTGGGTATTTCCATCAAGACAGTGGAAAAGCACCTGCGCCTTGGGTTGGCAGCCTGCAGGCAACGGCTTGGACGTGATGAGGTGCATGCATGACGAAGAAGCCCGAACAGGCGCCATTGGACGAGGCTCTGGGGCGACATCGTGAAGAGCTCAAGCACCTGTTTCCCATACCGCCGTCCAGGCCTGCGCGCTCGAAAGCGCTAAAGTCAGCGGGTATCACGCTAACGGTTGCGATCACCTTGGCAGCCCTGGCCTGGCTGAACCCCACCTACAAGAGCGAGCATTTCGCTACCGCCATTGGTGAGCGGCGCGCTGTACAGCTGAGCGATGGAAGTAAACTGCTGCTCGACAGTGGCACGCATGTCGAGATCAGTTGGCGTCTACTCAGTCGTGAGGTCGGCCTGCGCTCTGGGCAAGCCCTCTTCGATGTGTCCTCGGCCGTGTACCGCCCCTTCATCGTGTCCGCAGGCCTGGCGAAAGTCGAGGTGCTCGGTACGCTGTTCAATGTTCGCCGGCTGGATAACGACGCCGTTCGTGTGACCCTGGCCCGTGGGCGCGTGGACGTCGCCGTGGCAACTGCAGCACAAGCGGCTGTCTCCCTCAGGCCAGGGCAACAGGTCGACTCGATTGGTGGGCAACTGATGCCAGTAGCGAAGGTCGACGCCGCCAAGGCGATGGCCTGGAAAGATGATCGCATCGTGTTCGAGCAGACGCCGCTGGATGAGGCGGTGTCGTTGCTGCGCCACTATCGCAAGGCGGCCATTGAACTGAACGACCCAAGCTTGGCTGCACTCACGGTGACAGGGGTCTTCGAGGCGCACAATGTCGACCTGCTGCTGGACCTGCTACCGAGCATCCTGCCCGTCGCCGTGCTGCAACAAGAGGATGGCAGCGTCCGGATTCAACGCAAAACGATAAGAAAATAATTCTCAGGCGCAGGTAGGGTTTCCCGATTCCCATGGCGGCTATTGAAAAAAGCCCAACTAAAAGGAACTCGAGAAGTGCATTTTCCCCTCCGCAGTCGCCAACTACGCCTGTCATTGCTTGCCAGTAGCTTGCTCATCGCAATGTCGGCCCAGGGCCGGGAAAGGGTGAACGTGGATCTCCCTGCCGCACCGCTGGGTGAGGCCATCAATGCCCTTGCACAGCAGTCTTCGCTACAGATCATCTTTGCCAGCGATCTCGGTGCAGGCCGAAACGCGCCTGCGCTGAAGGGGCGGTTCACACCTGAGGAGGCACTTCATACGCTGCTCAAGAACAGTGGCTTGCAAGTACAGGCCAAGGATGAGCGCACGTTCGTCATCGTTGCGCAGGATGCACCGGCATCCAGTCCCGAAACCCAAAGCGCTCCGGTGGAAATGGCGCAAATGGAAATCACGGCCTCGCGCACCAGCAGCAGCCTGGTTTCCGCAACGCGGCAATCCACCGTTCTTGAGCATGAACAACTGCAGGAGCTGCGCCAGGGTTCAGAGAGCCTGGCCACGGTACTGGCCAAGGCGATTCCGGGCATGTCCGACTCCAGCCGCACCGTCACCGAGTATGGCCAGACCTTGCGCGGGCGCAGCATGTTGGTCATGGTCGACGGGGTGCCGCTCAATACCAACCGCGACTCTTCGCGCAACCTGGCCAATATCGACCCGGCGCTGATCGAACGGGTCGAAGTCATCCGTGGCAGCAGCGCTATTTACGGCAGCGGCGCCACGGGAGGCATCATCGCCATCACGACACGACCGGCTGGCGGCGAAAACCGTGCCGAAACCAGCCTGAGCGCCACCTCGCCACTTACCCGCCTGGGCAGCGATGGCCTGGGGGGGCAGTTCCAGCAGTACTTCGCAGGCTCTCAGGGCGCGGTGGACTACTCGTTCGACTTCGGTACCCGCCACATCGGTGCTTCGTACGATGCACACGGCGAGCGGATCGCTCCAGAGCCCAGTCAGGGCGACCTGTTCGACTCGAACATCTACAACATTGGCGGCAAGCTGGGGCTGCACATTGACGAGAACCAGCGAATCCAGCTCGCAGTCAGCCACTACGATGCACGCCAGAACACCGACTACGCTACAGACCCAAGCGTCGCGAAACTCCCCGCAGGCTCGGTGCCGGCCAACGCGATCAAGGGCCTGGATCTCGACGAGCAGAACCGCATTCGCAACACACTGCTGAACCTGGAGTACGAGCATCTCGACATTCTCGGAAGCCGGCTTTCTGCGCAGATGTATTACCGGGACTACTTCACCCGTTTCACCCCGTTCGACGCCCGGGCCGTTGCCACCCGCGGCGGCAACGTCGACCAGATCATGCAGAACAGCGAAGTTTTCGGAAGCCGCCTGACCCTGCGCACGCCACTTGGCGACAGCGGCAGTACCGAGTTGGTGTGGGGTGGTGACTATAACCAGGAGCGCAGCGACATGCCGCTCGACGTCTTTGACCCTGCGGCTTATGACGCCAGTGGCGGCCTGGTCTTCGACAAGACCGGCAAGCTCACCTACATGCCGCCGCTCAAGACCCGCAGCGCCGGTGCGTTCGCCCAGCTACAGCATCGCTTCGATGAGCATTGGTCGGTCGATGGCGGCCTGCGCTACGAATACTCCACCGCCGAATTTGATGACTTTGTTCCGTTGTCCGAATCCAGGGCTGCCTCCCCGGTGGCGGTCAAGGGTGGGGACATTCATTACGATGCGGTGCTGTCGAACCTTGGCATCGTCTATTCGCCGGTACTCGGCCAGGAAATCTACGCCTCGTTCAGCCAGGGCTTCCAGTTGCCCGATGTGGGCATTCAGTTGCGGAATGCGCGCCGCGGCTTCGACCTCGGCGCCTCGAACCTGGAACCGGTCAAAACCAACAACTATGAACTTGGCTGGCGAGGTGAGCTGGGCAGCAACACCCTCGGCACTTTGGCGCTGTTCTACACCACCTCCAAACTGGGGGACGTGCAAAGTTTCAACAATGGCCTCATTCTGACCCGCACCAAGGAGCGCATCTACGGTGCTGAAGCCAGTGCCGACTGGCTATCGGACGATGCGGTGTGGGGCGCAGGGGGGAGTGCGACCTGGATGCGCGGACGAGAAAAGCCGGACGGCAAAGGCTGGCAAGACATGACCGGCTATCGCGTCCCGCCCCTGAAACTGACTGCCTACCTCCAGTACAAGCCGACCCTGGATTGGAGCAACCGCTTGCAAGCCACGTTCTTTGACGCCAAGGACTACAGGCTCGATGGCATGGACAGCTTTGGTCGACATCAGGTGAGTACCTATACGACAGTGGACCTGGTCAGTCAGTACCAGATATCCCCTGACGACAAGGTGAGCGTCGGCATCCAGAACCTGTTCAACCGTGACTACTACCCGCTCTACAGCCAGCTGCTGCGTAATAACAACAACACCAGCCACTTGCCGGCACCGGGCACGGTGTTGACTGCCAGCTATACGCATAATTGGTAAGGTAGTGAAAATTCACCGGGCCGATGTCGAGCCCGGTGGTCACTGGCGATCGCTAGCGGGAAGACGTAGGGAGTCTACGATGGAACGGTCTTGCACCACTTATTACCTGGAAATGGCCTCGGTTTCCGAGCTAAAGGAAAAACCACAGCCTCACGACCTCCAGATCATCGAATGTGAAGTGCCCCAGGCGGAATTCAATCGGTTCCTCTACCAGCTGGTAGGCACGCCTTGGGAGTGGGGCGATCTTGATGCCTGGGCTATTTCTGACTGGCAGGCACTTGTTGAACAGGATTGTCATCGCACCTGGGTTGCCTATCACCGCGGGGCGATAGCGGGCTATTACGAGCTGTATCGCCCCGATGGCTGTAACAGCGAAATCCGCTACTTTGGGCTGGCACCTCAATTTCTAGGGTGTGGCTTCGGCGGCGCGCTCTTGAGTCACGCTGTTCGATCTGCATGGGCATGGCAAGGTACAGAGCGGGTGTGGGTACATACCTGCACATTTGACCATCCTGCCGCGCTTCGAAATTACCAGGCGCGCGGATTCCGTATTTTCCAGCAGGAAGAGACGGCGCCAGGCCAGTGAGCGCCGGGCTGAAGCTGCCACGTTTGATGGAAAGCAGCTAACGACCAGTCGACCGATTCAGGCGGGGCGGTTACGCTGGCGTTTTCTACCTGCACGGAAGCGCCAATGCCAGAGACATACCAAGGAAGCTGCTTGTGCGCAGCAGTCAGTTTCGAGCTAGTTGCCCCGCCAACGGCAGTGAGTCATTGCCATTGCAGCCAGTGCCGCAAAGGCCACGGAGCCGCATTCGCTTCGTACGGCAGCGTTGCGCGCAGCAAGCTGCGAGTACTTCGCGGCGCCAACAGTATCAAGAGCTATGCGTCCTCACCGACGGTCGTGCGCGAGTTCTGCGTGGAGTGCGGCTCGACCTTGTTCTGGTCACGCTCCCAAGGTGAGTTTGCCGACTGGATTTCAATAGCGTTAGGCACGCTGGATACACCGTTCATGCCGAACAAGCAGAAACATGTTCACGTCGATTCCGCAGCGCTCTGGTACTCGCCATCCAGCATTCGGTCTCGGATCGACTGACCGCTTTCGACCCAAAGCAGCCCTTGCTGGAGGGCAGCAAACGGCCAAGAGCTGTCACTCTTCTACAAGGAGACGTTATTGCTGGAAAGTCAAAATGTTCTCGCAACTGGGCCAAACGTTTTTTCATGATCAACGGGTACGGATTTCTAGCTTTCGCCGCTGGGTGTCGCGCACTGCAACGGCCCCAGAGCAGCCTGAGCAGTTGACTCTCCCGTTAGGGGCAGGCTTTACCCTGCACGCTTCATGTTCAGGATGAAGTGATGATGAGCAAGCGAGTACTAGTGGTGCTGGGGCACCCGTCAGGCGAGAGTTTCTGCGCAGCGCTGACCGAGAGTTATGTCGAGGCGGCCAGAAGTGCCGGCCATGATGTAAGGGTGTTACGGCTTGATGCCTTGAGCTTCGACCCGGTGCTGCGCAGCGGCTACCAGCAAGCGCAGCCACTGGAACCCGACCTGCTCAGGGCCCAGGCCGACATCACCTGGGCCGAGCACCTAGCCTTTATCTACCCCATTTGGTGGGGCGGTATCCCTGCATTGATGAAAGGCTTTTTCGACCGCGTGTTCCTGCCCGGTTTCGCGTTCCGGTATAGGGCAGGCAAGGCTTTCCCCGAGCAACTGCTCAAGGGCCGAACGGCGCATCTGCTGGTGACGATGGATACACCGCCGTGGTACTACCGCTGGGTGTATCGCATGCCTGGCCTTCACCAGGTGCGCAAGACCACGTTGCAGTTCTGCGGTATCAGACCGCTGCGTACCCTGATGTTCGGGCCGCTGCTCGGCTCCAGCGCGAAGCGGCGTGGAGCCTGGCTCGAACAGGCACGAGGCATCGCCGGCTGACCTGCGCCTATGTGGTTCCCGAACCGCTGGCGCCATGCAATGATGCGCCGCCCCCTTATGAAAAGGACGTTCATGTACATCGGCAAAGCCGCCCAACTGTCGGGCACCACGGTCAAGACCATCCGCCACTACGAAGCGATTGGCCTGCTGCCGCCGCCCGAGCGCGAAGGGCAGTACCGCGTTTACAACCAGCAGAGTGTCGAGCTGCTGACGTTCATCAAATGCGCGCAGCAGTTGGGTTTCAAATTGAAGGAACTGCAGGCGATTCTGCTGAGGCATCAGGGTGCTGATTTGCCGTGGGAGTTGGCGGGCAAGGCCATTGCCGACAAGAAACGCGAAGTGCTGGGGCAAATCACTGGGCTGCAACAGATATACGCAGGGCTCGAGGCGTTTGAAGCAAGCCTTGAGGGCGCCAAGTATCAGTGCGGGCTTGAGCGTCTGCCATAAGCAACGAAGCGAGCTGCTGGCTTCGATCTAAATGCGATCGCCGCTGGAGCGGGCTTGATCCACGAATACGGGCGTAGCCCGTGCCAGGCAACTTTATTTCCTGGACTGGCGACATCAGAGTGAAAGGTGCGGTTCGCAAGTGACCGCTCTCAACCCAGGCTGTGTGAAAACTCCAAGCGGACTCCGGCTGATTAAGAAACAACCTAAAAATCGCGCTCCTGCGTGAATTCTGGGTCAATTGAGTAGCCGAGCTTATCCAGAATTCGCATAGAGGCGCGTTGTCCGACTTGGCCTTAGCGTTTTCACACAGCCTGAACCCAAAGCTGCCGTTGGCGAAGGGCAGTTCACGGCCAAAAGCAGACTGATATGCTCTGGTGCCGCAGGCCTTACGATAAAGCTCTGAACTCTCTAAGGAAGTTGGGCTTATTCAAGGATCCACGCTAGGTAACTGGCGTAACCGTGACTCCGGCTTTTATACGGTTTGTGCATATGTTACATCGGAGCGAGGCATGACTGGTGAAGGGCCTATGCGCCGTAGCGAGGAATGGCAGGCGGTGGTGTCTCTATCTCTCGTTTTTACGAAGCTGGTATTTACGCCTGTTGCGGTTATTGTGTCGATCAACCTGCTATTGACGATTGCCACGATAGTTAAGCTGCTTCACTCTCCGCTCCAAATGAAGTTAATTTTCTAGAAGAGAAAAACCCCGCAGCGCGGGGCTTTTTGTTTCAGTCAGCGCGTGCAAATACAGTATTGCTGCATGAGAAATAGTGATTACTTCTCACACCCTAGTTTTTCCAGCTCATCATCCGTTTTTTTTGCTTTAATCGCAGTCATGCAGCTTTTGAATCTTTGATCTTGTATGGCTAGTGCTATTTCCTGCTTTATTGCAGCTGCTTCCTTTTCATCCGATGTTTTGAAGGCGTCGAAAATTTTCCCAATAGCGCCAAAATAAGCGCCAATAATGTCGGCAGGAAGTTTGAATAGAGCTACTAGCTCGCCGTCAGTGCTTTGATCATATTTGCTAGGCACACCATCGGAGAATGTAAAATCAGCCTTGTTGTCTGAGAAAAAAGTTCTCGATATGGGCATGAAATAAGTTGGCGACTCTGAGGGGGAGAAAACGATTGCTTTTTGGGTGCGCTCAGCGCTGCTTACGGTTATTTCATATGGAATATTTTGTCTATAAAATATTCCTGACGTTGATTCTGAATTTATCTCTTCTTTGTCTTTTAGGCTTCCTGTCTTGTTTGGGGCGGTTGGGCGTGAGAGGGTAATCACCATTCCACAAAGCGATATATTTTTGTTCGTGGTGTCAGTTGTGTGGATGATTTTGGTGTGCATTCCAGGGGAGCAAGTCGCTGCTGCACTCATTCCTCTGATCTGCCCGGCGCTATCGGCTAAATTTATTAAAGCCTCATTAACTTGGCTTGTGGTTGTTGATGTTGCTGATTGGATTAGCCCGCTTGGACTTATCCCGACTTTTAGTTCGTTTTTCCCAAGTAGGTTGTTTTTGTGGCGGAGTACGTATCTTTTGGATATGTCTGCGTATGCTGCTGTTTCACTGATTTCAATGTTTGTAACTTTACTGTTGTCATCTAAAGTCAGAGTAACAAGGAAGTCCTTTTTTGGCATATAATATACTAATCCATCTAAGCTTTCCTGCTTTGGATGGCTAATAGATTCAATGCTTGAGCACGAAATGATGAGAGTTGCCATCAGCAGTATGGTTAGGAAGTTCCGCATTTTCATTGTGAGCTCCTTTTGATTTGGCCTTTCGTGGCTAAAGGCCAGTATAGGTGCTGTATGAAAAGTAGAACGGGCGGCTGGCTTTGAGGTTCTACCAGCGAGCTGGAAGGTGCCTAAAAGGCGCTTATCCGGCGCGCGATCAAGGCGAAGGCGACGCGGTTGGTGCCTGGGTGACAAAAAAATAAGCGCCGCCGTGCGGGGCATTTTGCTAACGGGCTTCCTGCAATCGCCTCCACTCCCGATCCAGTGTCCGCTGTACGCTGGCGTTGGTGGCGTATAGGTGGGGTAGGCGGCGAGGGTTACCCGGCTGATCATCAAGAAGCGCCCAAAGCGTTCTGAGGTGATGGTGACTCCAGATAAACAGTAAACGGCCAATAGAAGACCTTCGCGAGAGGCTGTTTGTGGCCGTTAGGCACCTTCCGCGGACGGGCAGCTATGGGTCGATTGCAGCCGTTCACGACAGCCCGCTTCCGACCTAAAACTGCCTGTCGCCAAGGCTTTGTGGCGGACCGATGTGTTCGCTCCCACATAGATCCCGCTCCGAAACGTACGCAGCCTGCCATCAGATTGGTGCTGAATAGCACGGCGAGGAGGAATCCATTTGTGACTAAAATGCACTATGGTCACTGGTTGTCCATCCTCCGAGCGTTCTATAGGCTATGGCCCATGAACAATACTCTCCCTCCCAAAGTTGCAGCGCGCGGTCCGGTGGATCACGAAGTACGTGATCAGATCGTGGCGGCGGCGACCGAGCACTTCCGCCTTTATGGCTACGAGAAAACCACGGTTTCTGATCTGGCCAAGGCCATCGGCTTTTCCAAGGCTTACATCTACAAATTCTTTGAGTCCAAACAGGCCATCGGCGAGATGATCTGCGCGAACTGCCTGCGTCAGATACAGGCCGATGTAAGGGCGGCGGTCGACGAGGTCGACAGCCCGCCGGAGAAGCTGCGACGGATGCTCAAGGCGCTGGTGGAGGCCTGCCTGCGGCTGTTCTTCCAGGATCGCAAGCTCTACGAGATCGCCGCCTCCGCCGCCTCCGGGAACTGGCCGGCGACCCTCGACTATGAGCGTTTCATCGAGCAGACCATCCGCGAAATCCTGCAGCTAGGCCGCAAGAGCGGTGACTTCGAGCGCAAGACGCCGCTGGATGAAACCACACGCGCGATTCATTTGGTCATGCGGCCCTGTTTCAACCCGCTGCTGCTGCAGTACGGGCTTGATACCATCGAGGAAGCGCCTGTTCTGCTGTCCAGTCTGGTACTGCGAAGCCTGTCGCCTTGATTTGTGACTATTGACTAATTTGGTCACTAGAATCAAAGTGAAGTCCCCCTAATGACTTCGCGATGGGTTCCTCATGCGTCGGCGCTACCTCCTTTTGTCCGCTCTCATCGGCGTGATGCCGTTCGCGCTGGTCGCTTGTGGCGATCAGGTGCTTTCCGATCCTCGGACTGACGCGCCGCTCGTGCGGGTCGCTACCATTGTCTCGGCGTCGCCCGCACCGCGCTCTTTTACCGGCATTGTCGCCGCCAGGGTTCAGAGCGATTTGGGCTTCCGCGTTTCCGGCAAGGTCTTGCAGCGCCTGGTCGACACCGGTCAGACGGTCAAGCGTGGCCAGGTCCTGCTGCGCCTTGACCCCGTTGACCTGCAGCTTGGCGCCCATGCTCAGCGCGAGGCGGTAAGCGCTGCTCGGGCTCGGGCACGGCAGACGGCGGATGACGAGGCGCGCTATCGTGCACTGCGCGGCACCGGCGCGGTATCTGCCTCGGCTTATGACCAGTACAAAGCAGCGGCGGATGCGGCCCGGGCCCAGCTCAGTGCAGCCGAGGCCCAGGCCAAAGTCGCCAGCAATGCGACTCGCTATGCCGAGCTTCTCGCCGATGCCGACGGCATCGTCATGGAGACCTTGGCCGAACCCGGCCAGGTGGTCAGTGCCGGCCAGGCAGTGGTGCGGGTGGCGCATGCAGGCCCACGGGAAGCACTCGTGCAACTGCCGGAAACCCTACGTCCGGCGGTCGGCTCCATTGCCCAGGCGGCACTCTTCGGCAAGCATGACATCAGCGTGGCGACCCACCTGCGCCAGCTGTCGGACGTTGCGGATAATCTGACTCGCACCTTCGAGGCGCGCTACGTACTCGAGGGCGAGCTGGCCGATGCGCCGCTGGGCACCACCATTACCGTGCGGATAGCTGACGGGCAAGCCTACCCTGGCCTGGGGGTGCAGGTGCCGATCGCCGCGCTGCATGATGCGGGGAATGGCCCCGGCGTGTGGGCCATCCAGGGCGAGCCGGCAACAGTCGTCTGGACGCCGGTGACCGTGCAGTCGCTGGGCGCCGAAGACGCGCGCGTGCTCGGTGCGCTGAAGCCGGGCGAGCGTATCGTCGCATTGGGCGCCCACTTGTTGCGTGATGGCCAGCAGGTAAGCCTGGCTGACCAGGCCTCCGTCGCGGCAGCCGAGGCAGGCCGACCATGAGCGAAGGTCGTTTCAATCTTTCCGCGCTTGCCGTACGCGAGCGCTCTGTAACCCTGTTCCTGGTCTGCTTGATTTCGCTGGCGGGGCTGGTCGCATTCTTCAAACTGGGACGTGCCGAAGACCCGGCCTTTACCGTCAAGGTCATGACCGTCGTCACCGCATGGCCGGGCGCCACTGCCCAGGAAATGCAGGACCAGGTCGCCGAGAAGATCGAGAAGCGCCTGCAGGAGCTGCGCTGGTATGACCGCAGCGAAACCTACACCAGACCGGGCCTGGCCTTTACCACCCTGTCGCTGCTCGACAGCACACCGCCCTCGCAGGTGCCGGAGGAGTTCTATCAGGCCCGCAAGAAGATCAGCGATGAGGCCAAGACGCTTCCCGCAGGCGTGATAGGGCCACTGGTCAACGATGAGTATTCCGATGTCACCTTCGCCCTGTTCGCGCTCAAGGCCAGAGGCGAGCCGCAGCGTCGTCTGGTACGCGACGCCGAGGCGCTACGTCAGCGGCTCCTGCACGTGCCAGGCGTTAAAAAGGTCAACATCATTGGCGAGCAGGCCGAACGAATCTTTGTCGAGTTCTCTCACGAGCGTCTGGCCACCCTGGGCATCGGCCCGCAGGAAGTATTTGCTGCGCTCAATGGGCAGAACGCTTTGACGCCGGCTGGCGCCGTGGAAACCCGGGGGCCGGAAGTGTTCCTTCGTCTGGACGGTGCCTTCGATGAACTGCAGAAGATTAGCGACACGCCGGTGATCGCCCAAGGCCGCACCTTGAAGTTGTCGGATATCGCCACGGTCAGACGTGGCTACGAAGATCCGGCCACCTTTCTGATTCGCAACGGCGGCGACCCGGCCCTGCTGCTCGGCATCGTCATGCGTGAAGGCTGGAATGGGCTCGACCTGGGTAAGGCGCTGAACGATGAGGTGAGTGTCATCAATGCGCAACTGCCACTGGGAATGAGCCTGACCAAGGTCACCGACCAGGCTGTCAACATCAGCGCCTCTGTCGATGAATTCATGATCAAGTTCTTCGTCGCGCTGCTGGTAGTCATGCTGGTGAGCTTCATCAGCATGGGTTGGCGCGTAGGTGTCGTGGTGGCCGTGGCGGTGCCACTTACGTTGGCGATCGTCTTCGTGGTGATGGCCACCACTGGCAAGAATTTCGATCGTATCACTTTGGGCTCGCTGATCCTTGCGCTTGGCTTGCTGGTGGATGACGCCATCATCGCCATAGAAATGATGGTGGTGAAGATGGAGGAGGGCTACAGCCGCGTGCAGGCTTGCGCCTATGCCTGGAGCCACACGGCTGCGCCGATGCTCTCAGGCACCCTGGTCACTGCCGTTGGCTTCATGCCCAATGGCTTCGCCCGTTCTACCGCTGGCGAATACACCAGCAACATGTTCTGGATCGTCGGCATTGCGCTGATCGCCTCCTGGCTGGTTGCGGTTATCTTCACGCCTTATTTCGGCGTCAAGCTGTTACCCGCCATCAGGAAAGTCGAGGGTGGTCATGACGCCATCTACGACACCCCGCGCTACAACCGCTTTCGCCAGCTGCTAAGCCGTGTTATCGCGCACAAGTGGTGGGTGGCCGGTTCGGTGGTCGGGTTGTTCGTCACGGCCGTGCTCGGCATGACGCTGGTCAAGAAGCAATTCTTCCCCATCTCCGACCGCCCCGAAGTCCTGGTCGAGGTGCAGATGCCCTATGGTACGGCCATCGCCCAGACCAGCGCTGCTACCAGGAAGGTCGAGGCCTGGCTGGCCAGACAAGCGGAAGCCAGGATCGTCACTGCCTATATCGGTCAGGGTGCGCCGCGTTTCTTCATGGCCATGGGGCCGGAGCTGCCTGATCCTTCCTTTGCCAAGATCGTCGTGCGCACCGATAACCAGAACGAACGCGAGGCGCTGAAATTCAGGCTGCGCAAAGCGATTGCCGAGGGGCTGGCCAGCGAAGCGCAAGTGCGCGTCACTCAGCTGGTATTCGGCCCGTATTCGCCGTACCCGGTGGCCTATCGGGTCACCGGCCCGAACCCGGACCGGCTGCGCCGCATCGCCGCCCAGGTGCAGCAGGTAATGGATGCCAGCCGGTCAATGCGCACGGTCAACTCCGATTGGGGCACCCGTGTAGCCATGCTGCACTTCAACTTGCAACAGGACCGCCTGCAGGCGGTGGGGCTCACCTCCAGTACTGTCGCGCAGCAGCTGCAATTCTTGCTCAGCGGCGTACCCATCACCGCTGTGCGCGAAGACATTCGCACGGTACAAGTGATGGCCCGGGCCGCCGGCGACATCCGCTTCGATCCGGCGAGGATCATGGATTTCACCCTGGCGGGCGCCAACGGCCAACGCATTCCGCTATCGCAGGTGGGCGAGGTGCAGGTGCGCATGGAAGAGCCGATCATGCGCTGGCGCGACCGCATGCCAACCATCACCGTGCGCGGGGATATCGCCGAAGGCCTGCAACCGCCAGACGTATCGACCGTCATCAGCCAGCAGCTGCAACCCATCATCGAGAAGCTGCCGAGTGGCTATCGTATCGAGCAGGCGGGCGCCATCGAGGAGTCGGGCAAGGCGAGCAAGGCCATGCTGCCGCTGTTCCCGATCATGCTGGCCGTCACGCTGATCATCATCATCCTGCAGGTACGTTCAATCTCCGCGATGATCATGGTCTTGCTGACCAGCCCGCTGGGGCTGATCGGTGTGGTTCCGACACTGATCCTGTTCCAGCAGCCGTTCGGCATAAACGCACTGGTCGGGCTGATCGCGCTATCCGGCATCCTGATGCGCAACACGCTGATCCTGATCGGGCAGATCCGCCAGAACGAACTGGCCGGTCTTGATCCGTTCCGCGCCGTGGTCGAGGCCACCGTGCAGCGCGCCAGGCCAGTGATTCTCACCGCGCTGGCGGCAATTCTGGCGTTCATCCCGCTGACCCATTCAGTGTTCTGGGGCACGCTCGCCTACACCCTGATCGGCGGTACTTTTGCCGGTACCGTGCTGACCCTGGTGTTCTTGCCGGCGATGTACGCCATCTGGTTCAGGATCCGGCCTGCCGGGCAGGACTCGTTCATGCACGCATCCGCCTGACCACTCCCCTGACGTAGGAGCACGCTGCATGTGGGGCATGCCCGCGAACAGTTCAACGCGGTGCATGGCACCGGCTGCGCCAGTGTTCGCGGCGGTTCGACGCCTCGACTCGCCCGCGCCCACTAGAACTGCGCAAGCTTTCAGATTTTGCACAAGACAGTTGCTCCCACAGAGGCCCTGTTGATTCAGCCATAGGGCGGCGGTGGCAGTTCGGCCAACAGTCTTTTAAGCCCGTCGCTCCACTGCCTGCGTATCTGCTCGTAATAGGCATCGTCGCTAGTGATGCGCTGGCGTTTCGGTGTCTCCAGGCTGCCCTTGTGATATACCAGCAGGTCCAACGGCATGCCCACCGACAGGTTGCTGCGAATGGTCGAGTCGAACGAGATCAGGCCACAGCGCAACGCTTCATCGAGAGGCATGTGGTAGCCGAGGTTACGGTCGAGAATCGGCCGCCCATACTTGCTTTCGCCCAGTTGCAGGAACGGAGTGTCTGGCGTGGCCTGGAAGAAATTGCCCTGCGCATAGACGTTGTATATACCCATGGCGCCACCGGCAATCTGGCCGCCGACGATGAACGAACTGCTCAGGTCGATTCCCGCCGACAGTTTGCTGCGATCACGCCCGACCACCTCGCGCAGGGTGTCGGCGACCAGTACCGTTGCATCGTAGAGCGTGGCAACGTTCAACAGGTGGGGGCCGGGGCCCCGCGTGCGTTGCTGGAGCAGGTTCACCACCGATTGCGAGGTCGCCAGATTGCCGGCGGTCTGCAGGACGATCAGGCGTTCCCCCGGCACGCCGAACACGAACAGCTTGGCAAAGCTGGCGATCTGATCGATGCCCGCATTGGTGCGTGAGTCACTGATGAAGACAAGCCCGTCCGCCAGGTGCATGGCGACACAATAGGTCATGCTGTTTCCCTTGTTTTCTCTATGAACGGGTGCAGCGCCGGTCACTGGCGGTGCACGTGCACGCTGGCCTGCATCGATTCGGCGCCGCCTCCGCGGCGCACGCCCCTGACCGGGCAGGCATCGAGGTAGTCCAGGCCCACTGCCAGCTTCAGATGACGCTCTGGCCGGGTTAGGCGGTTGGTGATGTCGAAGCTGTACCAGGCGTCGTCGACCCAGGCTTCGGCCCAGGCATGGCTGGCCAGGTGCTGCTCGTCTTCGGTGCACAGGTAACCGGAGACGTAGCGTGCCGGGATACCCAGGCTACGTGCGCAGGCGAGGAATGCATGGGTGTGGTCCTGGCAGACCCCGGCAGCGCCGCTGAACGCTTCGATGGCGGTGGTGCCCACCGACGTGGCACCTGGGCTGTATGGCATATGCTCGGCCAGGCCTTGCATCAGCCCGATCAGCGCCGCCCGGTCGCGGTGTTCGCCACAGTGTCGGTTGGCGAAGGCCTTGAGTGCGTCATCGGCCTGGGTCAGGTGGCTGCCGCGCAGGAATGGCAGGGGTGAATGTGCGCCGGCCTCCTGCTCGCGCTCCGGGTCGATCTCCACCTGGCCGCTGGCGGTCAGTGCCAGGTGACCGTGGGGTTTGTCCAGGGTCAGTACATGCAGGATGTTGCCATACGGGTCGATCTGGCCCTTGACCTCGCAGGGCAGGTCGAGTTGCCATTCATTGATGCGCTGGCGCTCGCTGCTGCGGGGTGTCAGGCGCAGGAACTGGATGCTGTTGCAGACATCGCTTGCGTAGCTGTAGGTAGTGTCGTGGCGAATGGATAGTTTCATACGACCTCCAGATAGGAGTCATGGACCGCCTGGCCCAGTTGATTGATGCGTCCGATGAAGTCGCTCAACCACGGGTGCAACCCCGCTTCGAGGATTTCGTCGATCGCGGTGTAGCGCAGACGGGCGTTGAGTTCGGCGGCCATGCGCTGGGCGGCGCGCCCGGAGCTGCCCGGCAGGCTGGCAAGGATCTGGTCCAGTTCCTCGATACAGGCATGCAGCGAGCGGGGTACATCGACCCGCAGCAATAGCAGCTCGGACACCGGCCGTGCACTGGGCGCGGCGCGATAGAGCTCGTTGAAGGCTTCGTAGGAGGTTAGCGCGCGCAGCAAGGCGCTCCATTGGTAATAACCACGGGCAGAGTCATCGCTGACCTCTTCGGAGGCCTCGCCGAACATTTCATAGCGTGCATCGAGCAGGCGCAGGGTGTTGTCAGCCCGCTCCAGGAAGGTCCCCAGACGGATGAAACTGTAGGCGTCGTTGCGCATGATGGTGCCTGAGGTCGCACCGCGGAACAGGTGCGAGCGCTCCTTGACCCAGTCGCAGAATTGGCTGATGCCATAACGGCCGAGGCCATTGCTGGCAATGTTGCGCATCTCGATCCAGGTAGCGTTGATGTTCTCCCACATGTCGGCGGTGATGCGGCCACGCACTGCGTGGGCATTGGTCCTGGCCGCCTGCAGGCAGCAATAGATGCTGCCGGGATTGCTCGCGTCGAGGGCGAAGAAGTGCAGCATGCGCTCGGTGTCGAGCTCGGTGTGCCGGCGGCGGTAGTCGTCCAGCGTTCCGGATGCCAGCAGTGACATGGCCAGTTCTGCATGGCCGTCACTGCGGCCGGCCTGGGGCATCAGTGATAGCGAATAACTGACCTCGAGCATGCGCGCAAGGTTCTCCGCACGCTCCAGGTAGCGTGACATCCAGTAAAGGTCGGAAGCAGTTCTCGAAAGCATGGTTCAGTCCTCCACCACCCAGGTGTCCTTGGTACCGCCGCCCTGCGACGAGTTGACCACCAGCGAGCCTTCCTGAAGTGCCACGCGGGTAAGGCCGCCTGGCACCAGCCGGGTTTCACTGCCGGACAGCACGAACGGGCGCAGGTCGATGTGGCGCGGCGCGATACCGCTGTCGACGAAGGTCGGGCAGGTGGACAGGCACAGGGTGGGTTGGGCGATGTAGGCATGCGGGCGGGCTTTGATGCGGGCGCGGAAGTCCTCGATCTGTGCGCTGGTTGCCGCTGGCCCGACCAGCATACCGTAGCCACCGGAACCTTGGGTCTCCTTGACCACCAGTTCGGGCAGGTTGGCCAGGACATGGGACAGCTCTGCAGGCCTGCGGCACTGCCAGGTAGGAACGTTGTTCAGCACTGGTTCTTCGCTCAGATAGAAGCGGATCATGTCGTCGACATAGGGGTAGATCGACTTGTCGTCGGCCACGCCGGTGCCTACCGCGTTGGCCAGCACCACGTTGCCGGCGCGGTACACCGAGATCAGCCCCGGCACGCCCAGCATCGAGTCCGGGTTGAACGACAGCGGGTCGAGGTAATCGTCGTCCAGGCGCCGATAGATCACGTCCACCTGCTGCGGGCCGGCGGTGGTCCGCATGTAGACATGCTCGTCGCGGATGAACAGGTCCGCGCCCTCGACCAGTTCGATGCCCATTTCCCGAGCCAGGAAGGCATGCTCGAAATAGGCACTGTTGAAGCGGCCTGGGGTGAGCAGCACGGCGGTGGGATTGTCCAGTGGGCTGGCGCTCTTGAGCGTGTCCAGCAGCAGGTTGGGGTAGTGGTCGATAGGGGCGATACGCTGTGCGGCGAACAGCTCGGGGAACAGCCGCATCATCATCTTGCGGTCTTCAAGCATGTAGCTCACCCCGCTGGGGGTGCGCAGGTTGTCCTCCAGCACGAAGTAGCTGCCATCGCCATCGCGGACCAGGTCGACGCCGGCGATATGGGCATAGAGCCCACGGTGCAGCCCCAGGCCCTGCATGGCGATCTGGTAGCCTTCATTGGCCAGCACTTGCTCCGGCGGGATGATACCGGCCTTGAGGATGCGCTGGTCGTGGTAGATGTCCTGCAGGAACAGGTTCAGTGCGTGTACCCGCTGGATACAGCCGCGCTCGACCATGCGCCATTCGCTGGCGCGAATGCTGCGCGGGATGATGTCGAAGGGGATCAGACGCTCGGTGTCCTGTTTGTCACCGTACAAGGTGAAGGTGATACCGGCGCGGTGAAACAGCAGGTCTGCTTCGCGTCGGCGTTGCTCCAGCAACTCCAGCGGGGTGTTTGCCAGCCAGCGGGCGAACTCCTGGTAATGCGGGCGGCAACTTCCGTTCGTTTCGTACATTTCATTGAAAAATGCCCGGGACATACCCACTCCTTGCCACCGTTGCGGCAGCTTCATTGCGGTTCTTCTACGTGTTTCAGGGTGCGGTCTTGCGGGGGTCGGTGGGTGCTGTGTCTGCGGTGAACCTCGAATCCAATCAACTGCTGATGCGTTGTGCACGCAAGAGGCCGTTGCAATGAAGGTGCCGAAAGCCCGGTGCAGTTGCGAAATGGCCAGGACTTAGTGGTAAGGTATTGAAAATTAAAGGGTTTATTGCTGTATTCAACGACTGCGCAGCGCGCAGCCGTACGGGAGCGGCACAGAGGCTTGCCGGCAGGCGTGCATCAAAAAAGCGCGTCCTGCACCCAGCTGCAGCTTTTGCCCCGAATTGGAGCGAGCCGAGGCAGCACCTCCCGGGTGGTCAGGCAGTTGCCAGTGCGCAGCGCAAAAAGGAAAGCGCGCTGGCGAACAGCGGCGATACTGCTGAGTGTCCCTTTGAATTGGTACGGTAACCCTATGCTCGTCGTCACCTTGATCAACTCGCTGATCGTGATTCTGGTGGTCATCATTCACTACGAATGCCTGCTGCGTCTGAATGATTGGCTGCCCAGGCTGAAGGTGTCGAGCCGATCCCGGATCGTGGTGGGGGTGTTCGGCGCGTTGCTGGCCCACACGCTGGAAGTGTGGGTGTTTGCCTTGGCGTACTACCTGATGGCCCAAGCAGACGGCTGGGGCTCGTTCAGTGGCAATTTCGATGGCTCGTTCATGGATTGTGTGTATTTCTCGTTCACCACCTACACCACGATCGGGTTCGGCGATATCTCTCCTGGCGGCAACCTCAAGTACCTCACCGGCTTGCAGGCACTGACGGGTTTGGTACTGATCACCTGGACCGCATCATTCCTGTTTCTGGAAATGCAGAAGTACTGGAAAGCCAAATAGCGTGGCCCCGCACCAGGCGATCACTGGCCGGGGCCTTGAACGATGCAGCGCGCCAGCAGCAGCGGGGTTCAGCGTAGCCCCAGTGCCCGGTCGAGCGACCACGCACCAGCCCCTCGCCCGATCAACAACAGTAGCAGCCCGGCCCAGGACAGGTGGGTTGGCCAGGCATCGGGGTAGACGAACACTTCAATCACGCAGGTCATGCCCAGCAGGGCCAGTGCCGACAGCCTGGTGAACAGCCCGAACACCAGCAGCAGCGGGAACAGGTGTTCCGCATAGGTGGCCAGATGAGCTGCGAGCCAAGGCGAGACCAACGGCAGCGCGTATTCGCTCTGGAACAGGTCGTAGGTACTGGGTGTGATCGTCAGGAGCCCTTCGACCTTGGTGCGCCCAGACAGAAAGAAGATCGACGCGATGCCAAAACGGGCCACCAGGCACAGCAGCGTGTCGCTCAAGCAGTGTTGGCTGCAGTTGGCCAGGTGGTTCCAGCGCTGGCGCAAGCCACCAGCGGCGGGGCGGGAGTGGCTGATGTCCATGGCATTTCCCTCAGACGGATGAAAGTGGACGAAAGACCTTGGCTGCCAGCAGCCGGCCCAGCAGGTCGGTGAAGTTGAGCTCGGGCTGGGCCTGCAAGGCGACCCGTGAGGCCTCGTTCAGGGGCAAACCCTGGGCGCAGGCGTCGAGAAAGACGCAGCCACCGAGCTCCAGGCGTTGCTGGGCAACGCCTTCGGCATCGCCGCGCAACAGCACGCCCTCGGCGACCCAGGGCTGGTCCTGGGGCCAGGCCACCCCCTCGCGGCTATGGCGCCAGATGCTGTAGGCCGGATGTTGGCTGAACCAGCACCAACGCACGCTACTGCGAGGGGGCAGGTGATGCTTGGCCAGCTCCGTGGCCGTCATGCCCGCGAGTTCGGCAAGCGCCAGGCACGGCTCGCTGGGCGCACTGAACGCTGCGCACCAGGCAAAATCCAGGCGTGCGACATCGGCCAGGTAAGCCAGGCCGTGGTGAGGCTGCAGTGACGCGAGAAAGTCAGCGAAGCCTGCGCCATAGAGAATGAGCCGTGGGTCGTCAGGCGCCGTGCACTGTGCGTAGGCCGCAGCGACCTCCTGCATCCAGGCTGGCCCGACCAGGGCCTCGACACTGGGAAAGTTGGCGCGCAGGGCGTCGACACAGCCCGCCATTACGGTGTTGCGGTACACCGCGAATGCCTCTTGCCCGGTCAGCTCGGTCAGTTGCGGGGCAGGGCGTTGATACAGCGCCTCGATGAAGGCTGCCTGAAATTGCCCCAGGGATTGCTTCATGGCCTGACGCCTGCCTGTTCGAGTAGTACCTGGGCGTTATCCCGTTCGGCCAGTAGCGCACTGAACGTCGGGACGTTGCCGTCACGTTCGACCAAGGTCGGGCGCGGGCCGATACGGGTGATCAACTGCTGGTAGAGGGCCCATACCGGGGCCGCGATCGGGGTGTCATGGGAGTCGATCAGCAGCTCGCCCTGGACGTCGACGCTGTAGCCGGCGAGGTGGATCTCGCTGATCGCCTGGTGGGGGAACTGCTCGAGGTACACGGCCGCGCTGTAGCCCAGGTTTCGGGCACTGACGTAGACGTTGTTGACGTCCAGCAGCAGGCGGCAATCGGTGCGGCGTGCCAGTTCGCCCAGGAAGCCGATTTCATCCCAGTCATGCCCTTGAAGGTGCAGGTAATGGCTGGGGTTCTCCAGTGCGATGCAACGCCCCAGTGCATCCTGGGTGCGCTGAATATTGTCGCTGATGCGGACAAGCGCCTCGTTGCTGCGGGGGAAGGGCAGCAGGTCAGGGTAGTACAGCCCGCGCCAGCTCGACCAGGCCAGGTGCTCGGACACCAGCGCTGGTTGCAGCCGGTCGACCAGTGCCCGCAGGCGTTGCAGGTGTGTGGGGTCGGGGGCGGCGTCCGCGGCCAGTGACAGCGCAACGCCGTGCAGTGATAGCGGGTGGCGTTCGGCGATACGCTCCAGCCATGCCAAGCGTGGGCCACCGAGCATGTAGTTTTCCGGGTGCACTTCAAACCACAGCCCGGTGGCCTGACAGGGCCAGGCCTCGGCGTAGTGATCGGCCTTCAGGCCCAGCCCGGCGCCCAGTGTGGTGATCCCGTGCATGATCGATGGCCTCCGCTCAGGACTTGATGGGCGTTAGCGAGCCCATGCCATGGGGGGTCTTGATGGATGTGCAGGTACCTGCTGGCACATTCTTCCAGTGCATGCCGTCATAGTCCTTCTTGGCGCTGCCAGCGCAGGTCGTGCCGGCACCGGCCTTGCAGTCGTTCTTGCCGGCCATGGCGACGCCGTAACATTTTTCCATGGCGGTGCTTGCGGCGGCGTTGGTCATGTCATCGGCCAGTGCGGCACCCGCCAGCGAAGCCAGGGCGAGGGCGGCAGTGGTGAGGGCGATGGTTCTCATGATGGTGTCTCCAGGAAGTATGGCCACGGTGATGTACCGGCGGCTCCTGGAGTAGTTCGCAAGGGGGCGAAATCGGGTTACAACCACTGGAAAATTTTTCCGGCAGCGTGCCGGTCGCCTACCGTATTGAAAGCAGTACGTGTTGTTTGAAAACTTTCACGTCAGCTGTAACCCAGGTGGCCAATGCGGCGAACTACTTCTCAGCAGGCGCTCAGGATGCGCGAAGCCCAGTTGCAGGCCTTGTTCCTGCAAGGCCTTGCGGGCGATAGCGGCGCCTACCGGGCATTTCTGACGGCGCTGGCGGTGCACGTGCGTGGTTTCCTGGGCCGGCGCCTGGCGCGGCGCCCAGCCGAAATCGAGGACCTGCTGCAAGAGGTGCTGCTGGCGGTACACAACGCCCGCCACACCTATCAGGAGCAGCAGCCGCTGACGGCCTGGGTGCAGGCGATCGCCCGCTACAAACTGGCGGACTATCACCGCCGCTATGCTCGCCACGACGCGCTGCACGAGGTGTTGGGCGATGACAGCGATCTGTTCGTGGCGGGCGAGGAGGACGCAGTACAAGCCACGCGGGACCTGGGCAAACTGTTGCAGCAACTGCCGGCGCGCCAGCGCTTGCCCATCATTCATGTCAAGCTGGAGAGGTTGTCGGTGGAAGAGACCGCGCGCTTGACCGGGCTGTCCAGCTCTGCGGTGAAGGTTGGCATTCACCGGGGCCTGAAGGCATTGGCCAAGCTGATTGGAGGTATGGGTGACCATGAAGACCGATGACTGGATTGCTCTGCTGGCCGCCGGAGAAGCGCCGGTGCACCGCCATGCATCGCTGCGTCGCCTGTTATGGGCCACCTTGGCTGGTGCGGTGGGCGCGGTGTTGATGACCGCGACCCTGTTCGGCATGCGTGCAGATCTCGTGCTGGTGGCGCACACACCGCTGTTCTGGGCCAAGCTCGCGCTGCCCGCCAGCTTGGCCGTGCTGGCATTGGGCTTGACTCAGCGCCTGGCCAGGCCGGGGGTCAAGGGCGGCGTGTGGTGGGGGCTGCCGGGCGGGCCATTGCTGCTGGTCTGGCTGGGGGCGGCAGCAAGCTTGCTGAGTGTCGCGCCGGAGGCCCGCCCCGAGCTGATCCTGGGGCGCACCTGGCGCACCTGTCCGCTGAACATCAGCCTGCTCTCGATTCCCACCTTTATCGCCGTGTGCTGGGCCATACGCGGCCTGGCGCCGACCCGACTGCGTCAAGCCGGCGCTGCTGGCGGCATGCTCGCGGGGGCAACGGCAACCTTGGCTTACTGCCTGCACTGCCCGGAGATGGCGGTGCCGTTCTGGGGGCTTTGGTACGTGCTGGGTATGGCGGTGCCAACTGCGCTGGGGGCCGCGCTGGGGCCACGCTTGTTGCGCTGGTGAGGGCGGGGCGGCGCACTTGATGCCGGTGGCCAGGTGGGGGCGCCACCTGGGGCTTGTGGTCCATTGCAATAACACTATGGCAAATGCCGCCTAGACTCTGAAGGTCACGTGGCCACAACAACAATAAAGAGGATTCAGCGGATGTTCACTCCTACGTTCAAAGCTTTATTCTGCGCGCTTGCCTTGAGCGCCACAGGCCTGGCCCAGGCGGCAGAGCCGATTACCATCAAGTTTTCCCATGTTGTCGCCGAACACACGCCCAAGGGCCAGGGCGCACTGTTGTTCAAGAAGCTGGTGGAAGAGCGCTTGCCCGGCAAAGTCAAGGTCGAGGTCTACCCCAACTCGTCGTTGTTCGGTGACGGCAAGGAAATGGAGGCCTTGCTGCTTGGCGACGTACAGATAATCGCGCCGTCGCTGGCCAAGTTCGAGCAATACACCAAACAGGTCCAGTTGTTCGACCTGCCGTTCCTGTTCGACGACATCCATGCCGTCGACCGCTTCCAGATGAGCCCGGCCGGCCAAGGTCTGCTCAAGTCCATGGAAAGCAAGGGCATCACCGGCCTGGCCTATTGGCACAACGGCATGAAGCAATTGTCGGCCAACAAGCCACTTCGCGAGCCGAAGGATGCCCGTGGCCTGAAGTTCCGCGTGCAGGCCTCGGCCGTGCTCGAGGAGCAATTCAAGGTCCTGCGCGCCAACCCGCGAAAGATGAGCTTCGCCGAGGTCTACCAAGGCCTGCAGACCGGTGTAGTGAATGGCGCGGAGAACCCGTACTCGAACATCTACAGCCAGAAGATGCATGAGGTGCAGAAGTACATCACCGAGTCCAACCACGGCGTGCTGGACTACATGCTGATCACCAATACCAAGTTCTGGAACGGCCTGCCAGCGGACGTGAAACCTGAACTGGAGAAGATCATCGGCGAGGTCACCACCGAGGTGAACAAACAAGCCGAGGCGCTCAACCAGGGCGACAAGCAGCGCATCATCGACGCCAAGACCACCGAGATCATCACCCTCACCCCGCAACAGCGCGAAGCGTGGCGTGATGCGATGAAGCCTGTGTGGAAGAAGTTCGAAGGTGAGATCGGTGCTGACCTGATCAAGGCCGCCGAAGCCGCCAACACGCCTCAGTAAGCAAGCAGCCGGCCCTGCGCAAGCGGCGCCGGCTTTCGCACCGGAGACCGCGCCATGCACGCCCTCAGACGTATCTGGGAACATTTCGAGGAAGGTTTCATTGTCTTTCTCCTGGCCGCCATGACCCTGGTGACCTTCGTCTACGTGATCCTCAACAACCTCTACACCCTGTTCTACACCGTGGCTGAGCGTTGGCCGGGGGTGGCCGACCTGTTCAACGCCGCTGGCGATCATGTGATGGACGCCGCCCAGGCGATGACCTGGAGCAATGCGCTGACCAAGGCGTTGTTCGCCTGGTTGATATTTTTCGGCCTGGCCTATGGCGTGCGCACTGCTGGCCATATTGGTGTCGATGCGCTGGTGAAGCTGGCCAGCAAGCCGATGCAACGCCTGATCGGTGTAGTAGCCTGCGCGAGTTGCATGGTTTATGCCGGGCTGCTGAGCGTCGCCAGCTTCGAGTGGATCCAGACCTTGCTGACCGCCAGCATCGGCGCCGAAGACCTGGGCCATATCGGCATCATGCAGTGGCACATCGGCCTGATCGTGCCGCTGGGCTTCACCCTGGTATTCATCCGCTTCGCCGAAATCATGGTGCGCATCCTCAGGGGCCGTCAGGTGGGCCTGGGCCTTGCGGATGAGGCCGCCGAGGCCATGAAGCTGACCGAGCACGAGGAAGACAAACCATGACCGTCCTGTTCTTGTTCGCGGCCTTGTTCGGGCTGATGTTCATCGGCGTGCCAATCGCCATTTCCCTGGGGTTGGCGGGCTCACTGGCGATCATGCTGTTCAGCCAGGACTCCGTGCGCTCGCTGGCGATCAAGCTGTTCGAAACCTCCGAGCACTACACGTTGCTGGCCATTCCGTTCTTCCTTTTGGCCGGAGCGTTCATGACCACCGGCGGTGTAGCCCGGCGTCTGATCGACTTCGCCAACGCCTGCATCGGCCATGTGCGCGGTGGCCTGGCCATCGCCGCAGTGCTGGCCTGCGTGCTGTTCGCCGCGCTTTCCGGCTCCAGCCCGGCGACGGTGGCCGCCGTCGGTTCGATCGCCATCGCCGGTATGGTGCGCTCGGGTTATCCAACCGGCTTTGGCGCAGGCATCATCTGCAACGCAGGCACTCTGGGCATCCTGATTCCACCGTCGATCGTCATGGTGGTGTATGCCGCTGCCACCGAGACCTCGGTCGGCAAGTTGTTCATGGCAGGGGTGGTGCCTGGATTGATGCTTGGGCTGATCCTGATGATCGTCATCTACATAGTGGCGGTGAAACGCAACCTGCCGGCGTTGCCCCGTGCCACGTTCAGCGAGTGGCTGAGTGCGGCGCGCAAGGCAATCTGGGGGCTGCTGCTGATCCTGATCATTCTCGGTGGTATCTACACCGGTATGTTCACGCCGACCGAGGCGGCTGCGGTCGCGGCAGTGTATTCGGCCTTCATCGCGCTGTTCGTGTACCGCGACATGTCCTTGCGCGAAGCACCGAAGGTGCTGCTCGAGTCCGCCCGGCTGAGCATCATGCTGATGTTCATCATCGCCAACGCCATGCTTTTCGCCCATGTGTTGACCACCGAGCAACTACCGCAGCAAATTACCGCCTGGGTCATCGAGGCCGGACTTACACCGGTGACCTTCCTGCTAATGGTGAACGTGGTGCTGCTGGTGGCCGGTGCCTTCATGGAACCGTCGGCGATCATCCTGATCCTGGCGCCGATCCTGTTCCCGATCGCCACCCAACTGGGCATCGATCCGGTTCACCTTGGCATCATCATGGTGGTCAACCTGGAAATCGGCCTGATCACCCCCCCGGTTGGACTGAACCTGTTCGTCACCTCGGCAGTGACTGGCATGCCGCTGGTGGAGACCGTGCGTGCGGCGTTGCCCTGGTTGCTGATCCTGCTGATGTTCCTGATCGTGGTGACTTATGTGCCCTGGATCTCGCTGGTGTTGCCTGAGTTGTTGGGCATGTGAACTCAGATCAGGATAGAGTCGACAGCCATACCCGACACTGTGTCGGGTATGGCGATCCGCTTGCCCGATTGCAGTGGATCGCCAGTGAAGACGGCTAGGAGGTCGAACTCGCTTTGGTCACTGCAGATGCTCTGCGTATGCAGTACGCACCCCAGGCCAGGCCTAGCACTGCCGCAAGCACCGACGCGCAAAGCACGCCAAGTTTGGCCGCCGCAAGTGCCCCCGGATCGACGAAGGCGAGATTGGCAATGAAGATCGACATGGTGAAACCGATGCCGGCCAGCAGTCCGATCAAGAAAATGCTGCGCCAGTTCACCTCGGCGGGAAGCGTGCACCAGCCCAAGCGTACCATCAGCCAGCTGACGCTGACGATGCCCAAGGGTTTGCCAGCTACCAGAGCGACAGCGACGGCGATCATGACCCACTGGGGGGCCTCAGCCGACAGATCGACACCCGAAAGATTTACACCAGCATTGGCCAAGGCAAACACCGGCATGATGCCGAAGGCTACCCAGGGGTGCAGGTTACCTTGCATGCGCACCACCGGCGGCACCAGTTCGCGCTGGGCCAGGCGCAGCCGTTTCAAAGGATCCATGAGGTCGCTGGCATCCCGCTCTGGCGCCCTGGCTCGTCCCAGCAGTTCTCCGGTAAAGCGGGCAATCGCATCCAGCGGGCGCTCGCGCATCGGCATTGCAGTTACAGGCGTCATCAGGCCCAACACAACCCCGGCGAGGGTCGGGTGGGCTCCGGTCAACAAGATGCCCAGCCAAGTGATTGCGCCAGGAATGATATAGGCGTAGGCAGAACCGACACCGATCTTCTGAAGCCCGATCACCATCAGCAGGCCGATCACCGCAACGCCGAAACCGGAGTAATCAAGGCCGCCTGAATAGAAGAACGCGATGATCAGCACTGCGATGATGTCGTCGATGATCGCCAGGGCCAGCAGAAACACGCGGACGTTGGACGGGATCGACTTGCCGAGTAGCGCCAGTACCCCTACCGCAAAAGCGATATCCGTAGCCGTCGGTACGGCCCAACCTTGTTGTTCCGCCGACGCGTGAGCAAAACTCAGGTAGAGGAGTGCGGGTACGGCTACACCGCCGACGGCAGCTGCCATGGGTAGCATGGCTTGGCGCAAGCTGGACAGTGCGCCCTCATGGATTTCGCGACGGATCTCCATGCCCACGACCAGGAAGAAGATGGTCATCAAGCCATCATTGATCCAGAAATGCAGGGACTGCGAATAGACCAGCGAGCCCACGCCGATCGTCAATGGGGTATGCCAAAGGGCATCGTAGCTGTCGGCGGCTGGTGAATTCGCCCAGATCAGTGCAGCCACAGCGGCAACCAGTAGAACAATGCCGCTGACCGCTTCAATGTGCACAAAGCGTTCAAGGTTGGCGAAGGCACGCTCGGCCAGTTGCTGGGCGCGAGGCAATTCCTTGTTTTGCATAGGCGCAAGTACTCCCGCATGGCGGCCCGACCTGCGCTGTTGTTTAACCTGCCTCACCGCACCGTGCAGCTGGCACCCATCCGCTAGTCTACCGAACAACCACCCTCAGATGAACCAAAAGTACCAAGCCTGGTGGTTCTCACCTCGTGCAGCAGGACGTTGGTTTGAGATTTTTTCCCGGGAACGTTACGGTTTGTCGCTCTTCACGAGCATATGGAGCTTGGTAATCGGGTATTTCTGCAGCTGCTAGCCTTGGGAAATGTCGTCTTGCCCAAGCACGCTGTGCTCATCGCCTTACAAGGAGACCTGCCGCAATGACTGCAGCCCCAAAACCCAGGAGCACCCTCAACCCGCCCGTTTTTTTCAGCAGCGCAATACTTATCTTTCTTCTGGTCTTGTATGCCACGGCATTTCAAGAGCACGCCCAGGCGCTGTTCGAGCAAGTCCAGCAATGGATTATCACCAATGCCAGCTGGTTCTACATTCTTACTGTAGCGCTGGTGTTGATCTGTGTGGTGTTTCTGGCCGTCAGCCGCTACGGCGACATCAAGCTAGGCCCTGACCATAGTGAGCCGGATTACCGAAAGAGCAGTTGGTTCGCGATGCTGTTCTCGGCTGGGATGGGGATCGGCCTCATGTTCTTCGGCGTGGCCGAACCGGTAATGCACTTCACCACGCCGCCCGTGGGCGATCCCGGCACCGTCGCCGCGGCGCGCGAAGCCATGAAAATCACCTTTTTCCACTGGGGCCTGCATGCCTGGGCAATCTATGCCATCGTCGCGCTTATCCTGGCCTACTTCAGCTACCGCCACGGCCTGCCGTTAACCCTGCGTTCGGCGCTATATCCGCTGATTGGTGAGCGAATCCATGGTCCTGTCGGGCATGCCGTGGATGTTTTCGCCATTCTCGGCACGGTGTTTGGTGTGGCGACCTCGCTGGGTTATGGGGTGTTGCAGATCAACAGCGGTTTTCACCATGTATTCGGTTTGCCGATGAATACCACCGTGCAGGTCATCCTCATCGCCGCCACCTGCGCCTTGGCGACACTTTCGGTGGCCAGCGGTCTGGATAAAGGTATTCGCATCCTGTCCGAGCTTAACTTGAGCCTGGCGGTGATCCTGATGCTGTTCGTGCTGTTGCTTGGGCCCACGGTATTCTTGCTGCAGACCTACGTCCAGAATACCGGCGCCTACCTTTCGGACATCGTCAACAAAACCTTCAATCTCTACGCTTACGAGCCCACTGACTGGATCGGTGGCTGGACGTTGCTGTACTGGGGCTGGTGGTTGTCTTGGTCGCCTTTCGTGGGGCTCTTCATCGCGCGTATTTCCCGGGGACGGACCATCCGTGAATTTGTCTGCGGCGTACTGTTCGTCCCTACGGGTTTCACGCTGCTATGGATGACGGTATTTGGCGACTCGGCGATCCATATGATCCTCAACGATGGTGTAAAGGATCTGGCAGCGTTGGTCAGTGAAGACAGTTCCCTCGCCTTGTTTGCCTTCCTGGAGCATTTTCCGTTCTCCAGTGTCATTTCGCTGGTTGCGGTGCTCATGGTGGTGGTGTTCTTTGTGACCTCGGCGGACTCTGGGGCGTTGGTCGTGGATATGCTGGCATCCTCCGGGCAAGGCCATTCCCCGTTGTGGCAACGTATCTTCTGGTCAATCAGCATAGGTGCGGTCGCGATCGCGTTGTTGCTGGCCAACGGTCTCAAGGCGCTGCAGACCGCAACCATTGCCAGCGCTTTGCCGTTCGCCGTCATCTTGCTGATTGCGATTTGGGGCTTGTTCAAGGCCCTCAGCCTGGATGCGACTCGCCGCGGGTTACGTAATCAAGCGTTGCCTGGCCCCCGGCATACCCGTCACCCTCACGGCGGCTGGCAGCGTCGACTGCGCAATATCGCTTTGATGCCGCGTCGGGTCCATGTGACGCGCTTCATTGCCGAGGTGGTCAAGCCAGCCTGCGAAGAGGTAGCTCTGGAGCTACGCAAGCAAGGCTACGATGTGGCCGTGAACGAGCGCGATGATGGACGGGTAGCACTCGAGCTCTCGCATGCCGGCGAAGGACGTTTTCTCTACCAGGTGCGGCCCCGGGCCTTCAATACTCCAAGCTTCGTCATGCGTGATACCGAAGACGGTGCCGATGCCCGCAAGTATTTCCGAGCGGAAGTGCATCTGCGAGAGGGTGGCCAGGACTACGACATCATGGGATGGAGCCGCGACGATGTGATTGGCGACATCCTGGACCAGTACGAGCGCCACCTGCATTACCTGCACGTGGTGAGTTGAAATCGACTCGGTCATGCCCTGGCGGCGTCAGGGCAGGGCGGTCTGTCTACTGTCCAGGGGCGGATTTTCACAGGACCAGAAGTCTACAGCAGCAAGACGTTCGCTCGGCGGTCCCAGCCAATAGGACAGCGGCTGGCACCGGCCTGTCGAGCATATCAAGTAATCACCGGCCTCGGGTGTGCGCCCGGCATGCAAGGGCTGTAGCGGAGGGAGATGGCGATGGTAGTGCCAGGCCCCATCGCGCAGTCGAGCGCCGTCCGGAATCTCCATCCCGGCCCCGCTGCCTTTGACCCGGGCCTCTACCAGTACCAGGCCGACCGGGGTCACTCGATAGTCCTCTTCCCAGCGGACCTTTTCGATACTGTGGTGCCAGGCCAGGGTAAAGTCGTGCAATGGCAGGCTGGCCCAGACGACTCCCGCCAGCCCAAGGCAAAGGCTGGTCATGCGGGCTGTCCAGAGGCTGGCCGACTTCGCCAATAGTGCCAGCACAGCACTGCCGTACCCAAAGCAAAACCGGCCTCATCGCTGATGGGCACGGCAAGTATCAGCGACACGCCAGCGGCGAACGCCAACAAGCGCTCCCACCAGGGCATGGGGGCACGCAAATGCCCAATCGACGCACATCCCCACAGGGCTACTGCGAACACGGCCTTGATCAGCATGTACAGCGTGGCGCCTATGCTTTCGCCTTGCATCATCAATGCCGGGTCATACACCGCCATGAACGGTACCACGAAGCCGGCCAAGGCAATGCGCACTGCCCAGAAGCTGATCAACAGACCCTTTTCCTTGGCAATCGGGGCAGCGGCAAAGCACGCCAAGGCCACTGGCGGCGTCAAGTCGGCAAGGATGCCGAAATAGAACACGAACATGTGCGAGACGATCAGCGGGACCCCGAGCTCCAGCAGGGCCGGGGCGGCAATGGAGCTGGTGATGATGTAGTTGGGGATGGTCGGAATGCCCATCCCCAGCACCAGGCAGGTGAGCATGGTCAATACCAGCGAGAGGAACAGGTTGTCCCGCCCGAGGTCAAGGATGTATCCGGCAAACGTGGTGGCCAGGCCGGTCAGCGAGATGATGCCGATAATGACGCCGACCAGTGCACAAGCAATACCCACCGGCACCGCATGGCGGGCACCCTCCGCGAGGGCCATGACGCATGCGCGCAGGGTGGCGCGGCCGCCCTGGACGAAGCAGCACACAGTGGCCAAACCGGCTATGACCAGCAGGATCACACCGATCCCCATGCGGAAGAAACCCGAACAAAGTATCCCCAGCGCAACCCAGAAGGCTGCGCGCAGCCAGGTTTGGGGCGCGCGCAGGATGATGGCCGAGCCAAGGATGACGATGGCGGTCAGGGCCAGGCCGACCATTCCCGAGTACAAAGGCGTTCGCCCAGAGAACAACAGCGCGACCAGGACCATCAGCGGTACGAGCAGAAACCAACGTTGTCGCAACGCGTCCCAGGCACTGGGGCATTGCTCGCGAGGCAAACCATGCAGACGGCTGCGTTGAGCCTCCAGGTGAACCATCCAGTAGACCGAGCCGAAGTACAGCAACGCCGGGATGAGCGCGGCCTTCGCTACCTCGGCGTAGGGCACGTTGATCGTCTCGGCCATGATGAAAGCCACCGCGCCCATCACTGGCGGCATCAACTGGCTGCCCATGCTGGAGGTCGCCTCGACGCCACCGGCAAATGCGGGTTTGTAGCCGAAGCGCTTCATCAGCGGAATGGTGAACTGCCCGGTGGTGACTACGTTGGCCACCCCGGAGCCGGTAATGGTACCCATCAGTGCCGAGGAGAACACAGCGACCTTGGCTGGCCCGCCGCTGCGATGGCCGAACAGCCCCATGGCGAAATCGGTGAACAGACGAATCATGCCTGCTTGTTCAAGAAAGGCACCGAACAGGATGAACAGGTAAATATAGGTGGCTGAGACATAGGTCGGCGTGCCATACAGCCCCTCGGTGCCGAATGCCAACTGATTGACGATCTGGTCAAGACCGTAGCCTCGATGCGCAAGTTCGCCGGGCAAGTATTGGCCAAGCAAGCCGTAGGCCAGAAACAGCGCGCAAATGAAGGGTAATGCTATGCCCATTACCCGTCGCGCTGCTTCGAAGACCAGGCCAATCAGCAGCAGGCCCACGGCCAGGTCACTGGTGGTCAGCTCACCGGAGCGTTGAATCAGATCCCCTTCGAAGTACCACTGGTAGGCGGCTGTCGCCATTCCCGCAAGGCCCAGCAGCCAGGCAAGCGGTTGCCACGGCCGCTGGTGGCCAACGGCCGCATAGCTCAGGTACACCACCAGCAACAGGAACCCCACGTGTACCGCACGCAGTACTTGGGTGGAAATCAGCGGGAAGGCTGCCGTGGCGATCTGGAAAACCGAAAAGGCCAGCGCCACGGCAAAAAGGGTCGTAGGCCAGCGATCGGTGTTAGCGTGAAGACCTTGTGGGGTATCAATCATGCGCTGCTCCATTGCTTGAGAATGTCATCAGGGGAGCAGGTGTTTCTCCTTGAAGTACCTTTCTGCCCCTGGATGCAGCGGAATGGGCAGGTTCCTGGCGGCATTATCCGCCTGGATATCTTTCGCAGCTGCGTGGGCAGTGACCAGGCGTGGAAGGTTTTCGAAGATCAGCTTGGTCATCTGATAGGCCAGGGCATCACTGATATCGGCACGAGTGACCAGGATATTGGTGATGGCTGCAGTTGATACGTCCGTATCCTGGCCGTCATAGGTATTGGCAGGAATGGTGGCTGGCTGGTAGGCGTTGTTGCCGATTTTGCTGACGACATCGGCCGGGATAGGGACGAACACGACTGGCAACGTCGCGGCCAGGTCACGGATAGCCGCTTGACCGAGCCCCGAGGATTGGAGCGTGGCGTCGAGTTGACGGTTCTTGATCAGCTCGACCGACTCCGCATAGGGCAGGTATTCGACTTTGCCCATGTCCTGGTAGCCAAGCCCCGCGGCCTTGAAGATTGCTCGGGCATTCAGTTCCGTGCCGGACTTGGGCGCTCCGACCGAGACGCGCTTACCTTTGAGGTCCGCCAGGGATTTGATCCCCGACTCCTTGCTGGCGACGATCTGGATGTAGTTGGGATAGGTACCGGCGATGGCGCGGAGTTTCTTCAAGGGGGTTTTGAAACCTGCCTCTGCATCTCCCTTCCAGGCATCGGCCACTGAGTCCCCAAGCGCGAATGCCAGCTCCCCTCGACCGGCTTGCAGCAGATTGAGGTTCTCTACCGAGGCTTTTGTGGCTTGCACCGAGGTCTTGCTACCCTCGATACCATGGCTGTAGACCTGTGAAATGCCTACCCCTACAGGGTAATAGACACCGCTGGTACCGCCGGTGAGGATGTTGATGAAGGTCGGTGCGGCCTGAGCAGCAGCACAGACAGCAAACAAGGTGCTGGCCAATGCCAGGCGAAGGGCTCGGTTCATGGCGTCGTTCTCCGCTTGTTGTTGTTCTTCCTGCGACAGTAAACCTAGAACGAATATGTAGCCCTGCCCAATTTTGTGGCTGATTTTGTTGTGTCGGGAGTGGCCATGCCTGTGCGCCAAAGCAGGTTGACCGCTGAAACTGAACGAAAAAGCCGGCATTTTAAAAAAATGCCGGCTTTCTGCTTTTCAGGGATAGCCCGCAGGGTCACTAGCGTCCCCGATACGAATGAAGGACAAGTCATCAGATCGGCAGCACCCGTGGGGCTGGCCATTCTCGTTCAGCCCCTCCGTCATTGCGCTACGCTCGATGAAACGCAACCCCGTGCCTAGTTCGCGGGCAAGAGGATCACGAAGTTCTTTTTCATGTCTTCCAGCACGGTCCATTTACCCTTGGCGCCCGGTTCGATAATGAACGTGTCGCCAGCGGCCAGTGTGACCGGGGCGCAACCCTCAAGCTCGATGACGCAGGACCCACTCAGGACATGGCAGAACTCCCAAACTTTGTAGTCGATGCGCCACGCTCCGGTGCTGGCTTCCCATTCTCCGGAAATGCGACCTTGCTGTTCATCGTGATAGTACTTGGACGTCAGCGTGTGAGGGGTGCCTTCCACGACTTCTTCAAAAAAGGGAAGGTCGCGCACCGGTTGGATATCCAGTTCGCGGAACACGGTCAGTTTCTTGTTCATGGTTGTTTCTCGAGCACGTTGTGGATAGGGCGATACATCAAATAGGCTTCACCGGTTACGCCCAGCATCGGGTGCGGAACGATCTGGCAGGTTTTAACAATTTGAAAACCGTGGCGTTCGTAGAAGCGGCGGGCACCGTGGTTTTCTGCATAATCGATCAGGCATAGCCCATCCAGGCCAGAGTCCTCCGCGCGCTGCTGGGCGTGGCGAAGAAACTGGACGCCCAGCCCCTGGCTGCGCCAGGCCTCATCCAGGGCCAGGCTGGATATGTACAAGGTATCGGGTATTTCCATGTCGGAATAAGGCGCGAGGATCGGGTCGGTCTCGACAGGCCTGTCAGGGGTCGCGCGCAAGGCATAGCTATGCATCATGCCGATGACGCGCCCTTCGAAAGTGGCCATCAGGCAGTTCTTGTAGGAAAAGTCGCCCTGTTCCCTGGCATAGCGAGACGCACCGACACTCAGCAATGCTTCTCCAGGTGCGGCGAGCTTGCTCCATATGTAATCGGCCATGCCCTCCGATGTCAGTTGAAAGAAGCGCGCAATATCGCGCGCGTCCGAGGCTTGAGCGGGTCTGAAGTCGATAGGCATGTATAGTGCTTCCATGGGATCGGGTGGTTAGTTTTCAAGGATTACGCCTGTGACAGCGTGGCAGGGTAGGCGGTTTGAACGGTTCCCATCATGCTCTGGGCGAACACCGTCAGCACGGCGTGCGACGCTGCGCCCATGCCCAAATCGGTGCCAACCAGAGCCAGAGGGTGTACCTTCAACCGGTCGGTCAAGAACGTCGGCCACCCTGGCAGCGGCTACCTCATATTTCTCAGACATTCTTCGCTCGGCGAGCGTTACGGTTGAGCTGTTGAGACGCGACTTTGCATGCCGAGATCTCGCTGTACATTTAGCGCAAATTCCTGCAATGCTGGTAGGTAACGACCAACAGCCTGTTCAATACTCATTGCCTTGGCAATATAAATAAGGCTTACGCAGCCGAGTAATCGCTGTGTTTCGTCATATAGTGGTACTGCAATGGACGCGATATTGGCTTCGCGATTCCAGCCCATATAGTTTTCGCCATAACCCCGATGTGCAACTTTGCGCAGTATGTTATCGAGTGCGACGCGGTCGCGAGCCAGGCGGCATTCGGGGTCGTCGCGGGTGGCTAGCAGCGCCAGGATCTGCTCGCGTTCCGCCTCGCCGCAGAATGCCAGGTAGGTGAGCCCCGTGGCGGTCTGCAGCACTGGCAGGCGGCGACCGACCATTGAGCGGTGGAACGACAGGCGGCTGAAGCGGTGCGTAGTCTCGCGCACCACCATTTCGTCCACTTCCAGCGTGCTTATATCCGTCGGCCAGACCACGCGCTGAAGCAGGCCCCCGAGCAACGGCGCGGCGATGGCGGAAATCCACTGTTCGTCGCGGAAACCCTCGCTAAGCTCACGCACCTTGAGGACCAAGCGAAAACTGTCGTCAGATTCGCTACGGCGCACGTAGCCTTCGTCCTGCAAGGTCTCAAGCAGGCGCCGAACGGTTGTGCGGTGTAATCCGGTGATTTCGGCAAGGCGTGTCGGGCTGGCGCCCCCGTCCAAGCGGTTCAGGGCGTTGAGCAGGGCCAGGCCACGGCTCAGCCCGCGCACCGTCTTGTAATCGGAATCTCGGTTTTTGTTCACAGAAAATCCTTATAAAACAATGAAGTGCACTTAGTGCACAGCAAGGCGGTTTTTCATTGTAGTGCAAACCACCGCGTTCCTATACTCGCTGCAACAACTACAAACGCCCTGACAGGGGAACACACCATGCGCCATGCCTGCCTGCTCTCGCTACCCATACCTGTATCCAATGCCTGCGCCTTCGCCTTTCGAAGCGTAGCGACATTCCGCTAGACCCCGTACCAGTCAAAACGCCCGTTCATCCCCCTTGCGCCTGCATGCGCGAGGACGGTCGCGGCTTGCCTGGAAACTTTCCGGGGCGCCGTGGGCAGTGTCGAGGATTACAACAATGAACAAGCCGCATTCAGATAACATCCAGGCCGACTACACCGCAGACGTCGTGATCATCGGCGCAGGTCCCGTCGGGCTAGCCATCGCCAACTATCTCGGGCAGGCCGAGTTGCAGGTGCTGCAGATCGAGAAACTCGACCAGCTGATCGACTACCCCCGCGCCATCGGTATCGATGACGAGTCGCTGCGTACCGTGCAGGCTATCGGCCTGGTCGAGCAGGTCCTGCCGCACACCACGCCCTGGCACGCCATGCGCTTCTTAACCCCTAAGGGCCGCTGCTTCGCTGATATCCAGCCGACCACCGATGAGTTTGGCTGGTCGCGGCGCAACGCCTTCATCCAGCCGCAGGTCGATGCCGTACTGCATCGGGGCTTGGAACGCTTCGCCAATGTGCGCACCCTGTTTTCACGCGATGTGGTGGAGTTCCAGCAGGACGAGCAGGGCGTCAGCCTGCGCATGAATGGCCCCGAAGGCCGCCAGGAAACCGTGCGCGGCCGCTACCTAGTGGCGTGTGACGGTGGCAACAGCCTGATCCGCCGTGCCCTGGACATCTCCTTCGAAGGTAAGACCGCGCCCAACCAGTGGATCGTCATCGACATCGCCAACGACCCGCTCGGCACGCCCAACGTATACCTGTGCTGTGATCCGGTGCGGCCGTACGTCTCGGCGGCACTGCCCCACGGTGTGCGGCGTTTCGAGTTCATGGTGATGCCAGGGGAGACTGAAGAAGAACTGGGCAAGCCCGAGAACATGCGCAAGCTGCTGGCCAAGGTGCTGCCAGATCCGGATCGCGTCGAGCTGATCCGCAAGCGCGTCTACACCCACAACGCCCGCCTGGCCGGCCGCTTCCGGGTTAAGCGAGTGCTACTGGCCGGCGACGCCGCGCACATCATGCCGGTGTGGCAAGGCCAGGGCTACAACAGCGGCATGCGTGACGCCAGCAACCTGGGCTGGAAGCTGGCCCTGGTGGTCAAGGGCCTGGCCGGCGAAGCGCTGCTCGACACCTACGAGCAGGAGCGCCGTGACCACGCCAAGGCGATGATCGACCTGTCGGTGCTCGCCGGCCATGTACTGGCGCCGCCCAAGCGCTGGCAGGGCGCACTGCGCGACGGTATTTCGTGGGCGCTGAACTACCTGCCGGCAGTCAAGCGCTACTTCCTGGAAATGCGCTTCAAGCCCATGCCGCAGTACACCAAGGGTGCGCTGGTGGCGCAGGAAAACAGCAAGGCCTCACCGGTCGGACGCATGTTCATCCAGCCCAAGGTGCTCACCGAATCGGGCGAAACCCGCCTGCTCGACGACGTCATCGGCAGCAAATTCGCCTTCATCGCCTGGGGCAACGATCCGCTCTGGGGCTTGAGTGCCGCCCAGGAGCAAGCCTGGCGTGCGTTGGGGGCCTGCTTCATCCAGGTGGTGCCGGACGTGCAACTCAAGGCCGGTCGCGAAGTGCCAGACGGGGTGATTCGCGTGGGCGACTGCACGGGCCGCCTTAAGCAATGGTTCGGTCGCTACCCGGTATCCATCGCGCTGTTGCGCCCGGACCGGTTCGTCGGCGTGGTGGCCATCCCGCAAACCATCGGTCAGGCCAGCGATACCCTGCTGCGCGCCTTGGCTGCCCAGCCGCAGTCAGGCGCGCAGGCGCCCCTGGCATCGAAGGTGGCGTAAGATGAGCGCCTACCTGCACTGCCTGTCCCATACCCCGTTGGTGGGCTATGTCGACCCGGCGCAAGCTGTTTTGGCGGAGGTCGACCAGGTGATCGGTGACGCGCGTTCACGCATCGCCGCGTTTGATCCTGAGCTGGTTTTTCTGTTCGCGCCGGACCACTACAACGGGTTCTTCTATGACGTGATGCCGGCGTTCTGTATCGGTATGAGCGCCACCGCCATCGGCGACTTCCAGAGCGCCGCGGGCCCGCTTGATGTGCCCCGCGACCTCGCGGAGGCTTGTGCCAACGCAGTGTTGGACGCGGGAGTGGACGCTGCCGTTTCCTACCGCATGCAGATCGATCACGGCTTCGCCCAACCCCTTGAACTGCTGCTCGGCGGTCTGACCGAGAAGCCTGTGATTCCGGTGTTCATCAATAGTGTGGCAGTGCCGTTGCCCAGTTTTGCCCGCGCCCGCCTGCTCGGCGAGGCCATCGGCCGCTTCGCCCGCAGCACGGGCAAACGCGTGCTGTTTCTGGGCTCCGGCGGGCTGTCGCACCAGCCTCCGGTGCCGGAGCTGGCACATGCCGATGCCCGCATGGCTGACCGTCTGATGGGCAGTGGTCGTGATCTGCCGACCAATGAGCGCCATGCCCGCCAGCAACGCGTGATCAGCGCAGCCGAGGGTTTTGTGCGCGACCAGAACACTCTGCACCCGCTCAACCCCATCTGGGACAACCATTTTCTCGATCTGCTGGAGCAGCGGCGCTTCGCCGAACTCGACGCGCTGGCCAATCCCGAGCTGTCGGCCCTGGCAGGCAAGTCCACCCACGAGATCAAAACCTGGGTGGCGGCCTTTGCCGCGATCACTGCGTTCGGCAACTACCGGGCCAGCGCACGCTATTACCGACCCATTCCCGAATGGATTGCCGGTTTCGGCTCGCTCAGCGCCCATTCCATTACTTGATGAACGGAGGAACCCCCTCATGACCCGCAGCTCCATCAACGAAGCTGATAGCAGCCGATTTGCTTATATCCGGGAAGGCGAACTTGACCTGCAAGTGCACTACAACGACCTTGGTGAAGGTGCCGAGACCGTGGTCATGCTGCATGGCTCCGGTCCGGGTGCCAGTGGCTGGGCCAACTTCAATCGCAACATCGAGCCGCTGTTGGCCGCCGGCTACCGCGTGGTGCTGATGGACTGCCCAGGCTGGAGCAAGAGCGACCCGATCGTCTGCCGTGGCTCGCGCTCGGACCTCAACGCCACCGCACTAAAGGGCCTGCTCGACGTGCTGGGCCTGGAGCGGGTGCATATCCTCGGCAACTCCATGGGCGGCCACAGCGCCGTGGCCTTTACCCTGAGCTATCCCGAACGGGTCGGCAAACTGGTGTTGATGGGCGGTGGCACCGGTGGCGCCAGCCCGTTCGTGCCGATGCCTACCGAGGGCATCAAGCTGATCAACGGCCTGTATCGCGAGCCCACCATCGACAACCTGAAGAAGATGATGAACGTCTTCGTCTACGACCCCAGCGACCTCACCGAGGCGCTGTTCCAGACCCGCCTGGACAACATGCTCAGCCGTCGCGATCACCTCGACAATTTCGTCGCCAGCCTGGCCGCCAATCCCAAGCAATTCCCCGACTTCACTGCCCGTCTGGGCGAAATCAAGGCCAAGACCCTGGTGGTCTGGGGCCGCAACGACCGCTTCGTGCCGATGGACGTCGGCCTGCGCCTGATCGCCGGCATCGCCAATTGCGAATTGCACGTGTTCAACAACTGCGGCCACTGGGCCCAGTGGGAGCACGCCGAGACCTTCAACCGCCTTGTACTGGACTTCCTCCAGCACTGATTTGAGGTACACCCCATGACCATCGATTCGCAAACCCTCGAGCGCTTGGCTACCGACTTGCGCCGTGCCCAGCAGCAGGGTGAGGCCATTGTCCCGCTGCGGGACGTCATCGGCGCGGTAAATGCCGAGGCGGCCTACGCCATCCAGCGCTTGAACGTTGCCCATGCCCTGGCTGACGGGCGTCGCCTGGTCGGCCGCAAGATCGGCCTGACCAACCCCAAGGTGCAGGCACAGCTGGGTGTCGACCAGCCCGACTTCGGCAGCCTGTTCGCCGACATGTGCTACGGGGACAACGAAACCGTGCCTTTTGCGAGCGTGATGCAGCCAAAGATCGAGGCCGAGATCGCCCTGGTACTGGCCCATGACCTGCCCAGTGCCCAGACCACCTTCGCCGATGTGATCGGCGCCACGGCCTATGCCTTGCCGGCACTGGAAATCGTCGGCAGCCGCATCCAGGGCTGGAACATCCGCTTTGCCGACACCGTGGCCGACAACGCCTCCAGCGGCAGCTTCGTGCTCGGCGGCCCGGCCCGCCAACTGCACGACCTCGACCTGCGCGGCGCGGCCATGCGCATGACCCGCAATGGCGAGCTGGTGTCCAGTGGCAGCGGCGCCGAATGCCTCGGCCACCCGCTCAACGCTGCGGTGTGGCTGGCCCGCACCATGGCCCGCCTGGGCGAACCGCTGCGGGCGGGCGACATCATCCTCACCGGTGCCCTCGGGCCGATGGTGACGGTGGCGCCGGGCGACCATTTCGAAGCCGAGATCGACGGCCTGGGCCGCGTCGGCGTGACCTTCAGCGGCGAATGACGGAGAACCCCATGAGCCACAAACGCAAAGTCGCCATCATTGGTTCCGGCAACATCGGCACCGACCTGATGATCAAGATCCTGCGCAACGCCAAGCACCTGGAAATGGCTGCGATGGTCGGCATCGACCCGGCTTCCGACGGCCTGGCCCGCGCGGCCCGCATGGGCGTGGCTACCACCCACGAAGGCGTGGAGGGGCTGACCCGCCTGCCGGTGTTCAAGGACATCGATTTCGTCTTCGACGCCACCAGTGCGGGCGCCCATGTGAAGAACGACGCCTTCCTGCGCCAGCACAAGGCCGATCTGCGCATGATCGACCTGACCCCGGCGGCCATCGGCCCCTACTGTGTGCCCGTGGTCAACCTCGAGCAACACCAGCAGGCGACCAACGTCAACATGGTCACCTGCGGTGGCCAGGCCACCATCCCGATGGTCGCGGCGGTGTCGCGCGTGGCCAAGGTGCACTACGCCGAGATTGTCGCCTCGATCGCCAGCAAGTCCGCCGGCCCCGGCACCCGCGCCAACATCGACGAGTTCACCGAGACCACCAGCAAGGCCATCGAGGTGATCGGCGGCGCGACCAAGGGCAAGGCGATTATTATCATGAACCCCGCAGAGCCGCCGCTGATGATGCGCGACACGGTGTACGTGCTGAGCGAGGCCGCCGATCAGCAGCGGATCGCGGCGAGCATTGAGGAAATGGCCGCTGCGGTTCAGGCCTACGTGCCGGGCTACCGGCTCAAGCAGCAAGTGCAGTTTGAAGAAGTGCGCGACCTCAAGCTGCCGGGGCAGGGGACCTTCACCGGCCTCAAGACCTCCGTGTTCCTCGAAGTCGAAGGCGCGGCCCATTACCTGCCGGCCTACGCCGGCAATCTCGACATCATGACCTCCGCCGCGCTGGCCACCGCCGAGCGCATGGCGCAAGCAATGGGGGCCTTGGCATGAACGGCAAGAAACTCTACATCTCCGATGTGACCCTGCGCGATGGCATGCACGCCATCCGCCACCAGTATTCGCTCGATGACGTGCGTGCCATTGCCACCGCCCTGGACCGGGCCAAGGTCGACTCCATCGAAGTCGCCCACGGCGATGGCCTGCAGGGTTCGAGCTTCAACTACGGCTTCGGTGCCCACACCGACCTCGAATGGATAGAAGCAGCCGCCGACTCGGTCAGCCACGCCAAGATCGCCACGCTGCTGCTGCCAGGGATCGGCACCATCCACGACCTCAAGAACGCCTACGACGCCGGTGCTCGCATCGTGCGCGTGGCCACCCATTGCACCGAAGCGGATGTTTCGCGCCAGCACATCGAGTATGCCCGCGAGCTGGGCATGGACACCGTGGGCTTCCTGATGATGAGCCACATGCAAACGCCTGAAGGACTGGCGCAGCAGGCCAAGCTGATGGAGGGCTACGGCGCCACCTGCATCTACGTGGTGGACTCGGGCGGGGCGATGAACATGGATGACATCCGTGCGCGCTTCCGTGCGGTGAAGGCCGTGCTCGACCCGGCGACCGCGACCGGTATCCATGCCCACCACAACCTCAGCCTGGGCGTGGCCAACTCCATCGCCGCGGTGGAGGAGGGCTGCGACCGCATCGACGCCAGCCTCGCCGGCATGGGCGCCGGTGCCGGCAACGCGCCGTTGGAGGTGTTCATTGCCGCTGCCGACAAGCTCGGCTGGAACCACGGCACCGACCTGTACGCGCTGATGGACGCCGCCGACGACCTGGTGCGTCCGCTGCAGGATCGACCGGTGCGGGTAGACCGGGAAACCCTGGCGCTGGGTTATGCCGGTGTCTATTCGAGCTTCCTGCGTCATGCCGAGGTCGCGGCTGCCCGCTACGGCATCAAGGCGGTGGACATTCTCGTCGAGCTGGGCAAGCGGCGTATGGTGGGTGGTCAGGAAGACATGATCGTGGACGTGGCGCTGGACCTGCTCAAACGCTGATGACCCTACCGGGGGCCTGGTGCCCCCAACCCAACCCAACACAAAAACAACATGGGTGAATTCATGACTTCTGCCAACAACCCGCCTCGCGTGGCCGTCACCATCGGCCTGTGTTTCCTCGTCGCTCTGCTCGAAGGGCTCGATCTGCAGGCCGCGGGCATCGCCGCGCCTGGCATGGCCAATGCCTTCGGCTTGGACAAACTGCAAATGGGCTGGGTCTTCAGTGCCGGTATTCTCGGTTTGTTGCCCGGCGCACTGGTCGGCGGCTGGCTGGCTGACCGTTTCGGCCGCAAGCGCATCCTCATCGGCTCGGTCGCATTGTTCGGTCTGTTCTCCCTGGCCACGGCACACGCCTGGAGCCTGCCGAGTCTGCTGCTGGCGCGGCTGCTCACCGGCGTCGGGCTGGGCGCCGCATTGCCCAACCTGATCGCCCTGACCAGCGAAGCTGCCGGCGTTCGCCTGCGCGGCAGCGCCGTCAGCTTGATGTACTGCGGCGTGCCACTCGGTGCGGCACTGGCTGCCGGTATCGGCATCGCCGGCTACAGCGGCGAATGGCAGCGGGTGTTCCATGTCGGCGGCGCCGGGCCGTTGCTGATCCTGCCGTTGCTGGCGCTGTTCCTGCCTGAGTCGGGCCAGTTCCGTAGCACCGCCGAGGACGCGCCGAGCCTGCGCCGCGAGCTGTTTGGCCAAAGTGCCACCTGGCTACTGTGGCTGAGCTACTTCTTCACCCTGATGGTGGTGTACATCCTGATCAACTGGCTGCCGAGCCTGCTGGTCGGGCAGGGCTTCAGCAGCCATGACGCCAGCTGGGTGATGTTCGCCCTGCAGATCGGCGCGGCCATCGGCACGCTTATCCTCGGCCAGGTGCTCGAGCGCCTGCCGGCCTGGGTAACCGCCGCCCTGGTGTACGTCGGCTTGCTCGCCGCCCTGGCGGGCCTGGGGCTGGCCAGCGCGCTGGCGACGATGCTCGTCGCCGGTTTCTTCGCCGGCTTCTTCGCCACCGGCGGGCAGGGCGTGCTGTATGCCCTGGCGCCGCACTTCTACCCGGTCCGCGTGCGCGCCACCGGCGTAGGCGCAGCGGTGGCGGTCGGGCGCCTGGGGGCCATGAGCGGCCCGCTGGTGGCCGGGCAGATGCTCGCCCTCGGGGCTGGTTCGGCCGGGGTGCTGATGGCTTCGGCACCGGGGGTGGTAATCGCCGCCCTGGCGCTGTTCCGCCTGATCGGTCGTCGCCCGGACTGACCCCGCCTGCCGTTCAACCTTGCTTGCTCCCCTGCTGCTCACGTGGCAGGGCACCCTACAACTACAAGAACGTGACGTGACCATGCACAAGGCCCCAACAACCTGCCTGGCCCTGGCCATCGGCCTGCTCTGCGCCAACTCCTCCCACGCCGCTGGCTTCATCGACGACAGCCATGCCGAGTTGGTGCTGCGCAACTACTACTTCGACCGCAACTATGTGGGCCCGACCCCGCAAGCGGCTGCCCGCGAATGGGCCCAGGGTTTCATTCTCAACGTAAGCTCCGGTTTCACCGAGGGGCCAGTGGGTTTCGGCCTGGACGCCAAGGGCATGCTCGGGGTCAAGCTCGATTCCTCGCCTGACCGCGCCGGCACCGGCCTGTTGCCCTACGATCCGGTCACCCGCGAACCTGCCGATAACTATTCCGAACTGGGCCTGACCGGCAAGATGCGCATCTCGCACACCGAGCTGCAAGGCGGCACCATCAGCACCCTCCTGCCTATCGCCTTCGCAAGCCCGACCCGGCTGCTGCCGCAGACCTTCCGCGGCGCCTACCTGCGTTCCAGCGACATCGACCGCCTGAGTCTGCATGCCGGCTGGCTCGACCGTATCAACCTGCGCGATTCCACTGACTACCAGAAGATGAGTGTCGCCGCCCCGAATGGCCGCTTCAACGGCGCGGCCACCTCCGATCGCTTCACCTTCCTCGGCGGCGACTACGCCTGGTCCGACACCTCGACCCTGCGCTACTACCACGCAGAGCTGGACCAATTGTATCGCAAGGACTACTTCGGTTTGGTCGACGACCGCCTGCTCGGCGGGGGCCGCCTGAAGAGTGATTTCCGCCTGTTCGTCGCCGGCGAGAACGGCGCCGCCAAGGCCGGCCCGGTCGACAACCGCAACATCGCGCTGATGCTCACCTACGCCTGGGCCAGCCACAGCCTGGGCGTCGGTTACATGCAGCTTGATGGCGACACCGCGATGCCCTATCTGTACGGCACCGAACCGCTGGTGATCACAGAGGGCACGCTCAGCTCCGAGTTCATCAACCCCAAGGAGCGCAGCTGGCAGGTCAAGTTCGATCAGGACTTTGCCCCGTTCGGCCTGCCTGGGCTCAAGGGCATGCTGCGTTACGTGCGCGGCGACAACATCGAGCTTGCTCGCTTCGGTCCCGGTGGTCTAAGCGAGAGCGAGAAGGATGTCGAGCTGTCGTATGCCGTGCAGCAGGGGATGTTCAAGGGCGTGGCACTGCGTCTGCGCCACGCTTGGTATCGCAACGACTTCCTACCCGGCGCTTCGCACCGGGACGACAACGAGTTGCGGATCAACGTGGATTACACGGTCAAGCTTTGGTAGGTGCCCGTCGGGCGTCCTGGGTAAGGACGCCTTCGCCAGCTGGCGCCGGTCGAAGACTGGGGTGCGCAACAAAGCCTTATCCGTCCGCATATGCCTGGCGCGTACACGTTTTCTTTGCCGTGTAAGCGGTACTTCATCCACCAGTAGGTGGAGGCCGGTTTGTGCGACTTGAGCGAGGTCTGGATCTGCAAGTACAGGCCGGGGACTTCGCCGTCGGCGTACTTGCCGGGTTCGGTCACGCTGCGCAGGAAGGCATCGCTGAGTTTTCGCCGGAAAGCCGGTGCGGGATGGGTTGGCATAATCTGGGGGTATCGTTTTGCAGAAAAATGAAAAGTACCCCAAACGATACCCCCCCAGGTACGTTGGAAATGAGTGGAATACGGTGGATGGTAACGGACCGAAAGTTCTCCTATATAGCTGAATTTAATGGGTTTATTGGAATTTAGTGGAAGTCGCTCACAGGCTATCCGGATCGCCAAAGAACATCTGTATCCGCGACCGCAACCAGCGCTCTGCCGGGTCATTGTCCTGCGCCCCGCGCCAGGCCATGTGCAACTCGAAACTGCGCACCTCCAACGGTAGATCCTCGGCCCGCAACCCACCCGCCGCGGTCAGCGCGTCTGCCGTGTAGTCCGGCACCGTGGCGACAATGTCGGTGCCCGCCAGCAAGCTCCCCAGCCCGTTGAACTGCGGTACCGCCAGCACCACATGGCGTTTGCGGCCAATCTCCTCCAGGGCCTCGTCGATGAACCCTGACAGGTCGCCGGCAAACGATACCAGCGCATGCGGGCGCGCGCAGAAGTCGTCCAGGGTGATGGTGCCGGGCACGCTGTCGGCTCGCAGCAGTTTCGGCATGCTGCGGCGCAGCACCTTGCGCTTGGCGTTGGCTGGTAGTTCGCTGGTGTAGCTGACCCCCACCGAGATCTCGCCCGAGGTCAGCAGCGTCGGCATCAGCAGGTAATTGACCCGGCGCACCACCAGCACGATACCAGGCGCTTCGGCGCGGATGCGCTTGAGCAACTGCGGCAGCAGGGCGAATTCGGCATCGTCCGACAGACCGATACGGAACACCGCATTGCTGGTGGCCGGGTCGAATTCGGCGGCGCGGCTGACGGCGGTGGAAATCGAGTCCAGCGCCGGGGACAGCAGGGCGAAGATTTCATGGGCCCGGGCCGAGGGCTCCATGCTGCGGCCGGTGCGCACGAACAGCGGGTCGTCGAACAGGTTGCGCAGGCGCGACAGGGCCGCGCTGATGGCGGGCTGGCCGAGGAACAGTTTTTCCGCGGCGCGGGTCACGCTGCGCTCGTGCATCAGGGTTTCGAACACGATCAGCAGGTTGAGGTCTACGCGACGCAGGTCGTTTCGATTCATCGGTGCGCTTCGCCTAAAGTGGGGCAGAGGTGAATCTTAAGGCCAAAGGCTGGTACCCTGCACGGGTTTAGAGGGACCAATCGCATGGAAAGTCAGGTGCCCAATCGATGACAGGCATGTCGACTATTAATGACCACTGATGGTCTAACCGGCAAAGCCCGGATAAAGTCCGTGGTAATTAGAGGTTCACAAAGGCGAGGTATGCGATGTCCCGCATGATCCGTTTCCACAAGTTCGGCGCTGCCGATGTGCTCCGTTGCGAGGAGCAGGCCGAACAGTCACCCGCAGCCGACGAGGTACAGATCCGCGTCGAGGCGGTTGGCGTCAGCTGGTATGACGTGCTCTGGCGCCAGAACCTGGCACCGTCCCAGGCACGCCTGCCGGCGGGGATCGGCCACGAGATGGCCGGGGTGGTGACCGCGGTCGGCGAAGGGGTCGAGGATATTGCAGTGGGCGACCGGGTTGCCAGCTTCCCGGCCACCAGTGCCAACGACCACCCCGTGTATGGCGATGTCATCGTGCTGCCGCGTACGGCCATTACCCGCTATCCGGATGTGCTCACCCCGATCGAGGCCAGCGTGCACTACACGCCGCTGCTGATCGCCTATTTCGCCTATGTCGACCTGGCCCGGGCCAAAGCCGGGCAGACCGCGCTGGTCACCGATGCCAGCCACTGCGCGGGCCCGGCCTTCGTGCAACTGGGCAAGGCCCTGGGGCTGACGGTGTTCGCCGCCACCAAGGAGGTGGAACAGCGTGAGTACCTGCTGGGCCTGGGCGCCGACAAGGTGATTGTCACCGAAGAGCAGGACTTGCTGCTGCAGATTGGCAAGTACACCGATGGCCGTGGCGTGGACATGGTCCTCGATGGCATGGGCGGGCCGCAGATGTCGCTGCTGGGTGATGTCCTGGCACCGCGTGGCAGCCTGGTGCTGTATGGCCTGCAAGGCGGCAATCAGACGCCGTTCCCGGCCTGCGCGGCGTTCCAGAAGAACATCCAGTTCCATGTGCATTGCATCGGCAACTTCACCGGCAAGCCGGAACTGGGCATCAGTCAGGACCAGGTGGCTCTGCAGCGCGCCCTGCGCGATATCAACCAGTTCACCGCCGACCAGTTGCTGACACCGCAGATCATCAAGGTGTACCCGTTCGAGCAGGTGGTAGAGGCGCATCGCTACATGGATCAATGCCCGTGTGGCGGGCGTGTGGTGCTGGACATGGCGCAACACTGACGGCTGTTTGCATTATTGGGAAACCCGGGCACAGTCCCGGGTTTTTTGTGCCCGGTACAGAATTATTGATGTATTTAAAAGAAAGTTCCTACAATAAAGAACGAGGCGGACTACATTTAAAACGATTACTTCGTGGCTCGTGGAAATATTTCGCCAAGTTTTTTGGCTTGAACTGTTTTTGCCTGGTGGTCAATGTGTTTTCTCACTTCGGCTGAATGGTTTTTTTACCCTGATCTGTATCTTCTATTCGCCTTGTATCCCTCGATAATGGCTCAATGATGGTTTGCGCAAGGAGCGTGAAATGAGCATGGCTATGCCCGAGCCAGGGCGGCATATGGCAGCGGCGGGGCGTCGCAGCGAGGCGTTTTTCTCGATGGCATGGCGACAGTGACTGGTTACGTCATTACTTCCATTTAGTTGTAGGGAATTTCTTCTGGCCAAGCTCAGGGTATGTTGATGTTCAGGTCTTCTGTTCAACGTGCGCTGGCTGCATGAAGTTGACGAGGTGATTTCGTGACTGCTATTCACGACCAGGCAATGCACTATATCTACCAGCAAGTACTCGAGCGTTTGCTCAGTCATATGTCACAAGCGCAGCGGGCTTCCTTGCAGTTGCTGATACAACGGCTGCTGGTTGCTGCAGGCGGGCCCGAATACATCGGCACCTTCCGCTTGCTGGTGCTGCAAGGCAACGATCGCCGCAGCGCGCGGCTGCTGGCCATGCTCCGTGCCGCGCAATTGAGTATCGCCCTGCGTGCACCGGTAACCTTCCAGTTGCGGGTGCTGGTGGTCAGCCTGCCCGTGGCCGGCAGCGCTACGCTCGAAGGCCATGAGCGCAGCTTCAGTGCGCTGTTCATGCAGGATGACCCGCGGGTGCAACTACAGATGGTCGAGGGGCGTGAAGTGATACCGTTCAGCCGGCACCCCTCTGCCTCGACCGAGCGCTGGCTGTCGGCGAAGGACGCCATGCTGATGTTCGGTCACCTGGTCGATGCCAGGCCCGAAGCACTGCTAGGTAGCCGCCTGCACCTGGAATTGGCGGGTGCCATGGGGTTTGCGCTGCAGGCACAGGCACCAGCGGATGTATTGATCACCGCCATCCCCGCGTGCCAGCGCCGCCAGTACCTGGCCTGGGCCCGGCGCAGCCTGCGCCTGGCAGGGGAGCGTGGTCCGCATATGGTGCATCAATGCCTGGCGGCGCTGGCCCATGGGCTGAGTCGACTGAACAGCAGCGTCGGGGTAGCGCTGGGGGCCGTGGCGGGGCCGACATCGGCGGCTGCGCCGGTGCGGGTAATTGCCATTGATGACCTGCTGCCGCCGTTGCTCGAAGAGCAGCAACTCGACCTCATGCTCGGTTGTTGCTTCGAGGCTGCCCAGGATGCCTGGCCATTGGCCGCATTCGTCGAGCCGTTGGCCCTGGCGCAGTTGCAAGAACTGCGCGCACGCAGTCTCGAGCCGCAGGCCAGTCGCCCGGCATTGCGGCTGGCTGGCCAGCCGGAAGGCATCAAGCGGCGTGATGTGCATCAACTGCAGCTCGGCAAGGCCTACGGCATCAACCAGATCCAACAGGTGTGTCTGCTGTTCAGCCCGTTCGCCAGGCAGGGGAAGAACCTCGAGCGTTTTCTGCAATGCCGGCATGCCGACATGCTGGTGGCGCTACCTTACCTGCATCGGGCCTTGCAGGGTAAACCCTGCCCGGATGCGGTGAAAAACTGGCTGGTGAACACCAGTGGCCTGCCGCTGGGGCAACTGCGGATGATCTATGACGGGCGTCTGCCGCTGGCCGCCTGGCGCCTGATGAGCCACCTGGCCCGCCGCGATGTACAGCTGAGGTTGCTGCCGCGACGGGCGTCGGGTCGGCGGCGTGGTCAGGCGGGGCTGCCTTGATGGAGCAATCGGGCCCCGGTGATTTCGCCTATCGCAAGGTCTATCGCTACCTGGAAGCCTTGATCGACCAGGCGCCGGGCGGTGGCCCATGCCGTTTACCGTCGCTGCGCGTGTTGGCCCGGCGGCTGCGGGTATCATTGGCCACCGTGCAGAGTGCCTACAGCCTGTTGGAGGAAGAGGGCCGCGTGCAGTGCCTGCCGAGGTCGGGCTATTACGTACAGGGCGCTGGCAAAGGGGAAGCTGCGGCCATGCCCCGGCAGCCACCCTTGCCGGCACAGCCGATGCTGGAGCGGGCCCTGTTCACCCATGAGCGGCGTCTGGCACGTCAACGCATGCACAGTGTTGCCCCTTGGGAAATGCCCGGCAACGCCCGCCTGCGCAATGCCATCGCCGAGCGCTATACCCGCTCCTCCAACCAGTACTGGTGTGCCGAGGACGTTCAGCTGGCCCCTGATGTGCAGGCGTTGCTGGAGACGTTGCTGACGGCGCTGGCCCTGCAAGGGGGGGCCGTGCTGGTGCAATCGCCCTGTTGCTGGCAGGTGTTGCACGCGTTGGCACGTGTCGGCATGCGTGTTCTGGAGGTGCCGCTGGATACCCGCGGCAACCCGGATATGCGGGCCCTGGCCCGCTTGCTGGGTAGCGAGCCGGTGTGCATGCTGGTCATGCCGTCGTGCCTTGGCATGCCACAGGGGCGGCTGGTTTCACTGCACTACCAACAGCAGCTTGGCCAGCTGCTTGGCCAGCACCCGGTATGGTTGCTGGAAAACGACCTGGACAGTGAACACTGTTACAGCGGACCGCCGAGTACGCGCCTGCGCGATTGGGTCGACCCCCGCTGGTTATTGGTGATGGGGGCGTTCGATGCCGCGGTGGGGGGCGAGGCACCCTATGCCTACTTGCTGGGCCATGATGCCGTACTGGCCAGGGCGTTCGCTGAACGTGCATTTCGGCTTGCACCGCTGCGCCTGCAAGCGCTGGCGCACATGCTGGGCAAAGGCGAGATCGAGGTGCAACTGGTGCGGCTGCGCACGGACCTGCAAAAGCGTATGCAATGCCTGGCGCGTGCGCTGCAGCGGCAGTTCGGCCAGCGGGTGGCGCTGGAAATGCCGGAGGGTGGGCGGACACTGTGGGTGCGCTTTCGCCAGCCGCTGCCGTGGGAGGGTATTGCTGAAGCGCTGGCTGGGTCAGCACTGCATGCACTGCCGGGCGAGCAGTTCAGCCTGCAGGGGCGCTACCAGCAGTACCTGGCGTTGGTGTGGCTGGGTGATCACCCGGGTGAACTGCAACAGGCGGTAGAGCGCCTGGCCCAAGCGTTGGAACTGCGCTGCGGCCGGCCCGTCGGGGTTACACCTTGAACTGCCGGGGTTGTGTGGCAATCCGTCGCTCGTCCCCTGTGGAGCGGCTTTAGCCGCGAACAATCCAACGCAGTGCATGGCACCGGCTGCGCCGGTGTTCGCGGCTAACGCCGCTCCCACAGGGTCCCTGCTAATTCAATGAGCTATGTGCAGTTCTGTGGGCCTGGCGTCGCGATCGTGCGGCAAAGCAGCCCCCGAGCCGATCGTTGATCGTGGCACGACCCACGGCACTTGCCAGGTATACTGGTCTGTATGTATAACCAGTGTTTATTCCAGCCGCCTGACCCCATCCCGTGATTGCCCATTCCGTCGACGACCCGTTCTACTACCTGCACAATTTCCGTCAGGTGCTGCTGTGGGTCGAGCAACGCTACGAGGACCTGCTCGATGATCAGGAACTCGCGTTCATCCGCACCTTCAGCCAACTGGACGTCCCGGCACAGGCCCTGATGGTGCGCATGGTCATGCGCAAAGGCGAGCTGTTTCGCAGCGATCGCCTCGACTATGCAGAAATCGGCGATACCGGGCGGGCCCTGCAGCCGTTGCTGGCCCTCGGCTGGGTGCGGGAACCCGTGCAACTGGCGCTGGAGCAACTGTTCGCCTTGCTGCGCAAGGACGAACTTGCCCGCTGTTTTGCCCCGCACCTGAGCCGGCCTCGCGCCGCCAAGCATGACCTGTTTGCACAACTGAAGCCGTTGGGCCTGCAAGCCCGGTCATTGGCCGAGTGGTTCCCGGACAGCGGCATGCGCATCCTCCAGTGGTGCCTGCAACCCCTGTGCGATCGCATGCGCCTGCTGTTTTTCGGCAACCTGTACCAGGACTGGTCGGACTTCGTCCTCGCCGACCTCGGCTTGTTGCGCTACGAACAGGTGCCGTTCAGCGCCGATTCGCGTGCCCTGCAGCAACGCGCCGAGGTCGACCTGGCCATGGCCTTGCACCAATGCGCCGAGCGCCTGGAGCAGGGCGACGACCCACTGTCGATCCTGGCTGCCATGCAGGGCCTGCGCAGCGACAACCCGTGGCTGGCGCGGCGCCATGCGCGCCTGCAATTCGCCCTGGGCCAGCAATGCGAACGCCTGGGCGACTGGGCGCAGGCCATGGCGGTCTACACGCAGTGCAGCCATGCCCAGGCGCGCATCCGTCAGGTGCGGGTGCTGGAGCGCAGCGAGCAGTGGCCCCAGGCCCATGCGCTGGCGCTGCAACTGGCGGCGGCACCGGCCAACGCCCTGGAAGTGCAAGCGCTGGAACGCATGTTGCCACGCCTGGCCCGCAAGCTTGGTGGTCCGCCACAGCGGCGCCAGCGTGTCGCACCCCTGGAGTTGATCGAACTGGAGTTGCCCCGGGAGCAGGCAGCGCTGGGCGTGGAGGAGGCGGTCCGCCAGCATCTGGCCGAAGCCGATGGGCCAGTGCATTACGTGGAGAACACGCTGTTCAACAGCCTGTTCGGCTTGCTGTGCTGGGAGGCGATCTTCGCCCCGGTACCTGGCGCGTTCTTCAACCCGTTCCAGGCCGCCCCGCAGGACCTGCACGACAGCGACTTCCAGCAACGCCGCAGTGCGCTGTTCGAACGTTGCCTGGGGCGGCTCGACGATGGCAGCCATCACCGGGCGATTGTTGACTGCTACGCCGCCAAGCAAGGCCTGCAATCGCCGTTCGTGTTCTGGTCCATGCTCAGTGAAGAATTGCTTGAGCAAGCCTTGGCCTGCCTGCCGGCGGCCCATTTGAAACAGTGCTTCCTGCGCCTGTTGCAGGACATCCGCAACAACCGCGCTGGCATGCCCGACCTGATCCAGTTCTGGCCCGAACAGGGCCGCTACCGCATGGTCGAGGTCAAGGGCCCCGGCGACCGCCTGCAGGACAACCAGCTGCGCTGGCTGGAGTTCTGCCGGGCCCACGACCTGCCCGTCGCAGTGTGCCATGTGCGCTGGAGCGAAACGCCGTGAGCTACAGCGTAGCGGTACGTGCCTTGTGCGAGTTCAGCGCCAAGGTCGGCGACCTGGACCTGCGCTTTACCCCATCACCCACCGCCCAGGAGGGGATCGAGGGGCATCGGCGGGTGGTGGCACGACGCGCTGCAGGCTATGAGTCGGAAATTACCCTCGAAGGCCAATTCGCAACCCTGACGGTGCGTGGCCGCGCCGATGGTTATGACCCCGCCTGCAACCGCCTGGAAGAGATCAAGACCTACCGTGGCGACCTGTCGCGCCAGCCGGCCAACCATCGCCAGCTGCACTGGGCACAGGCGAAGGTCTATGGCTGGTTGATGTGCCAGGCACGGCAACTACCGGCCATCGAGGTGGCGCTGGTGTACCTGGACGTGGACAACGATCGCCAGACGCTGATCAGTGAACACTGCACGGCTGCCGAACTGCAGGTCTTCTTCGCAACCCAGTGCCAACGCTTTCTGGCTTGGGCACAAGGGCAGGAGCAGCGCCTGGCCGAGCGTAACCGGGGCCTGCAAGCGCTGGGCTTCCCCTATCCGGCGTTCCGCCAAGGCCAGCGACAACTGGCGGAAACCCTGTACAAGGCGGTGAGTACCGGCCGTTGCCTGATGGCCCAGGCCAGCACCGGAATTGGTAAAACCCTCGGTACCTTGTTCCCCCTGCTCAAGGCCATGGTGCCGCAGCAGCTGGACAAGCTGTTCTTTCTCACGGCCAAGACCCCGGGCCGGGCCCTGGCACTCGATGCCATGCACCAGATCACCAGCGCCACGCCGCAGCCGGCCTTGCGCACGCTGGAGCTGATCGCCCGCGACAAAGCCTGCGAGCACCCCGACAAGGCCTGCCATGGCGAATCCTGCCCCTTGGCCGCAGGCTTTTACGACCGCCTGCCGGCGGCGCGAGAGGCGGCGGCAGCGTTGCCCTTGCTCGACCGCGCCCAGCTGCGCGACGTGGCCCTGGCGCACCAGGTGTGCCCGTATTACCTGGGCCAGGAGATGGCGCGCTGGGTAGACGTGCTGGTGGCGGATTACAACTACTACTTCGATGGCCATGCCTTGCTGTTCGGCCTGACCCAGGCCAATCAGTGGCGGGTCGCGGTGCTGGTGGACGAGGCGCACAACCTGGTCGAGCGCGGGCGCGGCATGTACAGCGCCAGCCTCGACCAGGGCCAGTTGCAGGCCCTGCGCCAGAGCAAACCGCACGGGCTGGTCAGTGCGCTGGACCGGCTGAACCGCCAATGGAATGCCCTTTACAAGGAACAGCGTGCGCCGTACCAGGCCAGCGAGTCGCTGCCAGACGCTTTGCTGCGCGCCCTGCAGCAATGCATCGGGCTGATCCAGGAGCAGATGAACCAGACGCCTGCGCAAATGGACCCGCAGGTGCTGCAGTTCTTCTACCAGGCGTTGCAGTTCTGCCGGGTTGCCGAGCTGTTCGACGAGCACTTCCTGTTCGACATCAGCCAGCGCCAGGGCCCGCGCAAGCAGCGGCTGGCCACCTTGTGCCTGCGCAATGTCACCCCGGCGCGGCTGTTGGGGCCGCGCATGCAGGCGGCGCGCAGTGTGACGCTGTTTTCCGCCACCCTCAGCCCACGGCATTTCTACCGCGACCTGCTGGGCATGCCGGCCGATACCGCCTGGCTGGAAGTGGCGGCGCCGTTCCGCGCCGAACAACTGGAAGTGCGCATCGCCAGCCAGGTATCCACCCGCTACCAGCAACGCCAGGCTTCGCTGGCGCCGATCGTCGAGCTGATTGCCCGGCAATACGAGCGCATGCCGGGTAACTACCTGGCATTCTTCAGCAGTTTCGAGTACTTGCAACAGGTGGCCGGGCTGCTGGCCGAGCAGCATGCGCGGATACCCATGTGGATCCAGGAACCGGGCATGGACGAAGCGGCCCGCCAGGGCTTTCTCGACCGTTTTGTAGCGGATGGCCGTGGGGTGGGCTTTGCGGTGCTGGGTGGTGCATTCGGGGAGGGGGTGGACTTGCCGGGCACGCGGCTGATCGGTGCGTTTGTCGCCACCCTCGGGCTGCCCCAGGTCAACCCGGTCAACGAGCAGTTCAAGCAGCGGCTGGGGCGGGAGTTTGGCGCGGGTTTCGATTACGCCTATCTCTACCCGGGCGTGCGCAAGGTCATCCAGGCGGCAGGCCGGGTGATCCGTGGCGACCAGGACCGGGGTGTGCTGGTGCTGATTGATGAGCGCTTCGCCGAACCCCGGGTACAGCAGATGTTCCCGGGGTGGTGGCCGACGGCTACTGTGTAGGGGTCTTTGCTTCTGTGATCAGTAGTAACCAGATGAATGGAGTTTGCAGTGTAGGAAAACCATTCGAGGAACTAAGAAAAATCTCCTGATAACCGCTGAAACGTGAATTCAGCAACTTTGTAAGAAACATCTGAATTTCGACTCCAGCCACTTGAGTCTCCCTTGCTGATGTTAGGTTTTCAACCTCAACCATGTACAGGGAGTTGCATATGCGTACCAGTCTGGAGGGAAAAGGTCAGGCAGTAGATAGCGATGTCACCACTACGGGGGCTGTCTGCATTGCGACGGACGCCGGGTATCTTGACGAGGGCCGAATGGTGCTGCGCGAAGGTGATCGCACCACGCCATGCCCTCTCTGCGGGCAGGAGGGGATGGTCGCTGAAGGGGTGGACCACTTCATTTCCGATGGCCGCCGGGTGGCCATGGACGGTGCGCTGGTAGTCTGTGGCTGTCCACCGGGCAGCAATCGGGTGGTCGCACCGTTGGGTGAAGCATTTCCGCCCTTGCGTTCAATTTCAGGGCGTAGCAACACCCACTTTGCCGAGCCCTCAACCGCTGTCTACCTCGAACGCTTCTCTCAACCTGTAGTAAGTGCGTTGCCCGGTACCCTGGAGCCTGGCTTTTACGTGGTACCCCGGCGCATGTCGTTCGCACAGGTGCTACTGCAATTGGCCGAGCACGATGCCACGTTGCCAATCTCCCGGCTGCAGCGGCTTAACCCGACGTTTGAGCAAGGCTTCAAGGCAGGGGAAATCTTCGTAATCGGTGACCCTGACAAGGGTGATGCCTGCACCCGCGAGGAAGGCCAGTTGATGGCTGCGGCGCAGCACGCACGCCG
>NZ_OLKL01000029.1 GCF_900291015.1 Pseudomonas persica
CCCACAGGATGCACGGACCGCTTGCGAATTCAGTTCTCTATGCGACAGCGCAGCCCAAAGGGCTGGGCCATCTCCCACAGGGAGTGCACATGGCTTGAGGTCGATGCAGTCGGGGTGGTAGCTGGCTTGCCGGCGATGGGCTGCGCAGCAGCCCTATTCGGGCCGGATTGTTGGATCCATTCCTGTTCGCCAAAAAGCCCGTGCGTTTCCCTTAAGCTTGAGTACAATCGTCAGCTTTTTCCGGACCTCCCGTCCCGTCGCTGGAACTCCCAATGCTGACCGGTAGCTACTCCTCTTCGCTGGTGTTGATTTCGCTGTGCGTGGCGATTCTGGCGTCCTATACCGCCCTCGACCTGACTGGCCGCATCGCTACGGCCAAGGGCCGGGCTGCCTGCCTGTGGATGGGTGGTGGCGCGCTGGCCATGGGTATTGGCGTGTGGTCGATGCACTTCATTGGCATGCTCGCCTTCAGCCTGCCCATCGACCTGGGCTATGACCTTGCCCTGACCGCGTTCTCGCTGCTGATCGCCGTATTGTCTTCGGGTTTTGCCCTGTGGCTGGTCAGCCAGCCGAGCCTGCCGTGGCTGCAGTTGGCCTTCGGCGCGCTGATCATGGGCGCCGGCATCGCCTGCATGCACTACACCGGTATGGCCGCGCTGCGCATGCTGCCGGGTATCGACTATGACCCGACGCTGTTCGGTGCTTCGCTACTGATTGCCGTGGGCGCCTCGGCAGCGGCCCTGTGGATCGCCTTCCGGCTACGCGCGCACACCCCCTACGTGCGGCAGATTCGCGGCCTGGCGGCGGTGGTGATGGGCTTTGCCATCGTCGGTATGCACTACACCGGCATGGCCGCGGCGAATTTCCCTGCGGGCAGCTTCTGCGGTGCACTGGCGGGGGGAGGCCTGCAAGGCGACGGCCTGGTCTACCTGGTGCTGATCACCACCCTGGCGGTATTGGCGGTGGCCTTGCTTACCTCGGTGCTGGACGCCCGCCTGGAAGCGCGCACCGCCGAACTGGCCCGTTCGCTGACCCTGGCCAACCAGGAACTGACCCAACTGGCCCTGCATGACACCCTCACTGACCTGCCCAACCGTACCCTGCTGGCCGACCGCATCGAGCAGGCCATCGCCAAGGTAGCGGAGCAGGGCGGCTGCTTTGCCCTGATGTTCATCGACCTGGACGGCTTCAAGCCAGTCAACGATGCCTTTGGTCACCACGTCGGTGATTTGCTGCTCAAGGCTGTGGCGGCGCGCCTGCGCGGTCACCTGCACAGCCAGGACACGCTGGCGCGCATCGGCGGCGACGAATTCGTGCTGCTGGTGGAGTTGCGTGAACCGAACGATGCCATGGACGTGGCGGTCAAGCAGGTCAACCTGGTGTCACGGCCGTTCCGCGTAGCCGAGCATGACCTGCAGCTGACGGCAAGTCTGGGCATCGTCTTGTACCCGGGCAATGGCCAGGACCAGCACGAGTTGCTGCGCAATGCCGACGCCGCCATGTACCACGCCAAGAGCGCCGGCAAGAATGGCTACAGCTTCTTCGACGTGTCGATGAACAGCAACGCCCGCCAGCAATTGCAGCTGCTGCAGGACCTGCGTCAGGCGCTGGAGCAGCGTCAGTTCCGCCTGCATTACCAGCCCAAGTTCGACGCCCAGGCCTGCCAGCCGATCGGGGCCGAGGCCTTGCTGCGCTGGGAGCACCCGCAGCAGGGCCTGTTGCTGCCCGACCGCTTCATCGGCCTGGCGGAAAAGACCGGCCTGATCATCCCCATTGGCGAATGGGTGCTCATCGAGGCCTGCCGGCAGATGCGCCAGTGGCTGGATCAGGGGCACGAGGGCTGGCGCATGGCGGTGAACCTGTCGGCCATCCAGTTCTGCCATGCCGGGCTGGTCGAGAGCGTGGCCCGTGCCCTGCAGCAGAACAACCTGCCGGCCAACTGCCTGACCCTGGAAATTACCGAAACCACCGCCATGCACGACGCCGATGCCAGCCTGACGGTGCTGCAGCGGCTGTCCGACATGGGCGTGGACCTGTCTATCGATGACTTTGGCACCGGCTATTCCAGCCTGATGTACCTCAAGCGCCTGCCGGCCAACGAGCTGAAGATCGACCGTGGCTTTGTGCGTGAACTGGAGCAGGACAGTGACGATGCGGCGATCGTGTCGGCCATTGTCGCGCTAGGCCAGGCGCTGGGCCTGCGCATCGTTGCCGAAGGGGTGGAGACCGACAAGCAGCAGGACTTCCTGACCCGCCTGGGCTGCGATTCACTGCAAGGCTACCTGCTGGGCCAGCCGGTGCCGGCCGAGCAGTTCATGGACAAGTTGCAGGCCATGCGCCAGGTAAATACGGTTGCGGGCTAGACCGCGTCGCGCAAGGAGAAGGCGGGCATGAAGGTATCCAACTCCGCCTCGACGGCCTCGATGATGCGCTCTACATCGGCGGCGGCCATGATCGCCGAGCAGGGGATGCCGGCAATCGCCAGCAGGGTTTCGCCGGTGGCGCGGTCGAACAGCCGTGCAACCATGCTGCGTGGCGCATCCATGCTGGCTTCGAAGCCCAGCGGGTGGAAATGCCAGCGCATCACCTGGCAGGCGTTGGGGAACGTCATCTTGTTCATGCCAGCCTCCTTGTCCGTACCTGGACGTGGTGAGCGGGTGGCCACATCGATGCGGCCGCCGGGAAAGTAACCATAGCACCTGCTACGCGCGATTCTTGGCTGCAAACAAGACAAATGCGTTAATGCATGACAGCGGTCACATCCTTGTCATGGATGGTGTTTGGCGGGCGCCGGCCAGGCAAACGTTTTCCTGGCGCGATGACGGCAGATAACCCGGTAAGTTATCCCGTTTTTTTCGACCTTCGCCACACGATGTTTTCGGACGAGCGGTGCGATCAACCGAGCAACCCGGCGGCAATGTTGATAGTGAACCCCAGGATTGCCGTATTGAAAACGAAACCCACCAGCGAATGCGCCAGCACCACCCGCCGCAGGCCCCGCCCGGCGATGCCCACATCGGAGGTTTGCACCGCCACGCTGATGGTGAACGAGAAGTAGTGGAAGTCCCAGTAATCCGGGTTGCGCTCACCATCGGCAAAGCGCAGCGGTGGTTCGTGGGTTTGTCCGGTGTAGAACAGCCGGGCGTAGTGCAGGCTGAAGATGCAGCCGATCAGCAGCCAGGAGCCGGCCACGGTCAGGCCGGTGTAGAGGTAGTGCAGGGCCAGGGCGCTGCCCTGCAGACCGCGGCTGGACACCAGTTGCAGGGTGACGGCGGCGAGGCTGGCGATGGCGGCGATGCATACGGTGAGCAGGACCAGGCCTGCATTTTCGTCTTCGACGCGGGCGACCTTGCGCACCTTTTCGGGGCTGGCGCTCCAGGTCAGGTAGAGCACCAGCAGCAGGTATAGCCACACGCCAAGGTTCCAGCCGGCGAGGATGTGCTGCACGCTGTCTCCGGCGGGGATCAGCCAGGCGCCGAGTAGGCCGACCAGGGTGGCGATGCTCAGACGGGGGTGGGTGCGGGTCAGGCGCTGGAAAGCCATGGGATCTCGTTTTCGGGAGTATGGGTACCACTCTAGACGGTCATGACAGGGATGAGGGACATGCGCGGGTCCATTGTGGGAGCGGGCGAGCCCGCGCAGCAGGCACCGCGGTGGTTGGCACGGGCTGCCCCCGTGTTCGCGGGCATGTCCGTTCCCACAGGGGGACGCAATCTTTCAGATTTTGAACACTTCAGAGGCTCCTGCAAAAAGCGGGCTGCGTGGCCTGGTGTTTCTTTGATGTCGCCCATCGCACGCCATTGCAACTCTCAGTACACTGCACGCTCCAACACCAACTGTTGAACTCGAGGTTTTTGCATGACGCTCAGTCCTTTGGCAGGCAAGCCGGCTCCGGCCAGCGTGCTGGTCGATATTCCCCGACTGCTCACCGCCTACTACACCGGCCGCCCCGACGCTGCCGTGGCGGCCCAGCGGGTGGCCTTCGGCACCTCGGGGCACCGGGGCACCTCGCTTGAATTGAGTTTCAACGAGTACCACGTCCTGGCCATTACCCAGGCCATCTGCCTGTATCGCCAGGAGAAGGGCATCGATGGCCCGTTGTTCATCGGCGCCGACACCCACGCGCTGTCGGCACCGGCTACCGCCAGCGCCCTGGAAGTGTTGGCGGCCAATGGCGTGCAGGTGATGCTGTCCAAGGATGACGAATACACGCCGACACCGGCCGTATCCCACGCCATTCTTTGCCATAACCGTGGCCGTGCGCAGGGCCTGGCCGACGGCATCGTCATCACCCCGTCGCACAACCCGCCGCAAAGCGGTGGCTTCAAGTACAACCCACCCAATGGCGGCCCGGCCGACAGCGACGTGACCAAGTGGATCGAGGCCAAAGCCAACGAACTGCTGGCCGCTAACCTGGCGGGGGTCAAGCGCATGGACCATGCCCAGGCGCTACAGGCACCCACCACCCAGCGCCACGACTACGTGAGCAACTACGTGGCCGACCTGGGAAACGTCATCGATTTCGACGTCATCCGCGGCGCCAAGCTGCGCCTGGGCGTCGACCCGTTGGGCGGGGCAGGGGTGCGCTACTGGTCGGCGATCGCCGAGCATTACAAGCTGGACCTGGAAGTGGTGAACACCGAGGTTGACCCGACCTTCCGCTTCATGACCGTCGACTGGGATGGCCAGATCCGCATGGACCCGTCCTCGCCATACGCCATGCAGGGCCTGATCGGCCTGCGTGAACGCTTCGACGTGGCCTTCGCCTGCGACCCGGACCACGACCGCCATGGCATCGTCACTCCGGATGGCCTGCTGCAGCCGAACAACTACCTGGCCGTGGCCATCGACTACCTGTACCGCCACCGCCCGCAATGGCGCAGCGATGCTGCCGTCGGCAAGACCGTGGTGTCCAGCGGCCTGATCGACCGCGTCACCCAGCGCCTGGGCCGTGAGCTGTACGAAGTGCCGGTAGGCTTCAAGTTCTTCGCCCAAGGCCTGTTCGACGGCTCGCTGGGCTTTGGTGGCGAGGAAAGTGCGGGGGCTTCGTTCCTGCGCCGCGATGGCTCGGTCTGGGCTACCGACAAGGACGGGCTGATTCCGGCCTTGCTGGCTGCCGAGATGACCGCGCGCACCGGGCGCAACCCGAGCCAGGCCTACGCCGACCTGACCGAGGCGCTGGGCAAGCCGTTCGCCACCCGTGTCGAAGCCAAGGCCGATGCCCGGCAGAAGGCTTTGCTGAGCAAGCTGGCGCCGGAGCAGGTGAAGTCGACCGAGCTGGCGGGTGAGTCGATCGTGCAGATTCTCAGCCATGCGCCGGGCAACGGCCAGGCGATTGGCGGACTGAAGGTGATGACCGCCAATGGCTGGTTCGCCGCGCGCCCGTCGGGCACCGAGGATATCTACAAGATCTACGCCGAAAGTTTCATCGACGAGGCGCACCTGCAGCGCCTGGTGCAGGAAGCACAGGTGCTGGTGGATGCGGCGATTGTCTGACCGGTAACAAACCGCTTGGTTCTGCAGCGCGGTGTAAATTGGAATTAATCTTATTTACACCACGACAGGGCCTTCCCCATGATCGACGCCGCGCCGCCACCGGAGCATCGCCTGCCTGCCCTGTACCGGGAACATCGCGGCTGGCTGGAAACCTGGCTGCGGCGGCGCATGGGCAATGCCTGGGATGCCGCCGACCTCAGCCAGGATACCTTCTCAAGCCTACCTCGATGCACTGGCACAGTTGCCCGAGCAGCATGTGCCCTCACCAGAGCAGCGTTGGGTTCTACTGGAAACCCTGCAAGCCCTCGATGAGTTGCTCGGGTGCCAGCCGCAAGCCTGGGTGCGGCACTTACCCAGTTTGCCGACCAGGCCGGGGTCAGCCTGTCGCTGGTCCCGACGCTGGTCAATGGCCGGCAGAGCAATGGCCTGTCCGGTAATTACAGTGTCGACGAAGGCTTCACCCAGCTGCTGCGTGGCAGTGTCGAGAACGTGCTGGACGACCGCTACTGGAGTTCGGCCGGGGCCTCGGATGACAGCGAGCCGGGGCTGACGCTGTCTACGCCGCGTACCTACCTGCTGTCGGCGACATTGGGTTTCTAGCAGGCTCGGCAGATCAAGCAATCTGGGGCCGCCTTGCGGCCCATCGCCGGCAAGCCGGGCTCCCCAGGGATTTCGCAAACATTGAGGTCCGCGCCGTACCTGTGGGAGCCCGGCTTGCCGGCGATGGGCTGCGCAGCAGCCCCAGGAACACCGACTGACAGGTATCAGGGCAAGCCCGCTCCCGGTGATCCCGTTAGGCCCGGTCAGGCACCACGGCGATCACATCGATCTCCATCAGCCACTCGGCCTGGGCCAGCCCTGCCACCACCAGGCCGGTGGAAATCGGGAACACGCCCTTGAGCCACTTGCCCACTTCCTTGTACACCGGCTCGCGGAAGCGCGGGTCGGTGATGTAGGTGGTGGTCTTGACGATGTGCGACAGGTCCGAGCCGGCCTCTTCGAGCAGTTGCTTGACGTTCTTCATTGCCTGCTCGGCCTGCGCCCGTGGGTCACCCAGTCCCACCAGGTTGCCTTCGAAGTCGGTACCGACCTGGCCGCGCACGTAGATGGTGTTGCCGGCGCGCACCGCCTGGCACAGGTCGTTGTCCAGGGTCTGGTTCGGGTAGGTGGCCTTGGTGTTGAACATGCGGATACGGGTATGGGTAGGCATCAGTGGGCTCCGAGGGTGCTGACGTTGCTGATCTTGGGTTGTTGCTGCTCATCCGCTGCGCGTTGTTCGCGGTCGCGGTAGGCGGTATAGGTGCGTTGCGTGGCGATGTGGCCGGCGACGTGCTTGGCGTCGTGCCAAACGCCCCAGATGAACGACGAGCCACGACGCGACAGCCACGGCAGGCCAAGGAAGTACACGCCCGGCTCGCGGGCCACGCCGCGTTGGTGCTGGGGCTTGCCGTTGGCGTCGAAGGTGTCTACCTGCAGCCAGCTGAAGTCGACGCCGTAACCGGTGGCCCAGATGATGCTGGTGACGCCGGCCTTGGCCAGGTCCAGCTGCTGCAGGGGGTTGCGCATGCACTCCGGGTCGGCCAGGCGTTCGCGGGCTGCGGGCTCTTCCGGCAGATCCAGGCCGTTGCGTTCGATGTAGGCATCGGCGGCATCGAGCAGGGCCAGGTAGTTGTCGTCGCCGCGGTTGATGTTCTCGACCAGGTTGTCCTGGAAGCGCGCCACGCCGTTCTCGAACGATTGGGTCAGGCCGACCAGGGTCATGCCCTGGTGGGCGAGGGCGCGGAAGTCCACGGTGTGGCCGCCACGGGCGCCACTGACGGCAATGGTCACGTGCTCGCGGCCAGGCTTGGCGATTTCCGCATCCCACTCACCCAGCACGCCCAGCCACCAGCAGAAGTCGCGGTTGCGGTAAGCGCGTGGCGGGCGATCGTGGGCGCCGACCGAAAGGTAGACCTGGCGCCCGGCACGCATCAGTTCTTCGGCGATCTGTACGCCGGAGGAGCCGGCGCCTACCACCAGCACAGCGCCGCCGGGCAGCTGCTCGGGGTTGTAATAGGCGGCGGAGTGGATCTGGTGCAGGTTGCTGTCTTTTGGCGCGATGGCCGGGATCACCGGCTTCTGGAACGGGCCGGTGGCGGCCACCACGCGGTTGGCGCGAATCACGCCTTCATTGGTTTCGATGGTAAAACCGGGGCGGTCGCTGTTACGCAGCACTTTCTTCACTTCGATGCCGGTGCGTACCGGCAGGTTGTACTTGCGTACGTACTGCTCGAAGTAGTCAGCGACCTGATCCTTGCCAGCGAAGGCGTCGGCGTCGAGGTTGAATTCCAACCCTGGGAAACGGTCGTGCCAGACCGGGCCGTTGGCCACCAGCGAGTCCCAGCGGCCGGTGCGCCAGGCCTCGGCGATACGCTTGCGCTCCAGCACCAGGTGCGGCACGCCAAGCTTGCTCAGGTGTTCGCTCATGGCCACGCCGGCCTGGCCGGCGCCGACGACGAGGGTGTCGATTTCGAGGTTGTTCAGTGTCATGTCCGAGCCCTTGTTCAGGCGGTTTTTGTCAGGTCGGTTTGGAGGACCGCCGTTACCTGGGGCCAGACTAGGGATGCCGTGGAAATGGCGAAAATAGTATTTAGCTGGGGTTTGCCGATAAAACGGCGAAGGCCTTGAGTCCTGCCGTCTGCAGCGGCTCCTGGGGCGGCTTTGCCGGCACTTTTTTCAAGCGGTTCGTGGCCATAGTTTTTTCCTCGGCAAACCCTCGGAAAAAGGTCGTTTCGCCTGCCGGAAGGTTCAACCCAGAATGCCGTGTATCGCACAGCACAACAGGAACCATGACATGACTTTTTCCATCATCGGTCGTTGCCAGGAAACCGGCCAGGTCGGTATCGCCATCAGCTCTTCGAGCATTGCCGTGGGCGCCCGCTGCCCGTGGGTACGTGCCGGCGTGGGCGCGGTTGCCACCCAGAACATCACCTTGCCAGCGCTGGGCCCGCAGATTCTCGATGCCCTGGAACAGGGCCAGTTGCCGCCTGCCGCAGCGCTGGAGCGGGTGCTGAGCGCCAATGGCTGGAGCGAGTACCGCCAGGTCACGGTGATCGACAGCCATGGCCAGGTGGCGCTGTTCACCGGCAAGCAAGCGCTGGGTACGCACCACGCCGTGGCCGGTGAGCAATGCGCGGCGGCAGGCAACCTGTTGGCCTCGACCCAGGTGATCGAGGCGATGGTGCAGGCCTTTGCACAAGCTGGCGGGCATCTGGCCGACCGCCTGCTGGCCGCCATGCACGCGGCGATGGCCGCAGGCGGCGAGGCCGGGCCGGTGCACTCGGCGGCGTTGAAGATTGCTGGCGAGCTGACCTGGCCTCTGGTGGACCTGCGCGTGGACTGGGCCGAGGCCGACCCGATCGCTGTACTCGATGGCCTGTGGCAGGCGTACCGGCCGCAAATGCAGGATTACGTCAGCCGTGCCCTCAACCCGACTGCCGCGCCAAGCTACGGGGTGCCGGGCGATGAGTGAATTTGCCAGTCGCGCGCTGCTGGCCCGGCTGATCGGCTTTGCCACGGTCAGCCGGGATCCCAACCTCGAACTGATCGGTTTCATCCGCGACTACCTGGCCGAGGTGGGCGTGCACTGCGAGTTGTTCCATAACCCGGAGGGCACCAAGGCCAACCTGTTCGCCACCATCGGCCCCAGGGACGTTGGCGGCGTGGTGCTGTCCGGGCATACCGATGTGGTGCCGGTGGACGGCCAGGCCTGGACGGTCGAGCCGTTTGCCCTGAGTGAGCGCGACGGCCGCCTGTATGGCCGTGGCACGGCCGACATGAAGGGTTTCATCGCTTCGGTACTGGCGGCTGTACCCGCGTTCCTTGCCCAGCCGTTGCGCACGCCGGTGCACCTGGCGTTCTCCTATGACGAGGAAGTCGGCTGCCTGGGTGTGCGCTCGATGCTGGCCGCGCTCGAGCAGCGTCCGCATAAGCCCCGGCTGTGCCTGATTGGCGAGCCCACCGAGCTCAAGCCGGTGCTGGGGCACAAAGGCAAGCTGGCGCTGCGCTGCCAGGTGCAGGGTGCGGCCTGCCACTCGGCGTATGCGCCGTACGGGGTGAATGCCATCGAGTATGCGGCGAAGCTGATCGGCAAGCTGGGTGATATCGGTGATGCCCTGGCATTGCCGGCGCATCACGACGAACGCTTCGACCCACCGTTCTCCACTGTGCAGACCGGTGTGATCAAAGGGGGCAGGGCACTGAACATCGTGCCGGCGGAATGCGAGTTCGATTTTGAAGTGCGGGCCTTGCCGGGGTTCGAGGCGCAGGCAGTGGCCGACCAGTTGCAAACCTATGCCGAGGCCGAATTGCTGCCGCGTATGCGCAAGGTCAATGCGGCCAGTGCCATTCGCCTGCAGCCGTTGAGTGGGTATCCGGGGCTGGCCACGCCAGCGGATAGCGAGGCGGCTCGCCTGGTGGCGTGGCTCAGTGGCTCGGATCAGTTCGGTACGGTGGCGTTTGGTACCGAAGGTGGGCTGTTCGACCAGGCGGGGATCCCGACTGTTGTGTGTGGGCCAGGGAGCATGGACCAGGGACACAAGCCGGATGAGTTCGTCAGTGTCGAGCAGTTGCGCGGGTGTGATGCCATGTTGCTGAGGCTGGTCGATTACCTCAGGCAGGATTGATTGCGCTGGCTTCTTCGCGGGTAAACCCGCTCCCACTGGATCTCGTCAGTCTCAAGGGCTGAGCAGTACCTGTGGGAGCGGGTTCACCCGCGAATGGGCCGCAGCGCGGCCCCGGGTATTCAGAAGGTAGCCTTGACCTGCAGGCCAACCACCAGCGCGTTGTCGATGTCCTTCCCGGAGAACGCGCCCGGTTCGATGATGTATTGCACATCCGGGCGCAGGCTCAGCCACGGCGTGGCCTGGTAGCCATAGCTCAGCTCGATCAACTGCTCGGCGCTGTCGATGTCGGGGAACGGCTGCCCGGCATTGACCGCGGCATCTTCCAGCACGCTGCGGCTGCGCGGGTTGGGCACGGCACGGCCATAGCCCAGCGCCACGGTATCCTTCGGGCGGCTTGCGAACGGCTTGTACAGCACCACGCCGGCGCCATACCATTTGGTGAATGGTGAGGCGGCCTTGCTCGATGCCGAGTACTGGCCGAAGGCATGCAGGCTGCGGCCCGGCGCAGCTTGGTCGCTCCACACGGCCTGGTCGACCAGCAGACAGTGGCCGCCACGGCCGGACACTTCCTCGTCGCTGCCGATGCGCTTCACGTCGGAGCTGTCGTAGTAGTAGCCCAGTTTGTACTCGCCAGGCAGCTCGCTCTGCAGTTTGTACACCAGCTCTACCGGCACCACGGTGCCAGTGGTGTGCTTGGGGCCCAGGTGCCAAGCGCGGCTGGAGTTGCCGTTGCTTTGCGGGTCGACGTTGAACGCCGCCACACGCAGTTGCCAGGACGGCGACAGGTCGTACTTCACCCGCACGCCCAGGTGGGCATTGGGGTAGTTGGTCCAGCCACTGCCGCCAGACATGTTCAGCGGGTGGCCGCAGAAGCCGGCGTTCATGAAGTTGCACAGGACGCCACTGTCCAGGCCGCCGAGGTCGTTGCCCATGGCCATGTAGCCGAGCTTGACGTTGAGCGCCGGGGTGAACAGGGTGCGCTCGTAGCTCAGCTCGGTCAGGCGGGTATACAGGCCGCCGAAGTTTTCCTGGATCGGCAGGCGGTTGCCCACCAGGTCTTCCGAGGCGCTGTTGCCGCGGCGGTCGTTGATGCTTAGCTGGACCTTGCCGCCGTTGTCCAGGCCATACAGTTTCGACAGGTCGAAGTGCACGCCCAGTTTCAGGTTTTGCGAGTAGCGCGCCGAGCGGTGCAGGCCACCGTGGGCGTTGTAGGCGGTTTCGCCGCTGTAGTCGCCGGTGAACTTGACGCCGTCTTCTTCCAGCTGGTGACGCAGGCCACCCCAGTCACCGGTCAGGGTGCTGCGGGTCATCAGGTCGCCGTCGGCCAGGGCCGTAGTGCTGGCCAGGGCCAGGAACAGGGTGGGGAGGATGCGAATTGCGGATGACATTGCTGAATCTCGGGTTGTCTTTTTGGGCCTCTTCGCGGGTAAACCCGCTCCCACAGGGACTGCATAGTTTGCAAGGGCAGTGAAAATCCTGTGGGAGCGGGTTTACCCGCGAAGAAGGCGACGCGGTCTTACGGCAGAGCGTAAGAAATCACGTAGTCGCCACGGTCGGTCGACTGGCGCGCGCCGCCAGCAGTGACCACCACGTACTGCTTGCCGGTCTTCGGCGAGACGTAAGTCATCGGGCCGCCCTGGCTGCCCACTGGCAGGCGAGCCTTCCAGATTTCGTTGCCGTTGCTGCTGTCGTAGGCGCGCAGGTAGAAGTCCTGGGTGCCGGCGATGAACACCAGGCCGCCCTGGGTCGACAGGGTGCCACCAAGGGTCGGCAGGCCGATCTTGATCGGCAGGTGCATGCGGATGCCGAGCGGGCCGGTGTCTTCAACGGTGCCCACCGGTACCTGCCACGCCACCTGGCGGGTCTTCATGTCGATGGCAGTCAGGGTGCCGAATGGCGGTGCCTGGCACGGAATGCCGGCCACCGACAGGAAGCGGTTTTTGTTCACCGCATACGGGGTGCCCTTGAGCGGTACTGCGCCCATGCCGGTGTTCAGCGCTTCGCCACCGGAAGCGGCATTGCCCTTGTTCTGCGACGGGATCATCTGGATCCACAGGCCCAGGCGCATGTCGTTGACGAAGATGAAACCATGCACCGGGTCGGTAGAAATGCTGCCCCAGTTCATGCCGCCCAGCGACCCCGGGAAGCTCAGCGACAGGTCGGTGCCCGGCGCGGTGTACAGGCCGTCGTAGCGCATCTTCTTGAAGTCGATGCGGCACAGCAGCTGGTCATACGGGGTCGCGCCCCACATGTCCGACTCGGTCAGGGTCTGCGCGCCGATCTGCGGCATGCCCACCGACTTCGGCTGGGTTGGCGAGTACGGCTCGTCAGGGATGTTACCTGGCTTGACCGGTACTTCGTCGACCTGGGTCAGCGGCGTGCCGGTGGCGCGGTCGAGCACGTAGATCTGCCCGGCCTTGGTGCCGATCACCACCGCAGGGACCGACTGGCCGTCGTCCTTGGTGAAGTCGATCAGGCTCGGCTGCATCGGCAAGTCGAAGTCCCACAGGTCGTTGTGTACGGTCTGGAACACCCACTTCTGGTTGCCGGTGGTGGCGTCCAGGGCCAGTACCGAAGCGCCGTAGGTATGGTCCAGCTTGCTGCGTTCAACACCGTAGATGTCGGTGGACGACGAGCCCATCGGCAGGAATACGGTGTTCATCGCCGGGTCGTAGGACATCGGAGCCCAGCTGTTGGGGGTGCTGCGCACGTAGGTGTTGTCGCCCTGCGGCGCCTGGCGATCCTGCGGGTTGCCAGGGTCGAAGGCCCAGCGCATTTCACCCGTGATCACGTCGAAACCACGGATCACGCCGCCTGGCATGTCGGTCTGGACGTTGTCGGCGACGCGGCCGCCGACCACCACTGTGGTACCGGCCATCAGCGGTGCCGAGGACAGTTGGTAGTAGGAGTCCGGCACATTCCCCAGGCCGGCCTTGAGGTCGATCTGGCCGTTGTTGCCGAAGCCCTGGCAGAACTCGCCGGTGTCGGCGTCGACGGCAATCAGGCGGCCGTCGATGGTGTTGGTCAGCAGGCGACGCTGGCAGTTGGCACCGGCTGCGACGCTAGCGACGGTGATCGGCGAGCTGTTCGGCCGGGTCGGCTGGGCGATGGCGGCAGTGGCGTCGAAGTAGGCCATGCCGCGGCAACGCTGCCAGACCTTGGCCTGGGCGTTGATCGCGTTCTTCCACAGCTCTTTGCCAGTGTCGGCATCGAGGGCGATCAGGTTGTTGTGCGGGGTGCAGATGAATACCTTGTCGCCGACCTGTAGCGGGGTCAGCTGATCTTCGGCCCCGTTGCCGTCGCTGAGGGCCACGTCACCAGTGTGGTAGGTCCAGGCCACTTCCAGCTTGTTGACGTTGTCGCGGTTGATCTGGTCCAGCGCGGCGAAGCGGCTGCCACCTTCGGTGTTGCCGTAGTGGGCCCAGTCCTTTTGCGCTTTGTCGGCCTCGACCGGAGTCATGCCCGGGCCTTTGCCGGTGGGGGCGACGCTGGGGTGGGCAACGAACATGTTGCCGGCGGCGATCACCAGCACCACGGCCATCACCCCGGCAACGCCATAGGCTCCACGGCCGGTGCTGGCACCGCTGGCACGGGCCAGTAGCGGGTAGACCAGCGCCACCAGCATGCCGATTGCACCGAACATGAACAGGCGCGAGAACAGCGGCCAGAACACCAGGCCAGCGTCGATCAGCGCCCAGATGGCAGTACCGACCAGGAACGCCGCGTACAGCCAGGCCCCAGCCGGCTTGCGGCGAGCGATAAGGACGCCGGCGATGGCCATGGCCAGGCCGCCGGTCAGGAAGTACCAGGAACCGCCCAGGCCGGCCAGCTTGACGCCGCCCGCAGCCAGGAGGAGGCCGAGCAGAGCGATGAGCACGCCCAGGCCGACCAGGATGATGTTTGTGGCGCCAGCAGCGCGCGGTGTTTGTTTCATGCCAGGGATCTCAGCAGGTGGGATGCGCGCAGTGTAATCTCTTAGCTTGCTAATTAACAAGTTGGTACATAATTTTGCGAGGCGGATTGTCGCAGGGGACACTCGCCAAAGTGTGGCTAAAAGTCTGGATCAGGTGCTTAAAATCGAAGGAAATAGCGTGTTCATGCCGGTTGTGCAACCTGCACCCGACTTTGTGCCGGACAGCCATGAGCGGGTTCACGCCGGCCACGGAGTGCCGCTGCTGTAGTACACGGCGAGCCAGATGGTGGCTGTGCCGGGGGCGGTCCATTCCACGCGGTGGCGGAAATGCGGCGGGATGTCCAGGCAATCGCCCGGCGCCAGCAGGCGGGTGTGGTTCTCGTGCTCGAAGCGCAGGCCGGCGGCGCCACTGAGCAACACGATCCATTCGCCTTCGGCCTGGTCGTACCAGAAGCCGGGCGGGCTGGCGTGGCCACTGGAGACGATACGTTCCACGCGCACGCCCGGGCGGCTGAGCAATTGGTCGACCCGTTCGGCGCTGGTGGGGTCGCAAGGGGGCAGGGCGCTCAGCAGATTGGTCGGTGTCATGGAAAGCCTCGTTTAAAAGGGGGGTGGTTCCACTATGGACGCAATTGCCGCGCGCCGTGCTTCTTGACCCGCCCGGCTGTTTGTAAGAACTTTCCGAGATTTGGAAGGCGGGCAGCAAATGGACAAACTCCTGGCGATGAAGATGTTCGTGGCCACTGTCGATGCCCAGGGCTTTTCTGCCGCCGCACGCCAGCTTGGGCTGGCGACATCGTCGGTGACACGCCTGGTCGATGCCCTGGAAACGGCGTTGGGCGCCACCTTGCTCAACCGCTCCACCCGCCAGGTCAGCCTGACCGAGGCCGGCGCCCGGTATTACGAGCGCGCGCGGGGTATTTTCGAGGCGCTGGATGCGGCCGATGCCAGTGTCGCCGACCGGGGCGAAGAGCCTGTCGGCGTACTGCGCCTGTGCTTGCCGGTGGAGTTCGGCAGGCGGGTCATCGCCCCGCACCTGGGGCCGTTTCTGGCGCAGCACCCGGCACTGGAGCTGGACATCGACCTCAGCGACCGCCTGGATGACCTGCTCGACGGGCGCTATGACCTGTCGATCCGCCTGGGCGACCCCTCGCCCAACGACGAGCTGGTGTGCCGCCAGCTGGGTCGCTTCCAGCGTTGGCTGGTGGCCAGCCCGGCCTACCTGGCCGGGCGTGATGCGTTGCTGCATCCGCGGCAGTTGCCCGAGCACGCCTGCCTGCGCTTTCGCTACGGGCAGAAAGGGCGCCCTTGGCGCCTGACCCGCGGGCAGGACAGCCTGGAGCTGAACGTGAGCGGGCCGTTGCGCAGCGCCAATGCCGACATGTTGCGCGAAACCGCGCTGGCGGGCGGCGGCATCGCGCTGCTGGCCGACTGGCTGGTGCACGAGGATGTGGCGGCCGGGCGCCTGCAGCGGCTGTTCCCCGACTGGCAGGCCAGCCCTGGCGCGGCCAATGACAGCATCAACGCCCTGTATCTGCCCAACCATCGTGGTTCGCGGCGGGTGAATGCGTTTATCGACTTTTGCGAAAACTTGTTGAAGTGCAGCACTTAGTGTTGCGCAGTGCGCAAAGCCCTGTTGCGCCAGCGCTGGATTCTCGTCAGGAGCGCGTCTGGGTAAGGTGGCCGGCATATTCCCCCTTGCCGAGGACCCTCGCATGAATCCCTCCCTTGCCGCCGCGCAGCCTGCAGCTGCCGGCCTGAGTCGGGCCCTGGTCGCCCTGCTGGCGTTCTGCTGTGGCGCGATCGTCGCCAATATCTACTATGCTCAGCCCATCGTCGGGCTGATCGCCCCGGACCTGGGGCTGTCCACCGGGCATGCCAGCCTGATCGTTTCGCTCACGCAGCTGGGCTACGCCCTGGGCCTGCTGTTGCTGGTACCGCTGGCCGACCTGCTGGAAAACCGCCGGTTGATGGTGACCACCGCCGTGCTGGCCTGCGTCAGCCTGTTGCTGGCGGGGACCAGCAGCAGTGGCCAGGGCCAACTGTTCCTGGGTTATGCGCTGTTGATCGGGTTCAGTTCCGTGGCGGTGCAGATGCTTATCCCGCTGGCGGCGCACCTGGCGCCGGAGCAGCAGCGTGGGCGGGTGGTCGGCAATATCATGGGCGGCCTGCTGCTGGGTATCCTGCTGGCGCGGCCATTGTCCAGCCTGGTGGCCGACTACTTCGGCTGGCGTGCGGTGTTCATTGGTGCTGCCGGGGTGATGTTGGCGATCATCCTGCTGCTGGCCCTGACCTTGCCGCGGCGGGTACCCGAGCACAAGGCCAGCTATGCCGGCCTGATGCTGTCGCTGTTCGCGCTGCTGCGCCGTTACCCCTTGCTGCGTCAGCGCGCGCTGTACCAGGCGTTGATGTTCGCGGCCTTCAGCCTTTACTGGACGGCGGTGCCGATGGCCCTGGCCACTGAGCATGGCTTGTCGCAGAGCCAGATCGCAGTATTCGCCCTGGTGGGCGCGGTGGGCGCCGTGGCCGCGCCCATGGCCGGTCGCCTGGCCGATGCCGGGCATGCCCGGGCCGGCTCGCTGCTGGCGTTGTTGCTGGCGCCGGCGGCACTGTTGCTGGGGCTGACGGTGCCGGGCTACAGCGTGATTGGTCTGGGCCTGACTGGCGTGCTGCTGGATTTTGCCGTGCAGATGAACATGGTCATCGGCCAGCGTGAAGTGTACGCCCTGGACCCGGCCAGCCGCGGGCGGCTCAACGCGGTGTACATGACCAGCATCTTCCTCGGTGGGGCGCTGGGGTCGGCGGTGGCCAGTGCTTTGTTCAGCCAGTTTGGCTGGCAGGGTGTGGCGCTGGTGGGGGCGGGGTTGCCGGGTGTTGCCTTGCTGGTATTCCTGGTAAAAGCGCGCCGGGGTTGAACGCGTGCCCCTAGGCTGTCGCGAGGTGTTACCGCCCAAGCGGCAGCGCCAGACCAATCAAGGCAAACAGGCTGCCGCAGCAGCGATTGAAGCCTTTGCCGCCCTTGGCCAGCCATGGCCGGATGCGAAACGCCAGGCGCGCCAACAGGTATTCGACCAGGAACTCGACGCTGGCGAAGGTTGCTGCCATCACCAGGAACTGCAGCGGCAACCCTCGCTGCGGGTCGATGAACTGCGGCAGGAAAGCGCCATAGAACAGCAGCACCTTGGGGTTGGCCATGGCCGACAACAGGCCCTGGCGGAACAGGCCGGCATTGCCCTGCCGCGCGCTTTGCCCGGTCAGTTCCAGATGCAGGCCCGGGCTGCGCCACAGCTGGACACCCAGCCAGATCAGATAGGCGCCACCCACCCACTTGAGCACGCTCAGCACTGAGGCCGAGGTTTGCAGCAACGCGCTGAGGCCGAACATGGCCAGGGCGATCAGGGCACTGAAGCCAAACACCCCGCCGACGATGGTGAACAACGTGCGGCGCGCGCCATACAAGGCGCCGTGGGTCAGGGCCAGCAGGCTGTTGGGGCCTGGGGTCAGCGACAGGCCGATGCTGGCCAGCAGGTAGATGAGCCAGGTGTCGAGTGCCATGGTGGGACCTGCCTTGTTGATGTGAAGGGCGCCAGTCTATGGCGCCTGCCTTGGCCATGGAGGGTATGATCTGGGCATTTAATGGTCGTTTCTGGACGTAATGCCATGCTGCCCGATATCCGCTTGCTGATCTTGCCGTTACCGGATTTTGCCCTGCTGCCGTTCGGCGCCTTTCTCGACAAGTTGCGTTTCAGCGCCGACGACGAGGATTACAGCCAGCAGCGCTACTGCAGTTGGACCGTGGCAGGGTTAACCCTCGAGCCGGTACCGTCGAGCAGCGGTGCGGTGCTGCAGGTCGAGGCCGTGGCTGGCCAGCTCGAGCTGGCCAGTTTCGACTACCTGGTGGTGTTCGGCGGGCGCAACGCCATGGCCACTGCCGCACTGGCGCCTCGCTACAAGGCCTTGCTCAGGCAGGCCGGCAAAGCGGGCGTCAAGCTGGTGGGCGTCGACAACGGCGCCTTCCTGTTGGCTGCGTGCGGATTGCTGCAGGGGCACAAGGTGGTGGTGCACTGGCGCCACGAAGCCGAATTTCGTGCGGCCTTCCCGCACCTGCAGGTGCTGAGTGAGCAGCTGTATTGCATCGACGGTAGCCGCATTACCTGCGCCGGTGGCACCGCGGCCATCGACCTGGCCGTCGCGCTGTTGTCACGCGCCTGCGGGCGGACCCGGGCGCTCAAGGGCCTGGCCGACATGCTGGTGGACGAAACCCGCGATAGCCGCCATGCCTTGCGCTCGCTGGAGTTGGGGGCCGGGCAGGGGCGGCAGGTGCAGCGCGCGCAGGCGTTGATGCGTCATCACCTGGGCACGCCGTTGGCGGTGGAGCAGCTGGCTGTGGAGCTGGGCATCAGCCGGCGCCAGTTGGACCGGCAGTTTCACGCCAGCCATGGCATGAGCGCCAAGGCCTGGTGGCTGGAGATGCGCTTGCAACAGGCGCGCTGGCGCTTGCTCAACTCCAGCCACAGCCTGGCGCAGATTGCCGATGAGGTGGGCTTGGGCGATGCCAGTTACCTGGGCAGGTGCGTGCGGCGACGGTTTGGTTGTACAGCCCTTGAACTGCGCGCAGGCACGAACCCGCTCTGAAGCCGCGCGCGGTTCCTTGTGGGAGATCACCCAGCCCTTCGGGCTGCGCTGTCGCGCTGAGAACCGAGTATGCAGGCGTTTGTGGGAGCGGGTTTACCCGCGAAGAATTCAACGCGGCGTATGGCACCGGCTTCGCCGGTGTGCGCGGGTGAACCCGCTCCCACAAGGTCCCTGCTAAAGCTACAAGCCATGTGCAGTTCCGTGAGAGCGGGCCTACTGCGGTGTCCCGAACAGCCCTGTCCAGTAAATCCCTGCATCACTCTTCGGGTCCACCGCATATGCAGCGCCCAGCTCACGGAAATCCGGGTTCATCAGCGTCGCGCAATGCCCCGGGCTATCCAGCCAGCCATCGACCACCTTGCGCGCGGTGTCACGCCCGGCGGCGATGTTTTCGCCGATCTGCTGGTACAGGTAGCCGGCCAGTTCTGCCCGGTCACCGGGGGTGCGGCCATCCTTGTCGATGTGGTCGAAGAAGTTCTGGTTGGCCATGGCCCGGGTGTGGTTGGCGGCAACCCCGGCCAGCACCGTGCTCCAGCTCAGCGCGGGGGCGGCGGCGAAGGGCTGGCCACCGCATTGGCGCGGCACCTTGCGCGCGGCATTGATCTCCTGCAGCACCTTCTGCCCCTCGGCCTGCCAGTCGCCCAGGCGGCCGCTGAGCAGCGGCCGGGCCAGCACGATGCGCCAGTCGCGGCCTTCCTGGCTGACGCCGATATCGACGAACTGCGGGTCGAGCACCACCTGGCAGAAGCTCTCTTCGATGGCATGCATCGCAGCGCGCGCATCACGCGGCCCCGACAGGCTGATGGCCTGCACGTTGACCATTGGGTAGGCGGCGCGGGTCATGGCTTGCTGCAGGTCGCGGGTACCCTCTGGCGATAGTGCCAGGCGGCTATCGCTGTTGAGCGGGGGCAGCTCCAACGACGCTTCGCCACCGCAGGGTTGGGCCTTGCTGCGGTAGACATTGATCGAATCGATCAGTTGCGCCTCTTCGCCGGTGGCAGCCAGTGCCCCGGTCGAGACGACCAGGCCCAGCGACAAGGCGGCAACGGATGACAGGACGCGCATGTGGATCTCCCTATGACTGGCAGCGTCGTGATTTGCGCTGCTCATCGTACACAAGCCCAGGGCTTTTGGCCCGGGATCGTACAAAGCAATGAAAACGCCGGCATTCGTTGCTGGCGGCAAAGGGGGAGTAGACCACTGGCCGGCGGAAAAGTGCGATGACTTGGTAATCATTCGTATCACACCGTACCTTGCAGCCGTCACAGTCTAGCCAAGCGCAAGCATGAGTACCAAAGGTAGGGTGGCGGCGGCCACCATGGTCTGCAGGGCGATGATGGTGGCCATCAGCGGTGCGTTACCGCCCATTTGCCGGGCCATCACGTAGGAAGATGACGCCGTCGGCAGTGCCTGGAACAGCACCGCCACCACCGCTGCCTGGCCACCCAGGCCAAGCACGCGGCACAGGCCCCAGGTGGTCAGCGGCATGACCAGGAACTTGAATGCCGACGCCGCCAACAGCGGGCGCACCTGTTGGCCCGGACGTGCGCTACCCAGGGCTGCGCCGACGCACAGCAGGCCCAGCGGCAGGGCGGCCTGACCCAGGGCCTTGACCGTGGGTTCGATACCCGCTGGCAAGCCCAGCCCGCTGGCGCGCAGCAGCAACCCGCCGGCGCAACCGACGATCAAGGGGTTGGCGAAGATAGCCCGCAGCACCGTCCCCGGTGAGCTATGGCGGGCGCTGAAACGGGCGAACACCAGTACGCAAAGCAGGTTGACCAAGGGCACGATGGCGGCGTTGGCCACCGCCGCCAGGGCGATGCCGGCGCTGCCGTAGATTCCGGCTGCAAGGGTGGCGCCGATGTAGTTGTTGAAGCGGATGCCGCCCTGGAACACCGAGGTGAAGTCGGCGCCATCATGGTTCATTACGCCCTGGTACAGCACCAAGAGCACAGCCCCGGCCAGGGTCGAGAGCATCAGCACGCCGACCATGCCCAGCACCGGTACGCCATCGAGGTTGGCGGTGGCCAGGCCGTGGAGGAACAGCGACGGCAGCAGTACGTAATAGCTCAGGCGCTCGGCGCCGGGCCAGAAGTTATCGGCGAGGAAACCGCGCAGGCGCAGAAGAGTGCCCAGGGCAATCAGCAGGATGATCGGCAGCAGGGTAGTCAGCAGCAAGTGGAGCATGATCGACGTTCCGTGGTCGGGTACGGGGCACAGACTACGGGTGCGGATCGATTTGTAAAAACGTTGTTTTCTTAACTGACTGTTGAGAAAAAATGCATGTTGCAGCGGCGCTCCCACGGAGCAGTTACATGAGAGTGGCGCCATGAGTATTCAGGCCTCCAGCGCAGTCTTCAATACCGCACTCAAATGCCGCCGCTGACTCTTCTCATGTTCCAGCAACACCACCCGCCGGGCCAGTTGCGGTTCGCCAAACGGCAGGCAGGTGGCCGGAGGCAAGCGCTGCAGGTCGTCGTCAGCCATGGGGATGATCGCCACGCCCAGGCCCATCACCGCCATGCGTGCCAGGGCTTCCTGACTGTCCAGCTCCATCTGCTCGCTCACCTGCAAATGCTGCCGACGCAGTTCCTGTTCGATCTGCCGTCCGGCCCAGGCACGCTTGTCGAAACGCAGGAATGGCTGGCTGGCCAGCAACTGCGGCACGCTGTGTCCGGCCAATTCGGGGCTGGCGATGGCCCAGAAGCGGTCTTCGAACAATGGCGTGAAGACCAGGCTTTGCGGGTAGGGGCTGACTGGTTCGGTGGTGATTGCCGCATCCAGCTCGCCGTCTTCCACGCGCCGCGCCAGCTCTGCCGACATGCCGGAGGCCACGCTGATATGCAGCTGCGGGTGGTGCGCCTTGACCCACACCAGCGCTTTGGGCAGACGCCGCGCCAGCACTGTATGGATCGCCCCCAGGCGCAGGCGGCCGCGCAGGCTCGGGCCGCTCGCCAAGGCGTCGGCCAGTTCGTCATAGGCGCCCAGAATGCTCTCGGCGCGGGCCACCGCCAGTTGGCCGGCTTCGGTCAGCACCACCTGCCTGCGGCTGCGGTCGAACAGGGGCACCTGCAGTTCGTCTTCGAGGGTCTTGATGTGCAGGCTCACCGCCGAAGGGGTGAGGCTGAGCAGGTCGGCGGCACGGGCGAAGGTGCCATGGCGAGCGATGGTCACCAGGGTGCGCAGGGCTTTGAGGGACATGCGGGTGGGTCCGGTTTCAAGCTGACAGAGCTGCATTGTCAGGCCCGGCCCTATCGCCGGCAAGCCAGCTCCCACAGGTACTCCACCGGCGGTGGCCATTGTGGCACCCTGTGGGAGCTGGCTTGCCGGCGATAGGGCCGGGGCAGGCAACACTGTTCAACGTGCATTACGCCCATAGGCCTGGCTGATCCGGTCGATCACCATGGCCAGGGCGACAATCGCCAGCCCGGCCTCGACGCCTTGGCCGACATTCAGGGTCTGGATCCCCGCCAACACATCCTCGCCCAGCCCGCGGGCGCCAATCATCGAAGCCACCACCACCATCGACAGGGCCATCATCACTGACTGGTTGAGCCCGGCCATGATGCTCGGCAGCGCCAGGGGTAGGGCGATACGCCGCAACCGCTGCCAGCGGCTGGCCCCCAGACCATGCGCGGCTTGCAACAGCGAAGGGTCGATCTGGCTCAGGCCCAGTTCGGTCAGCCGCACCAGGGGTGGCAGGGCATAGATCAGTGTGGCGAACACGGCGGGCACCTTGCCCAGGCCGAACAGCATCAGCACCGGGATCAGGTAAACGAAGGCCGGCAGTGTCTGCATCACATCCAGTACCGGCAACAGCAACCGCTTCGCCAGCGGCCGAGCAGCCAGCAGGATACCCAGCGGCACGCCCACCAGCACGCAGAGGCCGGTACTGACCAGCACCAAAGCCATGGTCTGCAGCAGTTTGTCCCACAACCCGAGCATGCCGATCAGGGCCAGCAGCGCCACCAGTACCGCGCTGCGCAGCAAGCGGCGGCTGGCATGCCAGGCGAGCAGGCCTATCAGCAATAGCAGCAGCCACCAGGGTAGCAGGCGCAGCAGGGTTTCCAGGCCGACCAGCAGTTGCAGCAACTGGTCGGAGAGGCTGCGCAGGTGATCGCCGTAGTTCAGCACCAGCCAGTCGACCAGCCGGTTGACGCTGTCGGCAAAGGAGAATTGCAGGGCTTGGGGGAAGCCGCCGCTCACAGGCTGCCCTCCACCTTGGTGGCAATGTCCGCAGGCAACCAGGCTTTCCACACCTCGCGGTTGTCGCGCAGGAAGGTAAGGGCAGCGTCGCGGGGCGGCATGCGTTTTTCGCTCATGTCGGCCAGTGCCTTGTTGAGACGGTCGATGGGCAGGTCGACCCGCTCGAACAGGCTCGCCAGCTCCGGGTAGCCGTCACGAAAGGCCTTGGATACGCCAATCGACAATTTGGCCGGCAGCGAGCGGCTGCCCTTGGGCTCGGGGTTGCCGGCATCGGTGAGGGTCGCCCAGGCTTGGGCATCGAACGGCGGCTCTTCCAGGCGTATGAGTTTGTAGCGGCCCATCAATGGGGTCGGGTTCCAGTAGTAGAACAGCACCGGTTGGCCCCGGCGGATGGCCGAGGCAATTTCGGCATCCATCGCGGCCCCGGAACCGCTGCGGAAGTTGGTATACAGGTCATTCAGCCCGTAGGCCTTGAGTTTCTGACTGTTGACGGTCTCGGATGTCCAGCCGCTGGGGCTATTGAGAAAGCGCCCTTTGTCGGGCGACTCGGGGTCACGGAACACCTGTGGGTAACGTTTGAGGTCGTCGACGCTGCGCAGGTCGGGTGCCATGGGCTTGAGCTTGCGCGTGGTATCACCCTCGACCACATAGGCCGGCACCCACCAGCCTTCTTCGGCATGCTTGACCGTGTCGCCCAACGCGAACACCTGTCCGGCCGCTTCCGCCTTGACCCAGGCGGGACTGCGCCCGGCCCATTCCTCGGCGATCACTTGCAGGTCGTTGCGCGCCAGCGCCACTTCCATGCTGACGGTGCTGCCGGGCAGGGTGTCGGTGGGGTAGCCGTAACCACGCTCCACGATCAACCGCAGGATTTCGGTGGTGAGGGCACCGCTCTCCCAGCCAATGGCGCCAAAGTGGATGAGCTCGTTGCGTTCTGCCGAAGCGGCGCTGTCGGTGCTGGCCAGGCCTACGGCGAGCAGCAGGCCGGCCAGCAGCGTTGGGATTTTCTTCATCAGGGCCTCGTCGGTTGCCGTTGCGCAGGTGCGAGCAAGTGTAGACCAGCCCCTTTCGCGCCCTTGCAGCTGCCGGCAGGGAAGGTGCTCCCACTGCTAGCGGATGTAGCGCACTGCAAAGGTGAGCATTGCCCTTTGGCAAGCACACCTCACGAGGCATTTCCGATGACGCTAGATCTGAATTTCGTCTATTACCGCAATTTCCGCTTTGACGGAAAATTGCACGTTCGTTGTAGCGGAGCGGACCTTCACAAGGTCAACCGCATCCGCTATGAGTTCGAACGAGCGGGGCCGGACGGCCCGGTGTCGTTCAAAGGCGTTTCTGCCTATTCTCACGCCCGCAGCGGCAAGCTCAGCGATCATGGCTGCCCAGCCACACTGGTTGTGGAGGAAGAGGCGGGCATCTATTTCATCCGGCCAAGGGTCATACTGCTGGACGAGCATGCACGCACGATGAACCGTCCGACCGGTGCTGCCGGGGTGATCGACATGCCGCCGCTGGTCCTCGACATCAAGGCAGAGGAGCTCAACCGGAGCCTGCTCGACAAGGTGCCGCTGCCCGGAACCGGCGACCGTCGCAAGCGAGCATTGGCGCAAACGGGCGCTCCCGGTCATGCACCGCAAACCCCGCCGGCTCTGGCACCAGGCGCTGGGTACCCGACGCTGGTCATAGCCTTCAGCGAGGGAGGGCATGAGCGCCTGCTGCATGACCTGAAGCCCGCCTCCGGCTCAGTGCTGGTCCGTTACTGGCCGAAACTCAAGGATGTGATAGCCCCCAGGCCTGTCCTGAGCGAACCGGAACGGGCTGAGCCCAGGCTCCAGGCATTATGCGACTACTGTCTGCTCGATCAGCCCGACAGCATGCTCAATGATACCTACGTTGAGTTGCTCAAGACCCTGGCGGCACTCGAATATGTACAGTCCATGCACTTCTTGCCATCAGCGACGCCGCCGAACATCTTCTTGTTAGGCCTGGCAGGGCTGGTGGCAACTGTATTGACGGGCGCGGCGGTGGTGGCCGGCAACCGGGCGCATGAAAACGCACAGGCCACGCCCGACTTCGAACCGCGCCAGGCCTACCTGGATGCACCGGGCCCGCGACGGAAGGGGCTGAACGTGCGCGAGGCCTGGGCCGGCCAGGTGACAGGCAAAGGGGCGCGTATCCATTTCAGTGACGCAGGCTTGTTTGCCGAACATGAAGAGTTACGTGGCAATGCTCGCTTGAAGGTCGTTTCGCTGGCCCCCAACCACGACCCCGCGCACGGCACGGCATCGGCGGGGGTCATCCTGGCGGCACGCGATGGCGTGGGAGTGACGGGTATCAGCCATGACAGTGAACTGTACCTGTACAACAACCGCGCCGCAGACGCCCAAGGCAACTTCCTGACGCTCAAGGACCTGCTGCGTAATGTGGAACCGGGGGACATCGTGGGTATCAACCGCCAGACAGCGCACATCGATGTGCTCAGTACGATGCTGCCTTCATTGCACGACCAGCCCTGGTGGTTCGTCGCCAGGCAGTTGAGCGAGCGTGGGGCGGTGGTGGTCAATGCCGCGGCCAATGGCAGCAGCAAGACGCTCGATGGCAAAGGTACCCGCGCCGGGCAGGGTGTCGACCTGGGCAACTGGGCGTACTTCAACAACCATGGCGATTCAGGCGCCATCCTGGTGGGTGCCTGCCACTCGTACGACGGCAAGCCCCATGCGTACTCGAACAGCTACTATCCCCGGATGCTCAATGCCTGGGGCGATAGTGTCGTTACGCTGGCGTATGGCGACCTGCAGGATCTGGCCGGTGACAACCGGGACTATTCCGCGACTTATGCGGGCACTTCCAGTGCCACTCCGATGGTATGCGGGGCGCTGGGCCTGATCCAGTCCTACGCCATGGAGCAACACCATATCTATCTCAATGGCAACCAGATGCACCAGTTGGTCATGGCGTCTGGTTACGACGACGCCACGTTGCCCGATACCGATGTACTACCAATGGGCGCCAGGCCCAATGTGCATGGCGCCCTGGTGCTGCTGGACCGTATCCTCGGCGGCGGCAGGTTCGCGGCCTGAGTCCAGGGCCGGCAGGTGCCGACCCTGGTCGCTGTCACACGCGGAACTGGTCCATCAGCGCCTGCTGCTGGTTGGCCAGACTGTTCAGCGACTGGCTGACCCGCGCCGACTCGTTGGCCTGCCCTGACAGCGATTCGGTGACGTCGCGGATGGTCGCCACGTTGCTGTTGATTTCCTCGGCCACCGCGCTCTGCTCCTCGGCGGCCGAGGCGATTTGCAGGTTCATGTCGGTGATGACCGTCACTGCCTGGCCGATGCGCTGCAGCGCGGTGACGGCCTGGCCAACCTGCTGCACGCCGCCCTGGGCCTGGCGGTGGCTGTTGTCCATGGCACCGACCACTTCGCGGGTGCCGTTCTGCAACGCTTCGATCACCTGGCGGGTTTCTTCCACCGACTCCTGGGTGCGCTGGGCCAGGTTGCGCACCTCATCCGCCACCACGGCAAAACCACGGCCGGCTTCACCGGCGCGGGCCGCCTCGATGGCGGCGTTGAGTGCCAGCAGGTTGGTCTGCTCGGCAATCGAGCGGATCACTTCCAGTACCGATCCGATCTTCTCGCTGTTCTGCGCCAGGCCCTCGACTTCGGCCATGGCGTTGCTCATGTCGGCGGCCAGGGCATCGATGCTGTGGGTGGTGCGGTCGATCACCGCCAGGCCTTCGCGGGTGGCCTGGTCTGCGTCGCGGGCGGCCTGCGCGGCCTGGGCGGCGCTGCGGGCGACATCCTGGGCGGTGGCGCTCATTTCGTGCGAGGCGGTGGCTACCTGGTCGACCTGGCGGTACTGCTGCTCCATGCCGGCGCTGGTCTGCGTGGCAATTGCCGAAGACTGGTCGGCGGTGCCTCGGGCGGCCTGTACCGAGCGTTTGACCTCGGCGATGGTCGGCTGCAGCTTGTCGAGGAACCGGTTGAACCAGCCGGCCAATTCGCCCAGTTCGTCCTGCTTCTGGTAGGTCAGGCGGCGGGTCAGGTCACCTTCGCCGCTGGCGATGTCCTTGAGCATGCTTGCCACGCCAAGGATCGGCCGGGTAACGCCGCGGGCCATCAGCCACACCATCAGCAGGCCGGCAATCGCCGCCGCCAGGCCCAGGCCAAGTTCCAGCAGGGTGCCGCTGGTGTTCAGCGCGTCCAGTTCCTGTTTCAGCGCTTCGGCCGGCCCGGTCAGGGCGTTTTCCGGCACGTCCAGCAGCACGCCCCAGGGCTGGGCGTCCGGGATCGGCCGGAACGCGGCCAGCACTTTCAGGCGCTGCTGGTCGTGCACGATGGTCATTTTGCCGTCAGCCAGCTTGCGCACCAGTTCGGCGCCCTTGGCCTTGTCGACCTGGTCGAAGCGCTGGGCCAGCTTGCTGGCGTCGGCGCTGTAGCCGGCCAGCAGGCCGACCGGGCTGAGGATGCCGACCGTGGTGCGGCCTTCGTACAGGCTGCGGCTGGCCTCCTGGCTCAGGGCCTGCAGGCTGTTGAGGTTGATGTCGATGGACAGGGTGGCGATCACTTTGCCGTCGACTGTCAGCGGAAAGACGATGCTGGTCATCAGCACCTGCTGGCCATCGATTTCATAGAAGTACGGCTCTACTACGCACACTTTGCCGGACGTGCGCGGGCACACCCACCAGGTATTGGCAGGCTGGCCGCTGGGGCCGATCTCGGTATTGGCCATGTCATGCTCGGGCAGGGCCATGGCCGTCAGCTGGCCGACACGCGGTTGCGACCAGTACAGGGCGAAGCGCCCGGTTTCGTTGCTGCCCAGTTCCGCCTTGTCGGCGAACAGGCTGTCCTTGTTGTCCAGGGCATTGGGCTCGAACACCAGCGACAGGCCGAGCAGGTCAGGGTTGGCCTGCAAGGCAGCGCGTACCTGGCGGGTCATGTCCTCGCGCAGGTCGAAGGCATCGAGAAAGCGCTTTTGCGCCTGCTCGCGCAGGAACAGCACCTGGCGGGCGAAACCGGCGCCGTACTGGTAGGCGTCCATGAACTGGCGGCGGATGTTCAGCGCCTGCACCTCGCCCTGCGACTCGATGCGCGACTGCGCCGACTCGGTCAGCATCTGCATGCTGCTGGCCTTGACCAGGTCCGAGCTGTGGTCCATGCGGTACAGCGACAGGCCGACGAGCAGGGTGACGATGCCGGCCAGGCAGAGGCCGGCGAGCAGGGTGATCTTCCACTGGATGGAAAGTTGTCGCAAAGGCATGGGGGCGGATCCCTTTTTTTGGACAGTAAGGGTTATGGCTTTGGGGCGGGGCTGTGCTGTGAGGTGCCTGGCTGGAGAGTTCTGGTGCCTGTCAGCCCCAACACCTTCTATCGGCGCACTCCACTTTTTCTTTATTCAAACATTCAATTTAAATTTCAGCCCTCTGCGTAACCCGCCGCAACATGGCGCTTTTTGACATCTGCCGCCCACTGCTTCAGAGTGCGCGCTTTTTTTCTGTCGCAATGAGGTAAGCCAACCATGAATGCAGTGATCGCCGCGGTCGGCATCATGCTGATACTCAGCCTGTCCCGCGTGCACGTGGTCATCGCCCTGATCATCGGGGCCCTGGCCGGTGGGCTGGTGGGCGGCCTGGGCATCGAGGGTACGCTCAAGGCCTTCAACGGCGGCCTCGGCGGTGGGGCCACGGTAGCCCTGTCCTATGCACTGCTGGGCGCCTTTGCCGTGGCCATCGCCAAGTCCGGCCTGGCCCATGCCCTGGCCGACCGCGCCCTGGCCATGATCGACCGCCAGGGCCATGCCAATGGCGGCAAGGTCAAATGGTTGCTGGTCGGCCTGATGCTGGTGGTGGCGGTGTCGTCGCAGAACATCCTGCCTATCCACATCGCTTTCATCCCGTTGCTGGTGCCGCCGTTGCTATACGTGCTGACCCGTCTGCGCATCGACCGCCGGCTGATCGCCTGCGTGATCACCTTCGGCCTGATCACCCCGTACATGTTCCTGCCGGTGGGCTTTGGCAACATCTTCCTCAACGAAATCCTGCTGGCCAACGTTGCCCGCGCAGGGGTCGACGTGAGTGGTGTGAATGTCACCCACGCCATGGCCATCCCGGCCGCCGGCATGTTGGCCGGCCTGTTGCTGGCGGTAATCATCAGCTACCGCAAGAAGCGTGACTACGACCTGGCGCGCATCGAACAGGTGGAGCAGGTGAGCGTGCAGTACAACCCGCTGACCCTGCTGGTGGCCGGGCTGGCGATTGCCTCGGCGTTCATCGTCCAGTTGTGGCTGGACTCGATGATCATCGGTGCCATGGTCGGCTTCCTGATCTTCTCGCTGTCGGGCATCGTGCGCTGGAAAGACACTGACGACCTGTTCACCGAAGGCATGAAGATGATGGCCATGATCGGCTTCATCATGATTGCCGCCTCTGGCTTTGCCGACGTGATGAAGGCCACCGGTGAGGTGACGAGCCTGGTGGAAACCTCGGCGCAGTGGATCGACCACAGCAAGGGCATCGGTGCCTTGCTGATGCTGCTGGTGGGCCTGTTGGTGACCATGGGCATCGGCTCGTCGTTCTCCACCGTGCCGATCCTGGCCGCGATCTTCGTGCCACTGTGCGTGCAGCTGGGCTTCGACCCGTTGGCCACCGTGTGCATCGTTGGTACCGCCGGGGCCTTGGGCGATGCGGGTTCGCCTGCCTCGGACTCGACTTTGGGCCCGACCTCGGGGCTGAATGTGGATGGCCAGCATCACCATATCTGGGACACCGTGGTACCCACCTTCCTCCACTACAACCTGCCACTGCTGGCGTTCGGCTGGTTGGCGGCGATGACGCTGTAAGACTGGGAGGGCGTCAGCCCTTGTCGGGCGGCGGCGAGATGCGGTTGAGCACGGTGCTGCCGTCCTTGCTGCGGGTCAGGTAGACCGGCAGCACCTTGGGCAGGTTGTTGACCAGGCGCCCCACCTCACGGGTGTTGTAGATACCGCTGATGCGGATGCGGCCAGTGCTGGCATCGGCCAGCAGCAGCGGTGCATCGAGGTAGCGGTTGATCACCGGCAGCGCCTGTTCCAGGCTCAGGTTGTCGAGCACCAGCTTGCCGTCCCGCCAGGCCAGGCTGTTGCTGTAGTCGTCGCTCTGCGCCAGTTGCGGTTCGAAGTCGCCCTGGTGATAGCTGGCCTGCATCCCTGGGCCGAGGCGGTAGCCTCCGTCGCTGCCGTCGCTGGACACCAGTACCGAACCCTCCACCAGGGTGACCTTGACCTGGTCCTGGTATTTCCACACGTTGAACTGGGTGCCGGTGACGCGGGTCTGGCCACGGCCGGCATGCACGATGAACGGGTGGCTGCTGTCGTGCTTTACCTTGAAGAATGCTTCGCCACGCTTGAGCGTGACCTGGCGCTGGTCCTTGTAGTTGAGGTAGGTGAGTTCGGTGTTGAGGTTGAGCTGCACCGTGCTGCCGTCGCCCAGTTGCACAGTCTGCATACGCGCGCCAGCTTCGAAGTGCTGGTAGTGGTTGGGCAGCCAGCCTTGTTCCCAGCCCACCCAGCCGGCCAGCGGCAGCACCGCCAGGGCGATGGCAGCAGCAGACGCCAGCGGCCGCCAGTTGCGCGGGCGCGCAGCCTGTTGCACAGGCGGATTGAAGTCGATGACGCTGGTGTTGCGCGGCAGCAGGTCGGCGGTTTGCCAGATTTCCAGCATCGCCTGGTATTCCTCGGCATGCCGCGGGTCGGCCGCCAGCCAGCGGGCGAACGCCTCGCGCTCGGCCGCCGTGCAATCTTCGGCGTGCAGGCGCATGCACCAGTGCGCGGCGGCGTCGGTGATGGCATCGTCTGGGCTGGAATTGAGGCGGTCGTGGTTCATTGCGGCTCCGGGTTTTGCGCATTCTACCCTTGCTGGAGGGCTCCCGAGAACCGAGGTAATGGCGAATGACTATCAGTTGTGCCGGTTTTTCGTCGGATTGCCAATGGTTTTTCCGCGTTTGGGAACCCTTCGCGCACGCAAACAATGGCGGAAATCCTTGGGGCTGCTTTGCAGCCCATCGCCGGCAAGCCAGGCTCCCACAGGGACTGCACAAGTTTTGGGGCCTGTGTAATCCCTGTGGGAGTCTGGCTTGCCAGCGATGGGGGCGGTTCAGGAAGCTCAGAATTGTTCCGCTGTCATCCCATAAAGGCTGCCACTACCCGCCCGAATACTCGCCTCCAGCGCCAACCCCCGCGGCAAGACCCGCTGGAAGAAGAACTCGGCACAGGCAAGCTTCGCCCCATGAAACGCGGCATCTTCGTCACGCTTGGCCAGCGCCACAGCCGCCATCCGCGCCCACATATAGGCATACGCAGTCAGCCCGAACAGCTGCAGATATTCCACCGCCACCGCGCTGACCAGGTTGGCATCCTCGCCGGCACGCGCCCGCAGCCAGGCGCTGGTAGCCTCCAGTCGCGCCAGGCTCGCTTGCAGGGCCGCACGGTGCAACGGTGCATTCACGCTGAAGGCCCGCACCTCGGCGGCAAAGCTGGCCAGCGCCTGGCCACCGTCGGCCAGCACCTTGCGCCCGAGCAGGTCGAGAGCCTGGATGCCGTTGGTGCCTTCGTAGATCTGCGCGATGCGCACGTCGCGCACCCGCTGCTCTTGGCCCCATTCGCGGATGTAGCCATGGCCGCCATACAGCTGCTGGCCGAGCACGCAGCTTTCCAGGCCGTTGTCGGTGAAGAACGCCTTGGCCACCGGTGTCAGCAGCGCCACCAGGCGCTGTGCATGCTCGCGCTCGCCAGCGTCTTCGGCATAGCGCGCCAGGTCCAGCTGCTGGCCGACATAGGCGGCAAAGGCCCGGCCGCCTTCGGTGAGGGTGCGCATGGTCAGCAGCATGCGCCGCACATCGCCATGGTGGATGATCGGGTCGGCAGCCTTGTCCTGTGCTTGCGGGCCGCTGGCGGCGCGGCTTTGCAGGCGCTCGTTGGCGTAGCGGGCGGCGCTCTGGTAGGAGGCTTCGGCACAGCCGATGCCCTGGATGCCGATGGACAGGCGTTCGTAGTTCATCATGGTGAACATCGCCGCCAGGCCCTTGTTCGGTTCACCCACCAGGTAGCCGACGGCACCGTCGAAGTTCATCACGCAGGTGGCCGAGGCCTTGATGCCCATCTTGTGCTCGATCGAGCCGCAGTGGGCGGCGTTGCGTGCACCCAGGCGGCCATCGGCTTCGACCAGGTACTTGGGCACCAGGAACAGCGAGATACCCTTGGCGCCGGCGGGCGCATCCGGCAGCTTGGCCAGCACCAGGTGGACGATGTTCTCGGTCAGGTCCTGTTCGCCGCCGGTGATGAAGATCTTGCTGCCGCTGATGCGATAGCTGCCGTCGGCCTTGGGTTCGGCGCGGCTGCGGATCAGCCCCAGGTCGGTGCCGGCCTGGGGTTCGGTGAGGCACATGGTGCCGGCCCAGCGGCCTTCGTACAGGGGCGGCAGGTAGGTGGCCTTGAGCAATTCGCTGGCGTGAGCATCGATCGCCAGGCAGCTGCCGGCGCTCAACGCCGAATACAGGCTGAAGCTGCAATCGGCGGCGTAGAGCATTTCTTCGAACAGCACACCGAGCATTTTCGGCATGCCCATGCCGCCATGTTCGGGGTTTCCGCCCAGGCCGACCCAACCGCCTTCGCGGTAGGTGTGCCAGGCTTCGCGGAAACCGTCAGGGGTAGTGACTTCGCCGGCTTCAAAGCGCACGCCTTGTTCGTCACCGTTGCGGCTGAGCGGGGCAATCAGCTGGCCGGTGACTTTGGCGGCTTCCTCGAGGATGGCGTCGGCGGTGTCGGCGTCGATGCGCTCGGCCAGGGCGGGCAGGCGGGCCCACAGGGCCGGGGCGTTGAACACATCATGCAGGACGAAGCGCATGTCGCGCAGGGGGGCGGAGTAGGTGGTCATCGGTAGCTCTTGAAAAGTGTGAGGTCTGGGCCGGCCTTTTCGCGGGTAAACCCGCTCCCACAGGGATTGCACCAAAGCTGATCCCTGTGCTGTACCCGCGAAGAGGCCACTGCGGGATCAGAGGGCTTTGGCCCGGTCGCGCAGCACGTACTTCTGGATCTTGCCGGTGGAGGTCTTCGGCAGCTCGCCAAACACCACGGTCTTCGGCACCTTGAACCCGGCCAGGTGCTCGCGGCACCAGTTGGTGATGTCGGCTTCGCGGGTGTCTTCGCGGCCTGGCTTGAGGGCAACGAAGGCACACGGGGTTTCCCCCCATTTTTCATCCGGGCGCGCCACCACCGCGGCCTCCAGCACCGCCGGGTGCTTATACAGGGCGTCCTCGACCTCGATGGTGGAGATGTTCTCGCCGCCGGAAATGATGATGTCCTTGAGCCGGTCCTTGATCTCGACATAGCCGTCGGCGTGCCACACGGCCAGGTCACCGGTGTGGAACCAGCCACCACGGAAGGCTTCGGCGGTGGCCTCCGGGTTCTTCAGGTAGCCCTTCATCACCGTGTTGCCGCGCATGAAGATCTCGCCCAGGGTGTTGCCGTCCCGCGGCACCGGCTCGAGGGTTTGCGGGTCGGCGACCATCAGGCCGTCGAGGGTCGGGTAGCGCACGCCCTGGCGGGACTTGATCCGTGCGCGATCCTCCAGCGACAGTTCATCCCATTCGTCATGCCAGGCACACACGGTCACCGGGCCGTAGACTTCGGTCAGGCCGTAGGTGTGGGTGACCTGGATGCCCATCTCTTCCACGGCGCCGATGACCTTGGCCGGTGGCGCGGCGCCGGCGACCATGGCCTGCACCGGGTGCTCGATGGCCGCTTTGGCCGCCTCGGGCATGTTGACCAGGGCGTTGAGCACGATCGGCGCGCCGCACAGGTGGCTGACCCGGTGCTCGCGGATCAGGGTCAGGATTTTCTGCGGGTCGACCCGGCGCAGGAACACATGGGTGCCGGCCAGCGCGGTGATGGTCCACGGGTAGCACCAGCCGTTGCAGTGGAACATCGGCAGGGTCCACAGGTATACCGGGCGATGGCCCATGGCCCAGACCATCTGGTTGCCCAAGGCGTTCAGGTAAGCGCCACGGTGGTGGTAGACCACGCCCTTGGGGTTACCGGTGGTGCCGGAGGTGTAGTTGAGCGAGATCGCCTGCCACTCGTCATCGGGCCACTCCCAGGCAAAGTCCGGGTCACCTTCGGCGAGGAACGCCTCATAATCCAGTTCGCTGACCGCACGGCCTTCGCCGTACTCCGGGTCATCCACGTCCACCACCAATGGCGGGTGTTCGAGCAAGGCCAGGGCCGCCTGGATGACGGTATGGAACTCGCGGTCGGTAATCAGCACCTTGGCCTCGCCATGTTGCAGCATGAAGGCGATGGCCTCGGCGTCCAGGCGTACGTTCAGGGTGTTGAGCACGGCGCCGGTCATGGGCACGCCAAAGTGGGCTTCGAGCATGGCCGGAATGTTGGGCAACATCACCGCCACGGTGTCGCCACGGCCGATACCCCGGCCCACCAGGGCACTGGCCAGGCGCCGGCAGCGTTGGTAGGTCTGTTGCCAGTTGCGGCGGATGGCACCGTGGATCACCGCCGGGTAGCTACCGTACACGGCAGCGGTGCGCTCGATGAAACTCAGCGGGGTGAGGGCGACATGGTTGACGGCAGCGGGCATCAGGCCCTGGGCATAGATCGACATGCGGTAATCCTGTAGGGGAGGCAGGCACATCCAGTGCGCTTGACCCCCGGTGGCTGATTGTTAGCTCTGTTCAGGGTGCAGGGAGGCGGACGGTGGGCCGTTCCCCTTGTCGCAGTTTTACGCGAGTCGCTATGGTATTAGGAATATCGACTATAGCAATATAGTAAAACTACTATAAAAACGAGGCGCCTACCGTGGACAGCACTGCCTACCCCTTACTCGCCAAGGACCCACAACCCAGCCTGATACTGGCCGGCGACGCCAGGCCGCTGGCACTCAACCCGGCGCTGCAGGCATGGGTCGATGAAGGCCCGGCACTGGCCAGCTGGCTGCCGGGCAACTGCGCCGCCCTGGTGCGCGCCTGCCTGCGCCAGCACCGGGCGATTGCCGATGTCGAAGTGCAGGTCGGCGAACGCATCGTGCTGTGGAGTTTCATCCCTGACGACCGGGGCCAACAGGTGCTGGCGCGTTGCCGCGACGCCAGTGACGAGTGCCATGGCGCACGCGAGGCCAGCCGAGCCCGGCGCCTGTACCGACTGATCATCGAAAACACCACTGACTTGATCTCCCGGCACAGCCCCGATGGGCGTTTCCTCGATGCCTCGCCGGCGGCATTCCGCTTGCTTGGCCTGTGGCCGGAGCAACTGCGTGGCATGGCCGTGCATACCCTGCTGCACCCGCGTGAACGCCGCCAGGTGCTGCGCCAGGCCGCCGCCGCCCTGGACCAGGACGGCTACCACACCATGACCTGTCGGGTGCGCCAGGCCGCCGGCGGTTACCGTTGGTTCGAAATCGCCAGCCGGGCCATCCGCGAAACCTACACCGGCGCGGTGGTCGAAGTGGTCAGCGTGTCCCGCGACATCACTTTGCGCATCGAAGCCCAGGAAAGCCTGGCGCACAGTGCCCGGTTGGCCACCTTGGGCGAGCTGGCTTCGGGCATCGCCCACGAGATCAACCAGCCGTTGGCCGCAGTGGTCAACTACGCCAACGCCAGCCAGCGCTACCTGCAGGGCCTGGAGCGCGACCCGCAGGCCCGCGAGCGGGTAGGGCAGGGCCTGCAGCGCATCAGCGAACAGGCTACCCATGCCGCCGAAGTGATCCGCCGCCTGCGCGCCTTTCTGCGCAAAGGGCCGCGCCGCCTGCAGGCGCTGGACGTGGCCGAGGTGGCGGGCGAAGCCATGCGCCTGTGCGCCTGGGAGGCCGCGCGTGACCAGGTGGTGGTCGAGCTGCGCATGAGCGCACAACTGCCCTCGGTGTATGCCGACCGGGTACTGCTGGAGCAGGTGCTGTTGAACCTGCTGCGCAACGCCATCGACGCCAACCGTGAGCAGCATGGCGAGCGGCCGTCACGTATCCTGCTCGGTGCCGCGCGCGATGGCGACGGTGTGCTGGTCGAGGTGGTCGACCAGGGCCCGGGCGTGGCGCCCGAGTGCCTGGATGAAATCTTCACGCCGTTCACCACCAGCAAGGCCGACGGCCTGGGCTTGGGCCTGAGCATGAGCCGCAGCCTGATCGAAGGCTTTGGCGGCAGCCTGTGGGCGCGAGCCGGGGACAACGGCGGTCTGGTACTGTGCTGCCGCCTGGCGGTCAGCAGGGGATAAGGGGAGATGGCGGTGCAAGCGAAAGTGTATGTGGTCGATGACGACCAGGGTATGCGGGATTCGACGGTGTGGCTGCTGCAGTCGGTGGGCTTGCAGGCCTTGCCATTTGCCAGCGGGCAAGCGTTTCTCGACGCCTGCGTCGACGATGGGCCGGCCTGTGTACTGCTGGATGTGCGCATGCCGGGGCTGGGCGGTTTGGCGGTGCAGCAGGCGATGCGCGAGCGTGGCCTGGGGTTGCCGGTGATTTTCGTCAGCGGCCATGCCGATGTGCCGATCGTGGTGCGGGCATTCAAGGCCGGCGCCTGTGACTTCATCGAAAAACCCTACAGCGACCAGTTGCTGCTCGACAGCGTACAGGCCGCGCTGGAGCACGCCGGGCGGGCACGTCAGGGCGACCAGGCGTTGGCCCAGGTGCAGGTGCGCATCGATGGCCTGACACCGCGCGAGCGGGACGTGTTCGTGCCGTTGGCCCAGGGCTTGAGCAACCGCGAGATTGCCGAGCGGCTGGGCGTCAGTGTGAAAACTGTGGACCTGTACCGGGGGCGGGTGATGAAGCGGTTGCAGGCCACCAGTCTGGCGGAGCTGGTGGGCATGGCCATTGCCTGCGGGGCGGTCGAGGCGCTCGGCCTGCGAGCTCGGCCTTGGCAGCAGTCATAGATCCCTGTGGGTGCGAGCAGAAGCGTCAAATCATGAAATTTTCCATAGCAACCTAATCAAGGCTTTGACATTCACTGCCTAGGCAGTAATATTTTTACACAATTACTTGAGCAGTCGCCGATGGCCCATTTCTCCCCCGAAAACTTCCAGACCTGCGCCATCGGCATGCTGCTTGGCCGCGCGGCGATCCTCAAGGACCGCATTCTCGACTGGCACCTCGAATCCGAAGGCGTCACCGCCGCGCAGTTCAAGGTGCTGATCATCGTCACCCAGTACCAGGTGGATACCCCGGCCGAGCTGTGCCGCTACCTGGGCCTGGACAGTGGGTCGATGACCCGCATGCTCGACCGCCTCGAGCAGAAGGAGTTGATCGTGCGCAACCGCTGCGCCGACGACCGCCGCCAGGTGCGCCTGGCCCTTACCGCCGATGGCCAGCGCCTGGCTGACCGCCTGCCGGAAATCGGCGCGGCGGCGATGAACGAGTTGTGCGGTGCGCTGGCAGCCGAAGAGCTCAAGGCCCTGGAAGGGCTGCTGGCCAAGGTCCTGCTCGCTGCCGGCGACCCGTTGACGATACGCCGCTTCGGCGATCGTTGATCCCTGTCACGAATTATCCAAGGTATTGTCATGGCCACTCCCGCAGACACCCCGACTCCCTCCGCCGCGCCCGAGCCGTCGCGCAAGCGCAAGGCCTGGCTGCTTGGCCTGCTGTTGCTGCTGATCCTTGCCGGTGTCGGCGCCTGGGCCTGGTACAGCCTGGTTGGGCGCTGGCACGAAAGCACCGACGATGCCTACGTCAACGGCAACGTGGTAGAGATCACCCCGCTGGTCACCGGCACCGTTACCAGCATCGGTGCCGATGACGGCGACCTGGTCCATGCCGGCCAGGTATTGCTGCAGTTCGACCCGGCCGACAGCGAGGTGGCCTTGCAGTCCGCCGAAGCCAGGCTGGCGCGCAGCGTGCGTCAGGTGCGCGGGTTGTACAGCAACGTCGACGCGCTCAAGGCCCAGCTGGAAACCCGCCAGGCCGAACTGCGCAAGGCCCGGCAGGACTTCAACCGGCGCAAGGTGCTGGCCGACAGCGGTGCGATTGCTGCGGAAGAATTGTCCCATGCCCGCGATGACCTGAGCGTGGCCGAGGCCGCCGTCAACAGTGCGCGCCAGCAGCTCAGCACCAGCAGCGCGCTGGTCGACGACACTGTGGTGTCCTCGCACCCCGAGGTGATGGCCGCCGCCGCCGACCTGCGCCAGGCCTACCTCGACCACGCCCGCACCACCCTGGTGGCACCGGTCACCGGCTACGTCGCCAAGCGTACCGTGCAACTGGGTCAGCGCCTGCAGCCGGGCACCGCGACCATGGCAGTGATCCCGCTGGACCAGGTGTGGATCGACGCCAACTTCAAGGAAACCCAGCTGCGCGACATGCGTATCGGCCAGCCGGTGCAGATCAGCGCCGACCTGTACGGCAACGAGGTCAGATACAGCGGCACGGTCGACAGCCTCGGCGCTGGCACCGGCAGCGCCTTCGCCCTGTTGCCGGCGCAGAATGCCACCGGTAACTGGATCAAGATCGTCCAGCGCGTGCCGGTGCGCATCCACCTCAGCCCTGACCAGCTCAAGGACCACCCGCTGCGTATCGGCCTGTCCACCGTGGTCGAGGTCGACCTGCACGACCAGAGCGGCCCGGCCCTGGCCCAGCAGCCACCACAGCAGGCCAGCTACACCACCCAGGTGTATGACCGCCAGCTGGTCGAGGCCGACCACCTGATCGCTCGGCTGATCCAAGAAAACAGCGCAACCGGCAAGACGGCTCAGCGATGAGCAACAACGCTGCTGCCCAGTTCACCCCGCCGAGCCTGCTGCTGACCACCATCGGCCTGTCGCTGGCGACGTTCATGCAGGTGCTCGACACCACCATCGCCAACGTGGCCTTGCCGACCATTTCCGGCAACCTGGGGGTGAGCTACGAGCAGGGCACCTGGGTTATCACCTCGTTCGCGGTGAGCAACGCCATCGCCTTGCCGCTGACCGGCTGGCTCAGCCGGCGGTTTGGCGAGGTGAAACTGTTCATCTGGGCCACGCTGCTGTTCGTGCTGGCCTCGTTCCTGTGCGGTATTGCCCAGTCGATGCCGGAGCTGGTCGGTTTTCGTGTGTTGCAGGGCGTGGTGGCCGGGCCGTTATACCCCATGACCCAGACTTTGCTGATCGCCGTCTACCCGCCGGCCAAGCGCGGTATGGCCCTGGCGTTGCTGGCAATGGTCACGGTGGTGGCGCCGATTGCCGGGCCGATCCTCGGGGGCTGGATCACCGACAGCTACAGCTGGCCGTGGATCTTCTTCATCAACGTGCCCATCGGCCTGTTCGCAGCCGCCGTGGTGCGCCAGCAGATGCGCACCCGGCCGGTGGTTACCAGCCGCCAGCCGATGGACTACATCGGCCTGCTGACGCTGGTCATCGGTGTCGGCGCCTTGCAGGTGGTGCTGGACAAGGGCAATGACCTGGACTGGTTCGAGTCGTCGTTCATCATTGCCGGCAGCCTGATCTCGGTGGTGTTCCTGGCGGTGTTCGTGATCTGGGAACTGACAGATCGTCACCCGGTGGTCAACCTGCGCCTGTTCGCGCACCGCAACTTCCGCGTCGGCACCATCGTGCTGGTCGGGGGTTATGCGGGGTTCTTCGGCATCAACCTGATCCTGCCGCAGTGGTTGCAGACGCAGCTGGGCTATACCGCGACGTGGGCGGGGCTGGCGGTGGCGCCGATCGGCCTGTTGCCGGTGCTCATGTCGCCGTTCGTGGGCAAGTACGCGCACCGCTTCGACTTGCGTGTGCTGGCCGGGCTGGCGTTCCTGGCGATCGGCAGCAGCTGCTACATGCGTGCCGGGTTCACCAGTGAGGTGGACTTCCAGCATGTGGCGATGGTGCAGCTGTTCATGGGTATTGGCGTGGCGCTGTTCTTCATGCCGACCTTGAGCATCCTGCTGTCCGACCTGCCACCGCAGCAGATTGCCGATGGCTCCGGGCTGGCGACCTTCCTGCGTACCTTGGGCGGCAGTTTTGCGGCGTCGCTGACGACCTGGATCTGGATTCGCCGGGCGGACCAGCACCATGCCTACCTGAGCGAGCACATCAGCCCGTTCGAACCGGCCACGCGGCATACCCTGGAGCAGCTGGGCGGGGCCAACCCGCAGGGCTATGCGCAGCTGGAGCAGATACTCAACGGGCAGGCGTACATGATGTCGACGGTGGATTACTTCACCTTGATGACCTGGGTATTTGCCGGGTTGATCCTGCTGGTGTGGTTCGCCAAACCGCCCTTTACCGCCAAGGCGGGGCCGGCCTCGGCAGGGCATTGAGCCGGGCCAGGGTTAGGCCCAACGCTGTTGCGCTTGCTAAATGCCCAAATCAGGTACTCGCTGCGTACCAGGGACGTTGTGCACGCAGCATCAACCGATCGATTTGCGGCACCAGCAGGTTGCCGGCCAGCACGGCGAAGCAAAGACCGTCAGCATAAAGCCCGAATTCGCGAATCAGTTCGGTGAGCGTGCCAACGGTCACGCCGAAGAGAATGCGACCGGCGCGCGTGTTGGGACTGGTAACCGGATCGGTGGCGATGAAGAAGGCGGTGAAGAGGTAGCCACCGAGACTGAGGTTGTACACGGCTTCCTGCAGGCTATGGCCGGCGGCCATGCACAGCAATACTGTGCTTGCGAGCATCGCCAGCGGAATCTCGATGCGGATCACCCGCAGCAAAGCCAGTATCACGCCGCCGGCAATGTAGCCGTACCCCGACAGATTGTGGGTGATATGGGTGAATTCGTTCTGCGCCAGTTGAGTGGCGCCGGCAAACGCATCGAGATCGAGGCGTGGCAGCAACTGTAGCTGTTGTAGAAGAACCGCCTTGGCGCCCAGGGTTGCGGTCCACGGGGCATGGTTCGATGGCGCGGGGTACAGCTGCTGGTAGAAGCAGATGGCAACGATCCCCAGACCCACCATGGCAGGGTTGAGACGGTTGCGACCAAGGCCTCCACTGGCGTGCTTGCATAGCGCGAGAGCGGCAAAACTGGCCAGGGCGATCATCCACAGCGGCACCAGCAGCGGCAATGCCCGAGCCAGGATCAGGCCTAGCACCAGCCAGCTGAGGTCGCTCAAACCCTCGCGTACATTATGCCCGCGCAGGCGCAGCAGGGCAGCTTCGAAGCCCAGGGCGAACAGCACGCACCAGAAGGTCTGCAACCAGACCACAACGCCGAATTGCCAGGCATACAGGACGGTGCCCGGCAGGAGGCACAAGACGACCAGCAGCATCACCGTGCGCAGCCGTTGTGGAATGGGATGGCGTATCAGGCTCATGCTCGTACCTCCGTCTTGCTCTGGCGGAAGCGTTCTCGCAGCGGGATATTGCTCGGGCAGATGCTGCTGCAGCTGCCGCATTCGATACAGGCATCCAAGCGCAGTTCCTGCAGGCTGGCCTTGTCACGGCGTTCGGCGGCAGCGTAGAGATCCAGCGGCCTGAGCGACATCGGGCAGACATCCACGCAGCGCGTACAGCGAATGCAACTGCCTGCGGGGCGGGTTGCCGGCAGGTAGCGTTCAGCGCCGAATATCAGGCAACTACTGGTCTTGCTGACGGCGGCGGTAGCGTCCGGTAGCGGCAGCCCCATCATCGGGCCGCCGACCTGGGTTATCTGTCCTGTGGAGGACGCGCCAGCAATCGCACGCAGCTCGCTGACCGGGTAACCCACCGGCACCCGGACATTGCCGGGGTGCTTGCAGTCCCCGGTCAGCGTCAGCACGCGGCTGATCAATGGTTCGCCCTGGAAGACGGCCCGGCCCAGTGCGTAGAGCGTTGCGACATTCAGCGCCAGGACGCCGATATCGGCAGGCCGGCTCCCTGGCGCCAGGTTGCGGCCACTGAGGCTCTTGATCATCAACGGCTGCCCGCCTGCCGGGTAGCGCTCCGGTAGCGGACATATCTCTACCTGGGTGCGCGCCTGGCGAGCGGCGGCACGTAACCTGGCCATCGCCTCTGGTTTGTTGGTTTCGATGCCGAAACGGGTTGTCGTTATTCCCAGCAGCGCGGCGACATAGTCGGCGGCCTCGATCAACGCTTCGGCATTCTCGCGCATGAGGCGGTCATCGCAGGTAAGGAAGGGCTCGCATTCGGCACCGTTGATCAGCAGCAGGTCGGGCTGCCGGGCGTCGGCCAGCTTGAGGGCCGTCGGGAAACCCGCCCCGCCAAGGCCGACTATGCCCATCTGCAATGCGTGTTCGACCAGCGCCTCTGGCGTTTGCGGCAGGCCCGGCACCGGGCGTTCGACCCACTCATCCAGGCCATCTGCGTTCAGAATGACGGCCATGACTGGCTCGGCCGAGTCGGCCGCGAAGGCGAGATCAATCCGTTCCACGATGCCGGAGGTACTGGCATGCACCCAAGCGCTGGTGTCATCGCCAATACCGATGACTTCGCCCTTGCGCACATGCTGTCCCGGCTGCACGCAAGGCTGGACAAACCGGCGACCCCGCCCGAGCGGAATCGCCAGCTGGATTTTTCCGACCGCGACCGGGGCAACCGGGGTGGCGTTGGATAGTTCCTTGTATCCCCTGAGCTCGATCCCTCCGTGCCAACTACGCTGAGAGGATGAGGCGATGGCCAGCAGGCGCCGCCAGAAAGGTTTCTGTTGCGGCTGGCGCTGGGCGCGGATTCGGCTCTGCAGGCGTTCGACGCTCTGCAACGAATGGCTAGACATATTCTGTCCTCCAATTTTTGGGCAAAAAACGCCCCTATGCGCTTATGCACATGATGGTTTTATGGCTTCCGGGGCGTTTAGCGGAAAGGGAGGGGGATGGTTGATCACCCGCGCAGATCAGAGTGTTGAATGAGGATTTTGTTCGATTTTTGACCAGACTTGCTGATGAACGGTAGGCCAATTGCCATCTTGCAATTTCTGGTGAAATAGCCTGCGCCGCAAAGGGGCGGCCAGAGTCTGCGAGGTGTCGAATGATGCGCGCAAGCCTGCTGGTGATGCTGTTGACGTTGCTGTATGGCTGCGGCGAAAGGATCGAGCGCTTTTCCGGGCCAACCATGGGGAGCACTTATTCGATCCAGTACGTACCCGCCGCGCAGACGCCCGGCGCGCAGCAGGTAAAGGCCGAAGTCCAGATGATACTCGAGGCGCTCGACAGGCAGTTTTCCAACTGGCGCGGCGACTCCATGGTTTCCCGCTTCAACGCGTTGCCGGCCGGCGCCTGTCAGGCGGTGCCGGAAGAAATGCGGCACCTGCTGGTGTACGGTGAGTCTCTGTTTCGCGAGAGTGGCGGGGCCTTCGACCTGACGGTTTTGCCATTGATGAACCTCTGGGGCTTCGGCCCGCAGTCACGAGGCAGGCAGGTGCCGGATGCCGGCGCGCTGGCACGGGAGCGGGCACGGGTAGGGCACCAGCACTTGCACCTGGATGGAGAAAAACTGTGCAAGGATGTGGCGGCGCAGCTGGATTTCGACAGCATGCTCGCCGGTTATGCCGTGGATCGGGTCGGCGACCGGCTTTTGGCCCTGGGTATCCAGGCCTATCTGGTCGAGATCACCGGCGAACTCAAGGGGGTCGGCCGCAAGCCGGATGGCTCGCCCTGGCGCATCGCCCTCGAGGTACCCAGTGGTGGCGGCGAGCAGCAAGTGGAGCGTGCTATCGCCCTGGATGGCTACGGCGTTGCCACCGCCGGCGATTACCGCAACTATTTCGAAGAAGGTGGCCAGCGTTATTCGCACACCTTCGATCCACGTGTCGGCAGGCCGGTCAAGCACGCGCTGGCGGCAGTGTCGGTGGTCGACCCTTCGGTGCTGCGTGCCGATGCGCTGGATACCCTGTTGATGGTGCTCGGCCCGGAGGAAGGCTATGCCTTCGCCGAACGGCATGACGTCGCCGCCTATTTCATCATGCACCAGGGGCTGGGTTTCGTTGCGCGGGCGACGCCGCGATTCGAGTCGTTGTTTCCCAGGCAGGGCACGACCAGGCAGTAGTCGAAGGAAAACCCGCTTACCGGTTGACCAGGCGCTGATGTGCTGCGCTGACCTTGGTCATTCCCATGCGTAGCCTTTTCCCCTATTGTCGATGCTCCCTTCCCTAGCGATTGGCAAATCCATGGAGAAAGTCATCGTCATCACCGGTGCCAGCCGCGGCATCGGCGCCGCCACGGCGCTGCTGGCGGCCCGCCAGGGCTACCGCATCTGCATCAACTACCACACCGACGACCAGGCCGCCGAGAACATCCTCGGCCAGGTCCGCGCCCTGGGCGCCGAGGCCATCACCGTGCGCGCCGACGCCAGTGTCGAGGATGAGGTCATCCAGCTGTTCCAGCGCGTGGACGCAGAACTCGGCCCGGTCACCGCGCTGGTCAACAACGCCGGCACCATCGGTCAGCAAAGCCGGGTCGAGGAAATGTCCGAATTCCGCCTGCTCAAAGTCATGAAGACCAACATCGTCGGCCCCATGCTCTGCGCCAAGCACGCCCTGCTGCGCATGGCACGCCGGCACGGCGGGCAGGGCGGCGCCATCGTCAACGTGTCGTCGGTGGCCGCACGCCTGGGCTCGCCCAACGAGTACGTGGACTATGCCGCTTCCAAAGGCGCCCTCGACACCTTCACCATCGGCCTGGCAAAGGAAGTGGCAGGCGAGGGTGTGCGGGTCAATGGCGTACGACCAGGCTACATCCATACCGGGTTCCATGCGCTGTCCGGCGACCCCGAGCGGGTCAGCAAGCTTGAGCCCGGCTTGCCCATGGGCCGCGGCGGGCGCCCCGAGGAAGTGGCCGAAGCCATCCTCTGGCTGCTCTCGGACAAGGCCTCGTACTCCACCGGCAGCTTCGTCGACCTGGGTGGCGGGCGCTGAGCGCGCCCGTCAATCCTCCAGCAGCGTGCGTACCCGTTCGGCCAGCACTTCCAGCTCGAACGGCTTGGCCAGTAGTTCGGTGCGCTTGTCGGGCCAGGTACAAGGCATGGTAGCGGTAGTGTCGTAGCCGGTAAGCAGCAACACTGGGGTATTTTCCGTAGTCGCCCACCGGGTCATCAGCCATCAGAACGAGCGGATGATCCGCCCCAGGGTTTCCATGGCCCGTTCGGCGTCCTCATGCCAGGGGCTGCCGTAGTTCAGGCGGATGCAGTTGCCGAAGCGCCGGGTGGGCGAGAAGATCGGTCCGGGGGCGATACTGATGCCTTGGGCCAAGGCCATGTGGAACAGCTTGAGAGCGTCCATCTGCTCGGGCAGCTCCAGCCACAGGAAGTAGCCGCCGGACGGTTGGCTGACCCGCGTCTGCGCCGGAAAGTGCCGGGCGATGGCCGCCAGCATGTTGGCCTGCTGGCCTTCCAGGGCATAGCGCAGCTTGCGCAGGTGGCGGTCGTAGCCGCCGTGCTGCAGGTAGTCGGCGATAGCCGCCTGGGCTGGCATTGAGGCACACAGCGAGGTCATCAGCTTGAGCCGCTCGATCTTCTGCGCAAAACGCCCGGCCGCCACCCAGCCGATGCGGTAGCCAGGTGCCAGGCTCTTGGCGAACGAGCCGCAGTGCATCACCAGGCCCTGGGTGTCGAAGGCCTTGGCCGGTTTGGGGGCCTGTTGCGCGTAGTACAGTTCGGCGTACACGTCGTCTTCGATCAATGGCACCTGATGACGCGCCAGCAGCTCCACCAGTGCCTGCTTTTTCGCCTCCGGCATGCTGGCGCCAACCGGATTCTGGAAATTGGTCATGCACCACACGGCCTTGACCGGGTGCTTTTCCAGGGTCTGCGCCAGCACGCTCAGGTCCATGCCTTCGCGCGGGTGCACAGGGATTTCCACCGCCTTGAGCTTGAGCCGTTCCAGTACCTGCAGGCAGGCATAGAAGGCGGGGGCTTCGATGGCTACAAGGTCGCCGGGCTGGGTGACGGCCTGCAGGCACAGGTTCAGGGCTTCCAGCGCGCCGTTGGTGATCAGCAGCTCCTCCATCGGCAGCATCAGCCCGCCGACCATGTAGCGCAGGGCAATCTGCCGGCGCAGTTGTGGGTTGCCGGGTGACAGGTCGGTCACCACCATGCGCGGGTCCATGTTGCGGCTGGCGCTGGCCAGCGAGCGCGACAGGCGTTGCAGCGGGAACAGTTCGGGGCTGGGGAAGGCCGAGCCGAACGGCACGGTGTTGGGGTCCTTGATCGAGTCGAGGATCGAGAACACCAGCGCGCTGACGTCGACGTCGGTGGACTCGCTGACCGGCTGCAATGCCTGCGGCTCGCTGAACTGGCGCGGGGCATGGGCGTTGACGAAGTAACCCGAGCGCGGCCGGGCGCGGATCAGCCCGCGCCTTTCCAGCAGGTAGTAGGCCTGGAACACGGTGGACGGGCTGACCCCGTGGGTCTGGCTGGCATAGCGCACCGAGGGCACCCGTTGGCCGGGGCCCAGCACCCCGGAGCGGATCAGTTCGGCGATGTCGTCGGCAAAGCGTTCGTAGCGTTTCATTCTGGCCTTCTGTCGAAGCCTGGCAGGCAGGTGGAAGCAGTGTAAGGGATCAACGGTTCATCGGTGCGACGAAGCGGCTGTGGGCCACGCTGCGGATGGCGGGGTCGTCGCGCTCGCTGATTTCGAAACTGAGCGTCTGCGAGCTGCTGGTCGGGCGCTCGGCCAGCATCGCCACCGACACCGGCAGTTCACTCATTTCACCGGCCGGGATCATGAATGAAGTCCTGCCCTGCAAGCTGAAGCCGTCGGCGTCCAGCAGGCGCAGCTCGTAGTGCCGGGTGCGTTCGGTCTTGTTGATGATCTTGAGCAGGTAGATATTCTCGATCTGGCCTTGGGCATTCTCGCGGAACAGGCCACGGTCCTTGATCACGTCCAGCGATACCATCGGACGCAGTTGCAAGGCCACCACCAGCGCCGCGATCATCACCCCCAGCGCGGCGGCGTAACCCAGCAGGCGCGGGCGCAGCCAATGGGTAGTGCCACCTTGCAGGCTGCGTTCGGACTTGTAGCCGATCAGGCCACGGGTGTAGCCCATCTTGTCCATCACCCCGTCACAGGCATCGATGCACGCCGCACAACCGATGCAGGCCATTTGCAGGCCATCGCGGATATCGATGCCGGTGGGGCACACCTGCACGCACAAGGTGCAGTCGATGCAGTCGCCCAGGCCCTGGGTGCGAGCGTCGCTGCCTTTCTTGCGCGGGCCACGTGTTTCGCCGCGACGTGGGTCATAGGCGACCGCCAGGGTGTCCTTGTCGAACATCACGCTCTGGAAGCGCGCATAGGGGCACATGTGCAGGCATACCGCTTCACGCAGCAGGCCGGCATTGATGTAGGTGGCAGCGGTGAAGAACAGCACCCAGAACAGCGCCACGCCGCCCAGTTGCAAGGTGAGCAGTTCGGTGGCCAGTGCGCGGATCGGGGTGAAGTAGCCGACGAAGGTCAGCCCGGTGAGCGCGCCAATGGCCAGCCACAGGCTGTGCTTCAATGTGCGACGGGCCAGTTTGTTCAGGCTCCAGGGCGCGGCGGCCAGCTTGATGCGCTGGTTGCGGTCACCCTCGGTGACCTTTTCGCACCACATGAACAGCCAGGTCCAGGTGCTCTGCGGGCAGCTGTAGCCGCACCACACGCGGCCGGCATACACGGTGATGGCGAACAGGCCGAAGGCGCAGATGATCAGCAACGCCGACAGCAGGATGAAGTCCTGCGGCCAGAAGGTGGCGCCGAAGATGTGGAATTTGCTGTTGCCCAAGTCCCACAGCACGGCCTGGCGGCCGTTCCAGTTAAGCCAGGCGGTGCCAAAGAACAGCACGAACAGGGCTCCGGCAAAGGCGATGCGCAGGTTGCGGTACAACCCGCTGAAACTACGGGTATGGATGCCATTGTCGGCGCGTCGCGGCTGGGGGCTGGCTGGGGCGGTGACGATCTCTGTGAAAGGGATTCTATCGTTCATGGCTCGGTGCTCATCAGGCCTCGATCAGGCATGCGCACTATGGCCCTGAGGCTGATATCAGCACAGGCTCAGATTTTGCGATAAAAACCGTATCAGATCTTCGGGCAAGCCCCGCCAGGCCTCAGATCACCGAGCCTGGCGTGCTGGCCTTCAGATGCCTGCGGCTATCCACCGCACCCGCCACGGTCAGTGCATCGGCCTCGGCTTCGGTGATGGGCACACGCTGGCCGGCGAGCAGGGCCACTGACATGCGCAGCTGTTCGTCGGTGACGATTTCGATGGACGGGCCATCACCCTCGATGCGCAGGTCTTCACCGAGCAGGGTACAGCGGCGGGTGGTTTCGTCGATTTCAACGGGCATGGGGTCGTCCTCCTGGGGGTTACAGGGTGGACCACAGGGCGGGGCGGGTTGCTGCATCCGGAAGCTGAGCGGCACTTTGTCATTTGCTCGGAGGTCAACCCTTGCAGATGGCAGGCCCGGCCTCTTCGCGGGTACTGCTCCAGACCTAAGCGCAGCGCCATTCCTGTGGGAGCGGGTTTACCCGCGAAGAGGCCAGCACAGGCAAGACAATGCTCAGCAAGGGAACACCGCCATGGACCTCATCTGGCAAGCAATCCAGGCCGAATTCGCCGACATCACCGACGCGCGCGAGGTCACGCAAATCCTCGTACGCCTGCTGATGGCCGCCCTGCTCGGCGCCGTGCTGGGTTTCGAGCGCGAGCACAAGGGCAAGTCTGCCGGGGTGCGCACGCATATGCTGGTTTCGCTGGGTGCTGCGCTGTTCGTGCTGGCGCCGAGCATGGCCGGGGCCGATGAGCAGGCGCTGAGCCGGGTGATCCAGGGTATTGTCGCCGGTATCGGTTTTCTTGGCGCGGGTACCATTCTCAAGGGGAACGGCCAGGACGCCAGCCATGTGAAGGGCCTGACTACCGCCGCCGGGCTGTGGATGACCGCCGCCATCGGTACGGCAGCCGGCATGGGCCGCGAAGCCACGGCGTTGATCAGCACGATACTGGCCCTGCTGGTGCTGGGCACGATGCCGCTACTGGTGGACAAGCTCGAAGGGCAGGATGAGGGAAAGCAGGAGGAGGAAGAGGGCAGGAAGCACTGAGGGGAGCCGAAGCTCCCCTCAAAGCGTTGTTGCCTGCTCTTTTTTTATTATTGGGACCGACCTTTTGTTGTTTTTGTCAGCCTGTCCTGGTGTTGCTGGCGACCCCCATGCGGGGTCAAGAGCAAACGTATTTTTTTGAGCGCTGACCTGCCTTCATCATTGCTGATCCGAACCTGGCTGCCGCTACCTTGAGGTAGTTTTATTGTTTTGTGCCAGATCGCGGGGCGTACCCCTGAAAAGCGTGTCGACTCCAAAAAAATCTGCTTGCTACGCCTCTGCCGTGTTGTTCTTGTTATGTCAGAGCCGTTACCTGTTGTTTTTATTGGGTGTCACATTTTTTTGTTGTTGTACCAGAGATATAGCAGGGTGCGTGCCAACTTTTTAAAACCCTTTAAAATCAATCGCTTGGCAATTTCAGCCGAAAAGGGGTGGCCTGAAATTCTGCCGATTTGTTTCCCTGTTACCCGATTTTTTGCTGTGAAACGTGAAGGCGGTAACACTTCACCCACACGTATGTGACACCCGTATGACTTATTGTGCGCTACGCGCCCGTGCTACCCGCGACCCGTTGTCGCGGCCCAGCACGCTGCTGATGCGGCATCCGGCGGCGATCAGCCGGTCCAGGTCGATACCGGTTTCAATGCCCAGCCCCTGCAGCAGGTACACCACGTCTTCACTGGCGATATTACCGGTAGCGCCTTTGGCGTAGGGGCAGCCGCCCAGCCCGGCCACCGAGCTGTCGAACACGCTGATGCCTTCGAGCAGGCTGGCATACACGTTGGCCAGGGCTTGGCCATAGGTATCGTGGAAGTGCCCGGCCAGTTGCTCGCGTGGTACTTGTGCCGACACCACCTCGAACAGGCGCCGGGTATCGCCGGCGGTACCGGTGCCGATGGTGTCGCCCAGCGATACCTCGTAGCAGCCCATGTCGTGCAGGGCGCGGGCCACCGGGGCGACCTGCCCGGCGCTGACCTTGCCTTCATAGGGGCAGCCGAGCACGCACGACACATAACCGCGCACACGCACACCGTGGTTGCGCGCGGCTTCCATGATCGGCTCGAAGCGCTTGAGGCTGTCGCTGATCGAGCAGTTGATGTTGCGTTGCGAGAAGGCTTCGGAGGCAGCCGCGAACACCGCCACTTCCTTCACCCCTGCGGCCAGGGCGTCCTCGAAACCGCGCAGGTTGGGCGCCAGCGCCGCATAGGTAACACCCTGGCGCTGGTGGATGCCGGCGAACACTTCGGCGGAACCGGCCATCTGTGGCACCCACTTGGGCGAGACGAAACTGCCCACTTCAATATAGGCCAGGCCCGCCTCGGTGAGGTCGTCCACCAGGCGCACCTTGTCGGCGACGCTGATGGGCTGGGCTTCGTTCTGCAGGCCGTCGCGGGGGCCTACTTCGACCAGACGGACGTGTTTGGGCAAGGACATGGCGGGTTTCCTGTGGCGTTCAGCGGTTGTCTTTGTTGTTCAGGGTGGCGGCCAGGGCTTGTTCGCAGCGCTCCTGGGCAGTGTCCAGCTCCAGCTGCATCTGGTGGATATCGAGCATCTGTTGTTCCAGCTGGGCGCGGCGTTCGGCTATTTTCGCCAGCATGCTGTTGAGCTGCTTGAGGTTGCCGCTGGAGGGGTCGTACAGCTCGATCAGCTCGCGGCATTCGGCCAGTGAAAAACCGATGCGCTTGCCGCGCAGGATAAGCTTCAGGCTGACCTTGTCACGCGCCGAATAGATACGCTCCAGGCCGCGGCGCTCGGGGCTCAGCAGGCCCTGTTCCTCATAGAAGCGGATGGCGCGGGTAGTGATGTCCAGCTCGCGGGACAGGTCGGAGATGCTGTAGGTCTGGGTGCTCATGCTGGGGCTCGGCGTGGGGTATGCCGGTATCCTGCCGGCAGGTTTACGTATACGTCAAGCCAGGGGTGAAAATGTGTGTGCCGGTACAGCTATCTAGATCACCAACCCCACCTGCAACCGCTTCGGCAACCGCCGTACCACCAACTGGTGCGAGCGCTGCAACAGATCACACAGTTCATCACGCCCCATGGGATAGGGCAGCGCCATGCTGATCCACCGCGCCCGCGCCAGGTACGGTGCAGGCCGCACCCCTGGGCGGTCGCAATAGCCGAGAAACAGCTCGTCGGCCACCTTGAACGACAACCCCGCACCTGCCAGGTCGAGCACTGCGAACATCTTGTTGCCTGCCACCGAGAACACCCGGACGCCGCCCCATTTGTAGTCTTCCCGAGCACCTGGCAGGCTCAGGCAAAACGCCGCCATCTGGGCTTCGCTCATGTTCCGCTCAGACATACCGTTCTCCACAGGCCTCGAACGACGCCGCCAGGTGATCGATCCACACCCGCACCGCAGGCAGCAAGCCGCGCCGGTGCGGGTACACTGCCTGCAGGTAGCCGCCCGGTAGCGACCAGTCGGGTAGCAGGCGCACCAGTTCGCCGCGTTTGAGCTGTTCCTCACAGAACATGCTGGGTAGTGCGGTAAACCCGAGGCCCGCTCGTACAGCAGCATTACGTACTACGAAATCATCGATGGCAAGGCGCGGCTCCAGGGCGATTTCCTGCTGCTTGCCGTGGGGGCCGAACAGACGGAAGTGTACCAGCCGGTCCGCCTCGGCGGCGCCCAGCACCGGCAGTGATGCCAGCTCGCCCGGTTCGCGGATATGGTCGGCGAAACCGGGCGCGGCAACCAGTTGCATCTGCGCCTGGCGCAGGCGGCGGGTGACCAGGGCCGGGTCTTCATCGCCCAGGTCGCGCACGCGCAAGGCCACGTCGATGCCTTCGGAAATCAGGTCGACCCGGCGGTTGAGCAGCACCATGTCCAGTTGCACCAGCGGGTACTGCGCGAGAAAGCGGCTGATCACGTCCGGCAGGAAGGCGTGGGCCAATGCCACCGGGCAGGACACCCGCAAACGCCCGCGCGGTTCGCTGCTCATGCTGGCCACGGTTTCATCGGCGGCTTCGGCTTCCAGCAGCATGGCTTGGCAGTGGTGCAGGTAGCGCTCGCCCACTGCGGTGAGCTTCAGTTGCCGTGTGGTGCGTTGCAGCAGGCGTGTGCCCAGGCGTTCTTCAAGCTCGGCGATACGCCGCGACAGACGCGACTTGGGGATGCCCAACTGACGGCCGGCAGCGGCGAAACCGCCGGCTTCGACCACGCGGGCAAAGTAGAAAAGGTGGCCAGTTTTCCTAGAGAGACCATTGATCAAAACTGATATTTACCCTGATGATCAGTGGGTTAGCATGTTTCAGTTTTTGACGAATGATCAAAACTACACCATTGATCAGGGCCAGCCTCATCGAATGAAATCAGAATGGCTGACGAGAAGGTGCTGGCGGAGCCACCTATAGCGGCCGGTCACCGCAACGATCGAACGCGTGTGCTAAGTGATCCAGCCAAGCCCTGACAGCGGGCAACACTCCACGCCTGTGCGGGTACACCGCCTGGAGCCACGCAGGTGCGCATCGCCAATCGGGGAGCATGCGAACAAGCTCACCGCTGGCTAGCTCGTTTTCACAATGCATTAACGGCAAAACTGTGAAACCTAGTCCGGCCAATGCTGCTTCTTTGCGCATGATGAAATCTTCCACACCCAAACGGGCTGCCATAGTGATCTCGAAACGCTCACCGGTTTCGTTGAATAAGCGCATCCTTGCCAACCGGTCAGAATCTAGCGCCCCTAGGAAAGGCAGAATCATCAGATCTTTAGGGTGAGAGACAGGATGAGAGTCCCGAAAATCTGCGGAGGCAACAACCTCTGTCCGGGCCTCGCGCAAACGCTTGGTGACGAGGTTTGGTTCCTCATCCTCTACTTCGCGAACACGAAGCGCTACATCAATGCCTTCATTGATCAAGTCGATACGGCGATTGACCAAAAGCAGGTCGAGCTGGACATGAGGGTATTGCGCTAGGAAATCACGAACCAACGGATTCAGAAATTGATTTGCTAGCCCAACTGGGCTGCTCACCCTGAGAGGGCCTCTCGGTTCACTGGTTGCGCTAGCAATCACCTCATCAGCTTGCTCTGCTTCCAAAAGCATTGCCTGGCAGTGGCGAAGGTATCGCTCACCTAGCGCAGTGAGCTGCAATTTGCGTGTTGTTCGTTGGAGGAGGCGAGCGTTTAGCCGCTGCTCCAATTCTGCAATTCGCCGGGATAGTCTGGATTTCGGAATACCAAGTAGGCGACCTGCGGCAGCGAAACCGCCAGCCTCCACGACCTTCGCGAAATAAAAGAGGTCGCTCAAATTTCGGGGATCACCAATGGGCACTTTCGAATGACCTTATGGAGTAGGGGCAAGGCATGGAGTAGCGTCCATTATGCCTGAAGTTACTAGGCTTGTGCCCACCCGTATGAACCATGTAAAAAACCAGGAAAGCCCGGCAGTTTTCAGGCGTTGCGATAGGCTTTTATTGGATCGCTACGAGGTGGTAAGAAATGCCTTTGTCGAGAAATTACAACGTTTTGAAGCTGCTCGCCATTGTAGTGCTACGCACATTTTCGTTAGGGCGTGGATACCAAGCAGTCACGATTTGTAAGCTTTAAAAAGTTTGTCCGAGGCCACATATATGTCCCCCCGAGCCCGCGAGAACGCCACATAGAGCTTGTTCCTTGTATGAGCCACGGCCTCACTCAACTTACCTTGTTCAAATTGCTTCCAGGCCTTCGCGCCCATCACGACGCAGACATCCTCGTAGTGATCCTGCCCCTTACTGGCACCCCAGTTCTGTGAGTAGCAACCGTACTTATAGTGCTGCTCCTGAAATAGTTTCACGATGCTGTGATCACTGTGCAGACGGTCTGCCAGTTCTTGGGTGTCGACCTTGATGATCTCTGTCACCCTGCCTTTGTGTGAGTCAATCTTGATCTGCAGGTGGGCCGTGATGAAATCGCAGACTGTGGTTCCGCACCGCCAGCTCTTGCTGAGGCTTTCTTTGTCCACCTTGATCTTGGCTTTGGTGAAGCGCCTTTCGTACTTGGTGATGTCTTTGTGAAGGGAGCTGTTCATCGTACCATCGCGGCTCGTATCAAAGGTGTGCTGGTAGAAATCCCCCACGAACAGCATTTCGGCGTTGGCAGCCGATATCTCCAGCAACAGGTTGAAATCGTGGCCTGCGAAGTCCTGCACTTCATCGACGTAGACAGAATCGTAAAAGCGCTCAATCCGAGATCGGACAGCAGGGAGGAGGCCTTCGACCTCTATCAGCTTGGCCAGGCGGTTGTGATACAGGCGTCCGCCCGGATCGCGGTACCGCTTGCGCTCCGTCAGCGGATAGTTGCGCTGCGGAGGGGCTCTGAAATTCAGGCCCCGCGTGTCCATCTCGTTTTGCATGAAGGGGCGGAAGCAGAAACCGTGTAGGAACGCAAAGTACGTCATCACGGTGATGTTCGACGGAAGGGTGCCGAACTTCTTGATGATGCTTTTGCGCAGATGGCTGTAATTGTTCTCCGTGTACGTGATGATCAGGGCGCGCTTCTCAAGGCAGAGCTTGCTGATGAGGTGGGTCGTTTTGCCTGACCCAGCCACTGCAAAAATCACTCGTTTATCCATGCGATCGCATCCCTGATGTACTGAGGGGCCACGAGCGCTGCTGACTTCTTCCTGAGCAGCTCGAACGCAGCGTCGGCCTTGTTCTTGAGCATGTACTCCTGGACGGTCAGCTTCTTGCGCCCGGCAGCGAACAGGTCGTCGCAGGCCACCTTGTTGTCCTGGTACAAGCCGATCTCAAAGGTCGACCGATCCTTGGCTACGTCAGCAAAGATGCGAGCTTCCGGATACAGACTGTCCTTGTAGTTCTCTACACAATGCTGCTGATAATCACCGTCATTGTCGCGGATCGCTGCGACGCGGATTCCCAGTAACTTTCCGAGCTCCAGATAGCGTTTGAAGCTCGTGCCACCTATCGAAATGATGTGCACCTGATCGGCGTGTGGCGTTCGTCCGTTGGAGTGCTTCTTGTAGAACTCTTCGATCAGGATGAACTCGGCATCACCCTCCACCAGAATGACCTTCTTGGAGAGCGCGAACTCCAGGACATTGTTATCCGGTGCCTTCATGAAGAAGCTGGCGGTCGGTTCGGTGAGCGCCTTCAACCGACCAGCCTGCTGATCGCTACCCAAGAGAAGTGCGTGCCGGAGGTCGAGCCGCGAGCAGATGTGGCTGCTGTGAGTGGCGATGAAGAGCTGCGTTCCAGCCGTGGCGGCCAATTGCTCAACCAGGAGCTTCATCTTGGTGTGGCTGAGGTGGTTCTCTGGTTCTTCCAGGAGTAGGGCATGCAGTTCGCCCTTGGCTTCATGCCGGCGCAGCGCGAACTCGGTTTTGATGAAGCACTGCTCACCTTTACCTCGATTCTCGATTGGGATGCCATCCTTGGTGATGACGAGGTCGGTTTCGAGATTGGAGCGGATGCTGGTTCTCACGCCAAATTGGTATGCACCCAGGTTAGCATTGAGTGCGGCCAACACCTTGTCGCGAAAAGCTTCCTTCCCGCGGCGATAGCGATTTTCCAGGCTGTAGCGTTCAGGTGGTTCGGCGTTGAAGCTGAACACTGTGCGGGTGTACTCCCTTGCCGCGTACTCACTGTCGATGCGAGAGCTGTCCAAGAGAAGGTGCTTCACCGGACGCCGATAGCTGACATGAGGGCCGCCAGAGAAGGTGTAGAATTTCACGCCATAGTATTCGTATGGGAAACCTTCCGGGTCGTCTTGCAAGAGCTGATGGATCGTTGCACCGAACTCCTCAACCAGCGGAGCTATCTTCATCCCAATTCCGTCAGTCATGGCGCCGGCTAGATTCTGCGTGCCGTAGTAGCCTTGATCATCGCCTTCCTCGAGAAACACCTCCACGACCAATTCCGGCAACTGGTCGAGCGTACGTGGGCCCTGCTGAAAAGCCTTTACCGCAGACTGCGCCAACAGTGACTCGTACCCGATGGTTTCAACGCGACTGCGGCTGGCACTCAGTGCGAGATCGAGGCCAAGCAACACGCTGCTTTTCCCCGTCTCGTTGTCACCGATCAGTACATTCACCCCTGCATCGAACTCAAGCATAAGCGACTCGAATTTCTTGAAGTTTTGGAGCATCACTTTCTTGATGGCAGGCATCAAATCATTCCCACAGTGTTTGAGTTCAAGGTCGGCTAGCGGACATCGAGTGGTCAGGCCTTCTCGGCCAGGCGATTGGCATCACTTTTTCGGCGCATTTCCATGATGGGGTGGTCGTTGGCGATCTGGGCCCCCAGGTGCATGGGGCTTGGCAGTTTGAGTTGACCGTCCCACAAGGGCGCGTTGCGGCAGAGCAGGGCGACTTGTTCCGCGATCGCGGTTGAGGAGGCAAAGGAAGCCGGCTCTATGACGGTGATCTCGGTAACGCCGAGTTGCTGCCAAGGATCCGCCAACAAGAAATCACCGACCTGGTAGCGGGTGTTTTTACGCTGGCCTTCAGCCTTGCTATAGATCTTTGAAGGCGATACGAAGTAATAAACGGCAGGGCTTCGAAGTGACTGGAAGACGCCGATTTTCTGCCCAATGTACTGGGGCTGGGTAGGGTGCTCGGAGTGGTTGCCGGACATCTGAGCGATGTCGTTATCCACCCTGATTCGCACAATGGCCGCATTGGCCGGGACGGGAGGCAGGCCGCTGTCGGGGCTGTCCTTCAGCCCCCGATAGAATGTCCGCAAATTGCTATCGAGGCAGACAATCAGCGGGGTGTCTGCCTCATCCGTGGCCACAAGCATCGACCACGTCACGAGCTTGTTGATGGCCTCAGGGTTAATCAGCGAAGGCGTGGCATGAATGGCAGCGACGCCCTCAGTGAACGGATACCATTGCCCGCGGCTAGGGTCGTTCTTGACGAACCAGTAGACCTCGCATTTCTGAGTATCAGCCACCGACCTGGTGATGACTGGTAGGTAGATCATGTCACCCTTTTCGTTAATGCGATCCAGGCGAATAGACAAAATCGTTGTGCCTGTCGGGATGGTCTTTGCCTTGACGAAAGCGGTTGGGAAGTAACCCGTTAGGCGGATCGCCTCGGTGACAGTGTTGAGAGCCTTGTAGTCCCGCGACTCTTTTTTGGGCTTCGGTTTGTTCGGGTCTGGTACCTCATGCATGATGAACTGAGTCACAATGCCATGCTCGGCCAGTACCCTACGGATGTAATGCTTTGGGTCTCTGTCTGAATCGAGTGCTGCAGCTAAGGTACTAGTTTCAACGATCAGGATTGATGTGCCGAGTTTCTTGATTTCGGGGACGACGCTCTTTCGAAGCCAACCATCGAGTTCAATGGAAGAAGCGCTGCCCTCCAACATGGAGGTTGCGCCTTCGAAAGCCAGGCGCGTCAGTTGGATTTCAGGCGGGGCGTTCTTCTTGAAAAACGGCATGGTCGAGCCCAGGGTCTCGCTGGCTTTGACCAGTCGCAACATGATCTCGGAGTGTGCTGCCAGTACCGCAGCATGCACCTTCACTGGCGTTGAGGCCTTTACAGGTTTTGCCACGCGAATACTGGAAACGGCCTTGCGAGCCAAAAGCGGCTGCGAGCCCCGGAGACTGCGCAGTAGGTGGAAGCAAGTTTGGTCGAGGAAGAGGGGGCCCGGGCCCGAACCGATGGCGGGCATGAGTGGTGGTGTGACGTAGATTGGCCTAACGAGACTGTCGACGGGTATATCACCTTCAATCAGATCGGGCAGAGGCTGGACACCCATGAAGGCGAGCAGCTTGTTGGTCGGGAAGTCGTAAACGGTTTGCCAGCCCGTGTCAGTCTTTTTGCTTCGAATACCCGCTCTTACAATCGATTGGCCAGTGTGCACCCAAGCGTGTCGCTTACGCCCGATCGAATTGGGCATGATCTGGCTTAGCTTCACGCGCAGTTGGATGAAAGGCTCAGTACAGTCGCGAAGTAGCTTCAGGCTGGGCTTAATGACATGCAGGGCGCTGGCATTGCGATCACCCGTGGGCATGATCGGATCGTTCCAGGCGATCAGCGAGCCATCGGAGGCTTGCTGCAAGGGGATGAGTTTGGGGATGGGATCGGGGTTTCCGTTCTGAGTCGACTCAAGAGGTGTCGAGCACATTGCCTGACCAACCAGCCACGGAACAACGGTGTAGGCCAGGGGCGAAACTCCGTCGGGATTGATTAAGTCGCCTGGTAGCAGGGGATGAAGCTCCGTGACTGCGAGCTTGGTCTCCAGTCCCTCAACCTGCTCGTCCCACATACGCATCACTTCGAGCGACCAGAGATACAGCATCTGATTGATCGTATCGACGGGCAGGGGCTTCAGCATGAGGATTGCTGACGCACCTTTGTCTTTGTAGGGGAACAGGTTGACTTCAACGGGCCCGCCCGATACCGCAGCCAGCATTTCTTTCAGCGCATTCGTAGGCAATCCAGGGTGATGCTTTTTCCCCAGGTTCTGCAGGACTTGCCAGGCAGCTAGGTATTGTTCTCCGATCTGGGCACGATAGGCATGCGCGAGCGCTTGCGGGTCGAAACTGAAGAGGCTGGTGCGCAGGTCAAGGTTCTTCATCGAGCTTCCTTAGCTGATCGATCAATGTAGTGCGTAATAGCACTCGCGATGCCGTTGTGGTGCAGGAAAAATTGATTCCAGCTGCCTTCATTTTTTAGTCTTTGGACGGACTCCGAGAGCAGTTTTGCCCACGGCGTGCGGCCATTGGTGAACGCTGCATCTGCGAAATAGCAGGTCACCGGTGTGCCGCCGCGCCGACCACGCCCGATCAATTGCGTGAGGGTCACCAGTATGTTCATCACGGTGTAATGGCGGATGTTGGCGGGCTGCTGGCCAAAAGCTGGCGGAGCGGTGCGAATGTCATTGAGGATTGAGTTCGCGTTAGCACGTTCTTTGTGCAGCACATGTTGGAGGCTGGGCTCGGGACGCATCCGATTCCAGGTTTCGTAGCTGATGTGCGCAAGGTTGTTTTCGGGGCTATCGGAGGCCGGTAATGGGCGCACGCAGATCACCACGCCACCGATCGCTGAGAGGCCATCTTTATTGACGATGTTGTGGCCGCGAGCCATGGGGTGGAGCGCGCTGACCAGAATCGTTTTGTCCCGGTGCGCCCCTTCAATGAACTGCGCAAGATCGTCGTACACCAGCGTGTGTTCAGCGTTTAGCAATGTGGGCTTGTATTCGCTAGCCCGACCCCGCACCCAGCCAACGGTGGGGCTGGGGGATAGGCCAGCAAGCGTGATTGCCAGTAGCTCAGCATCGGCGTCGCTGCTGGCGACCAGGAGCAATCGAGCACGATCTGCGGTGACCGGATCCTTGGCCAATGCTTTCAGGCGCTTTTCAATCCAAGGCCATAGCTCCGCGGCAAGTTGCTTGATTCGATCCTTTCGCTCGAAGAAAGGTGCACCTGAAACCGTCGTAGTGAGTCCTACATTCTCGAATGCAACCTGGCCAGCAGCGTCGGGCACATCAATGAAGTCCTTGGCCTTGAGGTCGTATGCACTGGCGCCAGGGAAGTAAGCAGTGGCCGAGAACCCCATGAACATGCGCCTGACGCCGGCATACCCAAGCGACGCGAGCTCGGGAAGAGCCAATAGGGTGCCGTGGGGATCACCTCGCATTGCCACGACGTTCAGTGATGATGTCGCCTCGCTGGCCGGCTTGCGTTTGAATCCAAAGACGGTGCGATGTAGTGGGCCGATGGGACTGAACGAAAGTGGCTCGCGACCTTTCAGATTGCTGTAGACCTCTTGGGCATAAGGGAATTCAGCATTGGCAAAGCTGGGCAGTTCGATCTGCAGATTCCGTAAGGCGACTTCAAGGTTGTCCAGGATGCCGCGCAGAATCAGTGCTGCTTTAAGGCGCTGCAGGTCTTTCGAGTTCAGTTTTGCCTTCAGGTGGCCGCTACCGGCGAGCGTTGTGAGCAATCGCCCCAGCTCCATCGCCTGATTCTCCGGCCTGCTGGCCATCTCATTCGTTTGCCAGTAGATCAGGTTTTCTCGCAAGCTACGCAGGTGTTCCGGAACGCTGGCATTGCCGCTGCTGTAGAGCGCCTTAAGCGTTTCGAAGTCAATCTCCAGCTTGGTCATGATGTAGCCGTCTTCTGCCTCTGCCCAGGTTGTTTCCTTCTTGGGCCAGTCGAAGTACTTGCGTTGTTGAAGGTTCATCAACTGATCGACGTTGGTACAGCAGAAGCCGAGGGCTAGGGACAAGCGAATTCGGCTGCTTTCTTCGATGCCTGGAATATTCAGTCGGCTGAAAATCGCCGTGAAGAGTTGAACGAGCGGGCTTGCCTCGCCCGTGTTGCCCAACTGGAGGCTGAAGGCGCTTGTGTCGATCGCGGTTTTGAGCAGCCCGTCGATCTCATCGATTAAGAACACAGGCGAGATACGTAGCAAAAGCTCGATGAAGCTACGAGGGCCCGGGAACTGTTCTGAATCATTGAACGGTATGCGCGATGTGCCGGACAGCAAGGCATGGTGATTGATGACGATCACGTCAGCATCCAGCGCTTGCGACAGCATCTTTGTTCGACCGCAAGAGAACAGGAAAGGGCAATGACTTAAGCGCTTTGTCTCTTCCTTCGCATTGCCTTTAGAGGACACGACGTGAAGCTTGAAGCAAGGCTCCGAACCTGCCGGCATAGCTTCCAGCTCGCTCGAGTAGGCGTTTAGCAAGCACGCGTAGTCGTAGGGATGATCCTCATTGTGCTGCTTGAAATGTACGCCCGCACGCTCATGGGTTCGAGAAAGAGAATGCAATGGCGCAACCTTCAGGTTTGGCGCTACGACTGATGCCGCCAGTCGCATGATCCTCACGGTATTGTCCAGCTCCACGTAGCCAGGCACTGCAATAACGACTTTGTGACCGCGGCTAGCTGCATCGAGCGCCATCAATGACATCACTACCGTCTTACCAGTACCGGTGGCGGCATTCACGCGATAGAAGTTACCGGAGCTCGCCGATCGCTGGTGGCTGTTTCCCCAAATGTTGTGAAGGGACGCGCAGTGTTGCGTATGCGGCGTCGAGGCGGCATCTAGTCGTTCGGCAATCGACCGGAGATTTCCGTAGTCCCAGCTGATGTCAGGGGTCGCTGGCGTATCGGAAATCTTGAGGTATTGATCCGAGGGCGGTAATCGCTTCCTCTCGTTGGCCGGGATGCTGAAGATACGGGTGCGTTCAGCTGTGATGTACTTGAAGACCAAGTTGCCGGATTCAGGCAGCTTTGCGATGGCAGGGGGCTGATGCCAACGTTTCAACGCATCCAAGCTTTCCTTGATAACCTGGTCGACGTCCAAAATCACTTTAATGCGGTAGTGATCACCCTCGGCCAGCTTGGGTCGCAAGTTTTCGGGTTCAATCAGTTCAAAGGGGCATAGCTCGTCTGCAAGAACGATCGCTGCAATTTCTACGAACCGTGCCGGCTGTGCGAGCGATGAGGGGCGGAGCCGAAGCCCCATCGCGATCGTGATCTGCTGCTCGTCAGTGAGGCTGTCCCATGTACTCCATTTGTGGGTTCGACCTGCAATGAGTGCAGCCGCATCTGCTAAGCAAGGCGTGCCTTCAGTGTGGCGAGCCGCCAGTGCCATGAACAACGTGGTTGCGATGTCAGAAAGGGTTCGCACGAGTTGTCAGTTCCTTGATGCATTCGCTTTGGGTGAAGACCTGCAAGCCAGGGCATACACTTCGGAGCCACGGGACATGAGCCTGCTGGTAATCCGGGATGACGAACCAGCGCATCGTTGTGGGCCGCATTGATTCCAAGTAGGCGCCCAAGGCACGCGGTGATACCCAAACCTTCGCATCAATGTCGAGCGTCATTCCGCCGTAGCTGACTCGCAGATCTGAGCGATCTACATCTGGCCACAAGGTGACATCGAGGCCATGCTTCGAGAGTTTTTCGGCCAGCTGAAGCTCGAGCAGCCCGGGCAGCAATGTGTACTTCCAAAGTGCGCTTTTGAGCATGTAGCGCTTACCCGCAGCTTCGCCTTCCAGTACTTGGTCGGTGACAACATTGACCAGTCGTCCTTGCATCCATCGGTACAGGCTGCTTTTTTCTCTGCACCAGGCAGAGTCGCACTGAACCTCTCGTCTCTGTGGGTTCATGGGCCATCGGCATTCTGGGCACTGATAGAGTTTTCCGTTGTGAGCAAGGTGCTCCGGAATGCGCTCATAAAAGTCATCGAGACCCCTGCCAAGCGGGATGAAAACGCTAGCCGCCCGCACAGGATCAATCACGGCGTTTTCGATCAGGAATCGCCTGAAACGCCTATACAGCTCATCCCCTTTGGAAATCACCTGGCACAGGTCACGTACTTCTCGGACGATCGACTGGATTGCTTCCCAGAGCTCATGAACGTCGAGTTCAAGGAGCATTTCATTGCAGGTCTGGGTGGAAATACCCGATGCGAGGAGAGGGCCGGTGTAATCAAACCGTACGGACTTTGGAAGCCATGACTCCAATGGGAGCGACAGTTGACGTTCCAGCTGCAGGGCTGAGCTGAGGGGCTTGCCGGGAGAGAGGCGCCAAAGATGTGCCTGAGCCTCTCGGAGCAACAACAGTGCGGCGCCTCGATCCGACTCGCACAAGGACGCTGCCTTCGACAGAAGCCTAAGTAAGTACTCCGATCGTTGGGTGTCCATGTGCACGTCCCCTGCGCCTGATTCCACGGAGGCCAGACTTGCTCGCAAGCGTGCGAAAGCCGGCAACGGCAAGCAGTCAAGGAGCGAGGATGAGGCTGCCACGCGGCAGATTTACCTGTTCCTAGCTTGGCTCGCTTAACCCGATGATCTAACAATTGATTTTAGTTTGCCACTACTCAAGGTGTGACGTTTTGTGTGGGAATGGGGTTGTGAGCGCGGAAGGAATTCATTTGGATTGATTCGTGTCTGAATGGCCATTCAGTAGGGTGTGTTATGCATAAATCGACGTCTTGGCCGAAGGCCGCTGCCCTCTGTGAGTTTTCCTAAAAAAGGCGTCGCCGGGAGGTAGTGATGGCCGGGGCACGTATGCGAACACACATGGGGTCAATCGAGTAGCTGGTTCATCCACATGCTGGCGAATTGAGCAAAAGACTTCTGTTCAATTTCTGAGAAAGGGTCGGACGGCCGATTAGCGGGGCCACTGGTCGGTTCAGCGGCGAAGCTTTGGTTTTGAGGTTGTCATCGATGTCGCGCACCTCGCACGGGATTAAGACATCATTCCTTGCGCCAGTAACGGCTAACAGTAGAACGAGGGATGCCCAACAGCTTTATCACCTCAGCCTGGGTCTTACCTTCAGATCTCAGCTCGCGTACTTTTTTCAGGTTTTCCTCGGCGCTGCGAGTACGGGGATGCACTTTTTTTGCCGGTGCCTCGGGAAGAGGTGCGTTGAGAAGCTCCATAGCCTTGAGCTCTTCTAGCACCAGGTTGAGGATGTCCTTAGGCGTCTTCTGCTCATCTGACGCATGTACGAGCGCCAAGAAGGTCAACGGGTGCACGCTTAGTGACTTAGCCAGGGCTCGATTCGTTTCCAGTGTGGGATTGGATTGACGGCCTTCTAAGCGGCTGACCTGCGACTGGGTCACCCCGCCGGCGACATCGTATTGAGACAGCTGCTGCTGCTCTCTCAGCAGTTGCAGAACCGCTGCATAGGCTTCACGCAGGCCCATTTCTTCCGCCCTGATAAAAGTGGACGGTATGCCGCGTTTGCGTGATCTCATTCAAATGTATATATTCATCGTTGTGGGATCTGGCTGGCTAATCAGCCACCTGCTTGGCGCTTGTCTTTGCAGAGAATGCTGAAAGGCTGGTGTCCGATAACGCTTTCAATATACGGCTAACTCACGAGGGGGCACCGTGAAATCCAGCGATTTTGAGCTGTTGGCTAGCCAGCAGTCCCCCGCGGAAACACCACCAGGTTCAGTGCCTGCCACTGTGGAGCGGGCGATGGCCATAAATTTTGGCATCGCTATCACGGGGTTCCTTTGCTGCGCTTTGTACGACCATTCAATCAATTGTCTAGTGGGCATTGTGTATCGCGAGAGCCGCGGTCGGTTCCGAGATGGTTCGACAATCCGAACGTCCCCATTGGGAAAGCGCCTGGAGCATGGTGCGTACCATCTGTTTGAGACCAGGAGTGGAAGCGTCTATGTCGTCTGCGACTGGGCGCTGAAAGGTGGAAGCCCTCAGTTCGAGGGCGCCCTTCATTAGGGCCGGCATATACCGCAGCGAAGCGATGCGAGAAGTAGCGCGCTAAGACGAATCAGGTAGGCACAGTGGAAGCAGCGTTGGTAGCAGACTTTTTATCCGAGCATGGCTTTCCTCTGGATGGGGACGGCCGATTAGATGAGCTAATCGTCGAGACTGCATGGGCAAATAATCAGGGCCGACCATTCTATGTTGTCCGGGATTGGCTCCTACTCGAAATCATGGTGCCTAGTGATGTTGAAGATGATCTCAAAGCTATGGGCCTACAGCCAACGGTGGTTTTTGCCAATATCGTGGTGTACGACAGTAAAGCTCGAGGCTCCCGAGTAGGTGCAATTAGATCTAGCTTCCAACGTGCGCTAGATGATTGCACTTTTGAAAGCATAAATACGAGTTACATCTTAGCCGGGCCAGGGACAAGAAAACATGTGAGCCTTCCTGCACTCCAAGCCTTGGAAAATGCCTGAGCGCAGCCAATGTGCCATTCGCCCGATAGACATGATCATAAGGCGAAGGAACTATCAAAATGGAAACGAATTTTGAGGAACTGATTCGACGTCAGGCTGAGCGGGTGTTTGGCAGCAAAGCGAAGGCCAACACTTGGATGTCGCAGCCTAGGACTGTTTTTAGTGGCGTCACCGCATTGGAGTGCGCGTGCGATGAGGCTGGGTATCGGACAGTAAAGTGGGAACTTGACCGCATCGAGCACGGCTACGCCTGTTAGTCAAATCTTGCCAAGTGCGGTTAATTCAGGGCCCTAAGCCATATGTAAACCCAGCCATAAAATTGCGCGTTGCACAGCGGCAGCTACTTGGATGCAGCATCAGAGCAAAATTCTCATTCATTAAACGCTATGCCATTGAAGTTAATGCGCTCATCATCCAGGAGCGGCGACATGAATGAAATATATACCGAGTGGGGGCGATTTTGCCTATGGTGTCGACAGGTGACAGAAAGCTCAGGATTTTCTTCTGCCCTGGTTGACCTTCCCCAGTTTGATGGGGCAGCGGAATTTCGAATGGCAGCCAATTTCTCTGGCGGTAAGCTAATGATTGGTACGCTATATTTCGTGCCGTATTACGAAATCGACCCGTTGCCCATTACCTTCCATTGCGATGAGGCCATTGCTAGCTTAAGGGAAGGGTATTGCTTACTAGTCCCCGTTGCCATTGATACGGGTTGGTCGGAAGCCGTATGGCCTAAGTCAATGACCGAGTTAGATAGCTATATTGTTAAAGTGACCGGCTATCCACGACTTCTCGAAGATTGGATTAGGGGAAGGCGTCGCGAGCTTAATAAGCTACTGATGGTTGTGCTAGTTAAAGATGCTATTTGTTGTGGATACCTACTTGGTACCCCGAAAGATGGGGGCTTCACTGAGATACGTGTTGTACCAGTTTTCTTCGATCGAGTTGGGGAGTTTTCATCTGAAAATCGCGTGCTGATTGAGCTGGAGCTCAGTGTGCAGCATCTCCAAACGCTCATCAGGTACGCTCGTCAATTTCAGCCCAGTTCTGGCGACGATCAACGTTTGCGTTATGCGCTCGATGAACTGGCGAGCGCGTTGGAAAAGGGCGTCAGTCGCTCTCGCCTGACCTGACCTCGGGGGGCCTTGTTAGCCAGGCCCATTGGTCATTAGGTGCGCCGTAGTGCGATCTCACCTGGCTAAGACCTGGTGACTGGCTATGCGCAACAGTCGTATGCCTGAACGGCTGATAGTTTGGGTTGTGCCGGCCGGCCCGGCTGGGCGCAGCTTCGTAAGTCAACCTGCCGCCGCTGCGCTCATCAATGCAGCATGTCGAAGCACGGCAGGGTGTGATGCTCAGACCTCATGGTTTCCCTGAAGCCATGAACGAGCGACTCTAAATGCCGCTCGGAGCACAATTGAGCTGATGAAAATTTTGATCTACTCAGATTTGCACATTGAGTTCAAAGGTTTTGAACCGCCCCAGGTGGATGTGGATGTTGTTGTCCTTGCCGGCGATATATCGGTGCGTGGGAGAGGGGTAACCTGGGCTAATGAAACCTTCGAGTGCCCAGTCGTTTACGTGTGTGGTAACCATGAGTTTTACAAAGGCCACATTGACCGAACGCTTATCAAAATGCGCGAAGCCGCAGCAGAGCATGTGCACGTCATGGACAACCAAACTCTCATCATAAGTAGCACACGCTTTTTGGTTGCGACGGCATGGACAGACTATACGTCCACGGGCGACTACAAAGCTGCCATGAGGGACTGCGTCGAGCTCATGAGCGACTTCAGGAGGATCCGGGCAGGGGAGGATTTTAGAAAGCTTCGACCCGTTGACGTCATAGGTCGGAACATCGCCGCTCGTGAGTTTCTCCTCACTGAGCTCGCCAAACCCTTTGAGGGAAAGACGATCGTGATTACTCATCACTGCCCAATCCAAGACGTTGCCGGCGAGGGGCATGAAGGTCATCTAGGCGCAGCGTATTTCAATCAGTGGCACGACCTTGTGGCCCAAGCTGACGTGTGGATTTTTGGACACACCCATCACGCGGTAGACACAGTCCTGAAGGGGTGCCGGCTTGTGTCGAACCCACGTGGTTATCCAGGAGAACGTACAGGCTTCTCAGCTGACCTCACCATCGAGGTCTAGGCTCATCTCAATGATGCAAGGCTGAGGCGGTTTAGTCTTCTGGGTAGTGCCAGAGGCGGCCTACCGTTGACTTAGGAATACCCAGGCGCGCACTAACTGAGGCTTGTGATTCCCCCGCGGCCTTTGCAAGTCGAATGGCTGCCAGCTTCTGGGGATCAGTCGGTTTCCCTGGTCGCACCCGGGTGACCTTGCCCTCTTGGTAGTGATCAGCAATGCGCTCTAGTGCCCCACGGCTGTTGAGACCTTGGCATTCCTGTTGGATCAGTTCCAGGAGCTGCTCATCGCTCATCCCTTTACTAAGCGCAGATGCTAGGACAATGAGTGTGGCGGGATCGATCTCCAGCTTAGCAGCCACGGCTTCAAGGCGATCAATCGTGATGCTGGAACGGGCGTTTTCAATATTGTGCAAATGACGCGCTTCGACTGAGCCGGACATCTGCTCTTGCGTCAGTCCCTTGGCATGTCTAATCACGCGCATCAGGGCGGCTAGTGCCGGCATGAGTGACATTCAGCATCCTCGCTAAAAACGAGGATGAAGCCACGTTGATGACTCCCGCTCTATGCAATATAGTGCCGATTGCGAGATATCATTCTGACATCTCAGTTGGTAAGGCCTGCCTCACATGCATGGCCAAGGAAAATACCGCGGCGAGGGCATACCTCCGCTGCACATCGCAGTCCGAATGGACGAATGGGTAAGCACGCTGCGTTTTGGCGCGTGGACTGATCTCACCAGACAGCGTTAGGCGCTGTTTTTGAGGGCTTTCTGCTAGAACGCCCTCTTTTTTTGCCTCATGGAATGATGTCTAGGCGCTCATGCGGCTGCAGTGCTTCCGCCGCATCCAAGGTCAAGACCCACACTGAAATCTCGTTTACGCTACTCCATCCGCCACGCCGGTGCCTGCTGTTCGACGGCTAGAGTTCGCATTCCCGTTCCAGTAACCTCGCCTGATGCTGGCCATCGGCCGCGCCCGTTGATGAAGGAACACGACGTATGCATGACACCCTTGATTCGATGCCGGCAGTGCTGGATCGGCAGATAGGAAGTGAAGACAAGGATGCCTTCGGGCATCGGCATTTTGCACAGGCTTTGCGGAGTTTGGTTGAGTCTGAGCATCACAAACCGCCCTTTAGCATTGGCTTGCTCGGCGGATGGGGTACCGGTAAGAGCTCGATCAAGGAGCTATACACGAGAGGGTTGGAGGATGATGCCACCCTCAATGACCGGCGTGTCAGCCGTAAAGATCGCTACAAAAGCATCACGTTCAATGCCTGGCGTTTTGGTGGCAAAGACCAGGACATCAAACGGGCGCTGTTGCGCCACGTATTTTTGGAGCTTGACGGAGACGAGAATGCGCTTCACGACAGGCTCTTCCGTAATGTGACCCAAAGCGAGCAGCAGTGGAAAGGCTGGGGTGAATACACCGCCCAGCTCTGGCGTGCCTGGGCTATGCCACTGCCGGCGTTTCTCATCGCCATGATGGGGCTACTGTTCTTTATCTGGGCAGGTCTGAAGATCTTGCCTGCAGACGGCACTGCTGCGCAGACCATGTTATCGCTGGTCATCGGGTATGCGTATAGTTACCTACTCAAGCAGCTGAAGCCTTCAAAAATCGACAGCTTTAGATCAATTACCAAGGTTTCGTTGCCAAGTGCCAGCGCAGAGCAGTACGAAGAGATGCTGCTGGCTCAGCTCAAGGTCTTCAAAGGCACAACCAAAGGCATCCTGAGCAAGGCAAACACCTGCGAACGGCTTGTGATCTTCGTGGATGATCTTGATCGTCTATCTGCTGAGGAGATGGTGCTGGGGCTTGATGCCGTCAGGGCCTTCATGGAAATACCGGCTGAAAAGTTGCCGGAAGGGCTTGGTCTGGTGTTCGTGATTTCCTGCGATGAGGCAAAGGTCGCAGATGCACTTGCCAGGGGGCGAAGCAACAACCCTGAGCAACCAGGTACGGTGTTCACTCACAAAGACGCACGGCGATACCTGGATCGCATCTTCCAGTTCCGACTGGAGATTCCGCCACCACCGCGCAGCGATATGCGGCAGTTCGCACTGAGCCACCTCTCGTCCTTTGAGGAGATCGTCACTGACTTGAAGGGCCGCGGTACGAGCCCGGAGCAACTGATTGATCGCATGATTCACGTGAACGTGGTTGACCCACGTAACGCACTGCAGATCGTCAACGCATTCGCTCAGTCCTGGTGGTTGGCAAGACGACGCGAGCGTGAGGGCGATATCAGCGAGCGTCCTGGTGGGCTACACCATGAAGCAGTTACAGGCCATCCCGTTTCCCTAGCAGCCCTGAGCGCCGCGAAGGTCAGCTTCCCTGACTTCTATCGGGATCTTCAGGATGATCCGCAGTTGCTAGGGCGACTGACGTCGGTACTGGTACATGAGGTGTCCGTCCTCGAGTTCCCGGCAGACCTGCGACCACTGCTGGTCAAACGATACGTGATCTTTGACGATGACGGCCAAGGGGGCGGCACCACCAAAATTCGCGAAAACTGCAGGGAGCTTCGACAGTTTCTGTCGAGCCTGGTCGGCATCCGGTGGCCGGATTCTTTACAAAGCCTGCTGCTGCTGTCGGAAGATCCTATCAGTCGCAAGTTCGGTGCCGGTACCAACGTTATTTATGGCCTGTTGATGTCGGGTGATGTGAGAGGGGTAATCGAACACCTTTCGCCGCGTGCCGATAAGGTCGTGCTCAACGATGACCAGGCGCACCTTCTGCACCAGATGATCAGCGATCTTCACCTGGAAACTGTGGGTCGTCGCCACAATGCTTTGCGGGTCATTGCGAGCTTGATCAATGATCTACCGGAACGAACCAAGCGCCTGGTTCTTGGCCCGCTGTGCACCGAGTTGGCTGGCTCGAGCACCCTTAGATCCATGGTAGGCATTTCGAAGGTTGCCGCAGTGCTGGTGAGCGCCAGTCGGGAGGATCAGCGTCAGGTCGCAGGGGCTCTGGTCGATGATCTCTGCACCACCGGTCAACCGTTCGGGTTGACCCTCGCGAATATGCAGACCCCAAGCCTGGATGATGCCAAGTTAATGGCAGAGAAGGCCGCGGAGGTTGTCTTGGCTGTACGAGAAGAGCACGGACTTGCTCCGGGACAAGATCGCAAGTTCGTTAAGTGGCTTGAAGAGCGCAGCATCACCGTGGGCGGCAAAGCCTATTCGTTCCCGTTCAGTACGCTGGAGTCCTGGATCAGCGATCACGAAACCATGCTCATGAAAGCCCTGGGTACGGAATATCTCAACCTCTTGGGTAACGAAGTCGAGTCCGGGCGTAGCCAGGAGATCGACATGGAGCGCGTGGCGCCTCGCGTAGCCGAGCTGTTTGAAACGTTGGCTCAGGCTGGAGAGGAGAGCAGGAAAGACTTGTGGGAGCTGGTCGAGAGCTATCTGATGCTTCCGGACGGTACCCTGAGAAGCCGTGCATTCGCTGTGATTGAGCAGCACCAGAAGTTGATGAGCAGTGAGGCATTGTCATCGTGCCTTGAAACGGTAGCCAAGCTTCTGATCGAGCAGCCAGACTCTGAAACTGACTTCGACCGTGGCTTGAAGTGGGTAATGCAGAGCGCTAGCAGTCGCTTTGAGGAGTTGGACGACAAAGCCCGGGAGTCCTTGGTAGCTCTAGCTAAAGACCTGCCAGTTGACGACTATGAGGCCGACGCTGTCTCGGTGTACGAGGGGATCATTCAGCGGGATAACATTTTGCTGGCAAGTGTGGCTGAGTCCTGGGCTCAGTCGCTGAGCAAGGATCTTCCTTTGCTGTGCTGCGCAGCGATGTTCAGGTCGTATGATCGGCTGCCTGCGGCAGTTAAAGCTTCGATAGCCAACCAACTTGAAAGCGGCTCGTCAGCTTCGCCGCTGTCCGAGCGCTTCAGTCAGGTTTACCCAATAGCTGCATCGAAAATTCCTGGGCGCTGCTGGAAGGAGCCGGAACTGCAGGCGCATTTGAATGCGGCCATGAGCCGCTTGCCTTCTATGCTTTCCAGAGACGAGGCAGACCTCAAAGCACTTTTACCGGGCCTCACCCAGGTCTACCACTACGCAGAGCCAAGTACCGTTGGTATCTGTCTGCGGGAAACCTTCCGTACAGGCAACAGCTACCCTGCAATGCTCAATCTTCTCCACCAATTCTTCGCTTTGACTTGGCCGACTGCGGAAAATGCGCCTGGATATGTGCCTCAGACAATCTTCACTGATGCCATCTCTACGATGACCTCATACCCAGCACAAGCTAAGGCGGGCGTGCTGCGATCGCTGCAATCGCTGATTGATGATGGGCTCGTCGATCCCGCTCAACAGAACGCCTTGACAGCACTGTCATGCACTGCTTGGCAAACCCATCCTGCTGAAGCTGAGTGGTTCCTGGCAAACAGCAAAGCCACATTTACTGGCGTCCAGGTGGCCGCGCTGCCTAATGCCATTCAGTGGGGCAATGACCAGGAAGTGGCTCGCTTGGCAGCGGTGTGGCGCAATCTTGCAGCCAAGCTGAGTGCCGAAGAGCAGGTCGAAGCGACGTCTTTGATACTAAGCAAAGCTCAGGCTGGGGATGTGGAGGCCACAGATCAGTGCCTCACGCTATGGTCGACGTGTCTCGGCACCAAGGCCTACCCGACGCTCAAGCGAGCGATCGTGGATGCCGCTACAGATGATGGGCGGCGCCGGTTGTGGCGGCAAATCATCTCTCCAGGCATTAAGTCCGACGACATGGAGTTGCTTAAGGTCGCATTGCCACTACTGGAAATCCCGGATTCGCCGCAAACAGCAAGCGCCGTGCTAGAGGAGCTCAAGGCTCTGCCTGGGCGCTTTAGCAGCCAGAGCGAGCGTCACAATATCGCCGAGATACTGCTCAAGCATCTTCCACGATGCCCATCCATGTCCACCAAAGGCCAGCTCGCGACTCTGGCACATCAGCTCGGAACTTCGGCGGTTCTGAAGACCGTCGATCCTGCCTCATTAGCAGATGATGATTTCTTGGCGATCACGGAGAAGTTTGGCAAGAGTCGAGAGCTGACCACGTTGCGTAAGCGCGTTGAGAAGCTGAACGCCTGACACCACTAGCTTGGTGGCACATCATCTCAAGGCCCGCCAGCGATGGATAGGGCCTTTTTTGTACGTAAGTTCTTGGACACATCGCTACACCTTTGGTCGAGTTGGCGCAGACAGGCTGAGTAACGCATGAAAAAGGGCAGTTCTAAGAACAGCCCTTTTTATTTGGAGTAGGTTAGTAGCCAAGTTTATCGAGTAACTGGTACCAGCCGGCTATCATTCGCACACCCGGCTCGCGCAGCGAGTAGAACGGGATGGTTTTCAGCACGGATTCAGTGACCATGCCCAGTGATGGCTTGCCTCCTGTCACGACCTCAGCCACGTACTTGCCCATATTTGAGGCCATCGCCACGCCTAAACCGTTGTAACCCATCGCGTAGGTGGTTCTGTCATTCAGACGGCCCAGGTGAGGGCTCCGCCCTTGCGAACCCTTGATGGGCGTACCGGTGAGCCTGCGATCATTGCGCATGTAAACGCGGTCTCTGGAGCTCCGGTACCCCTCAAGTCTGTCAAGGTTGAGGTGGGGGCTGGCGCGGATGAGCTTGCACATTGGCGCCTCGCAAAACGTCAGCACTAAATGGGGGATCATCGTGCGAGCTCTAGCGACGATCACTCAGCTCGCGCGCAACCTCAACTGCCCGCTGCAGGTTGAGATGGCTGGAGGCATAGGATTTCATCAGCAGAGGGCGGGGTAGGGCCCAATCCCATTTTTCCCTGATCATGTTCTCGACATCGTCCAGAATGGGCCCGGGGTCTGTCACATCCAATTGCCCGACAATGTGCAGCGCCTTTAAACAATCTTGCTCCCCAAAGGCAATTTCCAGGGAGAGTCCGGAGTTTTCGCACTGAATGCCCACATGCCGAAGCAAAAGGGCCAAGGCGTCATTGGTGTAGTCACCCTGCCAGGTCAGCAGGTGGCTAACACTGGATGAACCTGTAATCGACTTGGTGCCGAGACCCAGTGCGTGGAAGGTATGTCGGGCTTCCTGAAGAAGAGCTTGAGCCTGCTTGTCCAGGAAGGGGCAGGGCGTCGTTTCCATGAGTACATTTCGCATTTCGAGGCGAACATGGTCGTGCACCTGTGCGCTCAATCCATCGAATTGCGGAGGTTCGCCACCACGTGCCGGGGTCACCACAATTACCTTGGCTTCCAGATCGATGTCTTGAACCTCCCAGCGACGACCGCCGAATATGATACGCTGGCCTTTGGAAAGTGGGCGACTGATGGGCAACGACCCCAGTGGCTTGCCATCCCTGAGCAAGCGAAATTCCTCATCGCTTGTGAACGCAGTGTAGAACTCGTAATGGTTGATCAGGCGCTCGCCAAGCTCCCCTGGAAGTAAAAGTCCCGAGCTGTCTTGGATAATCAGCTCTTTCTCACCCATGCCTTTGAGTAGTGATATCAGGTCGGATTTCGAAATGCTCGCAAAACTGCCACTAGCAACCAGGTTGTTCCATAGCTGAGCAGCCGAAGCCCCGCCGAGTTGAGCAATAGAAGACAGGCATTGCTGTACCAGTGTCGAAGCATGCATCCCTTGCGACCTGGGAGGCTCAAACCAACCGGCCACCAGCAAACGAATCATGGCGATCGTCTGCACAAGGCCTTCTCGTAGCTGGTCAGAGAGGTCAGATTGATCAGTTAAAGGGCGCTCGCGGCAATACGCTCTCAGCGTTGCAGGTTCACCAGGGCGCCGGCCTGAACGACCGAGACGCTGCCTTAGACTTGCCACTGATGGCGGACTGCCTATCTGAGCGACTGTCCTGATATTGCCAATGTCTATGCCGAGCTCAAGGGTGGTCGTGCACACGGCGGAGGCGGGTGGATCGCCTGCTTTCAGGGCGCGTTCTGCGTCCTCTCGAAGCTCTTTGGATAGGCTGCCATGGTGGGGCCAAAATTCGTTAGGCACACCATCATGTTCACACAATGAGCGGAGCCGATCGGCAAACCACTCAACCTCCTGCCGCCTGTTGGGGAAAATCAGGTTGTTGTGCCCTCTGAGCACTTTGTACAGATGGCCTGCAATCGCCGCCTTGGAGCCGGATAGGTCTTCTTGCGTCTCGTCTTTAGCCGAGGCTGTGTGATCGTCACTCGAACTCGGCTGACCGGTGTAAGTCGATACAACCTCCTGCATTGGGCGTTCGATGTAACCACGCACTTGTACCTGGAGTTCTTGGCCTGACGATTTGGATTCAATGACGGTGATGTCATCGGGGTGAGATGGCCTGAGGAACATACGCGCCAGGGACATTTCACCCAGTGTCGCTGACAGGCCCACTCGCGGAAGCGCTTTGCCTGTCACGATTTCTACCCGCTGCATCAGTGACTGCAGCTGTTTACCGCGTTCGCTGCCGATGAATGCGTGAAGCTCATCCACGACGATATAGCGAAGGTTTTGAAAGACTCCCGTCAGGCTAGAGCCCCTGTTTACGAACAGTGCCTCGAGCGACTCCGGAGTGATCAGCAAGATGCCCTCAGGCGATTTCAGAAACCGTTGTTTCTTACTTGCTGCCACATCACCATGCCAAGCAACGACGGGCAGCTCGAGCCGCTCGCACAGCCGGCTGAGTCTGTCCCACTGGTCGTTGATCAGTGCTTTGAGCGGGCTGATATACAGCACCGCGCCGGCGGGCTCGCTGTCGTTGAGCAGGTTGGTCAGGATGGGGAGGAATGCAGCCTCTGTTTTACCTGCCGCGGTGGACGCTGCAATGATCACGTCGCGATCAGCACCCACCAGGGCCGGTACCGCCCACTCTTGGGCATCACGCAGCGACGTCCACCCCTGTGACCAGATCCATTGCTGAACCTCGGAGTGCAGACGCTTGAACGAAGAAGAGTCAGAGCTTGAAGCTGGCGAGCTCATCGTCGGCCTCGACTTCAAGATCTTGCTGCCCACCCTCATCCCTGGACAGCTCCACGGCGCCCAGCAAAGTTCGCCAATCTGCTGTAGGGTTTTGCTCGATGACCGCGAGTAGGTTGATGAATGCGGTAATGGTCGTGCGCGGCGTGCGGAAGTACGCCTCGCCCAAGCGCTGATTACAATGCGCCATGAACGCGGGGATAGCTTCGTCCGGCAGCAAGAACTTATCAGGTTCGCCGAAGGTGTAGACGTTGCGCAGCTTCTGCAGCAGCACATAGAAATCTTCGGGTGTCAGGCTGCTGAGCCGAATGACAGGCCCAGAAAGGTCAACCAGGCCAGACTTCGCAAAGCTGTTTTCCGCGAGACGCGATTGCAGGGCAGGGTAGCTGTAGAGTCCTCGACGCGTGTCCATCAGAAACTCTGGTGTGCCGCCCAAGACAAAGCCCAGGCCTTCAGCCGAACCCTGCAGCGAATCATTGAGGATCCGCAGAATCTGTTCGTAGTTGGCGTTGCGAGCTTGGGTGTTTGCCAGTTTGTACAGGTTGACCAATTCATCCAGGCAGACCATCAAACCGCCGAAACCGGCCAGGCGCACAAACCTAGACAGCAATTTCAACTGGTCGTAGACGGAAGCATCGTCGACGATCGTACGCACACCGAGCGCAGCCCGAGCATCGGTCTTGGTGGAAAATTCACCACGCAGCCAACGGATGGCGTCAGCCTTGAGCTGCTCGTTGCCTTCCTCGAAACCGCGACAGTAGGCGGCAATGACGTCGGCAAAGTCATAGCCGTTGACCATCTCGGTGAGCTCCGCCAGGTACTCACGAATGACCACCTCGCTCTCGACACCTTTGGCCTTGGCTTCCGTTTTAGCCTGGGAGATGAATTTCTCGACGATACCTTGAAGCGCACCACCATCGGGCTTGGTGCGTGTGGTCATGTTCTTGGCCAGTTCGGAGTAAAGGGAGCGCGCCTGACCACCCGAAGCATGAAGACGACGGTCAGGATTCAAATCGGCATGCATGGTGACGAGCTTGCGCTCCATTGCGATGCCGCGAACCAGGTTGAGGAAGAAGGTTTTACCCGCGCCATACTCGCCAACGACGACGCGAAATGCGGAGCCGCCATCTGCAAGACGATCCACATCCTTGAGCAGCGAGTCGAGTTCACCTGCCCGACCAACCTGGATCAGGTGCTGCCCTACACGGGGCACGACGCCCGCACGCAGTGATTGAATGACCGCGTCGCGATCCTTGGCTCGTATCTTACTCATAGGGCTAATTCATCCAGAATGTCGGGGTTGATTTCGATGGGATCGTCGCCTTCGGTCACGGGCATGTCGAACAGCTCAAACGCTGTGTCGTTGATCCGTTCCAGGGCGCCATCCAACATCAGTTCCATATCACTGGCTGCGTCTTCCAGCTCAGCGCGGCTCCATTCAGTCCGAGAAACCAACAGACGGAGGAACGCGGAATGCTCGACGTCCAAACCATGTACGGTAGCAAGCTGTTCGGCGGTACTGCCTTCCTGTTCTTGGGGCGCTTCTGGTTCCGATACGCTAGGTGTTTCAGTGGACGCTTCCTCACTGAACACGCTGGCCAGTAGCGCCGACACTTCTGCCGTTTCTTGTTGCAGTCGGGCAACCTTGGTCATGTCCAGCGCAAATCCTGAGCCAGCGCTTTCTGATGTCTGAACCGCCGTGCTCGGTACAGCGGTCGTAGTCATTGCCTCCACTGCATGGGAGGTGCGAACAGCTGCACTATGGAGGTCGCTGTAGACGAACTGCGGATCGAGGGTGAGCGTTTTATAAACGCGCTCGAGTAGCTTCACTTCCTGCGGCGTCACCTCACCATCCGCTTGCGCGAGGTGGGCCAGGAAACTGGCAATTTTTCGCTTGGCATCGATCGTAAGGGGCTCGAGTTTCTTCTTGAGGGTGGCCAGCGTGGGGGGCTGCTTCAATTGAATCTGGAGGTGCGCCTTCAAGCGTTTGCGATGCGCGACACAGAGGTGATCCCATGAGTCGATGTGGCCTGACAGCAGACTCACCTCCTCAAGCGAGGTGTCACCGTCTGCCGCAGCGACTGCACTGGCGAGATCTAAGGTCACTGCTGCAGCGCTGTAAGCATCGGTAGAGCGAAGGGTGCCTTCGGCAGAGTCCGCGGCGAACAGCGCGATGGTGTCTTCTGCCTTGGGCGTACGGCTGCCAGAAAGGACATCGGGCTCCAATCCAATTCGCTTGCTTTCCAAGGCCCGGGCGAGTGCGACGACTTTGTCGCGGGAGAGTGCGCCGGCGGATTTGAATCGGCCTGCCAGCTCACCGAAGCTCATGCAGATGGTTTCGCCCCCGGCGCGTTGCTCCAACTGTTCGAGTTCTGCTTTTGCTTCAGCAGGCCAGAGTTCTGTTGGCAACTGCAGGATGGCTTCCAGGCTATCCCCAGCGTCCGGATTGCGCCCCAGATACCGGCTGTAGGGGTCAAGCACAGTAGCGCATTCCTCGACAATGACCTGGAGCTTGTTACGCGTTCCTGAGGTCGCCGCGACATCGGGAAGGTCACCTACGGCCACTGCAGGAATGCTCAATCCGGCAGAAGCAGGGCGATAGGCAATCTTGAGCTTGGTCTTGTTCTGGGGGAGCGCAATGCCGTTGGGATAACGTTTCGCGCATTCGTTTTTGAAGAGCGCTGCGAATTGCTCCGGGCACCGAGTAACAGGTGTACGCCTGGAAATGTTCGGTTCTGCAAGCGCCCAGGCCAACGCCCAGCTCGGGTTGAGCGGATACTTGTCCACGGCCATCTGTCCCAGCGCGACACGCAGGGACATGGGCAGCTCATACCCATCTGCAGCGCTGGCAGCGGGCTCGCTTAGGTAGCTCTGAGGCTGAACAGCGCCGGCGTCGATATGGGCGAGGAAGCGGGTAGCGTAGCTGCGGAAAGAGTTGTTGTCGCCGTAGAGACCAAGCAAGCGCTCGACCTCAGCCTTGATTGCTGGGATCTCTGCCTTGGCCTGAGGGTCAGTCGATGCATCGACCAGCGCGCGGCGTTCAAGCCCGTAGAAAAACAGGAACACGTAACCCGCATCAGCTGGCTGTCGACGGCCTCCTGCTAGCCATTGCAGATACGCTCGCCGTGCCTCAGGTGTGATGCTTCGGTAGCTTGGCCAGTAGGGCATCTGCCGCTCTGTGAGGTTCATCGGTGAGCGCGCGACTCGAAGCGTGGCATCGATTAGGGACGGTTCAGATTGGCCGAATTGTGTCGCTCGCTCGGTGATGTAAAGCATTCCGCCTGGGATGGCCAGCCCAGCTACGTTGAAGGACTCACCTTCAGCAAGCCAACGAACCCCGGTGGGGTTAGCACTGGGCTTTGGGATGGCGTAGCCCTGACTATCGCTGGACGAACCGACCTGGACGGTATGGAAGTCTCGCTCGCGGATATTGGTGCTGAGCTGGACGGATACAGTGGGGGAGGCTGCTTGTCGAGAGGACGCAGCGATCTCGTTGGCAATCTCATCTTCAGGAACGTAAGGCTTTGCCTGGGTAGCGCGTCTGATGACCCATACCAATACGCCTATGCCTAGGATAACGCCTAGGGCAATCCACACCTGTTTTGGAATCTGTGCCAAGAGGGCAACGACGAACAACAAGGCGTACAGAGCGATCGGCCCGCCGCCGCTCCCTTTGCGCTTCCGTGGCATATGAGTGTTCCGTACTGTAGGTAATGGCTAAATGACATTCTTACGGATTTTTCTGGCCCGGCCAAGCTGAATAGACGAAGGGAGTACCTGGGAGAATAAATGAGCAGGGAATGCCTGTGAGCTCAAGCGTACTGGGGGATTTGACGTATCGAAGCGATTCCACACCAGCCACCGGGGAGCATGCTGCCCCCGTGGCTTTTGAACGCTCCTTGTGGCAGCGTGAGCGTGTCCGTCAGTATCTGGTCGCGGAATCCTTAGCCGAGTTTCGCTGCCAGCTGTGTTTGTATCCGAGTGAGGCTTTGTTTTGCAAGATCGGGTTGAAGAGTCAGGGCCCGCTTGCGCCTTAGGAAGCACAGTTTGCGGTGGATCGCGCAACGAGAGGGGGCTCTGATCGGTAGCAGTGAGTAGTCTTAGTGACGCTACCTGTCGTCTATATGCTGAGCGCTACCGAGAGTGGCACTTCAGGCTCGATTCAATTAAAGTCTGTCGCTCGATTGATACTCTAGCAAGGAAAGCGGCATGAAGGTCAAGATTGATCACGTTCATGGACATGGTGATGCGTCTGAAGAGCGAGTATTACTGAGTGTGGTGGACGACTGCAACATGAAATACTACATGGTTGCAGATACCAGTTTCACCGCTGATGGACGGATTTCTAATAAACATCGACATGTGCATTGGTTCCAGTCTGTTGCGGTAAAAAAAGGTGAGCGAATTTCGCTTCATACCAAGCCGGGCGCATATCAGACAACGGTAAGTGGTGGCGTCAAGTGGCATCACTTCTATTTCGGGCTCAAGACCCCGATTTGGAACGACGATGGCGATGCTGCGGTTCTATTTGAGGTTAATAACTGGAAGACAACAAAGGCCAGACCCTAAGTCTCTCAGTCATTGGTCTGATTCTGGCTGTTATTTCATTATAAAGTGTATCTTGGGGGCTTCTGGATAGAAGGGGCTACCATTTGGTGTAGCCCCTTAAGAGTCAAGCGCTATTGTTGACTTACGTAATACTCCTGGCCGAGGTCAGTGCCATGAGTTTTGGGCTCTGTGCTCTAAGCTCTGCAAGCTGAGCGTTTACATTTTCGCTTAGAGTCGTAAACGGCGGTAGCTTTCCACAGATGACGGCGATCAGGTATTCGGACAGAAGGCTTCCCTGTTGAGGATCATCCAGCGCCGGAAGGAGAACCTCCAAAGTTTCTTCCTTCTGAATAACTCCATACTCGATAGCCGACGCGTTCCTGATGATGGCAGACCTGATAAGCCCTTCAGAGTAGTTTATGAAGTTTCTGGCTCCTAATACCTGAGTGTATGGAAACCCAGGAGAGAGACGTTTGGTCTCATTCTCGTGGCTTCTCATTTGCTGGAGGGAAGATGCTACAGCAAGCACCACGCCAGAAATTCCGGTCTTCTCTGGGGCGAGATAAGAACCACCACCTAGCGTGATTGATTCGGTGCGTGGATCTATGTGGAATAGTGCATCTTTGCCCGAAAGTCCTTCCTGGACATTGGAGAGCTTGGTAAGCCTATGATAAAAGATACCGGAGTTCTTAATCCCTTTTTTCACGGAGCCGTTTATGGAGTTGAATTCAAGGCACCAAGGGCAATCGAATTGATTGTAGTCAGGTAGTATTAGGATTTCAATATGTTGAAGGCTTCGCTTTACGCCTTCTCGGTCTTTGTACGCGACGCAATTCCTGAGTTTTTTCTCAGAATTTGCTGAAGCAGGGCGGTACAGCCCTGATAGGAAAGTAATGTCACGAAGGTTTTGGTCGAGCTCTGGCGTCTCTCTTATCAAATTGTTTAGCCGCTCGAATGGCTTTCCGTTGATAACGACTGGGTCGTAAATCAAAACCTTATCAGAGGCGGCAAAGGCACTAACGGTATCGGCATCGAGAACGCTTTCTACCTCGGGTAAATATATGCATGTGGCCCCTAGTGAGCCAATTTCATCCCGCAGTTTCTCGTCGTCGCAAAATGTCAAAACAAGCGTGGTAGGCGTCAGGACAGAGGTTAGCTTTTCAGTCAAGGCACGAGAGAAGTTGTCGGTGCTGGAGAGTATGCTATAGTCGATGTAATAAGCGTAATGTTTATTGCCTTTAAAATGATCGCCTTTATGAAAGCGGATCATGTCATTCAGGCTACTGTGATACTTTTCAAAAAAAGGCTTTCCTACGCTGGCGATATCTTTGCATAGAGTAATTCCGGAGTCGGTAAGGCTCTTTACGTAGTAAGCACTTGCGTGGATTTCAATAGGCTTGCTGTTTTTCTTGCAGAGTTCACATTCATCAAAATTAAAACGCCTGACATCGGCGTTGATCTTGCAGATCGTCTCGTCACCGCCATTGAACGAATACACGGCCACTACGGTGAGTTTTTTCAGAGGATAGGCAGCGCTGAAAATATCACGGAATGTTCTGATCAGGCTACCACTACTATCTACACTCACGATCAGTAGTGGATTGTTCGAAGATTTTAAGGCCGGCGTTGTGGCGCAGATGACAGACCTGCAATCACCATGCTTCCTGGCCGGGTGGGCTGGAAGGGCATCAAAGACAGTCGTTTTACCAAGAATCTGCATTGCGCGCAGTGGAAGCGCTGCAATCGACCAAGAGTCGATAAAAATATAATCAGAATGATCGATAGCTTGTAATAGCCAAAATGCGACCCTGTCTAAGTCATCTTTGTTTTTGATCGAGTCTCCAAGTCGGAAAAAGGCATCAGTATGATTGTGAGAAGGAGTAGTGAAGTGGTATTGCTCTCCTCCGCGTAGGAAGCTTTCACTAGAATATTTGTTAAGAAGCCTATCTAGATCGATGGAGGAAAGCTCCCTGGTGTCAAACTCATCGTCAACGAGTGGCGCGCCTTCATTCGTTACTTGGTAAACTTGATAGCGTTTGAATTGAGTGCTGTAGCTAACTATCCCCACAAAGGGAAGGTTCAGGCGATTTATTAACTTGCTTCGAATGGGGGCATTGTCTTCTTTGTCTATCTCCGTAACCAAGTCCAGGTTCTTAGCCAGAATATAACACTTGTCGTACGCTTCATCGGATGAACTGGTTGCCATTACCAGTAGTGGCTCTATGTCCGCAGGGCCGACTATGTCAATGCAGTTTACAATTATTGGGCTCATAGTCAAACCGGCATGATTAGCGAGATTGATGTCGAAAGTGTATCGGTTTGTGTTTCGGAATATAAGACCCTGATATTGTCTAGGAATGTATCGCTGGTATGGTCATAGTTGGCGCACAAAGCTCCGGAAGTCGTGATAACAACCAAGCCCTTCAGCTTTTGAGCGCACTCCATTGCCGCGAACAAACCAAGGCCACGTCTTATAGGTTTCCGCTGAATTTTGGAAGTGCTGTGCTGGTAGAATGCTCGTTCTATAACTTCCGCTTTATTGAGCGTAGGAAGTGTATCCTTTAGGGATTCGTAAATGCCATGCCCAGAGTCGACGATGTCAATGATTAGATATTTTTTTGCGCCATCTTGTTGGGATCTTGCTTTTAGGTATGCGTCTAAGGCTACTGGCAGTCCTGCGTTCTTGATTTCAGTGAGGCTGTTGTAGATGACTCTCGATACTTTCATGTATCGTAACGACGTAGTGGGTTGGCGAGCATGGTGGATTGTATTTTCCCAGATCTCTTTCAGGAAAACATACAAGCTCATGGAGTTGACAATTTTATCAAGTGCTCCTTGAGCTTCAGCTGTAGTCCCAATCATGCACTGTTCAATTTTGGGGCCTAGGAGCGTGCGGAAGTCTTCCTCGGAAGGCTCGGCCGAACTTAAGTTTAATACGGGAGGGTGTACATAGTAAGGATCCAATGCATAGAGCGAGTATGATTGGCTCCCCTGGAACGCACCATAGTCCATGTCTACAGCAGCGCTGACCATCTCCAGAAGCAGCTGTGTTATATCTCTGTCATACCTGTCTAGGATTACTAGATCTTGCATGCAGATGTTGATGAAGCAAGCTGAGACCAGGTAAGAGTCTTCTCGAATGCCATACTCTTCAAGCTCGCTTCTGGATAAGTGAATTTTTACTCTTTCTAAGTTTCCAGATCGGCCAAGGCCTATGATGCAGGAGATGAAGAAACCTTCGGCTCCTATGGAGAAGCTAGAGTCCTTGTCAAATTTGAAGCTGGACTTCTGATCGTGTCTGATGTTCTGGAATAAATGACTTATAGAACATCCGGAAGGGATTGCGATCTCATTCATGACGGATAAACCTCTTCACCGAAATATCACGGGGCAGTGTAGCATGCGCACCAGTAAAAGTTAATGTCTTACATGGTTTTTGTTTGATGGTGCGCTGCTAACTAAGTTGTAGGCATTCCCGATAATTCCTACGTCAAGTGTGGAGGTCGTCGACTTGATATAGTCCTTTATGTAGGTAGGCGTGCGTCATTTGATGTGCGGACTGCTCGGAAGGTAATACGTCTCAGTAACTCCTAAGCGCAATTGGTGCTAAGGCATCAGCGGAAAAATTGACTTGGTACGGCTAAAAAAGCCCTCCGCCACCATTGGAAGAGCCTATGCGTTTAAATGTGAAGTGAGCGAGCAGGGCTGCTTCCATGGTGAGAGCCTTATTGTGAGTCGATGAGTCGCCTGCATTTTCAACCCTCAAGGAGGGTCGGTCACCTGAGCTTGGGTTGGCGCAGGTGGCCCCAGTGCCCTGCCTGACTATCTGCTATCAATGATTCAGCGGCGGCGTTGCAGCGGTGCAATGAGGATGCTCCAAAGGGTTTCGGCACCACCTTCTTGGGAAAGTTTTTGGTCTGATCGGGTGTTGAAAGACATGCCAAAGGTCTTCAGGTAAAGGGATTGGTCGTCCGCATCTACCGTGAGTGCCTCATTGTACGAGCTGCCGCCGAATGAGTCTCCATGGCTGTAATAGATCCCGGCACCGAGCTGGCCGCCGGTGAACACGGTCGCTTTTGCAAGGTCGTGGCCGTCCTTGTAGATGCTCGCAGTAAAGCGATTCGCATCTACACGACGAAACACCCCCTCGTACCCTGGGTTGCGCGATTGAAGCTCCAGCAATGAGTTCTCGAAATAACGGCCTATGTACTCGAAGCTGTCGAATAGGAAGCGGTCTTTGTCGAGCTGAGTGAAGTTTTTGGACATCCGAAGGTTGCTAGATCTAGGGCCCGCCGACGCTCTAGGTGAGGTGGCTGAAATTCCATTGAAATCGTTGCGCTCAGATCGCGCTGTTGTAGTCGGCTGGCTGCGACCGCACCGCTCGACTGCCTTTCGAACTTCCTTGGCCACTTGCAAAAATGCTTCGTCCCGATCCGGCCAAAGTGTCACTGGCTTACCGTCCTGAGGCGTGCCGAGCAGCTTGCCGAACGGTGCGTGATGCCAGTCGCATGGGCGGAGAATCACAGGAATGACGATCGCTTCCCCCGCAGCATGACGCTCCATTGCGCGCGCCATCTCGATGTTGTAGCAGTAGTCGGAAGCGATGAAGTCGGGACTCACCAGTAACAGGATAATGTCATCACTGTTGATGTGATCGTCGATGGCGGCATCAATCTCCTGGCCTGCACCGATTCTACGATCGTGCCATGTCTCAATAACGCCTTGGCGTTTGAGCATCGTGAGTTGCTTTTCCAATTGGTCGCGAAGCGCTTCGTCCGCGTGGCAGTAAGAGAAAAACACGTTTGGCAAAATAGCAGCCCCCATTCAGTATGGTGTCGTTCAGATCTTACGGCTCGCTCGTCCTCTAAGTACAGGGCTCATCTAGGCTCACCTCGCCCTCTTAACCTACGGCAGCAGGTATGATGGGATCATCTCTTCTTCGGACTCAAAAATGACGGCAAGCACTGCAACCTTGGAATGGCATTACACTCCAGCGAACCTTCTTGGAGATGTCCAGGCTGTCGAGGTCGGTGGAGCAACGGTGGTCATTCACCATGGTGTAGCTCGTGCTGATATGAACGAGGAGGTCTACCGGGCTGACAGTTCAGTTGCGCATGCGCTGCTTAGAGTTATCAAAGCCCGACTCGCTCCTTACGAGCGCCAGAGCTCTCAGCCTTTGCACATCGATACCTCGCCGATGCTCACGATCACTCATGCGGATGGCAGGCCTCGTGAAATTCACCTTGATTGCTATGCCGCCATCTCGATCACTGAAAGCTTTGAGATTCAGATTTTCCGCAATGGCATCTTGATCGAAGACACTGAGCAGGAGCGGCAAAAACGGCTTCAGTCTGAGTCGGATCTGCTTTCGAAGCATGCAGAGGACGATTTGCTCTGCCGCTTGCTAGCAAGCCATAGTGCATCCATATGTCATCCAGGAGATGAATTCACCCACCTCTATGAAATCCTGGAGGCCCTCCAAGCCAAATTCGGGAAGCCTCCGAAATGGACAGACGCATTGGCAGTTGAGAGAGCCAAGGTCGGAAAATTTCACGCTGTGTGCAATGACCCATCAAGTGTCAGTCGACACCGTGGGCAATCAAAGGGCCTTCTCAGGGTACCGACTGCCGAAGAATTCAGCCATGTACGGGATTTCGGTTGGGAGATGATCATGGCTTACGCCAGATGGTTGGAGATGCAATCAGGTTAGCTCATCACAGCAGCCTTGAAGTTACTGAGTCTTAGAATAGTTGCCTTGAAAAGACGGAAACTTAATGCGTCCATCCATCTTCCACAGTCCTTCACGCGTCAGGTGGAGCGCCTCTAGGCAGAGGACGCGCACCGTGAAAAAATCTTTCAGATTGTGGTGGCCATATGGGTGGGGTGGCATACTAAAGATATTAAGGGAGTCGCCCTCTGTTGCGTTTTTCTAATCTTCGGGTGATTGCTGTTTGGATGCTTTCTGCGTGCGCGGCTTTTCCAACAATGAAAATCGTTAAAAGCGCTAGAATGGTTGATGTTATGGCTATTATGATGGTTAATTTGTGTGAATTTTTCTGAGCTTTTGAAAGATAATCTGAGGAGTCGTTTAAAATCAGCTTGCATATAACTTCCTTGTCCCATGCGGATTTTAAAGGCGCTGGTGTTAAATCGAGAAGGCAGCGCCCTCTATCAAGCTCCCACTCGAAGGTGGGGCTGAACGCTTTATCTTGGCGCGCAATAAACCATGTTCCAGTCTTATTTACTTTCAAAGGTACTCCAGGGTAGATAAATAGACAGAGCGCAGCGCACAGGCTTAGAATGAAGTAACAGCGAAATAGATTGGTGAGAATATTCCGAGTCCGTCGCCTCCAAAGTTTGACTTTCAACGTGTTAACATCGAAGTATGGTCGTGCTTTTGTTAGCAACTCCAAATCCAGGTTGTGCCGCTTGGCCCAGGCTACAAGTCGGTACATCTGGCGTGTGGATTTAATGTTTAGGCTTAAATGCCAGTTGAAGTAATGGAGCTCTACATGTCGGTTAACGATAGCATTGATCTTTGGGTCTGAAAATTCACGCTTGCCCCCAAATAGCTCCAATACTCGATGCTTTAAGATGAACGAAGATTCTGTTTTTATCATCATCCAGAAAAAATAAATGATCGCAATTGTTGTTAGTGCTACAGGTATTTTTTCGAAAAGGGCGGAGATTGATGTTAGGTAGTTGTTTTCCATAACTGTTATGTCGGTGTTTTGTAGGTGGGTTGTAAGTTTTTAAACGGTCTGCTGGAGCTTGCCATTAAGCTTCTTTATTGATCTGGTCGGAGGTTTTTTCTCAGTCGCCGCTCCATGTCGATGCGAGTATTTCGCTGGGCGTAGTTCCAGGTGTTCGCTCGTTTGGTTGGGCTTGTACAAGGTAATACTGCCTCGCCCGTCCTCACCTTTCGAAAGATAAGTCCGACTCGTGGTGTCGGGGAACTGACGCCGCGTGATTTTGCGTTCACTCCGGATGGCACCAAGCACAACGGCCAATGATGACTTTATTGTCATATGGGCCATTAGGCCGCTAGGTCGAGTAAGTTCATCGTGCTGAGCAGCCTCCCTGACTTGAAATATTCAATGGCGAAGTGTCATGCCATGAATAGCCGAATTGACGGCGATCTGAAGTCTAGCATGGGATCGACTTAGCAGAGGAGCGCGTCTTTTGACTGTGGAGTGAAATGGCGTGAGTGAGGTCTTCACCCATCATAAAAAGCGCCGCCTCGATTTCCCGACCCGACCATGTCCTAGGTAACCTGGCCCCTGTTGCATTAACAGTCGGGGCCTTAGCCATCTGTTCTATGATCCAGTTTGCTCTGCGATTCCACATGGCGTGCTTTCGGTGAGTGCTGACGTGTTTTGCAGGAGAGAAATATTTGAACACAACTGCGTCAGGCGTTCTGGGGGTACGTGGCTTTTTCTGCGTATTGGCGGGCATGCAACCGAAACGCAAATGCTGGGGTACCGCACGGTTATGCGATGTTGCCCAAGACTGAACGAGCCATGCAAGTGCGGCAGCTACGCGGCTGTCATAGATCACGAAGTTCGGTAGAACCATTGAGTGGATCTTGGTGGTGCCGGCATTTGAGCGTAGATCGTGCACTCCCTTCAGAGCTTGTTCATCGTCCGAGATGAGCGCGGGAAGCGCACGCTCAAAATAGCCATGCAATTTATTGCTCATATTATCCAACCAGGTGCCATTGCCGGGACGCTTGAAAACACCGCCCCATTCCATGATGGCTCTGGCCCAACTCGCCAGTTCGTCATGATTGATGGGCTTTTCATTCAGGCAGTCCTGGATACCCATTGAGAGTTTCCCGAGCAAAATCGCATTGTCGTGGAAGCTTGAGCGAGCAGAAATGCTTTCTTTACCCGTAGGTGTCACCAGGTCAATCCTTCTGATCGGCCACCGATAACGTTCGAACGAGTCGCTGAGCAGCCGATCAACTCCACCGGCGTGCGGAAAATCGGTAGGACGGGTGCCCACCACGGCCGACTCAAACCAAATCATGAACGCCTGGGTGTCCGGATCTATCAAAAACTCAGTTTTCGTCATTCAATTCGCTCCTTCGCAGAGCGTGATGATTGCATGGATCGTCTTAGGTGGGTGCCGGATATGCGGGATGAGCCGCACCGTGCGGGAAAGGAACTAGCCTAGGCGGAGATGGCGGGCTAGTGGCCTGAGACTAAATTTCCTTCTCCTGAGGCGCTGGAGAGGGCTGAGGCCACGATCTGATTAACCTACACATTTTCCTGATTGGCCCTCTGCAGCATCGTGAGCTTCATGGCACTCACCTATCAGGTCGCTTGACGCGTAGAGATAAAGGGTTTGACCCCTTGCTGATCAACCGCTTCAAGCTGGAAATACTGTCCTTTAGCCTTCAGTGCGGCGATGACTTTACATTCAGCATAAGGAGTGCTGTATGAGATGCTGGGGCTTTGAATGTCGAATATCATCGAGTCTGAATAGCCTGGCTCGAATCGCAGGTTCTCCAGGGCTCCGATGGCTTCACCATTAGTTTCAGCAATCTCGATCACGAGGTTACGCAGGGTCGACTGATCGCTATTGGCGACTTCAGCAGAAAACATTTGATGCCGCGTTTTCGCATACCACCCAGTGCCCGCAGAGCCGATTCGATTGAGGCGGATGTGGGCGAGCAGAACGATCTCCATGGTTACTCCTCTGGTTGTAACGGCGCTTATACCTAGTGTTGGCGATACTGTAAGTGAATGCCCAGCGAGCCAAGCTTTGGCGAAAGACCGCCAGCTCATCCCTGATGACCTTTGCTGCGCAAAGCCGAGCAGGCCGCGCGTGAGTTATCAACGGCTGTTCTTAACATCGCGATTGAGTAGCCGATATACTCGAGCTGGTCATTGGCGGGCAACGTTTTCATGCTGTTGGACGCTTGTCTTGCGCTTGAGCGGGAATGCTATCGGGTGCTCCGAGCCCCTTGTTTGGGAGTGTTGCAGCCTCTGAATAATTGTCCCGACGAAGTTGCGAGTGATTCACTGGGCAAGTGAACCCTATGCTCAAAAGGCGTTTTTCAACATCGCGTAGCTCTTCGTCGGTGGCTGACGGGTGCACTCTGACTTCGCGGATGGCGCGCCCAAAATTGAAATCCAGCACAAGGCCTAGGTTCTTCCCTCGGATCACCTTGCGAGCTTGGGTGTGCCCTTCGGGGGACATGCAGACGGTGATAATCGGACTTTCATGAGTCAAGCGATCGCCATCGCGTCCTCCCATGCTTTCGAAGCCAGTGAGTATCGAATACCTAGAGAGGCTGAAGACGACCCGAAACTCCTTTTCTTTGTGATACTTTTCATGCTTCACCCGCAGTGGATCATGAGGAGCGCCTGCTTTGAGTGCATCATCATACGTGACAGGATAACCTTCCAACGCGTGTTCCAACGGTTCGGCAAATGCATCCATCAGCCTCCATTCCTCGGTGAAGAGGATCACGCCCTCAGTCCCGTATTCATCCCACATTTCATGATTTTCTTCTGTGCCGAGGTACCAGCAGCTCAGAAAGTTCTTCTTGCGTCCTACGTCTTGCATATCGAGCATGAGCTTGTCTAGATCGGTAAGGAGTTGAGGATCTACGTCCTTTACGTTTTGAGCCTGGTATGTGGACAGGTAGGTTTGATCAGAGACGCCTTCATATTCATCCATTGGATGTTCTGCGGCACTCACATACAAGCCTGCATCGGCGATGAGCCACTCCAGCTTCTGCTTCGTGAGGTACCGCATCATGTCTGCCATGTTTACATTTATCCTTGTTTCAAATTGCTGGCTTGGCTTTGATTGGAGGAAGGTTCGCAACCGATGTCGATCCGGCGGCAAATCTCAAAGCACAATGATCTCTTCAGCCTCTAACCAGCCCGCTTCGATCACTCTCGCTTTGGCTACCTCAGGCTGGACGGTGTAGACCACAACGGCCAGGCTCTCTTCGGCGCGGCTGCAGGTTACGTATAGAAGCCGGCGTGTGCGCGAGAGGGAATTGTCCTTGCCGGCGCGTTGATTTTTCACGTCGGTTGGGGATGCGGGCTTAACCCCCAGTAGTTTTTCGTAGCTGAATAGGAAGCCACCGGCTTCTTCGTCATTCAGGACTACCATGACCCGCGGAAACTCCAATCCCTTAACACCCTGGTGCGTGTCAAACGGTGACAGCCCATTTGCGTAACCGGCGAACGCAGCCATCTCCGAATAGGGTCGTCCTAGTACAACCCGGTAAGCATGGATCTCTAGAGCTTCTCGATCGGACGTTTCTGGTGCTGGTTCTGTAGTGGCGCCTTGAACCAAAGCTTCTGCGAAGCGCTCTGGCAAGTCGAGAAGGCCAGTCCGCCGAAGAAGATGAGCGACCTCCTCGATAGTTGGATCGTTGTCCGTGAGCAGCTCGCAGAGCGACTGGGTTGCTTCGCCCACGGATTCTAATACTCCCAATTGGTTGGCAACCGATTCGAAATAGCGAGGATCGAGCAAGGGTGAGCGCAGTCGAACTGCCTCCATGAGCGTGAAATCATCAACCCGTGAAGCTTCGACAATGGGGGCGACCCGCTCGAAGAAGAGCTTGAGAAGGGGTAGAGTTCCGTCCAGCAGGCCCGTATTTAAATGCTCGACCTCATACAGTGGTGTGAACACGCCCTCAAACCCCATGCGGCGACCGGCCATCTTATGTTCCAGGATTAGCGTTTTTCGGCCTTTCGAACCGGCTGCCCACTGTGCATCACCTGTGATTTCGGCCATTTGCCTGGCCACACGCTCCTCAAAGTTAAAATCTTGACCCGGCTCTTGCTGCGTGCAGAACATTCGCACTGTGCCCTGTATAGCGCCAGGCTTGGGTGTTTGCTGATGGCCATCAACGCTTGCACGGATCACGTTAATCAGATTAACGACCCGCGTAGGGCATCGACGGTTGATGCACTTCACGGGTTTAGCCCAGTCAGCTGGGATTGCAGCATCCAATCCAACCTTCCCGTCGTTGTAGATGCGCTGCATGGTGTCACCGAGAAGCCCAACGCAAAACCGATCTGGGATTGCTGCTTGAGCTTGTAGAAAGGCATCCATGAGCGGGCCGTAGGTGTCCTGGCTTTCATCAATCAGAAGCACCGGATGCCGATCGGCCATCACGTTGAGCAACGGCGGCTGCGGAATGAATGCTGCGGCCATCTGGATGACCTCGCTGTGGTTCAGCGATTGCCTGCTGCGGTTGTCTCCTGTCGGACTGTAGGTAAAGTCGGGGATGTCGTTCAGGCTCGCCAGCCGACGCGTCTTGCTGTCTCGGCTCGCCTGGTTTGCACGAGACGTCTTGTTCTCTCCCTGCGCCCGCCGGAGTTTGTCATCCAGTTCAGCGATGTCAGCATTGAGCTTGATGCGCAACCATTCGCGAATGTCGTCGTTAAAGCCCTTGATCATCCTCCACGAGAATGCATGGATCGTTGAAACTTCGACCAAGGGATCATGCTCAAGGCGACGCGCGATTTCCTCACATGCTGCGTTGGTGTAGGTAATGATCGCGATCTGACGGCTTTCAAACGTCAGGCGCTGGCGCTCACGATTTTTCAGCGATTTTACTGCTTCGACGAGGGAGTGAGTTTTGCCTGAGCCTGCGCCGGCATACAGAAAGAAGCTGCGAGGCTTCTCCAGATTCAAACACTCCTGGATGACGTCATCGGCAGTTGGCTTCGCATCATCGGCGATATCCGTCTCGGCACTCATTTTTCGCTCACCTCGATGCTGGCCGTTGGAATAATGAGGAGCTCCTTACTCTTCTTCCTGAGCTTGCCCTCCAGCCAAACAAGCCCCTCACGGATGTACTCCGGAACCTTCACTTTGGCGAAGTAAGGATCACCCAATACCTGCAAGGCAAACTCAGCTTTGTCCCCATCCCGGAGTGCATCGAACAACGCTTGGCCCAGATCGTTCGCAGTGCTGGAGTCGCGCAGTGCGTTGGCAAAAAGCTTGGTCAAACCGCGTCCTTGCTTAGTCGCAAAATGGTTGACGTTAGTCAGCACCAAGCTGTCCTCGAAGGTGTTGGGCAGCGCTTCGGTGTCACCTGCCATGCTGGTAAGTCGAACGTTGACAGGGGTCTGATACGAGATTCGGATAGCGAACAGCTCGTCAATTTCCTGGGTTTTCTGCTCCTCACCTAGATCCAGCAAGGTGTCGACATCGTGTCCGATCTGTCGGGCTGTCACCCAATTGCGCAGTGTTGGGTTATTGGTAACCTGCTCCGCGTTTCGCCTAACAGGCACGGCTGACTTCTTGTAGCCGGCATCCAGATCCGTGATCACCAATGTGACGATACCGAGCGCATCTACCAGCGGGCGGAGACGGTGCGCGTGACTGCCTCCGATATCCAGGGTGGTGATGTAGCATCGGTCGAGGAAAGGGAAGTGGTTGCGCAAGAAGTGCGGGAGCATCATCCGCTCGGCTGCGCCTTCTACCAGGATGACCGCGTCAGCGAAGAACAGATCGGCATGCTGGGCCCTAAGATACCGGGTCACGAACTCCTTCGTTTGCTTATGTGGGTTCTTCTGGCCGAACACAGTGCTCAGGTTGGAAACGGTCGACACAGGGATAGGGATGCCGGCCATTCCCGCGGGTAACCTGCGGAAGTAGCGGAGGTTTGCATACTCGGTTTCATGGGCAATGTGGCTCGAATGGGAGCTGACCACCAGCTGAGTTTTGAGCTTCGGATATCTCTTGAGCAACGGGTCGTTGCAAAGGACGTGATACGCATGCTTGATGAAGGCTTGCTGCACTTGAACATGAAGGTGAGCTTCAGGCTCTTCGATTAGCACCAGGTGAATCGGCTCGACGCCCGCGTCGGACTGCTCATCGGTGTTCTTGTATTTCCCCAACCATTCGTCCCGGAAGGCCATCAGCTGGAAGATCATCGAGATCAGGTTCTGGTAGCCCAGACCGTTCGAGGTCTCGGGCAAACGCATGGGAGGGGCACCGGGCGCGCCTGCCGCTGAATCCAACTCGAACAGTACTGCCGCTTCATGGTTCATGCCGTCAGTAGGAGACAGACGTGTCTCAACTCTGATAGCAGGGTCAGAGTTGTTGGGGTATCCCAAACCTGCGACCTCCTCAAGCGCAGGCGCGAAGCTGGAGGTGAGTCGGGAGTCGAATGCAGACTGAGCGGCCTGGATGGCAGTGAGAGCCTCTAAATCAGAAATGTCCGGGCTGTCACCCGGATCCAAGTGTCGCTTGTAGTAAGCCCGCAATTGTTCTGTCAGCTTTTTCCCTGAACCACCTCTGCCTTCGGTGACTGATTCTTCGGCGCTGTCCCCAAAGCCTCGCTGGGCGTTGATTTCGTGCACGCGGATAAGGTCGGTCAACGGGTTACTCTCAAGCGGCCTGGCCTTGTCAGTGAGCGCTTGTAGATCGGCGTGGCGCGTCTTGGGATCAGGTGCGTGGAGCTGATTGGGATCGAGGCGGTACCAGCAAATGGTGAACATCGTCCCGAGGCGCCGATTCAAGTAGTCGTGCAAGCTTTGGGGCCATAACGGAAGCGCGGGTGGCTCCTTGCCTTCGGCCGAGTTTTTCAGGATCTCCTGCTGTAGCAGTTTTACGCGTGCCCGCTCTTTCCGGTAATCGGTAAATAGCTTGCCCATGTCCTTGGGTTCGAGCCGAAAGCGCATCCCGACATGGCCGCCTTTCCAGGCAAAATTGGGAATGAGATCTCTTATATGGTGCAACTCGCCTTGGGAGGCCTCCACCCAGAGATCCAGGGTGGGTAACCAGCGCGCCCAATCATTCGCGCCGGGGACTTCAAACCCCTCATCCGCCGCTTCCCATTCGGCGCCAATAGCGTCGATCGTCGAGAGGTGGCAAAGCGTCAGATCCTGGAGGCGGAACGCGCTTGCTTTCGAAAGCAGAAACTTGCGCAGCGCTAGCATCGCGGAGGACTTGCCGCTGTTGTTGGCGCCGACCAGAAGGGTGGTGGTGCTTGCAAGGTCGATTCGGACGGATAGGAGCTTGCGAAAGTTCGCTATCTCCAAGTACTGGATCTGCATGGTCTCTTCCCTGCGACGGCTCAGTGGGCGGGCTGCCTAGCTGATAGGTATTGGGACTCTAGCCGAGCGCCGGCTTGACTCCAAGATCGGTGATTGAAATTGGCCATCATAGCCAGGGCTTGTGTCTTGAATTGATTTGTTTCCGGTCGGAAGCTATAAGCCCAGCGCGTGACGCGCCTTCCGTGAGCATGCTTTTGAATGATAGGAGTCAGGCGGACGAGGTTCCTGAGTTTCGCTACCTCAAGCGAATGACTGACGTTGACGACTTCGGACGATGGAAGGTTGGTCGGGTAGGGGGGGGGCTTGAAGGACAGTTTCAGAAACTTCCTGAGGTCGGCGTAATTTTGATCGATGGCTTCTTGGTATCGAGGGATTGGGCCCAAAACAGTAGGGATTTTGATAGGGCCGTCGAGAGCCCAAGTCCTTCTGATCGACCTCCGCCAGCGTATGGCGTAGCTGTTGAAGGGCGATGTACATGGGCACCGGTTGGATCGCTGATTTGAATCACGTTACCGTGCTGCCATCCTCAGCGTTGCATTCTGCCGTGCTACTGTCGAAGGTCTTAACCTCGAAGCCATCGACCGATCAGATGCGATGAAAAACTTTGTTCACAATATGAGCTTTAAAAAGGGTGCTGGCTTTTCGGCGGTAACCTCCTTGGACGCGCAGCGCTTCGCTCGGTAAGGGGCATGAAGCGAAAAGGATGGATATAGCTTCCTTATGTTGCTGCTGAGCCTCCTAGTGCTGTTGTGGTGAACTCCGAGTAGCAGCATCAAATTAATTAGGCCCGGTTGTGCATTTGGGTTAGCCTGTAGGCACTTTTCAAACACCGGAGGATTAGAAATGTCTCGTTTGGCAGAATTCAGAAAGCTTGAGCAAACCCTGGCCGCGCAGCTCGCTGAGCTTGAGGCGATGAAGGGCAGCACCGAGCTGAAGAAAGAAATTGAATTTGAAGAAAAGCTTCGTGATTTGCTGAACAAGTACGGCTTCAGCTTGCGAGATATCATCAACATTTTGGATCCGCAAGCTGGCCGTCGCAGCGCCCCGGCTGTTGCAGAGAAATCGCCGCGTCGTGCACGCCAAGTGAAGCAGTACAAAAATCCGCATAACGGGGAAATCATCGAGACCAAAGGCGGCAATCACAAATTGCTGAAAGAGTGGAAAGCCCAGTACGGGGCAGATGAAGTGGAATCCTGGGTATCTTGAGTATTGCTTACTACTAAAAACGGCCCGGTGGGCCGTTTTTTATAAGAGAGGAAAACCACGTGCGGAACCCTGTTAGACGGGCGTCATGATGAGCTTACCGAAGCGGGTAGGGACGTTGTGGTACCCATTTAGTGCGGCTCTATGCATCGTCTTTCAGATCGTGGGCTGTGTGCGGGGTGATCACCAGCCCGCGTAATGGCTCAAAAGGTGTGCCCATGTCGTCAATGCCTGACCGTCTCTGCGAAGGATTTGAAGCGCAGTCGCTGCAGGAATTTTGGTCGGGCACCCGCCAATCAGGAAAAACTTGTCCGGCCCCGAATGGTAAAGGTGCATTAGGGTCAGAACCATAATCTGTTGAACGGGCTCCATGGATCTGTAAGCCCTGCGCATGGCCTTCAATATGGCTGGGATAGGCTCAGATTGCTGATAGTCGTAGCCCTGTGGCCGCATAATGAAGTGACGACCCTGAGAGCCATAGGGCGTGACTTGGATGAAGCAGCTTTCCAGCTGGTAGTCATCGACGATCTTCCACGCGGTGTTCCCAAAAACTTCGCCTCGCAGCGCTGCCGAAGGATAAACAGGAGGCTCAGCATCACAGATGATGGCCAGAGCAGTGGATTCAACCCCATCCATGCATGGCGTTTTATCGACTAAATCCACAAGTGCGTAGTTAGGGATGCGGCCTGCCGCAAAGTGGGGGTCAATAGCTGCATAGGCAGTCATGGCAACCGGGGTGCGAGAGTGGTGGATGTAGCATGAACTTGCTGTCTCCATATCGGTGAATGCCCACGTGCCCGCGGACGTTCTGTATACTCCCAGTTCACTTAGCATAGAAAAAGCGTCACTCAGATAGTGGTTGCTCATCGAGATGTCCCATCTTGCCGCTGTGAAAGGCATGCCTGGAGTGGAATGTCATGATGCACTGGCTCCGCAGTTCTCTGCTACGTAACCGTTCGGTCAACGCTATTTCCTGACACCGTCGCTTGAGGACACGGTGTCCACCTTAAGTGGATATCATCTTTAGCTTTTTTAAGCGGACGCCTATGCCTCAAGAACGCCGCTCCCATTCCAAGTCCTTCAAGACCAGATATTGTCTTCTGAAGTGACCACAACGCGTGGAGAGAGGGATCAAGCAAGGATCTGCCCTTGGTGACAAAACACATACTAAGGCTATTTCGTAGAAGGATTTACTGGCTGCGACCTCTACCGTCTGGAAATCATCGCCTCAACAGCACCACCTACACGTTGGCACTCACTGGCTGGGGCTCTTGGGTTCATGAAGGCGCAAAACATCAACGGCAGACAGAAGCATGACCGGATCATGAACGACCACCACTGGGATTACGGGTGGTGAGAGGTTTGATGAGGCCGGGTGAACAGCTATCATGTTTCTAGATACTGAGAGGGGCTCGAGTGACATGCTTGCATTTATTAGCTACTCCCGATGGTTTCTTTAGCCGCCTGCCCTATGCTGAAAGCTAGCATCATTCAGCGTCAGGTCGCGGTCGTTCCTGCCGAAAGCCTACTGTCAGATATTTACCGCCGACAATGTGCGATGTGTGCCCTGTCCACGTCCTTCTTTTTTCCAATGACAATGCAGGTTTACTCGCGAGCATGAGTTTAGAAACGAACGCCAAGGCAATTTTGCGTCTCTCAGTATGAGTTGGCACGATATTCTCCTCGAGTGTTGCAGGTAAGTCATTGGGTCAGCACGGTGAGGTTAGCGTTGAATTCATATTAGTCAATCGTAGCGTATTGACTAGATGGCTTCTTCGGACGGAAGGTATTTTAACTATCAATATATGGCTTAATCGTAAGTTCCTACCCTGAGGGCCTTGGCCGTACCCGTTTGTGTGTTTGGCGAATGGCAGCTACCCCAATTTGGGGTAGCTTTCTGAAGGGGGGGGAAGGGTGGAAAGCTAGGCTGAGGTCAGAGCCCCAAATTGGGGTTGAATAAGCAGTCAATTTTCCGAAAATAAGCGTTGTTGAAGTTATATAAGCTTGATTGATTTAAGTGTGAATAATCAAGAGTTATTGGTTGCATTAATTATTGGGGTGTGCTAGCAATTAAATTACTCTCATTGGAGTTTTTACCATGCTCAGAACACTCGTACTTTCATACTATCCGAGAGTTTATGTCACCGATAATATGATCGCTCGATGCATGGGTATGCATAAAAGCACCACTGACAAAAACATGGCCAGGCAAGCGCTATGTGTATTTGACGTGTTTATGGGAGCTTGTCACCTAAGGCAACATGATCTGAGTTGTCCTGAGATTATTGCCCGGTTCTGGGGTTTTCTGCTTTCTGAGACCAACGCCACTTATACATTTGCATGGCGTATCTTGACGTGCGTAAGAAAGTCGGCGGATGAAATAGGGTTAAATGTATCTGGATTCAAGTCGAGTTGTGGGAAGCGCTATGAACATCAATGCAGGGCTTTATATTCTAATGGATATAAAGATGCAGCGCGTCTGAGTTTTTATGAGGGGTGGTGGGCGAGATGGCGAAGCGACAGAGAGCAGTTTGTCAATCTAATACCGTATTATGTTAAGTACGGTGAAAGCTATACATCCTACGTGTTTAGCAAGCTTAAGACGTATCTTCAAAAGCACACAACAGAGACAATGAAAGATAAGATTCGTCATTCTGACAATTTTGCTAGGATTGTCAGTGAAACCTTCCTGAATGTTGAAGAGTTGGAGTTGTTGCAAAATTCTCATGAGCTTAGTTTGTTCATGGAGGCTGCATATAATAGCGAGCTTGCAGAGAGACTTAAAAATGGCTATGACTTGGAGGCTTTTTATAGGGAATGGGCTGCGCTAATCCATTTTGTGATGAGTTTCTACGTTAGGCAGGGGATACTACCCGAGCCTGAGTATCCGTTTGCGATTGAACGGTACACAAGCCCGGCCACTCGTGGTGTCAACACCCACCGTGGGCGCAAAAAGCTGATTAAATTAATAACGCCAATTCCCGATACTGTTTCAAACCAGGATGCTGCAAGTAAGCTCTACGAACAGATCAATGGGGATATCAACGGGGTTGTAAAAGCCTGTGAAGAGGCAAGGCAAGACATCATCAGTGCCTACAGAAGGCGCAAGAAGGCTGCACATCTTGCCGAAGATGCAGAAGCGTATAGACAGGCGACTTCGAATCAACAGCTATATATGTCAAGATCCAAGCTTTGGGAAAGTAACCCATATCCGGATATAGACGATAAAGAGTTTGAGCGGGTGTTTGGTTGCCTGAAGCGAGAGCTTTCGTCTTGCCTTGGGTTGATGGATAGCACAACACTTCTGCCGTTCTTGTATTTATTAATCAATGAAGTGCCGGCAATTACCAAGTCATGGTTATTAAACTACCAAGTCAAGGACAAGCACAACCAAGATACTGATGATTACGAGGAAAGCAATCGCACCAAGAGCTTAAAGCGACGTCGAGGGCCCGCTTCGGCACTTCAAGGTGTACACCTTACGTCCAAGGCGCAAGAGTTAATTGATGAAATTAAAGAGCTGACAGCTGAGGCACGAGCCTACCTCCAGAAGAATAATAAGATTGATGCTAAGTATTTGCTGTTGACCAGTGCCACCGGAACCTCTTTGCCTTCAAAGAAAACAAAGTGGTCGGGGATGAGTGTGCAGCAGAACAAAGACTCTTTGATGGCAAAAAAGATAGAGGCTGTTTTTGGCGAGGATACGGGCCAGGTGTTAGAAAACCTTACCCCCAAAACCATGCGCACCTCGTCAGCGGTTATAGTTTATTTCAAGACATCGAGCGTCCATGCGATGGCTGAGGCTCTTGGGCAGAAAACCTACATTCCTAAGCTGCTCGATAAATACCTGCCGAAACCGATTCGGCAGTTTTATCTGAGTCGATGGATACGTACTTTCCAGCTCGGAATTATTTTTGAGTGTTTTAAGGAGTCTGAATATCTGCTGGAGGTCATGAACATCGACACCCTTGGAGAACTCGAAACGTTCATTAAGCATCACAGGCTTTCCCCTCTTCCGCCGCAGTTGAATCTAAAAAACTGGTTGCCAGCCAATGAGCGAAATGATGGAGGCGCTGTGGTTAAGGGAATCATTCCTGTCTGCCCAATGCTCTGCACACTTTTGATCACTATGGCACCAATCTTTAGAGAGTGGCAGTCCAAGGGGCATACAATCAGTGAGAAGTACTTGAATTGGGCTTTGAACGGCGAATACTTAACGCATGCTGTAGCGCTGTATGAGCGGGGCGAGATTGAGGTTGTCTCTGAGGAAGTCGCTTCGATTTTTCGGAAGTCCGGCTACTCCATTCCTTTGGCTGCGAAACTTCGTCTCATGATCGAAGATGATGAAGAGGGGCTTTCATATGCCTAATCGACGCGCGAAGAACATTGAAGCTAAGGTTGAGAATCCTATCCTTGCCGAAGAACTTTCAAAGCTAAAGGACATGAGGTATTACGAGCAAAGGATGAGGCTTCGAGAGCTGGTTAGCATTGGTGCTGGCGGAGAGGCAGATATAGATACGCCAGATTGGCTTATTGAGGGGAGCAATATTGAATCACCACTTTGGGTGTGTTGGTTTGGTACCGAAAAAAAAGGAATCAAGATTGTGGTTGATTTCTGCATCCAACTCTATGACGGGAGCATGCTAACTGATAGCGTCAACACAACACTTTTAAAGATTATCAAGGTGTTCTTGGTGCTTCAGATCCATCCACGCTACAACGGTGGCTCAAGAAGAGGGGCAGACGCAGAGGCGCAGATATTCAGGCATGGTCTTCACTTCGTCGATTGGCTATTGATGGGGGGAGAACGCTTCAATATAACGCAGTGCGGGCTTTCTCTCATTACCGAAAGCGACCTTATTGAATACCTCCTTCTTAATACGAGCAACCCCATATCAACTCATCTTTACGTTTACCCCACAAGGCTGGCTATCGAGTTGAAGCGATTGTCGTCAAAGATCACAATCGAGGACGCGATTGATACACAAGAAAAATGGCACGAGTGTTTCGAGCTCATTGATATTGCCGATCAGACATTGGATATGAGCAAAGATGACCTAATCAGGGCGAGGGTCTGGATGTACCGAAACGGCTACTACATTAAGCAGTTTGGCGTATTGAGGTATAATTCGGCGCACTTCATTCGGTCGCTTTATCGGAATACGCTAGGAGGTGTGAGGCTTGCTGTTAGAACTTTTGATGAGTTGAATGGTGGGGTGGTTTGGAAGACAGAGTACCCATCTGTCCCTATTCGAAATGAAGTAACTCCGACGGTATCTAGTAAAACATTGGGGCGTATTTTGCGTGCGCTTAAAAAGCTTCCCATTCTGAATAATTACTTCAAGGCCGCACGCTTTGATAGTCAGGCGCTCGCCAAAATTACGGTTAAGACAATACTTTCCAAAGTAGGTGAAAAACCTAAGGGTAGGTTTCGGTCACTATCAGGGGAAGTGGTGTTTAATTTAGTTCGTGCGTCTTATGAATATATAAGGGAAAATGCTTTCAGAGTTATGTCTTCGGTAACTTTCAATTCCGTCGCTAATCAGGGCGGCAAGACCAAAAGGGCATTCAATATAATGGGTGCTCCATTCGAAGATATGAACAGTAAAGTTATGACTCAACCTAGCATATTTTCCGCTTGGATGATTCCATATACTCAGCGTCAGTCAGATTATTTTGAGTTGTTTAGGGCTGATTATTGTCTCTATGATTCTTATGCTGTTCTGATGGGGGCTTATATATCAATCATAGGCTTGCTAACGGCTAGGCGTCAAATCGAACTATTAAATTTGCGTGCTAATACTTGTCTGCTGCCAAATAAAGATCCCTATTTTAGTGAAAATAAAAGTATTCAGTATGAGTTATTATTTGATGGGGGTAAAACTGGAAATAGGCATGGTAAAGAGCTGATGCGCGTTACGGTGCCGACAATGGTGGCGAAATTGATATGGGACTTGAAGAGATTTCACGCAAACTGTTACAAGGCGGGGCTGATTTCCTTCGATACTCCTCTATTTATTTATATTCGTCCTGATAATCTGTCTTTTAGGCCTATGGATGCCCGGATTTTCAACAACTGCTTAAGTGCTGTCTGCGATTATACTCAAACGCCGGTGGTGACACTGGAGAATGGGACGCAGGCTCGCTTCTATGTCCGGCAGCATCAAATGCGCAGGTTTTTTGCAATGGCATTTTTTGCATCAGCTGGATTCAAAGGTTTGGACGCATTGCGCGCCTTTTTAGGGCATAGCGACCTTGAACATCTCTACAATTATATCCTAGAAATCACACCTGGCTCGATGCTCGAAGGTGTTAAGGTTGAGTGTATTACCGACGCCATTCTCAAAAACGAATCCACAATAGAACATTTGGATGAAGTTAAATATATGCTGTGCGAGTGTTTAGGTTGTCGCGACATTGGGGCTAAATCATATTCAGAAATTTATCATGGACTTAAGGAGGCCGCTGACCGTGGCGACATCGTTGCTGATTTTGACTTTGCTGATTTCAGCTACGGTCAAATTTACGCCGATGTGGCAAAGCTTGTCCAAAGCCATCGTATTGATTTAAAGCCAGATTTCGCCATGCTGACCACAGAAGACGGCAGTACTTTTGAGATGAAGCTTTCCGTTAAAGTACGCTACCCATGAGCAATAAGATCGAGGCGGGAAGGGCTTCTATGGTAAAGCTGTTGGCGCTAATGCATGATGTCATTAACAATCCCGCGTTGTACAGAGAAAACATGGCGTTGGTGACAGCGCTTGGAAGTCAAGTTGCGTTGGCCTCTTATGCAGATGACGAGCGGGGAATCAAAGCATTTAGTCTGAACACTTTCAAGAAGCATGCAATTGGACTGGGTGAGACTTTTCAAGGCATCGACTCAATCAGAAAAGCAGCGTTAAGGGCCATCCAACAGAATAAAGCGTGCAGGAGAAAACCTAGTTCGCGGCGCTCCCAAAGTGAGGCTATAGCTCTTCTGAGGAAACAGCGTGCTGCACAGGATATTGATTTGATGCGTCTCGTAATGATTGTGAAGGAATTGAAGGATCTTGCTCAGCGTCTCGCTGAGCTAGATTTGCCGGACAGGAGTGGGTATTACAAAAAAGAAATCTCTCGCATCAATTTGATGCTCATCACGCGAGGGCGTTGAAGTGTCTGGCTTTCAGTTACATCGACCTCTTGACATGGAAGCTATGTTGCCCACTGGGCTAAGTGTTCAAGCTCCAACCCAGCAGGATGCTTCAAATTTACCCTGTTTTTACTACCCTAACGGTGACTTCTGCTTTGAGGTTAATGCATTTATTCTGAGTGCATGGAAGTACTCTAATTACTCTACAACCAACAGGGGGGGGACGCTTCGCCAATGGGTAATGCAGCTAAGCGAGTTTGTGCGGTTTATGGAGAGCAATGCATTAAATGTTTTGACGGTTACTGACTCCTATTTTGTATTGTTTGTCAATGGGCTAATGGCGGAAAAGGAAGCAAGTGGGGAGGATAAAAGATCTGCTGAGACAGTGCGGGCAATAGGTTCGAAATGCTTGGAGTTTCTCGCGTTCGCAACGGAGATGTACGGATATGCAAACTTTGTTTCTCTAAGTGGAATTGTGAAAGGCTGCAGGATAGAATCGTCGGATAAGCGAAAATATCCATCCGAGTATCGGCGTGTGGTTTGGCATCATCATTCTTTTCCTCTTTCTAGTTCTCGTGGTGAAGGAAGTCCTATACTTACTGAGTCACTGGTCGCTTTAAAAATGGCTTCTCGTAAACGAGCGAGACCTGTTGCTGCGCGGTTAAAGATTCTGATATCTGTATTGGAGTCCTTGGGTTGCAGGAGAGCCGAGGCAGCCCGGATAAAGGTCTCTGATATCATGACAGCCTATCATTCAAGCCTAAGCTCTCCACTCTTGAGAATTCCTATGGTTAAGGGGCGTGTGGGGTCAAGGCTGGTACCTATAAGCCATTCGATAATATCGACATGGAATGACTACATCGTCGAGTTTCGGAACCCGCGTCTAGCTGAGTTGCGGAAGAAAAACCCAGATGGGGGAGTCCTCGATCATGATTATCTATTTATTAATTTGCGCAATGGGCAACCATTGAGTATCAATACAATCACTAATGATATCAGTGACCTAAAATTTGCATCAGGCATTGCTAAGCGAGCTCATCCACACATGTTTAGGCATCGCTTTATTACAAACAAATTCAAAGAATTGATCATAGAGTATGATCTACAAAATACGGATGTGATGCGTAGGGCTATATCTAACTCCGAGCTTATCAAGACGAAGCTCAAGGAATGGACAGGGCACAAGATAGTCGAAAGCCTGGATCGCTATATCCATTTGGCTTTCTCTGAGTTAGCTGGTATGCCTGCTGTAGTGGAGCGGGTGAATGCTACTGCTGAATACAAAGCCGCAAGAGCGATCTTCAAAGACCTTGAAGAAGATCGGGACGCCGGGCAGATCAGTCAGGAAGAATTCGAAAGCAAGGCATCCAGGCTTTTGGGAGAGTTCTTCGTTGGCATGGATGCTGAATCTCCTGTACGGGGGCGTTAGTGCTGTCCTCACATCTGTCCATAGGCTGCCTGTGATTGACTTCACTGATCTGTGCTTATTCGTCACGGTAGTGGTGCATGGCGGCTTTGCTGCAGCATCCAGAGAAATCGACGTTCCAAATCCAAGCTGAGTCGAAGAGTCCTCGCGCTCGAAGGACGATTGGGTGTACAGCTAATATGTATATCGCCCCGGCGTTTCTTTTTCACTGAAATTGGGATGGATTACTACCGCCATTGTTGGGATATGGTTGAGCAAGCTGAGGCCGCCGAGGGAACGGCGCAGTCGGCCAAAATAGAGCCGCAGGGCATCATCAAGGTCACTTGCCCGCCGGGGGCTAGGGGCCAACGCAATGATCGCTGATTTCATTGCATTGTACCCAGAGGTGTTCGTCCATCAGGAAATCACCAATCTCGAGGTTGGCGTCGATATTGCACTCCGCTTTTGATTCCTCCCTCGTGGATGACGGTCTGGTCGTAAAGCGTCTGGGCGACAGCTGTCAACGCTTGGTCAAACACCCTGACCTAGCGCATTGGCGTGGGCGTTGTGCAGCTTCCTGAGGTTATGGTGAGAGATGACTTAATTGCTGGACGCTTGGTTTCACTGCCACCTCAATATCGTCCGCAAAGCCGTCTAATACACGCGATTTTTTTACGTCTCGGAAGGCGTTATTGCCCTCTATCCGAGCGCTGCTCGAGATGCTTGGGGAGAGATTCGAGCTCCTTGAGATCTGATCGGGTCGGCAGTTCCGCCAGCGTGGGCGGATTTCACTGATTCAATAGAGGGGCATCTACTATGTGCAGATTGGAGCACGGAAGGGGGATGAGCAGGTAAGGCGGGATCAAAGATTACTCTGGGTACTAATAAAGCATCAGCGCGATGTTCACTTGGAAATAGGTTCAGGAGCACTTCCCGTCACTCAGCACCATGTCTCTTATGGCGGCTTCAGCGTAGGTTGCTGATCTTTTTGATGAGTTAACTGGTCATTCTAGGAAAACGTTGAGGTCTTGCATGGGAATGTCTCACTGTTCCATCTATGGGACAAACTAACGCATTTTTGCCGACTTATCAGCCATTGGTTAGGTCAGTAGGATTCTCCCCATCATGATCGCCCAGCGTTGCGGTCTTCATTCACAGGAGAGTCCCATGAAACTGTTGCATATCGATTCGAGCATCCTGGGCGACAATTCCGCCTCCCGCCAACTGAGCCGCGAAGTGGTTGAAGCCTGGAAGGTCGCCGATCCGAGCGCGGAAGTGGTGTACCGCGACCTGGCCGCCGACGCCATCGCCCACTTCTCTGCGGCTACCCTGGTAGCGGCCGGCACCCCGGAAGACATGCGCGACGCAGCCCAGGCCTTCGAAGCCAAGCTGAGCGCGGAAACCCTGGAAGAGTTTCTGGCTGCCGATGCCGTGGTGATTGGTGCCCCGATGTACAACTTCACCGTGCCGACCCAGCTCAAGGCCTGGATCGACCGCGTCGCCGTCGCCGGCAAGACTTTCCGCTACACCGAAGCCGGCCCGGAAGGCCTGTGTGGCAACAAGAAGGTAGTGCTGGTGTCCACCGCCGGTGGCCTGCACGCTGGCCAGCCGACTGGTGCCGGGCATGAGGACTTCCTCAAGGTGTTCCTGGGCTTCATCGGTGTCACCGACCTGGAAATCGTCCGTGCCCATGGCCTGGCCTATGGCCCTGAGCAGCGCAGCCAGGCGCTCGATGCTGCCCAGACGCAGATTGCCAACGAGCTGTTCGCTGCGGCCTGATCTTCGGCAAGGGGCTGCCAGGGCCTCATCGCCGACAAGCTCCCACCTCTACTGCACAGGCCTTGAGGTCAATGCAGTAGAGGTGGGAGCTGGCTTGCTGGCGACGAGGCCGTTTCAGGCTACTGGGATAGCCGGGTCAGCCGCTGCCAGGGCTGCCGCGCGATCGGCCGCTGGCGGATAGATCCACATCGTATTGATCTGCGCCTTCAACACCTTGGCCTCGGCCTTGTCCTCCGGTGGCGACACCGTGCGTTCCCACCCTTCGGTATACACCGCCCCCCAGGCCCCAAGGTCCAGGCAGGTCACGTACTTGGGCTGGCTGTAGGTCTTCGGTGCCACGCCAATCAGTTCGGCCGCCGCATTGTTGCCCGCATGACGCCCCAGCGGAATTGCATGCTGGCAGGACATGACCGCGTAATTGCCAAGCTCGTCGCAGGCGGCATAGGCCACATCACCTGCTGCGTACACGGCATCATTGCCTGCCACCTTGAGATTGCCATCGACATGCAAGCGGCCCTGGCGGTCGCGCTCGCCACTGATCTGTTCGGTGAGCGGGTTGGCCTTGAAGCCCACGGTCCAGATCACTGTGCTGGCGTCGATGCGCTGGCCGTTGTCCAGCAGCGCGCCGGCAGGGTCCACCGAGGCTACCGTGGCGCCACAGATCCACTCCACGCCCAAGGCCGCGGAGGCCTGCTCGATGGCGGGGCGGATGCCATCACCGAGGGCCGCGCCAATCCTCGCCCCACGGTCGACCACCACTACGCGCAACGCCGCGTCCTCTCCGAGTATTTCGCGCAGGCGGGTCGGCAGTTCGGTGGCGGTCTCGATGCCGGTAAAGCCACCGCCGGCCACCACCACGGTATTGCGTGCCGGTGTGTCGGGCAGGCTGGCCAGTGACTTCAGGTGGGTTTCCAGGCGCGCGGCGCTGTCGAGCTTGTCGACATCGAACACGTGGTCGATGCCGACCATGTCGGGCCGCTTGAGCACGCTGCCGCAGGCCATGATCAGGCGCTCGTAGGGCAGGGCGCACTGGGTGCCGCTGCGGGTGCGGTAGCTGACGCGGCGGGCCGCTTCATCGATGTGGAAGGCCGTGCCTTGCACGAAGCGGACGTTGACGGCATCGAACAGCTCCTGCAACGGCGCGGCCAGGGTGTGTACATCGGGCTCGTAGAAGCGCGGGCGCACATGCAGCTCGGCCTGGGGGGCAAGCAAGGTGACCTCGACATCCTTGCAGCCATGGAGGTCAAGCTGGCGGACGGCGCTGAGCGCGCTCCACAGGCCGGCAAAGCCCGCGCCAATGATCAGGATCTGCTTCATGGTTGTGCTCCTCTAGAGTTCGCTTAACAAGGTAGACCCTGTTGCTGGATGCCGGGGAGCGAGCATGCTTCAGAATGTTGGCGGCGTGATCACCCAGATCACCACGGCATCCACCTTACCGGGGTTGCCATAGCGGTGCGGTTCCTGGCTCGAGAAGCTGAAGCTGTCCCCTTCACCCAGCTGGAAATGCCGTTCGCCCACCCATAGCTCGAAGCTGCCGCTGAGGATGTAGCCAGCCTCTTCACCTTCATGGCTGTAGCTCTGCTGGCTGTAGCTACCCGGAGGGAAGCGCGAATGCAGGATTTCCAGCTGGCGGTTGGGCTGGGGCGTGAGCAGTTGATCGACGATGCCATCTTCATAGTGCACGCTCAGGCGGCTGTTGCGCCGTACGACATAGCCCTGGTCCTCGGGCGCAGTGGTGGCTTCACTGGCGAAGAACCACTGGATGGTCACCCCCAGGCTGCGGGCGATGTTGAACAGCGCCGGAATCGACGGATAGGAAAGGTTGCGCTCCAGCTGGCTGATGTAGCCGGCGGTCAGGTCACTGTGCGTGGCCAGCTCCGCCAAGGTCATGCCACGGCGCTTGCGCAGGCCGCGAATACGGCTGCCGAGAAACTGCGGCGCGGCGCCCCCGGCTTCGCTGGCGGGGGGCTGGGGGAGTTGGCTCATGCACGTCGATCCATCGTAAAAGCCGCAGTATGTACAGCCTCAGAGTGCCCAGGCAACCGTCAGGCCATCATGGATCGCTTCTTCGGCGGTACGCGGCGCCAGGCAGTCGCCAACGCGGTGCACCTCGACCAGGCCGGCCAGCTCCGTGGCCAGGCGGTCTTCCGGTCGATGGCCCAGGCACAGTACCAGGGTGTCGATGCCTTCGAAGATCATCGGTTCGCCGCTGGCGGTGTGCTGCAGGTACACCGTGTTGTCGTCGCTGCCATACAGCCGGGCGTACGGTGTGATGGGGATACCCAGGCGATGCAGCTCGCCGGCCAGTTGGTCGCGCACGTACAGCGGCAGGCTTTCGCCGCAATGGGTGCCATTGACCGCCAGTTGCACCTGGTGGCCCTCGCGCACCAGGCGTTCGGCGATGCCAGGGCCGATCCAGTCGCAGCGCCAGTCGATCACCAGCACCGAGCGGCCAAGTTTTGCTTCATTACGCAGTATTTGCCAGGCATCCACCACCTGTAGCTCACCGGTGCGCTCGAAGGCCGGCCAGTAGGGGCTGGCACCGGTGGCAGCGATCACCAGATCGGGGCGTTCACGCTCGACCAGTGCCCGGTCGACGCGGGTGTTACGTACCACTTCCACACCCGCCAGGGCCATTTCCCGCTGCAGGTTGGTGCTGGCACCACCGAACTCGCTGCGCCGTGGCAGCAACTGGGCCAGCAGTACCTGGCCGCCGAGCTGCGGGCCAGCCTCGTACAGCGTGACCTGGTGCCCGCGGGCAGCGGCCACGGCGGCGGCTTTCATACCGGCGGGCCCACCACCGGCGACGAGGATGCGTTTGGGGCGGGGGGTGGGTGTCAGTTGCCCGTACTGCAGCTCGCGGCCGGTTTCCGGCCGCTGGATGCAGGAAATGGGCAGGCCACGGTGGAAATGGCCGATGCAGGCCTGGTTGCAGGCAATACAGGCACGTACGTCCTCGAGCTGGCCATGCTCGGTCTTGTTCGGCATCTGCGGGTCGCAGATCAGCGCGCGGGTCATGCCGCAGACATCGGCCTGGCCACGGGCCAGGATCAGTTCGGCTTCCTGTGGCTGGTTGATACGGCCGGTGACGAACAGCGGAATGTCCAGCTGTTGCTTGAAGGTGCCGGCCTCACGGGCCAGGTATGCCGGCGCGATGGCCATCGGCGGCACGATATGCACCGCGCCGCCCAGGGACGCCGAAGTGCCGGCGACGATGTGCAGGTAATCGAGTTGGCCCTGCAAGGCAACTGCTGCAGCCAACGATTCGTCCTCGCTCAGCCCCTGGCTGTCGCGCTCGTCGGCACTGATGCGCAGGCCGATGATGAACTGCTCGTCGGTGGCCGCGCGTACGGCGGCCAGCACTTCACGCAGGAACCTCAGGCGTTGCTCCAGTTCACCGTTGTAGCCATCTGTGCGCTGGTTTACCCGCGGGTTGAGGAACTGCGCAGGCAGGTAGCCATGGCTGGCCACCACTTCAACGCCATCCAGCCCGGCCAGGTGCAGGCGGCGGGCAGCACTGGCATAGCCCTGGACGATCTCGTCGATCATCGCCTGGTCCAGCGCGCGCGGCATCACCCGGAAGCGTTCATTGGGCATCGCGGACGCCGAGTAGGCCACCGCCAGCAAGCCGTCCGCCGATTCCATGATCTCCCGCCCGGGGTGGAACAGTTGCGACAACACCATGGTGCCATGCTCATGGCAGGCCTCGGCAAGCTGGCGGTAGCCGTCGATGCAGGCATCATCGGTGGCCATCAGCACATGCGAGGTGTAGCGGGCGCTGTCATGCACCCCGGCCACCTGCAGCACGATCAGGCCGACGCCGCCTGCGGCACGGGCGCGCTGGTAGGCGATGAGCTTGTCGTTGACCAGATTGTCGGTAGGCAGGCAGGTGTCATGGCCGGTGGACATGATGCGGTTTTTCAAGCGTTTGCCGCGGATCTGCAAGGCTTCGAACAGGTGAGGGAAGGCGGTCTGCATACAGGCGGCTCCGGTGCGCTGTTGTTCTTGTTTTTCTTATAAAAGTGTAGCTTAAGTAAAAAATCAACTTGTATTTTTACTCGTCGACGACCAGGTTTTTCTCACCCTCACGGCGAGGGCGTGACCTCACAACAACAAAACGCGCCCCTCGGGCACCGACAGGAGGAAACTGCGATGCAGGTATGCTTGCGCAGCTTTAGTGGGCGCGAGCGAGCCGAGGCGTCGAACCGCCGCGAACACCGGCAAAGCCGGTGCCATGTACCGCGTTGGATTCTTCGCGGCTAAAGCCGCTCCCACAGGATGCACGGACCGCTTGCGAATTCAGTTCTCTAATGCGACAGCGCAGCCCAAAGGGCTGGGCCATCTCCCACAGGGGCACTGCTGACTCAATGAGCTATGCGCAGTTCTATCAGGCGCTGGCTTGCCGCTGATCAGGCCAATACCGTTACTTCCACAACGTACTGCGCAACAGTCACTGTTGCGCAACCCTAGGCCACAACTGTGCTGGTGACTGTTAAAGGAATAGCCTTATGCTGTAACGAAATATGTCTAAAAAGCCTGAAGAAGGAAGCTGCAATGCCACTTAAGGACCTGCTCATCGCCCTGGTGGTGATTGTCGCCTGGGGAGTCAACTTCGTGGTCATCAAGGTTGGCCTCGATGGCTTGCCGCCGATGTTGCTGGGGGCATTGCGCTTCTTGCTGGTGGCGTTCCCGGCGATCTTGCTGGTCAAGCGGCCCAAGCTGCCCTGGCGCTGGCTGATCGCCTACGGCGCGACCATTTCGTTGGGCCAGTTCGCCTTCCTGTTCCAGGCTATGTACAGCGGCATGCCGCCAGGGCTGGCTTCGCTGATCCTGCAGTCGCAGGCGTTCTTCACCCTCGGTTTCGCCGCGCTGTTCCTCGGTGAGCAGCTGCGCCTGGCCAGCGTGCTGGGGCTGCTGGTGGCGGCCAGCGGCCTGGCGCTTATCGGCAGCGAAGACGGTGGCCATGTCCCGATGCTGGCGCTGCTGCTGACCCTGTGTGGCGGTGCCATGTGGGGCTTGGGCAACATCATTACCCGGCGCTTTGGCTCGGTTGACCTGGTCGCGCTGGTGATCTGGGGCGGGCTGATTCCGCCACTGCCGTTCCTGGCACTATCCTGGTGGCTGGAAGGGCCGGAGCGTATTGGCCATGCCTTGGCCAATATCAGCTGGAGTTCGGTATTGGCCCTGGTCTACCTGGCGTTTGTCGCCACCATGCTCGGCTACAGCCTGTGGAGCAAGCTGCTGTCGCGCCACCCGGCCGGCAAGGTGGCGCCATTCTCGCTGCTGGTGCCGGTGATTGGCCTGAGTTCGTCGGCGCTGTTGCTGGGTGAACGCTTGACCTCAATCCAGGGCTGGGGTGCTTTACTGGTGATGGCCGGGTTGCTGGTGAACGTGTTCGGCGCAAGGCTTGGGCGGCGTTTGCGCGCGGCCAGCGCCTGAGCCGCCCCTATAGCACTCTGTTAGAATTGGCCTCTTTTGCCAGGCCAATGGAGCGCACCGCATGATCATTTCCACCACCAGCCAGCTCGAAGGCCGCCCGATTGCCGAATACCTGGGCGTGGTCAGTTCCGAATCGGTGCAGGGCATCAACTTCGTGCGCGATTTCTTTGCACGTTTTCGCGACGTCTTCGGCGGCCGTTCGCAAACCCTGGAAGGCGCACTGCGCGAAGCCCGCGAACAGGCCACCGAAGAACTGAAGGTGCGGGCACGCCAGTTGCATGCCGATGCGGTAGTGGGGGTGGATTTCGAGATCAGCATGCCGTCGGTACAGGGCGGCATGGTCGTGGTATTTGCTACCGGCACGGCGGTGCGTCTGAAGTAGAGCGTTTTGCCGCTGGTCGGGGCCAGGGCTTTAGCCTGGGCGGTCCGCAAATGACCGGCTAGTCTCACTTTCACTGGTCGCGTTTACCTGGGCAACTGTTCTGGTTGTCGGCGCGTCCGCCACTGGAGGGAGACAGGGCATGAGCGAATCCTTTTTCGAAGACCTGAACGACGCGTTCCCGATCAACAGCCAGGTGCGGTGTGGCCAGGCGGCATTTCGCCTGGGCTTTGCCCACATGACGCTGGATGATTCCGAACAGCTCCAGCCTGCACACCTGCAGCGCAGCAAAAAAGGCCGCTTCATGCCGCGGGTTCCGCTGAAGAAGTGATCCCGCTCCAGCACAACCCCGCCGAATGGCGGGGTTTTTATTGCCATTTCTTGATCCGCCTCATGGTATTGCCGGGTAGCGCTCGCAGGATGGCCAAGGCTGTGGTTTTCTGGCGCGGCATTCCAGCAACGGAGGATTGAATGCTCATGCGAGTCAGGGAAGAGACCTATTGGCAGTGGGCCGACGCCCATCTGCACAGCCGCTGCCACGACGAAGCACTCAGTGACGGCACCACGCTGGATGTGCAGGTGCGCTTGTCGCGCCTGGGGGCGACCCAACTATTCCTGGGGCTGTATGCCAAGGATGGGCGAGCACTGCTGGAGGAGTATTACCCCGCACGGCCAGGCGAAACCATGACCCGCGCCCTGGTGTGGGGTGTTGACCGCGCCCGGGCGATGGCAACCGGCGCCTTGCCGCTGCCGGAACCCCGCAGCCAGCGGCGCCAGGCATGAAAAAGCCCGGCCTATGCGGGCCGGGCTCAGGTAAAGGCGGGAACCCTCAGTTAAGCGGTTCGATCACCTTGACTGCCTGCTGCTCACGGGCAGCGGGCCATTCTTGTTGCAGGGTCTGCAGGACGCGACCAACGAACTCGGTGTCGGCGGCGGCCTTCTTGCCGACGTAGCCTTGGCCACGGCGGTAGACCTTGAAGCGGGCACGCATGCTGGGCAGGTGCTCTTCGAATTCATCTTCGACGGTGTTCGGTGGCAGGCGGTCGAGGCGCACTTCACCGGTCTGGCTGACCCACAGCAGATGGTCGTCAAGGCTGTCCTTGCGTACGGCGAACAGCTGGGCCAATTGGTCGATAGTCGGATTGTTGTTCAGGTTCATCATAAAGCCCCCATTACCCATTCGTAGGTGATTTTTCACAGTTGGCGCTACCACGGTGTAGCGCACTACCAAGGCTGCTACAGCAGCATCGCAACAGGGGCTTTCTCACGCTGCCTTTTGGACAGTTTCCCTCTCCACGGACGGCCTGCGTTACCGCGCAGGCCGTCTGGAACACCCTTGCCACCGCTCCCGATCAGGGAGACGGCTTCATCATGCCCAAGGGCGATGAACGGCGTCAACCATTTTGTAGTGAATATTTTTTACCACTACATCCTGTCGTTTTGTTCGACAATTGCTGCCGGCACTACAGCCCGGAGAGGATGTCGAAGGCTGCGCGCACCCGGGCTTCGTTCGGGTAATTTCGGTTGGCCAGCAACACCACGGCCAGTTGTTCGGCGGGCACGAAGGCGGCGTAGGCGCCAAAACCATTGGTCGAGCCGGTCTTGTTGTACCAGGCTGCCGGCAGTGCAGGCAGGGCGGGTTGCAAGCGCGTGGTTGCCTGCGGTTCACGGATTAGCTGCGGGCCATTGCCATCTACCAGGGTGCCCAGCGTGACCGGGTAGGGGTAGCGCTCCCAGCCCAGGCCCTGGGTCATGGTGCCGACCTGGAAGTAGCCCCGCTGGGTAATGGCCATGGCTTGCGCCAGTGCCGCTGGCAAGCCCGCCGGCTGCATGTGCAGGCGCACATAGCGCAGCAGGTCGCTGGCGCTGGTCTTTATGCCGTAGGCTTCGTCGGCGTAGGGGCCGGGGCCGACACGCACCGGTTTGTCGGCGCTGTCGTAGCCTTGGGCGTACAGCCCCCGGGCGCTGGCCGGGACCTGCAGATAGGTGTTTTCCAGGTCCATCTGTTTCAGCAGGCCCTCGCTCATCAGCGTGGAAAACGGCTGGTGCTGCGCGCGGGCGGCCAGGTCACCGAACAAGCCCAGGCTGGGGTTCGAGTAGCAGCGCTGGGTGCCAGGTTTGGCGCGGGGTTGCCAGTGACGGAAGAAATCGACCACCTGCTGCGGCGTCTGCACCGCGTCCGGGAACTGCAACGGCAGGCAGTCGGCACTGTAGGCACCCAGTTCCAGCACGCTCACGTCGCCTATGGGTGCGCCGGCGAGGGCCGGGTGATAGCGCTTGGCCGGAGCATCGAGGTCCAGCTTGCCTTCGGCACTGGCCAGTGCGGCCAGGGTGGCGGTGTAGGTCTTGCTCAGCGAACCGATCTCGAACAGCGTGTCGCGGCTGACCGGCACATTGTCGGCCTTGCTGGCCACGCCATAGCTGAAGTAGTGCGCGTGGTCGCGAGCATAGATCGCCACGGCCATGCCGGTGATGCCTTGCTCCTGCATCAGTGGGCGGATGATCTGGTCGACCTTGGCCTGCAACTGGTCGTCGGCCTGGGCGACACCATGGCTCAGGGTGAGGGTGATGGCGGCTGCAAGTGCAGCCAGGCGGGAGAGGGGCATGGTCGGGTCCTTGGTTGGAGCGTGTCCGTTGAGCGACACCGGTGGGGGTTCCGGCGTTAGCGGCGAAAAGCCGAAGACCTTATCGTCTGCCCTTGCACAATGACAAGATGGAAACTGTGATGAAGTATTTGCGCATGTTGTTCGACAATTTCACCCTGGCCTTGCTCGGGGTGGTGCTGATTGCCACCGTGCTGCCTTGCGCGGGCGACGGCGCGGTGTATTTCGGTTGGCTGACCAACCTGGCCATCGGCCTGCTGTTCTTCCTGCACGGCGCCAAGCTGTCGCGCGAGGCGATCATCGCCGGTGCCGGGCACTGGCGCCTGCACTTGCTGGTGTTTTCCTGCACCTTCGTGCTGTTCCCGCTGCTGGGCTTGGCGTTCAAGCCGCTGTTCGTGCCGCTGGTGGGCAACGAGCTGTACCTGGGCGTGCTCTACCTGTGTGCCTTGCCGGCCACCGTGCAGTCGGCCATCGCCTTCACCTCGCTGGCGCGTGGCAACGTGCCAGCGGCCATTTGCAGCGCGGCGGCATCCAGCCTGCTGGGTATCTTCCTCACGCCGCTGCTGGTGATGATGTTGCTGGGGGCCAGCGGTGATACCGGTTCTGGCCTGGATGCAGTGTTGAAGATCACCCTGCAGCTGCTGGTGCCATTCGTGGCCGGGCAGATCGCCCGGCGCTGGATCGGCGCCTGGGTCAAGCGCAATGCGCGCTGGCTCAAGGTGGTGGACCAGGGCTCGATCCTGCTGGTGGTCTACACCGCGTTCAGCGAGGCGGTGGTCACCGGGCTGTGGCACACGGTATCGGCGCAGCACCTGGCCGGGTTGTTTGCCGTCTGCGGGATTTTGCTGGCGCTGGTGCTGTACGGTACCCGGCTGCTCGGCAAGCTGCTGGGCTTTGACCTGGAGGACCGCATTACCATCCTGTTCGCCGGTTCGAAGAAGAGCCTGGCTACCGGGGTACCAATGGCGCAGGTGCTGTTCGTCGGCAGTGGCATTGGCGCGATGATCCTGCCGCTGATGCTGTTCCACCAGATCCAGCTGATGGTCTGTGCGGTGCTGGCGCAGCGTTATGCCAGCCGTGAGCAGGTGGCTGCAGAGGCTTCGGCGGCATCCTGACCGGGCCTCATCGCCGGCAAGCCAGCACCCACCTCGGCCGCATCGATCTCAAGTCATGTGCTATCCCTGTGGGCGCTGGCTTGCCGGGGCTTATCTGGCCTGCCCTGAACCACGCTCGCGCAGCGCCTTGCTCACTTCAGTCTCGATCTTGTAAGCCGGCGCTTCCAGGTCGTCGTAGTTGCGCGTATAGCGCCGGGCGAACTCTTCCACACCCAACTGCTGATATTGCTGCACATGCTTGAGCTCGTGTGCCCACAAGGCCACGTTGTCCTCGGCATCGGCGGGGCGGCGGAAGATGATCGTGTCGATCAGCGTCACGGCGTTCACGTCAGGGTTCTGCAGCAGCGCATTGGCCGCGCTCATCTGCTGTTCGTCACCCACCCGGAAGCGTGCCGCGTCGAGCACGGCAAAGTCGTACCAGGGTTCGAGTTGCGCGCGGATATGCAGCGGGATCGGCTCGACGCCGCTGGCAGTGGCTTCGTCGCGAGCCTGGTGCAAGGCGTACGTCAGGCTGGATGAAGCCAGCACTTCCACGTCCTTGAGAATCTGCCCGGCTTGCCCGGGGTCGACGGGCGCACAGAAGCACCCCATCAGGCACACCTGGTACTGCCCTGGCGGGCAGGCCTGTTCGGCGAGCGCAGGCAGGGCCAGCAGCAGCCCCAGCAGTAGGCTAATCCGCTTCATGCAGGGCGTTCTCGACAAAGTGGCGGCTGGCGTCCAGTACCTGCGACTGCACGCTTTCAGTGACCAGCATGCGCCCGACCAGCAAGGCGCCGACGCACTGGCTGATCAGCACCCAGGCCAACTCGGCGTCCTCAAGGGTCGCGCTCCAGGCCCGGTGCAGTTCCACCAGCCAATGCTCGGTCACCGCGCGCACGGGGGCTTTGGCCCGGGCAATCTCCACCCCCAAGGGCGGCAGCGGGCAGCCACCTTCGGCATTGTGCAGGTGGGCCAGGCTCAGGTACTGCTGCAGGCAACGGCCCAGGCGTTCGCGGCTGGCGTGCTGGCTGGTCAGGCGCGCCAGCGGGCTGTTGCACAGTTCTTGCCGCACTACCTCGGTGAACAGGTCGTCTTTGGACGGGAAGTGGTTGTAGAAGGCGCCACCGGTCAGACCGATCGCCTTCATCAGCCCGGCTACGCCGGTGCTGGAAAAGCCCCCGCGTTTGGCCAGCGCACCGCTGCTGGCCAGCAGCCGCTCACGGGTTTGCTGCTTGTGTTCGTTGGTGTAGCGCATTCACTTGCCTCTGCAGGCGGGCTTGACGGTGGCGGCAATCATAACATAGCGTTCGTTTACTAAACGATCATTCACCAATGGAGGCGGGCATGGCAGAACAACAAAAAGTAGTGCTGGTGATAGGCGCAGGGGATGCCACTGGTGGCGAGATCGCCAAGCGCTTTGCCCGCGAAGGCTACATCGCCTGTGTGACCCGGCGTCAGGCTGACAGGTTGCAGCCGCTGCTGGATGAAATCCGCGCTGCCGGCGGCCAGGCTCACGGTTTTGGCTCCGATGCGCGCAAAGAGGAGGAGGTGGTGGAACTGGTCGAAACCATCGAGCGTGATATTGGCCCGATCGAAGCGTTTGTGTTCAATATCGGCGCCAATGTGCCCTGTAGCATTCTTGAGGAAACCCCGCGCAAATACTTCAAAATCTGGGAGATGGCCTGTTTTGCCGGTTTTCTCACCGCCCAAGCGGTGGCCCGGCGCATGGTTCAGCGCGAGCGCGGCACCATTCTGTTCACCGGCGCCACCGCCGGCACCCGTGGCGCGGCGGGCTTTGCGGCATTCGCCGGGGCCAAGCACGCCCTGCGCGCGCTGGCGCAGAGCATGGCGCGCGAACTGGGGCCGCGGAACATCCATGTCGCCCACGTGGTGGTGGACGGCGCCATCGACACTGCTTTCATTCGTGACAGTTTCCCCGAGCGCTACGCCCTCAAGGACCAGGATGGCATCCTCGACCCGGCCCACATCGCCGACAGTTACTGGTTCCTGCACGCCCAGCCCCGCGACGCCTGGAGCTTCGAGCTGGACCTGCGCCCCTGGCTGGAACGTTGGTAAGCCCCTTTCACCGAGCAAGGACCGTACCCATGCACAAGACTGTCGACTTCTTTTTTGATCTGGGCAGCCCGGCCAGCTACCTGGCCTGGACCCAACTACCTGGTCTGTGTGCCCGCCAGGGTGCCATGCTGCGCTACCGGCCGATGCTGTTGGGCGGGGTTTTCCAGGCCACCGGCAACGCCTCGCCGGTCATGATTCCGGCCAAGGGCCGTTACATGTTCACCGACCTGGCGCGCTTCGCCGCGCGCTATGGGGTGCCGTTCGGGTTGCCGCCGGGGTTCCCGGTCAATACCTTGACCCTGATGCGCGGAGCAGTGGGCACCCAGCTGCGTTCGCCGGAGCGGTTCGAGGCGTTACTGGCGCTGCTGTTCAACGGGCTGTTTGTGCAACGCAGCAACCTGAGCGATAGCACCGTCCTCGACGAAACGCTCAGCCAAGGCGGTTTCGACCCGCAGGCATTTCACGCGCTGGCGGGGGATGACGAGGTGAAGGCCGCGCTCAGGCGTGCGACTGAAGCGGCAGTGGAGTGCGGGGTGTTTGGCGCGCCGACCTGCTTTGTCGGTGACCAGATGTTCTTCGGGCAGGACCGCCTGGACTTTGTCGAGCAGGCGCTGTGTCAGGGCGCCAGCAGCCGTTCCAGCTGAGTGCGTTCCCACAGGCTGAACCTGTGGGAGCGGCTTTAACCGCGAGCACCGGCGGAGCCGGTGCCATCCACCGCAATTCAGACAATCAGAAATTCGCCGGGGTGTTGGCGCTGATGATCTCGGCCTCGTCCGGGCCGATGTTCTTGAAACTGTGCGGCAGGGTAGTGGGGATGTAGTACCCGTCGCCCGAGTTGAGCACGCTCACCTGGCCATCGACCCACAACTCGACAGTACCGCGGGTGACCAGGCCACACTCTTCACCCTCGGCATGCACGATCGGTTCGCCAGAGTCGGCACCCGGTGCATACAGCTCACGCAGCATGCGCATCTGCCGGCCTTCGACACTGGCGCCGACCAGCAGCATACGCAGGCCGTTGCGGCCCAGGTCCGGCTGTTCGCCAGCACGGAACACATAGCGCTCTTCGCGCACCGGCTCGTCGAAGCTGAAAAATTCCGCCAGGCTCATCGGAATGCCTTCGAGCAGTTTTTTCAGGGAGCTGACCGAAGGGCTGACGCGATTCTGTTCGATCTGCGAGATCGTCGAATTGGTCAGTCCGCTGCGGCGGGCCAGTTCCCGTTGGGAGAGGTTGTTGCGTTCACGCACCAGTTTGAGTCGCGTCCCCGTGTCCATAGCCGCCTTGTAATCAGAGGTGTCAAAAATAATGAGCGATGCGCATTAAAACACACTCTGCACACTTGCGCGCTGTGCTTGTCAGGCCCGCTGTTTGCGCGGCATCGGCCATAACCCGACCAGCAGCAACAGTGCAGCCACCGCCAGGAATGGCAAGCGTGGATCGACGGCATATACCAAGGTGCCGGCCAGTGGTCCGATCACTGCGCCCATGCCCTGGGCAGCACCGATGGAGCCGGCCGTGGCGCCTTGCTCGGAGGCGTGCATGGCATTGGCCGCCAGTGCTGAAAACGCCGGGAAGACAAAGCCCATGCCCGCCGCCGCGACGAAATAGCAAGCCCACAGCCAGGGTGCCGTGGTGGCCAGAGAACCGCAGGCGAAGCCCAAGGCTGAAACCGTGGCGCCGACCCGGATCAGCTTCAGCGGTGGCCATTCCAGCTGGCGCAGCAGCACCTGCGCCAGGATCAGCGCCAAGCCCACCGTGGTCAGGGCGATGCCGGCGGCCTGGGCGGCTTCGGCTGGGCCCAGGTGCAGGCGGTCGAGGGCGAAGAAACCGACGATGATCTGCGCCACCGTGACACTGAGCATGGCGCTGAACGCCACCAGCAAGGGCCGGCGCAGGCGCGGGTCGTTCATCCGCACCGGGCTGGGGGCATGGCTGTGCGGCAGCGCCCGCGGCTTGAGGGTGAACAGCAGGACCAGGAAGGCACTGGCTGGCAGCAGCGACATGATATGGAACGGCAGGCTCAGGCTATGCCGCGCCAGCAGCGCCGCCAGCGCCGGCCCCAGTACCAGGCCGACGGCGTTGGCCGCCCCCAGCGAGGCCATGGCCCGGGCCCGGCGTTGCGGTTCGACATAGTCGGCGATCAGCGCATTGCAGCCCACCGGGATGGCTGCATAGAAGGCGCCGATACAGCCGCGCGCGACCATCAGGCCGATGAAGGCCAGGCTCGCTCCCGGCAGCCAGCGCAGCGCGCCTTCGACGAACAGGCACAGCAGCCAGTAGGCCAGGGTGAAGCCGGCACTGCCCAGCAGCAGGATGCGCCGACGGCCCAGGCGGTCTGCCGCGCGCCCCCAGGGGCGGGCCAGCAGCACCCAGACCACGCCTGCCACGGTTACGGCGGCACCGGCTTGCCAGGTGGCCATGCCGAGCTGACGGGCGATCGGGCCGATCAGGGCGACGAAGGCCATCATCGACATGGTACAGGCCATGTTGGCCAGCAGCAGGGGACGCAAGTCCAGGCTGCTGGCTGGGGTAAGGGTTGCAGGATCCTTTGCGACATTCATGGGGCAGTCCAGGGCGGTACGGCAAATAGAAAGCCGATCTTGTTAAGAACTATTATCGGTTGTCGAGCCCCGGGCTGCCGTCAGTCATTCGCTGCGGCGCAGTGGGCCAGGCCACATGCTACGCAACACGCCGTCGCGGCGCACCCACGCGTGCATCAAGGCTGCGCCCACATGCACCAGCACCGTGGCGAACAGCAGGTAGCCAGCCCAGCCATGGGCCTCGCGCAGTACGGCATACAGCTGCAGGTCATGTGGGGCGATGGCCGGCAAATCCAGCGGGCGTGGGTAGCCACCGGCCGACAGCATGGCCCAGCCCAGCAGTGGCATGGCCAGCATCAGGCCATAGAGCAGCAGGTGCGAGGCCCCGGCGGCCCGGCGTTGCAGTGTGGGCAGGTCGCGCGGCAGGGCCGGGTGGGGCACGGTCAGGCGCACACCGATGCGCAGCAACACCAGCACCAACAGGGCCAGGCCAGTGGCCTTGTGCAGCCCGATCAGCACGGGGTGGCGCGGCGACAGGTCGGTGACCATGCTCACACCGATGAACAACATGGCCAGGATCAGCACGGCCATCAGCCAGTGCAACAGGCGGGCGAGGGGGTGGAAGGCGTGGGTTTTCATGGGCGGGCTCCGGTGCCGAGCGATTCGCGGCTGCGGCGGTTGAAGGATTCCGAGTAGGCGGCCGAACGGGCGGCGAGGATCGGGTCGGCGGAGGCCTGGATCCCCCGGGGCAGGATCAGCGGGTCGAAGTTGAGATCGCGGCAGGCCCCTTGCCCGGGGCTGTCGACCTGCTCCAGCACCAGCGTGCCGGCGTCGACCCTGCGCCGTTCGGCAGGCCATGGGCTGGCAGGGTCGTCCACCGCATCGCCAGGTTCCGCCAGCACCAGGCGCAGTGTCCAGCGCAGCGGGCCGTGGGCCAGGCGTTGCTGCAGGTCGTGCTGCAGGAACTGTTTGTCATTGACCTGGGCAGGCAGGGCGGCAAATGCTGTTTGCGGCTCCAGTTGCCAGCGCACCGGGTGGGCCGCGCCGCCAGCGTCGATCAGGCGGAAGGCGTTGATGCTGTGGTACTGCGTATTGGCGAAGCTGTTGCTGGGCTTGTAGCTCGCTGCCCACTGGCGAAATGCCGCGCTTTCCGGGTGGGCGGCGAAGAACGCTTGCAGTTTGCCCGGGTCCGGTTTGCCGGTGGCAGGGTCTGGCGCCCCCGCCAGTACCTGCTCATAGAAGGCTTGTGGCGTGTTTATCGCCAGCACCGGTGGGTTGTTCATGCCGGTGCGCCAGACCTGCCCGTCGTCGGTGCTTAGCTCAATGGCCAGGCTGCGCACCGGTATGCCGGTATCCGGCGCGAACGGGTTGGCGCCGCCGATGGCGAAACGACCGATCACTGGCACCCGCGGCTGGCTGAAGGCGCGCGCCGTCGACAGGCTGGCGGCCTGCCCGCTGGGCTGGAAGTAGCCGCTGACGCACAGGCCCTTGGCGTGGTTCTTGCGGTAACCCGGGTAATGCCCGGCCTGGGCTTCGAAGGTGTCGATGATGCGCTGTGGCGTCAGGCCGGTTGCGCCGAGCCAGCCGGCGGCATAGGCAAAGCCGACGCCTGCGGCCAGCATCACGGCACCGATGGCGGTCAGGCGCAGGGCCTTGGCTGGGCCGTGCAGGGGTGAGTTCATGGTCGTTGTCCGGTTCAGTGAAGGTGCCGGTACGACGGCGCAGGGAAAAACTTATTCCCTTGTCGGGAATAGAATTTCCTCACAGGCGTCTGCCTCTTACACTGACAACCCCAGAGACCGGGACTTTGCCATGCATGATCTGGACGACCACCAGTGGCGCGAGCTGCTGGCCCGCCTGCGCCGCTTTGCCGTATGGCTGACCCGCGAGCCGGGCAGCGCCGACGACCTGGTGCAGGCCACGGTCGAGCGGGCCTTGAGCCGCCGCGACCAGCAACGCGACGCCGATGCACTGCGGGCCTGGCTGTTCACTATCCTCTATCGGCTGTTCCTCGACGGTAAGCGCCGCGAGCGCCTGCATGCGCGCTGGCTGTCCTGGTTCGGCCGCGCCGAGCGCGACGACGAGCCGGTCGGCGACAACCTCGAGGCCATTGTCCTGGCCCAGGCCGACCTGCAGGCCTTCGCCCGGCTCACAGCAGAACAGCGTGCGTTGCTGCTGCTGGTCAGCATCGAAGGTTTGAGCTACAAGGAGGCCGCCCAAACCCTGGGCATTCCCATCGGCACTGTGATGTCGCGCCTGTCGCGTGCCCGCAATGCCTTGCGCGAACTGACCGAGGGCAACCCCCAGCCCCCGGCCTTGCGGAGACTGAAATGACGCGCCTGATCCCCAGCGAAGACGAATTGCACGCTTACGTCGACGAGCGCCTGGAGCCTGTGCGCCGGGCCGAGGTGCAGGCCTGGCTGGCGGCCAACCCGCAGGCTGCGGCCAAGGTGGAAGGTTGGCGTGCCGACGCCCGTCGTTTGCGCACGGCACTGGCCGGGCTCGGTGAACTGCCTGGGGCGGCGCAGCTGGAGCTTGGCCAGTTGCGCCGGCAATTGCGCCAACGCCACCAGCGGCGCTGGGCGGCAGCGGCGACCGTGGTGGTGGCGTTGGGGGTTGGCGGCCTGGGCGGCTGGCAGGTACGCGATGCGACCCTGGCGCGCGCCGACCTGCCGATGGCCGATGCCGTCCAGGCGCACCGTTTGTTCGCCGGCAGCGAGGTACTGGATATCCAGGCCAGCGACCCGGGCCAGTTGCGCGACTGGCTGGGACGGCACTTCAGCCGCGTGGGCCAGTTGCCGGACCTGGCAGGCTATGGCTTCAAACCAGTGGGCGCGCGCCTGCTCAGCAATGAGCAGGGGCCCGCGGCGCTGCTGGTGTTCGAGGATGGCAAGGGCCAGCGTATCAGCCTGTTCCTGCGCTCACCGGGTGATCAGTACCGGCGCATGCCGGACGGGCAGCGGGTGGATGGCCAGCTGGAGGCGCGGTATTGGTCGCATGGGGCCTATAACTTTGCTCTGGTCAGCGCGGCGGACGATGTGCGCGGGGCGGGGGTGGGGGAGGCGTTGCGGTTGGGGTTGTGAGCAAGGAAGGTTGCCTTGAATCTCTTTCGCTCCTGTCATTTTGGGGCCGCTTTGCGGCCCATCGCCGGCAAGCCAGCGCCCACAGGGGATTGCACAACTCTTGAACCCTGCGCTGTATCTGTGGGAGATGGCCCAGCCCTTTGGTCTGCGCTGTCGCATAGAGAACTGAATTCGCAAGCGGTCCGTGCATCCTGTGNAGCCGCGAAGAATCCAACGCGGTGCATGGCACCGGCTGCGCCGGTGTTCGCGGCTAAAGCCGCTCCCACAGGGGCCCTGCTAATTCAACGAGTTATGTGCAGTTCTATGAGAGCTGGCTTGCCGGCGATGGGCTGCGCAGCAGCCCTTGGCGATCAGCTCAACTCCAGCCAGATCGGCGCATGGTCCGACGGTTTTTCCATCCCGCGCAGTTCATAGTCAACCCCGGCATCCTTGATCCGCGGCACCAGGTGCTGCGAGGCCATGATCAGGTCGATGCGCAGGCCGCGCTTGGGCTCGTCCTCGAAGCCGCGGCTGCGGTAGTCGAACCAGCTGAAGCGGTCGGTCACCTCCGGGTACAGGTGGCGGAAACTGTCCACCAGGCCCCAGCCTTTCAAACGTTCCATCCACTCGCGCTCTTCCGGCAGGAAGCTGCACTTGCCGGTCTTGAGCCAGCGCTTGGCGTTGTCCGGGCCGATGCCGATGTCGCAGTCCTGCGGTGAGATATTCATGTCGCCCATCACCAGCAGTGGCTGGTCGTTGCGGAACTGACCTTCCAGCAGCGCCTGCAGGTCGTTGTAGAAGCGCTGCTTGGCCGGGAACTTGGTGGGGTGGTCGCGGCTTTCGCCCTGGGGGAAGTAGCCGTTCATGATGGTGATCGGGTTGCCATCGGCATCGGCGAAGGTGCCCCAGATGAAGCGGCGCTGGGCGTCTTCCTCATCGCTGGCAAAGCCCTTGTGCAGGCTCAGCGGTGCCTGGCGCGACAGCAGGGCCACGCCGTAGTGGCCTTTCTGGCCGTGGTAATGCACGTGGTAGCCCAGCGCCTGCACGTCGACCAGCGGGAACTGATCGTCGCTGACCTTGGTTTCCTGCAGGCCGATCACGTCCGGCTGGTGCTTTTCGATCAGCGCCGCCAGCTGGTGCGGGCGGGCCCGCAGGCCGTTGATATTGAAACAGACGATCTTCATGGAAAGATAATCCCGGTAAAAGGCGCGATGCTAGCCGACATCGCTTGCCATCACCAGCATGGCGGCTTCGGGAGGCTGCTGCTAACGTCCTTTCCAGAGCACTGTACGCCCGTTCCAGGAGGACTGCCCGCAATGCCCGAAACCACTGCCGTTCCGGCTCGTGTCTGCCTGCTCGATGATGGTTACAGCCGTGAGGCGCGTTCGCTGTTGTACAACGCCTACCGTCACGAACCTACCTTCGCCTATATCTTCGAGGCGCAACGCCCAGGCTATGAGCGGCGCCTGCGAGTGATGGTGCGCGAATGGGTACGCCAACACTTCTACCTGCAGCTGCCTGCCATCGGCCTGCTGGTGGAGGACCGCCTGATCGCCCTGGCCCTGATCGTACCGCCGCTGCGCCGGCTGGGGGTGGCCGACAGCTGGGCCTGGCGCCTGCGCATGATATTGGGCACCGGGCTGCGCTGTACGCGCCACTACATGGACTACCAGGCCGCCCTGGCCAGCAGCCTGCCCACCGATGAGGTGCATGTGCTGCCGCTGTTGGGCGTGCACCCGCAGTTTCAGGGCAAGCACTACGGCGAACAATTGTTACAAGCTGTGCATGACTGGTGCGCAGAAGACCCTGGTACCCAGGGTGTGGTGCTGGACACCGGCAACGAGCACTACCTGGCTTTTTACCAGCGCCAGGGCTATGAGGAAATTGGCGAGGTAGCTGTAGGACCAATCCGAGAGAGGGTGCTCTTCCATCCCAACCCGGTCTCCTCCAATTCAGCTTTTGCCTGAGCAGACCGCGCGGCGGCTCCCTTGAGCGCCCGGCTCTGGTAGCATGCGCCGCATGACGTATTCAGGAAGATTGACCTGGGGTCTGGTTATCTGGGCCGCCAGTTTCGCAGCATGGGGCCAGAGCGAGTTGCTGGTGAAGGTCAAACCGGCCAACAAGGCGCTCAAGGCCAATGTCGAAGGCTATATCGGTACCCTTGGCGACCGCGATGAAGAAGCGCTGCTGCGCTTCAGTCGCGGCGCCCAGGAGCAGGCGCGCAAAGCCGCGCAGGCACTTGGCTACTACCAGGCGCAGATCGATACCGAGGTCAAGCCCGCCAGCGAGGCCGACCGTTCCCCGCAGCTGATCATCACCATCGACCCCGGCGAGCCGATTCGCCTGCGCAACGTGGCCGTGCGCATCGAAGGCCCCGCCAGCGAGATGAAGGCCTTTCGCGTGCCCGATAGCAAGGCCCTGCGCGCGGGCGAACAACTCAACCACGGCCATTACGAAGATGCCAAGCGGCTGATCCAGAACCAGGCGTCGCGCTATGGCTTCTTCAGTGGGCGCTTCAGCCGCCAGCGCCTGGCGGTCGACCCCCAGGCTGGTGTGGCCGATATCGAACTGGTCTACCAGAGCGGCCCGCGCTATCGCCTGGGCGCCGTCACCTTCGGTGGCGACACACCGCTGGACGACGACCTGCTGCAGCGCATGGTCTCGTTCAAGCCGGGTACACCCTACGACTCGGAACTGATCGCCGAACTGAACAATGACCTGCAATCGAGCGGCTACTTCGAAGGCGTGCGCGTGGATGCGGCGCCCACCGCCGCCGTGGGCGAAGAGGTCCCCGTGGATGTCCGCCTGGAAACCCGCAAACCGCGCACCATGGGCCTGGGGCTGGGCTTCTCGACTGACGTCGGGCCACGCGGCAAGGCCAACTGGACCCGCCACTGGGTCAACCCGCAGGGCCATAGCTACGGCTGGGAAACCGAACTGTCGGCGCCCCGGCAGAACGTCGGCCTGTGGTACGACATCCCCCTCGACCCCCCGCTGACCGACAAGTTGCGCTTTGCCGGCGGCTACCAGAACGAAGAAATTGCCGGCACCGACACCCTCAGCAAACTGTTGACGGTGGGCCCCGAGTGGCACAGCAAGCTGCCCAGCGGCTGGCAGCGGGTGATTTCTCTCAAGTACCAGCGCGAGGAATACCGCCTGGGTGATGACTCCGGGTTGAGCAACCTGCTGATGCCGGGGGTGAGTTTCTCCTTCCTGCGCAGTGACAACCGCATCGACCCACATAACGGTTACCGTCTGCAGTTCGATGTACAGGCGGCCAAGGAAGGACTGGTCTCGGACACCAATCTGCTGCATGGCAACGTGCTGCTCAAGGGCCTGACCACGCTTGGCCATAACCACCGCCTGCTTGGCCGGGTGCAGTTCGGTGGCAGCGCGACCAATGGCTTCAAGAACAACATTCCGCCGTCGCTGCGCTTCTTCGCCGGTGGCGACCAGAGCGTGCGTGGCTACGACTACCAGACCCTGTCGCCGAAGAACAGCGACGGCGACCGCATTGGCGGGCGCTACCTGGTCGCCGGCAGTGTCGAGTACCAGTATTCGCTGGCCGAGAAGTGGCGGCTGGCAACCTTCGTCGACCAGGGCAACTCGTTCAACGACCTGGAACTACCAAGCCTCAAGACTGGTGTCGGTTTTGGCGTGCGCTGGGTGTCGCCGGTCGGGCCGCTGCGCCTGGACCTGGCCAAGGCGCTGGATGATGAAGGGGGAATTCGCCTGCACTTTTCCATGGGGCCTGAGCTGTGAAACGCGTGATCAAGTACATTCTGCCGGGCCTGCTCGGGGTAGTCGCGAGCCTGGGCCTGGCACTCGGCTTGCTGCTGGGGACCGAGGTTGGCAGCCGCTGGGTGCTGGGCAAGGTGCCCGGGCTTGAGGTGGCTGACTTCCAGGGCCGCCTGGCAGGTAGCTGGCAAGCCAGCCGGCTGAGCTGGGCGGACGGTGGCAGCACGCTAGAGGTGCAGGCGCCGCTGCTGGCCTGGTCGCCGGCATGCCTGTTGCGTTCTACCTTGTGCATTGACCAATTGCAGGCGCAGCGCATCGACATGGCCTTTGCGCCCAGCACCAAGTCGGCCGACAGTGGCCCGCTGCAGTTGCCGGCGCTGCGCTTGCCGCTGGCCATCGAACTGGGTGAGGCCAAGGTTGGCCAGTTGCGCCTGGATGGCAGTGACCTGCTTGGCGACCTGCAACTGGCGGCGCACTGGACCAACACCGGGCTACGCATCGACAGCTTGCGCCTGCAGCGCGACGCCCTGCAATTGGACCTGCAGGGCGACCTGCAGCCCGAAGCTGACTGGCCGGTGCAACTCCAGGCGCAGCTGCAACTGCCTGCGGTAGATGGCAAACCCTGGCAACTGGCGCTGAGCGCCACCGGGGAGTTGCAGAAAACCCTGAAGCTTGCCGGTGTCAGCAGCGGTTACCTTGATGCCACGTTGAGCGGGCAATTGCAGGCGTTGGCCGAGCACCTGCCGGCGACCTTGCAGATCCGCGCCGAGGCCTTCAAGCCGGCAGGCTCGTTGCCCGATACCGTGCAGTTCAACCAGCTCAAGCTTGATGCCAGTGGCAACCTGCTCAAGGGTTATCAACTGTCGGGGGCGGCCAGCCTGCCGGCCGAGCAGTCACCGATCGCCTTGCTGTTGTCCGGGCTGGTCGACAGCAAAGGCGCCAGGCTCGATGCCCTGGACTTGAATGCCAGCGATACCCAACGGGTCAAGTTGCAGGCCACGGCCGACTGGCAGCAAGGCCTGGTCGCCGATGCCCGACTGGACTGGCAGGACTTCCCGTGGCTACGCCTGTATCCACTGGAGACACCGCCTGAGGTCACGCTCAAGCGATTCATGGCCCAGGTGCATTATCGCGATGGCAACTACCAGGGCACCTTCAATGGCGACCTGACTGGCCCGGCCGGTGCGTTCAGCCTGGCCAGCCCGTTCGAAGGTGACCTGAGCCAGGTCAAGCTGCCGCAGTTGGCGCTGACTGCTGGGCAAGGCAAGGCCACCGGCAGTGTCGCCGTGCGCTTTGCCGACAACCTGGCATGGGATGTCGACCTGCAGCTGTCGGCGCTCGACCCGGCCTATTGGCTGGCTGAATTGCCGGGTACCCTGGCGGGGCCGCTGCGCAGCAAAGGCGAGATGAAGGGGGACGCCTTGAGCCTCGACGCCCGGCTCGACCTGAAAGGCCGCCTGCGCGGCCAGCCGGCAGCGCTCACGGTCGAGGCCCAAGGGGCAGGGCAGAGTTGGACCTTGGGCGCCTTGGCCGTCCGGTTGGGGGATAACCGTATCAATGGCAGTGGCAGCCTGCAGCAACGCCTGGCTGGGCGGCTCGACCTCGACCTGCCGCGCCTGGGCCAGTTGTGGCCAAGGTTGCAGGGCCAGGTCAAGGGCCGGCTGGACGTCGCTGGCACCTTGCAGGCCCCGCAAGGTACGCTGACCCTGCAGGGCCAGCGGCTGGCCCAGGCGGAAAACCGCCTGCAACAGCTGGACCTGGATGCCCGCCTGGACAACGCCCAGCGCGGCGTGATCGAGTTCAAGGCCAGCGCTATTCACCTGGGTGACACGGCATTGGGCACCTTGCAGGCCAACGGCAAAGGCGACATTCGCCAGCAAGCTCTGACCCTGGCGCTGGACGGCCCGCAAATCAAGCTTGACCTCGGCCTGGATGGCCAGTTGAGCAAGGGTGACTGGCGTGGGCGCCTGGCCAGTGGGCGGATCCAGGCCGGTGGCCAGGACTGGCAGTTGCAGGCCCCGGCGCGCCTGCAGCGGCTGGCCAGCGGGCAGCTGGACTTTGCCGCGCACTGCTGGCGCTCCGGTCAGGCCAGCTTGTGTGGCGATGACCAGCGCCTGGCCCCCGATCCGCGCTTGCGCTACCACCTCAAGCAATTCCCGCTGGACAGCCTGGCCCAGTGGCTACCGAAGGACTTCGCCTGGCAGGGCCTGCTCAATGCCGACATCAACCTGGATATCCCGGCCAGCGGCCCCAAGGGCAACATCATCGTCGACGCCAGTGGCGGTACCTTGCGCGTGCGCGACAAGGATCGCTGGGTCGACTTCCCGTACCAGGCCCTGCGCCTTGACAGCACGCTGGCGCCACGGCGCATCGATACCCGCCTGGCGTTCCGCGGCGAGCGCCTGGGCGAGCTGAACGTCAACATCCGCCTCGACCCACTGGGCAAGAACAAGCCGCTGTCGGGTGAATTCCGCCTGGCCGGCCTCGACCTGTCAGTGGCGCGCCCGTTCGTGCCGATGGTCGAGCGCCTTGCCGGGCAGCTCAATGGCACTGGCCGGCTGTCGGGCTCCCTGCTGGCGCCGCAGGTCAACGGCAACCTGATGCTCAGCGGCGGCGAAGTCAGTGGCGCCGAGCTGCCGGTCAGCCTCGAGGAGCTTTCATTGCAGGCAGTGATTGCCGGCGAGCAGGTACAGCTCAATGGCGGCTGGCGTAGTGGCGAGGCGGGGCGTGGCCAACTGAGTGGCAACCTCACCTGGGGCCAGGCACTGGGCATGGACCTGCGTTTGCAGGGCCAGCAACTGCCCGTCACGGTCGAGCCCTATGCGACACTGGAGGTCGCCCCCGACCTGACCTTGCGCTTGATCGACGACAAGCTGGCGGTGACCGGCAAGGTACAGGTGCCCAAGGGCACGATCACCGTGCGCGAGCTGCCACCATCCACTGTCAAGGTCTCGGATGACACGGTGATCGTCGGCCACCAGACCGAGGAGGGCAAGCCACCCATGGCGATGGCCATGGACATTGATGTCGAAGTGGGCCGCGACAAGCTTTCGTTCAGTGGCTTTGGCCTCAAGGCCAACCTGCTCGGCCATGTGCACATCGGCGACAACCTCGATACCCGCGGCGAGTTGAGCCTGGCCGACGGCCGCTACCGTGCCTACGGCCAGCGCCTGACCATCCGCCGGGCGCGGCTGCTGTTCGCAGGCCCGATCGACCAGCCCTACCTGGACATTGAGGCGATCCGCAAGGTCGACGACGTGATTGCCGGTATTCGCCTGAGCGGCAGTGCCGAACAGCCCACCAGCAAAGTGTTCTCGGAGCCGGCCATGAGCCAGGAGCAGGCGCTGTCCTACCTGGTATTGGGACGGCCGCTGGGCGCCTCCGGCGAAGACAACAACATGCTCGCCGAGGCAGCCTTGGGCCTGGGGCTGGCAGGTAGCGCCGGCATCACCGGCAGCCTGGCCTCGAGCCTGGGCATCGACGACTTCCAGCTGGACACCGAAGGTTCGGGCAATACCACCAGCGTGGTCGCCAGCGGCAACCTCACCGATAAACTGAGCCTGCGTTATGGGGTAGGGGTGTTCGAGCCTGCGAACACCATTGCGTTGCGCTACAAGCTGAGCAAAAAGGTGTACCTCGAGGCCGCCAGCGGGCTGGCCAGCTCACTGGACATCTTCTACAAGCGCGACTTCTGAGCCGGCGCGGGGCGGTCGTCAACGGACGGTGGCCGCCTCGATGAACTCATTGGTATCGGGGGAGGGCGGCGGGCTGGGGGCACGTATCGGGACGATCAGGCTGGTGTATTCCTCGATCAGCCGGTTGAGGGCTTCTGGTGGTTCGCTGGCCTGGAACTGCATGCGTATTTGCACTTCATCGGGGTCACGGCTCTCACCCTGACGGCCTTGGCCGCCGAGGGTGACCTTGAAGCTCGCGGCCTTGTTTTCGCCTGCAGTCAGCAGTGCCTGTTGCGCTTCGGTGCCTTTGACCCGCACCGACAGGTCGACCTGCATGCGCTCCAGGGCCAGGCCCTTGGGCGAAACCAGCGCGAACAGCGGCACGCGCATGATGTGCTGGCCGTCCATGGCCACCTCGACCATCTTGGCTTTCATGGGCGCGCCCAACGCCTCGCTGTCGCACTCGAAGAACTGGTCGAACAGGTTGATGTACTGCTGCGCAATCAGGCTGTTGGTAGCGCTGGCCGCTTCCTGCAGGCCACGGGTGATTTCGCGCAGGTCGATGGAGGTCATGGGGGCGGGGGATTTATCCAATGATTCGACTCCTCAGGCCAGGTGGTGCCCCCCTTGTCGCTGGTCTGGGGGGCTGTTCGGGGCAGGGAGGTACGTCTCAAGGCGTACCGGCGCCAGGGGCCGGAGTGCCATCGGCCGCAGGGTTCTTCAAGGTATCTGCCTGGGAAATTGCGTCCTGGCTGTCCAGTGTGGCGGTTTTGACGACGGTTGGCTTTGTCGCGGCATCGGTCAGGAATTCGATCACCCGCATCATCGCTTCAGGCGGCTCCTGGCGCTTCAAGGTCGTGTTGAAAGCGTAGCGGGCGCGGGTATCTGTCTTGCGGGTTTGCGTGGACTTGTGGCTGACGCTGCCTTTCACGTTCAGCCTGAACGGCCCCCAGCCCAGCGAACCGGTCGCCTCGGCGTTCATGTCCTTGCTGGAAACGTCTTCCGACATCTGGTTGATGACCAGCTCGAACTCGACATTACCTTCTTCGATGGAAATGTTCGGGTGGGTGATGGCCGCCACCAGCGGCACTTTCATGGTCTTGCTGACCACGCCCTTGTATTCGCCCTGTTCGTCGACGATGGTTTCGTCGTAGTCGAACTGGATGGCAACGGCCTTGCCGTCCTGGACGCACACTTGCATCAGGAAGTCGGCGTACGACTTGCTTGCGGTGACCTGGGCCTGGACCATGGCCTGCAGGGGGCCTGCGATCATGCGGTCCATCGGCAGGGCGTTGATTACGGAGCCGATGAGGCTGTTATCTATCGACATATCGGGATGCTCTTTCTAGTGGGTAAGGTGGCCGTCAATGGCGGCCACGATGTCTGGGCTTCAGCGAGTGCAAGGTTCCTGGCGACGGATGTTGCCGATCTGGCGCAGGCTCAGGCCGTACTTGTCGGCCAGCAGGCTGCGGGACAAGCCGCTGGCGCTTTCCTTCTGGATCTGCAGGTTGCGCAACTGGCGCAGGAAGTGGTCTGCCTTGGGGATCTCCAGGGCGACACCGGCAAAGCGCTTGATCAGCGCGTCGAGTGCTTCGGCCGGCAGCACGTCGGCAAGCTTGGTGCGCTCGCGATGCTTGGGGATGTACTTGGGCCTGCCGCCGTAGGCGCAGGTCAGCTGGTAGGCGCTGTCGATGCCGATGCAGTCGATCAGGGCCTGCAGCGAGTGGGGCAGTTGGCTGATGTCGATTTGGCTCAAGTCTGGCAATTGCATATGGCGCTCCTTCGGGGCGGATGGGCTGGGCTACCCGATCACCAGCGGCGTTATGTCGAAGGTGTGACTGGATTTTCTGTGACAGCCGAGGCGCGTCGCTAGGCGGCATATAGGTTGGGGCTTGTAGTTTCGGCGAACAGGTTTTGCAGGCAGCGATATCCGGTGTTGTAGGACATGGCTTCAACATTTCGCTGTGACGGGTGATTTCCCATCAGGTCTCTCCCTGTGATACGTGTTGGGCCCGGTAACCCTCAATCGCACGGGTAGCTGCTCAGCAGGCTGGCGCTGCGCAGGTAGGCCTGGGGGGTGTCGAGCATGCCTTGTGGTAGCGTGCGCCAATCGACCAGCAGGCACAGCGCATGCAGCGGCTGCCCGTCGCGCTGGCCGATGACCTGGTCGGCAAAGTTGCGACGGTACAGCGCCTGGGTCTGCTGCAGCGCTTGTACCTGGTCGGCCCGGGCAAGGGTTTGCCGGGCCAGTTCGGGCAGTTGCGCCAGCGGTACGCTGAAATGCACCGGAGCACCATTGACCTGCAGGTAACCGGCCCGGCGCACGCGTTGCCACAGTTGTTGCCATTGGCTGCTGCCGGCGTGGGCAGCCAGTTCGCGGCCCAGTTCGAGCAGTTGCTCGGCTGCGGGTTGGCGGGTGTCCAGTGCATGAAGGGAAAAGGGTGTCAGGAACAGCGATGTGAACAGTAGGGGCTTGTACATGGTGCCTCCGGCATGGGTGCTTGGGAGCCCAATGCTTTCAGGCAGCCGCCACCTCACCCAGCAGGAAATGCAGCGCCGGGGCGGGGGACCGTTGTATCATTGGCGCGGCTCGTGCTCGTTGCGAGCCATTTGCCCCTGATGTTGCAAGGAACCTTCGATGACACACGTGCAGCGCCTCAAATATTCTCTTCTGATCATCCTGGTGGTACTGGGCCTGATGCTGGGTCTGTCGCACCTGCAGAAGCAGGGCACGATCAGTGAGCAGACCTTCCAGATGCTGGCCATCGCCATCGCCGTGGTGGTCGTGGTGATCAACGGCATTCTGCGGCGCAAGGTCAAGCCCTGACCTTGGCGGGCCGGCCAGATATGGCCGGCCATGCGCTCAGCGCGAAGGCGCTTGCTCCAGCACGGCGCGCGCCTGGGGGTTGAGGCTATAGCATTTGTCGCCCCCCAGCTGGATGACGCCCTCGGCGCACAGCCGCTTGAGCACTTCGCGCACGCTGAGGAACGACAGCGGGATATCCAGCTGTTCCAGCTGCGCGTGCACGCCGCGCACGCCAATGCTGCGGCCATTGCGGTCGGCGGCGTGCAAGGCATCGATGACCTTGAGGCGGATCAGGCTGGTGCGCAGGCCGAAGCTGCGCAATAGCTCGCGGATCTGTTCGTTGCCGATGCGTTCGTCAGCCAAAACGTCCTGTCCCTTGGGCGCTTTGCCTGGGACGTGCCCAGTCTGGATTGAGGGTTGCGGGTTGTACATGTGAATGCTCCTTTTCGTGGACGAACCCGAAATATGGGTGCCTCACTTACTAGGACGAATGAGAACGAAAAAACTGCAGCCCAATCGCAAAAAAATCCTTGGTTCTGTTCAAGACGTTCCATGGCCTTGTAGTACGTAAAGTTCTCACCTGGCCATTCGTCTGATCGGGATGACCCCGAACCCGAGGAGTGCCCGTGTTTCCACTTTCCCGTCCCATGACATGCGCTGGCCTGGCTGCCGCCCTGGTAGCTTTCAGCATCGGCGTAGTGCCGGCGCAGTCCGCCGCCGCCGATGCCAGCGCGCAGATTCGTCGAACCAGTTACGGGGTGCCGCATATCGTGGCCAAGGACGAACGTGGCCTGGGCTATGGCATCGGCTACGCCTACGCTCAGGACAACCTGTGCCTGCTGGCCAATGAAGTGCTGACCGTGAGCGGCGAGCGCTCACGCTACTTCGGCGCCAAGGGCAAGACCCTGGAGCAGCGTGACAACCTGGCCAGCGATGTGTTCTTCACCTGGCTCAACAGCCCGGCAGCGGTCAGTGCGTTCTTGCAGGCGCAGCCGGCACCGGTGCAGGCGCTGCTGGCAGGTTATGCCAGCGGCTACAACCGGGCGCTGGCAGAGCGCCGTAGCCAAGGGTTGCCCAGCGAATGTGGCAACGGCGAGTGGCTGCGGCCGATCAGCAGCGAGGACCTGGTCAAGCTGACCCGTCGGCTGCTGGCCGAAGGCGGTGTCGGGCAGTTCGTCGAGGCGCTGGCGGGGGCGCAACCGCCAACACTGGCCAGCCAGCAGGCGCCGACGGGGTTTGCCATGGCGCTGGCCCGGCAGCAACGTTTTGCCACGGAACGCGGTAGCAATGCGGTGGCCGTCGGAGCGCAGCGTTCGGCCAATGGCCGCGGCCTGTTGCTGGCCAACCCGCACTTCCCCTGGGTGGGGGGCATGCGCTTTTACCAGATGCAGCTGACCATTCCCGGCCAGCTCGATGTGATGGGGGCGGCATTGCCGGGCCTGCCAGTGGTCAACATCGGTTTCAACCAGCATCTGGCCTGGACGCACACGGTCGATACCTCGAAGCACTTCACTCTGTACCGCCTGCAGCTCGACCCCAAGGACCCGACCCGCTACCTGCTCGATGGCAAGTCGCTGCCGCTGGCCCGGCAAACCGTCAGCGTAGCGGTCAAGGCCGAAGATGGCCGCATCAGCCAGGTGCAGCGCCAGGTCTACAGCTCGCAATTCGGCCCGGTGGTGCAATGGCCGGGGCGCCTGGACTGGGATGCACATGCAGCCTACAGCTTGCGCGACGCCAACCTCGAGAACACCCGGGTGTTGCGGCAGTGGTACCAGATCAACCGTGCCGACAGCCTGGTGACGTTGAAAGGCTCGATCGAACAACTGCAGGGCATTCCCTGGGTCAACACACTGGCGGTGGACCAGGCTGGCAAGGCCTTGTACCTGAACCAGTCAGTGGTGCCTTATGTGGATCAGCAACTGCTGGACGCATGCAGCAACCCGCAGGCACAAGGGCGCCTGGTGGTACTGGATGGCTCACGCAGCGCGTGCCAGTGGAAAGTCGATGTGCAGGCCGCGCAACCGGGGATCTTCCCGGCACGGCTGCTGCCGAGCCTGGAGCGCGAAGATTTCGTGCAGAATTCCAATGACCCGGCCTGGATGGCCAACCCGGCGCAGCCGCTGACCGGCTACTCGCCGCTGGTCAGCCGCGGTGACCAGCCACTGGGTATGCGTGGCCGCTTTGCCCTGCAACGCCTGCAGGGTAACGCCCGGTTGGGCGTCGACGACCTGCAGCGTATGGTGACCGATGACGAGGTCTACCTGGCCAGCCTGGTGCTGCCAGACCTGCTGCAATGGTGCAAAGGCGCTGGTGCGGACGTGCAGGCCCTGTGCCGCAGTCTGGCCGCCTGGAATGGCAAGGCCAACCTCGATAGCGGCATTGGTCTGGTGCATTTCCAGAACCTGTTCGATGCCTTGGTCGAGCACCCGGAAAGCTGGCGGGTGGCCTTCGACCCGGCCGATCCGCAGCACACCCCGCGTGGGCTGGCGGTCGAGCAGGCGGCCGTGCGCAAGCTGCTGCACCAGGCCGCGCTCGCTTCGCTCAAGCTGGTAAGTGACAGCGGCGTAGCGGGGGAGGCGCGCTGGGGGCAGGTGCAACAGGCGAGCGATGGCACGCCGGTACCGGGTGGCCCGCAGGCGTTGGGCGTGTACAACGCGATCTACAGCGTGCCGCACGGCCAGGGCAAGCGGCTGGTGGTCAGTGGTACCAGCTACCTGCAAGTGGTCAGCTTTACCGACAAGGGGCCAGAGGCCCGCGGGCTACTGGCGTTCTCCCAGTCGAGTGAAGCGGCTTCGGTGCATGCCAGTGACCAGACCAAGGCGTTTGCGGCCGGGCAACTGGCGGTGATTCCGTTTACCGAGGCGCAGATCAAGGCTGATCCTGAGTACCGGGAAGTGGTGATCAGTGAAGGGGACAAGGGGGCGGTAGTCAGCCGGCCTTGAGGTGTCAGCCTGTGCCGGCCTCTTCGCGGGTAAACCCGCTCCCACAGGTACTGCACCAGGGCTACAAGCGGCGCAATACCTGTGGAAGCGGTTGTACCCGCGAAGAAGGCGACTTGGTTGCTCAGGAAAACTCGAACGGCGCCAGCTGAAAACCTTGCTCGTCAACCTGCAAGGCCCAGCCCCGGCGGTCCCAGTCGCCCAGCACGATACGCCGTGCCGGTTGCCCGTCGACCACCAGCTTGTGTATCGCCGGCCGGTGGGTATGGCCATGTACCAGCGTGCGCACACCATGCGCCGCCATCACCTTCGGCACTTCCTCCGGCGTGACATCGACGATCTCGGTGGACTTCATCCGCGTTTGCGTGCGGCTTTCGCTGCGTAGCTTGCGTGCCAGCTTGTAGCGGGCCGACAGCGGCAGGTGCCGCAACACCCACAGGCTCAGCGGGTTGCGCAGCAAACGGCGCATTTTCATGTAGGCCAGGTCGCGGGTGCACAAGGTATCGCCATGCATCAGCAGCACCTGTTCACCGCCCAGTTCGATCACGCAGGGGTCGTGCAGCAACGTGCAGCCCGCAGCGTCGCAGAAGGCCTGGCCAATCAGGAAATCACGGTTGCCATGCATCAGGTAGATGGCCGTGCCGCTGTCGCTCAGCCGACGCATGGCGTGGCAGACCGACTGCTGGAAGGGGGTCATGGCATCGTCGCCGATCCATGCTTCGAAGAAGTCGCCGAGGATGTACAACGCCTTGGCGTGGCGGGCACGGCCATCGAGCAGATCAAGAAACGCCCGGGTAATGTCCGGGCGTTCTTCTTGCAGGTGCAGATCGGAGATCAGCAGGATCACTCAACGATCTCGGCTTTCTCGATGACCACGTCGTCTTTCGGCACGTCCTGGTGGCCAGCTTTGGAACCGGTGGCGACCTTCTCGATCGCGTCGACGATTTCACGGCCTTCGATCACTTCGCCGAATACCGCGTAGCCCCAACCCTGCACGTTCTTGCCGCTGTGGTTGAGGAAGTCGTTGTCGGAGGCGTTGATGAAGAACTGCGCCGAGGCGGAGTGCGGCTCCATGGTACGGGCCATGGCGATGCTGTACTTCTTGTTCTTCAGGCCGTTGTCGGCTTCGTTCTGGATGCTGGCGCGGGTTTTCTTCTGGCTCATGCCAGGCTCGAAGCCGCCGCCCTGGATCATGAAGCCCTTGATCACACGGTGGAACACGGTGCCATTGTAGTGGCCGTCCTTGACGTACTGAACGAAGTTTTCGGTAGTCAGTGGCGCTTTCTCGGCGTCCAGTTGCAGGACGATGTCGCCGTGGTTGGTGCTCAGTTTGACTTTGGACATGCTGAAACTCGCTCTTTCAAGGCAATCGGGAATTAGGGTGCGCAGGGCGCGGGTTATCACCTGACGCAGGATCAGGCGATCGCGACACATGGCGCGCACTGGCCATTTTGCCAGGCTGCGGCAAAAAGCCGTGATAAATCACGCCAGTTTGTCCGGGCCCGACTGTCAGCAGCTTGACTGCTTCGGCTATGATAGGCCCTTTGATTCAATCGGCCTACCCAGGCCGGACACGTGCATTCAAGGATCCTATGAGCAAGCCCACTGCCGACAACGCGCCCAACGCCGCTGCCAAAGGCGCCCCCGCTGTCCCTGCGAACTTCCTGCGGCCGATCATCCAGGCCGACCTGGACTCGGGCAAGCACAGCAGCATCGTCACCCGTTTCCCGCCGGAGCCCAATGGCTACCTGCACATCGGTCACGCCAAGTCGATCTGCGTCAACTTCGGCCTGGCCAAGGAATTCGGGGGTGTCTGCCACCTGCGTTTCGACGATACCAACCCGGCCAAGGAAGACCAGGAGTACATCGACGCCATCCAGAGCGATGTCAAGTGGCTGGGCTTCGACTGGGCCGGCGACGTGCGCTACGCCTCCGACTACTTCGACCAGTTGCACGATTGGGCAGTCGAACTGATCAAGCGTGGCAAGGCTTACGTCTGCGACCTTACCCCTGAGCAGGCCAAGGAATACCGCGGCAACCTCAAGGAGCCGGGCAAGAACAGCCCGTTCCGCGAGCGCAGTGTGGAAGACAACCTCGACCTGTTCGCCCGCATGAAGGCTGGCGAGTTCCAGGACGGTGAGCGCGTGCTGCGGGCCAAAATCGACATGGCCTCGCCGAACATGAACCTGCGCGACCCGATCCTGTACCGCATCCGCCATGCCCACCACCACCAGACCGGTGACAAGTGGTGCATCTACCCCAACTACGACTTTACCCACGGCCAGTCGGACGCCATCGAGGGCATCACCCACTCGATCTGCACCCTGGAGTTCGAAGGGCATCGTCCGCTGTACGACTGGTTCCTCGACAACCTGCCGGTGCCGGCACGCCCGCGCCAGTATGAGTTCAGCCGCCTGAACCTGAACTACACCATCACTTCCAAGCGCAAGCTCAAGCAGCTGGTCGACGAAAAGCACGTCGAAGGCTGGGACGACCCACGCATGTCGACCCTGTCCGGTTTCCGTCGCCGCGGCTACACCCCGGCCTCGATCCGCAACTTCTGCGAAATGATCGGCACCAACCGTTCCGACGGCGTGGTCGACATGTCGATGCTCGAGTTCAGCATCCGTGACGACCTGGACCGCACCGCACCGCGCGCCATGTGCGTGCTACGCCCGCTGAAAGTGGTCATCACCAACTATCCGGAAGGCCAGGTCGAGCAGCTCGAGCTGCCGCGCCACCCGAAGGAGGACATGGGCGTGCGCGTACTGCCGTTCTCCCGTGAGCTGTACATCGACCGCGACGACTTCATGGAAGAGCCGCCGAAGGGCTACAAGCGCCTGGAGCCGACCGGGGAAGTGCGCCTGCGCGGCAGCTACGTGATCCGCGCCGACGAGGCGATCAAGGATGCCGACGGCAACATCGTCGAGCTGCGCTGCTCGTACGACCCGGACACCCTGGGCAAGAACCCGGAAGGCCGCAAGGTCAAGGGCGTGATCCACTGGGTGCCGGCCGAGGGCAGTGTCGAGTGCGAAGTGCGCCTGTACGACCGGCTGTTCCGCTCGCCGAACCCGGAAAAGACCGAGGAGGGCGGCAGCTTCCTGGACAACATCAACCCAGGCTCGCTGCAAGTGCTCAGCGGCTGCCGTGCCGAGCCGTCGCTGGCCCAGGCGCAGCCCGAGGACCGCTTCCAGTTCGAACGCGAAGGCTACTTCTGCGCCGACCTGAAAGACAGCCAGCCGGGTCGCCCGGTGTTCAACCGCACTGTCACCCTGCGTGACTCCTGGGGTAGCTGAGGAACCGCCGTGCTTACCATCTACAACACGCTGAGCAAAGCGAAGGAAGTCTTCAAGCCGCTGGATGGCAACAAGGTGCGCATGTACGTGTGCGGCATGACCGTGTACGACTACTGCCACCTGGGCCATGGCCGCAGTATGGTGGCCTTCGACCTGGTCACCCGCTGGCTGCGCAAGAGCGGCTATGAGCTGACCTACGTGCGCAACATCACCGACATCGATGACAAGATCATCAACCGGGCCAACGAGAACGGCGAAAGCTTCGACGCGCTGACCGCCCGCATGATCGACGCGATGCACGAAGACGAGCGCCGTCTGAACATCCTGCCGCCGGACCAGGAACCGCGTGCCACCGACCATATCGCCGGCATGCACGCAATGATCCAGACCTTGATCGACAAGGGTTACGCCTATGCCCCCGGCAATGGTGACGTGTACTACCGCGTCGGCAAGTTCGTCGGCTACGGCAAGCTGTCGCGCAAGAAGATCGAAGACCTGCGCATCGGTGCCCGTATCGAGGTCGATGAAGCCAAGCAGGACCCGCTGGACTTCGTGCTGTGGAAGGGTGTCAAGCCGGGCGAGCCGAGCTGGGAATCGCCATGGGGCCCGGGGCGTCCGGGCTGGCACATCGAGTGTTCGGTGATGTCCACCTGCTGCCTGGGTGAAAGCTTCGACATCCACGGTGGCGGCAGCGACCTGGAGTTCCCGCACCACGAGAACGAGATTGCCCAGAGCGAGGCGGCCACCGGCAAGCAGTACGCCAATGCCTGGATGCACTGCGGCATGATCCGTATCAATGGCGAGAAGATGTCCAAGTCGTTGAACAACTTCTTCACCATCCGCGACGTGCTCGAGAAGTATCACCCGGAAGTGGTGCGCTACCTGCTGGTGGCCAGCCACTACCGCAGCGCGATCAACTACTCGGAAGACAGCCTGCGTGATGCCAAGGGCGCACTGGAGCGTTTCTACCACGCCTTGCGCGGCTTGCCACGGGTGGCGGCCAAGGGTGGCGAAGCGTTTGTCGAGCGCTTCAGCGTGGCCATGAATGACGACTTCGGCACCCCCGAAGCCTGCGCCGTGCTGTTCGACCTGGTGCGCGAGATCAACCGCCTGCGCGACAGCGATGTGGAGGCCGCTGCCGGCCTGGCCGGTCGCCTGCGCGAGCTGGGTGATGTGCTGGGTGTGCTGCAGCTGGAAGCCGATGACTTCTTGCGTGCCGGTGCCGAAGGCAAGGTGGATGCAGCTGAGGTCGAGGGCTTGATCCAGGCGCGCCTGCAGGCGCGTGCGGACAAGAACTGGGCCGAGTCCGACCGCATTCGCGACCAGCTGACCGCCATGGGTGTGGTGCTGGAAGACGGCAAGGGTGGGACTACCTGGCGTCTGGCTGACTGATCCGCTTTGTTGGGGCTGCTTTGCAGCCCTTCTCGGGCAAGCCCGCGAAGGGCCGCAGAGCGGCCCGGCTTTTATTTAGGTAGCCCGGTCAATGGGCAATGCAATACCAGCTTCGCTCCACCCAGTTGGCTCTCGCCAACCTCCAGCCCGAACCCATGCAGGTCGACGATCGCCGCCACGATCGACAGCCCCAGCCCGAACCCCGCATGGCGGTGGCCTTCATCGCTACGGTAGAAGCGCTTCAGCACTGCCGCCCGTTCCTCTTCCGGAATACCCGGCCCGCTGTCCTCGATGGCCAGGTGCAGGCCCTTGTCATCCTGCGTGGCAGTAATTCGCACCAGTCCACCCTCGGGCGTGAACTTGATGCCGTTACCCATCAGGTTGGCCAGCGCCTCGAACAGCAGCTCGCGGTCACCGTGCAATGCCGGCAGCTCATCGGGTTGTCGCAATTCCAGGCGAATGCCGCCATCTTCGGCCAACGGCAGGTAAAAGTCGTGCAACTCCACCAGCAGTTCATGCGGGTCAAGTTGGACGAAACCGGCCCGCCGCTGGCGGTCTTCCAGTTCGCTGATGCGTAACAAACCGCGAAAACGCGCCATCAGGGTGTCGGTTTCGCCGATCGCCAGGTCCAGTGCCTCGGCCTGGGTGGAGTCGACGTCACTTTGCTGGCGAATGCGGTACAGCTGCGCGCGCAGGCGCGTGAGCGGGGTGCGCAGGTCATGGGCAATGTTGTCGCACACGCCCTTGACCTCGTGCATCAGCCGCTCGATGCGGTCGAGCATGGCGTTGACGATGGCCGCCAGCATGTCCAGCTCGTCACGTCGGGCCGACAGCGGCAGGCGGTGGGTAAGGTCACCGGCGACGATCAGTTCGGCCTGGGCCTGGATCGCGCGGATGCGCTTGAGCGGCCGTCGCCTTAGCAGATACCAGCCGGCAAAGCCCGGGATCAGGGTCAGCGAGATCCCCCAGAGCAGGGCATGCAGGATGATCCGGGTGACCACGAACAGCGAGCCGTTGTCACGCACCAGCACCAGCCAGCGGCCATCCTGCACCTTGATCGCCACCGCGTCGCAGCTGTCGCGCGGCATGTGCGGGTCGTCGGCGTCCAGGCAGCGGTTAAGCTCGTGAACCTTGCCGTCCAGCCCCAGTTCTGGCGGGATGGCGCGAATGCGCCCGCCGATCGGGTTGAGCTGGCTGTCGAACAGGCCATAGGCGTCGAAGCTGCGTTCTTCGAAGGCCTGGCTGGCGACCAGGGCGTCGTCCAGCTGTTTGCCGCTCATGTGAGCGAACAGGTGTTGGCGCTGCAGCATGGAATGGCGGGTGAGTTTGTTCAGGTAGCTGGATACCTCGAAGTACAGCACCCCCATGAGGACGCTGCTCCAGGCCACGAACAGAAAGCTGTACAGCGCCAGCAGGCGGCTGGTCGAGGAGCTCCAGCCCTTAGACGGGTTCAGCAATGGCATAGCCCGAGCCCCGTACCGTACGGATCAGCGGCGACTGGCCGGGTGAGTCGATTTTCTTGCGCAGGCGGCCGATGTGCACGTCGATCAGGTTGGTGCCCGGGTCGAAGTGGTAGCCCCAGACTTCCTCGAAAATCATCATCCGCGTGATCACCTGGCCGCTATGGCGCATCAGGTATTCCAGCAGCTTGTACTCGGTGGGCAGCAGGTTGAGGGTTTGTTCGCCGCGGCGGGCTTCGTGGCTGATCAGGTCCAGTTGCAGGTCGGCGACCTGCAGGCGGGTCTGGGTCATGGGTACGCTGTTGCGGCGCAGCAGTACTTCGACCCGCGCAGCCATCTCGTCGGAGGCGAACGGTTTGGTCAGGTAGTCGTCACCCCCGGCACGCAGGCCGCGTACCCGCTCGTCGACATCGGAGAGGGCGCTGATCATCAGGATCGGTGTGGCGATCTTGAGGCTGCGCAGGGTGGTAACGATGGTCAGCCCGTCCACCTCGGGCAGCATGCGGTCAAGGGTGATCAGGTCGTAGCCGCCGGCAATGGCCTTGGCCAAGCCTTCACGGCCATTGTCGGCCCAATCCACCTCCAGGCCGTGGCTGGTAAGTTCGGCGACGATTTCCTGGCCGGTGACGGCGTCGTCTTCGATGGTCAGTACGCGAGGCATGCTGGTTCCCAGGCATCTAATGGAAACTTGATTGTGCCAAAGAATAGCCAAACGGCGATTTAAGAAAAATTCATCTGGCGTCTTTTGCCTGCACTGGCCTCTTCGCGGGTAAACCCGCTCCCACAGGTGCAGCGTCGCCCCCAAGAGCGGTGACATCCCTGTGGGAGCGGGTTTACCCGCGAAGCAGGCACCGTGGTGTCTCAGCGTGCGCCAATCCCTTCAGCATGCATGATCTGCGCAATGATCGGCACCGGAGTCATCAGGTGCGAACGCATCATGGCACTGGCGCGCTTGGCGTCACGGGCCAGAATCACTTCAACCAGTGCAGCATGCTCCTGGCGCTTGAGCTCCAGGGCCTGTTCGGAAAACACCGTCTGGGTCAGCCACAGGTGGCGGTAGCGCTCGGCCTGGTCGAACAGATAGGTGCGCGCCTGCAGCAGGTGCTTGGAGCCGCAGCCCGAGGCAATGGCCGTGTGGAACGCCTTGTGCCGTTCGTCCCACACATCCAGGCGCTGCTCGCGGGTCTTCACTTCCACCACCTTGGCCAGGGTATGCGAGTGGGCCAGTACCGACGCCTCCCAGGCGTCGTCGCCACGCTCGATGGCCAGGGTGATGATCATCGCCTCCAGGTTGGCGCGGGCATCGTAGATGTCGTTCATCTCGTCCAGCGACATGGGCGCCACGCGGTAGCCCTTCTGGCTGATCGCGTTCACCAGGTGCTCGGCCACCAGCTGCGACAGCGCTTCGCGCAGCGGGCCCACGCCCAGGTCATAGCGTTCCTTCAGAGTGCTCATCAACAGCTTTTCTCCGGGCTTGAACACGCCGCGGATAATGTCCTTCTTGAGCCTCTCATACCCGCTGAATGCTGAGTTTTGTCGGGGGGCGAGCGCTTCCAAAGTCCTGTTCCTCAAACGGTTTTGCCGATCATACCGAAAGCGCTCGCTGGCGAAAAACAATGGACAAAAATGCTTTTCGTCGCCGAATAACAAAAATGTAGACATTTTAAGTTTGTGACGATATTTTTATCTCGCCCGCACTGATCCAGCTCATGACCGGACGGCGCCACCCACTTTTTTTGCCAGGACACTGCCATGAACGCTTTTACGCAGATCGACGAACTTGTGATGCCACTGCCGCTCGAACCGCGTGGTTACACCATCGCCCCCTCGAAACAGTCGCCGCGCCTGCTTGAACTGACCTTTGCCCGCGAAACGGTCGAAGCGTTCGTCCAGGCCGTTGCCCAGTGGCCGGTGCAGGCGCTGGAGTACAAGTCGTTCCTGCGTTTCCGGGTTGGCGAGATTCTCGACGAGTTGTGCCACGGCACCCTGCGGCCGGTGCTGCTCAATACCATCCTCAATCGCGCCAGCGGCGGGATGCTGATCACCCCGGTCGGCCTGGATGACGTGAGCCAGGCCGAGGACATGGTCAAGTTCACCACCGCCTGCGCACACCTGATCGGCCGCTCCAACTACGACGCGATGAGCGGCCAGTTCTATGCCCGCTTCGTGGTGGTCAACAGCGACAACTCCGACAGCTACCTGCGCCAGCCGCACCGGGTCATGGAGCTGCACAACGACGGCACCTTCGTCAACCAGATCACCGACTATGTGCTGATGCTGAAGATCGACGAAAAGAACATGGAAGGCGGCAACTCACTGTTGCTGCACCTGGACGACTGGGAGCAGTGCGACGAGTTCTTCCGCCACCCGCTGGCCCGTCGCGAAATGCGCTGGACCGCACCGCCGAGCAAGAAGGTGTTCGAGGACGTGTTCCACTCGGTATTCGACACCGATGCCGAAGGTCGCCCGACCATGCGCTACATCGACCAGTTCGTGCAGCCGGAGAACTACGAAGAGGGCATCTGGCTGAGCGCCTTGTCCGAATCGCTGGAAGGCAGCGAGAAGAAGCTGTCGGTACCGGTGGGCGTGGGTAGCTTCCTGCTGATAAACAACCTGTTCTGGCTGCATGGCCGCGACCGCTTTACGCCGCACGAAGGCCTGCGCCGCGAGCTGATGCGCCAGCGCGGCTACGTAGCCTTCCCCAAACCGCTGTACCAGCGTGGGCAATAATGACAGGACGCGGGGCGGGTGCCTGCCCACGCGTCTTTGCATAAAACGATGCCACCAGGGCCCTTTCGGGCCTTGGTGAGCCAGTCAGGCAATGCCTGCGTGTGAGGTAAGGCTATGTACGATTTCATCATCATTGGCGGTGGCATTGTGGGTATGTCCACGGCCATGCACCTGGTCAAGGTCTACCCGGACGCGAAGATTCTCCTGCTGGAAAAAGAGTCCGGCCCGGCCCGCCACCAGACCGGGCACAACAGCGGCGTGATCCACGCCGGCGTGTATTACACCCCCGGCAGCCTCAAGGCGCGCTTCTGCCTGGAAGGCAACAAGGCCACCAAGTCCTTCTGCACCCAGCACGGTATCCGCTTCGATGAGTGCGGCAAGCTGCTGGTGGCCACCAACGACCTGGAAATGCAGCGCATGAAGGCGCTGTGGGAGCGTACCGCGGCCAATGGCCTGGAGCGTTACTGGTTGTCGGCGGCCGAGTTGCGCGAGCGCGAGCCCAATATCGTCGGCATGGGCGGCATCTTCGTGCCGTCCAGTGGCATCGTCAATTACGCGGAGGTGACTGCGGCCATGGGCGCCGAGTTCCAGCGCGCCGGCGGCGAAATCCGCTATGGCGCCGAGGTGGTCGGCCTGCAGGAACTGGCCAGCGAAGTGATCGTACGCACGCAGGGGGACGAATTCCGCAGCCGTTTCCTGGTGACCTGCTCGGGCCTGATGGCCGACCGCGTGGTGAGCATGCTCGGCTTGCGTACCGAGTTCGTCATCTGCCCGTTCCGCGGCGAGTACTACCTGCTACCCAAGCAGCACAACCAGATCGTCAACCACCTGATCTACCCGATTCCCGACCCGTCCATGCCGTTTCTGGGCGTGCACCTGACACGCATGATCGATGGCACCGTCACGGTTGGCCCCAACGCAGTACTGGCGATGAAGCGCGAGGGTTACCGCAAGAGCGACGTCAGCCCCGGCGACCTGTTCCAGACCCTGACCACCCCCGGCATCCTCAAGGTGCTGGCGAAGAACTTCCGCCCGGGCCTGATCGAGATGAAGAACTCGCTGTTCAAGGGCGGCTACCTCAAGCAGGTACAGAAGTACTGCCCGAGCATCACCAAGGCCGACCTTACGCCTTACCCGGCCGGCGTGCGTGCCCAGGCCGTGTCGCGTGACGGCAAGCTGATCGATGACTTCCTGTTCGTCAACACCGCGCGCAGCGTCAACGTGTGCAACGCGCCGTCGCCGGCCGCCACCTCCGCCATCCCGATCGGCGCCTACATCGTCGACAAGGTATGTGAACAGGTCGGCCGCCAGGGCGGCGGTTTCCCCAAAGCCGACCTGGCGCCCGGTCAGCGGGCTGCCGGCTGACGTACCCGTAATACGTTCTGCGGTTTCGTTTTACTCAACCCGTACTGCCCTACTCACCATCTAGGGCAGGGCGGGCTTTTTCGCGCCTGCGTCGGTGACGTGCAAGCCGGCGGCCCCTGCGTGGGCATGACAAAAACAACAAGGTAGCGCCATGCAAACCCACAAGAACAATTTGAGTCATGGATTGAAATCACGGCATGTCACCATGCTGTCCATTGCCGGCGTGATCGGCGCCGGCCTGTTCGTCGGCTCCGGCCGTGCGATTGCCGAAGCTGGGCCCGCCACCATCCTTGCCTATATCCTGGCCGGCGCACTGGTGGTGCTGGTAATGCGCATGCTGGCTGAAATGGCCGTTGCCTCGCCGGACACCGGTTCGTTCTCTACCTATGCCGACCTCGCCATTGGCAAGTGGGCCGGCTACACCATCGGCTGGCTGTACTGGTGGTTCTGGGTACTGATCATTCCCATCGAGGCCAACATCGCTGCCACCATCATCAATTCCTGGGTCCCGCAACTGGAGATCTGGGTATTGTCGTTGGTGATTACCCTGTTGCTGACCGCCACCAACCTGTTCAGCGTGAAGAACTACGGTGAGTTCGAGTTCTGGCTGGCGTTGGTGAAGGTGGTGGCCATCGTCAGCTTCATCGCGCTGGGTGTGTGCGCCATCTTCGGCCTGCTGCCAGGCTCCGCTGTCAGCGGCGTGTCGCGCCTGTGGGATAGCGGCGGCTTTATGCCCAACGGTTTTGGTGCGGTGCTGAGCGCCATGCTGATTACCATGTTCTCGTTCCTCGGGGCCGAGGTGGTGACCATTGCCGCGGCCGAATCCGACGAAGCAGGCAAGCATATTTCCAAGGCCACCAACTCGGTGATCTGGCGGATCACCCTGTTCTATATCCTGTCGATCTTCATCGTCATCGCGCTGGTGCCGTGGACCGACCCGCGCCTGGCCAGCGAAGGCTCCTATGTCACGGTGCTGGACATCCTCGGTGTGCCGAATGCCAAGGCCATCATCGACGTCGTGGTGCTGACGTCGGTGACCAGCTGCCTGAACTCGTCGCTGTACACCGCCTCGCGCATGGTCTATTCGCTGAGCCGCCGCGGTGACGCCCCTGCCTGCGCCCAGGTGACCAGCCGCAGTGGCACGCCGGTGGTGGCGGTGCTGCTGTCTACCGGCGCGGCATTCCTGGCGGTGATCGCCAATTACCTGGTACCGGCCAAGGTGTTCGGCTTCCTCATGGCAAGCTCCGGCGCCATTGCCCTGCTGGTGTACCTGGTGATCGCCGTTTCCCAGCTGCGCCTGCGCCAGCGCCTGAACGCGCAGGGCAAGACGTTGGGCTACCGCATGTGGCTGTTCCCGTGGCTGACCTGGGGAGTGATTCTGTTCATCAGCGGCGTGCTGGTGCTGATGCTGTTCCGCCCGGACCACCGTCTGGAAGTGGTATCGACCATGGTGCTGGCCGTGCTGGTGGTGTGTTCGGGCCTTCTGGTGACACGGCGTCGGGCGCGCGAGGTGGCGGTTGGCAGTGTAGGGCAGGGCGCCTGAGCCCTGAAGACAGACGAGCAAGTCGCATCAGGCTGTGAGAGGATGTCCGCCAACACAGCCAGGACCCCGAACGCAGCCTGATGAAGACACCGAAAAGAATTGAACCCCTGATCCAGGACGGCCTGGTCGATGAAGTACTGCGGCCGTTGATGAGTGGCAAGGAAGCTGCCGTGTATGTGGTGCGCTGCGGCAGCCAGGTGCGCTGCGCCAAGGTCTATAAAGAAGCCAACAAGCGCAGTTTCCGCCAGGCCGCCGAGTACCAGGAGGGCCGCAAGGTGCGCAACAGCCGTCAGGCCCGGGCCATGGCCAAGGGCAGCAAATACGGCCGTAAGGAAGCCGAAGACGCTTGGCAGAACGCTGAAGTGGCGGCGCTGTTCCGCCTGGCCGGCGCTGGCGTGCGGGTTCCAAAGCCTTACGACTTCCAGGACGGCGTGCTGTTGATGGAGTTGGTGACCGATGCCGACGGTGACGCGGCCCCACGCCTGAACGACGTGCACCTCGACGCCGAGGAGGCCCGGGCGTTCCATGCCTTCGTCATTCACCAGATCGTACTGATGCTGTGTGCCGGGCTGGTGCATGGCGACCTGTCGGAGTTCAACGTGCTGCTTGGCCCGGACGGGCCGGTGATCATCGACCTGCCGCAGGCGGTGGATGCAGCGGCCAACAACCATGCCTTCAGCATGCTGCAGCGTGATGTGGCCAACATGGCCCATTATTTCGGGCGCTTTGCACCGGAGCTGAAAAGCACCCGCTATGCGCAGGAAATGTGGGCCCTGTACGAGGCGGGCGAGTTGCGCCCGGACAGCCTGCTGACGGGGCTGTTCGAGGAAGACGAGCATGCCGCCGATGTGTCTGGCGTGATGCGCGAGATCGATGCGGCCCGGCTGGATGATGCGCGCCGGCGTGCGGCGCGGGCCGAGGCCGAGCATGGGTTGGCCAGGGCAGAGGAGCCTGCGCCGCCCTGGCTTCAGTAATAGATTGCCTGCACTGGCCTCTTCGCGGGTAAACCCGCTCCCACAGGAATCGCGCTGTACTTGTGGGAGCGGGTTTACCCGCGAAGAGGCCGGTACAGGAAAAATGCGGCCATTGCCTTTGACGCAAGACAATATCTCGTTATCTGGCCTTTTCACTGGCGCGCGACAGGCATAAGGTATACGCCGTTCAAATTCCCTGGAGCTGTCATGTCCAACCAATTCCCGTCCGTTCGTCCACGCCGCCTGCGCCAGAACGAGTCCCTGCGCACGATCTTCCAGGAAACCGAATTCCGCCTTGAAGACCTGATCCTGCCGATCTTCGTCGAAGAGGGCATCGATGACTTCGTGCCGATCACCAGCATGCCGGGTGTCAACCGCATCCCCGAGAAGCTGCTGGCCCAGGAAATCGAGCGCTACGCCCGCGCCGGTATCAAGTCGGTAATGACCTTTGGCGTTTCGCACAACCTGGACGCTGTTGGCAGCGACACCTGGAACGAAAACGGCCTGGTCGCGCGCATGTCGCGCATCTGCAAGGACACCGTGCCGGAAATGGTGGTGATGTCCGATACCTGTTTCTGCGAATACACCAGCCATGGCCACTGCGGTGTGCTGCACGACCATGGTGTGGACAACGACGCCACCCTGGCCAACCTGGGCAAGCAGGCGGTCATCGCTGCTGCCGCCGGTGCCGACTTCATTGCCCCGTCGGCGGCGATGGACGGCCAGGTCCAGGCCATCCGCAGCGCGCTGGACGGTGCCGGTTTCCACGATACCGCGATCATGGCCTATTCCACCAAGTTCGCCTCGTCGCTGTATGGCCCGTTCCGTGAAGCCGGTGGGACCGCGCTGAAGGGCGATCGCAAGAGCTACCAGATGAACCCGATGAACCGCCGTGAAGCCGTGCGTGAATCGCTGCTCGACGAGCAGGAAGGGGCGGATGTGCTGATGGTCAAGCCGGCCGGTGCCTACCTCGACGTGATCGCCGATATCCGCGCAGCATCGCGCCTGCCGCTGGCGGCGTACCAGGTGAGCGGCGAGTACGCGATGATCAAGTTCGGCGGCCTGGCTGGCGCCATCGATGAAGGCCGGGTGGTGCGTGAAAGCATTGGCGCGATCAAGCGTGCCGGTGCCGACCTGATCCTGACCTACTTCGCCATGGACCTGGCCCGCGAAGGCATCTGATTTCAGCGCGCGCCGCTTTCGCGGCGCATCGCCGGCAAGCCGCACAGGTGATCAGCGCGGCATGTAACCGCGTTGCCAGGCGCCTGGAATGAACCGCGACACCATGGCCAGTACACACGCCAGTGCACAGCTGCCGGTCAGTGCCAGCAGGCCCAGGTGGTGTTGCAGCCAGGCTCCCAGCGCGGCACCCAGCAGCATGCCGGCCCAGGGCACCAGTTGCACCCGCCAGCCATTGCGCCGCTCACCCAGCAGCCAGCGCCCCAGGCCACGCCCGAAGCGCGACAGGGCGCCGGTGACGTAGGTCAGACCGATGGGCAGGCCGTTCACCTGTTCGACCACGGCATTGATCATGCCCATGGCCAGCGTGGCAGCGAGCAGCGCGGGAAAGGTCGCTGCCAGGGGCCATGCGGCTGCAAAGGCCAGCAGGGCGGCGACCACCAGCAGCACCGGCCAGGCCCGACGGCGGAAACCGCGCGCCAGCAGCACGCCCAGGGCGTTGCCGACGACGAAGCCCAGCACCGCACCACTCAGGCGCAGCACCAGGGCCAGGTCCGCCTCGCTGATGGCGACGGCCAGGCGCGTGGTGTTGCCACTCATGAACGACACGAAGTCACCCAGCGCCAGCAGGCCGATGGCATCGGTCATGCCGGCCAGCACCGACAGGCCGGCGACCAGGCCAAGGCCGACACGACCACGCAGAATTTGCAGGCGCAGCCGTTTGGCTGTGCGTGCGGGGAGGACGGTAGGCAGCATGTGCGGGTCTCAGGGCAGCAGTTTTTCGCGGGCCAGGGTGCCTTTGATGGTGCGCTCTACGACATCGACCAGGACCATGGTCTGGTGGTCCACTTCGATGTTGAGCAGCTCGCCGGCCTTGTAGCTGGCGAAGGTAGTCTGGCGCAGGGTTTCCGGGATCAGGTTGATGGTGATCAGGTTGTCCTCGACATCGGCGACGGTCAGGCTGCAGCCGTTGACCCCGATGAAACCGCGCGGGAACACGTACTTGCCCCATTCCGGTGGCATGCGGAACTTGATGAAGGCGCCGGTTTCCTTGATCGACAGCTCGACGATTTCGGCGGTGGTGGCGATGTGGCCAGCCATCAGGTGGCCACCGACCTCGGCGTTCATCTTCGCCGAGCGCTCGATGTTGACGCCTTGGCCGGCCTGGAAGTGGCGCAGGTTGGTGCGTTCGAGGGTGGCAGCCATGGCGTCGAACCTGACCCGGGTGCCATCGATTTCGGTGACCGACAGGCAGGTGCCCTCGACACTGACGCTGGCGCCAATCTTCAGCTCGTCGAGCAGTTCCGGGGTGAGGTCGATGGTGAACTGGTTGTGGCCCGGGTAGGTGGTCACATCAAGCAGAGGGCGGACGGCCTGGACGATGCCGGTGTACATGGAGTTGCTCCTGGGCACAGTAAAGAAAACTCCCGAACGCTATGCCCGTGGAGCGGTAAAAGCAAGCCGGCCTTGGTCTGGATACTTGAAAGCCACGCGGCCCCTGTGGGAGCGGGCATGCCCGCGAAGAGGCCGGGCCGGCAAAAAACTGGTCAGCGCCGTGCCGACAACTGCTGCGGCGCCAGAAATGCATCATGGAAGTAGTTGCGCACGGCCTGCATCGCCGGGCTGAACGCCCGTTCCCGGTGCCAGGCCAACCCCACGCTCATCGGCGTCACCGGGTCGCTGATGGTCACCGTCTCGATACGCTTGCCTTCCAGTGACCACGGGCGGTGCACCAGGTCCGACAGGATCGCCACACCGCTGCCATTGGCGACCATACTGCGCACGGCTTCCACCGAACTGGTCCGCACCCGCACTTTCGGCCGCTGCCCGGCCTGTTCCCAATAGCGCATGGCGCTTTGCTCGGCTTCATCCACGGTCAGCAGGATGAACGGCTCGCAAGCCACATCGGCCAGGCTTACCGCCGAGCGCTCGCACAGCGGATGGTGGCCGGGCAGCCACAGGCGGCGTTCGGAGTTGAACAGGGTTTCCGAGACGATGTCCGGGTGGGTGAGGTTGGCGGTGAGCACCACCGCCATGTCGAAACGCCCCTCCAGCAGGCCTTGCTCGATGGCGCTGCGCTCTTGTTCGTAAAGTTCCAGGGTCACGTCCGGGTGCCAGTGTTCCAGGCGTTGCAGGTGATGCGGCAGGAAGTAGCCGATCACCGTATAGCTTGCTGCCAGGCGCAGCAGGCCGCTGGCGCGCACATCCGGCAGCGGGCTGTTAAGCGCATCGTCCACGCTGCGCAGGATCACGTAGGCGCGGTTCAGGAAGTGCCGACCGGCCTCGGTCAGGCTCATGCCCTGGACCGAGCGCTGGAACAGCATCACGCCGAGCATCGCCTCCAGCTCCTTGATCGCCGTGGTCACGGCAGACTGGGAAATGTTCAGGTGGATCGCCGCCTGGGAAATCTGGCCGATCTCGGCGGTGGCGACGAAGTAGCGGACCTGGCGCAGGGTCAGTGACACGGTAGGCTCCCTGGGTATCTGATTTTCCGAAGACACCCTATCTGTTTATAAATCTTCCCAAGGGGGTGCGGAGAATCTAACGTGGCTTGCATGCAGTCACAAACGCCAGGAGAGACAGTCATGCAGGTGGTGGATTTCAACTCGGACATGGGGGAGGGCTTTGGCCCGTGGACCATTGGCGACGGCGTCGACAACGAGCTGATGGGCTACATCAGCTCGGCCAACATTGCCACCGGCTTCCATGCCGGTGACCCCGGCACCATGCGCCGCACCGTCGAGCGGGCCAAGGCCCTAGGCGTTGCTGTGGGGGCGCACCCTGGGTTCCGCGACCTGGTCGGCTTCGGCCGCCGGCACATTAATGCCCCGGCCCAGGAACTGGTCGACGACATGCTCTACCAGCTCGGCGCACTGCGTGAAATTGCCCGCGCCCAAGGCGTGCGCCTGCAGCACATCAAACCGCACGGTGCGCTGTACATGCATCTGGCACGTGACGAAGAAGCCGCGCGGCTGCTGGTGGAAAACCTGCGGGTGATCGAGCCGGAGCTGCTGCTGTACTGCATGCCGGGTTCGGTGATCTGCCGCATTGCCCAGGCACTGGGCCAGCCGGTGATTCGCGAGTTCTACGCCGACCGCGAGTACGACCTGAGCGGGTCGATCGTGTTTACCCGCAATGTGCGGGGCTACGAGCCCAGGGCCGTTGCTGAGCGGGTGTTGCGGGCTTGCCAGCAAGGCGTGGTGCGCACGGTCGAGGGGCAGGACCTGGCCATCGCGTTCGATTCCATCTGCCTGCACAGTGATACCCCAAGTGCGCTCGACCTGGTGGAGGCCACGCGCAAGGCGCTGGACGCTGCCGGTATCGTGGTACGCGCGCCACGCTGAGCCTGTGCAGTTTGCTTTCGCCTGCCTTTCTATAAAGACTCCAAGAAAAGGAACAGTCATGGCCGAACCGCTTGCTACAACCCCGATCCGCTACAGCTTTGGCGCCGACGAGCACCTGTTTGCCGAAGTCAGCGAGAGCATGTCGCTGGAGGCTTTTTTCAAGGGTATGGCCGTCACCCGTGCGGTGGAACGGCTGGCCCTGGATGGCGTGCTGGATGTGTGCCTGGCCAACGCCTCGTTCCAGATCCGCTTCGACCCGGACCGTATCGCACCGCAGGCGCTGCTGGCAGCGGTGCGCGGTGCTGAAGCGCAGGCGGTGGCCGAGCGCTCGTTGCAGACGCGGATCATCGAGATTCCGGTGCTGTACAACGACCCCTGGACCCATGAAACGCTGATGCGTTTTCGTGACCGCCACCAGGACCCGGGCAGCACCGACCTGGAGTACGCCGCGCGGGTCAACGGCCTGGCCGATGTCGAGGCATTCATTGCCGCACACAGCGGCGCACCGTGGTTCGTGTCGATGGTGGGCTTCGTCGCTGGCCTGCCGTTCATGTTCCAGATGGTCGAGCGCGAGCGGCAACTGCAGGTGCCCAAGTACCTGCGCCCGCGTACGGACACTCCCAAACTCACCCTCGGCCATGGCGGCTGCTTCGGGTGTATCTATTCCGTGCGCGGGGCCGGCGGCTACCAGATGTTCGGCGTGACCCCGGCGCCGATCTACGACCCGCAGCAGACACTGAACTACCTGAAGGAGCATATGGTGTTATTCCGCCCGGGAGACATCGTGCAGTTCAAGCCCATCGATCGCCGTACTTACGACCAGACGGTGGCGGATGTAGAAGAAGGCCGTTTCGACCTGCGCATTCGCCCGGTGGAATTCTCCCTGGACGCGTTCCTCGCCGACCCGGTCGGCTATCCACGGACCCTGCAAGAGGTGCTGGCATGATCAAGGTACTCAAACCCGGCCTGGCTACCTCGGTGCAGGACCTGGGCCGCGAAGGCTACTACCACCTGGGCATCCCGCCGTCCGGCGCTCTCGATCAGTACGCCCTGAGGGCGGCCAACCACCTGGTGGGCAACCCGGCCGGCGCCGCGGGCCTGGAGTGCGCGCTGGTGGGGCCGGAGCTGGAGTTTCAGCAGGATGCACTGGTGGCGGTGTGCGGTGCGCAGATGCCAGCCTTGCTCGATGGCCGCGAGCAACGCCCGGACACCGCATTTGCCGTGCGTGCCGGGCAGGTGTTGCGTTTCGGCTTTCCTACCGCAGGCGCCCGGGCGTATCTGGCGGTGGCCGGTGGTATCGATGTACCCGAGGTGCTCGGCAGCCGCTCAACCTATGCGCTGGGTGCATTGGGTGGCTTCCATGGGCGCAAGCTGATGGCGGGCGACCTGTTGCCGGTCGGCGTAGCCAGCGGCAAGACCCGCGCCGGTGCAAGCCTGCCGATGGCCTTGCGCCAGGCCCTGGGTGGCGAGGTGGTGCTGCGGGTGGTGCCGGGGCTGTATTTTCACCGCCTGACCAAGGCTGCGGCGCAGAGCTTTTTCACCGAGGCCTGGACGGTCGGTTCCGAGGCAGACCGTATTGGCTATCGCTACAAGGGCGGCAGTGCCTTGAGCTTTCAGCCGCGGGAGCAGCCGTTCGGGGCCGGCTCGGACCCGTCGAACATCGTCGACAGCTGCTACCCGATCGGTTCGATCCAGGTACCGGCGGGGCTGGAGCCGATCATCCTGCACCGTGATGCGGTGTCGGGTGGCGGCTACGCCATGATCGGCACGGTGATCAGCGCCGACCTGGACCTGATCGGGCAGATGCAGCCCAGCCAGCAGGCGCGGTTCCTGGCGGTGAGCCTGGAGGATGCGCTGGAAGCACGGCGCTCGTACAAGAAGAAGCTGGGTTTTCTGGCCAGGTTGTTTGGCTGATTGAACGGTTGCGGCGCTGCACCGCCCACACGAGGGCTGGCGCAGTCGTTGCAGGAGCGGCCTTGCGTCGCGAAAGGGCCGCAAAGCGGCCCCAGAATTCCGGCATCACGGCGACAATTGCTGGGACTCGGGGTAACCGATCAACTGCTGAGGCGTCCAGAAAAGGAGAAAAGGAGAAAATTCCTACAACGTTTTGGGACGCCCCAAGCTCCTCGAAGAATTGATTCCCCGATAGTGTTCATGTCTTCAGTCTACTGGAAGACAAGGACCTCTTCATGCCCGGCCCATCTGCTGTGCCTCCTGGAAAATTCCAGTCAGCCAACACTGCCCATGACGTAACTGAAAACAGCCTGCATGCCATGCTCGATGTCCCGGAGGGCACCGATTCACCCTATCCGCCCGGTCAGGGCAGGCGCGCAGGTCATGAGGGTTATCCGGCCGACCCGGACTTCCAGCTACGCGGCGGCTTCGCCAACCTGATGCTTGACGCGGCAAACCCGCTGTTCGGCCTGGTCATGCGCCTGCGCACGCTGGATGACTTGCCCAACATCGAATACGTGCACAAGACCCTGCAGACCCAGGTCAGCGCCATCCGCGAGGAAATACAGCAGCACGGTTATTCCACTGCGCATCTCGAAGTCTATTCCTATGCCTTGTGCCTGTATCTGGACGAGGCCGTGATGAGCCGACCCTGGGGCAACAATTCGTGCTGGAGCCAAGAACCACTGCTCAGCATCTTCCATGACGAAACTCACGGTGGCGAGAAGATCTTCCTGTTGCTGGAGCGGATGATGCAGTCGCCCGAGGAATTCCAGGATGTGCTGGAGTTCCTGTACTTCTGCTTTTGCCTGGGCCTGAAGGGCAAGTACGCCCTAGACCCAAAGTGCGATGAAATCATCAACGCCCTGATTTCGCGGATGCACAGGGTCATTCGTGAACTGCGCAGCCCCGCGCCGGAATTCCCGGGCGATCCCTATACCAACGTCGTCCATCGCCCACACCGCATGCGGCGCTGGGAATGGCCCTGGTGGAGCCCGTTGGTGATCTCTGCTATCGCCATGGTCTGCGCCTACTGCTACTACAGCTACCGCCTGAGCTTGATCACCGCCGAGGTTCTGGAATCGCTCAACGGCATTTTGCAGCAGTAGCAGGGGGAATCCACATGCCTAGCCAATCCGCTTTGCGTTTTACCTTCCAGCCGCTGGCTGGCCAGCATGAGTTCGAAGTGGTTTCGTTCGAATTCGACGAAGCCATCAGCACACCGTTCCAGTTGAAGCTGGAGTTGATCAGTTTCGAAGACGATGTCGACTTCGGCCAGTTGCTCGACAAGCCGGTGCTGTTCACGATCTGGTGCGGTGAGCGCCCCCTGCGCTATGTGCACGGCCTGGTCAGCAGCTTCAGCCAGGGTGAGACGGGGTTCTATCGCACCCGTTACCGCGCCTTGGTCGAGCCCGTGCTGGCCCGTGCCGGCTTGCGTTCGAACTGGCGCATCTTCCAGCAGAAAACCGTGCCGCAGATTCTCGAATTGATGCTCAAGCGCCAGGGCATTGCCCGTTTCGAAATCAAGAGTATGGGCGAGCATCAGGTGCGCGAGTTCTGCGTACAGGCCGGTGAAACGGACCTCGACTTCATCGCCCGCTTGGCTGGTGAAGAGGGTTTCGTCTATCGCTTCGAGCACACGCCGAAACACCACCAACTGGTCATCACTGACCGACTGTTGGCGCTGGGGCAGATCAGCCGGAGCGCGATCAAGGCCGACGACGAGGATGATGTCTTCTTCGATGAAGGTGACATCGGCCCCGACCAGGTGCTGTACCGCGCCAACAGCGGTGGCGACCAGGCCAGGCCTTGCCTGCGCCGCCTGCGTTACAGCGAACAGGTGCGCACCGCACGCCAGGTGCAGCGGGACTACACCTTCACCAATCCGCAGTACCGGCAGGAACACCGCGCAGGTGACAGTGGCATCACCCATCAGTCCCGGGACTATGAGCGCTTCGATTACCCCGGCCGCTACAAGCGCGATGCGGTCGGTGTACCCTTCACCGCCACCCGTCTAACGGCCCTGCGCCATGACGCCCATATTGCCGAAGTCGAGGGTGACGATGTCCGCCTGCAACCGGGGCTGAGCTTCACCCTCATCGAACATCCGCGCAAAGACCTCAACGCACATTGGCGTGTGATGCGTATACATCACGAGGGCAGCCAATTCACCAGCTTGCAAGAAGAAGCTGCCGGAGCCGAACAAGGAACGCGCTACTCGCAGGAAGCCGTGCTGGTACCCGGCCGGATCGAATGGCGTCCGGCGCCGTTGCCCAAGCCACGCATCGACGGCCCACACATGGCCACCGTCGTCGGGCCGCCCGGGGAAGAGATCTACTGCGACGAGTGGGGCCGGGTCAAGGTCAGCTTCCCCTGGGATCGGGAGAGCGAGAACAACGAATTCAGCTCCTGCTGGGTGCGCGTGTCGCAAGGCTGGGCCGGCGGCAGCTGGGGCTCGATGGCCATTCCGCGCATCGGCCAGGACGTGATCATCCAGTACGTCAACGCCGACCCCGACTAGCCGATGATCACCGGGCGTACCTACTGCGGCAACCAGTTGCCGCCGTACGACCTGCCCGAACACAAGACTCGCATGACCATCAAGAGCCAGACCCACAAGGGCGATGGCTTCAACGAGCTGCGCTTCGAGGACGAACTGGGCAAGGAAGAAGTGTTCATCCATGCCCAGCGGGACCAGAACAATGTAGTCGGTAATGATGAGACCACGCGTATCGGGCGTAATCGTGTCGAGCAGGTCGGCAATGATGAGCACTTGAATATCGGCAATGACTTCCGCCAGGAAACCGGGCGTGACCATACCCAGCTCATCGGGCAAACCTGCAGCGTAGACATCAAGCATGACCTGATCGAGAAGGTAGGCAACGACCGTAGCGAATCAACGGGGGCCAATCACCAGGTCTTTGTCGGAAAGGACGCCGAGCTTGTCGTCAAAGGTGCGCAAAAGGTCACCGTCGGGCAGGGCATGGAGCAACGTACGACGACCTATCAGGTGCGCGCCAGTGAGCGGATCGAGTTCAGAACCGTGGGCGGTAGCATTGTACTGGATGAGCAGGGCATCACCATCAATGGGCTGAAACTCGACCTGCTGGGGCCAACCAGCGCGGCTGCGTCAGGGGCTGGAAATAGCCAGTCACTCATGCTTACCCCTGACGCCAGCAACAAGTGCGAGGCCAAGGTCTGATGGACACTGATGACTTGGTCAGGCTCATCGAAAGCCACCATCGGGCGCACTTGTACTGCCATGTGCTGATAGATCCGCTTGCGACTGCTCACAATGGCGACCACGCCGTGCTTGCCCCGCTGCGCAATGCCTTGGGTGAGCATGCCTTTACCCGTGTGCACCGGGCCGACCTGGCCCATGCACCCCAACTGCATCCCGTACTGGCCTGCCTGGCTTCGCCCGGAACGGTCCCCGGTCGCTGTCTGCTGGAGCTGACCGCCCGAGCAGCGCAGAGGGCGTTGTTTCAGCAACGGCGTTACCTATGTGGCTGGCTGTTCAGTGAGGCACCTTCGGCCACTGTCGCGTCCCATCTCACAGTCTTGTGTCGGCTACCCGATCCCAATCGGGAATTTGGCTGCTACCCGGTCTACGAACCAGTCCGTCTGGAGTTGCTTGCGGCGACGTTCGAGCGGCTTGAACAAGGCCCGTGGTGGCCGATCAGTGACTGGTTGTTCCTGAGTAGCGGTGGGAGGTTGGCAAGCCTGAAAGGGCAGAGCGGGCAGAGACACCCTTTGCCGGCACCTGCGCGGCGGATTCAGGATGACGTGGGGCTGATTGAACGTGTACTGGCTACCTGGAGAGTGTTGCGGGCGGGTTCGCACAACGTCAACCAGTGTCAGATTCCACCGTTTGCTGCGGTGCGTGCTTCGAACCATGTCGATGATGCGCGCAGGCTGGGCCTGAGCGAGATGGAGGACATCGTGGTTTTCGCTCTCCATCACCTGTGCATTCACCCCAGGCTGCATACCGTACCTGCGGTGGGCGAAATGATCGACGCAGCAGCCAGAGGCCGGGCCCCTCTTGCCGCGTTGCTTGCCCGCTACTCCGAGGCGCAATGGCGCCAACTGATCGAATGCCTGCCGAAATCCGAGAGTCGTTTATGACCATCAGCCAACGTATTGCCCTCGCAGCCGCCGAAGCCGGGCTCCCGCACGACCAGTGCATGTCCTGCGAGCGCCAGGGCCTGCCGATCCTGCCGCTGCGTCGCGCCCTGGTGCCGGATACCCGCCCCGGGTGTGTCTCCACCGTGGCGGATAACCGGCATATCTCGACAAAGATCGGCTTGCGCACTTTGCGCAGGGGCTACCTGTATGTCCTGCTCGACCAGCAGGTCTGGCACGCCTATGCCGTCAGCGAGCAAGGTCATCTGCGCCGCTTTAATCCTTATGAGCCGCCAGACGGCCCGCCTTCGCCGCTGCCCGAAAAATGCGTGAACGCAGATCACGACATTCCTTCGGCCTTTCTCAACATCGATACCAGCAGGTACGCCAGCGCCTGGCTGGCCTTCTCCAGCGATCCTTGGCCGGTGAGCGTGCTGAACGCCTACAAGAGCGGCGCGTCGCCTGCGCATCGCTTCGAGGGCCTGGACCTGATTCAGGCACGCAGCAATCCCGAACTCCTAGGCATCGCCATGACGCCCGATAAGCTTGGGGTCGACCAGCAGGTGTTCGAGTATGCCCAGCATGGCTGTGCCCCCTTCGACAGTGCGCATGGCTTCCACAGCCGCTGGTTGCGCCGGTTCGCCCTGCGTGGGTATCTGATCAATGCGATCAACCGGCACAAGCTGGAAAACGGCGTGCTGGCGGTGGTGCTCGACGACACCGTCGGGCTGATTCAGGAGTACAACCATCAGCGCCTGAACTGGGTACTGAAGCGTCAGGCCTGGCGTGAAGAACCGATGCGGGCCTATCAACTGCAGACCTCGCAGATCCTGCAGATCATTCGTGCCACGCACAGGGAATGGGCGGCGCAGAAGGTGCCGTCGCTGGAACCGATGACGGGCGATGGGCCGCCGGTGTTCACCGCCCCGGCAGTCGAGCGGCAGCTATTGGTCGAGCGTGCGCAGCAGGAGAGTGACGAGCGGCTTGAAGAGCGCTACCACGAACCGCAGCGGGCCGCGTTCCAGGCTGAATATGAGCAGCAGGAGCGCGAGTTTCAGCGTTACATCGACAAGGATGCAAAGGCGTACGCTGCCTTGTTCGATACGCCCATGTTCAAGGTGGCCGAGGCGTACGACTACGACGGTAACGATCGTGAGTCCGGGGTGGCCTATGCCAAGACCATGGCCCTGTGCCTGGGTGGCGGCGTTACGGAAGCTGTCGTCCTCCGCCTTGAACCGCATGTTCCCGCATCCGGCACCAGCGAACTGCTCTGGTTGAAATGGCTGCAGGATCCGGACAGCCCGCCCTACCGCGCCTTGCTGATGCGCGACCAGTCATTGCTGGCCGGGCTGCTGCCCAGTTTCTCCGCCACAGAAGCGATCAACTGGAACGACAGCGACAAGCTCTACGGCATGCTGAGCAAGATCATCGCCAGCGATGACGCCGGCCTGCGCATGCGCAACACCCTCAAGCAGGCCATTGCTGAAACGCAGGGTGCGCTCAATGCGGCCAGTCAGCGGCTGGCGCCATGTCTGTCGCCTGGCATTCAGAAGGCCGTGCGGCACCTGAACAGCGCCACGCAGTTTCTCTACAACGGCGTGCACCTGATCGAACTGGAAGTGAAGATGAAGCTGGGTGAGTACTACGCCTTGCAAAGTGCCCACCTCCGGGAGTTGCAGCACAAGGCCAATGCGTCGATCGCCGAGGCGCGGGACCGGATGCGCCGCAATATCGATGACTTCGAGTTTGGCTCGATGAAGGCCATGCGCAAGGTGCGGCCGATTATCCAGCACGGCTTGATGAGCCTGGCCGTGCTCGATCCACGGCTCACCAATACTATGATCAGTGTGACGGTGTGGGTCGAAGGCAAGGCTGAGGAGGTGCATGGGCGGTTGTTCAAGGAAGTCAGCATGGGCGTGACCCAGGCGAGCAGCGCGGCGCAGCTTGCCCTGGTGGATATCTCGGTGGCGGCGGGGACGCTGGAAACCGATGCGCGCAGGTTGTTGCAGGGGATGAAGATCACGACGCAGCAGGCAGCCCGATTGGTTAGAACCGGTTTTTCCGGGTTGCGCGGGATTGCTGGCAGCTGGGAGGTTCTGCTGGCGATAGGCGGGTTGTATTTGCAACAGGACAGCCTGGGCAGGAATCAGGAAAAGGCGGAAACGGAGATTGGGCCCAAGGCGTATGAGGCCAAGTTGGCGTTGCAAGGATCGTACTTGGGAGTGTTGGGAGGGCATATCGAACTGGTTGGGCTCATGTTGCGGGCAAGTGCCTATAAGGGTATGCCATGGGCCAAAGGTGCTACTGCCACAGGCGAGACCTTGATAAAAATCGGTGCTGTAGTAGGCGCTGTCGTCGGGTTTGTTGAGGCAGCACAGGCAGTTTCTGCTGCTAAACGTGTATCGGCAGCAGGAGATGGTGCAGCAGCGATACGATACTGGTTGGCTGCAGGTTTTTACGGGGCCAGCGCCATTGCCGTCGCTGGAACAGCATTAAGTTCCACTGTATGGGGACCCGTAGGCCTCGCTGTAGTGCTGGCGTTGACTGCCTATACGCTTAGCAAAAGCGCTGAAGAGAATGAGTCATCCGCTCTGGAACGGTGGGCCCGACGGTGCTGTTTTGGAAAGGCAGATGAGACGCCAGTCATTCACTGGAGAAGCCCGGAATACGCAGACATCGCATTTGCGGAGCTCAACGCCGCCACGCTAGGTGTACAGGCAGAATTCCACTTCGAATCGAATCTGGTAAGCGACCCGGCCACTCCAAGGATCGGAGGGTTGACCGGTCTTGAACGGAAACAAAAAATAAAATTCAAGATAATCCTACCTCAGTACAAAGACGGAATGTCGGCATATCGGTGGTGCCTGACAGTCCATCGTCTAGGTGATGGCCAGTTCCCGGACTACACGGGAGGAGAGACGCTGGTTGTGGATGAGTTTCATGCACGTCGCTCAACTGGCTTTTCCAAGTCGGCCAGCTTCCCTGGCTTTTCTCCACCTAGGCTGCCCGACTATAAAAGCGACTTTAATATTGATAAAAAGTACTCTTCTTTTTCGGAGGGTAATGACCGGTCCCAATTGGCTATCTCAGGCCTTATAGAACTCATGCCGACAATTGGAGCGCACTCCATTGTCGCAGCAACATTGCTGGTAATGTACTGGCCGGACCGAGAAATTGAAAGTGCGTATATTGAGGTATGTAACCGGAGGGCAAATGACGACGCATGAGCCAAGAGTGTTAATGAGACGTGCGCCAGCCTGGCGCTACGATCTACCGAGCGCCCACGAAGCACCCACATCTCTCTTGAATTTGAATGATATCAATCCGCCACCAAACCATGCTGATGATGTATACATGGAGTTGCCTCGATCTACAGTCCGTCTACGAGGTGTATTGGCCTTGCTTGGCATTCCGACGCTGCTGTTCTTGTTTTTTGTAACTGTACAAGTGTATTGGGGTCTCATTGATTACAGTCAGGCCTTCGATTGGATTATGAAGCTAATCTTGATACTCGGGCCTCTAATCTGCATATGGGTCGTCTTTTCATTTGTTCGGCTAGACTTGGCACTTCCACGAGACGAACCAATACGTTTTAATCGCTTGCGTCGAAAGATCTATGTTTATCAATTCAGATGCAACTACCTCTTCCTGTTCAGCCGCAAACACTGGGGCGTCAAACCTGTCGCCTACAATTGGGACGACGTAACCGCCGAAGTCTACCGAGTCTACGCCCCCGGCTACGGTGGCCTGATCGAAAACGTCATGCTGTCGGTTCGCAACCCGGACACCGACGAAGTCATCGACCGCGTGTTATTCACCCACGACCTCTACCACGGAGAAGCCTACTGGGCTATCGCCCGGCTATTCATGCAGCAAGGCCCCGAAGCCCTGCCGAAATTCGTGCACCCACCCCGTGACTGGAACGATGACGATGGCCTCAGCCACATGCACTGCCTGGCGCCGAAGGTTGATTGGCCTCAGGAAATGGACCGTGAATCGCGTACTGGGCCATCAGAAGGAGAAGCTCAATGAACCCTGTCGTACTTGTAGGTCATCGACATGTCTGCCCGCTACATGGCACCAACCAGGTGGAAAGCGGCAGTGCCACGTACACCTTCAATGGCAGGGCGGTTGCCAGGGTGGGGGATCGGACCACGTGCGGCGCCGTGATCGAAAGTGGGGCTGAGCATTTCCTGATCGAAGGCGCGGCCGTGGCGCGTAAAGGTGACCGGACGGATCACGGTGGAGTGCTGGAGGAGGGCGATGCCGGGTGGATGTTGGATTGATGAAAACAGCGCAGGCTCTGTATCTTGTGCAAAATCTGGCAGCTTGCCCAGATCCCTGTGGGATCGGCCGCGAACACCGGCGTAGCCGGTGCCATGCACCGCGTGGAATTCCTCGCGGGTGAACCCGCTCCCACAAGGTGGGTGGCTTGTCGACAATGGGCCGCAAGGCGGCCCCAGTTCGCTTGACTGACAGGCATCAAGCTCAAGGCTTGCTGAACCGGTAGAACAAATTCGGCTCGCTGACCACGTACAGATTGCCGGCATTGTCCATGGTGATGCCCTCGGGCTGCGGTGCATCGCGGCCCAGTCCACCGATAGCGGCGCGCAGCGAGCGAATGCTGACGAAGCGGCCATCGCTGTCGAGTTCGCTGATGTTCTTCGCCTGGTCGCTGAGCAGCAGCAGGTGGCCCGTGCGCGCGTCATAGTAGCCGTCAGACAGGTCGGTGGCGAAAACACTGCGCTTGACCCAGTGACGCCGGTCATTGACGGTGAGGTGCAAGGGCCCGCCATTCAAGGCATCGACCAGGCCGGTTACCTCGAACAGCTGCCGTGGGGCACGTTCCTTGATGGCGTACAGACGGTCGTGCTGGCGGTCGTAGGTCACGCCCTCGAAGCCCTTGTTGCTGTGGGTCGGGTTGATGCCGAGGGTGATCCACTGGGCCTGGCTGGCGTCGATTGGCTGCGGGTGGTCGGGCAGGGTTATCACGCTTAGCCGTTGCAGCTGCTCGTCACTGATGGCCAGGCGACCCTTGCCTAGGTAGGCGAGCCCCTCGGCGTCCTCGAAGCCCACCAGCGGGTAGCGGGCCTGGATGTCGCCGCTCTTGCTCAGCTCCAGCAGCTCCATGGGGTAGCTATTGGTGATGGCCAGCAAGCGGTCGTGGTCATCGTCGTAGGTGATCCCGGACAGGTTGCCCAGGCCTTGTTCCACCACCTTGGCGTCGATCGCCAGCTGGTAGGCCGGTAGCCAGATGTTCTGGCCGGGTGCGGTGTCGCCGCTCCAGCGGTTGCTCAGGTGGGCGTAGAGCTGCTGGGGCCAGAACGAGCGGGCGGCCTCGATACCGAGCACACCCATGGCCAGCAGCAGCGTCACGGCGGCTACCTGGCGCCAGCGGTTTACCCGCTGCCACCAACGCCGGCGCTGGGCCGGCAGGGTCTGGCTGGTCATTTCCCGGGGTGCTCCGCGGCGGTTTGCAGGTTGCCGGGCGAAGCCGCCCAGGCGAAATGGTAGACGTGACTTGGGGCTGTGGCCTGGCACTGGCCGTTATCGGCATCGGCGCCGACCACATACCACTCGGCGCGCGAGGTCTCGCCCAGCCTGCGTGCCTTGTCGGTTCTGAAGCAGCGGCCCAGTTCCGAAGCCGGGATCAGGGCGAAGGCCGTGGGGTTGTGGCGCAGCCAGTAGGCGGCTGCATTTGCCTTGGACTGGTCGGTGAAGCTGAAGTGCACGATGGGTTGCCGGGCGAACAGCCAATGCCCCTCGCGCCAGTCGACCAGCACCAGCTCGGCACCGCCGGTGGCCCGCGCAGCTTCACTCATCAATGTCTCATGCGGGTTGCGGCCTTCCTTCAGCGGCTCGACGAAGCCGCGCGCGAACCACAGCGCGAACCATACCAGGGCCACGGCAGTGAACGCCTTGCGCCAGGCCGGCCGCCTCCTGAGCCAGCGCTGGAGCAGCCACGGTAGCAGTGGCGCGATGGCCAGCACCAGGCCCGGCAGCGCCGGGAAGATGTACAGCTTGCGCTTGCCGCTGCTGAGGCTGAAAAACAACAGCACCAGCGCTACCCAGCCAAGCAGCAGGAAGCGCCCGTCGTGTTTTTGCAGCTGCCGGCGCCAGGCCGGTATCAGCCAGGGCAGGGCCAGCACCAGTGGCAACCAGTATTTGGGAATGACCTTGACGAAGAAGTACCAGAACGGCTCGCGATGGTCCCAGGCATTGGCATAGCGGCTGGCGGTCTGGCGCAGCAGGATTTCCTTCAGGTAGGCCAGCTCAGTCGTGCCGCCGCCATGGGCGATCGATATCAGCAGTGGCAGCAGCCACACCGCGCAACCGGCCAGCAGCGCCAGCAGCCCCAGGCTCCAGCGCCAACCCTGGCCGGGCATGACTACCACCCCGTGCCAGCGCTGGCGCACCGCCCAGGCATAGGGCAGCAGCATCAGCGCCGGGACAAAGCCCACGCCCTTGCTGATGATACCCAGGCCCATGGCCGCGCAGGCCAGGTAGAACCAGCCCCAGGCCGGCCCCAGCAGCAGATGGCGAACCATGCCGTAGAAACCCAGCGCCACCCACAGGCACAGGAAGCTGTCGATCTGCCCGGTGCGCAGGATGCTGTATGTCTGGTAGGTGGCCAGGAACAGCAAGGCGGCGATCATGCCGATGCGCCGGTGCCACAGGCGCCGCCCCAGGTCATGTAGCACCCAGGTGATGGTCGCAGCCGACAGCAGCCCTGGCAGGTACAGGGCAACCTTGGGCGAGCCGGTCAGGTGGCTGAACAGGGCGACGGTCCACATGAACAGCGGCGGCTTGTCGCCGTAGATTTCCGCCGCCCGGTGCGGGATGAACCAGTTGCCGCTCTGCAGCATTTCCAGGGCGATGCCGAGAAAGCGTTCTTCATCGACATTCATCGGCTGGCGCCAGCCGATACCTGCGCCCACCAGCAGCACCGCGAAGGCAATCAGGGTCAGGCGTTCGGCCCCGAGCGTGTTGAACCTTGGCAAGGGTTATTCCTTCTGTTCCTGATGGCGGGCGATCAGCTGCAGGTTGCGCAGGTAGACCAGCAAGCCGAAGCTCTGGCCGATGATGAACACCGGGTCCTGGCGATAGATGGCGTAAGTCAGCAACAGTGCGCTGCCGAGCATGCTCAGGTACCAGAAACCCACCGGGATCACGCTGCGGCGCTTGAACTCGCTGTACAGCCACTGCAACACGAAGCGCCCGGTGAATACGGCCTGGCCGGCGAAGCCGATGATCAACCACAGGGTCTCACGGGTCATCCTTCGAGCTCCTGGGCGGGCGTGTCCAGGCGGGTGCGACGGATCAGCCACCAGACCCCGAACAGGTCGAGGATGCCGACCAGGGCGCGGTCCAGATTGCCGTACTTGGATACCCCGGCGTGCCGTGGCCGGTGGTTGACCGGGTGCACCAGCATACGGCCGTTGTGGCGCAGGATCAGTGCCGGGATGAAACGGTGCATGTGGTCGAAATAGGGTAAGCGCAGGAAGGCCGTGCGCTCGATCAGTTTCAGCCCGCAGCCGGTGTCTGGCGTGGCGTCCTTGAGCAGGCGGCTGCGCAGGCCGTTGGCAAAGCGCGAGGCCCAGCGCTTGCTGGCGCTGTCGCGGCGGTTGACCCGGTGCCCGGCCACCAGCTTGACGCCACCGGCCAGGTCCTGGTTGGCGCGCACCAGGGCCAGCATGCCAGGGATGTCTGCCGGGTCGTTCTGGCCGTCGCCGTCCAGGGTCGCCAGCCAGCGCCCGCGTGCCGCCTGGGCGGCATGCCACAGCGAGGTGCTCTGGCCCAGCGAGCGCTCGTGGCGGAGGATGCGCAGTTGCGTGTAACCCTGGCTTTTCAGTTGCTGCAGTACGCTCAGGGTGCGGTCGCTGCTGCCATCATCGACCACCAGCACTTCATAGTCTTCGGCCGCCAGCGCGGTGCGTATTTCCATCAGCAGTGACGGCAGGTTGTCGACCTCGTTCCTGGCGGGAATGAGTACCGAGAGGTCAAGAGGATCTGTCATGAGGCTACCTGTGATCTTGTTGTGATTGCGCGGTTCAACCCCGGTAGAAATCCCTGTACCAGCCAACGAAGGCGTTGACGCCGTGTTCCAGCGATGTGCCCGGGGTGTAGTCGATCCAGCGCGTCAGCGAGCCGACGTCGGCCCAGGTTTCCAGCACGTCACCCGCTTGCAGCGGCAGGTAGTCGCGCCGGGCCTTGATGCCCAGGGCGCGCTCCAGGCTTTCGATGAAGTGCAGCAGCCGTACCGGCTGGCCTCGGCCGATGTTGAACAGTTGGCAGGGCGGTTGCCCCTCGGCCGGCAGTGGCGGCTTCAGGCGCAGGCGCACAATGCTCTCGACGATGTCGTCGATATAAGTGAAGTCGCGCCCCATCAGACCGTTGTTGTAGACCGCGATTGGCCGGCCCTGGAGCATGGCGTGGGTGAACTTGAACAAGGCCATGTCGGGGCGGCCCCAGGGGCCGTAGACGGTAAAAAAACGCAGACCGGTGGTCGGCAGCTGGTACAGGTGTGCGTAGCTGTGCGCCATCAGTTCATTGGCGCGCTTGCTGGCGGCGTACAGAGACAGCGGTTGCTCGACCGGGTCGTCGACGCTGAACGGCAGCTTGGCGTTGGCGCCGTACACCGAACTGCTGGAGGCGTAGATCAGGTGGCGGGGCGGCTGCTGGCGGCAGGCTTCGAGGAGGTTGAGAAAGCCGACCAGGTTGGTCTGCCCATAGGCGCCGGGGTTGTCCAGCGAATAGCGCACCCCGGCCTGCGCCGCCAGATGGATCACCTCACCGAACGCCTGCCCGGCGAACAGCTGTTGCAGTTCGCCGGGGTGGGCGATGTCGAGGGTGTGGAAGCGGAAATTGGCAAAGCCGAACAGCTGCTGCAGGCGCGCCAGCTTTAGCTGGACGCTGTAGTAGGCATTGAGGTTGTCGATGCCGACCACCTCGATGCCTGCTTCGCACAGGCGCCGTGCAACGTGGTAGCCGATGAAACCGGCCACGCCGGTAATCAGTACGGGCATGCTGGCTGCACCTGGCCACGGCCGATACCGTAGTAGGTCAGGCCGGCGGCGGCCATATGCTCGGGTTCGAACAGGTTGCGCCCATCGAATACCACCCGATCGGCCAGTTGTTGCGGCACCTTGTCCAGGTTGAGCACGCGGTAGTCCTGCCATTCGGTGACAATCACCAGGGCATCGGCGCCGCGCAGCGCATCGTCCTTGCACGGCACCAGTTGCAGGTCGGCGCGCGGGCCATAGTGGCGCAGGATCTCTTCCATGGCCTGCGGGTCGTGGGCCTGCACCCGCGCGCCGGCGGCCCACAGGGCTTCCAGCAGGACCCGGCTGGAGGCCTCGCGGATGTCGTTGGTATTGGGCTTGAACGACAACCCCCACAAAGCGAAGACCTTGCCCCGCAGGCCACGTGGGTAGTGGCGCTGGATCTTGCTGAACAGCCGGCCCTTTTGCTGCTCGTTGACCGACTCCACCGCACGCAGCAGCTGCGGTTCGAAACCTTCGGCCTCGGCGCTGCGGCGCAGGGCTTGCAGGTCCTTGGGGAAGCACGAGCCGCCAAAGCCGCAGCCGGCGTAGATGAAGTCGTAGCCGATGCGCGGGTCCGAGCCGATGCCGCGGCGCACCATTTCGATGTCGGCGCCCAAGTGCTCGGCCATGTTGGCGATTTCGTTGATGAAGGAGATCTTGGTCGCCAGCATGCAATTGGCCGCGTACTTGGTCAGCTCGGCGCTGCGCGCATCCATGACCATGAGTTTTTCGCGGTTGCGGCTGAACGGCAGGTACAGCTCGCGCAGCAACTCCACCTCGGCAGGTTCGGCGCCACCGATGATGATGCGCTCCGGGCGCATGCAGTCATCGACAGCCGAGCCTTCCTTGAGGAACTCGGGGTTGCTGACGACGTGGAAGCGGCTGCTATCGGCCACGGCCTGGGCGATGCGTGCCTTGATGCGGTGCACCGTGCCGACCGGTACGGTGGATTTGTTGACGATCACCTTGGGGCCGTCGGCATGTTCGAGGATGCTGTCGACCACGGCGAATACGTGCTTCAGGTCGGCGCTGCCATCGGCCTGTGGCGGGGTGCCGACGGCGATGAACTGCAACCTGGCGTAGTTGGCCGCCTCGCTGGCATCGGTGGTGAAACGCAGGCGACCGCAGGCCAGGTTCTTCTCCAGCATCGGCGCAAGGCCGGGCTCGAAGATCGGGCAATGGCTTTCATTGAGGCTGGCGACCCGCTCGGCGTCGATATCCATGCACAACACCGAGTGGCCCACCTGGGCCAGGCACACTGCCTGGGTGAGGCCGACATAGCCGGTACCGAAAACCGTGACCTTCATTTGACAGCTCCTTGGGGAGAAAGCTGAAAAAAAATGTCACATTGTTGTTTAGGAATTGTTACTTGCGCCGGCCGCTGCCTGTTGAGCGACGCTCCATAGCTGATGGCGGAACCAGCGTCGCAAAGGATCGGCATGGGTGCGTTCGTGCCAGATCTGCATCACCTCGACCGCTGGCAATGTCAGCGGTAGCGGGTAGATGAGCAGGTCATCATCACGCGCGCTGGCTTCGATGGCCAGCGAGCGCAGGCAGGTGAGCAGCAGGTTGGTGCCGCGCAGCAGGCGCGTGGGTGCCAAGAAGCTCGACAGACCAGCCACGACCCGTCGTTGCATTCCCAGGCTGCGCAAGGCGCGGTCGACCAGGCCATCGAGGTCGCCGGTGAGGGTGGTGAGCAGGTGGTCGCTGGCGAGGAAGGTATCGAGGTCGAGGCCGTTGCCCAGGCCTGGATGGCTGCGCGAGGCCAGCACTACAAAGTGTTCGCTTAGCAGGCGCTGTTGGTGGAAGGTTTCTGGCAGGTCGGTGTAGAACCCGGCAACAGCCAGGTCACAGGTGCCTTTCTCCAGTTCTTCGCGAGGTAGCTGGCCGCGGGTGTTGTGGGTGACCAGCGTCAGGTTCGGTGCCTGGCTGCGCAGGATCGGCAGCAGCCTGGGCAACAGCGTCTGCTCTACATAGTCAGTGCTATACAGGTGCAAGCGGGCAGGGCGGGCGAGGAAGTCCTGCCCTTCGCAGCGTTCATAGAAACCTTCCAGGCCCACCACCAAGCGTTCTACCTCGGGCGCCAGTTCGTGGGCGCGCGGCGTCGGGGTCAGGCCCCTGGGCGCGCGGACGAACAGCGGGTCGCCAAACTGATGGCGCAGCTTGTTGAGCTTGTGGCTGAGCGCGGGCTGGCTCAGCGCCATGCGCTGGGCGGCGAGGGTGGCGTTGCGTTCCTGATACAGCACATGGAACAGGTACAGCAGGTTGAGGTCCTTGCTGGTGATATTCATTTTCTGGATCACAGGCATGCGGGCTTTCGAATTATCGAATCATAGCCTTGCCATTAGCATGAACGCATCCCGCCACCATGAGCGGAAGGCCCTATTTGCCAGATCAGGAGATTGTTGCATGACCAAAATGTCCCGGCTTGCCTTGGCTGTTGCCGGCACCCTGCTTGCCGCTGGTGCCCATGCGGCACCCAAGGGTGAGGTGCTGGTGCTGCTGTCCAGCGAGCACCAACTGCCGCTGCAGGACGGCAAGCGCTACGCCACCGGCTACTACCTCAACGAGTTCGGCGTGCCTGCCGACCAGATGCTCAAGGCTGGTTACAAGCTGGTGCTGGTTACCCCCAAGGGTAATGCCCCGCGCGTCGACCAGCGTTCGATCGACCCAAGCTACTTTGCCGGTGATGCGGCGGAGATGCGCCGGATCGAGAAGGTCGTGCAAGGCCTGCCGGGTATTGACGATACCCTGTCGGTGAAAGAAGTCCTGGCAGGTGACCTGGGGCGTTATGCCGGGCTGTTCATCCCCGGCGGCCATGCGCCGTTGATCGACTTGGCCAACAATCCGGACGTGGGCACCTTGCTGCGGCATTTTCACCAGGCGGGCAAACCCACTGCAGCCATCTGTCACGGCCCTATTGCCTTGCTTTCGGCGCAGCAGGACCCGGCCGGCTACCAGGCGGCGCTGGCGCGTGGCGAGAAGCCGGCAGCCAACGACTGGTTGTACAAGGGCTACAAGATGACCATCTTCTCCGACCCGGAGGAGCAGGTGTTCGAAGGTTCGCTCAAGGACCAGCGGCTGTTGTTCTACCCGGCCAACGCCATGGCAATGGCCGGGGGCGACATGGGCTACGCCAAGGCCTGGCAACCCAATGTGGTGGTGGACCGCGAACTGATAACCGGGCAGAACCCGTTCTCGGACAAGGCGCTGGCCAAGGTGCTACTGGAAAAGTTGGCTGGGCAGGCAAAGCCTTCTGATCAGGGCATCTAGACTTACAAGTGGCCTGCGTTGGGCAACGCTCGGCAGGCTCACACCATTCAATCGACCACCGCCTCCCCGGAGCGGATATCCCTCGCTGGCGATGGCCTTCTTGCAGAGGAGGGCAGGTCATGGACGAGGCAAGGCTTCACGATTTCATGGGCAAGCTGGTGGGCGACATGGGCGCGGCGGCGACCTTGGCCAACGTGATTCTTGGCGACGAACTGGGGTTGTACCGGGCCATGGCCGACAGCCAGCCGACCACCCCCGAAGCGCTGGCGGAAAAGACCGGCTGCCACCCACGGCTGGTGCGCGAATGGCTCAGCGCGCAGGCCGCCTCGGGCTATATGGTGCATGACAAAGGCTGTTTCGTGTTGCCCGAAGAGCAGGCCATGGCCCTGGCGCTGGAAGATTCCCCGGCCTACATGGCCGGTGGTGCGGCGGTGGTGGCAGCGCTGTTCCATGACAAGGACAAGCTGGTAGCGGCCATGCGCGGCGACGGCGGGCTGGCGTGGGGCGACCACCACCCCTGCATGTTCAGCGGCACCGAACGGTTCTTCCGGCCGGGCTACCGCACCTTCCTGGTGGCCGAATGGCTACCGGCGCTGGAGGGCGTGGTGGCCAAGCTGCAGGCGGGCGCCAAGGTGGCGGATGTGGGCTGTGGGCATGGTGCTTCGACGCTGGTCATGGCTCAGGCATTTCCGGCATCCACCTTCGTCGGCTACGACTACCACGGGCCTTCCATCACCATCGCCAACGAGCGTGCGCGCGAGGCGGGGTTGGCGGGACGGGTGAGCTTCCAGCAGGCCAGCGCCAAGGACTACCCAGGACATGACCATGACCTGGTGTGCTTCTTCGATTGCCTGCACGACATGGGCGACCCGGTGGGGGCCGCGAAGCATGCTTACCGTGCCTTGAAGGCCGACGGCACGGTGATGTTGGTGGAGCCTTACGCCGAGGATTCGCTGGACGGCAACCTGACACCGGTCGGGCGCTTGTTCTATGCGGCATCGACGTTTATCTGCACGCCTAATTCGTTGTCGCAGGAGGTAGGGTTGGGGTTGGGTGCCCAAGCCGGGGAAGCGCGGTTGCGGGCGGTGTTCGAGGAGGCGGGGTTCAGCCGGTTCCGGCGGGCGACGCAGACACCGTTCAACCTGATCCTGGAGGCGCGGAAGTAGAAGTAAGCCTGTAGCGGCCCTTTCGCGGGTAAACCCGCTCCCACAGGCATTTCACAGGTCTGGAGGAGCGGGTTTACCCGCGAAGAGGCCGGGCCTGCAAAAACAGAAGGGGCGCCTTGATGGCGCCCCTCTGTCTTGCTGCTTAGGCTTCAGCGTCCCAAGGACGATCGCCTTTTTCATCTTTGACACGGGTCGGCAGGCCCATCACGTCCAGCGCCTTGAGGAACGGCTCGGCTGGCAGCTCCTCGACGTTGACCATGCGCTTGGCATCCCACTCACCACGGGCAACCAGCAGGGCGGCAGCCACTGGCGGTACCCCGGCGGTATAGGAAATGCCCTGGCTGTCGGTCTCGGCGTAGGCTTCTTCGTGGTCGGCCACGTTGTAGATGAACACTTCGCGCGGTTGGCCATCCTTGGTGCCCTTGACCAGGTCACCGATGCAGGTCTTGCCGGTGTAGCCCGGGGCCAGCGAGGCTGGGTCCGGCAGCACGGCCTTGACCACTTTCAGCGGTACCACTTCCAGGCCTTCGGCGGTTTTCACCGGTTGCTCGGAGAGCAGGCCCAGGTTCTTCAGCACGGTGAACACGTTGATGTAGTGTTCGCCGAAACTCATCCAGAAACGCACGTTCGGCACGTTGAGGTTCTTCGAAATCGAGTGAACTTCATCGTGGCCGGTCAGGTACAGGTTCTGCGAACCTACCACCGGCAGGTCGTCGGTACGCTTGACCTCGAACATGGTGTTGCTGGTCCACTGGCTGTTCTGCCAGCTCCACACTTGCCCGGTGAACTCGCGGAAATTGATTTCCGGGTCGAAGTTGGTGGCGAAGTACTTGCCATGCGAACCGGCATTGACGTCGAGAATGTCGATCGAGTCAATGCTGTCGAAATACTGTTGCTGCGCCAGCTTGGCGTAGCTGTTCACCACACCCGGGTCGAAACCGACACCGAGAATGGCGGTAATGTTCTTTGCCTGGCACTCTTCGAGGTGTTTCCACTCGTAGTTGCCGTACCACGGCGGGGTCTCGCAGATCTTGCCCGGCTCTTCGTGGATGGCGGTGTCCAGATACGCGGCACCGGTATCGATGCAGGCACGCAGCACCGACATGTTGAGGAAGGCGGAACCAACGTTGATCACGATCTGCGATTCGGTCTCGCGGATCAGCGCCTTGGTTGCCTCGACATCGAGGGCATTGAGCGAGAAGGCCTGGATGTCGGCGGGTACCTTGAGGCTACCCTTGGCCTTGACGCTGTCGATGATGGCCTGGCATTTGGAGATGTTCCGTGACGCAATAGCGATACGACCCAGTTCGTCGTTATGCTGCGCGCACTTGTGGGCCACCACCTTGGCGACACCTCCTGCACCAATGATAAGAACGTTCTTCTTCAATTTATCCCTTGCTCCTTACTGAAAGCCGGTCTTACGACAGGCTGGAAACGTAGTCTTCGAAACCGAACTCGCGCACCACTTCGACGCTGCCGTCGAGTTGCTTGACCACGATGGATGGCATTTTCAGACCGTTGAACCAGTTTTTCTTGACCATGGTGTAACCCGCCGCGTCGACGAACGACAGGCGATCACCGATGGCCAGCGGACGATCGAATTGGTATTCGCCGAAGATGTCACCGGCCAAGCACGACTTGCCGCAGACCATGTAGGTATGCGCACCGTCGTTGGGGGCCATCTTGGCGTTGAGGCGGTAGATCAGCAGGTCGAGCATGTGCGCTTCGATCGAGCTGTCGACCACGGCCAGGTGCTTGCCGTTGTACAGGGTGTCGAGCACGGTTACTTCCAGCGAGGCGCTGTTGGTGATGGCCGCTTCGCCCGGCTCCAGGTACACCTGCACGCCGTACTTTTCCGAGAAGGCTTTCAGGCGCGCGCAGAAGGCGTCCAGCGCGTAGTCCTCACCGGTAAAGTGGATGCCGCCACCGAGGCTGACCCATTCGACCTTGTGCAGCAGGTGGCCAAAGCGTTCTTCGATGTGCGTGAGCATCTTGTCGAACAGGCCGAAGTCGCCGTTTTCGCAGTTGTTGTGGAACATGAAGCCGGAGATCTGCTCGATCACCTGTTCGACCTTGACCGGGTCCCATTCGCCCAGACGGCTGAACGGGCGGGCCGGGTCGGCCAGCAGGTAGTCGGAGCTGCTGACCTGCGGGTTGACGCGCAGGCCACGGACTTTGCCTTCGGACTTTTCGGCGAAGCGCTGCAGCTGGCCGATCGAGTTGAAGATGATCTTGTCGCAGTTCTCGAGCATTTCCTCGACCTCGTCGTCGGCCCAGGCCACGCTGTAGGCGTGGGTTTCGCCAGCGAACTTCTGGCGACCAAGCTTGAGCTCGTACAGCGACGAAGAGGTAGTGCCGTCCATGTACTGTTGCATCAGGTCGAAGACCGACCAGGTGGCAAAGCACTTGAGGGCGAGCAGCGCCTTGGCACCGGAGTGTTCGCGCACGTAGGCGATCTTCTCCATGTTGCCCAGCAGCTTGGTTTTATCGATGAGGTAGTACGGCGTCTTGATCATTTAAAGGCCCCCGGCCAGGCCGGCCAAAAAAAGGACACGCATTGTGCCTTCACTTGCCGCAGACCGAAAGGGTGGGTTACGCATTTCGTCGTGGTTGACGCTGTTGCGAGGGGATTTTTCCGGTTGCGGCGGGCTTAGTAGAACAGCGGCATGTGACTATCGTAATCAGCAACCGCGTGCCGCAAGGAATATCCGATGAGCAACGTTCTGTGCTGGATGGCACGGGTTACGCCCGTGTTCGCGGGTGAACCCGCGAAGGAGCCGGTGCAGGCAACCTTAATCGACCTGCTGCAACCATGCCTGAATCTGCTCCAGCGTGGCGGTAGCCCCGCCGCAAACCACCACCAGCACATTCTGGTACCTGGCCAGGGTGCCCGGTGCATACGCCAACGCCAATGCCGCCCCACACGCGGGTTCCACCAGCACGCGGTGGTCCAGCAGAAATCGCTCGCAGGCTTCCAGCGCTGCGCGGTCACTGACCAAGTGGCTGTGCACCGGATGCTGCTGCACGCACACCAGCGCCTGATTAGCCACACGCTTGGCCCCCAGCGAAGTCGCCACCGAGGCAATACGTTCCAGTTCCACCGAATGCCCCGCCTGCATGGCCGCATGCAGCGATGCGGCGCCCTCGGTTTCTACCGCCAGCACCGGCACATCGCCCCAGCCGTTGCGCTGCAGCCCCTCTACCACGCCACTGAGCAAACCGCCACCGCCCACCGACAACACCACGGCATCCGGCTTCACACCGGCTTCGGCAATTTCATCCACCAGGCTGGCATGCCCGGCCCACAGCAGCGGGTCGTCGAATGGGTGGATGAAGGCATCATCCGGGCCGACCAAGGTCTGCGCCAGGGCGTTGGCCTCTTGCCAGGAGCTGCCATGCACCACTACCTGGGCGTCCTCCAGGCGCAGCAGCTCCTTGGCCCGCTCAGTGGTGGTCTCGGGCACCACCACGGTCACCGGCACGCCCAGCTTGCGCCCGGCATAGGCCACTGCCAGGCCCGCATTGCCGCCCGAGGAAGACACGAAATGCCGCGCGCCGCGGGCATGGTGCACCTCGCAGGCGTGGCCCACGCCGCGCAGCTTGAACGAGCCGCAGGGCTGCAGGGCCTCGAGCTTGAGCCAGACGTTGTGGCCTGCGGCCAGCGACAGCGGGCGGGATTCGATCAGGGGGGTATGAATATGCAAGGTCATTGGCTGGCTCCGCGCAGTTGCTCAAGGTAGTTGTAAATGGTGTAGCGGGTCACGCCAAGGGCGCTGGCAGCCTTTTCCACGCCGCCCTTGACGATGAACAGGCCACGCTCCTGCATCACTCGCACGGCCTCGACCTTGGCCTGCTTGTTCATCCGCCCCTGGCCGCTGCGCTGCAGGGACGCCTGGATTATCTCGCTCATCAGCAGCTCCATGTCGGCGGGTTCACTGACGGCAGGCGCGGCCCCCAGCGGCTGGAACTGCTGGAGAAAGCTCATGGCGGCGTCCAGGCCGGTGACGTCGGTGTTGACGCAGAGGCTGGCGAAGGGGTGGCCGCTGCGGTCGCGGAAGATTGCCGTGGCGCTGCGCAGGGTGCGGCCCTTGAGAGTGGTGGGGTAGTCGGGCAGCACTACCGGCGCGCAGCCGTGCTGATCGGCCGAAGCCTGCATCAGTGCCTTGAAACCTTGGTCCTGTTCCGGGGCGGCGAGGATCGGGCTGCCAACGCTGCGCCCGGAAAGATGGCCGTTGACGATCGCTACCACGGAGTGTTCCGGATGGTCGAGATCGTGCAGGAGGATTTCCATGTTGCGCGCGGCAACGCTGCCCAGGGCCTGGATGGTGGCCTTGAGGACGGTGAGGGTGAGCTGGCGTTCTTCGCTGGGAGTCATGGACATGGCAGATCGCAAAGTCAACTTTTTGTGTATATTTACACATAAAGTTGAATTTTGCGATCTGCTTTATCAGGCCCATTCGCGGGTAAACCCGCTCCCACAGGGACGCCACAGTACTCAAGACCTGTGGCGTCCCTGTGGGAGCGGGTTTACCCGCGAATGGGCCGCAAAGCGGCCCCTTTTCAGCCCAGAGGCGGGGTACGCGGTGGGATCATCCGCCGCGACCCGGTCGCCTCGAAGGCTGCACCGAAGCTCAGCAGCGCATTGTCGCTGTAAGCCCGGCCAGCAAAGGTCAGCCCCACCGGCATGCCGATATCGGCCATCACGCCCATCGGCACTGTCACGGTCGGCACGCCCAGGTGACGGATCGCCAGGTTGCCGTTGGCCACCCAGATCCCGTTGCTCCAGGCGATGTCGGCCGATGCCGGGTTGACATCGGCATCCGCCGGGCCCACATCGGCCACGGTGGGGAACAGCACCGCGTCCAGGCCCAGATTGTCCATCCAGTCTTCCAGGTCCATCTTGCGGGTCTGCTCCAGGCCGCGCAGTCCGTCGGGCAGGGTCTCGATCTGGTCCCAGGTCTTCAGGCCACGCTTGGCCATGTTGACGTACTCGTCCATGCCGGCAGCCAGGTCGTCCTCTCGATTGGGCAGGGTGCCCGGATCGTGGGGGAAGATCTGCGACCCGTCGACGTCGGCCAGGCGGTTGAGCTTGGGATCACCGTTGGCGCGCAGGAAGTCGTCGAAGCCCCAACCCGACAGCTCCCACAGCTCGTCATGCAGGAACGCCTTGCTGACGATGCCGCGGTTGTACACGGTCGGTGCGCCCGGGCGGTCGCCCTCGCAGTTGGACACCAGCGGGAAGTCCACTTCCAGCACCTCGGCACCAGCCGCTTCCAGCGCCTGGCGGGCCTGCTGCCACAGGTCGATCACCGTGGCGCGGGTGTTGATGCGCTGGCCGGTCGGGCCGCCGATGCCGGGCTTCTCGGAAGTACCGGCCTCGGCATCGGCATTGATGTACATGCGCGGCACGCCAAAGCGCCTGCCCTTGAGTGCGCTGGCATCCACGGCCAGGTCCAGGTACGAAGCCGGGCGCACAGTCGAAGCCGCAGGGATTGGCACCCAGGGTTGCAGACGCCACAGGTCGCCGCGCTTGTCGGCGTCGTCAGCTACGACTACGTCGAGGACTTCCAGCAGGTCGGCCATGGTACGGGCATAGGGCACCACCACGTCCATGGTCGGTGTCAGCGGCCAGTTACCACGCACCGAAATCACCCCGCGCGACGGGGTATAGGCGCACAGGCCGTTGTTGGAGGCCGGGCCGCGGCCGCTGGACCAGGTTTCTTCGGCCAGGCCGAAGGCACTGAAGCTGGCGGCGGTGGCGGTGCCGGCACCGTTGGACGAGCCCGAGGCGAACGGGGCGGTCAGGTAGTCGGCGTTGTACGGGCTTTCGGCGCGGCCATATACGCCGCGTTGCATGCCACCGTTGGCCATGGGCGGCATGTTGGTCTTGCCCAGGCACACGGCGCCGGCGGCGCGCAGGCGTTCGATGGTGAAAGCGTCGCGCTGGGCCACCAGGTCCTTGAAAGCCGGGCTGCCGGAGGCAGCGGTCAGGCCTTTGACCAGGTAGCTGTCCTTGGCGGTGTAGGGGATGCCGTCCAGCGGGCTCAGGACCAGACCTTTGGCGCGACGGGCGTCGGAGGCTTCCGCCTCTTTCAGCGCCTCGGGGTTGCGTACCACTACGGCGTTCAGGGCAGTGGCGGTGTCGGCGCCATCGTAGGCGTCGATGCGCGCCAGGTAGGCCTGGACCAGCTCGACCGCCGTCGTGCGGCCCGATTCGAGCGCGTCGCGCAGCTCGGCAATGGAAACCTCAGTTACCTCGATCATGCGTTCACCAAAAAAACGTGCAAGTGGGGGCTATTGCGAGGAGTGTACAAGAAGGGCTTGGCGGGCGCAGGTTTGCGCGGGGGCAAATGGTTTTTTGCAGGCCCGCATTGTCGGGGCCTTCAAGCACTGCACGGACGCTTGTGGGAGCGGCCTTGCGTCGCGAAAGGGGTGCGAAGCGCCCCCAGGGTCTTCGTATCACTGTGAAACCGCCGGGGCCGCTCTGCGGCCCTTTCGCGACGCAAGGCCGCTCCCACAAGGGGGCGCTTTAACCGTTCAGGTCTGCCGCCGTATGGCGCTCCGGCACCTGGCTGTCTTCATCCCCCCAGGTGCGGTTGACCCGGGTGCCGCGCTGCACCGCCGGGCGCAAGGCAATCTCCTCGGCCCAGCGTTGCACATGCGGGTACTCGTCCACTGCCAGGAATTCTGCCGCACCGTACAGGTTGCCGCGTACCAGCTGGCCATACCACGGCCACACGGCGATGTCGGCGATGCTGTATGCCTCGCCACCCAGGTAGCGGCTTTCGGCCAGGCGCCGGTCGAGCACATCCAGTTGGCGCTTGGCTTCCATGGAGAAGCGGTTGATCGCGTACTCGAACTTTTCCGGCGCATACACATAGAAGTGGCCAAAGCCGCCGCCCAGGTATGGCGCCGCGCCCATTTGCCAGAACAACCAGTTCAGGCTCTCGGTGCGTGCAGCTGGCGCTTTCGGCAGCAAGGCACCGAACTTTTCCGCCAGGTACAGCAGGATCGAGCCCGACTCGAACACTCGCACCGGCGGCTCGACGCTGCGGTCGAGCAGGGCGGGGATCTTCGAGTTGGGGTTGACCTGGACGAAGCCGCTGGAGAACTGCTCACCCTCGCCAATGCGGATCAGCCAGGCATCATATTCGGCCCCAAGGTGGCCCAGCGCGAGCAGCTCTTCGAGGGCGATGGTGACCTTGACGCCATTGGGCGTGGCCAGGGAGTACAACTGCAGCGGGTGCTTGCCCAGCGGCAGGTCCTTGTCGTGAGTCGGGCCGGCAACCGGGCGGTTGATGCTGGCGAACTGGCCGCCAGATGCTGCGTCGTTGCGCCAGACCTTGGGTGGCACGTAGGCGGGCTTGCTCATGCATGAATCTCCTTCAATGGCGCGAAACGGTCACGTAAAGACGTGGATCTGCATCTATGCCACGGGTTCGACGAAAAGCGCAAATGCATAGGGTGAGAGTGAGAAGTGCATGACTTCGGTTTCATCCAGGTTTCATCCGGCGCAGGCCAGGCCGGTTCTATGCTGGGCTATCTCTTCGCCCTGCAAGGAACCGCCGGCCGATGACTCTCCCACGCTGCGTGTTGGCGCTGGCCCTGCTCGGTGGCCTGCTGGCCCACGCTGAAGCCGCGCCCTGGGTTGCTGGCCTGCACTACATGACCCTGGGCGACCCGGTTGACGCCCGGCCCATGCAGGCGCTGGCGTTCTACCCAACCATTGGCAAAACTCGCGTCAGCCGCATAGACGGCTACCCCATCGACGTGGCTGAAGAAGCGCCGGTAGCGTTGGGCCGGTTCCCCTTGCTGGTGCTGTCCCACGGCAATACCGGCAGCCCGCTGGCCTTGCACTACCTGGCGACGTCGCTGGCGCGCCAGGGCTTTATCGTGGTGGCGGTGGTACACCCGGGGGACAACGCCCGTGACCACAGCCGCCTGGGTACCCTGAGCAACCTGTATGGCCGGCCGCTGCAAGTCAGTGCCGCCATCACGGCTGCCCGCGATGATGCCTTGCTGGGGCCCTACCTGAACGACGGCAAGGTGGGGGTGATCGGCTACTCGGCCGGTGGTGAAACCGCTTTGATTCTCTCCGGTGCGCGCCCCGACCTGGACCGCCTGCGCCGGTATTGCCTGGAGCGCCCGAACGACGCCGATGCCTGCCGGACCCACGGCGTACTGATTGCCGATCGCAGCGAACTGGTGCCCAAAGCCGACCAGCGGGTGGGGGCGGTGATGCTGATGGCACCGCTGAGCCTGCTGTTCGGCCGCCATGCCTTGGCGGGGGTGCAGGTGCCGGCGCTGATCTACAGTGGCGACAGCGACCAGTTGGTGGCAGTGGACCGTAACGCCGAAGCCCTGGCCCGCAAGCTGCCGCTTACCCCGGGCTACCGCCTGTTGGCCGGCGCCGGGCACTTCGTATTCATGGCCCATTGCGCTGCCGAGCAGTACGTGCGGATGCCGGCGCTGTGCAAGGATGCCGAAGGCGTGGACCGTCGCCATATCCATCATTCACTGCAGCGCGAAACCGCGGTGTTTTTCAGCCAGGCGCTGGGCGCGCCGCAGCCGGCCGAGCGTTCAGCCGCGGCCAGCGCGCCGCGCCAGCAACAGCGTTAGGCCGACACCGGTCAGGGCGAGCAGGGCCGCCACACAGAAGATCGAGGCATAGCCCAGGTGCGCGGCCACCGCACCCATCACCGGCCCGGCGATGGCCAGGGCGATGTCGAAGAACACCGCATAGGCGCCCAGCCCTGCGCCGCGGCTGCTGCCGGGCACCTGCTTGATTGCCTCCACCCCCAGTGCCGGGTACACCAGCGACAGCCCGAAACCGGTAAGCCCGGCGCCGATCAGCGCCCACAGCGGCGACGGTGCCAGCCACAGCAGGCTCAGGCCGAGCACTTCGGTGGCCATGCACGCGACCGCGACGTTGTAGCCGCCAAAACGGTTGACCGCATTGACGAACAACAGCCGCGAAATGATGAAGCACACGCCAAAGGCACTCAGGCACCAGGCTGCGCCCACCCAGCCCCGCTCCAGGTAATACAGGGTGACGAAGGTCGTCAGGGTGCCATAGCCGATAGAGGCCAGGGTCAGGCCCACGCCGCACGGTGCGACACGGCCGAAGGCCGACCAGAAGGGCAGGCGCTCGCCGCGCACCACCACCACGTCTGGCCGCTTGCGCAGTACCAGCAGGGCCAATACCGCCAGCCCCAGCAATATCGGCCCCAGTACGCTGAAGTCCAGCCCGTCCACGGCCAGTACGCCCAAGGGGGCACCAATGGCGATGGCGCCATAGGAGGCGATACCGTTCCAGGAAATCACCCTGGCGGTGTGCTCGGGCCCGACCTGGCTGATGCCCCAGCTCAGCGTGGCCACGCCGATCAGCCCTTGGGCGATGCCCAGCAGCAAGCGTCCGCCGAGCAACAGCGCCAGGCTCAGCAGCGGTAGCGTCAGGGTCCAGGCTGATAGCAGCGTCAACACCCCACAGCTGGCAATCCCCAGCAAGCCGAAGCGAATGGCCTGCTTGCCCCCCAGGTTATCCGCCACGCGCCCGGCAAACGGGCGGCTGAGCAGGGTGGCCAGGTATTGCAGGCCAATAGTCAGCCCGGCGACCACCGCGCCAAACCCCAACTGGTCGTGCACATGACCGGGTAGCACGGCAATTGGCAGGCCAATGCAGAGGAAGGCAATGAAGGTGTAGAAAACGATCGACAGGATCTGCAGGGTGACGTGCAGCGTGTTGCTGGCGGGGGCGGGCTGTTGCGCGGTCATGAGCTCGTTCGCGGGCGGGCGGTTGGGCGTGGTTCCATCATGGCCGTTGCGCGAAGGAAATGAAAGCAGGCTAACGAATGATTCGTCGGAGAATGCCAGCCCTGTGGGATCGGCGGTGGATTCTTCGCGGGTGAACCCGCTCCCACAGGATTTGCATAGGCTCAAATGCTGCGCAGTCCCTGTGGGAGCGGGTTTACCCGCGAATAGGCAGGCCCGGCCAGTGCAAATGGTCGGGCCCTTCCCAATCAGACCAGCACACCCTGGCTACGCAGGTAATCGTCGTAGGTACCGCTGAAGTCCACCACTCCATCAGCCGACAGCTCGATGATGCGCGTGGCCAGCGACGACACGAACTCGCGGTCGTGGCTGACGAACAGCAGGGTCCCCGGGTAGTTTTCCAGCGCCAGGTTCAGCGCCTCGATCGATTCCATGTCCAGGTGGTTGGTCGGCTCGTCCATCACCAGCACGTTCGGCTTCTGCAGGATCAGCTTGCCGAACAGCATGCGGCCTTGCTCACCACCGGAAATCACCTTCACCGACTTGAGGATCTCGTCGTTGGAGAACAACATGCGCCCGAGGGTGCCGCGGATCACCTGCTCGCCCGAGGTCCACTGGCCCATCCAGTCGAACAGGGTCATGTCGTCTTCGAAGTCGTGGGCGTGGTCCTGGGCGTAGTAGCCCACTTCGGCGCTGTCGGTCCACTTCACTTCACCCTTGTCCGGGGTCATTTCACCGACCAGGGTGCGCAGCAGGGTGGTCTTGCCGATACCGTTGGGGCCGATGATCGCCACGCGCTCGCCGGCCTCGATGGTGAAGCCCAGGTCCTTGAACAGTACCTTGTCGTCGAAGGCCTTGGCCATTTTCTCGACGGTAACGGCCTGGCGGTGCAGTTTCTTGGTCTGTTCGAAGCGGATGAACGGGCTTACCCGGCTCGACGGCTTGACCTCGGCCAGCTGGATCTTGTCGATCTGCTTGGCCCGCGAGGTGGCCTGCTTGGCCTTGGAGGCGTTGGCCGAGAAGCGGCTGACGAAGGTCTGCAGTTCGGCGATCTGGGCTTTCTTCTTGGCGTTGTCCGACAGCAGCTGTTCGCGGGCCTGGGTGGCCGCGGTCATGTACTCGTCGTAGTTGCCCGGGAACACGCGCAGCTCGCCGTAGTCCAGGTCGGCCATGTGGGTGCAGACACTGTTGAGGAAGTGCCGGTCGTGGGAAATGATCACCATGGTGCTGTTACGCGCGGTGAGGATGCTTTCCAGCCAGCGGATGGTGTTGATGTCCAGGTGGTTGGTCGGCTCGTCGAGCAGCAGCACGTCCGGGTCCGAGAACAGCGCCTGGGCCAGCAGCACACGCAGCTTCCAGCCCGGCGCCACTTCGCTCATCGGGCCGAAGTGCTGTTCCAGCGGAATACCCAGGCCCAGCAGCAGTTCACCGGCGCGGGATTCGGCGGTGTAGCCGTCCATCTCGGCGAACTCGGTTTCCAGTTCGGCGACGGCCATGCCGTCTTCCTCGGTCATTTCCGGCAGCGAGTAGATACGGTCACGTTCGGCCTTGACCTTCCACAGCTGGCCGTGGCCCATGATCACCGTGTCGATCACGGTGAATTCCTCGTAGGCAAACTGGTCCTGGCGCAGTTTGCCCAGACGAGTGTTCGGCTCGAGCATGACCTGGCCACCGGACGGCTCCAGGTCACCGCCGAGGATCTTCATGAAGGTCGACTTGCCGCAACCGTTGGCGCCGATCAGGCCGTAGCGGTTGCCGTTGTTGAATTTGACGGAAACGTTTTCGAACAGCGGCTTGGAGCCGAACTGCATGGTGATGTTAGCGGTGGAGATCAAAGGGCTTACCTATCAGTAACTTACGACGCTGGGCTTTCAGCTGATACCGATTTGATACCAATCTTGAGTTTTTCCAGCTCGCTCCAGTCGGAGCTTGAGTTGAGCCAACGGGCATACGTCGACAGCAGCATCTGAACGCTGTGACCCAGCTGTTGGGCGAAAAATGCGGGGTTGAGGCCGGACATTAAGCACATTGTCGCATAGGTGTGACGGCAGTTGTATGGGGGGCGACGCCGAATGCCCAGCTCATTCAGCGCCGGCACCCAATGTTTGTGCAGATCGGAGGCCTGTTTCACTTACTCGGCGCTTTTCGAAGGGGGAAAGGAACAGTGTTTCGGTCATCGCCCCCTTTCCATCCCTACGGCGGTCTGAATACTCCCTGGCGAACTGGATCGCTCGCAAGTCCCGATCATTCAGCAACACGAAACGATCCCTTCCGGTGTCTGTTCTTTCCTCAACCTCGCCCAGGGCGATGGGCCTCTTGATGTGCACCGTCCTCGTTTCCATATCGATTACATCCCACCGCACCGCCAAAGCCCATAAAGGGGTTGGGTTCAGTACAGGAAAATCGGCCGGTCGTCCGATTCAGTTCTCAAGCTGCAGTAGCGAGATTGCGTCTCGCCTCGCTTTGACTATGGTGAGAATTCACCAGTGGCATACAACTAGAGTCGTAGGACGTCGACATGAGGATTCGTGGTGAGGTTTTCTGGAAATGGGCTGACCCTTCGCTTCACCATCGTACTCATGACGAGACCCTCAGTGATGGAACGCACATAGATGTCCAGGTGCGACTGTCGCGGGCAGGTAATACGCAGATGTTCATTGGGGTGTATGCCGCAGGCGGCATGGCCCTTCATGAGGAAGCATTCGATTCGCGCCCAGGTGAAGCCGGATCGCCACTGATACACAGCCGAAATTCGACCAGGTCGCCTGCTCGAACTAGAGCATAGAAAGGCTAGTGCCAACTGGAGTACAAGTGTGCTCCCTTCAGCATTTCGCTTACCGGGTGGGAAGAGCGAGGCCCTTCACGGCCTCGCTATAAATGAATTTGGTCTGATCCTACGGGATCGTGTGGCGCTGCGTGTACTCACCCTCGCCATCGCATATCTCGCAGCCTTCGGTCCGCTCTCGCCGGTAGTGGTGTAGTACTGAAGCATCAAGTCGAACGACTCTCCGTTCCGACTTGTCGTCTCGTGGCTGACGACTTTCCAGCTCAGGCGTTGGCCATACACCTCGTCGAATTCAACTAGGTGATGGGCACGTTCCAGTGGCGCTGGCACTCGCGGATGAAGTCGAGCGTTTCATTTCGCTCTTTGCAGGTGTTCTGGAAGGTGACATGAACCCCTTCGGGCAGCTTGCCGCCGTGTGCTTCGAGGATGTGGTACAGCATGTACCCGAAACTGCGTCCGCCACTGAAGCCGATCTGCGCTGGCCCAGTGATCTGCTAGGGGTTCATGTGCAATCTTCATTGCAGGCGGCGCCCTCGCCGGGGAGGCGTTCATCGTTTGAGAGGGTGGTATCCTTCGCCGCTTACCAGCCAAGGAGAGTGGTGATGCATTTGCGCGAAAGGCTTCGAGCGTTCCAGCTGTGGTTTAACCCGAAGCGCAGGCGGTGGGCTGGCGTTGCGCTGATCGCGCTTGGCGTGGTCGGGATGTTTCTCAACCCTGAAAGCCGGTGGACCTTGGTGTTAGGAACTGGGATCTACTGGTTCTTCACAGCCTTGCCACCCGTCCTCGGCGGGAAGTGTTAAGGCGGTGGCGGGCAGCGCGTGGTGTCAGCTTTGCGGAAGGATTCGATCTTTGCTATAGCGCCCGACCATTTCACAGGAAGGATCCTTATGAAACGCACCATAATTGGCGCCATGCTCGTTGCTGCTACTGCGCTGTCGCTGAGCGGCTGTTTCGAATCCGAGGCCGAAAAGAAGGCGAAGGAGCAGCAAGAAGTCAGCGAGAAATTTTGGAAAATCACGCCGCCAGACCGGAGCAAGGACCAAGGGTTCAAGCCCTGATCCACTGCAGCTCTTAACGCCGCCGACAAGGGCGGCGTTTTCATATGCCCGTTGGCGCTGTCGGGGAGCGTCGAAGGTCAGGCAGATTTCGCGTCTTCGAACTTGATGATCCTGCGCGTGGTCTCCGGCTCTCCCTTAATCCTCATTTCGAAGCAGGCAGGGGAGTATGTACTTATGCCGGTGATCACGCCTTCCTTGATGGTGTCGCCGATGGCGAATGGTGGCTGAGGCTTGTGCTCTTCGAACCAGGCCCGAACCGCTTTACGCTCTGCTTCGTCAACCAGTTAGTCCAGCTCGTCGAGGGGGGCGATGTCGTCCCGCTGCATATCCCAGCCGGCCCATTTCGCCAACTCCATGCAGCGCTCGAAGCCCTCCATATGGCGGCTGTAGTGCTGCGCCAGGGTTTCAGCATCGGCCTCAAGCATCTCGGCAATTGGCTTGCAGCATTCGAGGATCATTTCCCAGGTAGCCGTTTGGCGCGGTGTTGGCCGAGATCAAGGCCCGACATGCCCGCTCCAGGCGCGCCCGCATGTTGTGCGGTTTGCGCTTGCTCATTGCCGAATACCAGGCTTGCTCGCCGCGCCAGCCTCCATCTCGTCCACGAACCGCAGCGCGGCCCGGTAGCTGAAGGCGAAGCCTTGAACCGCGCCAATTTCGATCTCCACTACATCCTAGGTGTCACCCTTGCCGGAAGCTTGGTAGCGCGGAGCTGGCTTGCCGAGCTTGCGTGCGCCTCGGCCCTCACTGCGCTCGAACAGGGCAGCGAGCACGGCAAGCTTCTGCTCGAAAGCAGGGTGCATTGCTGTCTGCATGGGTGATCCTCGTGTGGTCAGGCGTGGAATCCCAAGGCTTCGGCCTTGCGAACGATTCGAACGTGGGCTGTGCGGCGCTCAGGCGCGCGGCGGTGACCGTCAACGATCCACTCGCCGCCTTCTGCGAGTGGGCGAACTTCAAGGGGTGGGATCGGGCCGCCGTCCGCGATGAAATCGGCCAGGACGTCGATGCTAGCTTCGAGCGCTTCGTCCTCAATGCCAACTGTGGACGGTCAAATGTTGAGCCTGCCAGCGGCTTGGTTGGCCGACATGCTGGAGTTTGCTGAGGCGGCTAGGCTGTGGGCGCTGATTGAGGATGAAGAGGCAGCTTGAGCTGCCCGATGCACCCCGCGGCTAGGGTGCATTAGTTGCCGGTCGTGAATGGCTGCTTTCGACCCAAAGCTGTCCTTCAAGAAGGGCAGCTACCGGCCAAAAGAGGCCCTTGATTATCTACGAAATCAGGGCCCATTCAGTAGCCGTGGAAAGAAAGTCGGTGTTGGTTATCAGAAAATCCTGCAGGCAACAGTTGCGGAATAGTCAGAGCCAGCGGCGAACCTCGGCCTTGTAGCGGCGGTAGTCGTCGCCGAACTTGGATTCGAGATAGCGCTCCTCGCGGGCGATTACCTGTTTCTGGATCACAATCAGCACCAATGGAAGCAAAGCCAAGGCGATTGCTCCGTCGAAGCCGACCGCAATGCCGGCATAGACAAGCGCCATGCCGAGATACATGGGGTTGCGGGTCCACCGATAAGGGCCGGTAGTTGCGATGAGGGTCGTTGGTCGCGACGGCGGAATGTTGGTGCCCAGACGCCGGAACAGCCCCGCCGCCGCAAGCATCATCACCGCGCCGGCAGCGAACAGCAGCGCGCCCGTCGCGACCAGCAACCACCGGTCGATGCCGAAGTAGCTCAGGGCGACGAACCGATCCGCCGCCAGCCCCAACAGCAACGCTCCTAGATAGATGAAGGGCGGAGGTAAGCGCACCCCCGCGCTGTCCGGTTCGACGGCCATGTTCATTTCCTCTCTAAGCGCTCAAGCCAGCATCGACTGCTGGGCAAAAATACCCGCCATCGCGCCCTGCGATGATGCCTGGGTGACCGAGGGCAATATGGGCGTGGTGAGATCGCCGGCGGCGTAGATGCCGGGTGTGCTGGTTTGGCGGCGTTCGTCGACCTTGAGGACGACGCCGGTTGGCGTATCCATCGTGGCGAGGCCCAGCGATTCATGCAGGTTTGCGGATGGCTTGTTGCGCGGATGAGCAAACAGGATGTCGACCGCAACAGTGGAGCCAGTGTCGAGATTGACAGTAGCGATATGCCCTTGGTGATGGGCGATCTCGACGATCCGCCCGTCGATGACAGATATGTTGCGGTGAGCCAGATCGGCCTGGATATCAGGCGCAATGTCGTGACCATCGGCAAAGACAGTCAACCTGTCGGTCCAATCGAGGAACAACCTGACCTGGTTGTGAGATTGCGGGCCGGACCACACGAGGCCCCAATGTTGCCCGGCGACTTCAAAGCCGTCGCAATAGGGGCAGGGGACGATGGACGTGCCCCAGCTCTCGGCAAAGCCTGGAACATCAGGCATCTGATCTGTGACGCCATAGCTTAGGATTACGCGGCGGGCCTTGAGGCTTTCGTGATCGTCAGTGACAACGTAGAAATCGTCGATTACGCCAGAAATTTTCTCCGCCCGGGAATTGACCAGCCTGACCGTTGGATAGCGCGCCAACTGCTGCCGCGCCGCGGCCAGGATTTCCAGCGGCGGTGTGTGATCGTGACCAAGCAGACCATGTGAACGGCCGGCAAAACGGTTACGCGGGCAGCCGGTATCGAGAACGATGACCTTGCGACGGGCACGGCCGAGCTGTAAAGCGGCGGCGAGACCGGCAAAACTTCCGCCGATGATGATGACGTCATTCATGGTGATGGGCTCCGCTGGAGGGCAGGTTGAAACCTAGGCTTTGGATTGCAAATTTAAGATACCGAGTGGTATCGTATACCTTAAATTAAGATACTGCAAAGTACCAATATCATGACTGAGACCATACAGGGCCGGCGCGGCCGGCCCACCAACGAGGCGCTTGCCCAAACGATACTCAACGCCGCGAGCGAACTTTTTGTGGAATTGGGTTTTCAAGCGACGACGTTGGACAAGGTCGCCCAGCGGGCGAAGATATCCAAGCTCAGCATTTATAGGCGCTTCGAGAACAAGGAGGCGCTGTTCAGCGCAGCCATCACGGCCGGTTGCCAGGAGTCGTTTGCACCACAGGCCCTGCTTGAAGGTGCCGAAGGTTCGGTCGAAGACCAACTTATGGCGGTGGGAACATCACTGCTGCGCACGCTGTTGAGACCAGACGTCAGCAGTATCGAAGCCATGGTCATGGCCGATAAAACGAGTCAAAACGCCTTGAGCAAGCGCCACTACGAAGCCGGCGCCGCTCATGTCATCGCCGACATCGAGACCCTGTTGCGCCAACTTCACGCGAAGGCGCTTCTCAACGTGCCCGATTCCCTCCAAGCCGCCCGCTTGTTTGCCGCGCTCTTCAAAGGGTCCGATCTACTGATGATCGCCCGCTTCGATCAGGCGAGAGCAGAGGACGAAAACGAAATCGAATCCTACTGCCGGTCGGCCGTCGCCATGTTCATAGCCGCGCACGGTCGCAGCGACCGCGCAAGTGGATAAGCATTTAATTGCGCCAGGGCAGCTTGGCCTAGGCTTGGGTTTGCGCTTCAGGGTTCGCAGCGGAATCACAGGCTGCGTCCGATAACTGCGCAGTACTGACGCAAGTGCTCAGCATCGCAGCCTGAATCGACCATAGACTCGGAGACTCCTTCAAGCTGCTGGCTGCTATTGACCGTTTGCTGTCCTTAGCGAGAGACCGCTTTGGGTCGATAGCGGACTCTGGGAGGTGGGTGTACGTGACCGCCAAGGACGGGGCATAGTCGGCAGAAGGCATGGGTGAGGCTGTCTAAAGCTGCCCGAGTGCATCTCGGTTTTACTGGGTGAAAGTCGTTGAAACTGGTAGAACCGTTTTAGACAGATGCGATTTGCAGGCCGCTGGGGGCGTGGCCTGAGGCTCGCTTCTCACACTACTGCTGCATTACTGGAAGGCTGGGCGTTTCGGATCCCAAGGCTGGAGAGTATATCCGCGCTCGATCAAATTCTGTCGGGCAGCTGAAAGCACATCGATGAGCCGGCTCATGTCGCAGAATTGGTTCTTCACCAGGTCCTCGACCGTCAGGATGGGTTCATCGCTGTGATCGAACACCCTGAAATTAAGGCGGTTGTCGTAGTCGTGACATTTGGCCACACAACGGAAAGGTGCGAAGGCTGCTTCGGCGACCAGAGCAGCGTCATTGGCGGGCAGGTATTTGCTCATTTTGGGTGCCTCTTTCGGCTCTGTAGATTCAAGGGCGGCAGCGAGATTCTATATGGAAAATCGATTCCAAAACTGAAACGGCGACCTTTGTAGTATGCCGCCTGTAGCGGTGCCGTTTCGTCTTTGTTCTGGAATCGATTTCGGCGCTGGAGCCGCTTGGAGGGGGCGCTTATACCACGGTCTTGAAAACCGCTGAGTTGCGTCTGGCGCACGGCTGGATTTGCAACCGAAGTCTTGGACCAACCCATGCGTTTCGATGCGTTCTTGAGGGGCTGAAACCCCCGAAAACATTGCACTCTACACCGCTCAAAATCGCAAAAATAATCGCATGGTGATGTTAGCGGTGGAGATCAAGGTGGCTACCTATCAATAACTTACGTGGCTTCTTCGCAGCTACGGACCGATTTCGGACCAATCTGGAGCTTTTCCGGCTCCTGCCAGTCGTTGGACGAGTTAATCCAGCGCGCATAAGTCGATAGAGCATCTGCACGCTATGCCCGAGCTGTTGGGCGATAAATGCGGGGTTGAGACCAGACATTGAGCCATATGTGAGACGGCAGTCATACGGGGGCGGCCAGCCACCCCGCTTGCCGCGATGCTGGTCAAACGGATTCAGCGCCTGCTCCGCAATTGGGTCAACCTGCCGCTGCGGGCGCTGGCTGCAGGCTGCCTGCCTGCTCGGGAATCCTGACGAACACGCTGTATTTGCCACCTTCCATTTCTTCGAAGGCAATCAGCTTTTTCACCAGCAGACCGCTCAGTACCTTGCCGGCGTTCAATAGCAGCATGCCGTTGTCGGCATTGAGGTTGCGCGCCAGTATCATGCCCTCTGCCAGCTCGTGCGTGCTCAATACTCTGATCGCCGGGTCGGTCAAGGTAATGTCGCGCATATACTCGGCACAGACGTTGACGAAGTCTTCCACCAGGTCTGGGTCATACAGCTTTCCGGCATATTTTCGTATGTAGAGCAGTGCCTCATCGCTATTGAGCTGGCGATCCAGGACCAGTCCGCGCTGCAATTCGATGAAATCCACGGCCATTTTCAACCAGCGGGCGCCCAGTGGAATTGCCGCGCCCTTCAGGTGGCCCGGAAAACCGCTGCCATCCCAGCGTTCCTGGTGGTGAAGTATGAGTTGTGCAGCCTCTTTTATTGGCTCCAGGGTCATGACCAGCGCTTCGCTCTGTTTCGGGTATGACCGGTACAGTTCACGCTCTTGTGGAGGTATGAGGTCGGCAGGGCAGGTGAGCATGCTGTCGGTCCAGCTCATCTTGCCGATGTTGTAGAGGGCTGCAGCCATGGTCAGGTTGCGACAGGTACCTTCGTCCAGCCCATGGCTGGCGCAATACACCCGTATCAATTCTATGACTTGCCGGTTGGTCTGCTTGGCCTTGGGCAGGCGCATGTTGCCCAACTGCGAAAAGAACTCGGTGCTGGTCACGTAACTGCGCTTGAGTTCCTCATAGGCAAGGTCAAGCATGTCGGCAGTTTGTTGCAACTCGGCGGTGCGTGCCGCTACACGCTGTTCCAGGCTTTCGTTAAGCGCCTTGAGCTGCTTGATCTGAACCTGAGTGAGCTGTTCCAGGCGCTTTCGTTCGCTTTCGGAATGTTGGTGGGCCAACGCCTGGCGCAAGGTGACCACCAGCTCTTCATCATTCCAGGGTTTGCTGATGTAACGATAGATATGCCCATCATTGATGGCTCTTGCGATGGTGTCCGTGTCAGCGTAACCCGTAAGCAGAATGCGTAACGTGTCGGGAAAACGCTCATGTACGTGCGCCAACAACGTTGCCCCGTCCATGTTTGGCATGCGTGCATCACTCATCACCAGGTTGATCGGGCGCTGCTGGAGTAACTGCAGGGCATCGGCGCCGCTTTCGGCGAGGAGGAGTTCGTAGGGTTGGTTGCGTAGTAGACGACGAAGGCTGTTGAGAATCGAAGGTTCGTCGTCAACCAGAAGTATCACGGCTTTGTCTGCTGTGCCATCGCTAACGGGTAGCTCCATGGGTCCCTCCTTGCCGGTCTCAGCCAGACTAGTCCCTGGCCACAGCCTAGATGATATTTGCCCCGGCCGTTAGCTTTTGTCGGTTGGTCTCACTATGCTCGGAGACAGATGCTTCTCGCCAGGGAGGGTTGCGTTGTGCCGATCTGTCTGCAGGTTCGCATCGTTGCCGCGATGCTTGTGGTTTTGCCGGCATTGGCGTTGGCCCAGAGCATCGGTGGGCCGCTGACGCCATTGCCGGCGTTGCCTGAACTTGACCCTGCCCGGGTGGAACTGGGGCGCAAACTGTTCAATGACCCGCGTTTGTCCCTCGATGACAGCCAAGCCTGTGCTGATTGCCATCGCCTGGACCGTGGTGGCGCGGATGGGCAGGCGCGCTCGCCTGGTGTAGATGGCAAACCCTTGGCCGTTCACACACCCAGCGTGTTCAACGCCAGCCTGAACTTCCTGCAGTTCTGGGATGGGCGCGCGCAATCGTTTGATGGCCTGGTGCACCTGGCAACCGGTAATGCGGACGACAAAGAAGATGGCTGGGTTGCCGTGGTTCAACGAATTGCTGACGATCCGGCCTACCAGGCGGGGTTTGCCCAAGCCTATGGCAAGCCAGTGACCGCCCTCGATGCCAAAGATGCCCTGGTCACGTACCAGCGCACCCTGCTGACACCCGATTCACGCTTCGATCGCTATCTGAACGGAGATACCAGCAGCCTCAGCCTGGAAGAGAAGCATGGCTATCAGCGCTTCCAGGAATACGGCTGTATAGCCTGCCATCAGGGTGTGAATATCGGCGGCAACATGCTGCAGAAGTTCGGCGTTTTCGATGATTATTTCGCCAACCGTGGCAATGTTACCGTATCGGACCGAGGACACTACAACGTGACCGGCGACCCGGAGGACCTGTATCTGTTCAAAGTGCCAAGCCTGCGAAACGTAGCGGTCACGGCTCCTTATTTTCATGACGGATCGGCGCCTACCTTGGAAGCAGCTGTCGATGCCATGTTTCATTATCAGTTGGGACGTACGCCGAGCGACGAAGATAAAGCGCTGATCATCAAGTTTCTCAAGACCCTCACTGGTCGATGGGAAGGGAAACCGCTATGAGGCTGAATGCTCGGCGCAGTCTGCTGCTGTTGGCTGTGTGTGCAATGTTGCTGGCGTCAGTGCTGGTCTATCTGTACTGGATGTCCAGGTCCGATGAAAGTGGGACCTATGCCCAGGCGCGCGATCTGATTCGCCAGATCAAGCAGTACGATGCACAGTGGGAGAGCGCAGTGCTCAAGTCGCGCACCACCACCAATTACAACTACGACCCGCTGGTGCTGCCGTTGATGGAAATGAAGCATCTATGGCGGGAATTCAGCATGCTGAAAGGGCGTCATCAAAAAATAGACCTGCTCGCCTGGCAAACGGCCTTCAGCGATTACCAGCGCGCCTTTGACGACAAGGTCCTGCTGGTTTCGCGCTTCAAGTCTCACAATGCGATCCTGCGCAACTCCCTGGCTTTTCTGCCGGCTGCGGCCGATGTCATACAGGTGCACCTTCGTCAATTGGTCGATGCCGATACACTGCGCCTGCGCAGAATCACCAGCGATACCTACGACTTGATGCTAAGCAGCCTCGAGTTTGCCCAGACCACAACCGATGATAAAGCTGCCGACATCCTGGTTGGACTGAACAATCTTTCGGTCAACAAGGAACGTTTGCCTGTCGACTTTCAGGTGCCCATCGATACCATCAGCAAACACATAGCGTTGATTCTTCGTGAGCAGCCCAAGGTCGATCAGCTGCTTGAAGCGATCGAAGCGGTTCCGATCGCCGAGCGCCTGGACGCGATTGCCCTGATGCTGGACCGCGACGAGCAAGCAGCAGCACTGACAGCTCAGCGATACCATTTCTACCTGCTGGTGTTTTCCACCCTGCTGGTGTTGCTGTTGCTGTACATGGGGATGTGGTTGATGCGCAGCTACGCTGAACTAAACCGTGTAAACCGAGCGCTGCTGAGTGCCAACGACGAATTGGAACAGCGGGTTGAACGGCGCACCCAGGCACTTACCCAAGCCAGCGCAGCACTGCAACGCGAGGTGGATGAACGCCGACTGCTCGAGAACCAGCTGGTGCAGTCGGAAAAACTTGCCTCGCTCGGTCAGCTGGCAGCCGGCGTCGCCCATGAAGTCAACAACCCGATTGGTTTTGTCTCGTCCAACCTCGGCGCACTGGATGATTATTTCGGCCGTTTGCAAGACATGCTCAAGGCATATGCTGACGCGGAAACAACCCTGGTTCCGCACGCGCTCAGCGCGGAGCTGGCGAAATTGCGCACGGAAATCGAGCTGGATTATTTGCTGGAGGATATTCCGGCGCTGATCCGCGAATCCAAGGACGGTATCAGCCGCGTTGTGCGGATCGTCAAGGACCTCAAGGACTTTTCGCGCGTAGACAGCAGCCATGACTGGCAACTGGCAGACCTGCATCAAGGCATTGAGTCAACGCTGAACATTGTTGCCAGCGAGCTCAGGCACAAGGCCGATCTTGTCAAAGATTACAGCCCATTGCCGCAGGTCGAGTGCCTGCCTTCGCAGATCAATCAGGTGATCATGAATCTGCTGGTCAATGCCACCCAGGCGATGGGCACCGAGCGGGGGAGCATTACCTTGCGAACCGGCGCCAGTGACGAATGGGTGTGGATCGAAGTCGCAGACAATGGGTGTGGCATTCCTGCCCAAAGCCTGCAAAAAATCTTCGATCCGTTCTACACGACGAAGCCCATTGGCCAGGGCACCGGACTGGGATTGTCACTTTCCTACGGAATCATCAAGCGTCATGGTGGCGAGATCCGCGTAGACAGCGAGGTGGGTGTCGGCACGACGTTCAGGGTTGAACTGCCCATCCGTCAGGCCCGGTCGGCCTGAACCCGCCCCGAGAGCACCAGGGTGTGGAATGCAAATTGCTGTGACCCCTGGTACATTGATCATGCGGAGTGCGCAAAAATGAACCAGGACGACCGCTACTACATGGTCTTCGTTGTGGTTGCCGTGCTGATCCTGGATCTGGTGGCAACCTTGGTTTTTCTGAAGGCCATTATCTAACCCCCGTTTGTGGGGCCCGCCACCCCGGAAATGGGGGCATCTGCAGGTTGACAGGCCGGCCGTTGTCTAAGCATCCTGGCCGCAACCCATATAGCAAACAAGCATATTGCCCGGCTGATATTGAGCAGTAACACGAGCAAACGAACAACCCAAAAAGGCCTGCGGCTTGGCAGCACTTTCCCAAGTTACTCGATGGGGCCGCAGGAGCGTGTTGCGTGGGAAGTTCAAGATCAGTAGCGGGCGCAATACTGATGTCCATTTGTACCGCCCCAAACAAGGCGGGTGGTTTGGTCGAGGTATGGGGCACGGGAACCCGGCACCCGTTCACGGCGTATCAACGCGATGCCTGGTACGACCATGGCAGGTTGCTGGATGCTGCTTTGGTGTGTTTGATCAACTGGCCCTTACTCAAACAATTGGGGCCGCCAGACGACCCCAATTAACGCCACATCAGACTTGATGTGAACAGCATGCCGCTCTCGAAAGCGGTTTTTTTGCATTTGCCGACCGCAGCCGCAATAATCCATCCATTTGAATGGAGAGCACCGTATTGGAAGCAAGAAGCGTTGTCGCTGAAATGTTCATTGGAATGCCGACGCATTTCTGGGTGTTGCCGGTTGCCGGCCTGATCGCCTGGTTCGGCCTGAAATGGGCCGAGCAATCCGTCAACCGCGCCGCCATGCTGCGGGCTGTGACCTACCTGCTGCTCATTGCACTGGCCGTGTTGCCCAACGGCGTTTACGCGCTGATTCCTCCTGCGCCCGACATGCCCGAACTGTTGTTGAATCGTGAACCGCTACCCAACTATGAAGGCCGTTTCTACCTGGATGCGTTCTACGTGTTCGGTGGTTGGGCACTGAGCAAAGTGGCCAAACTAAAATTTAACTAGTAACTACGAACTCCATATCTACGTTCAATTGAGTGATTTGGCAGAGGGGTGCCATCCGTTTGCATCCATCAAGATGGCGGGTGGTACTTTTCACTCGCAGACCCACAAACAAGACCCGCTTTCATTTTCGCTCAGGAAGCTATCCGCGATTGTTGAAGATGGAATAGCAGGACGCTTGGGCTGCCGAGTTGGTGTCGTCGCCAGAGTTGAGGGGGGTTCACAATTTTTTTATAAAACCCGACTGGCGTTTTATGAGGTGCGTGCTATTTCTGAAGATACGAGTGCGACTGCTCGGTCGTGCTATTTGACAAAAGGACTGTCAGGTATGTCGATTCAGGCCAAGGTATCTCCCCTCGCTCAAAGTGTTACTTCTGCCGCCCCCATCGCTATCCCCAACAACGGAATACTGACTCTCACCCAGAGCAGTAACGTTGTTCTGGATATTGCTCCCGAAAGTGTGACGGGCTATACAAAAAGCGGTGCCGATCTGATCGTACAACTGAAGTCCGGCGAAAGTTTGCGCATTGCCAACTTCTATGTCGAGGGGCAGCCTGCAAGCCAGTTGTACCTGGTAGACCGGGACAAACTGCTGGCCGTCGACCTGCCGCCGGTCGCTGCCGATGGGCCGCTGGTGGCGGGCTATGTGCCCCAGGAAAGCCTGGCCGGGTTCGAGTCGCTCACTGCCAGCGACGGTACCATTGCCGGGCTGAGCCCCGGAGGTGCACTGCTGGCTGGCGTTGCGATCATCGGTGGCGGCGTTGCGATCGCCAACAGCAACGGTGGTGGTGGTGGCAGCAGTGGCAGTAGTGATGGCAGTGTGCAGCCTGACAGCACAGCCCCGGCACCGGCCAGTGGCCTGCAGATTGCCACGGATGGCAGCAGCATCAGCGGCACGGCCGAGCCGGGCGCCACGGTGGGCATCGACAGCAACGGCGACGGGCAAACGGACATCAGCGTGGTGGTCGGCCCCGACGGTAACTTCCAGATTCCGCTGAACCCGCCACTGACCAACGGCGAAACGGTTTCCGTGGTGGTGACCGATCCGGCCGGTAACAGTAGCCCGCCCGCGACCGTGCAGGCCCCTGACTTCCCCGATGCGCCGCAGATCAACCCGAGCAACGGTTCCAGCTTAAGCGGTACTGCCGAGCCGGGCAGCACCGTGGTGCTCACCGACGGCAACGGCAACCCCATCGGCCAGACTACCGCCGACGGTAACGGCAACTGGTCGTATACCCCGGACAGCCAACTGCCCGACGGCACAGTGATCAACGCGGTGGTCGAGGATGCTGCCGGTAACAGCAGCCCGCCCGCCAGCACCATCATCGATGGCATAGCACCACCGGCACCCGTGATCAACCCGAGCAACGGTACCGAGTTCAGCGGTACCGCCGAGCCGGGCAGCAGCGTTACCCTCACCGATGGCAGCGGCAATCCGATCGGCCAGGCTACCGCTGATGGCAACGGCGACTGGAGCTACACCCCCGCGACACCGCTGCCCGACGGTACCGTGGTCAACGCCACTGCGACCGACCCGGCCGGCAATACCAGCGGGCAGAGCAGCACTACCGTGGACGGCGTGGCCCCGGGCGCGCCCACCATCAACCTGAGCGATGGCAGCAGCCTCAGCGGCACCGCCGAGCCAGGCAGCACCGTCGTCCTTACTGACGGCAACGGCAACCCCATCGGCCACACTACAGCCGACAGCAATGGCAACTGGTCGTACCCCACGGATAGCCAACTGCCCGATGGCACGGTGGTCAACGCGGTGGTCGAGGATGCCGCCGGCAACAGCAGCCAGCCCGCCAGCACCATCATCGATGGCGTAGCGCCGTCGGTACCCGCGATCAATCCGAGCAACGGTACCGAGCTCAGCGGCACCGCCGAGCCGAACAGCACGGTGACCCTTACCGATGGCAGCGGTAATCCGATCGGCCAGGTGACGGCCGATGGCAGTGGCAACTGGACCTACACCCCGACCACACCGATCGCTGATGGCACAGTGATCAACGTGGTGGCCCAGGACGCAGCCGGCAACAGCAGCGCACCGTCGAGCACCACAGTGGATTCGCAGGCCCCGGCCGCACCGGCGGTCAACCCCAGCAACGGCACCACGATCAGTGGCACTGCCGAACCGGGCAGCACCGTCACCCTGACCGATGGCAGCGGCAATCCGATCGGCCAGACTACCGCTGACGGCAGCGGCGACTGGAGTTACACCCCCGCGACACCACTGGCCGACGGCACAGTGGTCAACGCCGTGGCGACCGACCCAGCTGGCAACACCAGCGGACAGGGCAGCACCACCGTGGACGGCGTGGCCCCGGGCGCGCCCACCATCAACCTGAGCGACGGCAGCAGCCTAAGCGGCACCGCCGAGCCGAACAGCACGGTGACCCTCACCGACGGCAGTGGTAATCCGATTGGCGAAGTCACCACCGACGGCAGCGGCAACTGGAGCTTCACTCCAGCCACGCCGCTGGCCGATAGCACGGTGGTCAACGCCACGGCGAGCGACCTGGCCGGCAATACCGGCCCAGCCGCGACGGTCACCGTCGACTCCAGCGCGCCGACTGCACCGGTAATCAACCCGAGCAACGGCGTGACCATCAGCGGTACCGCTGAAGCGGGCGCCACCGTGACCCTTACCGACGCAGGCGGCAACCCGATTGGCCAGACCACCGCCGACGGCAGTGGCAACTGGGCCTTCACGCCTGTCACTCCGCTGGTCAACGGCACGGTGGTCAACGCCGTGGCCCAGGACCCAGCCGGCAACACCGGCCCGCAGGGCAGCACCACGGTGGATTCGGTTGCACCTGCCGCGCCGGTGGTCGAGCCAAGCAATGGCACGGAAATCAGCGGTACTGCCGAAGCCGGCGCGACTGTCATCCTGACCGACGGTGGCGGCAACCCGATCGGCCAGACCACTGCCGACGGCAGCGGCAACTGGAGCTTCACTCCAGCCACACCGCTGGCCGATGGCACGGTGGTCAACGCCACGGCGAGCGACCTGGCCGGCAATACCGGCCCAGCCGCGACGGTCACCGTTGACTCCAGCGCGCCGGCTGCGCCGGTGATCAATCCGAGCAACGGCGCCGTGCTCAACGGTACCGCCGAGCCGAACAGCACCGTGGCCCTCACCGACGGCAGTGGTAATCCGATCGGTCAGGCAACGGCCGATAGCAGTGGCAACTGGACCTACACCCCGACCACGCCGCTCGCAGACGGTACAGTGGTCAATGTGGTGGCCCAAGACTCAGCCGGCAACACCAGTATTCCGTCGAGCACCACAGTGGATTCGCAGGCTCCGGCCGCACCAGTGATCAACCCCGGCAACGGCACCACGATCAGTGGTATCGCCGAACCAGGCAGCACCGTGACCCTGACCGATGGCAGCGGCAATCCGATCGGCCAGACGACCGCCGACGGCAGCGGCAACTGGAGCTTCACCCCTGGCACACCGCTGGCCAACGGTACCGTGGTGAACGCCACGGCGACCGATCCGACCGGCAACACCGGTCCGCAGGCTTCCACCACGGTGGACGCGGTGGCCCCGGCCGCACCAGTGGTCGAGCCAAGCAATGGCACGGAAATCAGCGGTACTGCCGAAGTCGGCGCGACTGTCACCCTGACCGATGGCAGCGGCAACCCGATCGGCCAGACCACCGCCGACGGCAGCGGCAACTGGAGCTTCACTCCAGCCACACCGCTGGCCAACGGCACGGTGGTCAACGCTACGGCGACCGATCCAGCTGGCAACACCAGCGGGCAGGGCAGCACCACCGTTGATGCCATCTCCCCAGCCGCGCCGATCATCAACCTGAGCGACGGCAGCAGCCTCAGCGGCACCGCCGAGCCGAACAGCACAGTGACCCTCACCGACGGCAGTGGTAATCCGATCGGTCAGGCGACGGCCGATAGCAGTGGCAACTGGACCTACACCCCGACCACGCCGCTGCCCGATGGCACCGTGGTCAACGCCACGGC
>NZ_OLKL01000030.1 GCF_900291015.1 Pseudomonas persica
GTGCCATGATCGGGTTCTCTGTTGTTATGGTTTTCGCCGCGTCGCCTGTTCCGGCGCTCGCCCTGACGAGTCTCGGGGACTGCGGCCAGCCTGTCTTTGTGCTTTTGCACAGCGCTTGGCCCAGGCTGCTGTGCCCGAGCCCAAAAGCCAAACACCTAAAGGACCCCGCAATGTTCGAACTCGACCATGACCTGGCGCAGGATATCGTTGACCGGGCAATGGCCATCTTGCCTTGCAACGTCAATGTCATGG
>NZ_OLKL01000031.1 GCF_900291015.1 Pseudomonas persica
CCCGCCGGGCTCGAAGCCAGGCCGGTCGAGACCGCTGCCGCCCCGGCCACGCCTTCTGAACCGCCTCAACCGCCGCGTGCCCCATGAGCGAAAATCCGGAACACGACCAGCCGATGCCGCTGGTTTCGCACCTGACCGAACTGCGCACCCGCCTGTTGCGCTGCGTTGCCGTCATATTCCTGATCTTTGCCGGGCTGTTCTCCTTCGCCCAACAGATCTACACCCTGGTCTCCGCACCGCTACGTGAGCACTTGCCGGCCAACGCCACGATGATCGCCACCGATGTGGCATCACCGTTCCTCACGCCGTTCAAGCTGACCATGATCGTCTCGCTGTTCCTGGCGATCCCGTTCATCCTCCAGCAGATCTGGGGTTTCATCGCCCCCGGGCTGTACCGCCATGAAAAGCGCATCGCCATTCCACTGCTGGTGTCGAGCATATTCCTGTTCTACGCCGGCATGGCCTTTGCCTACTTCCTGGTGTTCCCGCTGATCTTCGGCTTCTTCGCCAGCGCTACACCGGAGGGGGTGTCGATGATGACCGACATCGCCAGCTACCTCGACTTCGTGATGACGCTGTTCTTCGCCTTTGGCGTAGCCTTCGAAATCCCGGTGGCGGTGGTGCTGCTGNGCTACCTCGACTTCGTGATGACGCTGTTCTTCGCCTTTGGCGTAGCCTTCGAAATCCCGGTGGCGGTGGTGCTGCTGGTATGGATCGGCGTGGTCGACGTGAAGTACCTGAAGAAGATTCGCCCCTACGTGATCATCGGCTGCTTCGTGGTCGGCATGGTCCTTACCCCCCCGGACATCTTCTCCCAGACCCTGCTGGCCGTACCCATGTGGCTGCTGTTCGAGATCGGCGTGCTTTGCGGTAGCCTGATTCGCAAGTCGGCACCAAACCATGACAACCAACCGCCAGCGACCCAACCGTGAATCTGTTGCTCCTTGAAGAGGCCTACTTCATCTCGACAGAGCGCGGTCTGGCCACGACGATTTGCATAAGATCCATCTTGTCGTGGTGGAGAGTGCTCCACGGTTGGCCGCGTTGATGGAAAGGCCTCGCTGTTGCACACAGAACAGCGCAAGGCGGAACTGGCAATCGGTTTTGACTGGCGACCGCCCGCCGCGCTGCTGACCGGTAACCGCCCCACCTGGCCCAAAGGGTTAGAGGCACGATCGGACACGACGACTCATAGCCCTTAAAGGACGACATTCAGGCATCAACGTGACACTTTCACAGTCCCAGCTTGGCTTTCCAGTTGTGATGGTGCTGAGTGGAAAACCGTGTTAGTCGAGTGGCTGGCGAAGCGCGATCCGACTGGCAAATTTCTCGATGTTGATATCGTCCTCCAGCAACCGATTCATAAGCAGCTGGAGCCAGATAATGCTGGGCGCCACGATTTTCAGCATGTAGTCGTAAGCGGAAGTCCCGGGATCGATGGCTGCTGATAGTCTCTTCGGAAAACACAATTGAAGGGCCATGATCGGCCGATCTGACGCCGCCACGCTCGCCTCTACAGACGGGGGTAACAAGTGGTTTGGCGAATGCGTTTTCTGGGCAGCACGACCGATTTTGTCCTGTTCGGCAAAATAAAACGCTCCTGCCTTAAAGAAGGGCATTGGCGGATTGTCTATTGCCTATGCAGAGAAGTAGACCTTGGCCATGTCGCACTGATCCCAGTTGCCACTAGTCAGCACCATGCCGCCCCTCGCCCGGCCGGACCCTGAAGACGCCCGCCAGCAGAGCTGCCGATACCTATCGCGGCCGCGGCCTCGGTGATCAGTTTCACGTCCTTGGTCAGGCTGGATGATCTCCTCCTGCACCACCAGAACGATCTCGTCGGTATAACACTCGATGATTGGATATGCGTACTGTTCAGCTAGGCTGATGCGCAAGCCATCAGCGATGGCATTCTTCAAGGGCCACCTGGTGCGCCGCTTGTTCAACTGGTTGTGATAATCCTTGGATGTCAACGCCAGCTCAACGCAGATGACCCGCACTGATGGCCGGGTATCCTTGATGGCGCTGGCGATGCCAGAAATCAGGCCACCACCGCCCATCAATTAACATCCGCCCGGTCGTCCAGAATTTTATAACAGATCGTTCACTGGCCAACCATCACCAGCGCATCCTCGAAGGCATGAACAACCGCATAGAGGCTTCCTCGGCAATTTCGTACACCCTGTGGCCTTGATATTCAGAAGCAGTACGACGACAGCGAGTGACAGAGAAGACACTATTGCTATCCGCTGATAAAACTCAGATCGCGCCTACTTCCATCTTCGAGCCATCGTTCAAACGCGACAGGCAGAAGGGCTTGGGGTCGACACACGGCGTATCGTTGGCTACCAGATCAGCCGCCAAATGGCCGATCCCCGGCCCTAGACCAAACCCATGTCCGGAACAGCCCGCCGCCAGGAAGAAGCCTGACACCCCATCCACTGCGGAGATCACCGGCACTGCATCGGGGGTGAAATCCACGTAGCCTCCCCAGGTCTCGGCGACTTCGATGTTCGCCAGAGCTGGGAAGCGCTCTCTGACCCGCCTCAGGATCTCGGCAACCGCCTCAGGCCTGGCCTCGGGATCGAGTACACGGTTGCGCTCAAACGCGGTGGGTTTATCCGAGCCTTTGATAATCAGGCAGCAATCGTTGACGCCATCACGACACTGTTCCCGAATGTTCCAGGGTTGAGCAAACGAACCCTTGATCGGAAATTTGCGGAAGCCTGACGCCGTTTCGCCCAAGCCGGGCAGGCATGAGCCGCGATTGCCAGGCAATCCGAGCGATTGCCTGGCAATGACTTTCAGCGATTCCAGCTGTTGACTGAATGTCACATCCCACCACGCGCCATTCGGTGCTAAGGAGTGACACCATGCAACCGGCAGCCCCTACCTCCGCTTCCGCCGACCGCCACATCATGCGGCGGGATGAAGTTGAACAGAAAACCGGCTTCAAACGTTCCCACATCTACAACCTGATGAAAGCCGGCCTGTTTCCCCAGTGCCGGCACATCGGCACGCGGGCTGTAGGCTGGGATTCGCTCGAAATCGAGCAGTGGGTGCAAGACCGTCTCTCCACCGGGGAGTGAGATCATGAAAGTCTTCTCATTGATCTCGACCAAAGGCGGTGCTGGCAAGACCACGGTCGCCGCCAATCTCAGTGGCCTCTTAGCCGATGCAGGGCTCCGGGTATTGATGTTGGACCTGGACAGTCAGCCTACCCTATCCAGTTACTACGCCTTGAGTGCACCGTGTGAGGTTGGCTGCTACGAGCTGATCACCACCACCGCCGTACCGCTCATCGAACCGGCGCACATCATCGCCCTCCCCAAGGGGCAGATGTTCTCGTTCCAAGAGGGCGGGCAACTGTGGAAGGTGCGCATGCCGCTACCGAAGCCTGCTAGCGACGATGCGATGCCTGCGGATCTGCAGAACCTGGCTGTGCGCATGCGCGAATCCTACAACGCCAACGCGGGAAGTTGGTGGAGTAGCGCGGGAGGTGTACCCACAGCCGATTTCGATCCCGATGTGCCTCCACCAGGGCGCAGGCACGCGCCGTAAGCGAGCGATTACTGCGGAGTCCCCCCTATGCCGACCAGTCCAGCCAGTCCACCTCCTGCGCAAAGACGTCCGGGGCTGATCTTCGGCACTCTTGAGCTGACTCTGCGGCTGCTCGGTTTGCTGTTCGCTTCGCTGATCTTCTCAATCGTCCTCGAGTTCGTGGGCATGCTGTGGTTCTGGCCCGACCAGGGCTGGCATCACAGCCATGCCATGTGGCTCAGTGAGCTGGGATGGCTCAGCGATCACTTCAAAAATTCGTTACTCGTGGAGAAACCCGCGCAAGCCACCGCTAAAGTCCTTCAGCACCTGAGCGAATGGGTCGTGGTCCGCTCTGGCTGGGCGCAATCAGACACCCAGCTGAAGCTTCTAAGTCATGAAATGTCGGTGCAGGGTCAGTTTGCTCAAGCGTACGTTGTGATGCAGGATTATCTGTTGGCCGGCTTATTCAGCGTTTTCACCTTCGTCGTGCGTCTCACCGTCCTCACCCTAGCCATACCACTATTCCTGCTTGCCGTAATCACCGGCGCTGTCGATGGTTTGATGCGCCGTGACCTTCGCAAATTCAGCGCTGATCGCGAGAGCAGCTTTGTCTATCATCGAGCGAAGAGAACTGTAGGGCCGTTAATGATCAGCCCATGGGTAATCTACCTCTCCTTGCCATGGTCCCTTAATCCCATTTGGGTGTTACTTCCATGCGCTGCACTTCTTGGCTGGATGGTGGCCATCACAGCGGCAACTTTCAAAAAATACCTTTGACTGGCAGCTATTGGCAGAGCGAACAGCGCCAAAGGCTACTTATAAGCCACTGAGCTGACCGTCAAAATACTAGGCGGCCAGCTGAAGAGAATGGTATTTTGTCGAACGTGAATGTAATGTTATTACGTTTTAATCGGAGTATAGCTTTGAAACATTGCTCACCACTGCTGGCCGGCATCTCCCTGGGGCTGCTCGGACAACCCCTCAGCGCTGCTGAACCGCTGACCCTCGACGAGATCTCGGTCACCGACACTTATGCCGAAGAACGCGCCGACGGCCCGGTCCCCGGTTACCGCGCCACCCGCTCGGCCACCGCCACCCGCACGGATACCGACATTCGCGATACCCCGCAGAGCATCGACGTGGTGCCCGCCCAGGTGCTCAACGACCTCAACAGCACGCGCATCGACCGAGCGCTGGACTTCGCCGGCGGCGTGTCGCGGCAGAACAACTTCGGCGGCCTGACCTTCCTCAACTACAGCGTGCGCGGCTTTACCACCGGCGAGCTGTACAAGAACGGCTTCGCGGTCAACCGCGGCAGCTACAGCGCCCCGGACGCCTCCAGCATCGAGCGCATCGAAGTGCTCAAGGGCCCGGCCGCCAGCCTGTACGGGCGCGGCGACCCCGGCGGGCTGGTGAACATCGTCAGCAAGCGCCCGCAGGCCGAACGCTTCAGCCACCTGAGCCTGAGCGCCGGCAGCTGGGACCGCTACCGAAGCAGCCTGGACACCAACGCGCCGCTGGACGCTGCCGGTGACCTGCTCGGCCGGCTAAACCTTGCGGTGGAAGACAACGGCAGCTTTCGCGACCACGTCGACAGCCAACGGCGCATCGTCAGCCCGTCTCTGAGCTGGCAGCTGTCGCCGGATACTCGGCTACTGCTGGACAGCGAGTTCTCGTGCACGGACACGGTGTTCGACCGCGGCATCCCGGCGGTCAAGGGCGAGCTGGGCTCGGTACAGCGCTCGACCTTCCTGGGCGAGCCCAACGACGGGCGCATCCGCAACGCCAACCAGACCCTCGACCTCGCCCTGGAACATTACCTGAACGACACCTGGAAACTGCGCCTGGCCAACCACTACACCCAAGGCACGCTCAAGGGCAACAGCTCCGAACCCCAGGCTCTGGTCGGCAACCGCATCAGCCGCTTCTACCGCGAGCGCGATTTCGAGTGGAACGACAACATCACCCAGGCCGAACTGCACGGCAGCTTCGACTGGGCCGGCTGGCAGCACCAGGTGCTGGCAAGCCTCGAATACGAGAACTACCGCAACAGCCAGAAGTACCCCCAAAGCGCCACCCTGGCCGGTTACGGCCTGGACATCTACAACCCAGTGTACGGCCAGCCCAAACCGGCCCTGACCCGGGCCAACGACTTCTTCGAGCACACCGAGAGTCAGGCCCTCAACCTGCAGGACCAGATCGCCTTCAGCGAGCGCCTGCGCGGCCTGGTTGGCGTGCGCCTGGAACGGGTCGAGCAGACCGCACTGAACCGCACCAGCGGGGTGAGCAACACCCAGGCCAAGGACGTGGCCACACCGCGCATCGGCCTGCTGTACCAGCTGACACCGCAGGTCGGCGTGTTCGCCAACGCCTCCACCTCATTCAAGCCCAACAGCCTCGGTACTCAGGGCCAGGTGTACAAGCCCGAAAAAGGCCTGGGCTACGAGACCGGCCTGAAGCTCGACCTGTTCGAAAGCCGCCTAGGCGCCACTGTGGCGCTGTTCCATATCGACAAGGACAACGTCATCACCACCGACGCCCTCGGCGACAGCGTGGCCGCCGGCAAGGCGCGCAGCCAGGGGCTGGACCTGCAGTTCAGCGGCCAACTCAGCGACGCCGTGCGGGTGATCGGCGCCTACGCCTACATCGACGCCGAAGTGACCAAAGGCGATACCGCCGTGCCCAAAGGCAGCGACCTGCTCGGCATCCCGCAACACGCCGGCAGCCTGCTGGGGGTGTACGAGTTTCAGCATGGCGCCCTGCGCGGCTCAGATATCGGCGCGGCGTTCAGCTACGTGGGCGAACGCTCGGGCCAGGCCGGCAGCCGCTTCACCCTGCCGGCCTACAGCACCGTCGACTTGCTGGCCCACTACAAGGCCAGCGAACAGCTGACCCTGGGGCTGAACCTGAACAACCTGTTCGACCGCAAGTACTACGAGCGCGCCTACAACAGCGTCTGGGTGATGCCTGGCGAGCCGCGCAACTTCAGCCTCAGCCTGACCCTCAACCTCTGAAGAAAGGAAGCAGCATGCAACTGTCATTGAAGATCGCCGCCGCCCTGGCCCTGCTCGCCAGCGCCCAGGCCAACGCACACGGGCTGTGGACCGAACAACGGCGGGGCAACGTGGAAGTGGTGTACGGCCACGGCGCCGAAGACAACGCCTTCAAGGCCGAGAAGATCAAGCGCGCCTGGGCCTTCGACCGCGCCGGCAAGATGATCCCGGTAAGCGTGCAGCGCCTGGCCGACCATGCCCGCCTGCAACCGCTGCAGCCCGCCGCCGTACTGGCGGTGGTGCTGGACAACGGCCCTTGGTCGCAGACCCCGGACAAGCAGTGGGTCAATCAGGACCGCACCCAGGTGCGCGACGCCATCGCCTCGACCCACAGCTTCAAGTACAGCCTGGCGATCGAGCAGCCCGGGGCGCGCTTGCCGAAGCTCGACATGCTTCGCCTGGCCATCGTGCCGCAGAGCGACCCACTGACGGTCGGGCCTGGCAAACCGCTGCAGGTGCTGGTGCTGGTGGATGGCAAGCCGGCTGCCGGCATCGAGCTGTACGCCGATTACCGCAGCGCGCCGGATGTGGTCAGCGCGACTACCGACCAGGCTGGCCGTGCAAGCATCGTCGTGCGCAACCAGGGCCTGAACGTGATCGCCGCCCAGGCCAAGGTCGCCCTGCCCAAAGGTTCGCCGGTGGACCAGCAAAGCCTGTTCAGTTCGCTGACGTTCCTGGGCCAGCCGCACCATGAGTAATGGCATGCGGCGCTCCTAGTCGCGTGCATTGGCCGAGTGCCGGAATCACCTGCACTTGGCCATGCCCGACGCCGCGCTCTACCATCAACTGCCGCCACAGCTCGACCACCGCGCGGCTCAGGTTATGGTGGGCATCCAGGTCTGGTTGAGGCGCCAGGGCAGCTCGCAGTGATGTGGTCGTATAGGTAGTTGACCATCGCCACGAAGGACCCATCGTTCGGCAACGGCTGCGCGCCGCCCAGGTCGCTGCGCAGCATTCCGGTGCAGAACCTACCGCCGCTGAAGGCCAACGTGTTGTGCGAGCTGACTCTGGAGAAAGCTCGCGTACTGGCTACCGACAGGACCATTTGAATTTCATTTGCCGGGCAGTAAAGGTGATATGCCCACGCTCTCACTCGGCAGGCTACCCGGCGCGCCCTGTTCTGCTGCCAACGCTCGCGATACAGGTGTACACTGAAGGCCACTCCGTACCACATCAGTATTTTTCAGAAATCGCCATTCTCGGTCGCTCATCCATTCGAGGGTATCAAGGGTATTTTTGCGGGTATATTTCTGTTTTTAAGAGCCAGAAATACCGTCCTAGAGACAAATCCAGATGTTCTTTGGCGCCCCTGACAGTTTTTGAACCACCCGGACTGCAATATTCCAACAAGGTCTGACGTTGAAGTTTGCTCAACCCGACCTTTGGGTCAACATTGCCTGAGCCCTGGCGGTAAAGCGGTAGCTCTTGTCCGCGTGATGTTCAATGACGCCCTTTTCACACAATCGCTTGAGCACTTCGCGCACACTGACGAATGAACAACCGGCCACAGTCGATTGCACCTGGGTATGCGTACCCTGTGCGCCAATGAAGCGTCCCTCGCGGGTGGCGACAAGCAAGGCATCAATCACTTTTAGGCGGATCAGACTGAAGCGCAGCCCGTAAACCGACAACAACTCGCGGATAGGCTGGTTGGACTTTCGATCGGCTTCGAAAATGCTCCGACTTGTCACTGCAGGCAGCTGAATGGGCATCACGGTGGCGCGCGATACTGAGGGAGTTTGCATGTGAACGGTCCTTTTCATTCGTATTTCGGCTTGAATTGGTGATGTTGTTTTTAACGTTTCTTACCAATTTTTCCGTTGGAGTCGCTTGACCCCAACGCCTACGACCCATATCTCGATGCACGCAAGCTGTGGCCTGAGGGCACTGCTGGCCTGAGCCGACTGATGGTCCCTGTCACCGCGCCTCTTTGTCTGGTTCTGTTCCAGCGCAAATACCCACGCGTCGAAACCCTCTACTCGCTACGGACATGACGGAGACAAAAAACACCGGCACGAACAACACGCCGAGCACTGTCGCCGCCAGCATCCCGCCGATCACCCCGGTGCCAATCGCCCGCTGGCTGGCAGCGCCGGCTCCGGTGGCCAGCGCGAGGGGCACGACACCCAGAATGAATGCCAGTGACGTCATGACAATCGGTCGAAAACGCAGACGCGCAGCCTGGGCTGCCGCTTGGGCCAAGCCCATGCCCTGGGCGTGCAGCGCCCTGGCGAACTCGACGATCAGAATCGCGTTCTTCGCGGCCAGACCGATAATGGTGATCAGCCCCACTTTGAAGTACACGTCATTCGGCAGCCCCATGATCGTTACCGCCGCCACCGAACCGAGGATGCCGATGGGTACTATCAGCAACACGGCGAAGGGAATCGCCCAGCTCTCGTACAGCGCCACCAGCACCAGCAACACCATGGTCAGCGACAGCCCCACCAGCATTGGCACCTGATCACTGGCTTTTTGCTCCTGCAACGACAGGCCGGACCACTCCAGGCTGAATCCGGCCGGCAACTGGCGGGCGATTTGCTGCAACTCGTTCATGGCTTGCCCGCTGCTGTAGCCCGCTGCGGCTTCGCCGGAAAAGCGCAGCGACGCCGAGCCGTTGTAACGGCCAATCTGCAACGGCCCGACCTGCCATTCGAATCGACAGAAGGCTTCCAGTGGCACCAGGCGGTTCTGCCGATTGGGTACTTGCAGGCGCAGTAGCGCTTCCGGGGTCTGGCGGCTGCGATCATCAGCCTGGACGATCACCCGTTGCATCCGCCCTTGGTTGGCGAACTCATTGATCTGTTCCGAGCCCAATGCCGTAGACAGCGCCGCGCTGATCACATCGAAGCTCACGCCCAGGGCTTCGGCCTTTTCCCGGTCGATACTGACCTTGATCTGCGGCGCATCCGCCAGACCATCCTCACTCAAGTGACCGATCACCCTGGAAGCCTTGGCCGCCTCGAGCAACTGGCTGCGTGCCTTCAACAGCGCTTCGTGCCCCTGCCCTGCCAGGTCCTGCAAGCGCAGCTCGAAACCGCTGGCGGTGCCCAGGCCGTCCACCGGTGGCGGTACCACGCTGTAGAAGGTACCGTCGGCCACATCCTCAAAGGCATCGTTCGCCCACCGTGCCACCGCCTTGCTCGAATCCTCGCTACCGCGCTGCGACCAGTCCTTGAGGGTGACGTAGGACATAGCCGCGTTGGCACCTTCCCCGGAAAAACTGAAGCCCATTATCGCCAGCACATGCTCGGTGGTCGGCTGCGCCAAGGTATACCGCTCCCACGACTGCACCGTGATGTCGGTGCGCGACGCCGAAGCCGCAGGCGGCAACTGAATATCGGTGACAATGTACCCCTGGTCCTCGGACGGCAGGAACGACGTTGGCAGCCGCGCATAGGCGAAGGCCAGCACCAGCAGCAACAACAGGTACAACCCCATGCTGCGGGCACTGCGTCGCACCCAGCTGGCTCCCAGCCGTTCATAGCGCAGGGCCAGGGCGTCGAAAACTCGGTTGAAGCCGTGCATCCAGCCAATGCCACCGCCCGGATGCGCCCGGTCGGCAGGCTTGATCAGCCTTGCGCACAGGGCGGGTGTCAAGGTCAGTGCAAGGAACCCGGAGAACAGAATCGACACCGACAGCGCCATGGCGAACTGCTGATAGATGATACCCACCGAACCGCCCATGAACGCCAGGGGCAGGAACACCGCCGACAGCACCAGCGTTATGCCGACAATCGCTCCGCTGATCTGCTTCATCGCCTTGCGGGTCGCAGCTTTGGGTGACAGCTGTTCCTGGCGGATCAGGCGCTCGACGTTTTCCACCACCACAATGGCATCGTCCACCAGAATGCCGATCGCCAGCACCATGCCGAACAGGGTCATCATGTTGATCGAGAAGCCCAGCGGCGCCATCACTGCGAGCGTCCCCAGCAGGCAGACCGGCACTACCACTGCCGGAATGAGCGTGTAGCGCAGATTCTGCAGGAACAGCAGCATCACCAGAAACACGAGGACCATGGCTTCGATCAGTGTGTAGATCACTTGCCGGATCGCCACGTCGACAAAGTACGAGGTGTCATAGGGCACGCTCAGGGTCATGTTCGCCGGCAAGGTGCTCGACAGTTGCTCGAGGCGCAGCTTGATGGCCTTGGCCGTTTCCAGCGCGTTGGCCTCAGGTGCCAGCTGTACCGACATGGCCGCCGCCGGTTTGCCGTTCAGGCGCGCGTCGAAACGATAGTCCTGTCGGCCCAGCTCGACGCGCGCCACATCATGAATGCGCACGCTGGAGCCGTCGTCTTTGGCCCGCAGCACAATGTTGCCGAACGCCTCAACCGATTCGAGCTGCCCCTGCACCATCACCGTCGCTGTGATGTGCTGCTCGGCGGGCCCTGGCCGTTCACCCATGCTACCGGCGGGTACCTGCGTATTCTGCGCGGCAATGGCCTTGCTGACATCGGCCATCGACAGGTTGTAGCCCACCAGGCGCGTCGGATCGACCCAGATGCGCATTGCCCTTTCGGAGGTGTACATCTGCACACGCCCGACTCCGTTCACTCGGCGTATTTCATTGTTGACCGCCCGGGCGGCATAGTCCGCCAGGCCGATGGAGTCTTGCTGGTCGTCGGTGTAGGACAAGGCATACACCAACAGGAAATTGGAGCGCGCCTGCTCCACTTTCAGGCCTTGCTCAATCACTGCCTGAGGCAGACGGCCGATTACCCGCTGCAGCCGGTTCTGCACGTCGACCTGTGCCATGTCGGCATCCGTGCCCGGCTTGAAGGTGATGGTGATGTCGGCACCGCCGTTGGCGCTGTTGGACTCGTGATAGATCAAGCCCTTCAGGCCGTTGAGCTCTTCCTCGAGCAGGCTGGTAACGTTCTGGCTGACGATCTGTGCCGACGCCCCGGGGTAGTTGGCGCTGACCGTGATTTGCGTTGGTGCCACGTCCGGATACTGATTGACCGGCAGTATCCCCAGGGTCAACAACCCCGCAAGAGAAATAAACAGCGCGATGACGTAGGCGAAGTTCGGACGGTTGATGAAAAAGTCGGGCATCAGGAGGCTTCCGTCAGTTGAGGGCCTGTTGCTCGGCCAGCGAATTGACCTTGACCTGCGCGCCGGCGCGGACCTTGTCGACGCGCTCGATCACCACCTGCTCGCCCGCCGACAGCCCTTGGGTGATCTGCCAGTCGGAACCGAGCATCGCACCGGTGCCCACCACCCGCTCGCGCACCACGCCACCTTCGTCCACCAGCATCAACCGCGCCTGGCCGTCAGCACCGCGCTGCACCGCCTTTTGCGGCACGAACAAGGCTTGCGGATCGACCCCGGCCGGCGCGACCACTCGCACGTACATGCCCGGCAGCAGCACATGATCAGGGTTGCGGAACTCGCCGCGCAGCGTCACCTGCCCGGTGCCGCGATCCACGGAAACATCGGAGAACATCAAGGTGCCACGGCGAACCTGCGCCGGGCTGCCCACCTGTAGCGTCACCTCGGCGGAGCCGCTGGCGTTTTCGCCGGCTGCAAGGCGCCCGCTGGACAACGCCTGCTGCAAGGCCACCACCTGTTCAGCAGATTGGGTGAAGTCGGCGTAGATCGGATCCAGTTGCTGAATCCGCGCCATTTGCGTCGCTTCGTCCTGGCCCACCAGAGCGCCTTCACTGACCAGAGCCCTGCCGATGCGGCCACTGATCGGCGCCCGCACCTCGCAGTAGTCGAGATTAAGCCGAGCAGTGGTCAGGTCAGCCTGGGCGGTCAGGCGATTGGCCTTGGCGCTCTTCAAGTCTGACATCGCGTCATCGAAGGCCTGCTGGCTGACCGCGTCGATTTCCACCAACTGCTTCAAGCGCCGGACCTGGGCGTTGGCGCGATAGACATCTGCCTCGATCTTGGCCAGTGCGCCTTCGGCACGCAGCACGGCGGCCTTGAACGGCGCCGAATCGATGCTGAAAAGCAACTGGCCAGCCTTGACGTCGCTACCCTCCTGGAAGTGTCGCGTCAGCACCACACCGGCCACCCGCGCGCGCACCTCGGCGATGCGCACCGGCTCGATACGGCCTGGCAAATCCGTGGTCATGGCGAAAGCGCGCGGCTGCACCGTCAACGTCTTCACCTGCGGCACCGCTGCAGCATGTACGGCAGGCGCCTTTGGCTCACCGCAAGCGCTCAATCCAAGCACCGCCAGCAACAGCCAGGCGGGCGCCATGGAGGGGATAAACGTGTTCATTGCCGCTCCCTGTCCAATGAAAAAAAACCTGCCGGTTGCAGTCGGCAGGTTCCTGTGTCGCCCGGAGTCACCGTAGCGGACGATCGTTGATCGCAGCCGCTGCACGGAACAGGATTTGCGCAACGAAGTCGATTTCCTGATCGGTGATGATCAGCGGTGGCAGGAAGCGTACGGTTGCGCCGTGGCGACCGCCCAGCTCAACGATCAGGCCATGTTGCAGGCACGCCTGCTGGAAGGCTTTGGCCCGGGCAGTATCCACCGGAGGATGGCCCTGGGTATCGCGGTCACCCTGCGGGTCAACGATTTCCATGCCAAGCATCAGGCCACGGCCACGCACATCGCCGATCCAGCTGAATTCGCCTTGCAGTGCCAACAGCTGTTGGCGCAGATGTGCGCCAGCGCTTTGTGCATGAGCCACCAGGCCCTGATCGCGGATGAAACGCAAGGTCGCGGTGCCGGCCGCCATCGCCAACTGATTACCGCGGAAAGTACCGGCGTGGGCGCCCGGTTGCCACACATCGAAGGCATCGTTGTAGACCACCACCGACAATGGCAGGCCGCCACCTATGGCCTTGGACAAGGTGATCACGTCCGGGGTGATGCCCGAATGCTCGAAGCCGAACATCCGCCCGCTGCGGGCGATACCGCACTGGATTTCATCGACGATCATCGGAATGCCGTGGGCCTGGGTCAGGCGCCGCAGTTCCTGCATCCAGCGATCAGGGGCGACGATTACCCCACCTTCGCCCTGGATGGGTTCCAGAATCATTGCGGCCGGCGCGGTCACACCGCTTTCCGGGTCGTTGAGCAGGTGTTCCAGATAGCGCACGCTCAGGGTCACGCCCTGCTCGCCCGCCACGCCGAACGGGCAACGGTAGTCATGGGGGAACGGCAGGCGTTGCACGCCGGCCATCAACCCGCCCAGGGCATTTTTCGGCGACAGGTTGCCGCTGATCGAAAGCGTGCCCAAGGTCATGCCATGGTAGGCCCCTTCAAAGGCCAGAACCGAATGCCTGCCAGTGGCGGTGCGGGTCAGCTTCAATGCCGCTTCGACCGCATCGGCGCCACTGGGGCCACAAAACTGGATGCGCGCGCTTCGCGCAAAGTCGGCTGGTAGGCAGCCGAAGATTTCCTGTACGAATGCGTCCTTGACCGGCGTCATGAGGTCCAGGGTATGCATCGGCAAACCCGAGGCCATTACCTGGGTGATGGCTTCCACTATCACCGGGTGGTTGTGCCCCAGTGCCAGGGTACCGGCACCGGCCAGGCAATCGACGAATACCTGGCCGCGACTGTCCTGCACATAGATGCCATGGGCCCGCTCCAGCACCAGCGGAATGCGCCGAGGGTAACTGCGAGCATTGGACTCTTGCTGTTGCTGGCGCTCCAGCAGCGGCGTCGGATCAAGGCAGTACGGGTTCGACAGACCAGTGTGCGCCAGACGTAGCTGTAGCGCACCACCCGATGTGGCATTCGAAAAAGCACTCATGATTTCCTCCAGAGAGGCTGGGTTTGGAAAGGACCAAGGTGGCCTTGAAACGGACGTTTCAGGTTGCACAGCCGTGAAACCGGACTTGGGGAATCCTTTCCCCAAGCCATGGGTTTACATGTCGTAGCGCAGAATCAAGCCCGCAGTGCGCGGGGCGCCGACATCGATGATGTCGCCGCTGCGGTTGTTGGTGACGTATTCCTTGTCGAAGACGTTTTTCACGAAACCGGATACCGAGACATTCTTGGTGACCTTGTACTCGGCATTGAAGTTGGCCAGCCAGTAGTTGTCGGCCTTGCGCTCGCCAGTCACCTGACCTGCGTCATCGAACTCGTACTCGGAGGGGGACGTGCTCTGCCATACGACATCGGTATTGAGCGTCACACGCTCATTCCAACGGTAGGTAGCCCCCATCGACATCTTGTACTTGGGAGAGAAGAGGAAATCCTCGCCGCTCATGTCGCGGCCATCGCTGGTGACGAAGTCCTTGTACTTGCCGTCGGTCACGGAGGCACCGGCGTTCAAGGTCAGTTGCTCACCGAAGTCTTTTTCGACGGAAACTTCCAGACCCTTGATATCACTGCGACCGGCGTTGAACACATCAAAGAATTCGGTTTGCGGGTTCACCACGCTGACCTGCTGATCCTTCCACTCGGTGTAGTAGATATTGGCGCGGGTACGCAGGGTCTGGTCCATGAACGAGCCACGGTACGACAGCTCGTAGTTGGTGGTGTATTCCGGATCGTAGGAGGTGTGTCCGCTACCGGCACGGACGTTTACGCCGCCACCACGATAGCCTCGCTGCACCATGAAGCCGACGAACTGGTTATCCGCCAGTTCGTAGTCCAGGCCGAGTTTGGGCAGCACGGCATCGGAGGTCTGCTTGTCCTTGCCAGGCTCGGAGAAGTCATCGGCCTCGACGGTGGTGCGGTTGCTCTCGTGGTCGTAGCGCAGGCCGGTGATCAAGGTCCAGCGAGGAGCGAAGGTCCAGTTGACTTCACCGAACACAGCGCTGTTCTCGATCGCCGTGTCACCTTTGACCGTACCGAGCAGCCGCTGGCCGTTGTACAGCCGGTCGTGGAAGTTGTTGGTGTTGTGCCCGTAGTAGAGGCCAACAAAACTCTTCAGCGTTTCTGCGTCGTAGTTCAGACGCAGCTCCTGGCTGAACAGGTAGCCATCCTGCTTGCGCAGCACCACCTGGTTGGCGGTAGACGACTGGTCGAAGTCCAGACGAGCGTCGTAGTCGGAATCGGTGTTGGCGGTGAGGCTGGTGATGGACCAGTTGTCGTTGAGGCGGTGGTCGATCTTGGCGCTGACAGTATCCTGCTTGAGTTTGTCGTAGGCTTCAGTGTTGGAGTCGATCTTGTAGTAACGAACCTTGTCGCCCTGGCGAACCACCGAGTTATCACCCTTGCGGCTTTCCCCGTGGGCATAGGTCAGCAGCACATCGGTGTCTTCGTTTGGCAGAATCAGCAACTTGCCACGGCCGTTCGCGGTGCGGGTCGGGTTGGCATCGTCACCGTTGAAGAGGTTGTCGATGTAACCGTCGCCTTCCTGGTAGTCCAGGGCAATACGGCCGGCAATCTTGCCGTCGACGATCGAACCGCCACCGGCGATCGCACCACCGCGCTCACCGTAGGTACCGCCATTGGCCTGCGCCGACAGGCTGGGCTCGAAGGTCGGGTTCTTGGTCTGGATCACCACCGCGCCGGCCAGGGAGTTGCGGCCCTGGGTAGTGGATTGCGGACCAAGGAACACTTCTACCTGCTCGACGTCCCACAGCGGCATCGGGCTCAGGGTCAATGCGCGGTTCGGCTGCACGGCGCCGTCGACGAATACCGAAACGGCACCATTGAGCGCGGCCGGCCCCTGGTCATCGAAGCCGGACACCGGCACGCCACGGATACCCCAGTTTTCGTTGCCGGAGGTGTTGTATACACCCGGTGTGCGGGCGAACACGTCGATCAGGTTGTGGTCTTCCTTCTCGCGCAGTTGCTTGTCCGTGACCACGGCCACGCTTGTCTGGGTTTCCTCCAGCGAACGGTCAATCTTCTCCCCCGTCACCGTGATCGGAGCAATCTCTATCGTGTTCGCTTGCTCGTCCGCCCACGCACTGTTGGCCAGGCAAATGGCCGACCCCACAGCCAGTGCGATCGTAGTTTTCTTGTAATTCACGCCCCGTTCCCCTGCGACAGATTTTGTAGATTTTTTCTTGCGCAAAATGCGCTTTGTTCCAAACGCCGGCGGGAGTCTAATCCAAAAAAAAAAATAAAGAAATACGATTGATAATATCTCTCATTTGTAATAAAAAGCCGCGCTGTATCGATAACAATTCATTTCAGCGGCCCCCAGCGTAGCCACACTTGCCCGGTTTTCCAGGTCATCAACGCCGCTCCACCCGACTGAAAAAAACAAAAGAGGATGCACACGGATGACATCTAGCGAACACCTGCTCGGGGGTTCAGAACCCATGCCCCATGCTCCAGCCGTTGGCCGCACCTCTACCTTGCCAGTGCTGGTCGAGGGCAAGCCGGGGCAGTCGATCCATGATCTGGGCGCGTCGATTCGTGCCACCCTCGATCAGGCGTTGATTACCGTCGGCGGTGTCCTGTTTCGCGGTTTCAACGTGCCCACCCCGATCGACTTCAAGCGCTTCGCCGCCAGCTTCGGCGCACCGCTGGCCAGCTATGAATTCGGCTCCACGCCGCGCAGCAAAGTGTTCGCCGGGGTCTACAGTTCCACCGAATACCCGGCCCACCAATTCATTCCGTTGCACAACGAACAGGCCTACACCCGGCCGTGGCCTTCGCGTATCTGGTTTCACTGCATCAAGGCCAGCGAAACCGGCGGCGAAACCCCCATTGCCGATAGCCGCCTGATCTACCAGCGCATGCCCGCCGATATCCGTGAACAGTTCGCCAGCCGCGAATTGCTCTACGTGCGCAATTACAGCGGCGCGCTGGACTTGCCGTGGCAGAAGGTCTTCAACACCGAGGACCGCGCCCAGGTCGAGCGGTATTGCCTGGACAACGACATCCAGTGGGAGTGGAAAGCCGATGGCGAACTGCGCACCCGCCAGCGCTGCGCGGCGGTGCTGCAGCATCCCGAGACGGGCGAGTGGGTGTGGTTCAACCAGGCACACCTGTTCCATGTATCGGCCATTGAACCTTCCGTGCGCGCCAGCCTGCTGGCCGCCGTGGGCGAAGAGAACCTGCCTCGCCACGTCTATTTCGGCGACGGCTCGGCCATTCCCGACGCGCTGCTCGACACCGTGCGTGAAGTGTATCGCCAGACCACCATCAGTTTTCCGTGGCAACCCGGCGACGTACTGATGCTCGACAATCGACTGGTCGCACACGGCCGAAACCCCTACACCGGTGACCGCAAAGTCATCGTTGCCATGGTGTGAATTGCACATGTCTTCTTTCAAACACTGGATCGAAGTGCTGGAAACCAACGCCCGGTATTTTCCACAGCGGCCTGCCCTGCACTTCTTGCCGGATGGCGTCGAGATCGGTGAAAGCCTGACTTTTGCCCAGTTGCACGAGCAAAGCCAGTCCCTGGCCGCCGCGCTACAGGCGCGTTACGTGCCGGGTGATCGTGTGCTGTTGATGCTGCCCAGCAGCCTCGACTACGCCCGTGCCTTCTGCGCCTGCCAGTATGCCGGGCTGATTGCCGTACCACTGTTTCCGCCGCCCTCGCGCAAACCCCGTCACCTGGACCGCGTGCGGAATGTGGTGGTGGATGCCGAACCTGCATTGATCCTCGCCCCGGCCGAACATGGTGAGAACCTGCGTGAACTGGTCGAAGGCCGAGTCGATGTATCGACGGTCGAAGCGCTCGGCACCCCACCCGCCAGCCAGTGGGTACGCCCGGATATCGACGGCGCGACCGTGGCCTTCCTGCAATACACTTCAGGCTCCACCGGCACGCCAAAGGGCGTCGAAGTGCGCCAGCGCAATCTGATCGCCAACGTCGAACTGATGCGCCAGGCCTACGGCTTCGATGAGCACGGCGCCATGGTCAACTGGCTGCCGCTGTACCACGACATGGGCCTGATCGGCGGAATGCTGGCGCCGCTCTATAGCGGCATGCCCTGCTATCTGATCGCCTCGCAGACTTTCGTCAATGCACCCTCCACCTGGCTTCAGGCGTTGAGCCGTTATCGCGCCACTGCCAGCTTCGCCCCGAATTTCGCCTACGCCCTGTGCAACCGAGTGGTCAGCGACAACCTGATCGCGCAACTCGACCTGAGCGCCTGGCAACACGCGATCAACGGCGCCGAGCCGATTCACCCCGGCACCCTCGAGACATTCGCCCAACGCTTTGCCGCCTGTGGTCTGAGTCCACTGGCAATCAGCCCCGGCTATGGCCAGGCCGAAGCGACCCTGTGTGTCAGCGCCACGCCGGCCGATGCATTGCCGGTGGTGCTGCGCCTGGACAAGGCGGTCCTGGAAACCGGTCGCGTGGCCCTGGCGGCAGACCAGGCCCCGGCAGTGGAATTTGTCGCCTGCGGTTATCCGCAAGCCTTGCACGGCATTGCCATCGTCAATCCACACAACCACGAACGCTGCGCCGCCGACCAGGTTGGCGAAGTCTGGCTGCAAGGCCCGAGCAATGCCGAAGCCTACTGGAAGAATCCCGAAGCCAGTCGCGAGGCCTTCCAGGCCAGTATCGTTGGCGAACACGGCCATTACCTGCGCTCCGGCGACCTGGGGTTCATGCACGAAGGCCAGGTGGTGATTTGCGGTCGGGTCAAGGATTTGCTGATCCTCAACGGACGCAACCTGTATCCCCATGACATCGAATTCGCCATCACCGATGCCGAGCCGGGTATCCGCACCGGGCGCATCGCCGCCTTCTCCGAGATGGACCCCAGGCTGGGCCGCGAGAAGCTGGTGATCGTCGCCGAACCCCAGCGCAAATTCGTTGACCCCACGCGTCATCCAGAGCTGTTCGCATCGATACAGAACGCCGTGCGCGAAGCTGCTGATTGCGGCATCGACCAGATCGTGCTGGTGGAAGCCGGGACCATTCCCATGACCACCAGCGGCAAGATCGCCCGTCAAGGTGCACGCAAGCAATTGGCCGCAGGCACCTTGAGCATCATTGCCCAGTTCGGCGGGCAGAGCACGGCCAACGGCGAGTCGATCGAACGCACGCAACTGCTGAAGCAGGTTACTCAAGGTGAAGCAGGCGCCCTGCTCGCCTGCCGCCAGTGGCTCGAGCAAACCCTGCGCGAGGTGAATCCCTACCTTGCGGTGGACTTCGACCTGAGCCTGATCGGCCTGGGCCTGGATTCCATCAGCGTCGCCGACTTCGCCGCCCGACTGCATCAGGAGCTGGGCTTCGAACTCGATACGCAAAGTCTGTTTGGCGAGCAAACCTTGGGGGAGTGGGCGCAGGCGCTGCTGGAATTCCTCGGGGCCCCTGCAGCGGAGCCCATGGCTCCCCGCCAGGACTTCAACGTCGATCAACACCAGGGCCGGCAGTCTTTCGCGCAGAGTCGCCTGTGGTTCCTGCGCCAGCTCGATCCCACCGACACCCGTCACAACCTGGTGCTGCATTTGCGCCTGCAAGGTGCGCTGGACATTGAGGCATTGGCCTCGCGCCTCAATGCCCTGATCGATCGTCACAGCGTGCTGCGCTCGGTGTATCACGATGGCGTCGACGGCCCCCAGCAGCGCATGCTTCCGCCAGCAGCGGTGCCGCTCACCTGGCACGACCTGCGCGACCACCCCACCGACGTGCAGCAACAAGCGCTCAGCGAGCGCCTGGCCGAAGAACATGCGACCCCGGTCGATCTGCAAAACGGCCCAGTGCTGCGCGCGCAACTACTCAGCCGCGACGATCAACAGCACGACCTACTGCTGACCCTGCATCACATCGCCTTCGACGGGCACTCGGCGCAATTGCTGTTGGCGGAACTGGCCGGCTCCAATGCCAGCGAACGTCCGCTGCAGTACCAGGACTTCGCCCGCTGGGAGGCCGCTCACTGGAGCGCCGAACGCATCGCTACCGAGCAACAGTTCTGGTGCGAGCATCTGGCGGGCATGCCGCAAACCCTTGCCCTGGGTGGCAGTGGCCAAGGCGCGGGCGAACACAGCCTCACCTTCGGCCTGCCCCAGGCCAACTGCGAAGCGTTGACCGTATTGGCCCGCGAACACGGCATGACCCTGTTCATGCTGTTGCTGGCCAGCTATCAACTGGTGATCCGACAATTGGGTGGCCAGCAGCAATTCTTGTTGGGCACCGACGTCAGTGGCCGGCCTCTGGCTGCCCATAACGAGGTGATCGGCTTCTTCGTCAACCAGCTGACCCTGCGCTGTGACCTGCGCACGGAAGCCACCCTGGCCGACTTCCTCGGGCAAGTCCGCGATCAGGCTCGACTGGCCTATGCCCATCAGGGCCTGCCGTTCGATCTGGTGGTCTCGGCCCTGGCTCCGCAACGCCGCGCCGGTCATTCGCCACTGTTCCAGGTCAAGCTCAACTACCAGCCATCGCGAGTGAACCCGGCCGAAATCGCCGGTGCGCACATGACCTCGCTGGACGTGGCGCAGGCACCGGGCGATTTCCATCTGGTGCTGGACCTGACCCACGCCAGCGCCGGTATTGATGCGAACCTGAAGTTCCGTGGCGAGTATTTCGACCAGGACCGCGCCCTGCGCCTGCAACATCTGTGGACCCGCCTGCTCGACGACAGCCGCGGTCTGCTCGACCAGTCGCTGCATGTCGTAGCAGAGCGCCTCGACGCCTGGGACCAGGCGTTCCAGCGCGAACGCCAGCAGTCCCGGGCCTCGGCCGCGCGCAGCCAGATGCTGCAGACCAAACGTCGCTCAATGCCCCTCTAACCGAGTTGGATGCCTTTATGTCTATCGTGCCCCCACCGTCTCGCGCCCTCGGCGGCGTGCGTCGCAAAGCCATGAACGTCTCGGAACGGCAACTGGTCAGCGAGCGGCTGCTGAGCCCGGACCACGCGCTGCCGCTGGTGATTGAACCGGCAGTTGCGGGTGTCGACCTGGTTACCTGGGCGGCCAGCGAACGCGAAAACCTCGAAAACAAGCTGTTGCAGTACGGCGCCCTGCTGTTTCGCGGATTCTCCGTGCAATCGGTGGAACAGTTCGATCAAGTGATTGCCGCGCTCTCCCCCGGCGCCCTGGAATACATGTTCCGCGCCTCGCCGCGTACACGGGTTGGCGGCAATATCTACACCTCGACCGACTACCCGGCCGACCAGATGATTTTTCCGCACAACGAGCATTCGTACTCGCCACGTTTTCCGCTGCGCCTGTTCTTTTATTGTCACCTTCCGTCCGAGACCGGCGGCGAAACCCCGATAGGCTCTACCCGCTCGGTGAAGGCCTGCATCAGCCCTGAGATCGAGGCACGCTTCCGGGAAAAAGGCGTGATGTATATACGCAACTACGGTGACGGCTTTGGCCTGCCCTGGCAAAGCGTGTTCCAGTCCGAAGACCGTGCCGAAGTGGAAACCTACTGCAAAAGCGTCGGCATCGAAGTGGAATGGAAGGACAACAACCGCCTGCGCACCCGTCAACGCGGGCCCGCCGTGGTCCGACACCCGCAGACCGGTGAAGAGGTGTGGTTCAACCACGCCACCTTCTTCCATATCAGCACCCTGCCACCGGCGATTCGCGACTCGCTGCAAAGCAACTTCGGCGATCTCGACCTGCCGACCAACACCTTCTATGGCGACGGCGAAGCTATCGAGCCGCACGTGCTGGAAGCACTACGGGCCGCGTACCTCGATTCGCTGGTGCGGTTCAGCTGGCAGCAAGGCGACGTGCTGTTTATCGACAACATGCTCGCGGTACACGGTCGCGAACCCTTCACCGGCAAGCGCGCGATCATGACCGGCATGGCGCAAGCCCTGCTGTCGAGTGACGTCGCCGTCTGATTTTTCAACAGGTGCCCTCAGTTGAACACGCCTGACTCTTTTCAGTGGGTCTGCGCGGCTGTCTGCACCCAGGTTCAAGCCACCCTTTCCAGTCGAGTTGAACATGAGCGGACTCCAAGGTTTTCGTATCTCGCCACAGCAGGCGTCAGTTTATCAGCACACCAACGGCACCACCGAGCACCCGTTGAGCTGCCGTTTGCAGTGGTCGGTTGCCTCACTCGTGACCGCCGACCTGCTGAGCCAACGCCTGAATGCCCTGATCGCAGACAGTGAAATCCTGCGCACCCGATTGGTGCCTGTACCTGGCCTGCGCTTCCCGGTGCAGGTGATTGACGACAGCATTGAGCTGCCGATTGCGGTGAAGGACCTGCGTACACTCGACCAGGGCCAGCAGGACGCCGCGCTGAGCCAACTGACCACGCAACCTCGCGACTGGACGCTGCCGCTGGCAATCACGCTAGTGCAACTGTCGGACACCCAATCCGTGCTCGATCTGGCCGGGGCCAGCAGCCACTTCGACCTGGGTAGCCTGAAACTGCTGGCGGCAGCATTGCTGCAGGACGAACTCCCCGCGCTGACCGAGGCCCTGCAATACGCAGACTATGCCGAATGGCGCTGGAGCCTCAGCGAAGACGAGCCCGACCATCCGGGGGTGAATTTCTGGAAAGCCCTGGCGCAAGGTGAACAAACGACCCTGCAGCTGCCGCTGGAGTCCACTTCGGGCCAGGGTTTTGCCCCGGAGCGCGTAGATCTGCAGCTGCCGCCGAGCCTCGCCGCCCATCCGGCCCTGACCCCGAACCTGATGCTGACCGCCTGGGCCGCCCTGCTCAGCCGCCTGGCCGGGCAACAACAGGTGGCGCTGACGGTGGTCCATGAAAGCCGCGGCCCAGAACTGGAAAACGCCCTTGGCCGGTTCGAACAAAGCCTGCCGGTACGCTTTGACCTGGACCCGCAAGCCACCCTGCTGGAACAAAGCACAGCGGTCGCCGCCAGCGTCGAACTCAGTGCCGGTTGGCAGGACTACTACAGCCACGACCTCAATGGCGGCTATGGCTTCGCCTGGCGCCAGGCCAATGCCAGGGAGCGCCATGCCAGCGCCGTGTTGGCCCCGGTGAAAGCCTGCCTGAACGTGCACCAGGCCCCAGGCGCCGTTCAGGCCCACCTCGTTTATGACCGCCACACCCTGAGCGCCAATGCCGCCGCTTGCCTGGGGGAACAATGGTTGCAAGTGCTGCAAGGCGCGCTGGCCGAGCCGCAACTCAGTTGGATGCACCTGCCGCTGACTGGTGCGCTGCAACTGCAGACCATTGACAACGCTCCGACCTCGCCTGCGGTCGAACCGGTGACGCTGGTGGAGTTGATTACCCGCCAGGTGCAGCAACAGCCGAATGCCATCGCCCTGAGCGACAAGGATGGCGACCTGAGCTATGCCGCCCTCGACGCCTGTGCCACGCACCTGGCCCATCGACTGCGCCAGGCCGGAATCGCCGCCGGTGTACCCGTGGGTATCCTGTTCCCGCGGGGCAATGCCGCCATTGTCGCCCTGCTCGCGGTGTTGAAGGCCGGTGGTGCCTACGTGCCGGTCGACCCGACCTATCCGGCGGACCGCCGCGCCTACATGCTGGCCGACAGCGCCATTGCCCATATCGTGGTCAGCGCCGAACTGGCCGACAGCGTGCCAGCCAGCCTGCAACGCTTCGTGCTGGATGACCTCAGCGTGCCCAACACGAGCAGTCTGCCTGTGCTGCCGATGCCGCAGGCGGACGACCTGGCCTATCTGATCTATACCTCCGGCTCTACCGGCGCGCCGAAGGCCGTGGAAATCAGCCACGCTGCCCTGAGCTTCTCGACCCAAGTACGCATGGCCACCTACGCCACGCCGGTTCGCGCCTACCTGCTGCTGTCGTCGTTCGCCTTCGACAGCTCGGTGGCGGGAATTTTCTGGACCCTGGCCCAAGGCGGTCGCCTGGTATTGCCGGCCACCGGCGAAGAACTTGATATGCCGCGCCTGGCACAATTGATTGCACAGCATCGAGTCAGCCACGGCCTGTCGTTGCCATCGCTGTATCAAGCGTTGCTCGATCAACTGCAACGCAACGCCGACACCGCCAGCCTGGAATGCTGGATCGTTGCCGGCGAAGCCTGCCCGCCGGCCTTGGTCACCCAGCACAGCCACGCCTTGCCCGGCGCGCAGCTGGTCAATGAATACGGCCCTACCGAAGCCACGGTCTGGGCCAGTCATGAGGTACTGGAGCCGGGCCGTGCACTGACCATCGGCCGGCCAATTGCAGGCATGGACCTGCGCGTACTCAACGAAAACGGCGTTGCCTGCGGTGTCGGCGAGCCGGGCGAGATCGTCCTCGCCGGCCCGACCCTGGCCAGGGGCTACCGCAACAAACCAGAAGAAACCGCCAAGGCCTTCGTCACCCTGGCCTGCGGCACCCGCGCCTACCGCACCGGCGACCTGGCCTGCTGGCTGGCGGACGGGCGCCTGGCCTTCCTCGGGCGCAAGGACCATCAGGTCAAGTTGCGCGGTTACCGCATCGAACTGGGTGAAATCGAACGGCAACTGTGCAGCCACAGCGACGTGCGCGAAGCCGCGGTGATCGTGCAGGAACACGCCGCCGGCAAGCGTCTGCTGGCCTATGTGCTGGCGACCCACGGTTATGCGCCGGACTCGGAAGCGATCAAGGGCTTCCTCGGCGAACGCCTGCCGTCCTACATGGTGCCGGCTCGGGTGCTGACCCTGCCGGCCTTCCCGCGAACCCCCAACGGCAAGCTCGACCTGGGCCAGTTGCCAGACCCCGACCAGCTTGACCAGAGCGCCCATGTAGCCCCGCGCAACGCCATGGAAAGCGCCCTGCAAGCCATTGTCGCCAAGGTCCTGAAGCGTGAGAGCGTGAGCGTCACCGAGAACTTCTTCGCCATCGGCGGCGACTCGATTCTCAGCCTGCAAGTGGTGGCCCAGGCCCACGAGCAGGGTATCGCCCTGTCCGCCAAGCACGTGTTCGATGGCCAGACCATCGCCGCCATGGCCGAAGTCGCCCGGCCGCTGTCTGCGCACGACGTGCAAGCGCAGGCCCAGAGTACCGCGTTCAGCGCCTCGGGCCTGTCCGATGACGAAATGCAGGCGCTCATGGCCGAGCTGGACGAAAACGAATTTTGATTGGCCCCGCTGCGCCACGCACCACTCGCTGCGCCGTCGCCCCTTTTTCCGCAGGACGTTTTTGATGACCACCGAAAAGAACAACAGCAATCCGATCGAAGACATCTACCCACTGTCGCCGCTGCAACAAGGCATGCTGTTCCACTCGCTGCTGCATGAAGACTCCGGCGTTTACCTGATGCAGGATCGCTATCGCATCGGCGGAGCCATCGACGAAGCAGCTTTCCTCGAGTCCTGGCGTCAAGTGGTGGCGCTGCACCCTTCCCTGCGTGCGAGCTTCCAGTGGAAAACCCAGAAACAACCGGTGCAGGTGATCCATCGCGAGGTCAAGGTGCCGCTGGACACCCTCGATCTGCGCGGCCTGGCCCCCGACCAACAGGAAGCGCGGATCCGCACGCTGCTGGCGGACGAGCAGAAGGTCGGCTTCAACCTGTCGAAGCCGCCGCTGATCCGCTTCCGCCTGGTGCGCTTGGGCGACGAGTCCTACGAATTCATCCGCAGCTTCCACCACATCCTGATGGATGCCTGGTGCATCTCGTTGGTGACCGTGGACTTTCTCAAGGTCTACGAAGCGCTGTGCAACGACCGCACCCCGCAACTCAAGGCCCCGAGGCCGTTCCGCGACTACATCCAGTGGCTGCAACGCCAGGACGCGAGCAAGGCCGAACAATTCTGGCGCCGCCAGTTGCAGGGCCTCGATGCGCCGACACCACTGACCGTGGACAACGGCGTGACCCGCGACCGCTACACCGATGCGGTACTGGTGGACGATCAACTGGTTCGACTGAGCGAACAGGAAACCCAGGCGCTGGCGACCTTCTGCCGCAGCAAGCGGATCACCCCGAACACCTTCTTCCAGGGCGCCTGGTCGCTGCTGTTGTCCCGCTACAGCGGGCAGCGCGACGTGCTGTTCGGCGTCACCGTGGCCGGGCGCCCAGCGGAGCTGACCGGCGTGGCGGAAATGATCGGCCTGTTCATCAACACCTTGCCGCTGCGGGTCTCGGTGGACCCCGCAGCGCCCCTCGGCCAGTGGCTGGGCGAGCTGCAGGGGCTGAACGTCGACATGCGCGACTATGAGCACACGCCGCTGACCGACATCCAGGGCTGGAGTGATTTCCCCCGGGGCGAAACCCTGTTCGACAGCATTCTGGTATTCGAGAACGCCCCGATCGACGAGCAGATTCTGCAGGGCGGTTTCCAGTTCAGCCTCGATGGCATGGACCACAGCGTGCACACCCACTACGGCCTGACGGTGGTGATCCTGCCGGAAGCGGAACTGGGCATCCGCGTGTCCTATGACCGCGAGCGTTTCGACGCAGCGACCGTGCAGCGCCTGCTCGGCCACCTGGCCTGCCTGGTGCGTGGCATGCTCGACACGCCAGACGCCACACTGGGCAGCTTCGAGCTGCTGGCTGGCGAAGAACGCCAGCAACTGTTGGGTGCATGGGCGGTAAACCTCCATGATTTTCCGCTGGAGCAAAGCTACGCCCAGCTATTCGCCAAGCAGGTCGCCCAGCGCGGCGATCAGGTGGCCGCGATCTGCGAGGGCCAGTCCCTGACCTACGCCGAACTGGATCGTCACTCGACTCGTCTGGCTCATGCTCTGCGGGACGCCGGTGCCGGCGCAGACCGACTGGTCGCATTGGCCGCCCCTCGCGGCCTGCCATTGCTGACCATGATGATCGCCGTGTTCAAGGCCGGTGCCGCGATGCTGCCGCTGGAGGTCAACCATCCGCCGGAGCGCCTGCGGGAAATTCTCCGGCTGTCCCGCGCGCCTCTGCTGGTGGTCAGTGAAACCTGCAGCGGGCTGCTCGACCCGCTGCTCAGCGGCATGGAACAGGCGCCGCAGGCCTTGTTCGCCGAAACCTGCTGGCAAGCTGGCAACGACGCACCGCTGCCGCTGCTCGGTAGCCCGGACAGCCTGGCCTACGTGCTGTTCACCTCGGGCTCGACCGGCACGCCAAAGGGCGTGATGATCGAACAGCGGGGCATGCTCAACAATATCTTCGGCAAGGTGCCGGCCCTTGGCCTGAACGCCGACGACCGCATCCCGCAGACCGCCTCGGTGGCCTTCGACATCTCGGTGTGGCAGTTCCTCGCCGCACCGGTGCTGGGTGCGACCGTACAGATTCTCCCCGATGAAGTGGCCCACGACCCACAGCGCCTGTTGCAGGTACTGGCCAGTGAGCGCTTGAGCGTGCTGGAAATAGTCCCGAGCCTGATGCGCACCTTGCTCGCCTTGTGCCCGTGCGACTTGCAACTGCCTGATCTGCGCTGGGTGCTGCCTACCGGTGAAGCTCTGCCGCCGACCGTGGCCCGCGACTGGTTCGCGCGTTTTCCCGACATCACCCTGATGAACGCCTATGGCCCCGCCGAGTGTGCCGACGATGTGGCCTTCCAGCCGATTTTCGAAGCCCCGGATGCCGATGTCAGCCACATGCCCATCGGGCAACCGACTGCCAACAACCGCCTGTATGTGCTGGACGAAGCCCTGCGCCCGGTGCCGGTCGGCGTGGCGGGGGAAATCTGCGTGGGAGGCGTCGGCGTCGGCCGTGGCTACCTGCACGATCCGCAGCGTACCGCCGAGGCCTTCATCGACCATCCTGCGCTCGAAGGGCGCATCTACCGCACCGGCGACCTGGGTCGCTGGCGTGCCGATGGCGTGATCGAATACCTTGGCCGCCGCGACCAACAGGTCAAGCTGCGGGGCCACCGCATCGAACTGACGGAGATCGAACACCGCCTGGCGCAACACCCGAACGTGCGCGAAGCCGCGGTGCTGCTGCGCGAGAACGGCGTCGGCGAAGCCTGGTTGGTGGCCTACTGGTCGGCGCACGACGAATCGCTGGGCAGTGAAAGCCTTGGCGAACACTTGCGCGGGCAATTGCCGCCGTACATGGTGCCAGCGGCGTTCGTCTGCCTGGAGAAATTGCCGCTGAACGGCAACGGCAAAGTCGACCGCAAGGCCTTGGCCGCCCACGCGCTGGACTGGCAGGCCGACACCCGCGAAAGCGTCGCCCCGCGCAACGAACTGGAAACGGCCGTGGCCAAGGTCTGGGCCGAGGTACTGGGGCGCGACAGTGTCGGGGTGGAAGACAACTTCTTCACCCTGGGCGGTCACTCGCTGCTGGCCACGCAAATCGTTGCGCGGCTGCGGGCGCACTTCAAGCTCGACCTGCCGTTGCGGGTGCTGTTCGAACAACCGACCGTGGCCCTGCTGGCGGTGGCGATTGCCGCGCGCCAGGCCGAAGCCGCTGCGCCGCAATCGACAACGAGCCAAGGGCCGAAAGCCCAGCCCCGCCCAGCGTTGTTGCCGCTGTCGTTCGCGCAACAGCGCCTTTGGTTCATCGAGCAACTGACGCCGGGTACCACGCTGTTCAACATCCCCTTCGCCCTGCAACTCAAAGGCGAGCTGAATGCAGAAGCACTGCACGCCAGCCTCAATGATCTGCTGGCGCGCCATGAAATCCTGCGTACCGGCATCCGCGACAACGACGGCGTGCCGTGCCAGCACATCAGCACGACGCTGAACATCGAATTGCCCTTCGACGACTTGTCCGGCCTGGCGGCCACCGCCCGCGAAGGCGCGCAGTACCGCGCCCTGCAGGCGACCTTCGAGCAACCGTTCGACCTGAGCAACCCGCCCCTGCTGCGTGCACGCTTGCTGCGCCTGGCGGCAGACGAGCACGTATTGGGCATCGCCCTGCACCACCTGGTCTCCGACGCCTGGTCGGCCACCATTGCCCTGCGCGAACTGGCCCTGGGTTATGAAGCCCGCTGCACCGGCAAGGCGGCCGAACTACCGGCCCTGCCAGTGCAGTACGCCGACTTCGCCCTGTGGCAGCGCGAGCACCTGCAAGGCGCGGAACTCAAGCGTCAACTCGACTACTGGACCACCACCCTGGACCGCAGCGACAGCGAAAGCAGCCCGTTGCTGGCACTGCCGACCGACCTGGCGCGCCCCTCGGTGCAGAGCTACCGCGCCGGCATCGTCCAGCGTGAACTCGGTGCCGACCTCAGCATGCGGGTGCAGGCGTTTGCCAGCCGCCTCGGCACCACCCCGTTCACCGTGCTGTTCGCCGGCTTCGCCGTGCTCATGCACCGTTTGAGCGGCGATGCCACCGTATTGATCGGCACGCCCGTCACCCACCGTGAACAACCCGGCACCGATGGTTTGCTCGGCATCCTGCTGAACAACCTGGCGATCCGTGCCGACTTCACTCCCCAGGCCGATTTCACCACACTGGTCGAGCAAGTGGCCAAGCGCCTGCGCGAGGGCCTGCAACATCAAGACCTGCCATTCGAGCAACTGGTCGACAGCCTGCAACTGCCACGCAGCCTCAGCCACGCCCCGCTGTATCAGGTAATGGTGGCCCAGCAATTGGCGATGGAATCGCGGCTGCGCTTCCCTGGCCTGGCGTTCGAAGCCCTTGATACTCCGCTCAAACAGTCCGAATGCGACCTGGACTTGCACGTGCTGTGCCCGGCCAATGCGCCGATCCAGCTGGAGTTGATGTACGCCCTCGATCTGTTCGTCGCCGACAGCGCCCGGCAAACCCTGGCCCGCCTGGAACACCTGCTGGAACAGCTGCTCGACGCGCCGCAGCGCCCCGTAGCCGCCCTGCCGCTACTGATGGCAGACGAATGGCAGCGCACCGTGGTCGAATGGAACCGCACCGAGATGGAGGTGCCGCAGCACCGGACCTTCGCCCAACTGTTCGAACAACAGGCCAAACGTACCCCGGACCGCGATGCCATCTGTTTCGAAGGTCGCAGCCTGAGTTACGCCGAGCTCGATCGCCGGGCCAACCAGGTCGCGCATTACCTGCGCGCGCAAGGCGTGGTGGCCAACCGCCCGGTGGCCCTGTGTGTCGAGCGCTCGCTGGAGCTGCTGGTGGGCCTGCTGGGCATTCTCAAGTCCGGTGGTGCCTATGTGCCGCTCGACCCGACCTACCCGGTGGAGCGCCTGGCCTACATGCTCGAAGATGCGCAACCGGCGCTGTTGCTCGGTCAGCAAGGGCTGTTGGAACAGCTGGGGGCCGACCTGCCACGCCTGCGCCTGGACACCGACGCTGCGCTGTTCGCCGATCAGCCGGGTAGCAACCTCCCGCCATTGGCCGGGCCCGATGACCTGGCCTACATCATGTACACCTCCGGTTCCACCGGTAAGCCCAAGGGCACCCTGGTCACCAACGGTTCGGTGGTCAACCTGGCCTGGGCGCGTATCCATGGCCTGTACCGTCGTTACACCGACCAGCCGATACGCACCAGTTTCAACTACTCGTTCGCCTTCGACAGTTCGGTGGCCGAACTGATTCTGCTGCTCGACGGCCACAGCCTGTACCTCACGCCGGAAGACGTGCGCTACGACCCCGAGGCCCTCGCGCAATTCTTCAGCGAGACCCGCCTGGACGCTTTCGAATGCACCCCGGCACAGCTCAAGGCCTTGCTGGAAAGCGATGGCGTGCGCCGTGGCGAGGTGTACCTGCCGCGTTTCGTGCTGTTCGGTGGCGATGCGGTGGACGCACAGCTCTGGCAACGCCTGCCGTCGATTGCCGGCAGCCGTTTCTTCAATACCTACGGCCCGACCGAATGCACCGTGGACGCCACCGGTTGCGCGGTCAGCGACTTCCCGGCGCGACCGATCATCGGCCGCCCCATCGCCAACGTGCGCACCTACGTGCTCGATGCCTGGCTGAACCCGATGCCAGTGGGTGTTCCGGGGGAGCTGCACATCGGCGGTGCCGGTGTAACCCTGGGCTACCTCAACCGTGCCGAACAGACCGCCAAAGTCTTCATCGAAGACCCTTTCTCGCCGCAGCCCGGTGCGCGCATGTACAAGTCTGGCGACCTGGTACGTTGGCTGCCCGACGGCCAGCTCGAATACCTGGGGCGCATGGACCATCAGGTGAAGATCCGTGGTTTCCGCGTGGAACTGGGGGAAATCGAAGCGCTGATCGGCGCCCAGCCCGGTGTGCGCCAATCGGTGGTGCTGGCCCGTGAGGACGTGCCCGGCGACAAGCGTCTGGTGGCATACGTCACCTGTGACGCCCAGGCCGATATCGACGGCTGGCGCAAGGCAATCGGTGCTGCCCTGCCCGACTACATGGTGCCTTCGGCGTTCGTGGTGCTGGACGCGTTGCCCCTGACCGACAACGGCAAACTCAATCGCAAGGCATTGCCGGCTCCGGATCTCCTGGCCGAGCCAGATGCCCAGGACCCACCACGCACGTTCGCCGAGCGGCAGCTGGCGGCGCTGTGGTCGGAACTGCTGAACGTGCCATTGACGCAGATCGGTCGCGATAGCCACTTCTTCTACCTGGGCGGCCACTCGCTGCTGGCGGCGGTACTGTTCTCCCGTCTGCGCCAACAGTTCGCCACGGTGCCAGCGCTGCGCTCGGTGTTCGAACAGCCGACGCTGGAAGCCCTGGCCGGGCTGCTCGGCGAACCGCTGCAAGCCCCTGCCACAACCTGGACAACAGCCCAACGTCCGACACGCCTGCCGCTGTCTTTCGAGCAGCAGCGCTTGTGGTTCCTGGAACAGTTGAGCGCCGGTGGCGGTGAATACAACGTGGTCAGCGCCGTGCAGTTCGACGGTGAGCTGAACGTGCCAGCCCTGCAAGCTGCACTGAATGCGGTGGTCGCACGCCATGAAAGCCTGCGCAGCCGCATTGTCCGTGACGCCGATGGTGAGCTGGCCCTGCACATCGACCCGCAAGCCGAGGTCGAGCTGCACCTGACCACGCTCAGCGCGAACAACGACCAGGCCTGGCAGCAACTGACCGACAAGGCGATCCACGCCGAGACCGGCCACCGCTTCGACCTGGCCAGACAGGTGCCGGTTCGTGCCACCTTGATTCACCGCGCCGGCCAAGCCCAGGCGCTGCTGCTGCTGAACGTGCATCACTGCGCCACCGACGACGCGTCCAGCCAGATCCTGCTGGATGAACTGGCACGGTTCTACGCGTCCCGGTGCGCGGGTGATGTTGCAGCGTTGCCGGCGCTCACCCTGCAATACCCGGACTACGCGCTCTGGCAGCGCGAACTGGGCCAGCAGGCGCTGTTCCGCGAGCAATTGGCCTACTGGCGTACGCAACTGGAAGATGGTGACTACCTGCTGGACCTGCCAACCCGGCAGGCTCGCCCCAACCAGCTCGAACCGGCCGCCGGTGCGCTCCGGATGCAACTGCCGCAAGAACTGACCGAACGCTTGCGTCAGTTCGCACGGCAGCGTGGCGTGACACTTTACATGCTGCTGCTCGGCGCCGCGCAGTTGCTGCTGGGGCGTCATGCCAACCAGCGCGACGTGCGCTTCGGTAGCCCAGTGGCCCAACGTCCGCGGGCCGAATTGCAACCGCTGGTCGGTTGTTTCGTCAATACCGTGGTGATGCGCTGCGACCTTGACCCAGCCCTGGACTTCGAAGGCCTGCTCAGCCAGGTTCGCGACCGCGTGCTGGATGCGCAGCAGCATCAGGACGTGCCGTTCGATCAGGTGGTCGAGGCCTTGAGCCCATCCCGCAGCCTTGCGCAGACACCGCTGTTCCAGGTGTTGTTCGTGATGCAGAACGCCGATGCAGCGGCCAGCCAGTGGCCGCGGTTGCAGGTGCATGAACGTGCGGTGATGGCGCAGTCCACCAAGTACGACCTGAACTGGGAGGTGCATGACGGCGAGGTGCTGTCCGTACTGCTGGAGTACCGCGCCGCGCTGTTCAGCGAAAACACGGTCAAAGCCTGGCTGGGACAATGGCAGAAATTGCTGGAAACCATGCTCGACGCGCCACGGACTCGCATCGGTGACTGGTCGCCATTGACCGCAACCGAGCGTCAGCAGCAACTGATCGAGTGGAACGCCACCGAGCGCCACTACCCTGGCCCGACCAACCTGCACACGGCGCTGTGCCAGCAGGCAGCCCTGACCCCGGATGCCCCGGCACTGGTGTTCGAAGGCCAACGCCTGAGCTATGCCGAACTGGATCAGCGTGCACAGCGGCTGGCCCGCGCCCTGCGTGCCCAAGGCATCGGCCGCGAAAGCATCGTGCCGGTGTGCATGGAGCGCTCGGTGGAAATGGTCGTCGCCCTGCTCGGTATCGTGCACGCCGGCGCCGCCTGGCTGCCGCTGGACCCGGAACTGCCGGCGGCACGCCTGGCGTTCCTCATCGAGGACGCCGACGCGCGCATCACCCTGGCCCAGGCGCAGTGGCTGGCCAAACTGCCAGCCGGGCACAACGCCTGGACCCTCGACGCCCTGCCGCAGCCGCCGGCGGGCGAGCCGTTGAGCGTCGAGGCCAACGACCTCGCCTATGTGCTCTACACCTCCGGTTCCACCGGCCAGCCCAAGGGCGTGATGAACGAACACGGCGCCCTGATGAACCGTATCCACTGGATGCAGGACGCCTTCCCGATCGGCCCGAACGACCGTGTGCTGCAAAAGACCCCGTACAGCTTCGACGTGTCGGTGTGGGAGTTCTTCTGGCCGCTGATCACCGGCGCGACCCTGGTGGTCGCCCGCCCGGATGGCCACCGTGACCCGGCCTACCTGAGCCAGTTGATCCAGCAGGAGCAGGTCACCACCCTGCACTTCGTGCCATCGATGCTGCGCGCCTTCGTCGAAGAGCCAAGCCTTGCGCACTGCCATAGCCTGCGCCAGGTGTTCGCCAGCGGCGAGGCACTGCCGGCGGACCTGGTGCGCCGCTTCATGAGCCGCCACCCGGCAGCGCTGGTCAACCTGTACGGCCCGACCGAAGCGGCCATCGACGTCTCGGTCTGGCGTTGCTCGGTCAATGACCTGATCGTGCCGATCGGCAAACCGATCGCCAACCTGCGCCTGTACATCCTCGACGCGGCCATGCAGCCGCTGCCAATCGGTAGCATCGGCGAGCTGTACATCGGCGGCGTCGGCGTAGCCCGTGGCTACCTGAAGCGTGCGGACCTGACCGAGGAACGCTTCCTCGCCAGCCCGTTCATCGAAGGTGACCGCCTGTACCGCACCGGCGACCGCTGCCGCTTCCTGGCCGACGGCAACATCGAATACCTCGGCCGCCTCGACCATCAGGTGAAACTGCGCGGCCAGCGCATCGAACTGGGTGAAATCGATGCCGAGTTGCTGAATCAGTCCGGCGTTCGCGAGGCCGCGACCCTGCTGCTCGACCAGCGTCTGGTGAGCTTCTGGTGCGGTGATGCCGACGACGGCGCACTACGCGTGGCACTGGGCGACAACCTGCCGACGCACATGGTGCCGAGCCTGCTGGTGCAACTGGACAGCCTGCCGCTCAACAGCAACGGCAAGCTCGACCGCAAGGCACTGGCCGCCACGGCGCTGCCGGACACCTGCAGCGAGCGAGCACAGGTCCCTCCGCGCAATGCTGCGGAAACTGTGCTCTGCGAATTGTTCAGCGAACTGCTGGGGCGGCCTTCGGTGGGTATCGAAGATCACTTCTTCCAGCTCGGTGGACACTCCTTGCTGGCAACCCGTCTGGTTGCCCGTGTTCGTGAACGCCTCGGCGCAACACTGCCGCTGGCACTGGTGTTTGCTCAACCGACCGTGGCGGCGTTGGCCGGGCATCTGCAAGCGGCACCTGCGGGCGAGCTGATTCCAGCCGCTGCGCGGCCGCAACGCTTGCCGCTGGGCCTGGCGCAACAGCGGTTCTGGATGCTCAGTCGTCTGGTGCCGGAGTCCCGCGAGTACCACATGCCGTTCGCCCTGTCCCTGCATGGCGCGCTGAACCCTCAAGCCTTGTGCGAGGCGTTCGAACAGGTCAGCCAGCGGCATCTGGTACTGCGCAGCCGCATCGTCGAAATCGACGGCCAGGCGCAGCTGTTGATCGACAAACAGGGCCCCGGCCTTGCGGTCACGACCGTCAATGCAGCGGACTGGCACGCGTGCTGCCATGATGCCGAGATTGCCCTGATGGCACCCTTTGACCTGGCAGCCGCCGCCCCTTGGCGCGCGCACTTGCTGCAACGCCAGGACAGCGACGAAAGCCGCTTGTTGCTGTGCCTGCACCACAGCGCCACCGACGGCTGGGCCATGCAGTTGCTGATCGACGAACTGAGCCAGGCCTACAGTGCCAACCTGCGCGGACAAGCGCCGGGCTGGAACGCACTGGAGATCGACTACGTCGATTTCGCCCTTTGGCAACAGCACCCGGACACCCTCGCCCGACGCAGCGCCAGCCTGGACTACTGGAAAGCCCATCTGGGCCAGGATGACTACCAACTTGACCTGCCTCTGGACCACCCGCGCGGGGCCGAAGCGGATCGCCGCGCCGGGCAGCTGACCGTCAGCCTCGGTGCCGAACGCGCCGATGCTATTCGCCAGTTCGCCCGCAAGCGCGGCACCACGGCCTATGTGGTGCTGGCCAGTGCCTTATCTGCCCTGCTCGCCCGCTACAGCGGCCAGCGCGAGATTCGCTTCGGCACCCCGGCAAACCTGCGTGACCAACCACAAACCCAGACGTTGCTGGCCTGCCTGGTGAACACCCTGGTGGTCCGCAGCGACATCGACCAGCAGGCACCGGCCGAACACCTGCTGGCCAGCCTGGAAGCCGATCTGCGGGCGGCCCAGGCCCATGCCGACCTGCCGTTCGCCAGCCTGGTTGGCGCCGTGGCCCAGCGCCGCGACCTGAACCGCACGCCCCTGTTCCAGGTGCTGTTCTCCCTCAACCACGGGCGCATGGACAGCCGCCAATGGCCGGGGCTGAGCATTGAAGAACAGACGTTGCCGGCTATCGATGCCAAGTTCGAACAGAGTTGGGAAGTCCAGGACGACGGCAGCGACATGGTCCTTGCCCTCGAATACCAGGCGGCGCTGTTCGACCCGTGCACGATGCAGCGCTGGAGCACGCAATGGTGCGCCCTGCTCGACGCGCTGGTGACTGCACCGCAGCGCCCGCTGGTGGAGCTGTTCCCGCAGCGCCAGGACCAGCAGCAACTGGACCGCTGGAACGCCACCGAGCGCCACTACCCTGGCCCGACCAACCTGCACACGGCGCTGTGCCAGCAGGCAGCCCTGACCCCGGATGCCCCGGCACTGGTGTTCGAAGGCCAACGCCTGAGCTATGCCGAGCTGGATCAGCGTGCACAGCGGCTGGCCCGCGCCCTGCGTGCCCAAGGCATCGGCCGCGAAAGCATCGTGCCGGTGTGCATGGAGCGCTCGGTGGAAATGGTCGTCGCCCTGCTCGGTATCGTGCACGCCGGCGCCGCCTGGCTGCCGCTGGACCCGGAACTGCCGGCGGCACGCCTGGCGTTTCTCATCCAGGACGCCGACGCGCGCATCACCCTGGCCCAGGCGCAGTGGCTGGCCAAACTGCCAGCCGGGCACAACGCCTGGACCCTCGACGCCCTGCCGCAGCCGCCGGCGGGCGAGCCGTTGAGCGTCGAGGCCAACGACCTCGCCTATGTGCTCTACACCTCCGGTTCCACCGGCCAGCCCAAGGGCGTGATGAACGAACACGGCGCCCTGATGAACCGTATCCACTGGATGCAGGACGCCTTCCCGATCGGCCCGAACGACCGTGTGCTGCAAAAGACCCCGTACAGCTTCGACGTGTCGGTGTGGGAGTTCTTCTGGCCGCTGATCACCGGCGCGACCCTGGTGGTCGCCCGCCCGGATGGCCACCGCGACCCGGCCTACCTGAGCCAGTTGATCCAGCAGGAGCAGGTCACCACCCTGCACTTCGTGCCATCGATGCTGCGCGCCTTCGTCGAAGAGCCAAGCCTGGCCCGCTGCCACAGCCTGCGCCAGGTGTTCGCCAGCGGCGAGGCACTGCCGGCGGACCTGGTGCGCCGCTTCATGAGCCGGCACCCGGCAGCGCTGGTCAACCTGTACGGCCCGACCGAAGCGGCCATCGACGTCTCGGTCTGGCGTTGCTCGGTCAATGACCTGATCGTGCCGATCGGCAAACCGATCGCCAACCTGCGCCTGTACATCCTCGACGCGGCCATGCAGCCGCTGCCGATCGGCAGCATCGGCGAACTGTACATCGGCGGCGTCGGCGTAGCCCGTGGCTACCTGAAGCGTGCGGACCTGACCGAGGAACGCTTCCTCGCCAGCCCGTTCATCGAAGGTGACCGCCTGTACCGCACCGGCGACCGCTGCCGCTTCCTGGCCGACGGCAACATCGAATACCTCGGCCGCCTCGACCATCAGGTGAAACTGCGCGGCCAGCGCATCGAGCTGGGTGAAATTGATGCCGCGCTGCTCAGTCAGCCAGCCATCACCGGTGCCTGCACCCTGGTGCTCGACAACCGATTGATCGCGTTCTACAGCGCCAACGCAGCGCAAGCGGACCTGGCCACGCTGCTCGGCGCCCAATTGCCAGCCTACATGGTGCCTGCAGTGTGGGTCGAAGTACCGACCCTGCCGCTGACTACCAACGGCAAGATCGACCGCAAGGCCCTTGCCGCCCTGCCTTTGCCGCAATGTCAGGAAGCCCGCGTCGCGCCGCGCAATGAACTGGAAACGATATTCTGCCAACTGTTCGCCGAGTTGCTCGGCGACATGATGAGCAGTGGCCGCGAGGTCGGGACCACGGACAGCTTCTTCGCCCTGGGCGGTGATTCGATCCTCGGCCTGAAGCTGATTTCGCGGCTGCGGGAACAGGGGTATTCGCTGACACCAAAAGACCTGTTCCGCTCGCCGACCCCGGCAGCCTTGGCCCAGGTGGCCAGCCCGCTGCTGACCCTGGCCGAACAGGGTGACGTGACCGGTGTCATGCCGTTGATGCCGTTGCATCGGTGGTTCTTCGATCAACAGCAGCCAAACGCCGCGTACTGGAACCAGTCGGTGCTGGCCGACAGTGATCGACACCTGGAGGGCGCAATCGTGCAGGCCACCCTGGATCGACTGGTGGCCCACCACGACGCCCTGCGCCTGCGCTTCGCCGAACACGACGGGCAGTGGCAGGCACACATTGCGCCAGTCGAAACAGCGCGACTGACCGTGTGCGAACAGCCCGAGCAATTGCAGCAAGTCGCTCGGAGCCTGAACCTGCAGGACGGTCCACTGTTCGCCGCAGCGCTGTTGCAAGGTCAACCGCAACGCCTGTATCTGGTCGCTCACCACCTGGTCGTCGATGCCGTGTCCTGGACGCCGCTGCTGGAGGATTTCCAGCAGCTGTATCAAAGCCTGGAGCGTGGCGAGAACCCGGTATTGCCGGCAAAAACCACCTCCTACCGCCAATGGGCCGAGCATATGCACGCCTACGGCGACAAGGTGGGCGCCGAACAGCGCTACTGGAGCGCCCAGAGCGGCTTGAACCCGACACCCATGGCGACGGTCGCCGAGCGCCAGACCCTGTCGGCGCGTTGGGATGCCGCGCGTACCCAGCAATGGCTGACCGAGTCCCACGCCGCTTATCGCACGCAACCGGAAGAGCTGCTGATCGCCGCCCTTGCCGCAACCCTGGCGCAAGCCGAGAACCGCACCGAGATCGTCGTCGACCTTGAACGTCATGGTCGCGATGCGCCCTTCGACGGCCTGGACGTCAGCCGTACCGTAGGCTGGTTCACCACCCTGTTCCCGCTGCGGGTGAAATCCAGCGGCGCCCCTGCCGAGCGCGTCCGCGACGCCAAGCAAGCCTTGCGCGCAGCACCGGGCAACGGCCTGGGGCATGGGCTGTTGCGTCAACGTGGCGAGCTGCCGCCAAGCCGTGGCGATGTGCTGTTCAACTATCTGGGGCACGAACAGACGCCCGAGGGCTGGTTGCGCGCCAGTCTCCTGAACGCACCGGCTGAAGTGGACCCGACCAACCGGGTGAGCCATGGCCGTGAAGTGGTGGCCTGGCTGGAAAACGGCGTGCTGCATATCGAATGGCACAGCGTCACGCCGGACGCCGACAGCCGCCTGCCCGCTCGCCTGCTGGAGCACCTGCAGGCACTGGTTGCCCACTGCCTCGATCCGCAGGCCGGCGCGCTGATGCCATCGGATTTCCCGCTGGCCAAGGGTATCAACCAGAAGTCCCTGGACAAGCTGCTGAGCAAGCTCAAGACCAAACCGAATGCCCAAAGCTAGCGGGCGACGCGGCGCGTGGGTGGCCAACCCGCGCGCCTGCGGCGGCGCTCGCCACGTTTTCAAGAAAGCTTTCCAAGACTTTGCTACGGATCAGTTGAACAATGAACAACATCGAAGACATCTACTCCCTTTCGCCAACTCAGCATGGCCTGTTGTTCCATAGCGTCGTCGAACCAGAGTCGCGGGTGTACTACCAGCAACTGAGCCTGGAAATACAGGGCCCGCTGAACCTGACCGCGTTTCGCAGTGCGTGGCAGGCGCTGATGCAGCGCCACGCGGTCATGCGCAGCGCGTTTCTCTGGGAAGACCTGGATGACGCCTATCAGGTGGTGCAACAGGAGGTCGAGCTGCCGCTGAGCCTGCTGGACTGGCGAGAGCGCGCCGATCAACAGGCCGCCCTGGAGCAACTGGCGCTGGAGCAGCGGGCCGAACCCCTGGAACTCAACGACGCCCCTTTGATGCGCGTGAGCCTGGTGCGCTTGGCAGAACAGCGCTGGCACCTGAGCTGGACCTTCCACCATATCCTCATGGACGGCTGGAGCGTGGGCATCGCCATTCAGGAGTGGCTGGCGCTCTACTACGAACAGGCCCTGGGCCGCGCCGCCAACCTGCCGGCAACCCGCCCTTACCGCGATTACATCGCCTGGCTGGCGGAGCAGGACATGGACGCCACCGAGCATTTCTGGCGTGACCAGTTGCACGACTTGAACGAACCGACCCCGCTGCCGGACTTTGCCGTACGCCTGGCACCGCCGTCGGGTGCACCGTTCGCCGAACGCGAAAGCCTGCTTGCTGCCTGCGAAACCGAGCAACTGTCGAGCTTCGCCCGTCGCCATGACCTGACCATCAACACGCTGATCCAAGGTGCCTGGGCGCTGCTGCTGGGCCTGCACGCCGGTCGCGATGACGTGGTCTATGGCGTGACCGTCGCCGGACGCCCGGAAACCCTGGCAGCGGTCGAAAGCACCGTCGGCCTGTTCATCAACACCTTGCCGCTGCGGGTGCAATGGGCCGATAGCCCGGTGCTGGTGGACTGGCTGCAACATCTGCAGCAAGCCAACAGCGATCTGCGCCACCATGCCTACCTGCCCATCGGCAAGCTTAAGTCGATGAGCAAAATCGCCGCCGAACGGGCCCTGTTCGACTCGATCCTGGTGTTCGAGAACTTCCCGGTCACCGACGCCCTCAATCAGGACGCCGACGGCCTGAGCTTTATCGCGCCATCCAACGACCATCAGGTGGACGGCATCACCCACACCCAGGGTCGCAACCACTTCCCACTGTCGCTGATCGTGGTGCCGGGCGAGCGACTGAACTACCTGTTCAGCTACGACCGCAAACGCTTCAGCGACGCCGAGGTAGCAACACTGTCGGCACAACTGCGCTCCATCCTGCTGGCCATGACCGCCCAACCGCAGTGCCGGGTCGGCGAGCTGGACTGGTTGAGCGCCGAGGAACGTCAGCAATTGCTGGCCAACGGCAGTGGCACCACCCTGTCGGTGCCCGACCAGTGCCTGCATCAGCATTTCGAACGCCAGGTCGCGGCATACCCAGAGCAGCTGGCGGTGCAAGATCGTCAGGTGGCCTTGTCGTACCGTGAGCTCGATCAGCGCGCCAACCGCCTCAGCCACTACCTGCGCAGCCAGGGCGTCGGCGCCGACAGCCTGGTTGCACTGGCGCTGGAGCGCAGTGCCGACTTCGTGATTGCCCTGCTGGCCACCCTCAAGGCCGGCGCGGCTTATTTGCCGCTGGACCTGAAACAACCGGTCGGGCGCCTGGCCGATGTGCTGGTCGACAGCCGCGCCGCGCTGGTGATTGGCGCCGCACCGTCGGACCAGTTGGCCCGCCTGGCCGAGCACACCCCGGCGCTGTGGCTGACACAAGCCGCGCAAGCCATCGCCACCCAAGCGGACACCACGCCTGACCTGGCGCACAGCCTGGATGCCGCGGCCTATGTGATCTACACCTCCGGCTCTACCGGCACGCCGAAAGGCGTGGTGGTCGAACACCGGGCCATCGTCGATTACGTGACTGCCGTACAGTCTGTGCTCAACCCGCCAGAAGCAGCCCGCTACGGCCTGCTGTCCAGCGTCGCCGCCGACCTGGGCCACACCCAGTTGTTCGGCGCCCTGTGCACCGGTGGCAGCCTGTTGCTGGTGGATGACGACAGCGGCTTCAGCCCGTTGGCTCTGGCCGAACTGTTCAGCCAGCATCCGATCGATGTGCTGAAAATCACCCCTAGCCATCTCGGCGGCCTGCTGCAAGCCCTGCCGGATGCCAGCCTGCTGCCAAAAGCGCTGCTGGTGTTCGGTGGCGACGCGTTGAGCCCGGCGCTGCTGGAAAAGGTCAATGGCCTGGCTCCGGACCTGAAGGTGTTCAACCACTACGGCCCGAGCGAGGCCACGGTCGGCGCGATCGCCACCGAACTGCCCATGGGCCTGCGCAGCATTGCCCTGGGCCGTCCCCTGCCCAACCGCCAATTGCGAGTGGTCGATGTCAATGGCCAGCCGGTGGCCACTGGGGTATCCGGCGAGCTGTTGATCAACGGCGCGCTGGCACGGGGTTACCTTCACCGCCCGGACCTGACCGATGAACGCTTCCTGGTCGATGCGCAGCAACACCGCTGGTACCGCACTGGCGACCGTGTGCGCTGGCTGGTGGACGGGCAACTGGCATTCCTCGGCCGGGTCGACAGCCAGGTGAAAATTCGCGGTTACCGCCTGGAACTGGGCGAGGTGGAGGCTCAGATCAAGCGCCTTTCGCCGCTGATCGAACAGGCACTGGTGCGCGCCGTCGAGCTGGACGGTGGCCTGCGCCTGGTCGCGTGGCTGGTCGCCAGTCAGTCGTTGTCGCCGGCCAAGTTGCGTGATGACCTGGCGATGCGCGTGCCGGACTACATGGTGCCCGCGCACTTCATCACCCTCGACGAATTACCCCTCAACCGCAACGGCAAGGTCGACGCAGCGCGCCTGCCGATCCCGCAGAAGCCGAGCGACGACAGCGCCAGCCATATCGCCCCGCGCAACGAGGTCGAGGCACTGCTGGCGGAAATCTGGAAGGAAGTGCTGAAGCTGGACCGCGTCGGCGTGCAGGACAACTTCTTCACCCTGGGCGGTGACTCGATCCTCAATCTGCAGATTATTGCCCGGGCCAACCAGCAAGGGCTCAAGCTCACGCCACGGCAGTTGTTCGAAAACCGCACAATCGCCGACATCGCCCGAGTGCTGGGTGCCGACGCCAGCCATGCCGTGGCCCAGAACCTGGCCGAGGGGTATGAGTTGCCCCTGGGGGCAGGCCAGCTGGCGCGCCTGGAACAAGGCCCGCTGGACGCCACCTGGCGTTGCGTGGCACTGAGCCAACCCATCGATAGCGACTTGCTGAGCCAGGCGATCAGCGCCTTGCAACAGCACCACCAGGCCCTGCGCCTGGCGCTGCACGTTTCGCCGGATGGCAAGTGGCAGCAGCGCGTCATGGTCGCGGCCAAGGTCCCGGTCGTAAACCGTCAGCGCCTGGATGAGCGCAGCCAGGCGAGCCTGCAGGCACTGGCCCAGGCCGGGGTCGACACCCTCGACTGGAGTGCCGGGCAAACCCTGCACGCCCAACTGCTGGAGCAAGGCGACAAGCACTACCTGTTGCTGGCCGCCCACCCGCTGTGCATAGACGAGGCATCCTGGTCGCTGCTGCTCACCGACCTCAATCTGGCATTGGCGCAGCTGCTGTATCACCGGCCGGTACGCCTGAACTACAACGGTGGCGATTTCAGCCAATGGACCCGTCACCAGCAAAACCACGCACAGGGCGATGCGCTGGATGAAGCCTGGGAACACTGGCTGCAGTTCGCCGGCATGGACCTGCTGCTACTGCCAGACAGCCAGCAACCGGACCAGGTAACCGAGTACACCCTGCCCGCCGACACCTCGAGCGAACTCAAGCGCCTGGGCGAAGCCCTGCAACTGGACTGGAACTGCCTGCTGGCCAGCGCCGTGGCCGAGCAATGCCGCGAGCAGTGCGGCCCTGGCCTGATCGCCCTGACCCTGCATGGCGCCCGCCCGGCCGCAGATCGCCTGCCGGTCAGCGCGCCAATCACCACGGCCGACCTCGACCCGGCACGCATCATCGGCGCCCTGGAACTGGCAGTGCCGTTCTATCTGCAGCCGCAAGGCGAGACCCTGCTGCAACGCTTGCAGGCCACCTCGGCACAATTGCACGCCTACCCGCAACACGGCGCCGACTATGGCGCCCTGCGTTACCTGTCGGACAACACCTACCTGCAGGAGCCCCTGCGCGACCTGCCAACGGCCCCTATCGCCATTCGCTGGATGGGTGACCGTGATGCCCACCGCGAACAGCGCGCCATTCTGGCCGAGGTCGAAGCGGCCCATCAGCCATCGTCCCAGGCCTGCGCACTGACGCTGGATGCCAGCTGGCAGGACGGCCGCCTGCTCCTGCGTTGCGCGGGCACGCTGGCGGCCGACTGGGCACCGCAACTGGTGCAGCGCCTGACTGAACTGACCGCCCTGCTCGCTCAACCTGGACTGCGTCCCGCCAGCGCGGCGTTCCCGCTGTGCCATCGGCAGGCATCGACCTTGGCGGACGAGCCACTGGACTGGCCGAACATCGAAGACCTCTACCCGCTGTCGGCCATGCAGCAAGGCATGCTGCTGCACACCCTGCTGCAACCGCACAGCGGCATCTACCTGATGCAGCAACGCTACAGCTGGGACGGTGCGTTGCAGCGCCCGGCGATGGAAGCGGCCTGGCAGTTGTTCCTCGACCGCCACCCCATGATGCGCACCGCGTTCTGGTGGCAGAAAGACCACGCACCACTGCAATGCGTTTTCCGTAAAACCGACCCGGCGTTCGACTGGCAGGACCTGCGCCACCTCGATGCCGACCAGCAGCGCCAGGCCATGGACCAGGCCCTCGAAGCGCAACGCCAGCAAGGCTTCGACATGGGCAAGGCGCCCTTGACCCACCTGCGGATCTTCCAGCTCGACGAACGCCGCTTCGCCGTGGTGCGCAGCTTCCACCATATCCTCACCGATGCCTGGTGCTTCGGCCTGCTGATGGAAGACCTGCTGGCGATCTATCAGGCCATCGTCCGCCAGGAGCCGGTGGCGCGTCCGCGGTTGCGTTCGTTCCGTGGCTACATGAGCTGGCTGGAACGCCATGACATGGCCGCCGCCCACGCCTTCTGGCAAGCCGATCTGGCAGGCTTCAGCGAGCCGACGCCATTACACGTGGACAGCGCGCCGGCTCGTGCCGAGCAGGCGCCGGAAGCCGTCGGCGATCAGGATCGCACCCTGAGCGTCGCCCAGACCCAGCGGTTGCAGCAGCTGTGCCAGCAATTCCAATTGACCCCCAACACCTGGATTCAAGGTGCCTGGGCCTTGCTGCTGTCGCGCTACAGCGGCAACCGCGACGTGCTGTTCGGTGTCACCGTTGCAGGTCGCCCTACCGACCTCGCAGGGGTCGAGGAGATGGTCGGTATCTTCATCAACAGCCTGCCGCTGCGCATCGATGTCGACCCAGACGCGGTGGTGGCCGAGTGGCTGCAGGCGCTGATGTCGCACAACGCGCAACTGCGCGAACACGAAAGCGCATCGCTGGTGGATATCCAGCGTTGCAGCGGCGTGCCTCGCGGCCAGCAGCTGTTCGACAGCCTGGTGGTGTTCGAAAACGCCCCGCTGGATATCAGCAGCGTGCAACTGGACAACTTCAGCATCGATATCTATGAAGACCGGGTACACACCAACTTCCCCATGACCGTGGTGCTGTACCCCGGCGATCGCCTGGGCATTCGCCTGTCCTACGACAGCCAGCGTTTTACCACCGATACCGTGCAGCGCATGCTCGGGCACCTGGTGCAACTGCTGACCAGCATGCTCGACGAGCCCCAGGCGACACTGGGCAGCCTGCACATGCTGCCTGAGCCTGAACGCCAGCAGTTGCAGGTGGAGTACAACCGCAGTGCCGTCGATTTCCCGCTGGAGCGTGGCTATGCCGCTCTGTTCGCCGAACAGGTGCGCAGCCATGCGCAACACATCGCCGCCGTCTGCCAGGGCGAGTCACTGACCTACGCCGAACTGGACCGTCGCGCCAACGGCATCGCCCACGCACTGCAAGCGGCCGGGGTCGGCCCGGAGACGTTGGTCGCGCTGTTCGCCGAACGCGGGCTGGCGTTGCTGACCATGATGATTGCCACGCTCAAGGCCGGGGCCGCGTTCCAGGCACTGGACATCCAGCAGCCACCGGCGCGCCTGGCGGAGCTGCTGGCGCTGGGCGAGGCGCCGGTGTTGCTGGTTGATGGCAGTGCCACGGCAGCCTTGGACAAGGTCCTGCCGCAGATGGGCAAACAGCCCACCTGCCTGATCGCCGAGTCGCTCTGGCAAGGTGCCGAGCCGCCCGCTGTCAACTACGTCCACAACCCGGATCAGTTGGCCTATGTCATCTTCACCTCGGGCTCCACCGGCAAGCCGAAAGGCGTGATGGTCGAACAGCGCGGGATGCTCAACAACATGTTCGGCAAGGTCCCGGCCCTGGGGCTGGGTGAGCATGACCACATCGCCCAGACCGCTTCCGCCGCTTTCGATATCTGCGTGTGGCAATTCCTTGCCGCGCCGCTGTTCGGCGCCGCCGTGCATATCCTGCCGGACGCCCAGGCCCACGACCCGCTAGCCCTGCTCGATGCCGTGCAGGAGCATGGCCTGACCCTGCTGGAAACCGTGCCGGCGTTGATTCGTGGCATGCTTCAGGAATGCCAGGCCCAACACAGTCTGGCCAGCCTGCGTTGGTTGTTGCCTACCGGTGAAGCGCTGCCTCCGGCCTTGGCGCGGGACTGGTGTGCACGCTTCCCGAACATCCCGATGATGAATGCCTACGGCCCGGCCGAATGTTCGGACGACGTGGCCTTCCACGCCATCACCCGGTCGCCGGACGCCGATTGCCTGCACATGCCGATCGGCCGGCCTACCGCCAACAACCAGATGTTTGTCCTCGATGCCGAACTGCGCTTGGTGCCAATCGGCGTTCCCGGCGAACTGTGCATCGGTGGCGTGGGCGTCGGTCGCGGTTACCTGCGCGACCCGCAGCGTACCCGCGAAGCCTTTGTCGAGCACCCGTTCGAACCGGGCGCACACCTGTACCGCAGCGGTGACATCGGCCGGATGCGCGCCGACGGTGTGTTCGAATACCTCGGCCGTCGCGATCAGCAGGTCAAGATTCGGGGTTTCCGCATCGAACTGGGCGAAATCGAAAACCGCCTGATGCAGCACCCTGCAGTCAGCAGCGCGGCAGTCCTTGCGCTGCCAGATGCCCGTGGCGCCCTGCAACTGGTGGCCTGGTACGTGCTCGAGAGCACCGCCGACTTTGCCAGCGAGTCGGCACAGCAGGTGCTCAGCGCCTACCTTGGCAAGCAACTGGCGGCCTACATGGTACCGGCCCGCTGGCTGAACCTGGCGCAATTGCCGCTCAACGCCAACGGCAAGGTCGACCGTCGTGCGCTCGCGGCCCTGGATCTGCCGTTGGCCGAGCAGGGTCAGGAACAGCATGTGGCGCCACGCACGGAAACCGAAAAAGTTCTGGCCGAACTCTGGCAGGACATCCTGGGCGTTGACAGCGTCGGCGTGCACGACGACTTCTTCGCCATCGGCGGCCACTCGCTGCTGGCTACCCAGGTGCTGTCGCGCATTCGCCGTCGACTCCAGGTCAACCTGCCACTGCGCATCCTGTTCGAGGGCGGCACGCTGGAACAATTGGCCCAGGCGGTGGATCGCCAGCGCGATGCACAAACCGGGCTCGACTGCGACAACGGCAGCGAGCACGAAATTGTCCCGGTTTCGCGCGACCAGTCGCTGCCGCTGTCCTTCGCCCAGCAACGGTTGTGGTTCCTCGACCGCTTCGAAGGCCCGAGCGCTGCCTATAACATGGGTTCGGTGGTGCGCCTGCGCGGTGCACTGGACATCGGCGCCCTGCAGGCGGCCTTGCAATCGCTGCTGGAGCGCCATGAGTCTCTGCGCACCGCCTTCCAGCTCAAGGGCGATCAGCCTTGCCAGATCATCAGCCCGGCGCCGACCGTCGAGCTGACACCGACAGACCTGAGCGCACTCGCCGACCAGGAGCAGATGCAGACCCTGCAACGCCTGATCGACGAACAGGCCGCGCGTCCGTTCGACCTGCAGCAAGCGCCGATGCTGCGTGCCAGCCTGCTGCACCTGGGCAAGGATGACCACGTCCTGCAAGTAGTGCTGCACCACATCGCCACCGACGCCTGGTCGATGGGCATCCTGATGCAGGAGCTGATCACCGGCTATCAGGCCTGCACCCAAGGTGCCACGCCAGCCTTCGCGCCGCTGCCGATCCAGTACGCCGACTATGCCCACTGGCAACGCAGCGAACCGCAACAGCGCCTGCTGGCACGGGCCATAGACTACTGGCGGCGCCAGCTCGACGGCGCACCGACCCTGATCCCGCTGCCGCTGGACTACCCGCGCCCGGCTCGCCCGAACTACCAGGGTGCATCCTTGCAACAGCGCTTCACACCTGCCCAGACCCAGGTGCTCAAGGCGTATGCCCAGGAGCAGAAGGCGACGCTGTTCATGGTCCTGCTCAATGCCTTCAACAGCCTGATGCAGCGCGCCACCGGCGCCCACGACTTCATCGTCGGCACCGACCTGGCCAACCGTGAGCACCCGGCGCTGGAAAAGCTGATCGGCTTCTTCGTCAACGTGTTGCCAATCCGCGCGCGGGTCACCGAGGGCGAGTCGTTCGGCGCCCGCCTGCAACGGCTGCGTGACGATTGCCTGTCAGCCTTCCAGCACCAGCAAGTGCCATTCGACAAACTGGTGGAAGCCTTGCAACCGCCGCGCACGGCGGGGGTCAATCCACTGGTGCAGGTGCTGTTCGTGATGCAGAACACACCGGGGACCAACGCCAGCCTGCCGGGCCTGGAAATTGAAGAGCATCTGTTGCCGGGGCATCAGAGCAGCAAGTTCGACCTCGCGGTGTTCGTCGAGGAAGACGACGAACAAGGCTTGAACGTGCGCTGGGTCTACCGCACCAGCGTGCTCGGCGCACCCACCGTCAACTGCCTGGAACAAGGCTTCGAAAATCTGCTGGAGCGAATCGTGACTGCACCTGAACAAGCCCTGGAAGACTGGTCGTGGCGCCTCGAAGGCAACCCAGCCGCGCCAGCACCTGCCCAACCGCAGCCACCAGCGGACGATGCCGCGACGCGCAGCGCCCGCAAGCTTTCGAAGATGAGCAAGCTGAAGCAAACCCGCGCCAGTGGCGTGAGCCAGTTGCCCCACCAACAGGTGCGCACCCGCTCGCTGATCGACGGCCAGGCCCTGCCGCTGGTGATCGAACCGCTGCTGGGCGACCTCGACCCCGTACATTGGGCGCTGCAAGCCCGGCCATGGATCAACGAGCAACTGCGCACCCACGGTGGCCTGCTGCTGCGCGGCTTCAACCTGCCCGATGCCACTGCGTTCGAACAGTTTGCCCAGGCCATCGAGCCTGACCTGTACGGAACCTACGGTGACCTGCCGAAAAACACCTCCGGCAAGAACATCTATCATTCGACTCCCTACCCGGAGCAGCACATGATTCTGTTCCACAACGAAAGCTCGCACCTGCCGCAATGGCCACGCAAGCAGTGGTTCTTCTGCGAAATCCCCGCACCACACGGCGGCTGCACCCCGATCGTCGATTGCCGTCAGGTGCTGGCGCGCCTGCCCGAAGACCTCGTCACCCGCCTCAAGGCCAAGGGCCTGCTGTATGTGCGGCACTTCACCGATAAGCTGGATGTGCGCTGGCAGGACTTCTTCAAGACCGAGGAGCGCGCCGAGGTAGAACGTCAGTGCCGCGAAACCGGCATGCAATGGCAATGGCTGGATGCAGACAACCTGCGCATCGCACAGCACTGCCCAGCCATCGTCGCGCATCCGGATACCGGTGAGTTGACGTTCTTCAATCAGGTGCAACTGCATCACTCGGCGTGCCTGGAGCCCGAGGTGCGCAGCAACCTGATCAACCTGTTCGGCCTGGGCAACCTGCCACGCAACGTCTACTACGGCGACGGCAGCGTGATCGAAGACGAGGTGATGGAGACGATCGGCGCCGCCTACGAGGACTGTGCCGTGCGGTTTGCCTGGCAGAAAGGCGACATGGTGATGCTCGACAACATGCTGGTGGCCCACGCCCGCGACCCTTTCGAAGGCGAACGTAAAATCTGTGTCGCCATGGGCCAGATGATGAATCGTGAACAGCTCGATGCCAGCCAGGCCAAGCTCCAAGACCCAGAGGTGCAGGCATGACCGCCTTCGAACATCGTGAAGAAGCCTTTGCCCTTTCGCCGCAGCAGCGCAGCCAGTGGTTGGCCGGGTTGCCTGCGGCACACCTGGTGCTGGAAGTGGCCGGCGAACTGGAGTTGGCCCGCTTGCAGGAGCGGCTGGCCGCCTTGAGCGCGGCCCACGAGGCCTTGCGCCTGCGGGCACGGCCCGAGCCGGGCTTGCAGGTACCGTTGCAGGTGGTGGATGCCACTGCACCAGACGCCATCGGCGTGGAGGTGCAACCCCTGGCGAACGACCTGTACCGGGTGACCCTGCACCTGCCGGCGCTGGCCGCCGATCGTGGCACGCTGCTGCGCCTGGCCGAAGCACTGGGGTCGGCGTCCGCGCCAGTGCCCGATGACGAGGCCATGACCTATATCCAGTACAGCGCCTGGCTGCAAGACATGCAGGGCGAAGAGGACGCCGAGCAGGGCCGCCAGTTCTGGGCAAGCAAGGCACTGGACGAACAGGCCAGCGGTGAGCTGCTTTATCGCCAGGTATCGATCGACCAGGCCGACGGGCCGCTGACCACTCGTTTCACGGCCAGCACGCTTTTGTGCATGACGCTGGACAATTTTTGCCAGCGTCACGATGCAACCCCCGAGCAGGTGTTGATGACCGGTTGGGGTGTGCTGCTGCAGCGCCTGAGCACAGGCGACACATCGGCCCTGACGCTGAACTGGGTGCATGATTGCCGCGACGACTACGAGGAACTTGCCGATTGCTGGGGCCTGTTCGCCAAGGCTCTGCCCCTGCGCTTCGAACCGGCGAGCGACAGTCACTTTACCCGGACGCTGGCGGATCTGCAGGCTGGTTGCGAGCATGCCACCGAATGGCAGGAATACTGCGGCGCGGGCGAGGCGTCCCGGTATGGCTTCCAGTGGAGCACAGGCTTCGACCAGCGCTTCAACACATTGGGTAGCGACACCTCGACCTTCAAGGTGCTGGACGTTCAGGCCATACCAGCGGGGATCGAACTGCTGCTGGTGGTAGACGCCATCAATGGTGGCTATCAACTGAGCCTGTGCCATCTGCCTGGTTACTACAGTGAAGAGGCGGCGCAGGTCCTGCTGGAGCAGTTGCAGTCGTTGCTGATCGACGCGCTGGGCAATCCTGGCAAGCCATTGGCCGAACTGTCGCTGCATTCTGCGACGTTCACCACCGCTCTTGCCGAGCTACACCGCCCGGTTGAGGTGCAGACCTTTGTCAGCGTACCGACGGGCTTCAGCCTGTGTGCCAGGCAGTTCCAGGATCACTTGGCCCTGCGCGACCGACACCTGCACATGAGCTATGCCGAACTGGACGCCTGCAGCAACCAGCTGGCGCATTACCTGCGGGCCCGGGGCGTGGGTCGCGAAGACCGGGTGGCGTTGTACCTGGAGCGTTCGGCCTGGATGGTGCTGGCCATGCTTGCCGTGCACAAATGCGGAGCGGCATTCGTCCCACTGGATGTGCAGCAGCCGGCGCAACGTTCCCTGACGATCCTGCAACAGGCGCAACCGGCGTTTGTGCTCTGCGGCTCGGCCGGCAACGCCCCGGCCTTGCCTTCGGTCGACAGCCTGGACCTGCGCGATACAACCTGCTGGCAGCAGCAGCCGATGACAGCGCTGGACATCGATGTACAACCGCAGGACGCCGCCTACGTGCTGTTCACTTCCGGCAGCACTGGCACGCCGAAGAGTGTGATCGTCGAGCATGGCCAACTTGCCAGTTACATCGCCAGCGTGTCCAGTCGCCTGGCTCTGCAACCGGGCGAGCGTAGCGCCGTGGTCACCGCGCTGGCGGCGGACCTGGGCTACACCCTGCTGTTCCCGGCCTTGCTCAGCGGCGGCGAACTGCATGTACTGGACAAGGACACCGCGATGAACGCCCAGGCCTGGGCGGACTGGCAGGCCAGGTACCCCATCGATCACCTGAAAATCGTGCCATCGTTGCTCGATGCCTGGCTGATCCACACCCGCAGCGCGGCCGTCCTGCCACGCAAGCAGTTGATTCTCGGCGGCGAAACCTGCTCGCCACGCCTGCTGCAAAGCTTGCGCGAGCTGGCGCCGGCGCTGGCGATCTTCAACCACTACGGGCCGACGGAGACCACGGTCGGGGTGGCGATGCATCGCCTCGATCCGGCCTGCGATTACCGCCGCCTGCCCCTGAACGATCGGCTCGACGGCATGCGCCTGTATCTGCTCGATGAACAGCAGGAGGTGGTCGCGCCCGGCATCAACGCCGAGCTCTACATCGCTGGCCCGCAAGTGGCGCGGGGGTATCTGGATGCACAGCAGAGCAGCGAGCGTTTCATCCTGCGCGCGGGTGAGCGCCTGTATCGCACTGGCGACATGGCGCGTTACCGGTATGACGGCAGCCTGGAAATCAGCGGCCGCGCCGACCGCCAGGTTAAAATCCGCGGTTTCCGCGTGGAGCTGGACGAGATTCAGGCACAACTGGCGAGCTTGCCCGGCGTGGCCCAGGCAGCAGTGGAATGCCTGGCCAAGGGTGAACTGGGCCAGCAACTGTTCGCCTTCCTGACCCTGGCACCGGGGCATTCTGTCAGCGTTGCGCAACTGCACGGCCAGGCCCAGGATCGCCTGCCGGATTACATGGTCCCCACGCTGCGCATCGTCGAAGCATTGCCGCTGATGGGCAACGGCAAGCTCGATCGCAAGACCTTGCAGCAATGGGCAGACAAGGTGCTCGACGCCGTCGGCAGCGCCCTGCCGCGCACACCGCTGGAAGCGCTGCTGGCCGAGGTCTGGGCACAGGTATTGGGCCTTGAGCGGGTCGGCATCGACGATGACTTCTTCGAACTGGGCGGCCATTCGCTTGCGGCGGTGACACTCGCAAGCCGCTTGCAGACCGCGCTGTCGGCACCGGTGACGGTCAATGCGGTGTTCACCGCGCCAAGCGTTTCGGCTTTCGCGGCGCTGGTGCAGGCCGAGCTCAAGCTCTCGCCACTGGTCAAGTTGTCGGCACAGGAGGCCGTCGCGGCGCCGAATCTGTTCTGCTTCCACCCGTCTACCGGCCATGTGCAGGACTACCGCACGTTGCGGGCGCCGCTGCCAGCCTGGAACCTATGGGGGTTGCAGGCGGCTTACCTGACCGACGACAGCGCTGCGCTGGGCGGCGACATCGACAGCCTGGCCGCGATCTACGTCGGGCACCTGCGTCAGCAACAACCGCAAGGGCCTTACAGCCTGCTGGGCTTCTCTCTCGGTGGCCTGCTGGCCATTGCCGCCGCCGCGCATCTGGAGCGTCAGGGCGAACGGGTGGCCTTCCTCGGCATTGTCGATTCGCAATACCAGCATCGGGCGCCGGAAGACAGCGTCGAAGCGCTGCTGGCCGCGGCCGTGCCGGCCCTGACCGCGGACAGCCAGACACAGATGCGCCAATTGCCGCCAGCCATCCTTGCGGCCTTGAACGCACGACTCGAAGCCCTGCCGACTGCGGCACGCTTGCCGGAACTGGTGCAGTGGGCGCGTCAGCAAGGCCTGCAACTGGACGGCGACAGCTGGGAGCATCTGCAAACCCGGCTGCGCTACCAGCAGCATACGCAGCATCTGTTGGCAACGTTCCAGCCGCCACGGTTAAGCTGTAATGTGCATGTCTGGTGGGCCAGCGACACCCTGGCCGATAGCGCCTTCACCGACCCGCACTGGGAGCGCCTGAGCAGTGGTCGATTGACCCGTGAGGTGATCCAGGCACAACACTTGACCATCCTCGAGCAGCCCGCCTTGCATCAACAACTGGGTGAACTGCTTGCGGCCTTCACCACAGGCGGAGCCGTTTGAAATGGATTTGTTGATACTCATGGCCAAACGCTCGTGGCGCGCGCTGCTGATCGCGACCCTGACCGGCCTGATCTGTGGGTTGGCGGCGGCGGGCCTGATCGCCACCATTAACCAGAGCCTCGAAGTGTTCGATCAATTGCGCCCGGCCGATGGCTGGTATTTCGCCGGGTTGGTGCTGCTGGTCGCGGTGTCGCGGGTGATTTCCGACGTCAGCCTGCTGCGCCTGGGCCAAGGCGCCGTGCATGACATGCGCCTGCACCTGAGCGCCAAGCTGATCGACACCCCTTACGCGCAACTGCAACGCCTGGGCAAGCATCGCCTGCTGGCGATGCTCACCGACGATACCCAGACCATCAGCCAAGCGGTAGAGCTGGTGCCGATCCTGCTGGTCAACGCAGGAATCATCGTCGCCTGCCTGGGTTATCTGGGCTGGCTGAGCCTGCCGCTGCTACTGCTGACCCTGTCGTTGATCGTGCTGGGCAGCCTCAGCTTCAACTGGCCGCAGCGCCGGGCACTGACGTCGATCTCCCGTGCCCGTGAGCTCAAGGACCAGTTGTTCGATCAATACCGCCTGCTGACTGACGGCAGCAAGGAACTGCAGCTCAACCATCCGCGCCGCCAGCACTTCTTCAGCCGCCTGCTGTTGCCGGCAAGCAAGCAATACCGCGAGGACTTCGTGCGTGGCATGAGCATCTATGCGGTGGTGCTCAACTGGGGCAATGCGGTGTTCTACATGCTGATCGGCGTGGTGTTGTTCGTCGCTCCGCACTTCATCGAGCTGAGCGCCAGCCTGGTAACCGGCTATATCCTCGCCATCCTCTACCTGATCACCCCGTTGTCGGAACTGATGCACGCCCTGCCCACTCTGGGGCGGGCGAGCGTCGCGCTGAACAAGATCCGCGCACTGGAAGGTGAAATGGAAGGCGCCAGCGAGACTGTCGAGTCGATCCCGCCGACCCAGGTACGCAGCCTGGTCTGCCGCCAGGTCGCTCACACCTACTACCGTGAACGCGAGGACGGCCATTTCACCCTGGGGCCCATCGATCTCACCCTCAATGCCGGCGAAACGGTATTCATCACCGGCGGCAACGGCAGCGGCAAGACCACACTGGCCATGCTGCTGACCGGCCTTTATCGCCCGGAAAACGGTGACATCGTGCTCGACGAACAAGTGTCGTCAGCCAACGACAATCACCATTACCGCCAGCATTTCTCGGCAATCTTCACCGACTTCTGCCTGTTCGAGAACCTGTTGAACGGCGACGACCCGCAGCGGGTGCAGCAGGCCCGGGACTACCTGGCTCACCTGCAACTGGACCACAAGGTGCAGATCGAGGACGGGCAGTTGACCACGCTTTCACTGTCCACCGGCCAACGCAAGCGCCTGGCCCTGCTCAGCGCCTGGCTGGACGACCGCCCCTGCTACCTGTTCGATGAGTGGGCGGCGGACCAGGACCCGGTGTTCAAGCATTTCTTCTACCACCGCATCCTCTCGGACCTGCGCGAGCGCGGCAAACTGGTAGTGGTCATTTCCCACGATGACGCGTATTTCGGTTTGGCGGACCGCCTGATTCGCATCGAGAATGGTGCACTCTCTGACATCACCCCTGTTGCCGAGAGCGAAGGCCTCGTGAAAGTCCTGTAGGAGGTTGCCCAGCGCCATGGGCTGCGCTGTCGCACAGGGAACAAAGCCTCAGCAAGCGCCGCTTTACCCAGTGGGAGCGGCCTTGTGTCGCGATAGGGCCGCAACGCGGCCCCCGGATTGATGCGCAACAGTTGAAATTGCTGGGGCTGCTTTACGGCCCTATCGCGACACAAGGCCGCTCCCACAGGGGCCCTGCTAAATCAATGAGTTGGCATTTGCTCTATAGAAGCGAGCACGCTCACTCCTGCAGGGGCTCACTCATAGATGTAATGCAGATAGCTGATCTGTTCCGCCAGCGGCAGGCGATGCAGTTTGGGGCAGGACTCGCAGAGCACCGCCGGCTCACCTTCGACAGGTGCATGCAACTGGTAATGCAGGCAGCAATGCCGACGCAGCGGCAATTGCGGACAAATTTCCGGTGCCGGTGACTCCACCATCCGTTGCAAGCCCCGCAACTTCAGACGCCCACTATTGACGGTAACTGGCTCCAGCCATGCATGCGCGTCGGCGAAGCCCTCTCGGGACAGGTCCGCATCCATTCGCACAAACGCACCGTCCCAGATCGCGACCATGTTGCCCCAGAGCACTTTTGGCGCCAGGCCGCCGGCGACAGCCAGAGTGGCGAACAGCGGTGCCAGATGCTCGTGAATCAAGCGCGACCAATAGGCACCACGATCTTGTGCCGCCAGGGCCGGCAATGGCTCGGCCAGCCCCAGCGCCCGGGGCTGCCCGTCATCGTGAAACAGCACGAACGCCTCGTCCCAGAAGTCGATCGCACCACCGCGCGTGAGTACGCAGGCCAGCGTGGCAGGTAGGACGATGCTCATGTAGTTCATCGACCACTGGGAAACCACGGCCGCGCTGTTCACCCCTGGGTACAGCAAGGCGAACCGCGTCAGCAAGGGTTGCAATACCTCAGGGTCGGCAAGCCGGTTCAAGGGAATGGCAGTTTGATCGCCGGGCTCACGCTGGATGACCCGCTGAATTGGCGGCCAGGCCTGGTTGAGCCATTCTGGAAATTCGATAACGGGCATCCCGCAGCTTTCCCTAATTAATGCAAACGATTAGCATTGGCCGATCCTATCTTTCCTCTCTTGCAAACTCAACGTCGCTGGCGACCGGGCCCATCCAAACCTCATGCAAACTCTACGCAACTTCTGGCGTCTCGCAGGGCCTTTCTGGGCTTCTGAAGAAAAGTACCCGGCTTTGCTGTTGCTGGTGGCCACCGTGCTGATGACCCTGTGCCTGGTGGGGGTCAACATCCTGACCAACTTCTGGAACCTGCATTTCTACAACGCCTTGCAGGCGATGGATTACCACGGTTTCATCGTCGGCAGCGTGCAGTTCATCCTGCTCCAGATAGGCACCGCCACCTTCACCGTCGCCGCATTTCACTTCCAGCAGAAGCTGACACTGCGTTGGCGTCGCTGGGCCACCCACAACCTGCTGGAGCAATGGCTGGGCAGTCAGCGTTACCAGAAGCTGAAGCTAACCGAAAACGAAGTCGACAACCCCGATCAGCGGATTGCCGAAGATATCGACCTGTTCATAGTCAAGTCGCTGAAACTGACCCTGGGTCTGTTGACCTCGGTGGTATCGCTGTTCTCCTTTCTGCACATCATCTGGCAGGCCTCCAGCCTGGTCAGCGTGCCGTTTGCCGGTGACTCGGTGATCATTCCCGGGTTGCTGGTGTGGATCGCCATAGTCTACGCACTGGCAGGCACCGGGCTGGCGTTCTGGCTGGGGCGTGCATTGCCACGCCTGAACTTCCTGCAACAGCGGCGCGAAGCCGACTTTCGTTTCTCGCTGATGCGCCTGCGGGAGAACGCCGACTCAGTGGCACTGTACAAGGGTGAAGCTGCGGAAAACCTGCGATTCAATCAACGCCTGGAGGCAGCGCTGGAGAACTTCTGGGCGCTGGTGAAAAAGCAGAAGCTGATCATGGGTTACTCGACCTTCTACCTGCGCAGTGCCACGGTCATCCCGATGTTCATCATGGCGCCACAGTTCTTCGCCGGCGCCTTCCCCCTCGGTCGCCTGACCCAGATCAGCGCCGCCTTCGGCGAGGTGCACTCGGCGATCGCCTATCTGGTCGAGGTATTCCCGGAGCTTTCGGCGTGGAAATCGGTGATCGACCGACTGATCGGCTTTCAGGAGCGCCTAGACACGGTTGAGGTCAACTCGAGTGTCATCGAAGGGCACCAGGCCGAAGGCTTGGAGATCAAGGATCTGAGCATCTGGTTACCCAACGGCCGGCACTTGCTCGAAGGCTTCACTCTTTCACTCAAGCCCGCTGACAGCTTGCTGATCAGCGCGCCGTCCGGCCACGGCAAGTCGACCTTCATTCGCACGGTCACAGGGCTCTGGCCCCATGCGCGAGGTTCGGTCAGCTATGACCGCGGGCACTCGCTGACCCTCTCGCAAAAACCCTACCTGCCGTTGGGCAGCCTGCGGGAGGCGCTGTGGTACCCCAATCAACGAGATCGCCAAGCAGACGCCATGCTTCGCTTGGCCATGCAACAAGTCGGCCTGCAACACCTGAGCGAACAACTGGATCTGGAGCATGACTGGTCGCAGAAACTGAGCATCGGTGAACAGCAACGCTGTGCCTTCATCCGCGCCCTGCTGGCACGCCCCGCAGTGCTGTTTCTCGACGAGAGCACCTCGGCGCTGGACGCCGCGAACGAAGCGCGCTGCTATCAGTTGCTCAAACAAGCACTCCCGGACACCATTCTGATCAGCGTCGGACACAATTCGTCGCTGGAACGCTACCACGGGCTCGTTCTGGAGTTGCAAAGCGAGGCTCAGTGGCTGCAACGAAAAGTCGAACAAACGGTATAACGGGGCTGAATCCAGTGCGCTGAAAATCCAGCAGGGCTCTCCCTTCATGAAGTCGTCATTCTCGATCGCGCATCCTGCTGGGGGTACCGACGGGTATTTCTGGGGGTACATTTCTACTTCTGCAAACCAAAAATACCGCCCTAGAGCCCTGTCCAAATGTTCTTTGGCAGCTCAGATATTTTTGACACGCCTGAGAGGCTTTCTAGGCCATGAGCCGCTGGTTCCCCCTCAACGAGAGATAGCTCACGTCGAAATCATTGGATCTCGTCGAATGCCCACTATCAACCCATAGCCGCCAGTCGACCTTCACTCTGGGTGCTGGTCATGAAGCGGTTTTGTCGGCAGTCTGAGGCATCCCCCTAATGCCACAGCGACCATACTCGCCATCAGCAACAGCATCATTGGGCCGCCCTGAGCACTCAACACAAAAGCTGCAGCAAATGGACCAGCGGCCTGAGCGAGAAGCATGGGACGCGCCAGTGCTCCCATCCGTGCACCATATCCCTGGGGGCCAAAAAGCACCAACGGTAATGTGCCTCTGGCGATGGTCAGAATTCCCATACCCGCGCCGTAGAGCGCCGCTCCAGGGAATGCCAACCAAGGCACGCCAGGGATAAACAGGCAGATACCGATGAAACTCACCAATACACCGACACGAGCAGACCAGCTCGGGTGAAGATGTCGAGCAATCGAGAATTCCAGCACTCTTGCTACCACCTGCGCTGGCCCAATGACCATCCCGACTGCCAATACCGTGACCGTTGGCAGACCCAGTTGCTTGAGCGCTGCGAGCAGGTGAACAGAGAGGCTGGCCATGACGAAGGCGACTACCGTCAGCAGACCTGCCACAAGCCAGAAAAGGCGGCGGCTACGCTCATCGAGCGTCACCTGAGCCAGTTCTTCTGAGGCTGATTCTTTTCCTGAGCCGAGCGGTTTCGGTACCGCCAGCCAATGAAGAGGCAGGCCGACCACCACATGTATCGCAGCTAGCACCAAGCAGGTATCCCGCCAGCCTATCCATGACTCCAGTGCCGCCAACGCGGGCCATCCGACAGTGCTGGCAAAGCCGCCAATCAAGGTCAGTCCCGTTATTGCACCCCGCGCACGCTCTCCCAGCAACGTCCCCAGAGTGGCAAATGCCGCGTCATACAAGCCCGTGGCCATGGCTACGCCGAGGAGCGACCAAGCCAGGTAATAGAGCCACAGAGAGCTGGCGAACGACATCAGCAGGAGACCTGTCCCCAGCATCAGCGAGCTAAAAACAAGGACCGAGCGCCCGCCGCGACGGTCAATCAATCGGCCAGCCAGCGGAGAGCAAAGGCCAGCAACCAGCATGCCCCAGGACAGTCCGGCCACGACAAACGATAGCGACCAGCCCATATCGCGAGCAATTGGACCTGCCAGGACTGCCGGCAGGTAGAACGTCGAAGCCCAAGCCAAGATCTGGGTGATGCCCAAGGTGAACACCAACCGAGTGCGACCCACGGTGGCTGGCAGGAGCTGTTCATGTCGAGTCACGGAAGTCCTTATTATGGTTGTTAGTAACAACCAATTTAGTCGACGGAGCTCTGAAAGGTCAATCTGATGACCGGTCAGTTGACGACCGCGCTCATCGCCCATATTGTTGCAGGTAACAACTAACTGGAAATGACATGCTGAACAAGCACAACGACGACCTTAGCCGTGATGCTGAAGACCTCTACGAAGCCCTGAATCAGCTGGTGCGCGTCTACCAGTTCAGGGATCGCGATCGCATCTGCTGCTACGACGTATCCGTCACCCAGTGCTACGCCATCGAGACCTTGGTGAAGCAGGGACCACTACGTCTGCAGGCGCTGGCCGAGGAAATGTTCCTGGACAAGAGCACGGCTAGCCGTGTCGTCGATACGCTGGAGCGCAAAGGGTATGTCTTCCGCGTGGAAGATCCGGAAGACCGCCGTGCCGTGCGGGTCCAGGCTACCGAAGCCGGTGCCGTCCTGTACGAGCGCATACGTGATGATCTCATCAATGAAGAAAAGGCGATGATCAGTTGCATGGCACCGGAAGTACGCCAGGGAGCCCTGACGCTCCTGCGGCAGTTGACCCGCGCTGCTGAGGTCCGTTGTGGCTTGGCAAACGAGAGTTGCTCAGCCAAGCCGCAAGAATAATGAGGGGGAGATCCTTTTTTTTTAACTAAATTGTTGTTACTGCCAACTTAAAAAGGAAGCCAGATGCAGATTCGCCCCGCTCAGCTCGGTGATGTTCAGGCCATCGCCGAGATTTACAACCAAGGGATCGATGACCGTAGCTCTACGTTTGAGACCCAGCCTCGGACCGCTATGGATGTACAGCCCTGGGTTGCCGATATGTCTCGCTTCCCGGTGCTGGTCGTCGAGCTGGACGGCGCAGTGGTGGCGTGGGCAAACCTGAGCAGCTACCGGGCGCGCTCCTGCTATGCCGGCATCGCTGATTTCTCGATTTACTTGCGGCGAGATGTCCGTGGGCGTGGCATCGGCAAGGCACTGCTGAACGCACTGTTGAGCGAAGCAGAAGCACGGGGCTTCTGGAAAGTCCTTTCCCGCATTTTCACCTTCAACGAAGCGAGCCTCGCGCTCTGCCAATCCTGCGGTTTCCGAAAGGTCGGAGTCTATGAAAAACATGCATGCCTTGAAGGACGCTGGCTTGATTGCGCCATCGTTGAGCGAGTCTTCCCCTCCAACCAACCTGACACAGGAGAACGAGCATGAGCCAATCTGATCTTCCCATCGTAATCATCGGCGCCGGCCCCATGGGGCTGGCGGCTGCTGCGCACGCACTGGCCCGGGGTATGAACCCACTCATTTTTGAAGCAGGCGCCCAGGCTGGAGAAAGCATCAGCCGATGGGGCCACGTCAGCATGTTCTCGCCGTGGGATTACAACGTAGACAAGGAGGCTGCAAAGTTACTGTCGGCAACGGGCTGGCAAGCGCCTGATTCCGACACGTACCCCACAGGTCGTGAACTGCTGGATCACTACTTGCTCCCACTAGCTGAGCTGCCAGTTATCAAGGAACGACTTCATCTAGACTCCCGCGTCACTGCGGTGACGAAAGTCGGCGCAGATGTGCAGAAAACCAAAGGCCGCGAATCTGCCGCGTTCCTGGTGCGTGTTAAAGGGCCAAAGGGTGAGCAAGACATCCAAGCTCGCGCAGTCATCGATGCCTCGGGCACGTACGAGACCCCAAACTGGATGGGCGCATCCGGCATTCCAGCATTGGGAGAGTTGAACGCCAAAGCGCATATTGCCTATGGACTTCCCGATGTCAGCGGCAAGGCGCGTGATCGTTATCTCGGGCGCCGAGTACTGGTTGTCGGCGGCGGACACTCGGCATTCAACGCTCTTCAGGATCTGGTCCAACTGCCTGGCACCCAGGTTTCGTGGGCGATTCGCGGACACACACTAGATAAAATTCTGGGTGGTGGTGCCAATGACAAATTGGCCGAACGCGGTAGCCTGGGTCTGCGCATCCGTGCATTGCTCGAACACGGAAAGATCTCGCTGCACCAGGACATCTCCATCAGCCAGGTCGACACGACCGAACAGGGGCTGGTCGTGCACAGCAATGGCCAAGCTCTGCCAGAGGTGGATGAGATCATCGTGGCCACGGGCTTCCGCCCAAATCTGCAGCTTCTCGGCGAGCTACGACTGGCTATCGACCCGGCTACACAGAGCCCTGTTCAGTTGGCCCCGTTGATCGACCCAAATGAGCACAGCTGCGGTACCGTTCGCCCCCATGGCATCGATGAGCTCTCTCATCCCGACGAAGGCATCTTTATCGTAGGCATGAAGAGCTACGGTCGTGCTCCGACATTCCTGATGATTACCGGGTACGAGCAGGTGCGCTCAATCCTGGCCGGGCTTGCAGGCGACTGGGAAGCGGCAAGGCGTGTCGAGCTCGAACTGCCTGAAACCGGTATCTGCAGCCTTCAGTTCGAGGAGCAAGATGAAGCTTCCAGTTGCTGCGCACTCGAGCCCACGACTCAAACCAGTTGCTGTGCATCACCGGAACCCCTGGCAACGCCTTCAGCCCAACAATCGAGCTGCTGCACACCGGCAAACCGCGCATAACCACATGCTCTGAACCTGTTCTTTCGCCTTGCACGAGTTCAAATCGTGCGGGGCGAGGGGGACAGGTGAGGCAATCGCCCTTCGCTCAGGTGCTCAAGCAGCCGAGGCATCAGGTATGCCGCATCGGCCCCTACACCTCTCAACGTCGCCGAGGCGAAATTCCTTTGCTTGGGCAGACCCACGAAGTACAAGCCAGGCACCTGAATTGCCATGCCGTTTCGCTGTAGCGTACGCCCGTTCCGGTCGGCGACTGGCAGCTGTGCCAGAAACTCCTGGTTAGGGCGGAATCCCGTTGCGAATATCAGCGCATCGACCTGGGTGCTGCTTCCGTCTGGCCAAATCACACCGTCGGGCAGTACCTGCTGGAACATGGCTCTGCGCTGAATTCTGCCGCTGCTAAGGGCCTTTCGGTACTTGCCGGTGTCGAGCACTGGAGTGCTTTGATCACTCAACCATCGTGTTTGCCCCAACCCGGTGAGTTTTAGCCATGCATGAAAATCGAGCCCCAGAATCCGCTGAGGGAAGAAGCGGATCTTCTCGCGGGTAGCCAGCACTACCTGTGCAACGCCTGCAAGTTCATAGGCAATCTGAACAGCGGAGTTAGCTGCCCCCACAACGACAATACGCTGGCCGACAAAGGCCTCAGGTGTTCGATAAGCCGAGCTATGCAGACAGTGTCCTGAAAAGTTCTCCAGCCCAGGAATGTCAGGCATGAAAGGACGGCTGAAGCCCCCTGATGCCACTACCACAGCACGTGCAGTGAAAGTCGCTCCGTTGGCGGTGCGAACCTCAAATGCCTTTTCCTTCTGTACGACCGCCACCACTTGGGTACTGCCCTGGAAAGACAGCTGAAACTCGGCGGCGTATTTCTCCAGGTACTGCACCACTTCGTCTCGCAGCGGGTAGCCCTTGGGATTGCCAGGAAACGCCCGCCCCGGCAGCGCGGAGTACTCCGCTGGTGAGAACAACTGCAGGCTTTCGTAGTAGTTACGCCAATTCCCGCCTGGGGATGTCTGCTCATCCAAGATGAGGTAATCCAAGCCGTGCTGCTGTAAATGCCAGCCAGTCGCCAAACCTGCTTGCCCACCACCGATGACGACCACATCCAGAACGCGATTCGAATCATTCATATGTGCGCACTCATGCATATATATGAGCAAAAAAGGCCGGGCTACGGACAGCAGATCGAAACCAGACCTTTGGTTCGCTGGAGCAGGCCCTCCAGACGCTCGACGATCGCCCCACCATTCACTTCATAGAACACCTGCCTGCCCACCTTGGTGGCCTTCACGATCTGGGCATCATGCAGTACCTGCAGGTGCCTGGAGATCACCGACCGCTCCTGTGGCAAGTCTTTGGCAATTTCGCCGACATCCGCCCGGCCCAGCAAAAGCACGCGCTTGAAAACCGCGACTCTGGAAGGCTCGCAAAGCGCTTTGAAGAAGGCCTCGTCCAGCGACTCGATGGCGGCGTCGATGGCTTGGGCGCGGAGATTTTGGTTGGTCGTCATGCGTCACAATATATGTGCATGGACGCGCACATGTAAAGCCACCCATCATCGAGGGGGTTGCGATACATTCGAAAAAGCGTATATTCGAAAAACCATATACATGCAGGGTACCAAGTGATGACTGGCAAGATCCGCGTCCTGTTTGTTTGTACTGCAAACGCTGCTCGCTCCCAGCTCGCCGAAGCTTTGCTCCGGCACACGGCCCCTGTTCACTTCGAAGCTTTCAGCGCCGGTCTCCAGCCCGGAGAGGTCGACCCGCGTACCTATGCCGCCCTCGAATATCTCGATATCGATACCAAGGCTCTACGCAGCAAGTCCATCGACGAGTTCGCAGGCGAACGGTTCGACTACGTAATTACTCTCTGCGACAAGGCAGCCCATGAGTGCCTTACGTTGCCTGCCTTAGGCGAGGTTCTGGCGTGGAACTTCGAAGACCCTGTGACCAGTGACAAACACGATGCTTTCCGACACACGCTTCACGAGATCCATGAACGCATCAAGATGTTCGTCCTTGTGAAAACCAAACACTGAGTAATCCCATGACTGACTCGCTGACCCCCACCAAAGTCTTCAAATGCCTCGCCGACGAGAACCGCATTCGGATGATGCTGCTGATCGCTCGCGAGGAAGAACTCTGCGTCTGTGAACTGACCTGCGCGCTGGAAGAAAGCCAGCCCAAGGTTTCCCGCCACCTGGCGCAACTGCGCACGTGTGACCTGCTGGAAGACCGGCGTCAGGGCCAGTGGGTTTATTACCGCCTGCATCCATCGCTTCCCGGCTGGGTACGTGAGGTCCTGGCGACGACGCTGGAGGCTAACCGCGAATGGCTGAGTGCTAGCACCAAACGACTGGACACCATGGGTGACCGCCCTCAACGCGTCGCCTCCTGCTGCTGATCATTGCCGAGAAAAACCGATGAAAGTTCTGTTCCTCTGCACCGCCAATAGCTGCCGCAGCATCCTCTCCGAGGCTGTTTTCAATCATCTGGCCCCGGCCGGCATGAAGGCCTACAGCGCCGGCAGCCAGCCAAAGGGTGATGTGCACCCGCTGTCCATCACCGCGCTGCAGCGTGCTGGTATCTCCACCGAGGGCCTCAGCAGCAAATCCAGTGACGCGCATGCCGAGCTGGCACCGGACTTTGTCATCACCGTCTGCGACAAGGCCGCTGGCGAAGCCTGCCCCGTGTTCTTCGGACCCGCTGTGAAAGCCCACTGGGGGCTTTCTGACCCTTCTGACCAGCAGGGCAACACCGCCGAATTGGACGCAGCGTTCGACGTCACGCTTGAGCAGATCAAACGACGCCTCAATGCATTCCTCGCGCTGCCTTTCGAACAATTGGATACCGCCCAGCTCAAGGCCGAGCTGGCCCGTATCGGAACGCTCTGACGTTTAGGGAGATCCACCATGAGCAAAAGCCGACTTTCCTTTCTAGACCGCTACCTGACGGTGTGGATCTTTCTGGCCATGGGCCTGGGCATTGGTCTGGACAGCCTGTTCCAGGGATTGCCTGCGTGGCTGAATAGCCTGTCGGTAGGCTCGACAAACATCCCCATCGCCATTGGCCTAATCGTCATGATGTACCCACCTCTGGCGAAGGTGAAATACGAGGAGTTGCCACAGGTCTTCAAGGACAAGCGCATCCTTGCCCTGTCGCTGATCCAGAACTGGGCGATCGGCCCGGTCCTGATGTTCGGGCTGGCCGTTGTCTTCCTTTCCGACAAGCCTGAGTACATGACCGGCCTGATCCTCATCGGCTTGGCACGCTGCATCGCCATGGTGCTGGTGTGGAACCAGATCGCCGGTGGCAACAACCAGTACGTGGCGGGTCTGGTCGCCTTCAACAGCATTTTCCAGATCCTGTTCTTTAGCGTGTACGCCTGGATCTTCCTGGGGCTGTTGCCGCCGCTGTTTGGCCTTGAAGGTAGCGTCATTGAGACCAGCTTCCTCGATATCGCCCAATCGGTGCTGATCTACCTGGGCATCCCGTTCTTGGCTGGTTTCCTGACCCGCCAGATCCTGATCAGCAGCAAGGGCGAGACCTGGTACCAGGAGCGATTCATCCCGAAGATCAGCCCGCTGACCCTCGTGGCGTTGCTGCTGACCATCGTCGCCATGTTCAGCCTGAAAGGCGACATGGTGCTGCAACTGCCGCTGGATGTGCTGCGCATCGCTATCCCGCTGACCATCTACTTCGTGGTGATGTTCTTCATCAGCTTCTGGATGGGCAAGCTGTTGGAAGCTGACTACCCACGTACCACTGCGCTGGCGTTCACTGCAGCGAGCAACAATTTCGAACTGGCCATTGCCGTGGCCATCGCCACCTTCGGCCTTGCCTCGCCGGTCGCGTTTGCCACCGTCATCGGGCCCTTGGTGGAAGTGCCGGTACTGATCTCCCTGGTGGGCGTGGCCTTGTGGCTCAAGCGCCGCTGGTTCGATCAGCCATCTGGCGCCTTGACTCAGGAGTAAATCATGACCGAACACCATATCCCGAATATCGACAACGATCTGGTCGACCTGCCGACAGCAGACAAACTGGCGGTCGAGCAAAAGTCCACCCATAAACCTCGCATCCTGCTGCTGTACGGATCGACCCGCGAACGCTCGTTCAGCCGCCTGCTGACGGAAGAAGCGGCACGCCTGCTGGAGCACTTCGGTGCCGAGACGCGGATCTTCAATCCGACCGGGCTGCCACTGGCGGATGACGTGCCCGATGACCACCCCATGGTCAAGGAGCTGCGCGACCTGGTGCTGTGGTCGGAAGGCATGGTCTGGTGCTCGCCAGAACGCCACGGTGCAATGACCGGCGTGTTCAAGTCGCAGATCGACTGGATTCCACTGAGCATGGGCGCCGTGCGCCCCACTCAAGGCAAAACCCTCGCGGTGATGCAGGTCTGCGGCGGCTCGCAGTCGTTCAACGTGGTCAACCAGCTGCGCGTCCTCGGCCGCTGGATGCGCATGTTCACCATCCCTAACCAGTCGTCCGTGCCGAAGGCCTATCTGGAATTCGACGAGGCGGGTCGCATGAAACCCTCTTCGTACTACGACCGTGTTGTCGACGTAATGGAGGAGCTGGTGAAGTTCACCCTGCTGCTTCGTGATCGCTCCGACTACCTGGTCGATCGCTACTCCGAACGTAAAGAGTCGGCTGAAGAACTATCCAAGCGTGTCAATCAACGATCCATTTGAGGCTTTGTGAGCATGCAATTGCACCCGTATTCCGTGTTGGCTAATTCCGAACTGGTCGGCCAGCTGATCTTCACTCCGTGCCCAGGTACCAAGGAGACATCGGTATCTCAGGCTCTGGCAACGTTGCACGATGCCGGCGCGAGCGCGCTGGTAACCCTGATGCCGAGTGAAGAACTGCTGCAGAACGAGATCGATCTGCTTCCCGAGGAGTGCCAACTGCTGGGCCTCGAATGGTTCCACCTGCCGGTCGAGGACGACGAAGCGCCCGGTGAGCCGTTTGCGGCCGCCTGGAAGGCTCACCGGGAACGCCTGAAAGAGCTGGTGATGACCGGTAAGACGATCGCCATTCACTGCAAGGGCGGCTCTGGCCGCACCGGCCTGTTTGCCGCCCGCCTGATGATCGAGTGCGGCATCCCTGTGCAGGAAGCTGTTTCCCAGGTCCAGGCCCTGCGTCCACGTGCGATCCAGAACCCTGCGCACGTTGGGTATATCAACCAGTTCAGCGACACCCTCTGACCTTTCGCTAATCGCGATTCGAGAACAAGAACATGGCTATCAAAGTAGGTATCAATGGGTTTGGCCGTATTGGTCGCTTGGCGCTTCGCGCCTCCTGGGACTGGCCGGAATTCGAGTTTGTGCAGATCAATGACCCGGCCGGTGACGCCGAGACCCATGCCCATCTGATCAACTTCGATTCGATCCACGGACGCTGGCACCGTGAAGCCCGCGCAGAGGGCGACGCGGTAGTGATCGAGGGCAAGCGCATCAAGGTCACCGCCAACAAGACCATCGCGGACACCGACTGGTCGGGCTGCGACTTGGTCATCGAGGCCAGCGGCAAGATGAAGTCGGTAGCCGTACTCCAGGCCTACCTGGATCAAGGCGTCAAACGTGTGGTCGTCTGCGCTCCAGTGAAGGAGAAAGGCGCACTGAACGTGGTGATGGGCGTCAACCAGCACCTATTCGACCCGGCGCAGCATCGCATCGTCACCGCCGCCTCCTGCACCACTAACTGCCTGGCCCCGGTGGTCAAGGTGATTCACGAGAACCTGGGCATCCGCCACGGCTCGATCACCACCATTCACGACCT
>NZ_OLKL01000032.1 GCF_900291015.1 Pseudomonas persica
TTACACCGCCAGCGCGCGCTCACGCAGCTCGCTGTTGAGGATGCGGTCGTTCTCGCTGTAATCGACCGGGCAGTCGATCACGTGCACGCCCGGGGTCTTGATGCAGTGCTCGAGCAGCGGCAGCAGGCCTTCGGCGCTTTCCACACGGTGGCCGTTGGCACCGTAGGCTTCGGCGTACTTGACGAAGTCCGGGTTGCCGTAGTCCAGGCCGAAATCGGTGAAGCCCATGTTGGCCTGCTTCCAGCGGATCATGCCGTAGCCGTCGTCACGCAGGATCACCACGGTGATGTGCATGCCAAGGCGTACTGCGGTTTCCAGCTCCTGGCTGTTCATCATGAAGCCGCCGTCGCCACACACCGAGATCACCGGACGGTCCGGGTGCACCAGGTGCGCGGCCATGGCCGATGGCAGGCCGGCGCCCATGGTCGCCAGGGCGTTGTCCAGCAGCACGGTGTTCGGCTTGTGCGCCTTGTAGTTGCGGGCGAACCAGATCTTGTAGATGCCGTTGTCCAGGGCAACGATACCTTCGGACGGCAGCACGCGACGGATGTCGGCGACCAAGCGCTGCGGGTAGACCGGGAAGCGGTTGTCGTCGGCACCTTCGGCGATCTGCGCTTCGTTGGCTTCACGGATCGCCATCAGGCGGGTGAAGTCCCAGTGCGAAGTGTCGTTCAGCGCTTCGCTGATCTGCCACACGGCGTTGGCGATGTCGCCGATCACTTCCACCTGCGGGAAGTACACGGCATCGACTTCGGCGGAGCGGAAGTTGATGTGGATGACCTCGGTGCCGCCACGGACCATGAAGAACGGAGGCTTCTCGATCACGTCGTGGCCGATGTTGACGATCAGGTCGGCGGCTTCAACCGCACGATGTACAAAATCGCCCGACGACAGTGCGGCGTTGCCGAGGAAGCGCGGGTGGCGCTCGTCGACCACACCTTTACCCATCTGCGTGGTGATGAACGGAATGCCGGTCTTGTCGATCAGTTGCTTGAGGACCTTGGCGGTCATCTTGCGGTTGGCGCCGGCGCCGATCACCAGGATCGGGTTACGCGCGTTCTGCAGCTTTTGCACGGCAGCGTCGATCGCCACGTGCTCGGCCAGCGGGCGGCGGTGCAGGCTTGGCGGGATCGGCAGGCTGTCGGTCTGCTCGGCGGCGATGTCTTCCGGCAGTTCCAGATGCACGGCACCCGGCTTTTCTTCTTCAGCCAGTCGGAAGGCTTCGCGCATACGCGCAGGGATGTTGTCGGCCGAGGCGAACTGGTGGGTGTACTTGGTGATGGGGTCCATCATGCCGCACACGTCGATGATCTGGAAGCGGCCCTGCTTGGACTTCTTGATCGGCTTCTGGCCGGTGATCATCATCATCGGCATGCCGCCCAGGTAGGCGTAGGCGCTGGCGGTGACCAGGTTGGTGGCGCCGGGGCCGAGGGTCGACAGGCTGACGCCGGTCTTGCCGGTCAGGCGGCCATAGGTGGCAGCCATGAAACCTGCGGACTGCTCGTGACGGGTAAGTACCAGCTTGATCTTCGACTTGCGCAGGGATTCGAGCAGGTCGAGGTTTTCNCCTGCGGACTGCTCGTGACGGGTAAGTACCAGCTTGATCTTCGACTTGCGCAGGGATTCGAGCAGGTCGAGGTTTTCCTCACCAGGAATGCCGAACACATACTCGACACCTTCGTTTTCCAGGCATTGCACAACGACATCGGCGGCCTTGGCCATTTGGGGTACTACCTCAAAATCTTCGTGGGATTGCAGATTTATTAAGCTGCGTGACTGAGATGTTGCAGGATGTCTCAGTGGCGCGCATCGTAGGCCCTCTGGTTAATAATAATAAATATATTGTTATGATGCTTGGCATCACAGTTTGTTATGAACGGTACCCCCCTCAATGAACCTCAAGGCATTGCGCTGCTGCGTCGAGATCGTACGCCAAGGCAGCTTCACCAAAGCCGCGCAGCACCTGCATATCGCCCAGCCGGCACTGAGCATGGCCGTTACCCGTCTTGAAGAGGAACTGGGCGTGACCCTGTTCAACCGCACCACGCGCAAAGTCATCCTGACGGCCGAGGGCAAACGGTTCCTGCCACGTATTGCATCGGCCCTGCGCGAAATGGATGTGGCCCGGCAAGAGCTGCGCGACATGGCCGACCTGAAGCGCGGCGAAGTACGCCTGGGTATCCCGCCGATGTTCGGCCTGCACTATGTGCCCGGCTTGATGAACGCCTTTCGCCAACTGTACCCGGGCATTGCCATGACCGTGTTCGAAGGCAGTGCCGAGGACATTGGCCATCGCCTGGAACAACGGGAAATCGACCTGGCACTGCTGGAATCCAGGCGCGTACCGCCCGACAAGGAATCGATCCTGCTCGGCAGCGACGAGATGCTGGCCTGCATGCACCCTGACCACCCCTATGCCGGCAAGGCCTTCCTTACGGCCGAGGACCTGCGCAATACCGCCATGGTGGTATTCGACCGCACCTTCGTACAGCGCCACCTGCTGGACGCGTTCTTCGCCGAACATGGCATCACTTACCAGGTGGCGCTGCAAAGCAACTTCGTATCACTGGTGGTGCAGGCGGCGCTGGACAACATGGGCGTGGCGACCCTGCTGCGCTCGGTACAGCAGCGCACACCGGGCATCGTCGGCGTGCCGTTCAAGCCAGCGCAGCTGATGAGCTTCAGGTTGTGCTGGCGCTCGGGGGAGTACCTCTCGCTGGCCAGCAAGCGCTTTATCGATTTTGCCGCGCAGACCCACTACCTGGAGCGTTGAGGCCAGCCTGTTCCGACCCTTTCGCGAGCATGCCCGCTGCCCACATATGCCCCCGACAGCTGTGCAAGGAAGCCGGTCAGCTTCCTCGACGTCGCCGTCACGGATTGACTATGATCCTGGCTTGAACGTTTCAGCATGTTTCAACAAGGATCCAGATGTCAGTTCAGGAATTACCTCCGCTCCCTAGCAAAAGCACCGTCGCGAAAATGGAAGCCGCCATGGCGCTGGGCAGCTTTGCCATCGGCACCGGCGAGTTCGCCATCATGGGCCTGATGCCCGACATCGCCAGCAACCTGCAATTGAGCGAGCCCCAGGTGGGCCATGCCATCAGCGCCTATGCGCTGGGGGTGATGGTCGGCGCCCCGACACTGGCGATTATCGGTGCCCGGCTGTTGCGCAAGCACATGCTGCTGTTGTTGATGGCGTTGTATGCCGTTGGCAACCTGGCTACCGCCTTCGCCCCCTCGTTCAGCGGCCTGGTCGCCTTCCGTTTCATCAGCGGCCTGCCCCATGGCGCCTACTTCGGCATTGCAGCGGTGGTGGCGTCGAGCATGGTGGCCAAAGACCAGCGGGCGGGGGCCGTGGCACGGGTGATGATGGGCCTGACCCTGGCCATGTTGCTCGGCAACCCGGTCGCCACCTTGCTGGGCCAATATTTCGGCTGGCGCTCAGCGTTCGTGCTGGTCGGCGCGATCGCCCTGTGCACCATTGCCCTGGTCTGGCGCTATGTGCCCCAGCGCCACGATGAAGTGCGCAGCGACCCGCGCAAGGAACTGCAAGCCTTCACCCTGCCGCAAGTGTGGATGGCGCTGGCCATCGCCTCGATCGGCTTTGCCGGCATGTTCTGTGTGTTCAGCTACCTGGCGCCGACCATGTTGCAAGTGACCCAGGTATCGCCGCAGTGGATTCCATTCGGCCTGGCGGCGTTCGGCGTCGGTGGCATCGTTGGCAACATCGCCGGCGGCAAGCTGTTCGACCGCTTGCAGTTCCGCGCTGTGGGGCTGGTGCTGGTGTGGTCGGTTGCCGTGCTGCTGTTCTTCAGCTTTGCCGCGCATGCACTGTGGAGCCTGCTGCTGGGCATTGGCCTGGTCGGGAGCATGATTGCCCTGGCGGCGCCGTTGCAGATCCGCTTGATGGACATTGCCCATGAAGCGCCAAGCCTGGCGGCGGCGTCGAACCATGCGGCGTTCAACCTGGCCAATGCGCTGGGGCCGTGGCTGGGTGGCATGGCTATTACCGCGGGCATGGGCTGGACCAGCACAGGGTATATCGGCGCGGCGACAGCGCTGGTTGGGCTGGGGATCTACCTGGTGGCGCGGCGGATGAAGGGCGGGCACTGAGGCCAAATGCTACTTCTATGTATGGACGCGCCAAGCGAGCGATATTTGTTCCCTGCGCGACAGCGCAGCCCCAAGGGCTGGGTGGGCGCTCATAGAACTGCATATCACTCATTGAATTAGCCCACACAGGGTACGCAGGCCGCTCACAGGGAGCGCGTCCAGGCTGGCCAGCTGCGGAGAAATGATTACAATGCGCACCCCTACCTGAAGTATGTTTTTCCCATGAAATCACTGCTTTACGCCGTATTCTTACTGTTTTCCTTCACCTTCCCCGCCCTGGCCAACCCGCCAGCGACCTTTACCGAGGCCAAGGTGATGGCCAAGCAGAAGGTGTACATGGACCAGGCCAGTAGTGCCATGGGCGACCTGTACTGCGGCTGCAAATGGACCTGGGTGGGCAAGTCCGGCGGGCGTATCGATGCCGCCTCGTGCGGCTACCAGACACGCAAGCAGCAGAACCGCGCCGAGCGCACCGAATGGGAGCACATCGTGCCGGCCTACACCTTCGGCAACCAGCGCCAGTGCTGGAAGAACGGCGGCCGCGAGCATTGCGTGGATGACGACCCGGTGTTCCGCGCCATGGAGGCCGACCTGTTCAACCTGTACCCGGCAGTGGGTGAGGTCAATGGCGACCGCAGCAATTTCAACTACGGCATGGTCGCTGGCAATGCCGGGCAATATGGCCAGTGCCGCACCAAGGTCGACTTCGTGCAGCGCGCTGCCGAACCACGTGACGAAGTGAAAGGCCTGGTCGCCCGCACTACGTTCTACATGTACGACCGCTACAAACTGAGCATGTCGCGCCAACAGCAACAGTTGCTGATGGCCTGGGACAAACAGCACCCGGTGTCGGCCTGGGAAAAAGAGCGTGAGCGGCGCATTGCGGCGATCATGGGACATGCCAACCCCTTCGTGACCGGGGAACGCAAATGGACGGCCAACTACAAGCCAGTCGGCAGTGGCGTGGTACAAGCGGTGTCGGTGAAGGCCGCCAAACCAGAGGCCAAGCCGAGCCTGGCCAGTGCCGAGTCGCTGGGGGCGGTGCTTGGCAACCGCAACAGCCACGTTTATCACCTTTCCGTCGGCTGCCCGGGCTACGCCCAGGTTACAGCGAAGAACCAGGTCACCTTCGCCACCGAAGGTGAGGCGCAGGCGGCGGGTTATCGCAAAGCGGGCAACTGCCGCTGATTGCCTGCTTCGTGGGGCCTCGCGCCCCCCCTGTGGCGGCCTGGCGTCTCGATCGGGCTGTGCAGCAGCCGGCAAAAATGACCACCCGTCGCCCAGACGGCACCCCGCTCCCCGCCCCCAGCCCAACGAATGACAGATCATCCGCAAAGGAGACGTTCCATGATCCGCATTCGCCCACTCTCACTGTGCCTGGCCCTGGCCCTGGCCACCGTCACTGGCACCAGCTTGGCCGCCACCGACAGCCGCCAGCAAACCACCCCGTCCGGTGGCAAGACCGCCGGTGAAGACAGCAGCGTCAACAGCCCTGGCAGCAGCAAAGGCAACGACAGCAGCGACACCGGCAGCAACAGCGATGCCGCCGACGGCGCTGCTGGCGGCTCCAACAGCACCGGCGAAGCCACCGGCTCCGGCGCCGGGCGCACCGGTGGCACCGCCGAAGACCAGGACAGCCATTGAGGCCAGCCTGGGCTACACTGCGCCGGAACGCCTTGCCAAGGATTCACCATGCACCTCAAACCCTGGCTGCTCGCCGTCCTGCTGCCGTGCAGCACCTTGGCCGTCGCTGGCGGCCAGGGCGCGCTGTCGATCAGCTCATCGTCGTTCACCGATGGCGGCGTGATCGCCTTGCAACAGGTTGGCCCGGACCCGGCCTGCGGTGCTGGCGAAGAGCGCACCCCGCAACTGAGCTGGGACAACCTCCCCGCAGGCACCCAGTCGCTGGCACTGATCATGTTCGACCCGGACGGCGGCAAGGGTATTGGCGTAGTCCACTGGATCGCCTACAACATAGACCCGGCCCAGGATGGGCTGAAGGAAGGCGTCGCCGGGCTGACCGGGCAAGGCGTGACGGTGGGGCGCAACTCGCGGGGCACGCTCAGCTACCGAGGCCCCTGCCCACCCGCTGGCGACAACCCGCACCACTACGTACTGACGCTGATCGCCACCGACCTGCCATTGGCCACCCTGCCCGAGGGCCTGGACCGCAGCGGCCTGCTGCAACTGCTGCAAGGCCATGCGTTAGGGGCGCAGAGCCTGGTCGGGCGCTATGGCCATTGAACCAGCCAGTACAAAAAACAATTGATCGCCCCCATCGCATTTATCCATTGAATGGCCCGGCAGAACTGAAGTAAGCTCGGGCTCATTCACTGGAGAGCAACATGCCGAAACACACCCGCAACCACGCCAACCACACCGGTCGCTCCCTGCGCCCTGTGCTGGCCGTTGCCGGCTGCGTGGCACCTGCCAGCTATTACTTCGGGTATTGGTTTAGCCACTAGGCGCCGATACCCACACGGCGCCCACCTTCGAGGGGCCGCCGAACATGAGAATACTCAAACCCCCGGTCGGCTTCCCGACCGGGGGTTTTGCTTTTCAGACCTTTGAACAACACCGATTCACATTGAGGACAGATTCATGAACTACGCCACTTATTACTACGCAAACACCTACGCCTGGCGATTTAGCCAATTCCGTTCGGGCCAGCCTGCCGCCTCCGTTCGGTCTTCCACAGGTGGCAATGCAGCAGCCAATACGAATTCAACGATCTGTCGAACACCTCGATAGGGCCGACCACGCGGGCCAGAACCCGCCGTCCGCCCAGGGAAAAAAGCGCCATGCAAGCTTCCAGCCTCGCCCTGACCCAGCCACAAGCGGCCAACACCACCGTCAGCCAGCGCCTGCCCAGCCCGCACCTGCTCAAGCAGCAAATGCCGCTGTCCAGCGAACTGACCCAGCAAGTCCATGCCCACCGCCAGGCCATCCGCCACATCCTCGAAGGCCGCGACCAGCGCCTGCTGGTGATCGTTGGCCCGTGCTCGATCCACGACCCGCGCTCGGCCCTGGAATACGCCGACCGCCTGGCCGCTCTCAGCCGCAAAGTTGACGACAAGCTGCTGCTGGTGATGCGCGCCTACGTCGAAAAACCCCGCACCACGGTCGGCTGGAAAGGCCTGGCCTACGACCCGCATCTCGATGGCAGCGACGACATGCACGCCGGCATCGCCCTGTCCCGCGGGCTGATGCTCAACATGATCGAACGCGGCCTGCCGGTTGCCACTGAACTGCTGCAGCCCATGGCCGCCGGCTACTTCGATGACCTTTTGGCCTGGGCCGCGATTGGCGCGCGCACCACCGAGTCGCAGATCCACCGCGAAATGGTCAGTGGCCTGGAGCTGCCGGTCGGCTTCAAGAATGGCACCGACGGCGGCATCGCCATCGCCAGCGACGCCATGCGCAGCGCCGCTCACCCGCACCGCCACTTCGGCATGGATGCGCAGGGTTACCCGGCCATCATCGAAACCTTGGGCAACCCGGACACCCACCTGGTGCTGCGTGGCGGCCACAAGGGCCCGAACTTTGACGCCAACAGCATCGCCATGGCCCGCCAGGCGCTGGCCAAGGCCGGGCTGCAGGCGCGGATCATGGTCGATTGCAGCCATGCCAACAGCGGCAAGGACCCGGCGCGTCAGCCGGCAGTATTCAACGATGTGCTGGAGCAGCGCCTGGCCGGCGACCGCTCGATCGTTGGCGTGATGATCGAAGGCCACCTGTTCGACGGCTGCCAGGCGCTGGGCAAGGGCGCGCTGCAATACGGCGTGTCGATCACCGACGGTTGCCTGGGCTGGGCCTCGACCGAAACCCTGTTGCGTGAGGCGGCGCAAAAACTGTAGGCAGCGGGTTGCAAGCCTGGCGAGACATACCCCGGACAAGTGCGCTAGGCTTGCCTTTTTAGCCCAAGGAGCAGTACCCATGGCCCGTGCAACCGCCCGCCACATTCTGGTCAGCAGCGAAGACAAATGCAACGAACTGAAAGCGCAGATCGAAGCAGGCGCCGACTTCGCTGAAATCGCCAAAGCCAACTCCACCTGCCCGTCCAGCCGCCAGGGCGGTGACCTGGGCGCGTTCGGCCCGGGCCAGATGGTCAAGGAGTTCGACACCGTGGTGTTCAGCGCCCCGATCAACACCGTGCAAGGCCCGGTGAAGACCCAGTTCGGCTACCACCTGCTGGAAGTGACCAGCCGCCAGGACTAAGTCCTCGCAGCCGATGAAATCCCCTGTGGGAGCGGCGGTGCGCCGCTGCGCTTTACCCGCGAATGCGTCAGCCCAGGCAACGAGGCTGCATGCTCGGACGCCTTCGCGGGTAAACCCGCTCCCACAGTTTCTGCGTTGCCTGCTCCTGCTTTGCCTGGCTGTCAACGCTCATGCCGCCCCCAGCCACGCCCTCACCGTCTACGACGAAGCCCCCCGCTACAACGCCAACTTCCAGCATTTCGACTACGTCAACCCCGACGCCCCCAAAGGCGGCATCCTGCGCCGCTCGGCCATTGAGATCGGCCAGTTTGACCATATCCTGCCGTACATCGACAAGGGTATCGGGGTCAGCGAGGTCGATGGCCTGCTGTATGCGCCACTGGCCATGCGTTCATTCGACGAGCCCTACACCGTCTACGGCCTGATCGCCCGACGTATGGAGCGCGGCCCGGAGGATGCCTGGCTGCGTTTCGAGATCGACCCGCGCGCCACCTTCGCCGATGGCAAGCCGGTGCACGCCGAGGACGTACGCTTTACCTTCGAGCTGCTGATGAGCAAGGGCAGCCTGAAGTACCGCACCCAGTTTGCCGATGTTGCCGCCGTCATCGTGGAAAGCCCGCACAGCGTGCGCTTCGACTTCAAGCCCGACCACGGCCGCACCCTGCCGCTGGACATCGCCAGTTTGCCGGTACTGCCCGAACACGACTGGCAGCAGCGCGATTTCGCCAACGGCGCCGGCTTCGACAAGCCGGTCGGCAGCGGGCCGTACCGTATCGGGCACATCGACAACGGCCGCAGCATCACCTTCGAACGCGACCCCGACTGGTGGGCGCGCGATCTGCCAGTCAGCCGTGGCCGCTACAATTTCGCCAAGCTGCGCATCGAGTACTTTGGCGATACCGAAGTGGCGCGGCAGGTGCTCAAAGGCGGCGGCTACGACTACAACCGCGAGTTCTCCGCCACCGCCTACACCCTGGGCTACAACGGCGCGCAACTGGACGATGGCCGCCTGCAGCGCGCCCACCTGGGCCCGGCCAAGCCGCAGGTGGCCCAGGGTTTCGTGTTCAACCTCGACCGGCCGCAGTTCAAGGACCGTCGCGTGCGCCAGGCGCTGGGCCTGCTGTGGGACTACGAGTGGAGCAACCGGCAGATGATGCGCAATATGTACATCCGTCAGCAGAGCGTGTTCTCCAATACCCCGCTGGCCGCCCGCCAACTGCCGGATGCCGGCGAGTCGAAGCTGCTCGAACCGTTGCGCGGCAAAATACCGGACGAAGTCTTCAGCACCGTGTTCACCGCCCCGGTCACCGATGGTTCGGGGATCATCCGCAAGCAGCAGCTGCAGGCACTGGCGCTGCTCGAGCAAGCCGGCTGGCGCCCCGAAGGCGACCGCCTGGTGAACAGCCAGGGCACGCCGCTGGCGTTCACTTTTCTCAATGGCCAGGCAGGCCTGGAACGCCTGCTGCTGCCGTGGAAGCGCAACCTGGCACAGATTGGCGTGACCCTGGACATTCGCAACGTCGATTCGGCCCAGTACGTCAACCGCCTGATGGCGCGTGACTACGACATGATCGTCACCGGCTACCCGGTCACCCTGTCGCCCGGTGCCGAGCTATACAACTACTTTGGCTCGGCCGCGGCCCGCGACCCCGGGTCGAACAACCTGATGGTGCTGCAGGACCCCGCCGTGGACCGCCTGATCGACGGCCTGGTGCGCGCCGACACCCAGGCCGACATGCTGCACCACGCCCATGCCCTGGACCGGGTGCTGCAATGGAACTACTACTGGATCCCCAACTACTACCCGCCGGGCAGTTCCACCGTCTGGTGGAACCGCTTCGGCCTGCCCAAGGTCCAGGCGCCCTATGACGAAGGCCTGGACACCTGGTGGGAGGTCAGCCCCACCGCGCTGACCAATGCGCAAATGGCCGAACGCCGGAAACCCACGCCATGACCACCTACCTGCTGCGCCGCCTGTTGCTGATCATCCCGACCCTGCTGGCGATCCTGCTGGTCAACTTCGCCATCGTCCAGGCCGCCCCGGGTGGCCCGGTGGAGCAGGCAGTGGCACGCCTGCAAGGCGTCGGCGGCGGCGCTCCCGGCACCCGGGCCGAGGTGCTGCACGGCGAGTCACGGGCCAGCCGTGGCCTGGACCCGAAACTGATCGAGGAGATCAAGCGCCAGTACGGCTTCGACAAGTCCGCCCCCGAGCGCCTGTGGTTGATGCTGGGCCAGTATGCCCGGCTGGACTTCGGCAACAGCTTCTTCCGCGGCGCCAAGGTCACCGACCTGATCCTCGACAAATTGCCGGTCACCCTGTCGCTGGGCTTCTGGGCCACGCTGATCACCTACCTGGTGTCGATCCCGCTGGGCATCCGCAAGGCGGTTCGCCACGGCAGCCGCTTCGATGCCTGGAGCAGCGCGCTGATCGTGGTCGGCTATGCCCTGCCCTCGTTCCTCTTCGCCCTGTTGCTGATCGTGCTGTTCGCCGGCGGCACCTCGCTCAACTGGTTCCCGGTACGCGGCCTGGTCTCGGACAACTTCGACGAACTCAGCCTGCCGGGCAAGGTCGCCGACTACTTCTGGCACCTGGTGCTGCCGGTCGGCGCCCTGGTGATCGGCGGCTTCGCCACCCTGACACTGCTGACCCGGAACGCCTTCCTCGACGAGATTTCCCGGCAATACGTGGTAACCGCCCGCGCCAAGGGCCTGAGCGAGCACCGGGTACTGTATGGCCATGTGCTGCGCAATGCCATGCTGCTGGTGGTGGCCGGGTTGCCGCAGGCGTTGATCACGGTGTTCTTTGCCGGCTCGTTGCTGATCGAGGTGATCTTCTCGCTCGATGGCCTGGGCCGCATGAGTTACGAAGCGGCCGTGTCGCGGGATTACCCGGTGGTGTTCGGCACGCTGTTCATCTTCACCCTGGCGGGCCTGCTGATCCGCTTGATCGGCGACCTGTCGTACACCCTGCTCGACCCGCGTATCGACTTCGACACCAGGGCACGCTGATGCTTTCACCGATTTCGCGTCGTCGCCTGCAACGCTTTCGCCACAACCGCCTCGGCTGGGTTTCGCTATGGCTGTTCGCTGCCCTTCTGCTGCTGAGCCTGTGTGCCGAGCTGGTGGCCAACGACAAACCGCTGCTGCTGGGCTACAAAGGCGAACTGTACGTGCCGGCGCTCAAGCGCTACACCGAGCAGCAGTTCGGCGGCCAACTGCCGTTCCAGCCAGACTACCGCAGCGCCTATGTGCGCCAGCTGATCGAGCAGCAAGGTGGCTGGATGCTGTTCGCCCCCATCCCGTTCAGCGCCGATACTCCCAACTACGACCTGCAAGTGCCCACCCCCAGCCCGCCTGGCGCAAGCAACTGGCTGGGTACCGACGACCAGGGCCGCGACGTGCTGGCCCGGGTGCTGTATGGCATGCGGGTATCCTTGCTGTTCGCCTTCGCCCTGACCGTGGTCAGCGTGCTGATCGGGTTGGCGGCCGGTGCCCTGCAAGGCTATCACGGCGGCTGGGTCGACCTGGTCGGCCAGCGCCTGCTGGAGGTGTGGTCGGGGTTGCCGGTGCTGTACCTGCTGATCATCCTCAGCGGGTTTGTCGAGCCGGACTTCTGGTGGCTGCTGGGGATCATGGCGCTGTTCTCCTGGCTGAGCCTGGTCGATGTGGTGCGCGCCGAGTTCCTGCGGGGACGCAACCTGGAGTACGTGAAGGCCGCCCGGGCGCTGGGGCTGCCAGACACCCAGGTGATGCTGCGGCACATCTTGCCCAATGCCATGAACGCGACGCTGACCTATGTACCGTTCATGCTGACCGGGGCGATCACCACGCTGACTGCACTGGATTTTCTCGGTTTCGGCATGCCGGCCGGGAGTGCTTCGCTGGGTGAGCTGGTGACCCAGGGCAAACAGCACCTGGAGGCGCCGTGGCTGGGCTTTACCGCGTTTTTTGTGCTGGCGGTGATCCTGTCGCTGCTGGTGTTCATCGGGGATGCCTTGCGCGAGGCGTTCGACCCCAGAAGCTAGGTTTTCAGGCCCGGCCTCTTCGCGGGTACCCCACAGCCCCCCAGATTTGTGGTGAACCTGTGGGAGCGGGTTTACCCGCGAAGAGGCCGGACCTGCTTATACAGATTTCAGGATTTTTACCCATGCACGACAGCGACAGCCTCAAGGACTACCCCCAGGTACGGCAACTGGCGATCCGCTCGCTGTTCGAAATCATCGAACAGTCCAGCGAAGGCACGGTGATCGTCGACCGCCAGGCGCGCATCGTCTGGATGAACGAGCGCTACGCCCGGCGCTTTGGCCTGGCCGACGCCGCCAGTGCCATCGGCCAGCCGTGCGAGGCGGTGATCCCGGGCAGCCTGATGCGCGAGGTGGTGAGCAATGGCCGGCCGATCCTGCTGGACATGCTCGACACCCCGAACGAGCCGCTGGTGGTAATGCGCCTGCCCATCCACGACGACCAGGGCGCGCTGATCGGTGCCATCGGCTTTGCCCTGTTCGATGAGTTGCGCAGCCTGTCGCCGCTTCTCAAACGCTACTCCAGCATGCAGCAGGAACTGGCCTCGACCCGCTCGCAGTTGCGCGCCCGCCAGGCCAAGTACAGCTTCGCCCAGTTCGTCGGCAGCAGCGCCGCCAGCCTGGAGGCCAAACGCCGCGCCCGGCGTGGCGCGAGCAGTGATTCGCCGGTGTTGCTGCTGGGCGAAACCGGTACCGGCAAGGAACTGCTGGCCCATGCCATCCATGCGGCGTCGGCGCGGGCGCACAAGGCGTTTGTCAGCATCAACAGTGCGGCGATCCCCGAGACACTGCTGGAAGCCGAATTCTTCGGCACCGCCCCCGGCGCCTTTACCGGCGCCGAGCGCAAGGGCCGCAGCGGCAAGCTGCAACTGGCCGAAGGCGGCACGCTGTTCCTCGACGAGATCGGCGACATGCCGCTGGCCCTGCAGAGCAAGCTGCTACGGGTGTTGCAAGAAAAGGAGTATGAGCCGGTAGGCTCGAACCAGATGCTGCACAGCGATGTGCGCATCATTGCCGCCACCTCCATCGACCTGCAGGCCGCCATTGCCCGTGGGGCATTCCGCGCCGACCTGTATTACCGGCTGAATGTGCTGCCGATCGAGGTGCCGCCACTGCGGCAACGGTTGGAGGACCTGCCGGCGCTGTGCGAGGCCATCCTGGGCGAACTGGGCAGCCAGTACGAGTTGGAGGCCGAAGCGCAGCAGCTATTGGCGCGGCATGCATGGCCGGGGAACATTCGCGAGCTGCGCAATGTGCTGGAGCGGGCCATGCTGCTGACGGATCAGCCGCGGCTGGGAGTAGCGGATATACGGGCGGCATTGGGGCCCTTGAGCCCGGTGGCGGCTGGACCTGTTCGGCAGAGTTACCGTGAGGCGTGTGAAGAGTTTGAGCGCAAGCTGCTTGTCGGAGCATTGGCCGAGCATGCGGGAAATGTGCCGCAGGCCGCGCAGGCACTGGGGTTGGGCCGGTCGACCTTGTACAAGAAGATGGCGGCGCTGGGGGTTTCGTCTCCAATTTGAGACTGACGTTTCTGGTTTGAGATCTCTGCGAGGGCTTTGCCCTCGATCGCCGGCAAGCCAACTCCCACAGGGTCATTTGTGGGAGCTGGCTTGCCGGCGATGGGCTGCAAAGCAGCCCCTACAGTCTCTAAATATAGACAGCAATTTCAGAGACAAGAAAATAATCCTTTAAAATCAATTAGTTATATGCTGGCACGATTCCCGCTATCTCCTGCTCACCGATAAAAACAAGACTCACCCAGGAGACCCACCCCGATGACCGTGCTCATCGCTCTTGCCGCTCTGGCCCTGCTGATGCTGGCTGCCTATCGCGGCTACAGCGTAATCCTCTTCGCCCCGATCGCCGCCCTCGGCGCCGTCCTGCTCACCGACCCGTCCGCCGTGGCCCCCGCGTTCACCGGGGTGTTCATGGAGAAAATGGTCGGCTTCATAAAGCTCTACTTCCCGGTGTTCCTGCTGGGCGCGGTGTTCGGCAAGCTGATCGAGCTGTCCGGCTTCTCGCGCTCGATCGTTGCCGCCGCCATCCGCCTGCTCGGCACCCGCCAGGCGATGCTGGTGATCGTGCTGGTCTGCGCCCTGCTCACCTACGGCGGCGTCTCGCTGTTCGTGGTGGTGTTCGCGGTTTACCCGTTCGCCGCCGAGATGTTCCGCCAGAGCAATATCCCCAAGCGCCTGATCCCGGCAACCATTGCCCTGGGCGCGTTCTCGTTCACCATGGATGCCCTGCCCGGCACCCCGCAGATCCAGAACATCATTCCCAGCACCTTCTTCAACACCACCGCCTGGGCCGCGCCCTGGCTGGGCCTGATCGGTACGCTGTTCGTGTTCTGCGTCGGCATGGCCTACCTGCAGCGCCAGCGCAACAAGGCCCAGCGCGCCGGAGAAGGCTATGGCAGCGACTTGCGCAACGAACCGGAAACCGCTGCCGACCTGGCCCTGCCCAACCCTTGGCTGGCCCTGTCGCCGCTGCTGCTGGTGGGGGTGATGAACCTGCTGTTCACCCACTGGATCCCGCAGTGGTACGGCCCCAGCCACAGCCTGCAATTGCCCGGCATGAGCGCCGCGGTGCAAAGCGATGTGGCCAAGCTCACCGCCATCTGGGCAGTGCAGGCGGCGTTGCTGGTGGGCATCCTGATGGTGCTGGTGTGTGCCTTCGGCGCGATCCGCGCCCGTCTGGCCGAAGGCACCAAAAGCGCCGTCGGCGGTGCCTTGCTGGCGGCCATGAACACCGCCTCGGAGTATGGTTTTGGCGCGGTAATCGCCTCGCTGCCGGGCTTCCTGGTATTGGCCGATGCCCTGCGCGGCATCCCCAACCCGCTGGTCAACGAAGCCATCACCGTGACCTTGCTGGCCGGTATCACCGGCTCTGCCTCGGGCGGCATGAGCATCGCCCTGGCGGCCATGGGCGACAGCTTCATCGCCGCCGCCAATGCCGCCAGCATCCCGCTCGAAGTGCTGCACCGGGTGGCCGCCATGGCCAGCGGCGGCATGGACACCCTGCCGCACAACGGCGCGGTCATCACCTTGCTGGCCGTAACCGGGCTGACCCACCGCGAGGCCTACAAGGACATTTTCGGTATTACCCTGATCAAGACCCTGGCGGTGTTCGTGATCATCGCCACGTTCTACACCACCGGCATCGTCTAAGGAGCTGTGCATGACCCTCAAAGGCAAGACCGCACTCGTCACCGGTTCCACCAGCGGCATCGGCCTGGGCATTGCCCAGGTGCTGGCCCGCGCAGGCGCCAACATCGTGCTCAACGGCTTCGGCGACCCGGCACCGGCGCTGGCCGAGATCGCCCGGCACGGAGTGAAGGTAGCCCATCACCCGGCCGACCTGTCGGAGGTGGCCCAGATCGACGCGCTGTTCGCCCTGGCCGAACGCGAGTTCGGTGGCGTCGACATCCTGGTCAACAACGCCGGTATCCAGCATGTGGCGCCGGTGGAGCAGTTCCCGCCGGAAAGCTGGGACAAGATCATTGCCCTCAACCTGTCGGCGGTGTTCCACGGTACGCGCCTGGCCCTGCCCGGCATGCGTACGCGCAACTGGGGGCGCATCATCAACATCGCCTCGGTGCATGGTCTGGTCGGCTCGACCGGCAAGGCGGCCTATGTGGCGGCCAAGCACGGCGTGGTCGGCCTGACCAAGGTAGTGGGCCTGGAAACCGCCACCAGCAACGTCACCTGCAATGCCATCTGCCCTGGCTGGGTGCTGACCCCGCTGGTACAGAAGCAGATCGACGATCGTGCGGCCAACGGTGGCGATCCGCTGCAAGCGCAGCATGATCTGCTGGCAGAAAAACAGCCGTCGCTGGCCTTCGTTACCCCCGGACACCTGGGTGAGCTGGTACTATTCCTGTGCAGCGAGGCCGGTAGCCAGGTTCGCGGTGCCGCCTGGAACGTCGATGGTGGCTGGTTGGCCCAGTGACGGGCGGCCTGGGCCTGGCGGCGGTCTTGCATTCGTTTATCTGCAAGGAGGCCCTATGCGCCCAACCCCGATGACCGCGATCCTGGCCCTGACCCTGGCTGCCGCCGCACCCGCGATGGCAGCCAGCCTGAAGGACGTCGCGCCCTACCCCGAGGCGGAAAAAGGCTTCACCCGGCAGGTCATCCACCTGCCGGCCCAGGCTGATGAATCGGCCTATCAGCTGGAGATCCTCGCCGGCAAGACCCTGAAGGTGGACTGCAATCGGCAGCGCCTGGGCGGTACCCTGGAGGAACGTACCCTGGAGGGCTGGGGCTACAGCTACTACCGCCTGGACAAGGTCAGCGGCCCGGCCAGCACACTGATGGCCTGCCCCGATGGCAAGAAGACCGAGGCGTTCGTGCCGGTGGTCGGTGAAGGCTTCAGGCTGCGCTACAACAGCAAGCTGCCGGTGGTGGTGTATGTGCCCAAGGATGTCGAAGTGCGCTACCGCGTCTGGAGCGCGTCGCAGGACGTGCAAAAGGCTAAAGTAGAGTAACACGCAAGCCTTTGGCCTTGATGATGCCTTCCTCGCCGGCAAGCCGGCTTCCACAGGTTGGTCGCTGCACTCAAGATCTGTGAGGCTCCTGTGGGAGCTGGCTTACCGGCGATGGGGCCCTTGCAGGCAACAGGAGGTTCGGCATGAACGATGTGCTCTGGCGCCCCTCCACGGCGCAGATCGAGGCCAGCCGGATGGATGCCTTCCGCCGCCGGGTCAACCTGCGCTACAACCTGCAACTCGACGACTACCAGGCGCTGCACCGCTGGAGCATCGAGCAGCGTCCTGCCTTCTGGCAAACCCTTGCCGACTATTTTCACGTTCACTGGCATACCCCGCCGAGCCAGGTGCTCAGCGAAGGGCCGCAGATGCCCGATGCCCAATGGTTCGCCAATGCCACCCTCAACTTTGCCGAACACCTGCTGCGCCGCCGCGACGACCGCCCGGCCCTGGTCGCCGTGCGCGAAGACGGCCAACGTCAGCTGTTCACCCATGCCCAGCTGGCCGCCCAGGTGGCCGGCCTGCAAACAGCCTTCAAGGCCGCCGGCATCGTCCCCGGCGACCGGGTAGCCGCGGTCATGCCCAATACTTGGCAGACACTGGTCGCCATGCTTGCCTGCACCAGCCTCGGTGCGGTGTGGTCCAGCTCCTCGCCCGAATTTGGCGTCCACGGCATCATCGACCGCTTCGGCCAGATCGAGCCGAAACTGCTGATCGCCTGCGCCGGCTACCAGTACGCCGGCAAAGCCATCGACCAGGTGGACAAGGTCAACCAGGTGTGCGCACAGCTGCCCGGGCTGCAACGGCTGATCGTGGTGCCCCATACCCGCAGCGGGACGCGCGCCGACGAATTCCAGGCCGCCAACGTCAGCCTGTGGGACGAGTTCTTTCAGCCCGGCGGCGAGCCCCGCTTCACCCCGCTGCCCTTCGACCACCCGCTGTACATCCTGTATTCCAGCGGCACCACCGGCGTGCCCAAGTGCATCGTCCACCGCGCTGGCGGCGTGTTGTTGCAGCATCTGAAGGAGCATGGCCTGCACAACGACCTGAAGGCCGATGACGTGCTGTTCTACTACACCACCTGCGGCTGGATGATGTGGAACTGGCTGGCCAGCGGCCTGGCGGTGGGCGCCACGCTGGTGCTGTACGACGGCTCGCCCTTCCACCCCGGCCCCGAGCGGCTGCTGGACCTGATCAACGCCGAGGGCATCCAGGCCTTCGGGACCAGTGCCAAGTACCTGGCGGCGCTGGAGCAGGCGGGCCTGGAGCCTGCGGCAAGCCACCGCCTGGCCAGCTTGCGCCTGCTACTGTCCACCGGCTCGCCGTTGTCGCCACACAGCTACGACTACGTGTACCGCAAGATCAAGGCCGAGCTGTGCCTGGCGTCGATGTCCGGCGGCACCGATATCGTCTCCTGTTTCGTGCTGGGCAACCCGACCCTGCCAGTGCGCCGTGGCGAAATCCAGTGCAAGGGCCTGGGCATGGCGGTGGAGGTGTGGAACGAGCACGGCCAGCCGGTGCAGGGCGAAAAAGGCGAGCTGGTGTGCACACGCAACTTCCCGTCCATGCCGCTGGGGTTCTGGAAGGATACGGACGGCAGCCGTTACCACGACGCCTACTTCAGCCAGTTCCCGGGGGTCTGGGCCCAGGGCGACTATGCCGAGCAGCGTGCCGATGGCGGGCTGGTGATCCATGGCCGCTCCGATGCGGTTCTCAACCCCGGTGGAGTGCGCATTGGCACGGCAGAGATCTACCGTCAGGTGGAAAAGGTCGAGCAGGTGCTGGAAAGCGTGGCCATCGGCCAGGACTGGCAAGGCGATGTGCGGGTGGTGCTGTTCGTTCGCCTGCGTGACGGCCTGCAACTGGATGAGCCCCTGCGTCAGCATATCCGCCAGGTGATCCGCCAGTACACCACGCCCCGCCATGTACCGGCGGTGATCGCCCAGGTCGATGACATCCCGCGTACCATCAGCGGCAAGCTGGTGGAGCTGGCGATTCGCAATGTGGTGCATGGTTTGCCGGTGAAAAACACCGATGCCCTGGCCAACCCCGAAGCACTGGAGCAGTTTCGAGATCGTGTCGAACTGCGCGGACCAGCGTAATCGCAAGGGGCCACTTTGCCGGCGATGGGCTGCACTGCAGCCCCAAGTGCTTAATTGACAGGCATTGGGCATAATGCCGCCCTTTTCTCTCCCGATGCACAGGTACCCCATGAAAGCCCAAGCCCGCCACATCCTGGTCAAGACCGCTGACGAAGCCGAAAAGCTCAAGCAGCGCATCGCCAATGGCGAGGCTTTCGACGTGCTCGCGAAAAAATTCTCCATCTGCCCTTCGGGCAAGCGCGGCGGCGATCTGGGTGAAGTCCGCCCCGGGCAGATGGTCGGTGCCATCGACCAGGTGATCTTCAAGAAGCCCCTGCGCGTGGTGCACGGGCCGATCAAGAGCAAGTTCGGCTACCACCTGGTGCAGACGTTCTACCGCGACTAAGCGCTGATTCCCCGTTTCTAGCGGCGCGCAGCCAGCAGGCCGAGGCCGGCGCAACCCAGCAGGGAGGCGCTGACCCGGTTGAACAACCGGCGCGGGCCGGGTTGGCTGAACCAGCGCTGCATGTAGGCGCCAAGGCCGGCGTAGATGGCGATGGCGGCCCATTCCAGCAACAGGAACAATACGCCCAGCCAGAGGAACTGCTCGCTCACCGGGGTGGCACTGCCGACCGAGACGAACTGCGGCAGGAACGCGGTGAAGATGAGGATTGCCTTCGGGTTGCCGGCGGCCACCCAGAACTCCTGACGTGCCAGGCGCCAGGTGCCGCGTGGATGATCGCTTGCCACCAAAGCCTCGCCCACCGGTGCCCGCCACAGTTGCCAGGCGATGTAGAACAGGTACGCCGCCCCCACCACCTTGATGGCCAGGAACAGGTATTCGCTGGTGTGCAGCACCACGGCCAGGCCCATGGCCGCCAGGGCGATCATGCCGCTGAAGGCAACGATGCGCCCGCCGCCGGCCACGCAGGCCGTGCGCAGGCCATAGCGGCTGGCATTGTGCAGCGACAGCAGGTTGTTCGGCCCCGGCGCCATGTTCAGGGCAAAGCAGGCGGGGATGAAAAGCAGCAGGCTTGAAAGGTCCATTTTTGTTTTCCTTTGGCAACAGGCGTCTATTTCGGCGGCTAGCGGGCCTTGCGGTCAAGTTACAGCCAGCGGAAAAAACTGTATGGGTGCGCGGCGCCTGATAAGCTGCCAGGCATACCGAGGACCCTGTGATGCCCCGTTCCCATGCCGCGCTGTGGCGCGACCCGGCCCTGCCGCATGTCGAAAGCCGCCGCGCCTGCCATAGCCGCGCCTGCTACAAGGCCCACAGCCACCCGACGTTTTCCATCGGTGTGGTGGATGCCGGCCACAGTCATTTCACCGGTGCCGGCAACGGCCAGCAACGCCTGACGCCCGGCACGCTGGTGCTGGTCCCGGCCCGCCGGGTACATGCCTGCAACCCCGAGCCCGGGCTGGCGTGGAGTTACCAGATGCTGCATGTGGACGCCGACTGGCTGGCACAGCTGCATCTGGAGTCCGGGCTGGATGGTGCCGGGACCGGCGAGCCGGCACGTATCTGCCAGGTGCCGCAGGTGTATCGGCAGTTCTGCGAACTGAACAGTTTGCTGTTCTCCAGCGCCAGCAATGGGGAGAAGGATGCGGCGCTGATTGCCTTTCTGGGTGACCTGGACTTTGCCAGGCACGCGCCACTGGCGCCGGCACCGGCCCTGGGGGCGAGCGAGCTGAGTGGGCTGATCGCGCACATCGAAGGTCAGAACCCGGCGCAGTTGAGCCTGGCGGTACTGGCCCGGCAGGCCGGGCTTGGGCGCTACCAGTTGATTCGCGCATTTCGCGCGGCCACCGGGTTTACGCCGCATGCCTACCTGCTCAATGCCCGGGTCAACCGTGGGCGCCAATTGTTGGGTGAAGGGCAGGCCCTGGCCGAGGTGGCTTATCAGCTCGGGTTTGCCGACCAAAGCCATTTCCAGCGGGTGTTCAAGGCCCATGTGGGGGTGACACCGGGGCAGTATCGGGATTTGCACAGCGCCTGAGTCCATGGGGCTGCAATATTGTTCAATACGGCGTGAGCGTCGAAGGGCAGAGTTCGGCTTTTCCGCCAGAGCAGCCTCCCCCAATGCAACAGTTCCTGATCATCGCCCTCGCCCACTTCCTTGCCCTGCTCTCTCCCGGCCCGGACTTCTTCCTGGTCGCACGCACCTCGGTCAACGCCGGCTGGCGCGTCGCCAGTGGTGCCTGCCTGGGCATCGCCCTGGCCAATGGCGTGTTCATCGCCATGGCTTTCACCGGCCTGTCGGTACTGCAGGAAGGCAGCCTGCTGTTCACCATTCTGCAACTGGCCGGCGCCGGTTACCTGCTGTACATCGGCACCCTGTTCCTGCGCCATGCCGGGCAAACCAGCCTGGGCGCAGTCGCTGGCCAGCAAACCGCCCAAGGGTGGTGGCGGGGATTGGGCATGGGGTTCCTGTCCGGCATCCTCAACCCCAAGAATGCGCTGTTCTATGCCAGCCTGGTCAGCATGGTCGCCAGCGCCAGCGTTGGCTGGAAAGCAACCTACGCCCTGTGGATGTTCAGCATCGTGTTGCTGTGGGACCTGTTGGTTGCCGTGGCCATTGGCAACCCGCTGGTGCTGCGGCGCTTCGCTCGCAGCCTGCCCTGGCTGGAGCGGGCCTCCGGGGTCATGCTGGTGCTATTGGCTGCGGTATTGCTGTTTCACCTGGCCCGGGGCTGAGCAGTTGCAGGGTTCGCATGTCCATCAAGGTGAAATGACCGCTGGCCCAGCCTCCGGTGTCCAGGTGCCAGACGTTGCCCAACAGCTTGGCCTCCAGCACCGGCGTGTGGCCCACCAACAAGGCACGCAGGCCCTGCACAGGTTGGGTATCGCCTAGCTTCAGGCGCCGCCGCGACCACTGGCACACTTCCCGTACTTCGGGGTCGTCATCCAGCTCCAGCCAGGTCCTTAATACCGCCCAATCGGCAAACGGGCTGTCGGCATGCAGCAGGCCTACCAGGCCCGCCGCACTTTCAACCTCTATCGCAATCGGCAACTGCTCGAAGCGCTCCACGAAACGCAACTGCTCGACCCGCGGCAAGTCAAGAAACCAGCCGCCACCGGCGGCGCGGTACATGTCCAGATCGAGCCGCCCGCCGCGCACGCGGGTAATTGCCAAGGCCTCATGATTACCTTGCACGGCATGGAACCAGGGCTGCGCCAGCCATTGCAGCGCTGCCTCGCTGTCCGGGCCACGGTCGACCAGGTCACCCACGCTGAACAGGCGGTCCACGGCCGGATCGAACCCCACCGCATCCAGGCATTGCTGCAGGCGCTGGAAGTGACCATGGATATCGCCCACCGCCAGGTCACGTCCCCGCAGATTGGCAATCAGACGCCGAAACCGTGCCATTGCAATCTTCCTCTGCTGGGGCCGCCATGCCAGGGGTAAAATGGAGGCACAGCCAATCTAATCCGGAGGTGCATCATGCGTACCGCCCTCGTGTGTGCCGTGCTCGTGGCGCTGTCACTGGACAGCATGGCACAAGGTGCCCCGGCCGCGCAGGTCGAGGTGCGTTTCGACCATCCGGAAAAATTTCGTGATGCCAGCCTCGACAGTCACGGGTACGCGCGTGGCGCCGATGCCTATGTGATGAACACCCTGACCCAGTACCTGCAGAAGCTTGGCCAACGCTACCTGCAACCCGGCCAGCAACTGGTCATCGACATCCGCGACATCGACCTGGCCGGGCGCTTCGAGCCCTGGCACAGCCAGGCCTACGATGTACGCTTCATGCGCGAAATCACCTGGCCGACCATCGACCTCAGCTACACCCTCCGCCAACCGGGCAAACCCGACCAGCAAGCGCAGGAGCGGGTCAGCGACAAGATGTACCTCAGCCGCCCGGGCCGGGGCACGAGCAGCAGCGACCGCCTGTATGCCGAGAAGGCCATGCTCAACGACTGGTTCCGCCAACGCTTCGCCGCGTACCCGGCTTCCTGACCCCTTCACTGGAACAGGCGTTGCTACCGGTAGTATGCTCGGCCCTTCAACCAACCAAGGAAGGTTCTGCATGAAACTGTGCGCCGTGCAACTGGCATCGTTCAAGGGCGATGTGCAAGCCAACCTCGACCGCCACCTGGCCTGCATCGAGCAGGCCGCGGCCCTCGGCGCCGAACTGGTGGTGTTCCCCGAGCTGTCGCTGACCGGCTATGAGCCAACCCTAGCGCGCCAGACTGCCCTGCCAGTCAGTTCCGCGCGGCTGGACCCGCTGCAGGCAGCCTGCGACCGGTTTGGTATCACCGTCGCCGCGGGCCTGCCACTGCCGACACCCGATGGCATCCGCATCGGCATGCCAATCCTCAGCCCCGGCGCACCGCGCCAGGCCTATGCCAAGCGACGCCTGCATGATGATGAACTGGCCTGGTTCACCCCAGGCGATCAAGCCTTGCTGCTGCAGGTGGGAGCGCACCGGGTAGCGCCTGCAATCTGCTACGAATCGATGTTCATGGCGCATGCCGCCGCCGCGCGGGAACACGGCGCCGACCTGTATCTGGTCAGCGTGGCGAAAACCGCCAAGGGCATGCGCGAGGGTTACCTGCACTACCCCGAAGTGGCTCGCGAGCTGGGCATGCCGGTGTTGCTGGCCAACTGCGTGGGGCCGGCCGACACCTTCATCGGTGCCGGCGGCTCGGCGGCCTGGGACAGCCAGGGGCGCTTGCTGGCCAGCCTGGACGATCACAGCGAAGGGCTGATCGTGCTGGACACAGCCAGCGGCAGTGCCGTGGCCGTGGATGCTCACCCGGCATGATCTATCTGTTCCTGGCGTTGCTGAGCTATGCCTGTACCTACTACCTGACTGGTTTGCTCATCCAGGGGCAACTGGCCGATGTGGCCGAAGGTTTGCGCCACCGGCCCGGTGCGCCGACACCCGGCGAGTACCTGCGCGCAGTCAAACCACATGCGCGCCGGGCCCATCGGCACTACACCCTGATGGCCGGCTCGGCGCTGGCCGTGCTGGTCTGCCTGGTCGCCAGCTGGCTCTGCTGACGCCTTACAGGTCCAGTGCCAGGCTTTGCCGGCCCTCCAGCGCCAGCAGGTATTGCTTGGCCGCCAGGCCGCCGGCAAAGCCGGTCAGGCTGCCCGAAGCACCGATCACCCGATGGCATGGGGCGATGATCGAGATCGGGTTGCGGCCATTGGCGGCGCCGACCGCGCGCACCGCGCTGGGGTTGCCGATCTGCCGGGCGATGTCGCTGTAGCTGCGGGTTTCACCGAACGGTATCGCCAATAGCGCGGCCCACACCTGGCGCTGGAATTCGGTGCCGGCAAAATCCAGCGCCAGTTCGAAGCGCTGGCGTTTGCCGGCAAAGTACTCGCCGAGCTGGCGGGCGGTTTCCAACAGTACCGGGCACTGGTCGTCACGGTGCAGGGCGCCAAGGCGCACGCGGTTTTCCCGCTCATCTTCCCAGAGTACGGCTGCCAGGCACTCGCCACGGGCTACCAGGGTCAAGGTGCCGACGGGCGAGTGCATGAAAGTGAATGCGCTGGACATAAGCAGGCTCCTGCCAGGTTGCGATCAACCTACTGTACGCATCCACAGCCCTGCCTGCATCCGCTTTCTTGCTCAGGCAATGTGGGAGCGGGCGCGCCCGCTCCCACATTGCCACCAGCCGGTCTTGCCAGCATTTAGAGAAATGCCTGCCGGATCCGCTTCTTGTCGATCTTGCCAACGCTGGTCTTGGGGATCTCGTCCACGCAACGCAGCTGCCGCGGTATCGCCCATTTGTTCAGATGCCCGCTGTCGACAAACGGCTGCAGGTGCCCGGCCAATGCTGCCTGATCGAACTGCATGCCGTCACAACGAACCACCAACGCTAACGGTTGTTCACCCCACTGCGGGTCCGGGATGCCAATCACTGCCACCGACGCGACAGCCGGGTGCTGGCTGATGAGGCTTTCCAGCGCCACCGAGCTGACCCACTCGCCGCCGGTCTTGATCACATCCTTGATCCGGTCGCGAATACGCACCACACCCGCCGGGTCGATGCAGGCCAGGTCGCCGGTGTGCATCCAGCCTCCCAGCCACAACGCGGCGCCCTGCTCCGGTTCATGCAGGTAGCCCTGGGTCAGCCACGGCGCACGCACCACGATTTCACCCAGGCTTTCGCCGTCACGGGGCACATCATTGCCTTCCGAGTCGATGATGCGCAGGTCCACCAGGGCAATCGGCACGCCGGCATCGATACGTAGCGGCAGCTGTTGCGCCATGGGCAGTGCCAGCAGGTCGGCGCTCAGGTGGGTGATGCTGAGCAGCGGGCAGCTTTCCGACATGCCGTAGCCACAATGCACACTGATGCCGCGCTCGCTGGCACGCTGCGCCAGGCCCAGGGTCAGGGCGCTGCCGCCCAGCAGCATTTTCCAGCCAGTCAGGTCGGCGCGCTGCCCTTCCTCGCTGTCGAGCATCATCTGCAGCACCGTGGGCACACAATGCGAGAACGTCACGCCCTCGTCGCGGTACAGGCGCACCAGGCGGTTGGGCTCGTAGCGCCCAGGGTAGACCTGCTTGATGCCCAACGCCGTGGCCACATAGGGCACGCCCCAGGCATGCACGTGGAACATCGGCGTGATGGGCATGTAGACGTCGCCGCTGCGCAGCAGCGGCAGCTCACCGCAGGCCGCCAGGGTGCCTTGCTCGACCAGGGTATGCAGCACCAGTTGCCGGTGGCTGAAGTACACGCCCTTGGGGTTGCCGGTGGTACCGCTGGTATAGAACAGCGTGGCCAGTGAGTGCTCGTCGAAATCGGCGAAGTCGAACTGCGGCTCGGCAGCCGCCAGCAGCGCTTCGTACTCGCCGAGCAATGGCACGCCCTGAATTGCGGGGCCACCGTCGCCAAGGCGGATGAAGCCCTCGACGGTCGGCAAGTCATCGCGTAACTGCGCCATCAATGGCAGGAAGTCGTCATGCACCAGCACCAGGCGGTCCTCGGCATGGTTCATGGTGTAGCGCACCTGCTCGCTGGACAGCCGCACGTTCACCGTGTGCAGCACCGCACCCAGCATTGGCACGGCAAAGAAGCACTCCAGCGCCCGGTGGCTGTCCCAGTCGAGCAAGGCCACGGTGTCGCCAGGCTTGACCCCGGCGGCGGTCAGCACATTGGCCAGCCGCTGGATGCGTTCGAGCAACGTGGTGTAGGTGTAGCGCAGCTTGTCGGCGTAGACGATTTCCTGGCTCGGCTGGTAGCGCACGCCAGACAGCAGCAGGCGCTTGATCAGCAGTGGATAGGCGTAGGCCTGCTCGGCTGCGGGCATGACGCGTGTGGTGATCATGTCGGCGGCCTTCACAGTTGCCCGTCCTCGAGCAGGTACAGGCTATCGCTACCGGCCCTGACGCTGGCGCTAAGCGAATGAATGCGTGGCAGCAGGCGGGCAAAGTAGAAACGCGCGGTGCCCAGTTTGCTCAGGTGGAACGGCTCGGGCGCCGCCTGGCGTTGGCATACCGCAGCCATGCGTGCCCACAGATATGCGTAGAAGGTGTAGCCAAACACCTGCAGGTACTCCACCGCCGCCGCGCCAAGCTCACGCGGGTTGCCCTGAGCCCGGTCGAGCAACCAGGCGGTCAGCTCGTCGAGGTTGCGCACGGCAGCCAGCAATGGCGGGCCGAACTCGGCGCACGCCGCGGGCAGCGCCTCGGCAAAGGCGGTAATTTCGGCGGACACGCTGCGATAGGCCTGGCCACCATCGCCAAACAGCTTGCGCCCCACCAGGTCGAGGGCCTGGATGCCATTGGTGCCTTCGTAGATCTGGGTGATGCGGCAGTCGCGGATCAACTGCTCCTGGCCCCACTCACGGATATAGCCATGACCGCCCAGCACCTGCTGACCATGCACGGTGGTCTCCAGCCCCATGTCGGTGAGGAAGGCCTTGGCCACCGGCGTGAGCAACGCCACCCTGGCCTCGGCCTGCGCGCGCGCGACCGGAGCGTCGCTGTATCTGGCCAGGTCCAGCTGCAGCGCCACGTAGGTGGAAAAGGCCCGCCCGCCTTCGTTCAGCGCTTTCATGGTCAGCAGCATACGCCGCACGTCCGGGTGGACGATGATCGGGTCAGCGCTTTGCCTGGGCGCTTCGGCGCCGGTTGGCGCACGACCCTGCTGGCGATCACGGGCATAGGCGATGGCACCCTGATAGGAACGCTCGCCCAGGGCCAGGCCCTGGATACCTACGCCCAGGCGCTCGTAGTTCATCATGGTGAACATCGCGTTGAGGCCCTTGTTCGGCTCGCCGACCAGGTAGCCGATTGCACCGTCGAAGTTCATCACGCAGGTGGCCGAGGCCTTGATGCCCATCTTGTGCTCGATCGAACCGCAACTCACCGCATTGGCCTCGCCCAGCACGCCGTTGGCGTCAACCAGCAGCTTGGGCACCAGGAACAGCGAAATGCCCTTGGGCCCGGTGGGCGCATCCGGTAGCCGCGCCAGCACCAGGTGGATGATATTCTCGGTCAGGTCCTGCTCACCGCCGGTGATGAAGATCTTGGTCCCGCTGATGCGGTAACGGCCACCGGCAACCGGCTCGGCGCGGGTACGAATCAGGCCCAGGTCAGTGCCAGCGTGCGGCTCGGTCAGACACATCGAACCGGTCCAGCGCCCTTGGTACATGGGCGGCAGGTACAGCGCCTTCAACGGCTCGCTGGCATGGTTGAGCAACGCCAGGCAGGCCCCAGCGGTCAACATCGGGTACAGGCCGAACGACAGGTTGGCGGCATTGAGCATTTCTTCGAGTTGGGCGCTGATCACTTTCGGCATGCCCATGCCGCCGTATTCCGTGGCTCCGGCCACGCCCACCCAGCCATCGGCGGCAAATGCCCGGTAGGCATCGGCGAAGCCATCAGGGGTACGTACCTGGCCGGCCTCCCAGCGGCAGCCTTGCTCGTCGCCACTGCGGTTGAGCGGCGCCACCACCTCGGCAATCAGCTTGCCGGCCTGCTCCAGCACGGCCCGGGCAGTGTCGCCATCGACTTGCTCGGCCAGGGCGGGCGTTTGCGCCCACCAGGCCGGGATGTCGAACACTTCGTTGAACAGAAAATCCATGTCGCGCAGTGGCGGAAGGTAATCAGACATGAGGCGAGCACTCGGTTTCTTGGGTTTGCGGAAGCGGCGCGGCCTGGGCCTCGGCAGGCGCCGGAGCAGTCTGGCCACGCAGGAGGAAATGCGACAAAGCCGGGATCAACACCAGCGCGCCGAGCATGTTCCACAAGAACATGAAGGTCAGCAGCAGCCCCATGTCAGCCTGGAACTTGATCGGTGACCAGGCCCAGCCGACCACGCCGGCCGCCAGGGTAATGCCGACCAGGCCCACTACCCGGCCGGTAAAGGCCACGGCTTTCTGGTAGGCCTGGGCCAGGCTCAGGCCGGCGCGCTGGTAGTGCAGCTGCACGCTGAGCAGGTACAGGGCGTAGTCCACGCCAATGCCCACGCCCAGGGCGATTACCGGCAAGGTGGCGACCTTCACGCCAATGCCCAAGGCCACCATCAGCGCCTCGCACAGCACCGAGGTGAGCATCAGCGGCAGGATCGCCACCAGCGTGGCGCGCCAGCTGCGGAAGGTGACCAAGCAGAACAGGGTGACAGCCAGGTACACCAGCAACAGCATGCGGTGGTTGGCCTCGCGGACCACCGCGTTGGTAGCGGCCTCGATGCCGGCACTGCCAGCGGCCAGCAGGAACTGCTGTTCGGCGCTGCTGTTGGCCTGGGCAAAGCGCTCGGCCACGGTGGCCACCTGGGCCAGGGTGTCGGCGCGATGGTCCTTGAGGTAGGCGATTACCGGCATCAACGAGCAGTCGTTGTTGAACAGCTCCGGGGCGTTGACCGAGGCCTGCTGGGCGGCGTAGTTGAGCACGTCCTGGTTGCGCTGCAGGCTGTTCAGGCGCGGGTTGCCTTCGTAGGTGCCTGCGGTGATCTGGCGCACGGCATTGGCCAGCGACACGGTGGTCTGCACACCTGGCAATTGCTGAAGCTCCCAGGCCAGGCGGTCAGCCAGGACCAGCGTCTGATACTGCAGGCAGCCTTCCGGGGCGGTCTTGACCATCACCGCGAAGGTGTCGCTGGACAGCGCGTAATGTTGCGTGATGTAGGCGTTGTCGAGGTTGTACCGGGAGTCGGCGCGCAGCTCAGGGGCGCCGCTGTCGAGGTCACCGATTTTCAGCTGCAGGCTGCCCCAGATGCCGAGTGCCGCCAGCGCCAGGGCTGCCAGCAAAGCGGCACTGGCCCACTTGCGTTCGGTGAAACGGTCGAGCAGGTCCCACAGCCGACCAAAGCCACGATGCTGGGCGGCGCGGGCGTCGATGGACAGCGCCCGCTCGGCAGCCTTGCGGCCGACACCAATGTAAGACAGCGCCACCGGCATCAGCAGCAGCGAAGTGAAGATCAGCACTGCCACGCCAATGCTGGCGGTGATGGCCAGGTCCTGGATCACCGGGATGTCGATCAGCATCAGCACGGCAAAGCCCACCGCATCGGCCAGCAACGCGGTCACCCCGGCCACGAACAGACGGCGGAAGGTATAGCGCGCTGCCACCTGGCGGTGGGTGCCACGGCCGATGTCCTGGAGGATGCCGTTCATCTTCTGCGCCGCGTGGGATACGCCAATGGCGAAGATCAGGAACGGCACCAGGATTGAATACGGGTCGATGGCGTAGCCCAGCCAGGCGACGATGCCCAGCTGCCACACCACCGCAGTCAGCGAACACAACACCACCAGCAAGGTGCTGCGCACGCAACGGGTATAGCAGTAGATGATCAGCAGGCTGGTCAGCACCGCCAGGGCGAAGAACGCCATCACCTGGATCAGCCCGTCGATCAGGTCACCCATCAGCTTGGCGAAGCCGATCACATGGATGCGGTACTGGCCGCTGGCCTGGTACTGGCTGCGCAGTTGTTCGAGCTTTTGCGAGAAGGCGTGGTAGTCGAGACCTTTGCCGGTGGCCGAGTCCTGGTCGAGCAGCGGCACGATCAGCATGCTCGACTTGAAGTCGCGCGCCACCAGGCTACCGACGATGTTGGCGCGCTCGATGTTCTGCCTTAGTTGCTCGATGTCACCCGCCGCGCCCTGGTAGCCGTCGGGCATCACCGGGCCGCCCTGGAAGCCCTCCTCGGTCACCTCGGTCCAGCGCACCGCCGGGCTCCACAGCGACTTCACCCAGGCTCGGTCCACGCCTTGGCTGAGAAACAGTTCGTCATTGATGTGGCGCAGGGTCTGCAGGTAGCCCGGGTCGAAGATGTCGCCCTGAGTGTTTTCCACCACAACCCGCACCGCGTTGCCCAGGCCACGCAGTGATGGGCGGTTTTCCAGGTAGTTCTGGATGTAGGGGTGACTCTGCGGCAGCATCTTGTCGAAACTGGGGCGCAGCTCCAGGCGGCTCAGTGCCATGTAGCCCAGTACCAAGGTCGCCAGCAGCATGCACAGCAGGAACGGCAGGCGATGGTTGAACACCAGGCGCTCCAGGCCGCTGCCCGAGCGTGGGTCGAAATCGTCGAGATCGCGGATTACCGGAAGGGTGTCTTGGCGGGTAGCGGCCATCAGGGTCTTCTCTTGTTATGGGTGCAGCGTGGAGTTGCCGGCCTGCTTGCGCACGCCGCGCTCGCCGACCAGGACCAGGCCATTGCCGGTGTCAGCGGCGAGCGCGGTCACCGGGCCACGGGCACTCTGCGGCACCAGGCTGAAGCTGGCGCCATCATCCCGGCTGAGCAGCAGGTCGCCGGCCTGGCTGGCCAGCCACAGCTGGCCGTCACGGTCGACGCCGGCGGCGCTGAGGCTGGTGTTCACACCGGTGCTGACCGCTTGCCATTGCCGGCCGCCATCGGTGCTGCGGTAGGCATGCCCACGCAGGCCGTAGACCAGCAGCACACCGGGCTTGCCGACGGCACCGAACAGCGTACCGGCGTAGGGGGTTTCGACGCGGGTGAAGCGTTCGCCATCGAGCTTCAACAGCAAGCCCTGCTCGCCGGTGATGTACAGCTCGTCACCGATTACGGCCAGGCTGGTCAGGTGCAAGCCTTGCGGGTTGTCGCTGTGCTCGAGCCAGGGCTGCCAGTGCTCGCCGCCATCAACGGTACGCAACAGCAGGTTGAACACGCCGACCGCATAGCCGTTGCGGGCATCGCTGAACCACACGTCGAGCAAGGCATTGTCGCTACCCGTGCCCGGCAGTTGTTCGGCCAGCGCCCGGCCATCCAGCTGCTTCTGCCAGTGCACGCCACCATCGCGGCTGTGCAGCACCACCCCATCATGGCCAACCGCCCAGCCCAGTTCTGGCGTGGCGAAGCTCACGGCATTAAGGTCTGCGCTGACTGGCACCTGGGCCTGCTGCCAGCGCGCGCCGTGGTCGTCGGAGTACAGGATGTGCCCACGCGGGCCCACCGCGACCAGGCGCTGCCCGGCCAGGGTGACATCGCGCAAGGCGCTGCTGACGACCAGGGCGCTGGGCATGGCGGGCAGGTCCAGCACATCGGTGAAGGGCGCCGCCTGGGCCACCCCCTGCAGCGCGGCCCAGGCCAGAACCACCACGCTGCATCGTTTGAAGACAGACATTGCCACCTCTGCTCGGTGCGTTCAGCGAATGCCGTTGCCGGCCAGCGACTCGGGCGACCACTGGGTTTTCGACAGCGGGTCGATGTAGCGGATGCCGCCGTAGGCACCGACCACACCATTGAGGTTGTAGGTGCCGCCGATCAGGTCATAGATCATGAACGGCGTGGCGTCCGGGGTCTGCTTGTCGTAGCTCTGGGTGAGGAAGGCGAACGAGCCACGGTACAGCTGGCCACGGGCGTCGTACTGGTCCGAGGCCAGGGCGATCCAGCTGTCTTCGTCGAGGTAGAAGCGGCGCTTGTGGTAGATGTGGCGTGCACCATCCTTGAGCTTGCCTTCCACCACCCACACCCGGTGCATCTCCCAGCGCACGAACTGCGGTGCCAGATGGTTGGGGGTAATCACCTGCTTGACGTCGGTGTTGTAGGTCAGCTGGTAGGTGTTGTACGGCACGTACATTTCCTGCTTGCCGACCAGCGTCCACTCGTAGCGGTCCAGCGCACCGTTGAAGACGAACACGTCATCGTAGGTACCCGAACCCGAGGTACCCGGGTTGGGCGTGTCGTAGGCCAGGTTCGGTGCCAGCTTGACCCGGCGCTGGCCCGGCAGGTACTGCCAGGCGCTGCGTGGCTGCACCAGCGGGTTGGCGGCGTCGCGCAGCATCATGGCTTCGCCGGCGCGGCGTGCGGGCCCGGTGTACACCAGTTTCATCTGATAGTAGGTGTCCTTGGCGCCAATCGGCTTGGCCATGTCCTCGTAGATCGGATAGCTGATATTGGCCTGGCCGGTGGTAGCCAGCGATGGCTTGCCGGCGGCGTCGACGTTCCACGAGTCGTACTTGGCCGTCATGCTCACGCCCTGGTAGCGCAGCAGGAAGTTCCACATCGCCTCGGCGCCGTTCTGCGGAATGGGGAACGGGATGCCCGGCAGCACGTTGTCTACCGCAGTGCCACCCTCCTTGCTGTTGGCGCCAGTGGCATTCTTGCGGGTATTGTCGAGTACCGCTTGCGGCAGCGCCACGCTGCGGTGGGTCGGGTACACATCGACGCGGTAGCTGGGGTAGCGCTTGAGCAGCTCCTGGGTGGTGGCGGTCAGTTGGCCCTTGTACTGCTCGGCGTTCTTGCCATCGATGACCAGCAGCGGCTTGTCGCTGGCGAACGGGTCGGGGCGCATGCTGGCGCCGCTCTGGTAGCCGGCCGGCGGTGTCAGCAGGCCGCCCTGGTAGGCCGGGATCGAGCCATCGGCATTGCCGGCCTTTTCCGCGCCGATGGCGGTCAGGCTGGTGCCCAGGCGCGCGGCCTGGTCAGTGGAAACGGCGGCCTGGGCAGCGTTCAGTGCGGCCAGTGACAGGCACGAGGCCAGCAGGATACGTACGAAATTCATGATGGTTGTCTTCCTGTGTAGGCTGTAGGAAACACGACTCAGAAGGTCGTCTTGACGGTCAGGTACAGGGCGCCACGGTCCTCGGTGGTGGCACCACCGCCGGAGAAGGAGGCGTAGCCGCCGCCGTAGCAGGTGTAATCCTGTTCGCCGTCCAGGGCGTTGGGGGTGCTGCCGTCGGTCTGGCCGTCCTTGCAGGCCTTGGTCTCACCGAAACTGTCGACGTACTTGAGGTCGACGAAGTACTGGTTGTAGATTGCGGCGCTCAAGCCCACCGCATAGTTGCCGGTATTCTCGGCGCCACCGCCCTGCACCGGCGACACGCCGTCCAGACCGACGTTTACCGACAGCGGCATACTCAGGTCCATGCCCGGCAGTACCTGGTACCAGGTAGGGGTGAAGTTGACGGCGATGCCCCAGTTGTCGCGGGTGGACTTGTCGATGCCGCGGTAGCTGCTCTTGCCCTTGTACAAGGCCTCGTTGTGGCTATCGAGCTTGAGCAGGTTGCTGTAGAACAGCTCGCCAAGCACGGTTGCCGCATCGAACAGCGGCGTATCGCCAATGGTCATCAAGCCGTTCAAGGTCCAGTGCAGGGTGTCGCCGGTGGCGCTCAGGCCGTCGCCATCCTTGGGCACGTCGTAGATCACCCCGCTGCTGGGCAGGCGTGCCGGCAGCAGGCCGAAGCCGCCGCCCAGGCCACCTTGGCCGGGGGCACTGACGATCGCCGGGATGCTCGCCAGTGGCATGTTGTGGCGGATGTTCAGGTCGCTGCCGACACTGATGCCGCCCACATCCTTGGACAGGCTCAGGCCATAGATGTCGATGTCGTCGGAGTAGGCGAACTGGTAAGTAGTGCTTTGCAACGAGTTGTACAGGTTGCCGACCGCGCCCTGGCGGCTGCCCGGCGGGTTGCCGAACGGGCCGTTGGCGACGGTCATGCCGCGCGCGTCGAGCCAGGCCTGCGGGAGGATCTCGGAGGTCTTGCGGTAGTAGAAACCGAGGGTGCCACCCAGCCATTCGGGCGACCACTTGGCCATGACGCCCCAGTCGCCGCTCTTGCCTGGTTTCAGGTCATGGCCACGGCGGATGGTGGTCAGCGCGCCGCGCACCGGGATCAGCCCCGGGGTGCCGGTGTGGCCTAGCAGGAAGCTTTGGCCACCCTCGCCTACCACATCCGAGCCGCCATAGTAGGTACCGGCTTCGGGCAGGCGGGCGGCGTCCCAGTCGAAGAAATATTGTGCGCCCAGGGTCAGTTCAGGGTTGACCAGAAACGAGGTCGACAGCTGGTTGCGCGGCACGAACAGCTCCTTGGCCTCGGTGCCCGGAGAGGCGGCCAGTTTGGCCAGGTCGAGGCCGGACTGGCCGTAGCTCAGCGAGTGCACCGGGTTGAGCAGGGTTTCACCCCAGAACAGGTTGTGCTGGCCCAGCTTGGCGCTGACCTGCGAGGCCTCGCCGACTTCACGGCTCATGAACACGAAGGCATCCAGCACTTCACCGGACGGACCGCTGTAGTAACGCTGGGCGTAGTTGCTCAGGTGCGGACTGCCCAGCGGCACGCCGGTACCGGGCAGGCCATTGAGGCTGGGGTTGATGCCGGACTGGTCACCGTTGCCGTTGACGAACGGGTTGCTATTGGAACCGGTGTTGTCATAGGCCTTGTCGTACCAGCTGGCGGTACTGATGCGGAACCCGGTGTTGCCCTGGTAGACCACGTCCAGTTCGCTGAGCAGGTCGACCCGGTTGGTGATGTTGGTGCCCGCCTTGCGGAAGTTGTAGTCACCGTCGTTGCTGTTGGGCGTGCCCAGCATGCGCTTGTCGGCACTTTCGGTGCGCACGCCATAGTTGTATTTGACAGTGTTGTCGAAGCGCACGGCCCAGTTTTCATTACCGGTATCGACTTCGAACGCCTGGGCGGCGGGCAGCGTGAGCAGGCCGATGGCGCAGGCGAGCAGGCAGCGCTGTGGTTTCACAGCACGGTGAATGCGGTGTTCTGGCATTACGATGGCTCCACGTATTGTTATTGTTTTTTTTTCGCCGCCCGTCTTATGCGGGCGTGCCTGGGGCGTCCATGCGCTATTGCAGGTTGGGCTGGTCCAGTCGCTGGATGAAGGCCTCGGCCTGCGGCCAGGGGCCGAAGCCGGAGGCCGGATTGAGATGGCCGACGGCGCCCAGCTCGACCAGTTCACTACCCCAGCCTTGGGCCAAGGCGCCGGCAGAGGCAAAGCTGGCCAAGTGGTCGTTGCTGCTGGCCGCGACAATGCTGGGGAACGGCAGCGGCTCAAGGGGTAATGGCGACCAGCCGTGTTCGGCCAGGCTGGCCGGGCTTGGGTAGTGAGCCGGCCATTGCGCGTTCAGGTCGGGTGGCGCCGCCAGTAATGCACCCTTGATCGGCCGCCGGTAGCGCGCCGCCCAGTGGGCGACCATCAGCACACCAGCGCTGTGCGCCACCAGAATCACTTCACCCTCGATCTGGGCCAGCTCGCGCTGGATCGCCTCGACCCGGGCCGTGCAGCACAGGCCGTCGACCTGCAGCGGCGGTACGCTGCGCACCTTGGCCAGGCGGCCTGCGAGCAGGGTCTGCCAGTGCTCGGCGACATGGTCGCGCAGGCCGGGGACGATCAGCACGGTGGCAGTGGTTTGCAATTTTTCCACGGTGAACCTCGTGTGCGGTATAGCGCTTGAGGTTCACAGTAAACAGCCCACCCACCGGGTGCTTCACATTCGGCGTCAGGGGCTTTTCATTTGATGACAATGGCCCAGGCAGGGCTTTGCTTTTCAATTCATGACACGCAGGCTATAAAACACAAAACGCATGTCGGCATACCCAAAAACAAGAAACCGCATGGAAAACAACAGACGATGCCCGCCCTAGTTCGTGCCGCCAGCTTGACCAATTACCTTGAGGTGTCCCGCCACCTGGGCCTCAATCCCCAGGCGCTGTTGGCACAGGTTGGCCTCAGCGCCGCGTTGCTCGATGACCCCAACCGGCGTATCCCGGTTGCCAGCGTCATCACCTTGCTGGAGGCCTCCGCCAGCGCCACCCGCTGCGAAAGCTTCGGGCTGCGTATGGCCGAGTTGCGGCAACTGTCGGACTTCGGCGAAATCAGCCTGCTGCTCAGCCACCAACGCACCCTGCGTGATGCGCTGCAGGTGATCGTGCAGTACCGTCACCTGCTCAACGACGCCCTGGCCATTCATATCGAGGAAGCCGGCAAGACCGTGGTCATTCGCGAGGAGGTGATCAACGAACGCGCGCCCTTCAGTCGCCAGGCCACCGAGTTGGCCATTGGCGTGATGATGCGTCTGTGCGCGGCACTGCTAGGTGCCCACTGGCACCCGATCAGCGTCAACTTCACCCACGCGCCTCCCGCCGACCTGGCCACCCACCGGCGCATTTTCGGCTGCACGCTGGTGTTCGGCAGCGAGTTCAACGGCATCGTCTGCCCGGCCGCCGATCTCGACAGCGCCAGCCCGCAGGCCAACGAAGCCATGGCGCGCCTGGCGCAGCGCTACCTGGACAGCCTGCCGGCGGGCGGCACGCCGTCGCTGGAGCTGGAGCTGCGCAAGACCATCTACCTGCTGCTGCCCATGGGCCGCGCCACCATCGAGCAGGTGGCACAGACCCAGGGCATGAACGTGCGCACCCTGCAGCGGCGCCTGGAAGAAAGCGGGTTGACCTTCAAGGACCTGATCAACAGCGTGCGCCGTGACCTGGTGATGCGCTACCTGGAAAACCCCGGCTATTCGCTGGGGCGTATCGCCGACATGCTGGGCTATTCGATGCCCAGCTCGTTCACCCGCTGGTTCATCGCCCAGTTCGGCATGCCGCCGGCCAGTTGGCGGGCACAGCGGGATGAGCAAGGGTCTTAGCCATGAGCGAACAGGCCACATGGGGCTGCTGCGCAGCCCATCGCCGGCAAGCCAGCTCCCACCTCGACCGCGCTGCTCTCTAGGCCTGTGCAGTTCCTAAAGGGCCCAGTGCATCAGCGCCAGCACCAGTAGCACGAGGAACACACTCTCCCCCACCATCAGCGCGATGGGTTTGAGCCCGACCGAGGCCAGCGCCTTGAGCTGGGTCTTCATGCCCAGTGCGCTGATTGCTACCACCAGGCAAATGCGCGACAACTCATTGATGCCGCCCTCCACCGCCATCGGCACCCAGCCTGTGCTGTTGACGCAGGCCAGTAGCAGGAAGCCGACCGCAAACCAGGGCAGCAAGGGCGGCCGCTGGCCACCGGCTTCAAGGCCCTGGCGCCGGGTAATCATGGCCGCGCAGACAATCACCGGCAACAGCATGGCCACCCGCATCAGCTTGACCACCGTGGCGATGTCACCGGTCTCGGTGGACATGCTGTAGCCCGCCCCCACCACCTGCGCCACATCGTGAATGGTCGCACCGAGGAAGACCCCCGCCTGCGCGGGTGACAGCTGCAGCCACTGGGCAATCATCGGGTAGACGATCATCGCCAGGGTCGACAGCGCCGACACGCCGATCACTGTGAACAGCGTTGCATGTTCCTTGCGCGGGTGCTGGGGCAAGGCGGCTGCCAGCGCCAGCGCCGCCGAGGCACCGCAAATGGCCGTGGCACCGCCGGTGAGCATGCCGAACAGCCGTGAAAAACCCAGCACCTTGGCCACCACCACCGAGACCAGGATCGTCACCACCACCAGGGTCACGACCAAGGCCACGGGCTTCCAGCCCAGGCTGGCGATCTGGTCCAGGGTGATACGCATGCCAAGCAGCGCCACCCCCAGGCGAAGTACCGTGCGTGCGGTGAATTCGATACCGGCCTTGCAGGGGCCGTCGACCGCGAGAAAGTTCAGCGCCATCCCCAACAGCAGGGCAAACAGCATGACCGGCGCCGCGTAATGCTCGCTGAGGAAACTGGCGGCCGCGCCGACGATAAGGCTGACCACCACTCCCGGGGCAAGGGTGCGGATACGCTGATGGGTAGCGCTCAGTGCCAGTGTATTCATTGCCCCGCTTCCTCACTGTCAAACACGATGTAGACCTGCCCGCCCTGCTGCTCGACCGGGTAGCAGGCAACCTTCAAGGCCCTGGAATTGACCAGGTAGCCGCTGGCCAGGTCAAAGCGCAGGCCATGCGCGCAGCACTGGATGACACGGCCTTCCAGCCGCCCGCCGCACAACGACGCACCCTGGTGCGGGCAGCTGTCTTCGATGGCATAGAACGAGTCGGCCACGTTGAACAAGGCCACGCTACGGCCTTCGCAGGCCAGCAGCACGCGGCCGTTACGTTCCGGCACCTGATGGGGGGCCAGTGCAATACGCCGGGTCATACCCGTTCAACCTCTTGCAGCGCTTCGATCATGGCCGCAAACAGCACCTCGGCAGGCTGCGCGCCAGCGATGAGCGGCCCCTGGTTGAAGCGGAACCGCGGCACGGCACTGCCTGCACGCCCAGCCCCATTGAGGAACGGGCCGCCATCCTCACGCAGGCAGTCGACTACCTGTGCGGCCTCCAGCCCGCAACGCTGGGCGATGTCGAGCAAGGTGCGGCTGTCCCCCAGGTCGCGGCCTTGGTGGAAATGGGCGATGAGCAGCTGTGCCAGCAGGGCTTCCAGTTGCGGTGCATCGAGCAGCCGGGTGGCCCGTTGTAGCAGCCTGTGGGCGCTGGCGGTGTTGGGCATGCGGCGAATACGCGAGAAGTCGATGTTCTCGCCTACCACACGAGCAGCAGCGCGCACCTGGGCCTGGCGCTCGCGCATCGCCTCCTCGCTGCCCAGGCGCTGCAGGTAGAAGGCATGGAACGGCATGCCACCGGCTGGCAAGCCAGGCAATAACTGCACACCTCGCCATTGCAGTTGTACTTGCACTTGCGGCTGTTCGCGCTGCAACAGCAACAGCGCGGCCTGCAGGTGCCGCTGGCCAATCAGGCACCACGGGCAGACGAAATCGAAGAACACTTCGACGGATAGCAGCTGTTTCACGGCTTCAACTCCCGGGGTGCGCCGGCAGCGTTCTGTGCCGAGGTACGCAGACGCTCCATGTCGCGGTGGTAATGACGCTTGCCAAGGAAAAACACCGCCGCAGCAGCGATACTCATCAGCGGCACCAGCTGGAAGGCGGCATGCAGGCCGATCAGGTCGGAAACCCGTCCAGTGATCAGCGGCCCGGTGGCCAGGCCCAACAGGTTGTTGGCCAGGGTCAGGGTGGCGAACGCGGTGCCGTGCACCGAGGCGTGGGTGAGGTTGGCGACCATGGCACTGGACGGGCCGTTGGTGCCGGCGGCGATCATCATGCCCAAGCCAATCAGCACCAGTTGCGCGGTGCCGGCTGGCAGTGCGAAAGCGAGGGACAATAGCGCGCAACTGCCCAGGCAGTAGGCGATCGCCAGGCTGATCTTGCGGTCCGGGCGTTGCCGCCCGAGGCGGTCGCAGAGCATGGCGCAGAGGATCATGCCAATGCCGCTGCACAACACGATGACCGCGGCGATTGCCCCGGCGCGGTCTGTGCCCATGGCGTGATAGCGGTTCAGGTAGCTGGGCATCCACACGATCACAGTGCCGCCGACGAACAGCTGCAGGCCGCTGCCGACGTAAGCCGCAATCACCGAACGGCTGCTGTACAGGGTGCGCAGCGGGCGGCCGGCCTTGCCCGGCAAATGCTGCGCGCATTCAGGTGCAATACGTGCCTCCTTGACGATCAACGGGTACAGCACCGCAAGTACCAGGCCGAACAGCGCCATGCCGGCGAATGCCCAGCGCCAGCCCAGGTGCTGGGCCAATACACCGCCCAGGGCCATGCCCAGCACCGAGCCGAACATGCCACCGGCCATGAACGCACCGGCCAAGGTCGAGCGCATGTCGCGGGGGAACACGGCGACCACCACAGCGATGCCGACACTGCCGTAGGCAGCCTCACCCACCCCGACCAGAAACCGTGCGACAAACATTTGCGGGTAGTTCTCCGCCAGAGCGCAGCCGAGCGTGGCCAGGCTCCACAGTACCGCCATCAGCACCAGGCTGCGCACCCGGCCGAAGCGATCGGCCAGCAGCGACAGCGGGAAGGTCAGCAGGCCGACCATCAGCGCGACGATGCCGCTGAGCAAGCCGAGCTGGCTGTCGCTCAATGCCCATTCGCCCTTGAGCAGCGGGAACACCGCGTTGAGCACCTGGCGCGACATGTAGTCGGAGATCAACAGGCCAAAGGTCAGGGCGAAGACCACCCAGGCATAGCGCCGGGGGACGCTGTGGGCGGTGTCGGTGGCGGAGTCTTCGGCACTGGCGAGATAGGTGGCCATGTTGCCTCCTTGGGTGTGGGGCGTGAGGTTGTTCTTGTTGTTATGGGTTACAGCCAACATTCATGTTGCTTTTGCGGGCCTCTTCGCGAACTCGCCCGCGAAGAGGCCGGGCCTGCCGCACCAGCATCAGCCGCGCTGCGGCACGCCCTTGTTGCCCGGCTGGCGATTCGGCGCCATGCCGTTGGCCTTGAGGGTCTGCTCGATGCTGTCGTACTGCTGCCCGATACGGTAAATGGCGCGAGCTTCCTTGCCGCTGGCAATTTCGCGGCCCAGTTCGTGGGCTACACGCACGGTCTGCTGGATCTGCTGCACCGAGGTGAAGCGCTTGCCATGCTGGTCGATGATGGTGTCTTCGTTGCCGCAGCGCGGGTGCAGACCCATGGCCAGGGCCATGGTGTTGAACGGCAGCACGTTCTTCAGCAACGATTCGGCGGTCAGGGTGCAACCGTCCGGCGCGCGGTGGATGAAGTTGAAGAAGTTGAACGGGTTGGGGCCGTCGAAGCCGCCGCCGATGCCGATCCAGGTCAGGTTCAGCGGGCCCATGTAGTCACCACGGCGGACAATCCGCTCGAGCGTCTCCAGGGCATGCATGCCAGTCAGCTGGAAATGCGGCTGGATGTTGCTGGCCTGCAGGCGGCGCAGGTGCTCACGGACCCAGGCCGGGCCGGCCGGCACGGTCATTTCGCTGTAGGCAGCATGAATCGCCGGGCTGGCCAGCGAGGTGCCTTCCAGGTACTCGGGGTACAGCAACTCCATGATGTTCATCTGCGTGGTGTTGATGGCCACAGTCACCTGGTCGGGGCGCGGCGTCAGCTCGGCGAGCATGTGCCGGGTGTCGTCCGACAGCCACTTGGCCGCCTCGCCTTCGCTTTCCGGGGCGAAGGAAATCGACCCGCCAACCTGGATGATCATGTCTGGGACCGCTTCGCGCACCCCGGCGATCAGCTCGTTGAACTTGGACAGGCGCTTGGAGCCTTTGCCGTCCAGCTCACGCACGTGCAGGTGCAGTACCGTGGCGCCGGCATCAAAGCAGTCGACGGCCTTCTGCACCTGCTCGTCCATGGTCAGGGGAATGTCTTCAGGGAAATCTTCGGGCATCCACTCCGGGCCATAGGGGGCCACGGTGATCACTACCTTTTCCATGTTTTCCGGGTGCAACGAATCGTCGAAGAATTGCATGCTGTAGTCCTCGCTATTGTTATTGTGCGTTGCCGCCAGCGACGGCGGCGAACTCAGAACGTGGGGCCGCCCTTGATCCCGGCACGCTCCATCTTGCGGTGGCACGGCGGGTAGTCCATGACGGCGTAGTGCTGGGTGCTGCGGTTGTCCCAGATCGCCACGCTGTTGGGCTTCCAGCGCCAGCGCACCTGGTACTCCGGCAGGTAGGCCTGGCTGATCAGGTAGCGCAGCAGGTCGCCAGCGCCAGGGTTGGCGTCCTGACCGAAGCGCACCCGCTGCGGGGTGTGGTAGTTGCTGAAATGGGTGGTGAAGGCGTTTACGAACAGTACCTGCTCGCCAGTTTCCGGGTGGGTGCGCACCACCGGGTGTTCGGCATCGGGGAACTGCGCCTTGAGCGCCAGGCGCTTTTCCAGCGACATGGCAGCGCCAAAGCTGGCCTCGATGCTGTGGCGGGCGCGCAGGCCTTCGATCTTGGCCTTCACATCGCCTGGCAGGTTGTCATAGGCCAGCACCATGTTCGCCCACATCGTGTCGCCGCCCACTGTCGGGCATTCGATGCAGCGCAGCACACAGCCCATCGGCGGCGCCTCGCGCCAGGTGGCGTCGGTGTGCCAGGCGTTTTCATAGCGGTCGTTGGGCTGGTCCGGGCGCTTGTAGATCTGCACCAGGCCCGGGTGTTCCGGGTCGCTGCCAGCCACCGGGTGGTCCTCCAGGTCGCCGAAGCGACGGGCGAAGGCCACGTGTTCGGCGCGACTGAAGTGCTGCTCACGCAGGAACAGCACACGGTGCCGGAGCAACTGCGCGCGCAACTGGGCGAACAGGTCGTCGTCGTGGATGGCGTCGGCCAGGTTGACGCCACTTACCTCGGCCCCGATCGCGCAGGTCAGTTGTTCGATGTGCATGCTGTTGCCCTCTTCAGATGACGAAGATCGACGAGCCGGTGGTTTTGCGCGCTTCCAGGTCGCGGTGGGCCTGAATGGCATCCTGCAGTGCGTAGTGCTGGTTGATCTCGATACGGATGCGCCCGCTGCCGACGTGGTCGAACAGCTCGCCGGCCAGGTCGGCCTTTTCTGCCGGGTCGGCGATGAAGTCGGCCAGTGCCGGGCGAGTAAGCTGCAGCGAGCCCTTGATCGCCAGCAACTGCGGGTCGAACGGTGGGATGGTGCCCGACGCCGTGCCGACGCAAACCATCAGGCCGCGGCGCTTGAGCGAATCGAGCGAGCCCATGAAGGTGTTCCTGCCAACGCTGTCGAACACCACGTTCACCCCCATCCCGTCGGTCAGCTCACGCACGCGGGTGGCCACGTCCTCGACGCTGTAGTTGATGACGTGGTTGCAGCCATGGGCGCGAGCCACTTCGGCCTTGGCCTCGGTGGACACCGTGCCAATCACGTTCAGCCCCAGCAGCCGCGCCCATTGCGCAACGATCAGGCCGACTCCGCCAGCGGCGGCATGCAGCAGCACGCTGTCGCCGGGTTTGAAATCATGGAGCCGACGCAGCAGGTAGGCGGAGGTCAGACCGCGCATGGTCATGGCGGCAGCGGTTTCGAAGGCAATGGAATCCGGCAGCTTGATCAGTGCGGCAGCGGGGATCAGGCGCTCGGTGCAGTAAGCACCCAGGGTGTTGAGGAAACCGGTGTAGGTGACACGGTCACCGACCGCCACCTGGGTCACGCCCTCGCCCACCGCCTCTACCACGCCGGCCGCTTCCACGCCGATGCCGTTGGGCAGCGGGATCGGGTAGGTGCCGTTGCGGAAATAGGTATCGGCATAGTTCAGGCCGACCGCCACCTGGCGCAAGCGCACCTGCCCCGGACCGGGCTCGCCGACCTCGGCATCCTCGTAGCGCAGCACCTCGGGGCCACCGGTCTGATGGAAACGTACGACTTTGGACATGCTTGTCTCTCCAATCATCGATCTGGACGCATGGCGTCAGTTCTGGGTGATTGGACTGTATGCCCTTGGGGTGCGGGGTGCTTCGCATCGGACGACAGCGGGTTTTCATTTGATGACAGTACGGGCGTCGACCTGACATTCACGAAAACCGTGTTTTATTCATGAGTCGCCTTGATGCTTATCCATGCTCAGACTAATACTTAACTATCTGCCTGGGGAGGCACGAAAAATGCAACCAAGATTCGTTATCGTTCCCGCTGTGCCGATCGAAAAGGAGTCGTTCCGCGTGGGTAGCCGCTATTACGCCGCTACCGTTTGTGGGGGATTCGACATTTACGACAACCAAGCGAAGGAGCGGCTCAAGCCCAGTTATCCAAGCAGGACGGCTGCGCAGGTGCAATGCGAGCAGATGAACAAGCGCAGTGATGCAGGCTGAGCGCGGGCGCAACTGTCTTATCCGAAATCCAGATGCCTGCGCGGTCCTGTGTCGCGTCGGGGCGCGCCAGGGCATGCGCCGCCGTTGCCGGCAAACCACAGGAGTTACACATGACATGAGGTCGACGCGGTCAATGTAGGAGCTGGCTTGCTGGCGATGGGCTGCGCCAGCAGCTCCACGATCCGCAGCACCTGCCCTCATCGGCATCCTCTACCGGAGCACTGCCATGCACAAACCCTTTCACGCGCTGATCTTCGCACTGATCGCGTTATCCGCCTGCTCCTCCAACTCCGCGCTATACCACGACCAACCGCTGGTGGCCAAAGTAGACACCGGCATGAGCAAAGACCAGGTCGTGCAGATCGGCGGCAAGCCCGATGCCGAGACCGCGCGCAGCGTGGTGCCCGGCACCTGCTTCGACTACATGCTGAGCAAGGCCGACAACCGGCAACCTTACAGCGTCAGCTTCGACGGCGCCGGCAAAGTGGACAATACCGCGTTCATGACCTGCGCCGAGTGGAGCAATGCCCAGCGCAAGACCCGTCTGCCCAGCATGGGCGGCTCTAGCGGCTCGGGCTACTGATTCAGTCCAGGCATTCCTTGGCAGCCTGGCGCAATTTGTCGCCAGACAGGAAGCTGCCCTTGTAGAACGTCGCGCGGCTGCCCTCGCGAGAATCGACTACGTCCAGCACATCGTCGGATGCCACGGCGCTGGGTGCCGTCAGCCGGTAGCCGTGGGCGATCGATTTCTGCGTGGCCTGCGGCGACAGCGCTTGCCACTTGGGCAGTACGCAGGCGGCATACTGCTGGGGTGATTTGTGGGTCAGCTTGCTGGCAGTGGGTTTGCCAGGGGTTGCGCAGCCGGCAAGGCTGGCAACTAGCACAGAAGCGAGAAAGATACGAAACGTAGGCATTTGCAATTGACCATCAAGGATACGCTGCATTCTAACGGGTGGTTACAACCAGATACCAATCAACCAAAGTTGATGGGACGATGCCTGCCAGGGTTTGCAGGGCACCACCTGATATTTCTGCCAGTGGCGTGGATGAGCGTACGCTGAGAAAGTGTAACTCCCACCGACATCGGAGCACCCGCCATGCAACAGAACACCGCCAGCACGCGCTTCTTTTATCAGAATGGCAAACTTGTCACCCTGAAGACCGGTGAACAAGGCCATAGCATTTTTCGCAATGCCGATGTGCCGCTCGCCGAGCAGCAGACAGAAGGCAGGCAAACCAGCGGATTGCTGGTGACGGACGACAAGGGTTCAGTGCTGCAAGTGCATGAGAACACCTGACCCTGTGGGATATCACCCAGCCCCTTGGGCTGCGCTGTCAGTTCACAGTCGTCGAATGCTGTTCTAGATCTCGATGTCAGTGCAGATCTAAAGTCATGCGCAGCCCGGAAGGGCTGGGTGATCGCTCATGGAACTGCACATCACTCATTGAATTAGCAGTGCCTCTGTGTGTGTGTGGCTTTAGCCGCGAACACCGGCGCAGCCGGTGCCATGCACCGCGTTGGATTCTTCGCGGCTAAAGCCGCTCCCACAGGATACGCGCACCGCGTGCGAACTCGGTTCCCTACGCGACAGCGCAGCCCAAAGGCTGGGCGATCTCCCACAGGGATTGCGCCAGCTCAATCCAGCGCGCCGTTCAACACCTCGTAGATGATCCCTGTAGCGACTGCCACCAGAATCAAGTCCGCACCCGCCTGCATCCATTCATAGCCATCATAATGAGGGAGCTGCCCCAGCAGCCTGCCATCCAGCTTCTTGGCGATACCCGGCGGCAGTGGTTTGCCACGGGCCAGGTTCTTCTGGATGCCGGGGGGCAGCGCCGGCCCTGCGCTCCAGTAGTTGCGGTGCCCGTCGAGAATGCCAAGCACATCGCCACGGTTGATCGACGGGCCACCATACGCGGCACCGTGACCTTGACCGTGCTGGCCCTTGCCATGGCCCTGCCCTTTACCGTTACCCGGGTCGGCATAAGTGAGCGCAGGCCCCACTGCCAGCGCGATTGAGGTCGCGATAACTGCCCATCGACGCTTTGCCATGTCTGTGTCCTTACACGAGAGACGTCCCAGCACTGTAGACCAAAACCCGGTTGAGGGTGAAAGTCCCCAAACGCGGGGTCAGGGCTTGGCCCCCCGGTAGAGCACGATGGCTGCCACATCAAGAGCCAGCACGGCAACGGCGAAGAGGAACATGACGTACAGATCTTCTGGAAACATGGCCGTATCCCCAAATGCACAGGTTTTCAGGGAAGCAGCAATTCCCGTTCCAAACGCCTGGCTGCATACGCTGCGACACGGCTCAATAGAGACGGGCTTTGATCAGCGGGCGCAGCAAGTAATTGAGGACGCTGCGCTTGCCGCTGAGGATATCCACCTCGGCAACCATGCCGGGAATGATCGGCAGCACCTCCTCGCCGCGCCTGAGCTGGCTACCGTCAGTGCGGATCAGCACCTGGTAATACGACTCCTTGCCGTGGGGTGTGTCCTCCTCGATGGTGTCGGCGCTGATCTGCTCCAGGGTGCCCTTGAGGTCGCCATAGATGCTGAAGTCGTAGGCGGTGATCTTCACCTTGGCCGGCATGCCCGGCACCAGGAAGGCCACGTCGCGCGGCTTGATCCTGGCCTCTACCAGCAGGCGGTCCTCCACCGGAATCACTTCCATGATCGCCTCGCCGGGCTGGATCACCCCGCCACGGGTGTTGATCAACACGGTGTTGACCCGCCCACGCACCGGCGAAACGATCCCGGTACGGCGCAACTGGTCCTGGCGCTGCTGGACTATCGGTTCCAGCGCACTGAGGTCGGCCTTGCGCTGTGAGCGCTCGGTGTAGGCGTCCTGGAAGTAGCTGCTCTTCAGCTCGGTCAGCTTGCCGTTGAGGGTAGCAATGTCCTGGCTCAGCCGCAGAGCCTCCATCTGGCTCACCGCACGCTTGGCCACCAGCGGGCGGACCAGGTCGAGCTGGCTCTGGGCCAGGCTGATCTGCCTCTGGATCGCCTGGCTGCCTTCGAGCAGCTTGTCCCGCCGCGACTTGAACAGCTCGCGCTCGGAACGCGCCAGCGGCCCCTGCGGATCGATGTCCGGGGGGAACTCGATGGTCGCCTTGCCCAGCACCTCAGCGTCAAGCCGGGCGATGGCCGCCCGCAGCACCCCGGCCTGGTTGGCCGACTCCTGGAAATTGGTGAGAAAACGCGTCTCGTCGAGGCGCAGCAGCGGCTGGCCGACCTCCACCAGGTCACCTTCCTGCACCAGCAGACGGTCGAGAATGCCCCCTTCCAGGCTCTGGATCTTCTGGATACGGCTGAACGGTACTACGCGCCCGTCGCCGCGCGTCACCTCATCGAGCTCCGCCCAGGCGGCCCAGGCAACGAACAGCACGACACTGCCGAGCAAAGTCCAGAGCAGCGGGCGATAGACCGGATGAGTGGTCGCCAGCAAGGGATCGGCCAACTGCCGACGCAGCGGTACAGAGCACATTTCAGTAGCCATGGCCAGCTCCTTCGGCGACCTGCGGCGCCTGCACCTGATTGCCCAGCACCACCTGGTTCAGTGGGCCGTCCATGATCACCTGGCCGTTGCGCAGGACCACTGCACGGTCCACCAGCGCCAACACGCTTTTCTTGTGGGTGGTAATGATCAGGGTGCGCCGGCCCAGCCACTTCTGCAGGTAGTCGATAACCTGTTTCTCGCTGTTCTGGTCGAAGGCCGCGGTCGGCTCGTCGAGCAGCAGGATCGGCGGGTCCTGCAGTATTACCCGGGCCAACCCCACCGCCTGGCGCTGGCCGCCGGAGAGGCTGGCGTTGCCCAGGATCGGCATGTCCAGGCCCAGCGGATGAACGCGTACGAAGGTGCCCAGCCCTACGCCATCGAGGGCTTCCAGCAGTTCCTCGTCGCCCAGCGCGGCGTTCGCCAGATTGAGGTTTTCGCGCAGGCTGCCGTGGAACAGCGCCACGTCCTGCGGCAAGTAGCCAATGCCACGCTGGCGGTCGGCCGGGTCGAGCTGGCTCAGGGCGATGTCGTCCAGCAACAGCCGGCCGGATTGCGCGTCGAGCAGGCCGCTGAGCAGCCGCAGCAGGGTCGACTTGCCGGCACCGTTGCCGCCAAGCAGCGCCACCCGCTCGCCGGCCTGGATGCTCAACGCCTGCACGTCGACCACCGGCGGGCTGTCGCCGTGGGCCAGGCGCAGCGCCTCCAGGCGGTAATGCCCGTGGAGCCGCTCGCGGTGCACGAAGCGCTTGCCGACCGGGCGCTCCTGCTCGGCCGACATCAGCTGGTCGAGGCCCTCCAGTGCCACCTTGGTGTGCTGCCAGCGGCCGAGGATGGCGGCAGCCTGGGACAAGGGGGCGATGGCCCGCGAGGCAAGGATCGAACAGGCCACCAGGGCACCGACGGTCATCGCCCCGTCGCTTATCCGGTAGACACCGAACACCACCACCCCGACATAGCACAGCTGCTGGACGATGCTGGCCGAGTAACTGAGGGTCGAGGCCAGGGCATGGGTCTTCATCGCGGTACCGGCCAGTTCCCCGGTGAGCGTCTCCCACTGCTGGCGGCAGCGGCCTTCGGCACGCGCGGCCTTGACCGTCTCCAGGTGTTCGAAGGCTTCCAGCAGTACACTGTTCTTCATCGCCCCCTCGCGCAGGTTTTGCCGCGACAGGTGCCCCAGCAGGCGCTGGGTCAGCAGCCCCGGCAACAGCATCAACAAGCAGGCCACCAGCGGCACCCAGACCACATGGCCACCGATCACGGCAATGATCAACAGGAAGATGACCACGAACGGCAGGTCGCTGATCAGCGCGGCGCTTGACGAAGTGAAGAACTCGCGGACCGACTCGAACTCACGCACCTGGGTGCTGAACGCCCCCATCGACGCCGGTTTGGCGGCGATCCGGGTACTCAGCACGCGAGCGAACAGCAGGCTCGACAGTTGCAGGTCGAGGCGTTTGCCGAGCACGTTGAGCAAATGCCCTCGAAGGATCCGCAATATCCCGTCGACGATGATCGCCAGGGCCACGCCGCTGGCGAGTATCCATAGGGTATCGAAGGCTGCGTTGGGCACCACGCGGTCGTATACCTGCATGGCGAACAGCGCCGAGGCGACGGCCAGGACGTTGGCCACCAGGGCCGCCGCGGTGACTTCCGCATAGGAGCGCCAGAGCCGCTTGAGTGGCCCGAAGAACCAGTGTTCCGGCAGGCCGCTGGCGTAGTCGCCCACCCGCCCGTCGGGGCGGTAGCGGCACTTGGCGAACACCGCGGTGCCACTGTAAAGCGCCTCCAGAGCGGGCAGCGCCATGCATTCACTGCCACCGTCGCTCTGCGGCACCAGTACCTCGCACTGCTCGTCCTCGACGCCAACCAGCAGCAGGCTGCGGCCATCGTCGAGCAGCAGCAGGGCCGGCAGCAGGTAGGCGTCCATCTGCTGCAACGGCAGCTCCGCGACCTTGGCAGTGATGTCGGCGCGGCGCAGTGCACGAGCGACCAGGCGCAGCGGCAGGCGTCCGTGCTCCAGTGCCAGGCCGTCGACCAGTTCGGCGTCGCCCAGTGGCCGGCCCAGTTGCCTGCACAACAGCAGCAGGCCCTGGCGTAGCGGGTCGTCGTGGTTCAGGGTCACGACATTATCCGGGGATTGTTCAACTTCCATGATTCAACCGATTCTCCAGTAGTGCCCCCAGCAGCCCGACCTGCGCGGCCGCCCGGTACTCGATGCGCTTGCGCTCGATGTGCAGATTGATCAACTGCCGCTCGGCCTCGAACCGTTCACGCTGCACGTTGAGCAAGTCGATCACGTCGCGCCGGCCGACCTCGAACTGCTCGCGGTACAGCTCGCCAACCTGCTCCGACTCTGTCACCTGCTGGCTCAGCGACTGTTCCCGCCAGCGCAGCGTGTCACCGTTGTCGAACAGCGTCTGCAACTGCCGGCGGATATCACGCTGCATCGCATCGGCCGTCCATCGCGCCGACTCCAGGCGCTGTTGCGCAGCGGTCGGCCGACGAAAGTTGGAAAGCCCCTGGAAGGTGTCCATGCGAAAGCGCAGTGACATCACCGAGTCGCTTTCCGGCCGACCGCCAATCTCCCGGCGCAGCGCGGAGGCCTCCAGGTTCAACTGCGGCAGCAGCGAAGCCTTGGCCTCGCGGACTTGCGCCTCGGCCACATTGGCGTCCTCCAACGCCTTGCGCTGCAACGGCGACTCGCGGATCACCCGCGCCACGTCGCTGGCAGCCAGGTAGCGCTGCAGCGACATCGGTTCGGGTTCCACCAGTTCGGAAGGGTCCTGGCCAACCAGAATCGCATACTGGTTGCGCGCGTCCTGCAGGTTGCCCTTTTCCAGCGACAGCTGTTCCTGGGCGCGCGACAGCTCGAGGTTGGCACGGTCCAGTTCGCTGCGGTCGGCGTAACCGTCGCTACCGCGTGCCTGGGTCATCTCGCGGATGCCGTCGAGGCGCTGGATGTGCTGGCGCACCGTCTCCACCCGGCGCTCCGAGGCAAGCACGTCGAGATACGTCTCAACGATATCCAGCGCCGCATCGTCGCGCGCCACCAGCACCGCCTCGGACAGCTTGCGCTGGCTTGCACTGGCGCTGTCGACCTTGCTCGTCACCCGTCCCCAGTCATACAGCATCTGCGATACGGTGACGTCGTAGACGACCTCGCCAACGTCGAACTCCTGCGGCCCTCCGGACATGGCGACAGAGGGGTAATAGCCGCCCTTGGCGATCTCCACCTCGGTGCCCGCACGATCCGCTTCAGCCATCGCCGAACGCACCTGGGGGTGGATCGCCAATCCCTCCCGCACCGCCTGGTCGAGAGGGATGGCCGCGGCGGACAACGGCAGCCCGAGGCACAGGAGCCACAGGGCTCCCGCGCCACGGCGCTTTCCCTTGAGCACGGACAGGCCGCGCATCAGACCACGACCTGTACCGTGTTGTCCTCGATCAGCAGGGTACTGCTGCCAAAGTTGTAGACATCGTAAGTAATGCCGTTGACCTGCTGGGTGGTCCCGGTATTCACGGCACCCACCACGTTGAGGGTGTCATTGTTCTCGCCGGTGATCTGCAGGATGTTGTTGCCATCGGTGATGGCGTCGACCTCCGCCGCGGTCAGGGTCAGCACGCTCCCCGAGTCGCCCCTGCCGAGGTCGATACGCTCGATGTTGGAGAGCGTACCGACGCCGACGGCGTTGTAGTCGAGATCGATGCCGTCGGCCAGGATCAGGGTGTCGAAGCCCGCACCGCCGTCGATGCTGGTGAAGTCGGTCGCGGTGATCTGGATGGCGTCGTTGCCGTCGCCGGCCACTACCTGGTCGCCGGTCCCCACGTTGAAGATCAGGTCGCTGCCATCACCTCCGTTGATGTGCTCCGAACTACCGTTCGCCCCGGACATGACATCGTCCCCGGCGGTACCGTTGACGTCGATCTGGCCGATGTTCAGCGACAGCCCGTTGGGGGTCAGGGTGATGCCGTAGGCCGCACTGTCGTTGCCGTTGGTGTCGGTAGCGACGAGGTTGAACGAGATCTGCGAACCGAGGTTGAGGATATCGGTGATGTTCAACCCCAACTGGGTGAGGACGGTCGGGCTCAGCAGGTTCAGCGAGAAGTTGCCGGAGCTGTCCGCCTGGATCGGCAGTAGCTCGACATTCAGCGCCGGGGTGATGACACGGATCACCACGCTGGAGTCAGGCTCGGTGGTGCCGCTGAAGCCGAACCGCGGGCTCAGCGGGTTGAGGCTGACATCGACACCGAAGTTGCCGATGGTAACTGGCTGTTCGATGCTGCTACCGACGCCGATGGTCGCCACATTGCTCGGGTTGCCGGCCGGGTCCTGGCCGATCACCGAGACCTGGGCATTGAGCAACTGGTCCAGGGTAAGGTCGATGTCCAGGTCGGTGAGCAGGTTCAGTGACGCCAGCCCGCTGTTGTCGGCAGTCACCGTGGCGGTGGCGGTGACCCCGCCGACGTCCACGGTGACCGTCAGTTCGGTTCCCGGATCGGTGGAGATGGTCAGGATGCTGCCCACCAGCGACAGCACCGGCGTCGCAGGCGGGACGGTGTCGACAGTGAACGGCACCAGGTTCGACGCGCTACCGCCATTGATATCGGCAGTGACGGTCGAAGCGCCCTCCGGGAACGGCCCCATGCCATCACCAGGGGGAATGGTCACGGTGACGCTGCCTGCCAGGATATCGCCGGCGGTGATGGTATGCGTTGCCTGCGTCTCGTAACCGTTCTGCCCGGCGAACGCGACGGTGATCACCTGGCCGACTTGCATGGTCGGACGGATCGCCACGTCGACCTGGATACCGTCGCTGATCTCGGCAGCGTTGATCCAGCTATCGGCGGCCTCCGGCACGCTGATGGTCGGTGGTGCCAGGTCCGGCGCGTTGATCGTCGCCGGACCGCTTAGGTTGCCGGCAGCGTCCACAGCGACCCCGGCGATCAGCTCGCCAGTGATCAGCGGCGGCGCGAACGGCAGGCTGAAGTTGCCGCTGCCGTCGACATTCACCGTGATCGGGTTGGCGGTATCGCCGTCGATCACGATGCGCACCTGGCTGTTCGGCTCGGCGGTACCGGTCAGCAGCGCACCGTCGGCACTGATGCTCAGCAGCGGCGCCGACGGCGCCACCGTGTCAACCGTGGTGCTGGCCGGGCCGCTGGTGTTGCCGGCGGCGTCCTCGGCCACGGCGTTGACCACTGTGCCATTGGCCAGCGGCGTGGCCGGGGTGAAGCTCCAGTCGCCACTGCCGTTGGCGGTGGTCTGGCCGATCGGGTTGCCGTCACCATCGGTGAGGATGACGGTGGCGCCGGGCTCAGCGCTACCACTGATCTCGGTACCGTTACTCGGGTCGATCGTCGGCGCCGTCGGGGCGATGGCGTCAATGGTGACGCTGGTCGGCCCGCTGGTATTGCCGGCCGGGTCCTGGGCTACGGCGTTGATCACTGTGCCGTTGGCCAGCGGGGTTGCAGGCGTAAAGGCCCAGTTGCCACTGCCGTCGGCGGTCGCCTCGCCGATCGGGTTGCCGCTGCCATCGGTGAGGATCACCTTGGCCCCGGCTTCAACGGTACCACTGATCTCGGTACCGTTGCTCGGGTCGATCGTCGGCTGGCCGGGGGCGACCGCGTCTACCGTGGTGCTGACCACTGGGGCACTGGTGTTACCGACCGCGTCCTGGGCCACGGCGTTGATCACCGTGCCGTTGGCCAGCGGCGTACCGGGCGTGAACGACCAGTTGCCGCTGCCGTCGGCGGTCGTCTCGCCGATCGGATTGCCGCTGCCGTCGGTGAGGATCACCTTGGCCCCGTCTTCGGCGGTACCACTGATCACCACCCCGTTGCTCGGGTCGATCGTCGGCTGGCCGGGGGCGACTGTGTCCACCGTGGTGCTGGTCGCTGGGGTGCTGGTATTGCCGGCCGGGTCCTGGGCCACGGCGTTGATGACCGTGCCGTTGACCAGCGGCGTCCCTGGCGTGAAGGCCCAGTTGCCACCGCCGTCGGCGGTCGTCTCGCCGATCGGGTTGCCGCTGCCGTCAGTGAGGATCACCTTGGCGCCGGCTTCGGCGGTACCACTGATCACCACCCCGTTGCTCGGGTTGATGATCGGCGCGGCTGGGGCTACGGCGTCAACGGTGGTGCTGCCCTGCCCGCTGGTGTTGCCAGCTGGATCGGTCGCCGTGGCGTTGACCACCGTGCCGTTGGCCAGCGGTGTGGCCGGGGTGAAGCTCCAGTCGCCATTGCCGTCGGCAGTGGTCTGGCCGATCGGGTTGCCGCTGCCATCGGTCAGGGTGACAGTGCTGCCCGGCTCGGCGGTGCCGCTGATTTCGCTGCCGTTGCTCGGTTCGACCACCGGTGCGGCCGGGGCCACCGCGTCCACCGTGGTGGAAGCCTGCGGACCGGTGTTGCCGGTTGGGTCAGTCGCCGTGGCGTTCACCACGGTGCCGTTGGCCAACGGCGTGCCAGGGGTGAAGCTCCAGTTGCCGCTGCCGTCGGCGGTCGTCTGCCCGATCGGGTTGCCGCTGCCATCGGTCAGGGTGACGGTGGCATCGGCTTCAGCTGTACCGCTGATGGTCACGCCGTTGCTCGGATTGATTACCGGTGCGGCTGGCGCACTGGAGTCGACGGTGACCGTCGCGGCTGGGCCGGTATTGCCGGCCGGGTCGCTCGCCGTGGCATTGACCACAGTGCCGTCGGGCAACGGTGTCGCGGGGGTGTAGCTCCAGTTCCCACTACCATCGGCCGTCGCCTGGCCGATCGGATTACCGCTGCCATCGGTGAGGGTCACGGTGCTGTTCGGCTCGGCGGTACCGCTGAGGCTGCTGCCGTCGCTCAGGTTGATGATCGGTGCGGCTGGGGCGATGGCATCAACCGTGACGCTGGTTGGCCCGCTGGTATTGCCAGCCGGGTCCTGGGCCACGGCATTGATGACCGTGCCGTTGACCAGCGGCGTCACAGGCGTGAAGGCCCAGTTGCCACTGCCGTCGGCGGTGGTCTGGCCGATCGGGTTGCCGCCACCGTCGGTCAGGGTGACAGTCGCGCCGGCTTCGGCAGTACCGCTGATTTCCGTGCCATTGCTTGGCTCGACCACTGGCGCGGCCGGGGCCACCGCGTCCACCGTGGTGGAAGCCTGCGGACCGGTGTTGCCGGTCAGGTCGGTCGCCGTGGCGTTCACCACAGTACCGTTGGCCAACGGCGTGCCAGGGGTGAAGCTCCAGTTGCCGCTGCCATCGGCGGTGATCTGGCCGATCGGGTTGCCGCTGCCATCAGTCAGGGTGACGGTAGCACCGGCTTCAGCGGTACCGCTGATGGTCACACCGTTGCTCGGATTGATTACCGGCGCAGCCGGCGCGCTGGAATCGACGGTGACCGTCGCGGCTGGGCCGGTATTGCCGGCCGGGTCGCTCGCCGTGGCGTTGACCACAGTGCCGTCGGCCAGCGGTGTCGCGGGGGTGTAGCTCCAGTTCCCACTACCATCGGCCGTCGCCTGGCCGATCGGATTACCGCTGCCATCGGTGAGGGTCACGGTGCTGTTCGGCTCGGCGGTACCGCTGAGGCTGCTGCCGTCGCTCAGGTTGATGATCGGTGCGGCTGGGGCGATGGCATCAACCGTGACGCTGGTTGGCCCGCTGGTATTGCCAGCCGGGTCCTGGGCCACGGCATTGATGACCGTGCCGTTGACCAGCGGCGTCACAGGCGTGAAGGCCCAGTTGCCACTGCCGTCGGCGGTGGTCTGGCCGATCGGGTTGCCGCCACCGTCGGTCAGGATGACAGTCGCGCCGGCTTCGGCAGTNCTGCCGTCGGCGGTGGTCTGGCCGATCGGGTTGCCGCCACCGTCGGTCAGGATGACAGTCGCGCCGGCTTCGGCAGTACCGCTGATTTCCGTGCCATTGCTTGGCTCGACCACTGGCGCGGCCGGCGCCACGCCGTCCACGGTAATGACCGCTGGCGCACTCTCGGTCCCACCGGGGTTACGCGCCACGGCGTTGACCACGGTGCCATCCGGCAACGGTATGCCGGGTGTGAACGACCAGTTGCCGCTACCGTCGGCGGTGACCTGGCCGATCGGGTTGCCGTTGCCATCGGTCAGGATAATGGTGTTGCCTGCATCGGCGGTACCGCTGATCACCGAGCCGTTGCTCGGCTCGACCTGCGGAATCGACGGCAGCGACGAGTCCACGGTAGTGCTACCAGGATTGCTGGTATTGCCGGCAGCATCGGTCGCCGTGGCGTTGACCACGGTGCCATCGGGCAGCGGCGTGGTCGGGGTGTAGGTCCAGTTGCCACTGCTATCGGCCGTNGCCGTGGCGTTGACGACGGCGCCATCGGGCAGCGGCGTGATCGGGGTGTAGGTCCAGTTGCCACTGCCGTCGGTGGTGACTTCGCCGATCGGATTACCACTGCCGTCGGTGAGGGCCACGGTGCTGTTCGGCTCGGCGGTACCGTTGAGCACGGCGCCGTTGCTCGGATTGACCACTGGCGCGGCGGGTGCAACCGAATCCACCGTGGTGCTGCCCTGCGGGCCGGTGTTGCCAGCCGGGTCCTGGGCCACGGCGTTGACCACCGTGCCGTTGGCCAGCGGTGTGGCTGGAGTGAAACTCCAGTTGCCGCTGCCGTCGGCGGTGGTCTGGCCAATCGGGTTGCCGCCACCGTCGGTGAGGATGACCGTTGCGCCGGCTTCGGCAGTACCGCTGATTTCCATGCCATTGCTTGGCTCGACCACTGGTGCGGCCGGGGCCACCGCGTCTACCGTGGTGGAAGCCTGCGGACCGGTGTTGCCGGTCGGATCGGTTGCAGTGGCGTTCACCACGGTGCCGTTGGCCAACGGCGTGCCAGGGGTGAAGCTCCAGTTACCGCTGCCATCGGCGGTGATCTGGCCGATCGGGCTGCCGCCACCATCGGTCAGGGTCACGGTGGCACCGGCTTCAGCTGTACCGCTGATGGTCACGCCGTTGCTCGGATTGATTACTGGCGCAGCTGGCGCGCTGGAGTCGACGGTGACCGTCGCTGCCGGGCCGGTGTTGCCGGCCAGGTCGCTCGCCGTAGCGTTGACCACAGTGCCGTTGGGTAACGGGCTGCCCGGTGTAAAACTCCAGTTGCCGCTGCCATCGGCCGTTGCCTGGCCGATCGGATTACCGCTGCCGTCGGTGAGGGTCACCGTGCTGTTCGGCTCGGCGGTACC